>NZ_RAPV01000002.1 GCF_003610295.1 Paraburkholderia sp. BL23I1N1
GTCGATATGGTCGATGCGAATCACTTCGCCGTTGCGTTGCTCGGCGATGCGATCTACACGAATCCGTTTCGTGCTCGGCTACGCATGGCAAAAGGGCTGGGTGCCGCTAACCTATCAGTCGCTGATGCGCGCAATCGAACTGAACAACGTGCAGATCGAGAAGAACCGTGCGGCATTCGAATGGGGTCGCCGTGCCGCGCATGATCTGGCGGCGGTGCGCAAGCTCGCGCAGTCGCAAGCACGCGTGCCGCAGAGGAAACGGCGAGCAGCAAGATCATCTCGCTGCACACGCCGAAGGCACTCGACGCCGCTGATCGACAAGCGCGCCGACTATCTTGCAGCATGGGCAAAACGCCGCATACGCGAGCGCTTTCGTGCCCTGGTGTCGCAAGTGCGTGTGGCGGAATCGGCGCTCGATTCGGTCGACGGCCAGTTGCCCGTTGACCGAAGCAGTCGCGAAGAACCTGCACAAGCTGATGGCTTACAAGGACGAGTACGAAGTCGCACGGCTTTTACAGCGACCCCGCGTTCATCGAAAAACTGAAGGCGAATTTCGAGGGCGACTGGAAGCTGCACATTCACCTCGCGCCGCCGACGTTCTCGAAGAAAGACGCACAAGGTCATCTGGTGAAGAAGAAGTACGGACCTTGGGTGTTCAGCGCCATGCACGTGCTCGCAAAACTCAAGTTCCTGCGCGGGACCGCGCTCGACGTGTTTGGCAAGACGGAGGAGCGTCGCACGGAGCGTGCGCTGATCGTTGAATACGAAGCACTGGTGCACGAGCTGATCGGCGGCCTGACCGCGCAGAAGCGTGAACTGGCGGTCGAACTGGCGAATCTGCCGGACGGCATCCGCGGCTACGGGCACGTGAAGGAAAACAATCTGAAGGGCGTGCGGGTCAAGTGGAACGACTTGCTGACGCGTTGGCGCTCGACGGAAACGGGAAAGGCCCAGCACGCGGCATGATCTTGCCGGCTTGACCGGCTGGCGTCGGCCTGAAATGGAAAAGGCGGCTGTCCTCACGGACAGCCGCCTTTTTTTTGCCTGTTTCGACACGTGATGCGTGTGTACAAGAACAAGCGGCACGGCTCCTTCCAACACCACAACAACCAACCAAAAACAAACAACTACCAAACGGCAACTTCTACTTCAGGTTCACCTACTACTACTGCTACTTCAACTGCGAACTTCGAGTGCGAACTGCTACTGCGAACTTCCACTTCGATTGCAAACTTCAAACTCAACTACCAACTACCAACTACCAACTACCAACTACCAACTACCAACTACCAACTACCAACTACCAACTACCAACTACCAACTACCAACTTCACAACACACATTTACTGCAAGTACTGCGACCCATTGATACAGCTTGTCTTCACCATCAGAACTTCAACTTCAACCGCTACTGCTACTGCTACTGCTACTTCAACAACCACAACCATCCAACACCAGATGAAGCGCAGCGCCTGACTCGATGCAGGGATTGACCAGCCGACTGTTCCGTTGCTTTCGCGTTGTGCTGCGCTTCAGAAGTAACTTTACAAAAGTGTCACAGCAAATCGAATAGGAGCATTCTTAAAGCTCACTTAGTCGCGTAAGAATTCCTCAGACCAACAACCACCAGAATAGGAACGCGCACATAAAAAACGCCACGGAAATAACTTCCGTGGCGTTCCCCTAGCTGTCCAGCGAACGCTGCAATGCAGCGCCGCGTCAAACATCAACCTACTTGCATTACTGCGCGCTCACCCGCTTGCGTGCGTTTGCCGAAGCCACCGCCGTCATGTTGATGATCCGGCGCACAGTCGCAGCCGGGGTCAGAATGTGCACCGGCTTTTCCGCGCCCAGCAGGAACGGTCCCACCGTCACGCCTTCGCCGCCGATCATTTTCAGCAGGTTGTACGTGATGTTCGCCGCTTCCACGTTCGGCATGATCAGCAGGTTCGCTTCGCCGGTCAGCGTCGTGCCCGGGAACGCAGCCTTGCGGACGGCTTCCGACAATGCCGCGTCGCCATGCATCTCACCGTCGATCTCGAGCGAAGGCGCACGTTCGACGATCAGCTTGCGGGCCGCCGCCATGCGTTGCGACGACGAAGACGGCGCGCTGCCGAAGTTCGAATTCGACAGCATCGCGACCTTCGGCGTAAATGCCGAACTTCTCGATTTCAGTGGCGGCCAGCATCGTCATGTCCGCGAGCTGTTCGGCGGTCGGCGTTTCGTTCACGTACGTGTCGCAGATGAACAGATTGCGGCCCGGCAGCATCAGCAGATTCATTGCAGCGAAGTTCTGCACGTTGTCCGCCTTGCCCAGCACCTGCTCGATGAACTTCAGATGCGTGTGGTACTGGCCGATCATCCCGCAGATCATGCCGTCGGCTTCGCCGAGGCGCACGAGGATCGCGCCGATCAGCGTGTTGAACTTGCGCATCGCGGCCTTCGCGACGTCCGGCGTCACACCTTCGCGCGCGCCGAGTTCGTGATAAGCCTGCCAGCATTTCTGATAGCGCGGATCGTCTTCCGGATCGACGACTTCGAAGTCTTCACCGCACTTCAGCTTCGAGCCCATCTTCTTCAGACGCATCTCGATCACCGACGGACGGCCGACCAGAATCGGCTTGGCGATCTTTTCCAGCAGCACGAATTGCGCGGCGCGCCAGCACGCGCTCGTCTTCACCTTCGGCGAACACGATGCGCGCCACCTCCGACTTCGCCGCGGCGAACACGGGACGCATCACCATGCCGGTGCGGTACACCGTTGCGCCGAGTTCCTCGCGGTACGCGTCCATGTCCTTGATCGGACGGGTTGCGACGCCCCGAGTCCATCGCGGCTTGCGCGACAGCCGGCGCGATCTTGATGATCAGGCGCGGATCGAACGGCTTCGGGATCAGATAATCCGGGCCGAATTCGAGCGAGTGGCCCTCGTACGCCTTGGCGACTTCATCTCCCTGGTCGGTTTCTTCTGCCAGTTCCGCAATCGCGCGCACGCACGCGAGCTTCATCTCTTCCGTGATCGTGGTGGCGCCGACATCCAGCGCACCGCGGAAGATGAACGGGAAGCACAGCACGTTGTTGACCTGGTTCGGGTAGTCCGAACGGCCCGTTGCGACGATGCAATCCGGGCGCACCTTCTTGGCGTCTTCCGGACGGATTTCCGGTTCCCGGTTTGCCAGCGCCAGAATGAGCGGCCGCGTACCCATTTCGACCACCATTTCCGGCTTCAGCACGCCTGCGCTCGAGCAGCCGAGGAACACGTCGGCGCCGCGAATCGCGTCGGCCAGGGTACGTGCTTCGGTGTTCGCCGCGTAACGTTCCTTCGACGGATCCAGGTTGCCGCGACCTTCGTAGATCACGCCCTTCGAGTCCGTGACCAGCACGTTTTTCTTCGACAGGCCGAGGTTCACCAGCAGATCCAGACACGCGATGGCCGCAGCGCCCGCGCCCGAACACACCAGCTTCACTTCGTCGAGCTTCTTGCCGACCACTTTCAGGCCGTTCAGGATCGCCGCCGAAGCGATGATCGCGGTACCGTGCTGATCGTCGTGGAAGACGGGAATCTTCATGCGCTCGCGCAGCTTCTTCTCGATGTAGAAGCACTCGGGCGCCTTGATGTCTTCAAGGTTGATGCCGCCCAGGGTCGGTTCGAGCATCGCGATCGCTTCAACCAGCTTGTCCGGGTCGGACTCGGCGAGTTCGATATCGAACACGTCGATGCCGGCGAACTTCTTGAACAGGCAACCCTTGCCTTCCATCACCGGCTTCGCTGCCAGCGGGCCGATATTGCCGAGACCGAGCACGGCCGTGCCGTTCGTGATCACACCGACGAGGTTGCCGCGCGAGGTGTACTTCTGGGCGTCGAGCGGGTCTTCGTAGATCGCCGTGCACGCTGCGGCGACGCCCGGCGAATAGGCGAGCGACAGATCGAGCTGGTTCGAGAGCGGCTTGGTGGGGGTGACCGAAATCTTGCCGGGTTTCGGAAACTGGTGGTACGCGAGAGCGCTTTGCTTAAGTTGTTCGTCCATTTTTTAGCCTGCGAGACGTAAGTAATTGGGCCCGCCGCACGGCACCGTTGGCGTCGCTTGCGTCTATCGAATGGATAATCGCCTGCGGCGGTTTTCGCATGCGCCGGTTGGGCGCGGCGTCGAACCTCAGCGGAGGGCAAGACGGTGCGGAGTGCTACGCGGGCCGGTTAGTGTACACCCCGAATGCGTCGGTGCACTGAGCGGTTAACATGGCTCGCCACCGGCGAAACACCCGCTGACAATGCTGCAGCGCCGCATCCGACGATCATTTTGCTGATGGTCCTGCGTGCGTCACGCGCGAGTCATTCGAGCGCGGCGCCGCGTCGTTCCGGGATCAGAAAGAGCGTCGCAAAGACGTCGAGCAAATAGATGGATGCGAGCAAAGCGAGCGCGGCGCCGAACGAATAGCGTGCAGCCAAAGCGCCCACGACTACCGGCCCGAAACCGCCAACCGCCCGGCCGATATTGAACAGAACGTTCTGCGCGGTGGCGCGCGCATCGGTGGGATAAAGCTCGGAGATCAGCGCGCCGTAGCCGCCGATCATCCCGTTGACGAACACACCCATGGCCGCGCCGCCGATCAGCAGCGCCATCGGCGTTGTCAGATGGGCGTAGACGAATACCATCACTACCGCGCCCACCTGGTAAAAACAGGAACGTCGGCTTGCGCCCGAACCGGTCGGCGGCCATGCCGAACAGCCAGATGCCAGCCGCCATGCCGAGAACCGTGACGGCTGTCCACACACCGGATTTGGTCAGCGAATAGCCGAATGTCTTCGACAAATAGCTCGGAAGCCAGATCATCAGACCGTAATAGCCGAAGTTCTGCACTGAGCAGAGAATCGCGACACCGATGCTGGCGCGCGTGGTGCGTCCGTCGGCCACCAGCAATTTGAGCGGCAGCTTACGCATGCCACGTGCAACGCGCTCGTTAAATAGCGCCGGTTCCTCCACGTGGCGCCGCACGAAAAACGACACCACGGCAGGCAGCAATCCCAGCGCGAACATGCCGCGCCAGCCGATCAACGGCAGCAGCAGCGGCGTCAGCAACGCGGCCGCCAGCACCCCGAGTTGCCATCCCAGCCCGACATAAGACGACACGCGCGCCCGCTGCGATGCCGGCCACGCTTCGGCGACCAGCGTCATGCCGATACCGAATTCGCCGCCGAGACCAATGCCTGCAATGGTCCGATAGATCAGGAGGTCGGAATAACCTTGCGCCAGCGCGCACAGTCCCGTGAAGACAGCAAAGATCAGAATCGTCCACGTCAGCATCCGCACGCGGCCGAAATAGTCGCTCAGCACGCCGAAAATCAGACCGCCCGCCACCGCGCCGATCAGCGTCCACGTGACGAGCGAGCCTGACTGCGCGGAGCTCAGATGCAGGTCCGCGGCAATCACCGGCAGCATGAAGCCGAGGATCAACAGATCGAAGCCGTCCATCGCGTAACCGAGCACTGAGGCGATCAGCGCCCGGCCGGCATAGCCGCTTTTGGCGGGGCCGCCTTCAGCAGGTTCGCGAGTGTCGGGGGGCTCGGTGGCAGAAGAAACGGCAGTCATTGAAAGCATTCCGCAAGACAGAGAGGCGACCAAACTGCAGGGCCGCCGAGGAAATTCGCGTGAGTGTAAAGGCGCCCAAAGCCGCTCACAAGCAGACCAAAAAGCGAACCAAAAAGCAGACCAGAAAGCGACCCGGAAAACAGCCCGGAAGGCAGCAACACTGCGTCCTTGGACGAGCTTCCCAAGCCGCGTTCGGTGCGGCCGTTATAGCCGTCATTCGCGGCAGGCACGCACGACGGCCGCCTCGGGATGGCCCTTTTCGGGTAAAATGCCGGGCTACGCGCGCAGCAAAAACTGGCCTGCACTCCACTGGCCGGTTGCGTATTGGCCTATCAAGGCGCCGCCCATCATGGCGCGGCATACCCCACTTGCTGCGCCACCGGGCTCCGCGCCCGCTTCACCTCGCTCACACCCAAGGATCCGCCCATGACAGGCTTCGATCGCCAGACGATCTCCGACACTACCGCCAAGATGCTGCTGGAAGTGCAAGCAGTGCACTTCAACGCGGAGAAACCGTACATCTTCACGTCCGGCTGGGCGAGCCCGGTTTATATCGACTGCCGCAAGCTGATCTCGTATCCGCGCGTGCGCCGTGGCCTGATGGAAATGGCCGAAGCCACCATCCTGCGCGACGTCGGCTATGAACAGATCGGACGCAGTGGCCGGTGGCGAAACCGCCGGCATCCCGTTCGCGGCATGGCTCTCCGATCGCCTGATGGTGCCGATGCAATACGTGCGCAAGAAGCCGAAGGGTTTCGGCCGTAACGCGCAGATCGAAGGTCTGCTGACCGAAGGGCAACGCGTCCTGCTGGTCGAAGATCTGACCACGGACAGCCGCAGCAAGATCAACTTCATCAATGCGCTGCGCACCGCCGGCGCCACGGTGAACCACTGCTTCGTGCTGTTCCACTACAACATCTTCAAGGAAAGCGTGTCGGTACTGAAAGACATCGACGTCGATCTGCACGCGCTTGCCACGTGGTGGGATGTGTTGCGCGTCGCCAAGGCAAACAATTACTTCGACACCAAGACGCTCGATGAAGTGGAAAAATTCCTGCACGCACCGGCCGAATGGTCCGCGGCACACGGCGGCGCCAACGCGGCGCAGTAATAAGCACGGTTGGAATAAAAAAGGCCGCCTGTCGATGAGACAGGCGGCCTTTTTTCATTGCGCTCGCCAAGCCGGGCGAAAGGACGACCGTAGTTAGGATGCGCTACCGGTACCGTCAACCGAATGCGACGACAGATTCAGCAAGCCGTTGCTTTGCGCGTACTGGAACAACTCGGAATCGCGATCGATACCGAGCTTGCGCATCGCCGTATTCTTCTGCGTGCTGATCGTCTTGATGCTGCGATTGAGTTGCTCCGCGATCTCCTTGATCGTCATGCCGGACACGAACAGGCGCACAACTTCGAGTTCGCGCCGGGACAGCATCACATCTTCGTTCTTGTCGCCGGCATTCATGCGCAGTGTATCGAGCGACGCCTTGACGGACGGGCTCATGTATTCCAGATTGCGGCTGACGTGCTGCACCGCGAGCCCGATGTGGCTCAGATCGTCCGATTTGTTGACGACCGAAGTCACGCCGAGTTCGCTCAGCCGCTTGAGCAACGCGGCGTTTTTCAAGCATCGTCAGCACGACGATGGGAAGGTCGGGGAAATTGCGGCGCAGATAGCCGATCAGCGGCAAACCGTCGCCGTATTGGCCACCTGGCATTGCCAGATCCGTGACAAGCACATCACACGCTACGGTTTGCAGCACCTTGACCAGTCCGGTTGATTGTCGCGCGCGGCGACGACCTGCAGACCTGGAAACTTGAGCAAAGCCTGTTCTGCGCCGAACCGAATCACCGGATGGTCGTCAGCGATCACGACCCTGACTGGATCTTGCATTGCCCTCCCCTCGACAGATAAACCACTCTCCAAAACTTCTGACATGCCTTTCTATTCTTGGTACTTGAACTGATCGGGTACGCGGTCTGTATTCGCGCGGACAATTCCTCCGACTATAGCCCGATTTCAAGGCCGCCCAGCCCGCTGGCGACAACAATGATCCGTCGCAGAAGCGAATGTTAGACTTGATTCGACCTTGGGGCACCAAAATAGGGACAATAATCCTCGCGAGGACAACCGCCCTCGCGCCCTGACAGGAGAACCGGCACATGCGCTCGCGTTGCCTGGTTGTTTCGCTTGCTTCGCCGATCCGTCGCATACCTTCCCTCGCCTGCGTGATGCTGGGTCTCGCGCTATTGGCGAGTCACGGCACTCATGCACTCGCCGAGGGTGTGTTCACGCTGACCAGCACCAGCTTCCATGCGGGCAGTCCCGTGGATGCAGCTCAGGTCTTCAACCAGGACGACTGCAAAGGCGGCAATCGCTCGCCGCAACTGACGTGGCGCGACGCGCCGGCTGGTACGCGCAGTTTCGCAGTCACGATGTTCGATCCGGATGCGCCCGGTCGCGGCTGGTGGCACTGGGCCGTAGCCGGCATTCCGGCCACCGTCGAAAGCTTGCCGGAAAACGCCAGCGCGTCGGGCTTCCTGAAGAAACTTGGCGCGGTCGAAGCGCGCAACGACTTCGATATCGACGGCTACGGTGGCCCGTGCCCGCCGTCTGGCAAACCGCATCGCTACGTCATCACCGTTTATGCGCTGAGCTCCTCGGACCTGCGCCTCGCGCAAGGACGCCCGGCGCTCATGTTCGATCACGAGATCGGCACCGCCACGCTCGGCAGCGCGCGGATGGTAGTCAACTACGGACGATAGCGGCGCCCGTCAAATCCGACTCGAACTGCATAGGCCGCGACTGAAGCGCGACTAGCAGTTCGCCGCGTGCCGAGTCCCCGCGCGTTGCGCCGACTCGACGCGTGAATTGACGCACAGGTTCCATCGCATTGCCGCCGCCGCGGAATTTCTGTCATCCGCACACGCTTGTGTGCAACAGAGCCGCGCAGGCGATGCTTGTCGAAGCCGCGTCGCTATATGCGCGCACTGTTGCTGTGCTTACCCTGCCTTTTCATCTTGCCGGAGAGTCCCATGTCGAAGATCGTCATCGTTTATCACAGCGGCTACGGCCACACGAAGAAAGTCGCCGAGGCCGTGCTGGCCGGCACGCTCGAAGCCGGCGCGGACGCGAAACTCATGCCGGTCGGCGAGATCGACGACGCTGCCTGGACAGAACTGGCGGCCGCGGACGCCATCGTCTTCGGCGCGCCGACCTACATGGGCGGGCCGTCCGCCGACTTCAAGAAATTCGCCGATGCAAGCTCGAAACCGTGGTTCGGCCAGACATGGAAGGACAAGATCGCGGCCGGCTTCACCAACTCGGCGACCATGAACGGTGACAAGTTCTCGACGATCCAGTACTTCGTCACGCTGGCGATGCAGCACAGCATGATCTGGGTGGGCACCGGCATGATGCCGTCGAACACCAAGGCGGCGACCCGCAACGACCTGAACTACGTGGGCGGCTTTACCGGCCTGCTGGCGCAGTCTCCGGCGGATGCGTCGCCCGAAGAAGCGCCGCCCGCGGGCGATCTGGAAACGGCCCGGATGTTCGGCGCGCGCGTTGCTGCCGTTACGGCGCGGTGGATCACCGGGGCTCGATAGCGCATTGCCTCAAGCAGGTTCGCGTCGGGTGTCCACATCCCTGCCGCGCGTTCGAGGCGGGCGCGGTGCCCGTCAGAACACGCGCGGCGCGCCCCCGGCAAGCGCCGTGAATCTGCCCGGAACCCACGTGCATCGGCTTGCATCTGGCGCGTAACCCGTCACGCCGATGTCACTTTGGGCGCGCATCGTCGTTTTTTCACCCCGTTTTGCACGTCCGCCGCTATCAGGTCTTAAAATAGCGTTCCGGCGCGGTGTCGCGCCACGTTTCCAGCAAGCCAGTGAGATCGAGATGAGCACGAAAGTTTTTGTCGACGGACAGGAAGGCACGACCGGCCTGAAGATTTTCGAATACCTGTCGCAACGCGCCGACGTGGAAATCCTGCGTATCGAAGAAGTGAAGCGCAAGGACCTCGACGAGCGCCGTCGTCTCATCAACGCGTCGGACGTCACGTTCCTGTGTCTGCCGGACGTCGCCTCGCGCGAGTCGGCCTCGCTGGTCGAAAACGATCACACCGTGCTGATCGATGCCAGCACGGCATTCCGCACGTCGGCCGACTGGGCCTACGGCCTGCCCGAACTGGCCCGCTCGCAACGCGAGCGTCTGCGCACCGCGAAACGCATCGCCGTGCCGGGTTGCCACGCATCGGCCTTCGTGCTGGCCATGCGTCCGCTGGTCGAAGCCGGCGTCGTGGCGCCGGACTTCGCCGCGCACGCTTACTCGATCACCGGTTACAGCGGCGGCGGCAAGAAAATGATTGCCGACTACGAAGCCGGCGGCAATGAGAAGCTCAAGAGCCCGCGCCCGTACGCACTCGCTCTCACGCACAAGCATCTGCCGGAAATGGCGGCGCATACGGGCCTGAGCTCGGCGCCGGTGTTCACGCCGATCGTCGGCGACTTCTACAAGGGTCTCGCGGTCACCACGTTCTTCTCGCCGAGTCAGTTGGCCAAGAAAACCACGCCGCAAGACGTGCAGGCGCTGTTTGCCGAGTACTACGCGGGCGAGGCCTTCGTGCATATTGCGCCGTTCGACGCGGACGCGAACCTCGACAGCGGCTTCTTCGACGTACAGGCGAACAACGATACCAACCGCGTCGACCTGTTCGTGTTCGGCAACGAAGAGCGCTTCGTGACCGTTGCGCGCCTCGATAACCTGGGCAAGGGCGCCTCGGGTGCAGCCATCCAATGTATGAACCTCGCGATCGGCACCGCCGAAGAAACCGGCTTGAAACGCTGAACAAGTTCGGGATACGGACGGCATCCGCTGTCAATCCACTGAAAAGCCGGTCTGCAAAGACCGGCTTTTTTGGTTTAAAAAACCTGCCCTCAAAATTCCTCTTTCGCAGTTAATCAGTAGTTGCCCGCATTACTTAAAAAAGAAAAATCGGACTGCTCATCAACTGACGGTAATTCATTCCCCAAATTGACCCGTACAGCATAGTTTTCCGCATAGGGAAATTCCGGATTTTTTCTCGAACGATCGTTCGAAGATGATAGAGCAATTTTGCCGCAACGCTTACCTGGCAAGGATGTGCGACGAAGCAACGGTGCCGCCGACGAAGCGAAAAATCCTTTTTTGTTTAAAAGGGCTCCCAAGCCCCTCGCTGTGCGCGTTCGACAAAAAATGCCCCGTTTGAATCGATCTTTTTAGACGGCTCATTCAATTGACAGGCATTAATCGCGCAGCGAAATTAGTTCGCACAATTACATGAAGGGAGACAGCAGCATGTCGCACGGCATTACTCGGGGCCTGGCGATGGCCATTGCCACGGCCCCATTCATCATCGCTTGCGGCGGCGGCAAAGCCGACAATCCCGGCACGATCAGCGCACCGCAATGCTCGGGTTCGAGCTGCGGCGTGCAAGGTCCGCCGACTTCGAGCGCGAGCGCGACTGCGCTATGCCCTGCTACCGCCGACATCGTTAAAACGACGTATCTCGGTGGCGCGGGTAGCGGCGAAATCGTGCAGGTGAACATCGACGCGACCGCGATGACGTACACGCTGAAGTGGCTCGAGTCGCCGATTCCGTTGACGAGTGCCAGCGTCGAAATCACGCGAGCCGGTACGCAAATCACCGGCGCTTTGATCCACCCGCCGACCGGCACGCTGCCGACAGCGGAACAGACCCGTTGCGCATTCGTTCTTGGTAAAGGCACAGGCACCGCCTCCGACGGCACCACGTACACGACGCCCGACTTCGTGAACAATCCGAATCCGCCGACGATCCTCGTGGGGCAAGGCGTGGCCGGCGGCGGCATTCCAGGCGCAACGGTGCAATACGCCGGCGCGCTGGGGTTAGGTATTGGTGCTGTGAACAAGCGCCATTTCGACTTTTATCCGTTCCTCGGCTTCGCCAGCACCACAACCGACCTCACTAAGCTGACAGGCACCTACAACGGCTTGCTTTATCACCTCTCGCCGACCGCGAACTACGAAACCGTTGCCACCACCTCGGTAGAGACGTTCGATGCGAGCGGTAACTGCACGTCGTCGAGCTCGAGTGGCTGCCTGACGACCGGCGCCACACTCACGCTCAATAGCAACGGCTATTTCGACAGCGCGACTCCGCCGCAAATCGTCAACGGTGGCAATCCTGCGCCGCTGCGCACCGACAAATCAGGCACAGCTCACATGATCATCGGCCAGATCAACGGCGCAACTGTGCCGCTGGTGGTCCGCACCGGGCACGTCAAAATCGCCAGCCTGTCGGTCGACGACGAATCCGGCATCGCCATGCTCGCCGCAGCCACGCCGCTTGCGTCGGGCGGATTCGATGGCGGCTATGCCGGCGCGGACTCGAACTTCAAGTCCACCGCGACATTGATCCAGGGTGGTGTCGGCACCTTCATCAACCCGTCGACTTCTGCGGCGGAAGACGGCTTCGGCCTGGGCTACGGCTTGCCAAGCCCCGGACTGGTCGGCGTCCAGCAAGCAAATGGCCAGACCGGTTTCGCGATTGCCTCAGGCGGCCTGTACGCAATCGAAATTCAAGGCACCGTCAACGGCGGCATCACGCCGACGTCGGCCAATTCGGACACGCCAAACGCCCCCTACTTCGGCATCGGCTCGCAGATCAGCAAATAAGGACCGGAGGACCGGCAGTTCGCAGTACGAGACATAAATAGAGCAAAAGGTGGCTGGACTGGGAGCCGGCCACACACAACGAGAAAATTCTGGAGGCGGTATGAAATGGAGAATCCTTTCGGTGCTCGCTCTTGCAGCACCGTTGCTGGGGGCGTGCGGTGGCGGTGGCGGCAACGGCGATGGACCGGTGACCGAAGTCCGTCTCTGTCCTTCGTCGCTTGACTACAACACGGTGTTCACGGGTGGCGGCGGTGACGGCGAACTAGTCAAGCTGCAGATGGACACGACCAAGATGACCTGGCAAATCAGCTACATCGAGTCGCCGATCCCGGCGACCAACGGCACCGTCGCGCCGACGCGCGCCGGCCAGAGCGCGAGCGGCACGCTGACCCAGGAAACGCTGCTGCCAACCAACAAGCTCAACCAGTGCGCCTTCCGTTTGAACGGCGCCAGCCTTGACCCGAATCGCCCGGCGCGGATTTTCGTCGGCGAAGGCGTGGCGGGCGGCACGATTCCGGGGGCGGAAATCTCCTTCGCCGGGATTCTCGGCGTGGGCGCGGTGCCCGACACCACGTTCCCGTACTACCCGTTCATCGGTTTCTCGTCGATTGAAACGAACCTCGCGAACGTGGCCGGCACGTACAACCAGCTCGGCTACCACCAGGTTCCGTCGCAGAACTTCGCGCCGGTCGCGGTCGATACGAAGATCACGATCGACGCGGACGGCACGTGGACCGAGTGCGACAACTCCGGTGTCAACGCGGGCAAGTGCCAGCAGCCGGGTACGAACTTCGTACAGTCATCCGACGGCAGCGGCGCATTCGAAACCGACAAGTTCCTGGGCCAGGCCAAACCGACGCTCGCCACGACGCCCAAGGCACGCGGCTACATGATCGTCGGCAAGCTGCGCAACCAGGTGGTGCCGATCCTGGTGCGAACCGGCGCGGCGAACTCGTCGGTGACGACGCCGGTGAACGGCGAACTCGGCCCGTATGCGGACGACGAATCGGGCATCTCGATCCTGGCGCCGCAAACCTCGATCGCGGTGAACTCACAAAACGGTGAGTACATCGGTGTGGATAGCCAGTTCGACTATCGCACCACGGCGCTCGAAGGTACGCAGGCCACGCTGCTGGATCCGTTCAATGCATCGCAGGCATCGCTTGCGACGGCGCTGAATCTGGACTTCACGCAGACCGTACCGGGTGTGGTGACGACGACGCACGTGGGCGCCTCGACCGGCACCACGCCGACCGGAAAGATGATCTTCACGGGTGGCGTGTTCGGCTACCTCGATCTGACCAACGCGGCCTCGCCGTACTTCACGATTGGCGCCTTCGTCCAGTAATGGACGCTGCACGCGCCGACATGCAACACGGCGTTCGCGTCCCGGTTGCCGCTCACTGCGATAGCGCAGCGCGGCAGCCGGCGTTCACCGAATATCGAGCGCACCGGCCGGGCAGCGAACCCGCCGTCGCTCGCCGCGCGCGATGAACGCAGCGCGCGCCTCAGGAGGGAGGAGCAACATGAAAAAAATCTTTTTCGCGATACTGGCCATCTGCCTGTCAGCCAGTGCGCACGCACAACACGCGGGCGACAACGTCGCCGTGCTCGGCTGGTTCCATGTCATGCCGCAGGATTCGAGTTCGCCGCTGACCACCAACGTCGCTCCGACGCCGATCAATACACCGCTGCGTCTGCCGAGTTCGTTCACGTCCAGCGGCACATCGCTGTCGACCAATACGGCTAATACCGTTGGCCTCGTATTCAGCCACTACCTCACCGATCACATCGCCGTGTCGACGGTGGCGGGCGTGCCGCCGGTCTTCAAAATCTACGGGCACGGCACGATCAAGCCGCCGGGACCGGCAGGCGCGCTCGGCCAGCAGAATCTGGGCGATCCGCAGGCCAATCCGATCGTGAAGAGCGTGCGCCAGTGGAGCCCGGCGCTGCTGTTCCAGTACTACTTCAATGCGCCGACGGCCAAGTTCAGGCCGTTCGTCGGCATCGGTGTGTCGTATAACTGGTTCTCCGACGTTCAACTGAGCCAGAACTTCGTGACCTCGACGCAGAACAATCTCGGCGCGGTGCTGGCGGCGGGGGCGGGCAAGCCGGGGCAGACGCAGGTGTCGGCGAAGGCGTCGTCGTCGTGGCAGCCGGTGTTCAATGCAGGTCTCGCTTACAACATCACCGACCATTGGGGCCTCGTGGCATCGGTTACGTACATTCCGTTGAAGACCACCTCGTCGGTCATCATCAAGGCGGCGGACGGCACGGAATTGAGCGTTTCGAAGGCGGAACTGAAAGCCGACCCGATCATTTCGTTCCTGGCCGTCTCATACAAGTTCTAGGCTCGGCGCAGACACGACAAAGCCGGCGGCCCCGTGGAAGGGGTCAGCCGGCTTTGTCTTTTCTGGAGCGAGGACGCTGGAATTTCAGGGCAAAAAAAGCCCGCCTAAGTGGGCGGGCTGAATCCATATCAGAGGAGACATGGAGGAGACAGGACGAACTATAGCAAATGATTTGGTGCGTCGCAACATGCAAATTAGGGTTGACCCTCGGCGTTGTACAGATGCAACAAACCTGCCATGCGCAAGCCAGCCGTTCGCCTCGTGGCGCACCAGCGCCATCATCGCGCCGAAGCCGACGAACACACCGCCCGTCAGACGATTGAATATCTTCGCGACGCTGCGGCTCTTCAACCTGGCGCCAATCCGCGTGCCGAAACCGGCGTACACCAGATACCAGCTCACCTCGATCACCGCGAAGGTGGCGACGAGCACGCCAAACTGCGGCAGCTTGGGCTGCGCCGCGTCAATGAACTGCGGCAACAACGCAGCGGCGAACAGAATGGCTTTCGGGTTGCTGCCCGCCACCAGGAAGCCATTGCGAAACAGCGCGAAGCGCGAGCGCGCGGGCCTCGCCGACAATTCGTTGACCGCGCCGGCAACGCCTTCGTCAGCGGGCGCCCGCCACGCCTTGATGCCCAGATAGACGAGGTACGCCGCACCGATCATCCGCAGTGCGTTGAACATTGCCGGCCACGCCTCGAGAAACACGCCGAGGCCCGCCGCGGACACCGCCAGCATCAACACCAGCGCCGACAGGCAGCCGGCCATGGTTGCGCTGGAGCGTCGCAAGCCGTGCTGGGCCCCGTGGGTCATCACTAGCAGCATGTTCGGACCCGGAATCGCGGAAATGACGAAAACAGTGGCGGCGAACAGCCACCAGGTATGCAGACTCATTGGGAACGACGCAGAAAGGGCTCGGGCGGCTATTATGCCCGCGCGCGCCCTGAAGCGCGCCCGCAAACCCCGCTCCCGCTCAGCGCCCTGCCCGCCGCGCCGCCACCTGCCCCAGCACCGCGAAGTCTTTCTCGCCGTCGCCATGCGCCACGGCTTCGATCAGGCTGTCGCGCACCACGCTCGCGATCGGCAACGGCGTGTTGACCGCGTCGGCGGCCGCCAGCGCAAGACGCAAGTCCTTCAATCCGAGGCGCGCCTTGAACAGCGCCGGTTCGTAGCGCTGCTCCGCGATCAGCTTGCCGTAGCCCGAATAGACCGGTCCCGGGAACAGACCGCTCGTGATGACGTCGAGGAAATCCTGGATCGCAAGGCCGTGGCCGGTCACCAGCGTGGCGGCCTCGCCAAGCGTCTCGACCGCCGCGCCCAACATGAAGTTGGCCGCGAGTTTCATCACGTTCGCCTGCTGCGGCAGCGAGCCGATGCGCCAGGTTTTCTGGCCGACGGCGTCGAAAATCGGCTGCACGCGGTCGATCGACTCGGCCGGGCCGCCCGCCACGATCGTCAGCTTGCCGGCCGCCGCGACGTCGGGCCGCCCCATCACCGGCGCGGCGACGTAGTGGACCCCGCGCGAGGCGTGCGCCGTCGCCAGTTCTTCGGCCAGCGCCACCGAAATCGTCGCCATGTTCACGTGGATCAGACCGCGCGGGGCGTGTTCCAGCAGCGACGCGGTGATGACTTCGCGCAGCGCGGTATCGTCGGCGAGCATCGAGAACACGGCGTCGCCAGCAAACGCTTCGGCCGGTGTCGCGACGATCCGCGCGCCTGCGTCGGCGAGCGATTGCGCGCGTTCCGGCGAGCGGTTCCACACGCGCACCTGGTGCCCGGCTTTCAAAATATTTGCAACCATCGCGGCGCCCATCTCGCCGAGACCGATAAAACCGATGTCCATCTGTCGCTCCATCTTCTAAAGAACTGGAAGTAAAGCACACCCATGCGACACGTGCAGGACAGCGCGCAATTAAACACGGTGCGATACTGATGCCATGGTCACCGCGACATTCCGCTTCTATGAGGAGCTGAACGACTTTCTCGCCCGGCCCCTGCGCCGGCGCGCGTTCAGTTACGCCTGCGCGCACGGCGCCACCGCGAAACATATGATCGAAGTACTCGGCGTGCCGCATACCGAGGTCGAACTGATTCTGGTCAACGGCGAGTCGGTCGGTTTCAATCATCCGCTGTCCGACGGCGATCGCATCGCCGTTTATCCGAAGTTTGAAGCGCTCGACATCCAACCGTTATTGCGTGTGCGCAAACGTCCGCTGCGCGTGGTGCGCTTCATTGCGGACGCGCATCTGGGCGGTCTTGCCCCGCTGCTGAGGCTGGCCGGCTTCGATACGCTGTACGACAACCACTTTCCCGACGCCGATATCGAGGCGCTCGCGGCCGCCCAACAGCGCATCGTATTGACACGCGATCGGGAACTATTAAAACGCCGCACCATCACGCATGGCTGCTACGTACGCACGCTGCGGCCGCGCGAGCAATTGCGTGAAGTGTTTGAAAGGCTCGATCTGGCCGGCAGTGCACAGCCGTTCCGTTTGTGCCTGATGTGCAATGCGCCGCTTCGGCGCATTGCGAAGAATGAAGTCGGCAACCGGGCGCCCGATGGCGTGCTGGAACGGCATAACCAGTTCGTCACCTGCGACGTGTGCCAACGCGTATTCTGGGAAGGCACACACTGGCAACGCATGCGTGCGTTGATGGACAGCGTGGCCGGCGCACCGGAACGCCCCGTTTGAACACCGCTCGACGGCTCAGACTCGGCGAGATCTGAGCACCGCGCCAACGCCGCACGGGTACGGAATCACCGCCGCTCGCTCGACGCCCGGCGCGATGCGTACAATGCGGGATTACTTATCTGGCAGAGGCTTTCCGTATGACGATGAAAAAAACCGACCTTGAAAAGAACAAGGCACTCAAGCTGAACAACGCAATGAAGCTGTCGACCGCCGACCGCTTCGGCAAAGCCGCTGCCGCCGACCCGAAGCTCGATCGCCGCGAACAGCGCAAGCTCGACCAGGCGCAGGGCCTCGTCGCTTTTGCCTGCAAGCTGAATGGCGAGTTGGTCGAGGAATTGAAAGAACGGGCCGCCACGCATCCTGAAGGCATGTCCGGACTGCTGAACGAGGTCATCAAGCGCGGCCTCGCGGGCTAAAACGCCGCAAAAGACCGCGCAAGACCGTCGCCCAATACAAAAAGGCCAGAGCACAAGCTCTGGCCTTTTTGCTGGCGACATTTAACCGGCACTACGCTGCACTCGCCGGCTAGCGGCGCGCAGAAGAGAACCGGCAGGGTTCGCCCGACTAAACCAAGCGTGAGCTTAGTTTGCCGTGCCCTTGTCGTTCGTGCCAGCCGCCGAAGCGGCTGCCGAAACCGGAGCGCGCTTACCGTGCGTCTTCAGCTTCTTGACGTGGTGCTTCGGTGCGCTAGCTGCAGCGGCCGGTGCTGCTGCGTCCGATGCCTGTGCGAAAGCTTGAACGGAAACCAGCGCGATCGATGCTGCTGCGAGCGAGACGATAACTTTTTTCATGTGTTGTTCCCCAAACCTGGACGACTGAGTCAATGTGAATGAAATAGCTGCACGGTGAAGCAGGCAGGGCTTGAGGCGCCTTCCCGCTCCCCGCGGGAGAGTATTACGCAGTGTAGGCGGTTTGTCATGCCCAAAACTCGATATGTATTTTCCGGGAGACAGCTGGCTTTCGTCATGCTTTCACTCGTTAAACAGGCCATATTGGGGAGATTACCTAGTCCCGCGTCTAGATGAGGTTTCGCAGCAGACTGGCGGTTTCCTGAAGGGTCGGCAGCACCCGGTGCAGCGCGGCATTCGCCGACTCCTGGCCGATCGGCATGCTCACGCTGATCGCCGCCACGACCGAGCCATGCCGGTCACGCAACGGCACTGCCACGCCACGCATGCCCAATTCCAGTTGTTGATCGGTGACGACATACCCATCGCGGCGGATTTCGCCCAGCACTTCGCGCAAACGCTCGATGGTCGAATACGTATAGGGCGTGAATACCTTGATCAGATAGGACGCCAGCCACCGGTCGATGCTGTCGGACGCCTGGAAGGCCAGCAGGATCAAACCCGCCGACGACAACGGCGCGCTCGCCCGCGAGCCCAGCACGAAACCGACCGCCATCGCCCGGTTCACACCGTTGCGGGCGACATAGACCACGTCGTGTTCGTCGAGAATCGCAACCAGCGCGGTTTCCTGCAGGGTTGCAGTGATGCGCTGAAGAAACGGCTGCACGGTGCGCGGCAAGCGCGCCGAATCCAGATATGACTGACCGAGCCGCAATACGCGCGGCGCAAGCCAGAACAGCTTGCCGTCGGTATCCACATAGCCGAGTTCGCGCAGCGTCAGCAGATAGCGGCGCGCCGCCGTGCGCGAAAGCCCGGCGCGGGCGGCCACCATGGTCGGCGTCATGCGCGCGTGCTCTTCGTCGAATGCTTCGATGATCGCCAGCGCCTTGGCGGCGCCCGCGATCCAGTCTTTCTCGTCCATTGCGTCTGCCTGAAAGTCAGTCGGCCCGGTGAATCAATGATGTCTTGCGTTGTCTGGCCATTGCGCGATTATCGCGCGAGTCGCTCGCTGTACGGGCTGCCGAAGACCTATTTGAGGTCCCAGCGCATCTGCTCGGCGATCCCCACGCCTCGCGAGGTCCGCACACATTCGCTCACGTAGTCCGTAAAGGGCAGCGGCTCGAAACCGATTTCGTCACGCAGACGGCGGTTGTCGAACGTGTAGTCCAGCTCCGCGAAACCGGCGTACAAACGCAGCGCGTGTTCGATCAGACGGCCGCTGCCGCAACGGTCACGGCCCACCACTTCGCGCGCGATCTTGCCGAAGTCGCGCACGCGGCACATCGAATAGCGGCGGCCCGAGGTGCCGGTAGCTTCATCCATGGCGCTGATGATCTGACCGATAGTCGGCGCTTCCGAACCCGCCGACACGTGATACGTATCGAAAGCGAGTGACGGCTTCACCGCCAGCAGCGCAAGTGCGCGCGCGCAGTCGTCGGCGGACACCACGTCGATGCGGTTCATCGCCCGTGCCGTGAAGCGCCGCGCGCCATGCACCACGCGAAATACCCAGAACACGCTCGCCGACGGCAACGTGCCGAGCACCGTATGGCCGACCACGATCGATGGCCGCACCACCACCAGCGGCAGGCGCGGATACGTGCTGCGCAGCAAGCGTTCGACTTCGCGTTTGCTGCGCGTGTACGGCACGAGGTGACGCGTTTCGCCATAGCCGAACGGCGATTCCTGAACGTTCGCGCCGCATTGCGTGCCGCACGCCATCGCCGTGCTCACGTGCAGAAAGCGCCGCAGCGTTTTGCTGCCGACAAAACGCGACGCGAAACGCAAGGTATCGTGCACATTCGTGTCGAGTACTTGCGGATGTGTCGAAAACGACGCAAGCGCCGCGCAATTAATCACGTGCGATACCTCGGCGAGCCGCGCCAGATCGATTTCCGAAAACGCGCTGCCGAGTTCGCCGACCATCACGTTGGCTTCCGTGATTCGTTGGGCGCGGGCATGCGGCAGCCCGCAGCGCACTGCCGACGCGCGCAGCCGCGCGAGCGCATCGGCCACGCTGGCGCCGCGCACCAGACACACCATGCGCTCCACCAGTCCGGTGTTGATCAGCGTCACCAGCAGATTGCCGCCGATAAAACCGGTTGCGCCGGTCAGCATCAGACTGTCGACGCCCATTGCCTTCGCGCGCGCCGACGAGACCAGGCTCTCCTGCCAGGCGTTGGACAGAGGGGTTTGCCATGCAAACATCGCGAGCTCCTTGCAAGGACGTCGGATCGTCGAAACATTGATCCGGACAACCGATCAACAGGCGGGTCGATTAGCGCAACAACACGCGCATCAATAGCGATACGTCAACGCCGTGATCGCGAAGTAGTTGTTCTTCGACTGCACGATCGGGCTGTTCGCCGAGGCGCCGAGCAACCGCGTCACGCCGCCTTCGGTATGCACCGACCAGCGTGGCGAAAACATGTACGTCCAGGCCGCCGACACTTTTGCGCTGTCGAACCCGCCTTTCACCGCATACGGCTGGAAGCGGCTCGCGGCCGCCTGCGCATCGGTGACACCGAAGAAGGTTTGCGTATAGCGGCCGCTGCCGGCATGCACGCTGCCCGTGATGCTGACGTCGTTGTCGACGGATTGCAGTACCGGCACGGTCAGATCGACGTGCCCGCTCGTGCCGTGACTCGTATTCGTAACCGGCTGGTCCAGCGTGATGCTGATGGTCGACGGACCGAACAGATGCGCACCGACCTGTAACGACACCATCACCGAACCAGGAATCCGGCCCATGCCCTTCAGATAGTCGGAACCCGGCAAATCCGCACGATTGCGATCGGTGCGGCCGAAGTCATAGCTGAGCGCCGCCCATGCAAATAGACCATTGGCGAACGTGCGCTTGTAACCGAGCCCGTTCGTCGGGCTCAGAAAGATGCCGTTGCCGAACTCGGCGGCGATCAGCGGGGCAACAAGCGGACGGTAATCGCGGCTGCCCTGATAACGCGGCGCGACACCCCCGGCCAGCGAAAACATATAGAAGTTCTCGGCGTAGGCCATCGACGAGCAGGTCAGGCCAAACAGCGGAATACACAGATAAGTGAGGCGTTTGCGCACGGTCAGGACTTTTTATTTGAGACTGAAGCCGCAGTCTAGGGACGCCGCCTCGCCACGTCTGTCCTGAAGTTGGGGGAATGTGTGCGCAATTGTGTTCAAGTGTTCGCGAATGTTCGCGGCGTATCCGGCACGAGTGCGCGCGGATAGAATCGGTGCCTGATTGTGGAGACTGATCTGAAGGCCCCCCTCGAAACCAGCATGCCGCTGATCGAGGACAACCGAATTCGACAAACCGCCCTTGAAACCTGACACACGCCAACACCTGCGCGCCAATCTGCTGATGCTCATCGCGGCCATGATCTGGGGCTCCGCGTTCGTCGCGCAACGCTTGAGCCTCGATGCGATCGGACCGTTTCTATTTACCGGACTGCGTTTCCTGCTAGGCGCGCTAGTCGTGCTGACCATGATCGTCTGCGTGCGGCGCTCCGCGCTTGCGGAATTGTCGAAGCGCGAACCCGGCGGCGCACGCGAACTGCTCGGCGCCGGCGTGCTGCTCGGCGTCGTGCTGGCCGTGTCGATTTCGTTGCAGCAGATCGGCCTGCAATACACGAAGGTTGCCAACGCCGGCTTCATCAGTTCGTTGTACGTGGTGCTCGTGCCGATGCTCGGCATGCTGTTTCGTCATCGAACGGGATTTGGCACGTGGCTCGGTGCGACGCTCGCCGCGCTCGGGATGTATTTTCTGAGCGTCAACGAACACTTCTCGATCCTGTACGGCGACTGGTACCAGCTGGCCGGTGCATTGGTAATTTCCGTCCAGATGATGCTGGTCGGCCGCTTCGCGCTGCGGCACGACACACTCATGCTGGCGCTCGTGCAGTTCGTGACTTGCGGGCTCGCATGTCTGGCGATCGGCCTCGTGATCGAGCCGGTCAGTCTTGCGGTGATCGAGCGTGCCGCGCCGACGATTCTGTACGGCGGTGCGCTGTCGGTGGGCATTGCTTATACGATTCAGGTGGTTGCGCAAAAGTACGCGGCGCCCTCGCACGCCGCGGTGATCTTCAGTATGGAAGGCGTTTTCGCCGCGCTCGCCGGATGGCTGGTGCTCGGCGAAACACTGTCGGCGCGCGCGCTCTTTGGATGCGCGCTCATGCTCGCCGGTTTGATTGTGTGTCAGGTGATGCCCGCCCCGCGACGCGGGAACGAACGTGATCGCTTGCCTCACGAAGCGTGAGGGCTTAGCCAGTCGCGCGCGCCCACTACCGTTAAGCAGCCCGCGGCTGCGCGAACACCTTGGGTGTATCTGCGGTAGGTGGAAACACACACCAGCAGCCATCGTCGTGACGAAAGAAAAAGAGACCACGCGATCCGGCTTCGACAGAAGTCTCCACGCGCACATAACGCCTGCCGCCCAGACGGGTGCGACTGAATTCGGTGACGTGAACCGGAACGGAGGGCCCCGGCGCCAGCCATTTCTCGACCAGAAATCGCAGCGATTGTTCGCTTGCGGCTCTCATGATCCGCTCCGGGCCGGTTTGTCGTGACTCGCCTCGCGTGCCGCTTCGTTGCTTTCGTCGCTATCGGCGCCCTCGTCGTCACGCTCGGACGCGGCGAGGGATATGGCCCGATTGGTGGCCGCCGCCCGCAGCGTAGTGCAGTGGCTGGCATGTCTGATATCCGAGAGAAGACGGACTAGCTGTCGTGCTGTTCTGCGTTTCATTGCACACCCCCGCACTGCACCAATAACCTCAGAAAACACTTTAACTCTATGCCTGGATCGGGCGTTGCTGAAATGATTTTGACTAAATAGCAACAGTTGCGCTTGCAAAAACTTCGACGCAATCTTTGTACCTTTCAACTTCAATGTGCGCGTGCGGGGGGACTCGGTCTGTACGCTGGCGAGCGCATAACATCGACGAAAAACCCACTCTGCCGCCCGGCGAAACATGGCGGGATGGGCAAGTTATCCACAATTGCCTATGAATAACTTCGGGATAGCGCATCGGACAGCCTGTGTGCGAAATCTTGATAAGACGCGACGCGAGGCAAGCCCCGTCAAAGTTATCCCGGCTTTGTAGTTTTTCTACAGATATGTTCCGCAGGGTTATGGTTTTCGCAAGACCTTGATGTAACCGGGAAATTGAGAGTTATCCACAGACGGGGTTAACCCTTGTTAACTATTACTACATATATATACGGCTGAAGTAAAAGACATAGGATAAGTATCGCTTCGTGATCAGATCGAAGGCTGATCAGGTCTTGACCAGACTGGACCCCACCGGCGACGGCAGATGCTTCACGGCGCTACGCCGGCCCCGCTTGCGGGTTGTGCCGAGGCAGCCTTGTCGATTGCGTCAGGCAGATCGGGAAGCGGCGCGGGAATCGTCGCTTCGACAGGCACCGGCAACATACGCGTCTCGATACGGCTGTTCGCAACCGGCTGCGTACGCACCACGGTTTGCAAATAGTGATCGACGAGGCCGAAGAAACGATCGTAGAACTTGCCCGACGGGATGGTTTCGCTCGAAATCTTGACCATCGCGTCGTTGTTCGAACGGATCGGCAACGACAGCGAACCCAGCACGCTTAGGCCGACGCTCGCCGACGTATCGCTTTTCTTCAGCGCAAAACCGTTTTGCACAGCATTGACATAGACGATGCTCGTATCGCTCGCCTCTTCCCCCGGCGTACACACCACATGAAATTCGACAACGACGTGCGTATCGCCGGTCGGCTGGAAGTTTTTTGTCCCGTCGACGGTATCCGTGCGCGTCATCGTCGTCAGATAGCCTTGGCTCAGGAGCGCGCGGCGCGCGGCCTCGCAGGTATCCGTGGTGCTCGAGTTGAAATTTCGCGCGTAAGGGCTCGCGCCCGTTTCGAACAATTCCTGCTGGAATTTCGGCTGCGGCGCGCTGCTGCACGCGGCAAGTGTCAGCAAGCCGAGAAGCGAAGCGGCAGTGGCTTTGGAAAACGAGGTGGACATGGTCGATCGGAAGAGGCGCGGCGTGAGCTCGAATGGGAAAGCATTGTAGAGCCGTTGCCAGGTGTGCGTAAAAAGCGCGCAGCGCTCGCTCCGCGCCGCCTTACACGACAGACGTGACGACGCAATCCGCGGCTTTGGCGCGGGCGCACGACAAGGGGGAAATAAAAGGAAGCTGCCGCTCAGTGCGGCGTTGCAGGCGATGCGCTTTGCAGTGCCGCCGCGCCGTTCACACTTTTCACGCTGACGGTATCGGCGGCCGGTATCGTGAACGCGTCGGCCCAATTGCCCGGCGCCGCGCAACGGTCGGCCTCGCACAGACTGGCTTGTGCGTCCGGATGCGACGCGACGTCTTTCGGCCCGGCGACGTCGGCGAAATCGTCGACACGCAAGCTCACCTTCTTCGCGTAGGCCTGCGAGCCGCCGTAGCTCTTGAGCGCCGCGCTCAGGTCGCCATTTGCCGATCGCATGTAACCGTAGAGGATCGCCGAGCCCACGTCGATGTTCGTGGTCGGCTCAGTGAGGTCCTTGACGTTCCTCAGCAACCCGCGGTGGGCGCCCGGCACCACCTGCATCAGCCCGGTCGCGCCGTTGGCGCCCTTGGCCTTTTCCTTGAAGCGGGATTCGATCGAGATGATCGCCAGCAGGAGAGCCGGCGGCAGTGAATATTTCGACGCGGCGGACTGCACCGCGTCCGAAATCTTTTGAGCTTTTTCCTTTGCCAGACCGAATTTCTGCGTCAGATACGTGGACATGCGGTCACTGTTTTCGTCGGCCGTTGCGGTTTGCATCAGGCCGAGCGAAAGCACGATCAGGCAAAGTAACCGGCTCATAACGGAGGACGGGGAAAAGAGGGGATTTGCGCATTATAGCTCTGCCCCCAAAAGAGGCACCAACGCGGCCAAAGTTCATCTGAAGAAAGGCGCCGGTTGGTGCGTGCGCGTTTGCTATTTCGACTGCGTCGGTTTCAGTACGTAATCGTCGTTCAGGGTGGCGAGGAAAGCGGCGACGTCGTCGATATCCCGCTCCGACCACACGGGGCGCTCACCTGCTTTGCGCGTGAGCGGCTCGTCGGTCGTATCCACATTCACACGCAACGCAACCGGCAAATCGTTGAATTTGTCGACCTTGCCGTGCGCGTCTTTCGGATACCACTTCGCCGGATTCGTATCGCGCTGCACGTAGAAACGCAGCGCGTCCTTCAGCGTGTGGAAGCGGCCATTGTGGAAGAACACCTGACGCGTCGCCGTGTTCCGCAGCGATACCGACTTGAAGAGTCCACAGTTGCTCCTGTCGCTCGACTGGTCGGTGCGCAACGGTCCGCACAAACCCATATCGAAGTACTTGTGGTCCATGTTCGCACGCAACTCCGGATTGCGCGGTACGCCAAGCGCCTGGAAGTTGAAGTCGGCGAAAAGCGGATGAGAGCCGTCGACACCCGACTGATCGATGTGACACGACGCGCAATTGCCGCCCGCCGGGTTGTCGAACAGTTTTTTGCCTCTCAACTCCTGAGCCGTTAGTTGCAATTTTCCGTCGAGGTAGTAATCGAACTTGCTGGTGTACGGATGAAAGCTCGGGTCTTCGAGCTCGAAGCGCTCGATGGCATACATCGCCAGGGTGAACGCCTTGCTGGGATCGGTGAAGATGTTCTCGCCGAACACGTCCTTGAAGCGCGTCGCGTACAGCGCGTGCTCCAGTTTCGCGAGCACCGCCGCCGGGTCCTTGTTGGCCATCTCGTTCGGATTCAGCAACGGGAAACTCGCCTGATCCTGCAGACGGTTAAAGCGCCCGTCCCAACCGAAGCCTCCAACCGGCGCGTTGTCTGTCTCGCTCAGGCGTTCGGACATGCTGGCCGCCTGCGCATGACTCCACCTCGGCGTGCGGTTCAGCACGTAGCGCAGGCTTGGCACAGCGCGTGTGCCTTGCGAGCGCATATCGGGCCCACCCAACTGCGCGGCCAACCCGTTGGGCGGCCCGTACGCGTGCGACGGGCTATGGCAGCTTGCGCACGACATCTTGCCCGACGCTGAGAGCGACGCATCGAAGAACATCAGCTTGCCGAGCGCCGCCGCATCGCTATAGACAGGCTTCGCATCGGCCGGCGCTCCAGCCTTTATAGATGCCGCCGCCGCTGCCCCGAACGGCAGCAATGCGGCACCGACCAGCACTGCGAGCGCCGCCCATCGCGCGGCGGTGCGCCCGGTGAATCGCGTTGCAAAAACCGGCATCTGATCGCTTACAGGTTCGTGAAGATGTCGTTGCCGAACCCGACCAGACCAGCCTGCCCCGCGTAACCCAGATGGCCCAGCTGGAAGATGTCTTCAATGCTCCTGAGCATCGAGTAGTGGTTGTACTGCACCGTCGACACCGTGCCCGGTTTGATGAACTTCGAGATCATCACCGCACCGGTCTGGTCGCCCCCAAAGCTCTGCTTGGTCAGGTTGATCGTCAAGCCCTTGTACGACAGCGACGAAGTCTGCGGGAACGGCGGCAGATTCGGACCCGGCTGCTGGCTGCAGCAGGTCGCGCCGGAGAAGACCAGATCCTCGCCGGATGCGGACTGCGTGACCGTGGCGTAACTGCTTTCGTCGAAGTTGATGATCAGCAGACCGTCCTTCTGGAACGCCGGCGAGGCCGTGATAATCGGCACCCACTTCTGCAGGAACGTGTTCGCGCTCGTCAGTCCGCCCGGCTGGCCGTTCACGCACGGCGCGTCGTGACCGTCGTCGCACAGGTTCGGCGTGATCAGGTTGAAGTTGGCCGTGGTCGAGATCGATTGCAGGTCCGTTGTGAGCGTGTTCAGGTTCACGACGTTCTGGCCGCAATCCGGCGAATCGATGATCGAGTGGAAGTACATGAACGGGTTGTGACGCGTCGCGTACTGGTCGCCCAGCGGCACGGCCGCGCTCGGCGCTTCGGCCGACTGGGTGAGGTCGGTCGTGTTGAGCGTCGGGTGGCCGCAGGTGGCGGCTTCGCGCGTCGGGTCGTTGCCCATGTCGCCTTCATAGCCCTTCCAGGTGTAGCCGGCGGCCTTCAACTGGTCCGGCAGCGTCTTGATGCTGGCGGGATACACGCAGCCCGAGCCGATCGCCTGACCATCCGAGGTCGTGCCGGTGAGCTTGTAGTCCTGATAGGTGATGCAGTCGTTGTCCGTTTCCGGCGTCGGCGCCTGGCCGCTGAGCATCGAGATGTAGTTGTCGAGGCTCACGTGGCCCGTGCCGTAGTACTGCTGCACCATTGCGCCTTGGGCGGCCAGCGTCTGCGACAGATACGGCGCCTTGCTGTTCGCGCCGAAGCTGGTCGCGTAGTTTTCGTTTTCGAGCGTGATGACGAAGACGTGCCTGATCTGCTGCTGCCCGGTCACACTGATCGACGAAGACGAGCCGCACGCGGCGACGATAACGCCGACTAAGGCCGCGCAAACGACCATGAAGAAAGCACGCAACCCGCTGCGTTGTGACATGTTTTTTTGCCCTCGGGGATTAGAGTTTTATTCGCGGGCAAACTGTATGCAGCACGTATGACGCTCGAGTGAACGACGCCACATTTTCACAATATATCGGTCATTCAACGCAACATATAAGCGTGGCTACGGTGGCGGCGAACCGTCGCCTTCCTGCGCGTAGCGGCGATGCAAGGCTGCCGCCACCTCGGCGAAACGGGCGCGCAACTCGGGCGGCGCCAGCACGTCGGCCTCGGTGCCGAAGCGGAGCAGTTCCGCGCACGCCTGCCTCATCGAGCCGACCGGCACTGTGACCGTACGCCAGCCGTCGGCCGGGTCCGGCTCGCCGATTTTCGCGGCTGAGCGTGCGAAGGGCGTGACAAAGACTTCGAGCATCTGCACGCCCCACGGCGACAGACGCAGCGTTGCTTCGTTCGCGTGCATTTCTTCGGACAGACGTTGGGCGCTGTCTTGCCAGTAAGCCGCCAGATCGAAGGCGGGCGGCCGCTCGAACGTTTCGTCCAGTACGCTCAATTCGAGAATGCGCGAAATGCGATAGATGCGGATGTCCGTGCCGACGCGCCCAACCACATACCAGGCCCCGCTTTTCAGCACGATGCCGAGCGGTTCGATCCGGCGAAACTTTTCGGCTTTCCAGCTCTGATAGCGAATCTGCAACGGATGCTGTTCCCACACCGCGCTGGCAATCAACGGCAGATTCGCGGGCTGATCCACATCGGCGAACCAGGCCGGGGCGTCGAGGTGAAAACGCGAGCGCATGCGCTCCGCGGTCGAGCGCAACTCCACCGGCAGCGCGGCAAGCAACTTGGTTTGCGCTCCGGCCATCACGGCGCCGAGACCAAGTGCCTGCATCGGTCCGGGCAAGCCCGCGAGGAACAGCGACTCCGCTTCCTGCGACGACAGGCCATTCAGACGCGTCCGGTATCCATCAAGCAGACGATAGCCGCCTTCCGCGCCACGTTCGCTCTGGACGGGGACGCCCGCGGCGCTCAAGGCGTCGATGTCGCGATAGATCGTACGCAGCGAGACCGCGCATTCGTCGGCGAGCGACTGCGCGGTCACGCGTCCGCGCGCTTGCAGGGTCATCAGGATGGAAAGGAGGCGGCTGGCTCTCATACAGGCAAGTGTAGTCATACCTGACACAAACTGACAGGTATGGGCGTTTAGGATGAGAGCATCCGGCGCCCGAAGGACGCTGGTTCTTCCAACGAGACGCTCACTCAGAAGGCCGACACCATGACTACCGATCGCACGATCACGCTCTTCCACTCGCCGCAATGCCGCTCAGTCAGCGCACTGACGCTGCTCGAAGAGCTCGGCGCGCCGTATCAGCTGAAGGTGCTGAATATGAAGGCCGGGGAGCAGCGCAAGCCGCCGTATCTCGCGATCAATCCGCTCGGCAAGATTCCGGCGATCCTTCACGGCGACGCGCTGATCACCGAACAGGTCGCCATCTTTATCTATCTGGCCGACCTGTTTCCCGAAGCGGGTCTCGCACCGGCGCTCGACGATCCGTCGCGCGGGCCATATCTGCGATGGCTGGTGTACTACGCTGCATGTTACGAACCGGCGCTGGTCGACAAGGCAATGAAGCGCGACCCCGCTCCGCCCTCCACCTCGCCGTACGGCGATTTCGATTCAATGCTCGGCACAGTGACGAGCCAGTTGCGGGCGTCGCCCTATTTGCTCGGAGACAAGATGTCGGCTGCGGATATCTTGTGGGGCATCGCGTTGCATTGGGGAATGATGTTCAAGCTGGTGCCGGAGACGCCAGTTGTGCTCGAGTATGTCCAGCGCGTCTGCTCACGGCCGAGCTTCGTGAAGGTGAGCGAGCAGGATGTTGCGCTGGCGGCCGCGCATGAGGCGGTGGTCAAAGGCGCCTGATGTTGTCTGGCTGTCTGGTCTGCTGCGGCGACCCAATCTGCGTTATGCAGGCGACGGTCGGCCGGCTGATCGTGTGTCCGATTCAATGCGCCAGGATTTGAGACAATGGGAGCCCGCCGGTGAATGTCTTCCCGCGACAACCGGGCGTGCCCTGGCCTTTCCAGCAGGTACTGGCCCATTGAACAAGAGATGTTTTCAGGTATGAGCAAGACCGCATTCATTCCTAGCGTCCCCGGGGCGTCGGAGGAAGACTTCGAAGTGTCGGCGACGTCGAAACTGGCCGGCTACCGGCGTTTTTATGGCGTGTTGAAAGTGATTCGTACCACCGATGGCCGCGTGCTGTTCCCGTTCGACGGCGCGCCGGAACTCGGACCCTACGCGACCAAGCTGGAAGCCGTCGCGGCGGCGCAGGTGTTTGGCGAGCACATTGTGACCAGCGATTTGGCGCGTCCGGAGTTGTAAGCGCCGGGGCGAGCGCGAGACGGATTCACCTTGGTCCCTTGAAGCAAAAAACGGCCGCCCATAAGTACGGGCGCGATATCAGAACCGACCGCTGATGAAACAACGATGGGCCAGTCGAGAGTCAAGGTCTCCGCTACCGTGCGTGTATTAGCCTAGACCTGACCTGACCTGACCTGACCTGACCTGACAGGTAGTCGGCGTTCGCACGTAAAGCTTGTCAAGTCTGCGGTTTTGTATGCGGCAGGACCTTCAGTTCGAGCAACCATAGCGCTAGTCCAATACACCCGAAAGCGCCCTGCCCCGTCGCTAGCTACAGTACCGACCGGTCGAGAACTGGTGCGACAAACCCTGTAACCAATGCGGCTAACAAGACCATTGTGAACGCCTGGCACGAGGCAACAAGACCTCTTATGTTCGGAAACAGGTCTAGCACCATCAGCGTCACGCCCGGCGCGATAAGCAACATGCCAAACGAGTAAAAGAAGAGCGGTGCGACTGACCAGGGCAAGGCTGCGGCGTGTACCGCATGAAAGGCAATGTTGGCGACACTTGAGGCCATCATGATTGCAAAACCGGCGCCAATCTGTGTACCTTGAGAGACCTTGCCCGCCATTCTCTCGGCACCTAGCGAACCCAGAAAGATGCCCGCGACCAACGGCATAAATTCCCAGGCAAAGCCCTCGGACGTAAGTCCAAGGTGCTTAGTCAGGAACACGGGCGCGGCGGCGACATAAAGGAACAGGCCCGCAAAATTGAACGCAATCGCACCGGCACCTCGCTGGAACGTGGGCGATGCGAATACTCGCCCGTAGTCGTGCAGAAGTCTTTTCGGTTCGAGCGGACGGCGGCTCGCCAATGGCAAGGACTCACCTAGGTACCTGAAGCAGTAAAACAGAAGCAGCGCTGTATAGACGAACAGGAAGACAAAAATTGCGCGCCATTGAAACGCTGTGACAATCCAGCCGCCAAGTACCGGAGCGACCGCTGGCGAGAGGGCAAAAATCATGCTGACAGGTGATAACAGGCGAGCGGCCACCGGTCCCGCATGCACGTCGCGAATGATGGCTCGACCGACTACCGTTCCCGCGCCTGCAGAGACGCCTTGCATTACCCGGAAAGCCCAAAGCCAGCTAAGGTCAGGTGCGGCTGCGCAACCAAGAGACGCTATTGCGAACACGGCAAGCGAGACCAAAATAGCCTTGCGACGACCGAACGCGTCCGATAACGCGCCGTGCCACAGACTCATGATTGCGAAGGCAAACAGATAGGCTGTGAGTGTGAGCTGTAGCTGGTGCGCTCCCACGTTAAACGAACGTTCAATGTGCGAGAACGCTGGCAGATACGCATCGACAGAGAGCGGCCCCAGAAGCGCCAGACCGCCGAGCATCAAGGCAAGGGAACCCGTTTTTGCCTCTGCCATCTGTTTCAGCGCGGCTGGCTCTGTGTGTGTCGCCACGATTTTTCCTTACACGGCAGGAATCGCCATTCCGCGTTGAACCGCAGGGCGTGCGCCGACGCGTGCAAGCCAGTCCTGCAAGTCGGGCTTTGCGGCAATTTGCGCAGAGAGCACGTCAGCCAGGAAGGTATTAGCGGTGAGTACCCACGGATAGGCGGCAATGTCAGCGATTGAGTATGTGTCGCCGCCCAGGTATTGATTCCTGGACAAGGCGGCGTCCATAACTGTCAGCAGGCGGTCCGCTTCGGTGACGAAACGTTGACTGGCCAGCTCCGATTTTTCCTTAGAGAACTTTTCGAAAAAACCGAGTTGACCAAGCATCGGTCCCAATCCGCCGACTTGCCAGTTCAGCCACTCGAGCTGCTTGTAGCGACCGGGGCCCGACGCATCCAGAACCTGGCCGTGCTTTTCTGCCAGATAGGTAAGAATGGCGCCGCTCTCGAACACAGACAGTGAGCTGCCGTCGGGAAGGAGGTCGGTGATTGCCGGGATTTTGTTGTTCGGCGAGATGGCGAGAAACTCGGGGGCGAACTGCGCGTTCTTGCCGAGATTCACCGCATTGACGTCGTAAGCGATGCCGAGTTCTTCCAGCATAATCGAGACCTTTCGCCCGTTGGGCGTGGTCCAGGTGTGTAGCGTAATGATGGGAATCTCAGTGATGGTCCCGTGGGTTCCGGGACGCACGAACGCGTGCCGGAACCCACGCGGAAGGCTTAAATTTGTGCGGTACCGCCATCGACAAACAGTTCGATGCCGTTCACGAAGCTGCTGTCCTCAGATGCGAGGAATGTGACGGCCTTTGCGACTTCGGAGGGTTCGCCCAAACGCCCCATCGGCACTACCGAGGACAGATGTGCGAACAGGCCTTCCCGATGCTCTGCGGGAACGAGCTCACCGAGGCCAGGCGTGCGAACCGGTCCCGGGCTGACTGCGTTTACGCGGATGTTCCGGGGTTTCAGGTCGAGCAACCACGAGCGGGCGAAGTTACGCACCGCGGCCTTGCTTGCGCTGTAGACGCTGAAATTGGCCGTACCCTTCACCGACGTCGTCGACGCCATCAGAATCACCGAGCTACCATCGCGCAGAAGTGGAAGCGCCTTCTGAACGGTGAACAGCACACCCTTGACGTTCACGGAAAAAATCCGGTCGAACTGCTCTTCGGTGATGGAGCCGAGCGGCAGCATGTCGCCGCCGCCGGCGTTCGCCAACAGGACATCGAGGTGACCGGCCTTTGCCGCGATTTCCTGGTACACGCGGTCCAGGTCGTCCAGATTCGAAGCGTCGCCGCGAATGCCCACCGCGGCGTCGCCAATTGCCGCGACCGCTGCGTCGAGTTCTGCCTGCCGGCGGCCGGTGATGAACACCTTCGCGCCTTGCGCCGCGAATTCCTGCGCGGATGCCAGACCAATACCGCTCGTACCGCCAGTTACCAAAGCTACTTTGCCTTCAAGTTTGCGCGTCGTCATGATTGACTCCAGTTCGTTTAGTGAGGCGGTGGTAGGGTTCTACCCGACCGCTGGTGACCACGGAGCTAGCGGTAGCCCTCTACTCGATTGCCGGTGACCATGGGGCTCAATGTACGGTCCGCGAATGATTAGAAAAAGTAGCGAAATGCAAAATATTTATCTACTGTGGTAGATAATGAAGGTGGCTAATCGTCGAGGCCCGAAATCGGCAAGTGCGCAAAGGGGCACTATCTTTGGACCAGTTACTCGCAATCCGGGCGTTCGCCCGTGTGGTAGAAGCCGGCACCTTCACGAAGGCGGCCGACTCGCTGCAGATTCCCTTGGCAACGGTGAGCAAGCTCGTGCGCACCCTCGAAAAGCACCTCGGCGTGAAGCTCCTGCTTCGTACGACGCGACGGGTCACGGTAACCACGGACGGCGCGGCTTACTACGAGAAAACTGCAGCGCTCCTCCAAAGCCTGGAAGACATCGACTCAAGCTTCCAATCCGCGCAAAGCAAGCCGCGCGGTCATCTGCGTGTCGACATCGGCGGCACGTTTGCCCGCCTGGTAGTTATTCCAGCTCTTCCCGACTTTCTCGCGAAATATCCGGACATCAGCATTGACTTCGGAGTCAGCGACCGACAGGTCGACCTGATTAGCGACAACGTCGATTGTGTTATCCGAGGTGGCGAACTTGGCGACCTCTCGCTGGTTGCCAGATTGATTGGCAACGCGCCGCGGGTGACCTGCGCAACCCCCGGCTACCTCGAAAAGCATGGCGTGCCACGCAAACCTCGCGATTTGGAAACTGGCCATTCGATAGTCAATTACATATCGACACGAACCAGTCGACCGACGCCAATGTTCTTCGCTCGCGGCAAAGAGAAAATCGAACTTGCTGTACCCCATGTCATAGGGGTGAACGAAAGCAACGCACACTTTGCGGCGGGTCTGGCGGGCCTCGGGGTTATTCAGACCTTCCTGTACACGGCGCAATCGCATATCGAAGCAGGTGACATCGTGCCGATTCTTGAGGACTGGAGCCCTGCGCCCTATCCGTTCTACGTTGTGTATCCGCCCAATAGATATTTAAGCAACCGATTGAGAGTTTTCATCGACTGGATAGCAGAACACCTGCTCGCATGAACCATCGCACACGCCTCGGAAGCATATAGGCAGTCTCGGTCGGAAATTGATGTCGCGGGCCTGCGCGACGGGTATGGTCGCGCGCGAAGGCTCTCGCGATTCGGAGGCGGTCGGGTCGCTAGTGTGCGGCTTCGATTACGCTCCAGACACGCTCATCGGACTCGCCTGTGAATCGTCTGGCAATAATCGCCCGGCATCTGTCGCAGCGATAATGTTCGAGCGCGAGCGCACCGTTGCATTCCGCCACACCAATCAACGTGATGCCTTCGTGCCTCTCAACACCAACGGGTCGGCCGTCAATGTCGGCGCATCCGTCGCAGATTTCCATGGCGTCTCCGGATTCACATCACCGTCATTGGCAAGCGTTCGCACGCATCGCTCAAAAGAGGCCCGCACGGGGCGGGCCAAGACTGATGCACCCGCAGAGGAGACAACGCGAGCCAAGTCAGTATCCGACTGCGCAGAGCGCCTCGGCAAGTGCGAAAAAATAAACAAAGAGGGTACGAGCATGGCTTCTTTCCGCCTTCAATTCATGCGACTTGGCTGGCGATTCAGTTGGGCAGCAAAGAAAACGCGTGATACGTGCGCGCGTCGAGTGACTTACGGCAACGGTCGAACATAACCAGACTCCGACCAACACAAAACGCAGGCATCGCAGCTATTGGCAGCAGGCGGGCTCCGGCGTATCGGTCTAACGGCTAAGCGTGTGTCGCTTTGTCGCCGGCTAGCGTCAGCTTGCCCGCTGGCTCCCAGAACGGACGTCTGGAATCAGGAAACAGTCGTCACGGCGAACGACACGGCACGGAACAGGTGCCTTGTTCTTCAACCTGGTGCGTCGCCGAGGGTAACGGCTCCTGAAAAGGGCCTATGTGGCGCGCAAAAATGAGCAAAAGACCGTCTTTCGGTCGTTTGCTCAAATTGGCGCGCAACTTGCCTCGTCCCAGTTAGGGTCTTTCCGTCAGCTTCGTGTTCGCCGTCTATTGAGAGGCGGTGCAAACGCTGAATCAATGTTCGTTTTCTTCGGGAGAGTTATCACACAAGCATCCGTTTTTAGCAGTTAGAAAACCGCAGGAGGACACTATGTTTCGGTCCACGCCAGTCATTGCCAGCAAAACCGTAGGCGGCGAAAGAATTCACGCTGAATTTCTCTGCGATACGGGACGGCTACGAATCATCGGCGGCATCACAGTGCAAGCAGAATTGTTTCCGCCGCATTCGTGGTTTGCCATTGCATCTGTCGCGGGATACAGCCGATGGGGCACCCGCCCGGACGAGACGGACTTGCTGCGGCTCATTGATAATTTTGTACGGTTACCGGGACAGTCGACTCTACGAGCAGAACCATGAGTACAGTTAGGCGGTCGCGCGTTTTGCGGCTTCAGGAACGGTACGATGGCGCCGACCGCCCAGCGTAACGCTTCCAATTGACGAGTAACTCGTTGGGGGCATCAGCTCGGACGACGTCGCGCCCGGCTGCGTGAGTGGCGCACCATTGAGACTGACCTCGGGTGGTATTCGTCTGGCATGTGCGACGGGCGCTCCAGTCGTCCACAACGCCAGAAAAGGCTAGTCCGCGAAGCCGGGCCGACGGGGTGAGGCGTATCCGGGTTGTCGTCGGTCCCGCATTTTCACCCCGAGACACCTCACAACGGGAATTGAGCCGGGCGGTCCACGACTGGATGAAAGCAGAGTTGCTGAGGCTCTGATGGCCTCCGCGCAAGGTGGCTTCGCCATATGCCGTTCTCAGGTCGGAAACGGGCGGGTTCCATCACGGGTTGTCAGCAGCAACGCGTCTATTGCGCTCCTTGCGTCTTGACGATGCGAACAGTGCCGACAACCACGCCGAGCGCCCCTGCGGTCGCACCACCCACCAAGGCTACGTGAGCGCCACCTTGCACGGGGGCTGCGGACGCGCGCCAGCAACACCGGCCCCAATTGCGCAGCCCGCGTAGTCCTGCCGACCCCGGACAACTCAGAAAGCATGCGCGATTCCGACTACCACCGCGAGTTGGTTGGCACCGGTCGCGACTGGGGTGGTCGACCCTGTCGCACTTAAAGCAGACTTCGTGCTGTTGATGACGTACGTGACATCCGTGTACAGCGTGGTGCGTTTGGATAACAGGTAGTCTGCGTTGACGCCTGAGCTGATGGCATGCGCCGAAACCGTCCGAAATGAGTGATAGTACGACCCCGCCGAAACTTGAAACGCGGGTGTTATCTTATAGCGAAGGCCTCCAAATGCCATGGTCTGCGGCGGTGACGCCGCGAACGTAGCGGCAATGTCGTTCAGAAGGAGTTCGTAACCAGCGTACAGGGTCGCATTGCCGATAGTCCACGAACCGCCCGCGAGATATCTCTGCTCGCTGTCGCCGGACGAGGCAACACTCGTCCCTTGGCGTTGCTCATAAACGAAGGTCAGGTTAAATGGACCCTGGCGATACCGGCCACCAATATCAAATTGCTTGCCGACTCGGAACTCTCCCGGCACCTGGCCACCATTCGCAATCGTCGAATCGTAGCCAAAACTGTAGAGCGCGTTCAGCTCGAAAGGACCGGCGTGCCCCAGATACTCGAGCGCGTTATCGGCCCGTCCAACAAACTGCGCATCCTGGGCCGACAAGCCATAGCTGGAGTAATTGAGAGGGTCGAGAGCCAGGAAGAAGCGGTACATAGGCGTCATCTGCCGGCCAGCCATCACCGCACCGAACTTATCGCTCTCCAGGCCAACGAACGCCTGGCGGCCAAAAAACCGACCTCCCTGCTGCAGGGTACCGTTATTGGTTGCGAAGCCCGATTCGAGCGTGAATATCGAGCGCAGACCTGCCCCAAGGTCGTCCTTGCCAGTAAAACCCCACCGAGAATTGATGCGATTGCCGGTGTTAACACGAAACAGGCTACCGGAGCCGTGCTTGGCTGCATGGGTGACGTACTCGACGCCAGAGTCAAGAATGCCGTAGAGCGTTACCGAGGACTGAGCGTGAGCTGCAATAGTTGCCGACGAAAATATCGTAGCAGCGAGCACTATCCTCAACAGTGGCGTACCGTGATTCGATTTCAAGCTAGTCTCCTTATTATGAGTAGTTGTACTGACGTAATATTATGGCGATACGCATCGACAATTTTTCTATTTGCATCCGACCGTGCGGACCGAATTAAACCTGTGCGATGCGTTTGCTCACGAACAGCATCGCTACAAGACCGACGACTGGCCCGATGGCAAGCGTAAGAACGGCAAGCACGATTGAATGCGTCCCGCCATAGACGTGTCCGACAGCCAGAGGTGACACAGCGCTACCCATTTGCCAAATGGCGTTCGTCCAACCAGCGCTTGCTCCAGCCAGACGTTTTCCGGATGCGTCGCTCACCTGTGCCATGAGCACCGGTAGGTAACCATATGAAAACGCGCCAAGAACAGGAGCGACGATATAAAACTGCGTGACAGTCGAGCAAATGCCGAACACCACAAGAGTAATGGCAAACGCGACCAGAACCAGAATGGACATGAGTCGACGCGAGATTCCCGGCATGTCGGAAATCCAACCGAGCGTGGGTTTCGCAATGACTGCGCCGATGCCGAAAGACGCGATAATCGACCCGGCCACGACGGGAGAAATGCCGTATTGCCGTGTCATCAGTGCATTTCCCCATGCGCCGAAGCCAACAGTCGCCCAGAGACCGCCGCAACCAGCAATGGAAAGAAATATCAGATTGCGATTGCGCAAGAGACTAAGCATCTCGTTCGCACTGTTGCGAGCCGGAGCTCGTTCGCCAACCGGGCGATTCTTGAGAAACAGAAGGGAGACGATGCCCCAGGCGAACGTGGCAATGCCGAGCATGCGAAACGCGCTGGCCCAGCCGTACTGCGCGGAAATGGTGGGCACGATTGCATTGGCGAGGACCACGGCGAGCGATGTTGCCGTCGTGTAAATGCCCATCGCTCGACCCCGGTCTCGCGTGAACCACGCAGGAATCACCTTCATCCCGGCCGAATAGTCAGCTCCGGCTGCAAAGCCCATTGCCAGTTGAATCAGAATGCCCACCGTCAACGAGGTCGTCTCGCCAAAAAAGAATGTAAAGACACCCAGCGGAAGCAAGGCGAGAGTCATCATGGCCCGACCGCCGAGAAAATCGGTCAGCATGCCTCCGATGATGTTTGCAACCACGTATCCCGCATAGAACGCCGTAACAAAGGCACCAAGAAGCGACACCTTGATACCGAGCGATGCGCCAACAGGCGCTGCGACCGTGCTCCATGCGACGCGGTCGACGTAGCTGAGAAGAAATGCTGCCCACACGATAAACAGAGCAACCCAGCGGTAGGGGCTCGCCGCTGTTACATCGACGCTTGACGCGGTCCAGTCCGCGCCCGATACGTCACTCGATGACGTCAGGTTTTTTCCCACGACTCCTCCATGCAGGGCGTGCGTACGCCGCCCTTATTCTTCTTCCGTTTTGACATCCGGCACTTAAGGCGCGCCGGGCGCGTGTTGCGGGGCTGCAGCGTTACAGGTCCAGCACAAGCGTCCTGGATTTCGAGCGCGAGCAGCACGGTAGAAACTGGTCGTTTCGCGACTGCTCTTCCGGAGATAGGAACAGGTCTCGATGTTCCGGCTCACCGTCGAGAACGCGGGTAAGGCAGGTTCCACAAATGCCCTGCTCGCACGAAACGGGTACGTCAACTCCAGCGTCCGCGAGCGCCTGCGTCACCGTGCGGTCTGCGGGGATGGTCACCGTCTTTCCAGTGCGCGCAAGGCACACTTCAAAGCCGCCATCGGCCGACGTGTCGACGATGGGAGCCGAGAAGAACTCGTAATGCATTCGACTCTCTGGCCACCCGCTCTCGCGCGCCGCATCAAGCACCGCGGTCATGAAGCCTTGCGGCCCGCAGACATAGAGATGCGTGTCCGGGGTGGCGTCCTTGAGCAGCGCATCAAGACGAAGGCGTTGGTGCTCATCCTCGTCGTCGAAGTGATAGTGAACGCGCTCAGCCCATGACGCGTCCGCGAGCCGTTCGAGGAAAGCCGCACGCGAACGCGAGCGTGCACAGTAGTGCAGCTCGAAATCTTTACCGGTACGGTCGAGGTGCTGTGCCATGCAAAGCAACGGAGTGAGTCCGATGCCCCCGGCCAACATCAGGTGCTTCGCAGGAACGGACGCGAGCGCGAAGTGATTGCGAGGCATACTGACGCTCAGTTCATCCCCTTCTTTAACTGCGTCGTGCATACCTGCCGAACCACCTCGCGAGTGCTCTTCGCGTAACACGGCAATTTGATAACGCGAGCGCTCGTGGGGCGCGCTGCAAAGCGAATATTGCCGGACATGCCCCGTAGGCAAGTGGACATCGATGTGTGAGCCAGCATCGAACGCCGGCAAATCATGACCGTCCGGACTTGCGAATTCAAAACTGACGATGCCGTCAGCCTCGATATTGCGCCGCGCAACCCGCACCATCATTGTGGAATTCTTCATGGCCACCACCGTCACATAATCGACAAGCCGCCGTCGACCATCAGCGTGGTGCCGGTGATAAACGATGCCTCATCGCTCGCAAGCCATAGAATTGGCCATGCGACTTCCTCAGGAGACGCCCAACGTCCTAACAACGACGTGTCTTGCCTTTGTGTTTTGAGCATCTCTACACTCTTTCCAGCGGCCTGCGCCCGGTTGACGTGAAAATCAGTCAGCGTCGAGCCCGGGCATATTGCGTTGGCACGGACACCGTGTGCAGCCTCCTCAAAGGCAAGCGTGCGAGTCATAGCGAGCATGCCGGCCTTAGTCGCATCGTAGAGACCCATGCCCTTGCGTCCGGTGACCGCGTAGCAGGACGATACGTTGACGATGCTCGCCGAACCCGCAGCACGCAACAACGGCAAAGCAGCCCTGCAATAGTTCGCGGTGCCCACCAGATTCACTGACACCATGCTTTGCCATTCTTCCGGCGTCGCGTCGGCGAGCGCGCTGTAGTTACGCATCGCGGCATTGTTGACGAGCACGTCAAGCCGGCCGAACACGCGTTCGGCAATCTCGACGGCTGCAACAGCCTGATCGGCGTTCGCCACGTCAGCGACATACGTTTGAATCCTTGCTGCGGCATCGCGGCTGAGCAAGTCGTCTGCGACGTTCGCGAGCGCTTGTGGATTTGCGTCGACGAGGACGACCGCAGCGCCTTCGTCACAGAAAACACGTGCGGTGGATGCACCAATGCCGCCTCCGCCGCCCGTAATCAACGCGACTCTGTCTTTTAGTCTTGAACCTTGCATCTCACGCCGGCGCGGTGCCGGCCTCCTTACGCAGAGTTGAATAATGAGCGATGAGCTCGCTCAGATGGAGTAAATCGGCTGGCCCTTGCCATCCGAGAGATGGATGACAGCCCACTCCTGCGGTTTCTGGTCGCGCGGGAGCAAGGCACCGGCCGCACGCACGCGCTGCTGGTCTGCCTCGATTGCGGGCGGGTCAGTGTCAACCTGCAAAGCGGTCGCTGCTTCATAGAGCATGCGTCGAGCCATTACGATGGCGCGGTCCGTCGGCAACAGCTTCTCCTTGCTGTGGTCCTGAATGGGACCCATGCTTTCCTGCAGCGACGCGTCCTGCATCGCGAAGCCGAAGACGCCTGAATATGCGCGCTTGTCCTTTTGGGCCTGACGGTCAATCAGATAATCGTTGTCCTTGTTCGCCCTCGGACGGAACGTGCCCGGCTCGTATTCGCAGTGGATGCCCTTACCTGCGTTCAGGTCGCTCATCTCTTCCTCGGACAACGGACGGTCCGGACGGAAGTTGATACTCCACGCCCAGCAGGTGTGGTCGTCAATCGGCACCCAGACGTGACCTGCGAGTGAGTGGTCGCCAAATGGCGGAATGAGCGTGTACCACGGGAAGAGGTACTGCGTGATTCGCCAGTAGTAAGAATCGGGCTCGCCATTGCGACGCCCGAAGAGCGTGAGGCCAAACGGCTGCTTCTCGATTTCGAAGATGACGTTCCCATCCGCCTTGATGTACTCGAGCGCTTTGGTGCCTTGGTGCATCGGGTCTTCGTCGACTTCGTAGCGGTGCACGTACGAGACGTGGCTTGTGTCGATGCCGCCTTCCATAGCCTGCAGATAGTTTGACTCCTGCAGACGTTTGGAAACGAATACGTGGTCCGCCGGCAGGTTGCACCATTCGAGGTCCGGCGGTGCCGGCTGCTTGTCTTTGGGGCCCATGTAAGCCCAGACAATACCGGCGCGCTCGATACACGGGTATGCCGTGATGCTCATGTGCTTGCACGCTTGCGGCGCGGACGGCACCTCGACGCAGTTCCCATTCCGGTCGAATTTGAGGCCGTGATACGAGCAGCGGATGCCGTTCTCCTCGTTGCGCCCGAAATAGAGCGACACACCGCGATGCGAACAGAACTCATCAATCAGCGCCGCATTGCCGTCCGAATCCCGAAACGCCAGCAACTTTTCTCCAAGGATTTGCACACGCACTGGCGGGCAGTCTGGCTCCGCGATTTCGCTTACCAGCAGTATCGGCACCCAGTAGCGCCGCATCAGGTTACCCATTGCCGTGCCGGGACCCGTGCGCACAAGCGTTTCCGACATGTTCTTGTCCATGCTCAAACTCCAAATCGTATGTGACGTTGTCCGTGTTATGAGATTGTATTCTCATTCTACGGACACGAAATTTGAAGTCAAGCCTCTACGAATAGGTAGTTTCTCTACAATGGCGCAGATGGCATCGCCCAAGGGGACAGCGGAACATGGAAGAAAAAAAGGGGCACGAGAGCGTTCGTGCGGTTGAGCGAGCTTTAGAAATACTTTTGGCGTTCAGGCCGGGAGATGAATCTCTAACCGTCGCTGAGTTGCTTGGGCGAGTGAATCTCAGCCGTCCGACGTTGTATCGGCTGCTAAACACATTGGAGCAGGCCGGATTCCTCGCATCGACCGGTGAACCGCAGCGGTTCCACTTGGGAAGCTCGGTGGCTCAATTAGCACACGTCTGGCTGAGCGAACACAGAATCGCCGAGCTGGCACAGCCGGTGCTGCGCAACCTCTGGGAAGCGACGTCCGAAACCGTGGCTCTGTTTGTTCCAGACGACACGTATCGACTTTGCGTGGCGGAACTCGAGAGTCATCAGCCGCTTAGTTTTCGGCGCGGAGTCGGCTACCGCGAAAAGCTTGTGCGCGGCGCCAGCGGCCGCACCATTCTTTCGCAGATGCGACTCACGCCCGACGAACTGACGCGTTATCTCGTCGACCCTACTCAGGATGTGTCGGCGTTGATTCAAGACATCGAACAAATCCGTTTAAAAGGGTTCGGTACGAGTCATCACGAATTGATTGATGGCGCCGTCGCCGTCGCCGCACCGTTCTTCAACGGGGCCAATCAAGTCGCAGGCTCGCTATGCATTTTTGGTCCGAGCGTCCGGGTCACTGAGCAGCGGGTCGAGCAGTTCGCAGAGTTGCTCAAGCGCGCAACCGTCGCTTTATCTCGGCTTCTCGGCCAGCAAGTGCCCTGAGAATTTGGGACCGTGCGTGCATCGCTTGTCGTGGCATTGGCGGCAGCGGCGTCGTGATTGTCGCGTACTAAACTACTCTTACGAACCAAGGCGCCTGCTCTCTCAGGCACTTTGCATTTCAGCGCCAAGTCGCGGAACGCCTCACTTGCGCTAGACTGGCTTGAGCAACCGGAGGGAGACCTGGATGGTACGCAAGACGCTCAATGCCTCGCAGCTTCAGCAGGAGGTCAACCGGCGAATCCATCGATTGCAGGAAATCGTCGAGGATGGCGTGAAGATTCGTGTGCCGCGCCCGCAATTGCAAGAGGCTGACAAGACAGGCTGCAACTGGAACATGACCCACTTCGGCAACGCGGTCGGCTTCGAGCGCGACATAGAGGGCGTGCTCAAGGCCGTGCGTGCGGAATACAACCTCAATACTGAAGTGAAAGACACCGGCAACCCGTTTGGGGATTAACCGCGAAAGACATCGATTCGTTGTTCGTTTTTGATGGTGTGGGCACTAATGGTGCGCTGTCTTTGGTCGCGATGGTCAGCGGGCGAGCCCGGTTTGTTGTCGTTCGCAGCCGTCACGGATGAACCACCGCCGGAGATTGAAGCTGCCGGCCATGACCGGTGCATCATCCCTATCAAGCCCGAGAACATTGAAGCGTGGCTCAATCCGACCGCATCGAGCCTGGAAGCGATGTATGCCATCTGTGCCGTTCGAACACAAGCGCATTTCCTTGAAGGAACGATAGCGCATAGCCTCTTATGCCACGGCATTCGAGCCGACGAAAGCCCTTAAACTTGGCGAAGCGCGATCCCCCGCGGATCTAGCGAATTCAGCGTGACTATTTCAACGGAACAGAAGCGCATAGTTTCGGAGCGACGCCGCACCTTGTGAAAATATGACCCATTCACTGAAGCGGTGGTTATAGCCTCGTTGGACGCTTTGTCGGTGCAATTCGCCGCACGCAAGTGCGATCCCGACGGCGGCTTGATTGTCTCCCCATCCAAGGTCTAATCCGAGGGAAGAGCTACCCCGTGCGGACCTTCGCGCGCAGTAAATAGCAGCATCGAAGTTTCCCACACGCACAAATGTCTTTGCCGATGCGCGGCAACTGATATGCCGGCCAGGCGACGCACCGGGATCTGACGCCATCCCTTTATTGCGTCACGTTCGCTCGCCTCCGAGCCACCAAGTAGCGCCGCGCGCGAAACCGATCTCGGCTTTTACGGGCAAACCGAGTTCGGCTTAGTCCGACGCGGCGGCGCGTTCGAAGACGTCCGGCTCAAGCTCGAATATGAGGCGTAGGGCGCGATGGACGGCGAAAGCCTCACGTCGCCAAGGCAAGTCTTGCCGGCTGCCAGGCGCGGCCTTACGCCCCGCTTTCCCGCTCGAACACCGACGCGAGCCACTTCAACGCTCGCCATGCGAAGCTTTGCCGCGCGCCGCCGATCGTCGCTTCCCCGACGATCTCGCGCGGCCACGCCTCGCCCGCCGGACACTCACCAATCCGCACACGGTAGGTCGCCGCGAGCGGCACGAGCTGGCGCGTGTTCGGCTGTAGTTGTACCGCCAGCGGACCGCCGTAGATACTCGCTAGCGCAGGCAGGTCGAGCGTCGCGACGTTGACCCGATCGACAGCCGTCACCGCACAGTCCTGCGCACCCAGTTCGGGCAGCGAGGCGACGAACGTCACGCGATCGCCCGGCGCCACGCGCGATGCGTCGTCTTCGCCGACGAACGCCTCGCCTTTGACACCCGTTGGCCCAACGATGTCGAACAGATGCTCGCCGCGCGGCAGCCAAGTGCCCGGCGCCCACGCTTCATCGGTTTGTACGAGGCCGTCGAACGGCGCGCGCAGCGTCAATTGTGCGGTTTGAGCCGTGAGCCCCGCCACCGTTTCGCGCGCCGCATCCCACTTGCGGCGCAGCGCCACCCCTTGCTCGAGCAGGCGATCGTCGAACGACTGCTGCTCGACCTGCCACCGCAGCAACGCTTCGTCGGCTTGCGCCGCTTGCAGCTTGTGCGTGAGATCGGGCGACGCCAGTACGGCAAGCACGTCGCCTGCGTGCACGCGCTGGCCGTCGTGCGCGATCGATGCATCTGCCGTCACATAAGCGGCTTCCGGGGCGTAGAGCCCTTGCGCACGCAACGGCCCGAGCACGGCCGGCGCACTAACGCCGCCATGCCACGGCAGCACCAAAAACGCGAACAGCACCGCACCCGCGACGGCCGTACGGCGCGTCTCGCGACACCAGCGCAATGCGGCGCGACGCTGCCAGCAATCTGTAATCTCGCGCACGACCGGCCGCGCGATGAACCATCCGAACTCGACGCAAAACAGGGCCAACCCCAACGCCTTGAAGAACGTGTGATAGACGACGAGCGCAATCGAGAAAAACACTGCGAGCCGATACAACCACGTCGCAAACGAAAACGCGATCAAGAAACGTCTGCGTCTAGGCGCGCATGGCTCGGGTTGTGGATCGTTGAACCCGAACAGCCGCTCATGCATCCACCAGCGGCCGAATGCGAAAGCGCGGTCGTGCAGATTGGGCATGTCGAGCCAATCGGACAGCAAAAAATAGCCGTCGAAACGCATGAACGGGCTGGCATTGATCGTCAGTGTGCCGATCCATGTCGTCGTTGCGAGCAGGAATGCCCCCGCGCGCATCGTCCCGTCGGGCACGATACTCCAGGCGAGCGTCGCGAACGCCGCCAGCGCGAGTTCGGTCAGCATGCCGGCGGCACCGATGCGCAATCGTTCGGCGCGCCCCGGCACCTTCCATGCTTCCGTCGTATCGGTATAGAGCACGGGCACCATCACGAGCAGCGCCACGCCCATCGTCGGCACCCGGCACCCGTAGCGATGCGCCGTGAACGCATGCCCGAATTCGTGCAGAACCTTCGCGCAACCGAGCGCGAGGCCGATGGCAACGAGCCCGCGCAGGTCGGCATAGCCGTGAAACGTGTGGATGAATTCGTCCCACCGGCGCGAGACGAGCACGAGGCCCGTCAGCGCGGCGAGCGCGACGACAGCCCAAAAGGCCGGACGATACGCGATCTCGGCATAGCGCGCGAACCGACGCAAGAACGGCATCGGCCGCCACAGCGGAACGCGGATCATCAAGTAATGCTTGAGCAGCCACATCGCATGCGAGAGCTTGCTCGCCGCGGCGTAGCGGCCGAGCCGCCCGGTGTCGTCCGCACTCATCGAGACCAGCAAATGCTGATGATGCAGCGTCCGCACGAGCGCGTCGAAATCGTCCGGCGTCAACGTCAGCGTGGTCTCGGCATTGACCGATGCGACGATCGCCTGCGCATCGTCGAGCGGCCAGCGGGAGAGCATTTCGAACGCGGGCCAACCGATCTGAAAGAAGCGGTTGGCGGCCGGATCGTGCAGCATCCACGTGGGCGCGCCGTCGGGCGTCGTCGCACCGGGCGTCAGGCTCAGTTCTTGGCGAAGGGGCGGAAGGCGGGACATCGAAGCGCTAGATCAAGTGAGAGCGAGCGGCCAGCACGGCCTACCAGCCGAGCCACTGTCGTGCCGTCGCGAGCGGCCGGCGCAGCAGATAGTACGACAGGGGCACCCAGCGGCCGTGAATGCGCGCCGTGCCCATCACACCGAGCGGCGGCTTGACTGCACCGACGAACGTCGCTTTCACGCGATAGGCGACCACACCCTCCGGCGTCGGCTCGGCCCGATACGCCACCGTATCGATGCGCGCGTCGTACGCCTCGAGCGGCGAGCTCTTCGGGTACAGCGTGAGCGTCGCTCCCGGCACGACGTCGACATTGTCGGCGACAGGCACGTAAGCCGTCAGTTCGACGCTGGCGGGATCGGCGAGCAGCATGACCTTTTCGCCGATCGACACGGCTTTGCCGTTCCAGTCGTTCGGATCGGAGAAGACAGCCACTCCGGCCCGCGGCGCATTCACGTGCACCCGAGCCAGTTCGCGCCTGGTGTAGTCGAGTTCGACCGCGCTCTCGTCGAGCTTGCCCTTGCGCAGCGCCATGTCGAGCCGGTCTTTGTCGTCGGTCACGGCGAGCTGCGCCGTTTGCCGATATTCCTCCTGCGCCGTGGCGTACTGCTTGTTCGCCAGCGCATAGCGCGAGGCGAGCGTCGTCGAATCCAGCGCGAACAGCGGCGCACCGGCCGCCACGCGCTGATTCGGCTGCGCGTAGAGGCGATCGATGACACCGTCGAGCGGCGAGCGCACGACGAACGGATCCTTCGCCGTGACTTCGGCCGGCGCGAGGATCGTCAACGGTACGGGAACGATGAGGGCGCAGACGATCGCGGCCAGCACGCGGCGCCGGTGCTTGCCGGCGCGCAACGCCAGTTTGGCGCGCTCCGTCCACGACGTTCGCGGTGAAAACGCCGCGAGCGCGTGCGACCAGACGCGCGCAAGCTCCGCCAACAGCGCTTCGTCCAGGTGGGTCCAAGGCTGCTCACGCACAAAGATAACGCCGCCGAGCGAGCGCGCCGTCCGATCGACGAGCGGCACCCACAACGCATGCGTCGGCCACCACGCATCCCAATCGACGGCGAGTGCATCGGGCAGGCTGTCAAAGGTGAACGCTCGCGGCCACACGCGTTCGGCGGCGGCAGGCGGCGACGCATCGGCGGCGGTAACCGTCGCTGCGCCGGCATCGGTATCGCCGGCCGGCCGTCCTGGCTGCGATGCAGCGGCTCCCGCGTGCGTCGCACGACGTTCGAGCACCCTGCATACCTCGCCGAGCCATTGCACGTAGGGTGCGCCCGGGTCGCTTTGCGGCAGCCCGGAGACGGCCGCGACCGCGCCGGGCACAGGTGCGGGTGCGCGCCACCATGCCGCTTGGCGATACGGCACGAGCGAAAGCGATTCGTTGACGATCACGAAGCCGAGCGTTTCCTCGCTCGCCGCCTCTCTCGCGCGCGCCGATAGTTGCCATAGCACGGCGAGCGTGGTCGCCTCGATCTGCAGCGGAGCGTTCATGGCGACCGCCGGCTAGTGACCGGTGCCGGCGAAGCTCGCCCAGCCGCTCATGCCGGGCAAAAGCTCCGGCGCATGGCCCGACAGCGCGGCCGTCACGTCCACCGTTTGCGTCACCGGATCGACGCGCGCGCCGATCCGCGCCACCGTGGCCGGATACGTCTTGCCGACTTCGTCGACGTTCACACTCAACGGATGGCCCGGCTTGAGCCAAGCGAGCCATGTCGACGGCACGATCATCTTCAGTTCGAGATGGCTCGTATCGACCACCGTGAGCAGGGTCTTACCAGGCTCGGCGAACTGCTGCGCCGCCGCGCTGCGCTTGAGGACGCGTCCGTCGAACGGCGCGGGGATACTGCACTTGCGCACCGTCGCCTGCATATAGGCGACTTCGGCCGCGCTCGCCTTCGCCTTCGCTTCGGCTTCCTGTACGTCGATTTCACCGATCGAATGCAGTTGCGAGAGCCGATCGTCGACGTGCTTGAGTTGTACCGCCGCCTCGGCCTCGGCCTGCGCCTTGTGCAATTGCGCCGCGTACAGCGAGCAGTCGAGCGAGACGAGCGTTTGACCCGCGCGGAACGCATCGCCGTCGCGCAGCGGCATCGAGGCGATCTTCGCGCTGATTTCGCTCGACAGATCGACCTGATCGCGCGCGACGAGCTGAATGCGGATGCGGCCGTCGTCCGCCGAATGGTCGGCGCCCGCAGCCTGCGCGGATGCCGTAACAACCGGAGCCGGCGCGTGCGCCGTCGCGGGTTGCGGCGCCGCGGCCCATGCTCCCTGTACGACCAGCATCAGAGCCGCACCGCACAGCCCTGTCTTACACCATTGATTCATTGCGCCTTCGCTCCATTCACACTGCCGAACGAGGCCCAGCGCGCTTGCTCTTTGTCGATCGATTGTTCGATCGATTTCAGGTCGTCCTTGTCGACTCTCCCCGGCAGCGGATCCAGCCCGAGCGTCGCGAGCATTTGTCCGTATGAGCTCTCGAGTTCGCCGTAGCTTTGGTACAGACGCAGCTCGGACATCATCGCCGACGTCGCCGCGCGAATCTCCTCGAGCTTGCCTTGCGCGTTGGCCACCGTGGCATTGTGCGTGTGCTTCAGAATCTGCTCGTCGACATCGTCGAGCTGCTTGAACAGATCGAACTGGCGTTGCTTCGCGGCGAGCTCGGCGCGTGCCACGTGCACTTGCGTCAGCACGGCCATCGACAACGCAAGTTGCTGCGCATGCGCGACATCGTGCTGGGCGTCGGCCGCGCCGCGGATGTTCTTCTCGTTGAGCAAGTTCAGCAGGTTCCAGCTCACGTTGACACCGGCGGCACGCCACGAGTGGAACATCAAGAAGCTGTTGCTGTCGTAATGGGAACCGAGTTGCAGCTCGATCCCGGGCAGCAGCTTGGCGATCGCCTTGTGCGTCTCATTCACGCTGATGCGCTCGTTGTAACTCGCTTCGACCAGTTCCGGCCGGCGCTCCAGCGCGGTCTCCTCCATCTGCGCCATCGGCATGTCGAACGTGGGTACCTGGAACCCCTGCGGCGGCGCCAGCGTGAAATCGGTGCCCGGCGCGATGTTCATCAGCGAAGCGAGCCGAGGCTTGGCTTCTTCGAGCTGGTCCCGCACGGCTTCGAGCTGGCGCATGATGTCGAGCAGCGCGTGCTGATAAGCGAGCGTTTCCAGCGGTGAGCGCAAGCCTTCCGATTGCGATTGACGCGACTCCTCGAGCGCCTGCTTGGCCTGCGTCAGCAGCGGGCCGATGCGGCTCTCCAGGCGCTGTGCTCCAGCCGCTTCCCAATACGCCTCGCGCACTTGCTGCATCATCAGCTGCACCACCTTGCGGCGGCGCTGCTCGACCACGAGCACGCGATCGGCCTGCTCCTTCGCCTCGAAGTAGCTGACGCCGAAATCGAGGATATTCCAGGAGAACGAGAGATCGGCCGTGCGGTCGTCCCGATCGCTCGAATATGAAGGCGGCAGCGACTGCCCGCGCGTGAAGTAATCCTCCGACGAGGACACGAGCAGATTGTTGCGGTTCGTGTAGCCAGCTTGCGCCGTCAGCTTCGGCAACATGTCGAAGTTCGCCAGATCGAGCTGCCTTTGCGCCAGCGCCTCTTCCATCATCTTCAAGCGCTGGTCGAGGTTGAATCGAATGGCACGCGCCATCGCCTCGTCGAGCGTCACGGGGCCGGAGAGCTGCGGCTGGCCTTCGAACATCGCTGTGCGGTCGGCCTGCGCTGTTTGCGCGCGCTCGGCGTCGGTGAAGGGCATCGGGTGGATCGCGCAGCCGGACAGCCACAGTGCCGCCACGGCGACACCAATCAGAGAGGCGCGAGGCGCGCGGCCCGTGCGTGCCGCGCGTGTGGCATCGCGAGCGCCGGCGGATGAGGAAGCGACTTCGGCAATGGTCGTTTGTGGGCTCATTGTTCTTGAAAGATGACAGAAATTCATACGCGACGGACCGCGCCCACGACACGCGTCACGTGCAGCGCCGCGCGCGCTTGGGCAAATTGGTGGTCCAGCGAGGTCTTACCGGCGGGACGTGCCGCACGCGAGGCAAGCGGTTGCACGAGATCGAGCGCCGCGTGGCCGTTCGCATTCCCATTCGGGTTCGGATGCGCATGCGGGTGCCCATGGTTCGGTTGCGCGACGTCGTGCCCGCTGCTGCGCGCATTCGGCGCCAGCACGACATCGCGACGCGACACGTGCCCCGATGCATCGTGCAACTCCACGACGATACGCACGCCCTCCACACCCGGCGGCACCTTGCCGCGCAGCACGCCGCTCGCGGCGTCGTAGTGAAGCCAACCAGGCAGGGAGCGGCCGTTGGCCAGCTGCACCGTCACGTCGGAAGCCCCATCCCGCAGCGCCTGCGACGGCGGCAAGAGCGTCGCCACGTCGATCGAGAACGGGTCGTACTCCGGCACAGGCACGGCGATCTCCGACGCCGACATGAACATCTCCGACGACTGCGTCACGGCCAGCGCCGCATCCAGTGCGGCGGCATCGAAGCGCGACACCGTCGCGCGATCGATCAAGTAGTTGCCCGTGGGCGCGCTCGGGTCGGAAAACGTCATCGTTGGGACGACGGGCACTGAGCCGATCGGCTGCCTGCCACCGAGTTCGTCGAGTACGTCCGGCGCGCCGGTGTTGTCGGAACCCGTCGAACGCGAGGCCGACGTATCCGTCGTTGTGGTCGTGGTTGTCGCCGCCGGCAACGCCGCGGTCGGCGTGCCGCCCGAACGCCCCGTGACGATCGCGATCGTATTGGATGCCGCCACGCTCGTCTTCACGCCATCGGTGATCGTGAACGTCACGGACCGGCTGCCGCTCGCGCGGAACCCCGAGTTCGAGTACGTCACCGATTCGAGCGCGCTTTGCCATTGGGCAAACGTCGGCTTGCCGCTGCCCGTCCACGTCAACGTCAACACGCCGGAGTTCGCGTCGTAGTTCGCGCTGAAATCACTCGTTCCCGATGCATTCGCGAATGCGAGCGTGTCATGCACTGCATCGAAACCGCCGCTGATCGCGACCTGCGCCGATGTGAGCGTGGCGTTCGGATCGCGATCGCCCAGCGTCACTTGCGGTGCCACGGCCACCGGCGTCGAAACGGTCACTTGCGATGTGAACGTCACATCTCCGCTCACGGACAGCGTCGGCGTCTGATCCGTGTCGGTCACCGTCACGTTGCGTGTCTGCGCATCGCTGGCCGTCCCGTTCCGGTCCGTCACCGCGAAGCTGATCGTGCGCGTCGCGTTGTCGGGCACCACCGCGGTGTCCGTATACGTGACCGATGCCAGCGCCGAGCGCCAAGCATTCAAGGTCGCCGTACCGCCCGCCGAGGTCAGCGTCAGCACGCCCGTGCTCGCGTTGTAGCTCGCTTGAATGTTGCCCATCGTCGAGCCGTCGTTCGTGAACGCCAGCACGTCCTGCCCCGCATGGAAGCCGCCCGTGACCGTCACCGACGCAGAGGACAACGCGGTACTGCCGGCGCTCACGCTGGCGTCCGTCAACGTCAAGCCCGGTGAGACGATGACGGGCGTCGATGTGGCGTTGTCGGCGGACGTGAACGATGCAACCCCCGAGTCGGGCGTTACATGCGGACGATCGAAGAAGGCAACGGTTGCGCCCGCCGCGGCGCTCGTCTCGGTGCCGTCGTTCGTTGCGAACGAGATCGTTCGATTGCCGAAGCTCGCGCTGCTGCTCGAGAATGTGACTGCGCTCATTGCGTTCGACCATTGCGCATCGGTAGCCGTCGCACCGGTGGACGTCAGCGTCAGCACACCCGTCGCGGCGTTGTACGAAGCGGCAATGTTGCCGAAGGTCGCTTGGCTTGTATTCGTGAACGAGAGTACGTCGCCACTCACGAAGCCCGTACCGATCGATACGGCGCCCGATGCTTGCGTCGGGTTGTCGCGGTCGGTCACGCTCACATGCGGATTGACGATCGTCGGCGCCGAGCCGGAGCTATAGCTCGTCGTCCCGCTGGTTGCCGTCACGATCGGCGTTTGATCGGTGTCGGCCACCGTCACCGTGCGAGTAGCCGTGTTGCTCGTGTTGGCACTCGAATCGACTGCCGTGAAACTGATCGTGCGCGTGGCATTGTTCGGGGTCACAGCCGTGTCGGTGTAGGTCACCGCGTCGAGCGCCGCTTGCCATTCGGTAACTGTCGCCGTCGCACCCGAGGACGTCATCGTCAGCACACCCGTCGACGCGTTGTACGAAGCGGCGATGTTGCCGAACGTCCCCGCGTTCGTGTTCGTGAACGCGAGCAGGTCCTCGCCGCTATGGAAGTTGCCTGTGATTGCAACAGTGGCCGATCCGAGCGTCGAGGCGCTGGCGTCCGTCAGCGTCAAGCCCGAATCGATCGTCACCGGCGTCGAGGTCACGTTGTCGCCCGCGACGAACGCGGCCGAACCCGAGTCGGTCGTGATCGTCGGCGGCCCCAGCACATCCACCGTATCGGTCGCCGCCGCGCTGGTCTTGGTCCCGTCGTTCGTCGTGAACGAAATCGTGCGATTACCCGGCGGGGCACTGGAGCTGGCCGAGAACGTCACCGCGCTCAGCGCATTGGACCACTGCGCATCGGTGGCCGTCGCGCCCGTGGACGACAACGTCAGCACACCCGTCCCCGCGTTGTACGAAGCCACGATGTTGCCGAACGTCGTCGAATTCGTGTTGACGAACGTCAGCGTATCGCCGCTGTTAAACCCGCTGGTGACCGACACCGTTCCCGACGATTGCGTCGTGTTGTCCAGATCGCCCACCGTGACATGACCGTCGACCGTCGCCGCCGAGGTGCCGCCCACGTAGTTCGTCGTGCCGCCCGTCGTCGTCACGATTGGGGTTTGATCGGTGTCGGCCACCGTCACCGTGCGGGTAGCCGTGTTACTCGTGTTGGCACCCGAATCGACCGCCGTGAAGCTGATCGTGCGCGTCGCCGCGCTCGGCGTCACCGCCGTATCGGTGTAAGTTACCGCGTCGAGCGCCGCCTGCCATTGTGCAAGCGTCGCCGTCGCACCCGAGGACGTCATCGTCAGCACACCCGTCGACGCGTTGTACGAAGCGGCGATGTTGCCGAACGTCCCCGCGTTCGTGTTCGTGAACGCGAGCAGGTCCTCGCCGCTATGGAAGTTGCCTGTGATTGCAACAGTGGCCGATCCGAGCGTCGAGGCGCTGGCGTCCGTCAGCGTCAAGCCCGAATCGATCGTCACCGGCGTCGAGGTCACGTTGTCGCCCGCGACGAACGCGGCCGAACCCGAGTCGGTCGTGATCGTCGGCGGCCCCAGCACATCCACCGTATCGGTCGCCGCCGCGCTGGTCTTGGTCCCGTCGTTCGTCGTGAACGAAATCGTGCGATTACCCGGCGGGGCACTGGAGCTGGCCGAGAACGTCACCGCGCTCAGCGCATTGGACCACTGCGCATCGGTGGCCGTCGCGCCCGTGGACGACAACGTCAGCACACCCGTCCCCGCGTTGTACGAAGCCACGATGTTGCCGAACGTCGTCGAATTCGTGTTGACGAACGTCAGCGTATCGCCGCTGTTAAACCCGCTGGTGACCGACACCGTTCCCGACGATTGCGTCGTGTTGTCCAGATCGCCCACCGTGACATGACCGTCGACCGTCGCCGCCGAGGTGCCGCCCACGTAGTTCGTCGTGCCGCCCGTCGTCGTCACGATTGGGGTTTGATCGGTGTCGGCCACCGTCACCGTGCGGGTAGCCGTGTTACTCGTGTTGGCACCCGAATCGACCGCCGTGAAGCTGATCGTGCGCGTCGCCGCGCTCGGCGTCACCGCCGTATCGGTGTAAGTTACCGCGTCGAGCGCCGCCTGCCATTGTGCAAGCGTCGCCGTCGCGCCCGAGGATGTCATCGTCAGCACACCCGTCGCGGCGTTGTACGAAGCGGCGATGTTGCCGAACGTCGCCGAGTTCGTGTTCGTGAACGCAAGCAGGTCCTCGCCGCTATGGAAGTTGCCTGTGATTGCAACAGTGGCCGATCCGAGCGTCGAGGCGCTGGCGTCCGTCAGCGTCAAGCCCGAATCGATCGTCACCGGCGTCGAGGTCACGTTGTCGCCCGCGACGAACGCGGCCGAGCCCGAGTCGGTCGTGATCGTCGGCGGCCCCAGCACATCCACCGTATCGGTCGCCGCCGCGCTGGTCTTGGTCCCGTCGTTCGTCGTGAACGAAATCGTGCGATTACCCGGCGGGGCACTGGAGCTCGCCGAGAACGTCACCGCGCTCAGCGCGTTGGACCACTGTGTATCGGTGGCCGTCGCGCCCGTGGACGACAACGTCAGCACACCCGTCCCCGCGTTGTACGAAGCCACGATGTTGCCGAACGTCGTCGAATTCGTGTTGACGAACGTCAACGTGTCGCCGCTGTTGAACCCGCTGGTGACCGACACCGTTCCCGACGATTGCGTCGTGTTGTCCAGATCGCTGACCGTCACGTGGCCGTCGACCGTCGCTGCCGAAGTGCCGCCCACATAGCCCATCGTGCCGCCCGTCGTCGTCACGATCGGCGTTTGATCGGTGTCCGTCACCGTCACTGTACGCGTGGAGGTCGTGCTCGTATTGCTCAGACTGTCGACGACGGTGAAGCCGACTGTGCGTGTCGAGCTGCTCGGCATAACCCGCGTGTCGGAATACGTCACCGAACGCAGCGCGCTCTGCCATTGCGCAAGCGTGGCGGTGGCACCCGAGGACGTCAGGGTCAGCAAGCCCGTGCCCGAGTTGTAGGAGCCCGCGATATTGCCCATCGTCGAGCCGTCGTTCGTGAACGCCAACACGTCTTCGTCGCTTGCGAAGTTGCCGGTGATCGCGACGGTCGCGGAGCCGAGCGTCGCGACGGCGGTATCGGTCACGGTCAGCCCGGAATCGACCACGACCGGCGTCGAAGCCGTGTTATCGCCGGCCACGAACGAGGCGGAGCCCGAATCGGTCGTGACTTGGACCGGATTGACGACATTGATCGTGTCCGTCGCCGCGGTGCTCGTTTTCGTGCCGTCGCTCGTGGCGAACGAGATCGTGCGAGCGCCGTACGTCGGGCTCGTACTTGCGAACGTCACCGCCGACAACGCGTGCCCCCACTGCGCGTCGGTGGCCGTGTTGCCCGCCGACGTCAGCGTCATCACGCCCGTTGCCGCGCTGTACGAGGCGGCGATGTTGCCCATCGTCGAACCATCGTTCGTGAAACTCAGCGTATCGCCGCTATGGAAGCCGCCCGATATCGAAACCGTTCCGGACGCTTGTGTCGTGTTGTCGGCATCGCTGACCGTGACCCCGCTGTCGATCGTGATAGGCGACGTGCCGTCGCTATAACTCGTTGTGCCGCCGGTCGCATGGACAATCGGCGTTTGATCGGTCGCCGTGACGGTCACGTTTTTCGTCACCGTATTGCTGGAAGAAAAATAGGCGTCGGTCGCCAATCCGAAGCTGATCGTACGCGTAGCAGTATTCGGCGACGCAGCGGCGGTATCGGTGTAGGTCACGGCACGGAATGCATTCTGCCATTGCGTGATCGTGGCGGTACCGCTCGCCGACGTGAGCGTCATGACACCGGTGGTGGCGTTGTAAGCGGCGCTGATGTCGCCGTATGTCGCGGCACTCGTATTCGTGAACCCGAGCACGTCTTGCCCACTCGCGAAGTTGCTCGTGATGCTGACGGTGCCTTGCTTCGCAGTGGTCGCATCGCCGTCTGTCAACGTCATGCCGCTGTCGATCGCGACAGGCGTGGAGGCGACGTTATCGGCTTCGACGAAAGACGTGCTGCCGCCGCTCGCCGTCATTGCAGGAGGCGAAGAAAGGTCGACGTACGTGAAGTTATTCAGCGTCGGCGACAGGTAATAGCCATCCGTCTCGACGAACCTCAGGCTCGTGATATTGGAAAACGCAGGATTGGACGATACGTCCACATGGAACGTGCCGCCGTTGCCGGCGGGATTCAGCGAGACCGTGCCGACGACAACGCCGGATGCGTTGAGCGCATCGAGTCTGACCGCCCCGTCGAACGTGTCGAGATCGAAGCTCTGAATGGCCATCTTATCGCCGTTTTGCAGCGATATCGTCATCGTCGTCAACGGAGTGCCTTGCACGTTGCCGACTAGCACCCCGTCGCTCGGCCCCGTGCTCAATGCCGGCGCACCGCCTTGATTGATAGTGGTACTGTCGACGGAAAACTCGGAAGCCTGGTCCATCGTGTAGGTGATGCCATCCAGCGAAAACGATGTGACACCGGCCGCGCCGCCCGTCGTGTCGAAACCGAGGTGGCCGTCGTACGTTTCGTCCGTCACGCTCAGCAACGCGCCATATTGCTGTTCCGCAGCCGTCGAAAAAATCACCGGCGTGTGCACGGTGCCCGCGTCGTACTCCAGCGTCCAATCGCCGCCCAGCGCCGCCGCGCCCGTCGCATCGGTCGAGGCCGCCACGTTCAGACCGGATATCGAGGCGATCTGCTGCACGAGCGCCTTGCCGTCCGCATTTTGCGCGACGTCGCAGCCGTAGATCAGGAAATCCCCGCCGGGCTTCATCGCCGCACCGATCTGCGCAAGCTCCGCGCTATACGCCGACAAGTCGCCCTGATTGAGCCAAGTGCTGCCGATCTGCACGTTGCCGTCGGACCCGTGCGAGACGAGATGGATCGCGCCGACCCCCGGATGCTGCTCCAGATACTGTTCGATTTGCACGAGGCCGTCTTTCGTCGAATCGAGGATGACGACCTGCGTGCCCTGCGGCAGACCCGAGACGAGTGTTTGATACCCGGAGACGTTGGAATTGACGAAGACGACCTGGCGATCGGTACTCTGAGCCACCGTAGCGGTGAAGCCGTGTACCGCGCGCATCGCCGACGCGTCGGCAACGCCGGCCGCGCTTTCGCCTGTTACAGCCGCCGTATAGCCGTGCACCGCACGGGTCGATGCCGCGGCGTTGACGCCCGCATGAGACGCGTGCGCCGCCGCGCCCGAGCTGTGTCCCGCCGCCGCGTCGCCCGAGGTACTCGAGGCGGAGGTGTCGGCGCTCGCATGATGCTGAGCCGCGACGGCCGCCGCTCCGATCGAGGCGGCCGACGCATCGTAGACGATGCGCGGCTCGAGCGCGACGATGAGCGGCGCAGGCATCGCAGCGCCCGCGTTGCGCGGGCGGGCTGCGGGCGCGCGCAGGGCGGCGGTAAGCTTGGAAAGGCTGCCGGCGAATGTCATCGCTTGTCGTCCCTAAAAGCGTGCCTTACGGCACGCGTTCATCACCCGCGCGGGGGGAAAACCCCTTGCAGCGCAATGATGAAGTTGATGCCGAGGTACGGATTACGCAGAGAAAACGGCAGACTGCTACCGGTCATGCTGTTTTGAACCGTGGGAGCCGTACCGCTCAACGTCGCGTTAAACGGCTTGAGGGTCGTGTCGGCTGTCGCGGTGCTATAGATTTCGCCCGGCCGCCCGCCGGCGCTGATCGGCCCCAACACGGATGTATTGCTGGGCGCCGCGGTTTGAGTACCCGAAGCCGTCGATGTCGATGCCGGGATCGCGATCGAGGCCGTCCCGGCGCCGCCCGACACCGTCGCCGTATGCGTATGCTGCGGCAGATTCTCAATCGTCAGCGAAGCATTCTCCGTCCCGCCGGTCTCGCCGATGTCGATGGGCGAGAGCCCCAGACCCTGCCCCATGCCCACGGGCGAGCGGCCTTGCAGATCCGGCAGCTGGTAGTTCGACACCCCGTTGCCGCCGAAGAACGTGCCGAGTAGCGAGAACAACGCCTGGTTCTGCGAAATCGGCATCAACTGGCCCTGACACTGCGCCCAGCCCCTCGGTGCGAAATTGAAGCCGGCCATGCGGATTTCGCCCAAAAACGGATCGCTCATCGAAGGTCTCCTGTCGAAGAAAAGAAAAACGCCTACGTCACATCCGGCGAGCCGGCTGCTTTAGCCAGCTCGTCGGTACGGGTATGCACGACGACAGTGAGCGTCGATCGTCCGTCCTCGGTGGGCCGTGTCGGCGTGGCGAGCAGATCCCACGCACGTCCCACGGGTGAACCAATGCGATAAACGTCCTGCGCAAGCGAAACGCCTGCGGGCAGCTCGAACGTGGCCGCGTAGCAGACAAAACCGCCGTTCATAGGCACGCCAGCAGGCGCGTGCGAGAGCACCGCCTCGACGGACTGCCCGTTGGCAGCACCAAAGGTGAACCGTTGCCCGATCGCCTCGAGCAATTCGGCATGGGTAGGGATGGATAGCAAACAAGCCCCCGCTCGTTGTTCGATTTGTGTCTCGCCGACAGCATCGGCCATGGTCTATGTTATTGCCGCCTTATCTGAGCGGCCCGCCCGAGAGCGAACCGCCACCTGAGCGTCGGCCCGCTACCGCGTGCCTTCAGCCTCGTGGCCAAGCCCATCGACACTTGCCACGTCCACGTCGCCGAACGGCATGACGGGCCGCCGCATCTGGATGTAGATTCCGTTCTCGCCTACCGGCTCGAAATCAAGCCGTCGATACAGTCCTTGCACCGGGTTGTTCATCTCGACGTACAGCACGACGGGCACCGCGCGGGCCGCAGCCCGCGTCACGAACGCTCGCAGGAGCCGCGTGCCGATGCCGGCGCCACGATGAGCGGGCAGCAGCGCGATGTCGATCAAGCGCGCCTCGCTGCCGTGCCAGTCGTGATAAAGACGACCGACGGCGCGCTCGCCCAGCACGACCACGTCGAAGCGGCCGTGCGGGTAATGCCGACGGTAATACGTGTCTTGCATGGAAAATTGCTCGGCCAGCAGCGAGACAATGCGCTCGGGACGCCATCCCGTCCGCGCGAATTCGTCCGCGCGGGTGCTTTCGAACACCTCGCGAAGGAAAGCGCGATCGCACTCGGAAGCAGACCGCAGGCATAACCGATCACCGCCCTCTTCGATACTACGCCGCCCGGCATCTGGCCTCGCCTCGGCGCTATCGGCCGTCTGAGTTCGCATTTCCTTTCGCAATCGAAGGCGATCGAGCGATGAAAACCGGTTCGATCCGCACGTGAATGTCAAGAATTGTCAAGATCGACAATGGCGTTGTGGATATTAGTCTAGAGAATGAGCACTGGCAATCGCGTCATGCATCCTGCTGCTACGGAAATACCCCGATCCGGATGCTGGCCGGGGAAGGCAAAAGCATCGAATACATTGCCGCGCTGTTCAGAATCTCGCCGCTGGTCGTGCGCCGGCGTCTGAAACTGGCGAATGTCTCGCCAAAGCTGCTCGAGCTGTTCCGCAACGATGAAATGAAGATCGAGCAGGTGACGGCTCTGGCACTAGGAGTCCGCGCGGCAGACAGAATTTGAGCCTCCGGAGTTGACGCCAGATCGGGCGGCGTCAACTGCGATTGCAGTTTTGCCCGCCAGTGCGCGCAAAAATGGTTTGCCCGGGGGCGAAATCAGGCAAACTTGCCCCCTTCCGGGCTTACGCAAGTTTCATTTTCGACATTCTGCGCAGGTTCAGCGCCACGCAGACGAGCTTCCACTCGGCCTGAGCCTTGGCCAGTCCGCGCATGCTGAATTGTCGAAATCCGAGAACGCTTTTTACCCAGGCATTCGGCGGTTCGGACAGCCATTTGCGCTTTCGATAGGCCGCCTGAGTTTGCGCAGAAGTAAACTTTTCTGCCATCGCGGCGCACAGCGGGCGCTTCAGGGCATCGACCCTCACATCTTTCTTGCCCTCGCGTCCGGGCGCCACAATCAGCTCGGCGGGATGCTCGCGCAATTGCTCGAACGTCGCTTCCGACCGGTAGCCCGCGTCGGCAAGGACTTGCCTGGGATTGGCGCCAGCGTCACGCAGCACGGCAGCAAGAACGCCTGGCAACTGGCCGCTGTCGGCGGCACTGTTACCCAGTTCGGCCGCGACGATGATGTGGGCCGTGTCGTCGACGGCAGCCTGGGCATTGTAGGAATAGTCGAAGCCGCCGCCGGCGTGCTTCATGATCCGGCTTTCCGGGTCAGTAAAATTCTCCTGGGCGTCGGGCTTGGGCTCGCCGAACCTGTACTTGAAGCGCGACTTCTTTTTCGGCTTGTCGCCGCCGTCCGGCGGCGTGTCGTCGTCGCTACGACCACGCGCGATATCGGCCTGGCGCTGGCGCTCTTCCAGACGCGCACGCGCAGCACGGATGACCGCAAGCCGGTCCTCGCGCCGCGTGATCTCGGCCGGAATATCGAGTTCAGGCTCGTTCTTCTCAGCGTCATCGGCCACTTTCGCTTTTGCCAGCAGCGCATCGATCTGTTCTTTCAGTTCAAGCTCGGCTTTCTTCATCCGGTCGTAGCTCATCGCCTTGTGGCGCGAGGCATTGGCCTTGATCTTCGTGCCGTCAACGGCAATCGTCCCGAGCCTGATCAGTCCGCACTCCCTGGCCAGTTTCACCACCTGCACAAACAGGTCCGACAGTTCTTTGAGGTGAAAGGCGCGGAAGTCGCACAGCGTCCGGTGCGCCGGATAGTTGCCCGCCGCCAGGACCCGGAACGCGACATCCTCATGCAGCTTCCTGGCCAGCTTGCGCGACGAGAACACGCCGGTCGCATAGCCGTACACGAGCACCTTCACCATCATCGCCGGATGAAAGGGCTGGTTGCGCTGACCACCGCCGGCATACCGCGCATGGAAAGCGGAGAGGTCGAGTGAGTCCACCGTGTCGCTGATGTAGTAGGCAAGGTGCCCTTCGGGCAGCCAGTCTTGCAGCGCGTGGGGCAGCAACATCTGCTGCTGCGGCTCGTAGGGGAGATAGCTTGTTGTCATCTGCTAACAACGTTTACCCTGCCCGACCGGATGACATCAGACTTCTGCCGCGCACGCTCCTAGCTGACGAGCACGACCTGCAGGAACGTGTCTGGTCGGATGCGAAAGAGGACTGGCAACGCGAGCCGCCGCTTCTATGACGTGGATGGACACCACGGAGCTGATTGGCAAATTGAACCGCACGGTGCGCGGCTGGGCGAACTACTTCAAGGTAGGCACGGTCAGTCGAGCATATCGGGCGCTCGATAGCTACACCAGCGCGCGGTTGCGTCGGTGGTTACGTACCAAGCGCAAGGTAAGACGTCGCAGGGGCGGGAGCTATCCAACCTCGCACCTCTACGGGCACTTCGGTCTCGCTCGTCTACAAGGGCCTTGGAAGTGACTTGCCGAGTACGAAGGCGTGATGTCTTGTCCGAGAGCCGGATGCGGGAGATCTGCATGTCCGGTTCGATGCGCGGGGTGCGGAAACGGGGTTAAGGCCAGGATATTCGGGCACCGCCAGACGAAAGAGGCGGAAACAGACAAGCTGAACCTAATGCTAAGTGTTCACGAAAATCTGATTTGAAAATCTGAGCCGAATCCGTCGAGCAGTTTTTTGACCTCGGCATCGATGGTTTCCTTGGTCCAGGTGACGAAGCCGCGCCAGTGATACTTGGCGTGCTTCCAGAGGATTTCGATGAGATTCAGTTCGGGGCTGTAGGGCGGCAGATAGAACAGCACCATGCGATGTTCGAGAAACCATCGGTCGATTGTTTCCTGATCGATGTTGTGATGGATCGAGGCGTTGTCGAGCACCACTACGGTCGTCAGACCGGGCGTGCTTTTCCGCGCGATCTGCTCAAGGAATTGCACGACATCGGGGCGTTTGATCGTGGTCTTGCTGGTGTGATACGTCAGCAGGTTGGCGCCGAAATCCAGTGCACCAAGGACGGAGCGTTTGCAGTGCGGTTGCGGGAACACACGATGCGGTTCGCCGATGGGCGACCAGCCGCGCTGCACCGGGGGCGAAGCACTGAACCCCGATTGATCGAAGTAGAACAGCTGGCACGCACCGTCGAGTGCGGCCTGCTGTAGCTTCGCGAGGGTGGAGGCCTTCACGGCGAACTCCTCGGGGCTACGCTTTTTTTGAGCGAATAGCGACCACGCTTGTAGGAAAACCCCGCTCGTTTGAGCGCAGTCGACAAGGTATCCAGGCGGCAGGGAAACTGCACACCATGAGCTTCTTCAACGCGCTGCGCAATCTGTCTGAGCGTCATCAATTCGACGCTGGCCGCCTCGATGGCGGTGGCGATCATGGCTTCAGACAACGAACGGGGACGTCCGCCTTTATGACCGACCAGCAGCCCACATATGCCGGATTCCCGCCACGCGCGCGCCCAGTTGTAGACCGACTGCCCGCTCACGCTGAGCTGCGCAGCCACTTCAGTCAGTTTGATCTTGCGGCCGAGCATCATCACGCCCGCGGCCCGGATGCGCATGTCGCGATGCTGGTGGTTCAACGACATCTGTTGCAAGGTCTTTTCCTCGGCTTCGCTCAGCTCTACAACACACTTCATCTGGACTCCGGCGCAATGGGTTCGCCGAAGTTAACAAAATTCAAACGCGTTTACCAGCAACACTTACCGCGCCACAACTCGACTCTACCGGGTTCTGCCCGATGCAGATTGCATATCCACGCTTTGCTCCTCGGCGGGGGGGGCGGCGATACTCGACCCAAGGCAGCCCGTGGCTATCTGTAAAGCGGCCGTTCAACGGTCGATTTTCCGGGCTACACCGTATATGAAAATGATATTGCGCGTCGCATCGGACATTTCAGCCCCAAGGCTGAGGAAGGCGCCGTGGTTGTAGGTCGGAAGAACCAGAAGGCTTTCGTCGAATACATTCGATGAGGGCGAGAGGCCTCGAGGTTTGTTAAGTCGCGGCGTGGGGCCGGCCGTACGGGCTTTGCGTTCCTCTATCAAGGCCGACGGTCTCTTCCACTGCATGCACCCGGCGGTTCAGACCTTGGTTGCAATGCGCGAAAGTGCATTGTTACGCATCTTGTTCCTATAGTTATTGTCATTAAGCGTAGACGTGAAGCGAGTTTGCGAACGTATATCTTAGTTGCATTTCATTCAATTTTGCTGAACAGATTTTAACCGCGAAGGTGGGCGCAAGCTCGATGATTCACCTGGCCAGCCGAGGTTTGGCTCGCTGCGTCGACGCCCGATGCGAGGGAGGCGAACACTTCGCCGAACCCGCAGTGGATGCTCTCGCCGTTGAGCAGTTCGTCCAGCACCGCGAGAGCCGGTATCGATGTCGAACTAGACTTGCTTCGAGCGGTCCTGCCAACGCTATCGAATTGCCGCCATTTTAAGAAAAAGGCCGGATATTGAGCATACGGTGCCGTGCGCTATCGGCCGTTTCGGAGCTATACACTGGCGACCGAAGCGAGCAGGCGCATCGAACATGAGTGAATTCACTGACGAACACATAGCGAACCTCTTGTCGTTTGCGGCCATCACGGATGAGCCGCCGCCAGAGATTGAAGCGGTCAGCCATGACCGGTGCATCATCCCCATCAAGCCCGAGAACATCGAAGCGTGGTTCAATCCGAGCGCGTCGAGCCTGGCAGCGATGTACGCCATCCTCGATGACAAGGACTGGCCCTATTACGAGCACAAGCTCGCAGCGTGAGAAGGGCGACACGCCATCTGCATCTCTCCGCATGCGCCGAAGCGGAGACTTGGTGGTGTATTAACTAAAGCCCCCTGACAGTTACGGTGCTCCGCCAGACTGCAATGGCAGGACCTCAAAGCACTCGAACGGAATGATGCCGTTGAACCAGATGGCACGGGCTTCGGGGCGTAAATCGGCACCTCTATCATAGTTACGTAAGATGCCGTTCACCTCGAGAAACGGCTGAGCAAGCAGCGAGAAGAAACCGTCCTCTAACGAAGGCTGTTCGCGCAAACGAAGCAGATGTCCGGGCGTTGCCGGCGCGCGCTCCAATCTACCGAGCGCATGAGCGGTATCGCCATCGTGAAATCGAGCTATCGATTCAAGTGCCTCGGGCGCGAACTGCTTCGAGAACTGAAGCATCGCACGCAACTTCCTGTTTGGTTCGGATGTTTCGTTCAAACCGGCCAAGGCGTCGTCCTGCGTGAGAGACAGGAGCACGCCGCTGTAATGCGGAGGTGCGAGAGACAACTGCTCCCATAGGCTCAATTCGAGCGGGTAGTAATCCCCATGCGTGCGGGTGAACCGGCGAGCCGTCTCCTCAAGTGCCGGTGCCATTCGCTCCTGCAGGCGCCCAATGAGCTTGTGCACGGTGTAGTCCGCGAGCGCGTTCGCTCGCAGGCCTTTTTTGCGCAGCACATCGAGCGGTGTGTGCGTGAGGTGGAACACCACCGAGTTCTCCGCGGTTGGTGATGCACTGAAGGGTTCTGTTGGCGCGCAGACGTCTGCCGTTCCTCACGAAAATTGCTTCTTCCTGAGCGTAGACGACGCTCCAGATGTCGCGACGCAAGGCTGAGTCGAGATTCATGGCGTTCACCTGCACCTCAATTGACCGTTGACGTGCCGCGACCACGAGATGCGGATATTTGTCGCCGGCATTCTTCGCAAGCTGCGCGCAATCATCGCGAGTTTTCAGATACGACACGCGTTTGCGGTCCTCAGGACTCAGGTTCTCAAAGCTGTTCATCTGACTATCTTCAGGCGGTTACCAGTTGATTGCGACCGATTCGGCGCCGCGACGCTTTAGCTCCGCGACGATTTCTTCCACCGAGGCATCTTTCAGGCACACCTCGTCCTGCGATGTAGCTGACTCTGCCGCCTCGATGTCAACCGGGAACAGTGCCGCGTTGAGCTTCTCCCAAGTGGCGTAACTGGGCAGAGTCGCGTCCGCGCTATCCGCATTTTCATAGCGAGATGGCATTACGGCATGAATGCCAGCGCGGCGGGCAAGCTCGCGATACGAAAACCGCATGTTTTCGCGCGCTGCTTTCAAAGCAGACCGGAAGCTCGGGTCGGTGACAGGCGGAAGCTGTCTCGTCATCGTAACTACCTCCATACATAGAGAACCGTCATTGTATGCCGATATATACGATATGTATACTTGTAGCTACGTTTTGAAACCCTCTCGTGTTCTTGGCCCGACCAATCGGGTGCGCCCCGTTGCGCCTAGGTGCCCGAGCCTGCGAAGCCCTCGAGATCGACAGGATCCTTGCGTCCGACGAACTGGATCTGTGTGGCGAGGTAGTCAGAGATGGCGCCGCCCGGCGCGACCCATTGACCATCAGACGGAAAGTAGTAATGCGGCGAATGAATGACGGGAAAGCCGCACTCCTTTGCACATTGCAGCAGCTGCTCGAGATGATCGTGAACCTTGTTAGCTTTCAGGCTCTCTTCAATCATCGGGTAATAACTTCCCGTTTCCGAAAGGAATTCGTTCTGGATGTCCGCCAGCACGAGAGCCGTGTGGTGCCGATCCAGTTGCATCGCGGGATTGCGGTGAGTGAACGTAAACATGTGCAAGCTCCTGAGAAACGACTAATTACCGAAAGCAGGATCGCCAGAAATTAAAGACGTCAGTTTCTGCCGGAATGATTAGGCGAAAACCGTGCCGGCCCCCGTGATATCGAGAGTCCCATAGCAATCCAGTAAGGGCGAGTGTTTACACTCCGCAAGCAAAAAAGCCTGGAGAGTCCTTGACGAATTGGATGCCATGGGGGAGACTTGAGTTGATGACTCGGTTCTCCTTACGGCGATCCGGAAAAGCGAGAGGTTGGCGCCTCTCGTTTTTTTTCGTCCGCTATTTAATTAAATAAGTTTTTACTTACATTGCGAGCCTTCTGATCGATAACATCGCCACGTACGCCGACAGTATTAATTCATTACTTTTTGTATTGTAATCAGCGGCTTGGGTGCTTGATTACGGTACTGAATGTTAGGCCCCAAGGGCTCGTCTGTCGAGCCCTTCCGGACATAAAGCGCTTTTTTTCACCACTTGAGGAGTGGTCATTGGTTCCAAGAGGCCCCGGCCCACGGTATGTGCTTTTGTTCGAACAATCGCAGCGGGATAAGCCTCAGCGAGACTTTTTCCGAGAGATATGCGTTTCTGTTGACGCAAAGATATGCGCTTCTGTTCGAACGTCACACATCTGTTCGCACCAAATGAAAGCGTACCGCCAATTTCTCTCACTTGAGAGTAGTTCAGGTAAATCAACGACTTGTGTTTGGCAGGCATTTCAAAAAATTGCCGAGCGCCCCCCCGCAGCCACCAAGATTCGCAAAAAACCTCCTTCTACCAATGAAAGCGTTCTGCGCTCCGTCAATGCTGGCTTCCAGCTAAATTCAACCCCTCGCTCAACTTCGACTGCGTCGCCGTTTATAGCCGGCCCCGCGCCTCCTCGTCCGGCATCCAGTTCGCCTGCGTCCACAGGCTAAGATACTGAGGGGGCTCCTCTACGGCCTCAACGTGACGCGCGACGCAAAGCAATGAAAAAACTATCAAATCTCAACCTGCAGAGTTCCGTGGCCGCAATGGTCGTTAGCGCGCAGACTCCGTAGAGAGCGCCCGCTCCATCAGTTTAGAATCACGCGCGACGGAGTTGCGTTTGAGGCAACTCCCCCAAACGCAACGCTCTCGCTAGAAATTGATGTCGATAACGCGGCGGCTACCGGAGCGAGTCGGTGGCTCTGCCACCGCCGGCACACGGGCGTTGCTGTCCAGCGCTGACGTCTTCTGCGCCGAAGCTAGCACCGCGCGAGTGTGAGCCGCGCTGGCATGTGCCTCTGCAGTTTTGCGAGCCCTTCTGTTGTTGACTGTCGGTGGCAGGCCTTCTGTTGCCTCCATTCGCCTCTGCGTCGCCTGCGAGACACCGCCTCGTTTGACGGCCTGCTCGACGGTGGGATGCAACCGGTTTTTGTCTCTCTGTTTTTCGAGGTCCGCTAGGTCCCGCATCTGGATGTAGTCACGCAAGTCGGGAATTGCGATGCCAAACTTCTCGAGGGTCTGCTCGGAGGGCCCCAGTTCCACGAGATAGCCATCATCGTCCCACAAAGCATGAAGCTTGGAAGTGAACAGCTCGTAGCCCTTAATCGGCATCGAACTCCCATTGTGCGTGGCTTCGTGCTCAATCGCTCTAATTCGAAGTTCGTCACAGGTGAACTCTCTCTTGTCAAAGCTAACAATTCCGCTCGGCGCCGTCATGTCGGGAGAGAACGGCTTAGCGAGTCGGCGGATTATCGCTTCCTCCGTAAGGTCCCACGCAGCATCACCAGCCCGCATCGCTACATTGAACAGAAACATATGCTTCGGCACCGGCGGCACCTCGGCTTCCGCCATCAAGCGAGTCCGTGCTCGACGCATGTCTGAGTTCAAGTTATGCCTGCTTATTGCAGTGAGAAGCGCTCGCATAAATTGCTCAAGCGTCAACTTTGCACTCGCCACCGCTTTCCTCAGCTTTTCTCGATTGCGCTTGCGCGCCGCGTCCTTCTCTGGGCCTTTTCCTTTGACCGGCTCGCCATGCGTCGAGCCAATGATGTCAGCGACTTCTTCCTGAAAAAAATCCATCGTCTGCTCGACGTCACCCTTTGCCTGCGGCTTTCCCGGCTCGGCCATAAGCAGTCGCTGCCGCATCCCACTGACAATGGCGCGATGCACTTTTTCCGAAATGCCTGGACCGCGGTCTACGAAAATCGCACTCGGACAACCGTAGACCATCCCATCTAAGTGAGAGACACGCCATCGTGCGAGTTCGTCCTCCTTGTCCGTACATGCACTAAAGACACACGCCAGGTAGGAGTTGGCGTCCTCTGGCCGGTAGGTCACATACCATCCGATAATCGCACGGCTTGAACGGTCAATCGCGAGAAGCACCGTCGGCTTCAATACGCTGTCGATGCCAACAATTGAGTCGCCGAAACGAATGAAGCAGTCGGCCACGGTGCCGTCAATATCCACCACATTGAGGTCCCCGTTCGCAATCTGCGCTGAATAGCCTCGCCCTCGCGCGGAGCTTCGGAGCAGCGCCAACTTCGCCTTCTCCTCGTGAAAGATTGGCGTGACCTTTCTTATAGTGTTTCGCTCGCTCGGCAACGTCCGCGGGTCGACAGCGAATGTTTGTTTCTTGCCGTCGGCATCACGGTTGTGTCCCACCTGGCTCCGCAGAAAACCTCGTGCAATGTCCGTAATGGTAGCTCCGGGAACGTGTGCTTCGCGCCTTACGTACTTCTTCAATCTCTCGAATAGGTACACCGGAAACTGCATCCGTGAGAGATGTGTCGACGGGTCGATAACTTCTGCGAACGTCTTCCGACCCGACTCAATAAGGGTACCGTCAGCACGTCTCGCTCCGAGGCGCTCGACGCCTTCGCCACCTTTGTCCCAGTCTCGAGGCGCCTGTGCGAACTCGTGCCCCCCATAGAAAAGAAAGTGCTCGTAATATTTACGTACCGACTTTTCCGTAAAGCCGAACTTTCTCGCTGCATTGGCGACTGCCTCAGAATAGGTCTTTTTGTCCTTGAATGGGCTATCCCCATAGACACGAACAATATGTGACACGACGTCATTCTTTTCCCGTAGCGCCTCTTTATCCTCTTTGTCTGCGAGCGAAAATTTCGACATACCTTTCGGTATCCCGCATTCGTCGACACGCCACGCGAGTTCCCGGTCCCTGAGGTTCCGCATCACTTCGATAGGGAACTTCATTCGATATTTCATCGTATCGGGGTCTTTGTGGAATGTAGCGACGCCGTTCTCCACATAGCCCAGTCGTACCAGATATACGTATGCGTTGTCTTCTCCTAGATACCTAGCGAGCAAGTGCGGGCCCTTAGGAAGCACCACGGTCACATTTGAGAACTTGCGAAATAGCGTAATTTTTTCTGTTGCCGGATTCGGACAATTCATGATGATTCTCGATGCAACTCGAAGCGTGCCTCAGTTCGATTTCGGGCGAACGAAATTTAGCGGCTCTCCGAGTTCGTAGCTGAAACGAACATCCCATTTGAGGTGGCCGAGGAAAAGAGCGACGGCAAGCATCCGGAAGGATTTTTCCTTGTTCCACCCACGCCGTTTGCCTAGCATAGAAACGACACGTTCGGCGTTGCCGCTAGCTCTCGTGGCGAGAAGGTCCTGCGCGAACGGCCCAGCGACTCCACCAAGCCCCCCAATCTCGTCTAGCTCCACATGTTGCATGTGCGAAAGCATCCGCAGATAGCTCCAGTATTCAAGCTCCGTGACGCTCAGTTCGGTCATGATTTCGTGGGTCGCACACCATTCCGCCGCCCCCTTTTTCTCGCGTTCGTGTCTTGCCCTAACTTTGGGAAGTGAAAGATGCTCATGCGGCTTTGCCGAAACAGCGTGGTAAATCAGATACGGCACTCCTGGTATCCTCAACGTGAGCATGAAGTCGATTGTTGCTAGCTCGTTCCGAGGGAACATGCGGTCTGCCCGACAGTACGCCAGAAACGCTTCTCGATTCCATTGCGGGTACTGCGTTCGTATCTCGACGACGAAGGGACACATTTCGAAGTACACCAGAAGGCGTGCTTCGAGGTGGGAATGACACGCAACCTTGCCGCCGGCCTTAAAGCTGAAGTAATAGCCAGCGATACCCACGCGGCTGTCGCTTGCCTTTTTCCAGCACTCGAACTTCGTGGCGCTCAACACACCACGTGGGTCAGTTTCGGGGAGAACGATTGGCCATTGAAGAACAGGCCAGCCGGCAAGCCGGCGAAGCTGGAATTCCTGACCTGTTCGCCCATCTTCCTCGACGTCACGCTCGTCGATTGCAAGACTCTTCGAAATGGTGACACTCATCGACCATGGATGCCACTCCGTCACCCGCAACCCGCTCGCGATAGCAATACCGCGCAAGAGCTTGCCTCTAGCGCGCGAAAACGACAGATGCGAGCAGTCACCGTTCAGTCTTTGTTTTTTTCTATCCATTCTCTAGCCCTACAGATGCGTTTGGAAAAGGCATTTTTTGAGCGACCTTCGTACGTCTTACGAGTAGCCCATTTCGAATCTTTATCGACCTTCTTCGCTAGCGACGTATGCAACTCAATCTGTCGGTCACGCCAGGTCTCGTACTTATCGGCGCATTGGTCCAACAGCGATTCAAGTTCGGGCGTGCCTGTTCCTCGCTTGTATGCCGACTCGCTGCCTGTCTCGCTGAGGAGAAACGCTCGCGAGATGCGACGCCTCGGGTCGTGGCGAATGGTGTCCTCATAGCGTTGTCGCACCAGCTCCATTTTTTTCGCCTCAAGCGTCTGCTTTCGCGCGACTACCTTTGGCAAGGCAGACTTTCTTGATTGCGACGGTAAGTTCTCGTCGAACCAATTTCGGTCGTAGTGGAATGCAAAGAACGCTAGCTTCTGGCCATCCGGCAGGTCGATAATGCTGTTACGCGTAAAGGTCGGTGTGAGGGTCTTTCCGGCCAGAATTGCAGAGCGACACTGTTCGCGGTAGTGCTCCATCTCGACCGCATCAAGCTGCTCGAAATTGCGACGCCATCGCTCGATTTTTTTATCCGGTGTCCGACGCACGTACTTCGGCGGAATTCGAGCTTGGGCGTCGTATTCCTTGGGGCTGACCTCACGAGCGTTCACTTCATTCAGAAAGTCGTGCCATCCTCCGAATAGACTCCATATAGCCGCGATGTTCTGGACTGGGTTTATCAGAGGTCCATCAGACGCCTCATGGCCAGTGACCCGAACGAAGGTATGTCCCGCAAAACCGAGGAGCGGAGTCAACTCGGCCCCCAATCGCCACTCGAGGTTCTCCTGTGCCACCTGATGATAGTCACGGCGGTCGGACGTATGAGCGATGTGCCGAATCTTTCGCCGAAGAATCGGCCCCGTATTTTCTGCGAGTGCCGATGTATCAATGTGACCTTCGAGCACTTCCTGCGCCATCTGCGCAATGGCGACTGCCGCTTCCACGCTATCGTGGTTTGTCATTCTGCCAAGGGCACGCAGTTCATCACCGCGCGGGCATTGATGTCGAGGATGCCATGTCGGGGGGCTTCTGCGATGGCTAACGTCACGACCAGGAGCGAATGTCATAAGCGCCTCCTTGTGCTTCGGACAGTAGCGTATCGATGGCATGAGATGAAGGCGATGCCAGATAGCGTGTCCATGCGTCGCAAAGTCAGACTCCATGCAGCTCCGACAGATTTGCAGGCGACCACGGAGAACTGCCTTGTGCTTTGGCACATGGCTTATCGAACCCGGCAGGGTGCCAAGTCGATACTGTTCAAGCAACGCCTGGCTCTTCGACTCGGGAAGAAATGCGCTGTTCAGGCGGTAGCGCGTGTGATTCATAACGAGCGACTCCCAGCCCGGCAAGCTCCCCGGAAACAAGCTCGCTATTCCTTCAATATTTGATGGGTGTACGAATGCTGGTCTATGGTGGACCTTGTCCATCACTGCCATCACGCCACGGTGATTGTTCACGTCGCTCAACTCAGCCTGCCGCACCACAAATCCAGTGAAATCCTCTTCATGCTTGATACCTGTCCCGTGAAACAAATTTACCGTGCTCATCTTTCACTGTTTGTGCTTCGTCTTGTCGACGAGCTTCCCAATTTTTTAGTGTTGTTTGTCGCAGCTTTACCGCTCGTGCCATGCGCCAGTGGCCTACACGAGCGCTCGCTCCTTGCCGTGTCCCCCATTCCACACGAGCGGCGATATACCCATCGCGAGTTTGTGAGAACGCTTGCGTCGCGATGCTCGGCAAGGATGAGGTCAGTGCGTACTCGCTGATGCCCAGTAGTTCGCGAAGTCGATATGCACTTCGCCGCATAGGAGGGCCTTCGAGGGAAACGAGATGTGATTCAGCAGCATCGATTGCGCGAGCTAACGCTGAAAGTCCTGCATGAGGCCTGGATGCGGGCGCCGTCGAGTGTTTGGTCTGTTTCGTGCGGCGTTGCCGCTTGAGCCACTCGGGCGCATTCCGACGCAGCAATGCGAATGCCGCCGGTGCCAAATCCCGGAGTTGAGTTTGCGTGGCGTCCGGATGCTCGCGGCGCAGCTTCAGCCAGAGCGACTTCGTTTCATCAGTCGAACGTGTCAGGTATGTCCGATAGTGCGATTCGACGGATGGCATTGCGGCGAGTACGCGATATACGGAACTCGTAGACATGCCTGTGGCAAGCGCGATGTCCTGCGGGCGCATGCCAGTAACGAGAAGTCGCTGAATGTTGGCCAACGTCGCATCGGCCAACTTCGACGGGCGCGCATCGATAGGTATTCCTGAGCAGCGACAGAGGATGGTCAGCGCGTGTGCGCTCGTGCCTAGCTCATTGGCAGCAGAAACAACTGTCCCGTGCTGCAACAGTGCTGCTCTCGCCTGGTCGACCGAGAAGCACTTTACGTCCCGATGAGTGCGGTCCGCGCCGGACGGGTGCGGGCACTCACAGTGCTGGCTGAACCATCTAAGCAAAATACACCACACCGGGTGTATCGCGCGGTGGTCACGCATGAGGGTGCGAAGCGCCGCGTCGACATAGTCGGGCGTCGAGACGAGGGTGTCCAGCCGAGAGTCGTCGAAAGATTCTCGATAGAAAGCCTCGAACGTTGAGATGAGTTCCGAAAGCCGAAGGCGGCCGCTGTTCATCAACCAGCGCGCATCTCGCAGGGCGTCAATCACGCCAGACTTGCCGTATTCAGTCGCTGCCTCCATACCCGCGACGCACGTGTCGGAGCGCTTCGCGAACTCGATGGCGTTCCGGAGTTTCACAGCCGAACGAGCACAATGACACTGCGCATCAAACAGTGGCTCCTGCGTCAATGATGTTCTGAGCCAGCAAAAGTGGACCGGGCACGCTGCAACAAATGGAGCAACGTTGCGACGGTGCGTGAAGGAGAAACCATGTTGGTCCTGCGCCTCCTCCGCACACTCGGGGCACAAAAAAAATGCTCGTTCAGACGGCGCCAGCAGGACAGGCAGCCTTGACGACCGAATCGGTCCTTTGCATGGCGCTCTCAGCCGCCTTTTCTGCTCGGATTGTCGCTCCTTCGGCACCCCTAGCAACTCATAGGCAAGCAGCGTGTGTTTCGCCTCAAGCTCGTTTCGGTCGCCGAACAGGTACCCAATGCGAGCCTGAAATTCATCTAACCGGCTTGGCATACCATCTAGGCCAATGCCCCTCGTGAGCAACTGCCGGCTAATCTTGCGAAGCGTGCTATCGCCGGCGAAGTCCGCAGTTCGCCGCAGCAGCGAGTTTACGGTCTCACCATCGGGGAAGGGGGTTATCAACACCCTTGAAGGGAGATACTCAGACATGGCCGCCTCCGAGCCTGGGCCGGGTCGGAAGTCCCGCGAGAATAGTGCCGGCGCCAAAGGGCAAGTGGTCGAGGTATAGTTTGACAGCGGGACGTGATATCGATGCGGGGTCCTCCACGTATGCTGCAATGGCCCTACAGGCAGGCTCATATGTTTGGAGCTGCGCTTCGAAGATTTCCGCGACCACCTCCTTCGAGGGGCCGCCGTTTTTCAGCAATTCCGGCTCCCATGCGAGACGTTCGTGGAGTGCACGAAAACCTGCAGCTAGCCAACCGATACGACCACGACAGACTTTGAAAGTCCACTTCGGCAAACCATGCGGCATCTCGAGAAGCGGCGAAAGCAGCCCTGCTTTCCAGAACCACAGATTGAATTGGTACCAAAAATCCAGTTTGTCGAGGTCATCCGCGGTCACGTCATGCAGGCTGCGCCCGCAGAGAATGGCTTCGATGTTGTCTGGGGGGGCGGCCATCGGCATAAAGGCGAAAATTCGGCCACTTAGCACAGCGTCGACGTCCGAATCCAACTGCTTCGCGCCGGCCATGAACACGTCCGTGCATGAAAGCAGAAGCGGGATGTTCGTGTGCCCCTGGAGTCGGCACAAAAACTTGAGAATGTCGCGAATTTGTCCTTTAAGACTTTGAGCGTTGGCACCGTCAATGACGAACAGACCCACGTTCAATAGAACTGACGCTGCAATGACTGCGGACGCTGCACTCTTTCCGCGCATTTTCCGAAATACGGGGGCGAGGCTCGCTGGGTCTTTAATCTCCGATACGAACTTCTCTCGAATCTGCTCAAGCAGTCCCTTCAGCGTTCCGCAGCTGGGCCACTGCAAAACCACAATGGGGAAGTACCAGACGAGCTTGATGTCGGCCAACGATGACGCCACCACACGAAACGGTGGTCCAAAAAGATTGCGCAGGCGCTGTATGTATGCCGTCCGGCCCGACTGGGAGCAACCAGTTATGACGAAATTGACGCCGGTGAGCGTATCGAGGTTGTCGCGACTCGGAATGGAGCCCCGTCCTTGGACCGCTTGTTGGAACGAATAGAAATACCGGCGGTACCTCGGATTGGTAATGCATTTGTCCTGCATGCAGTCGACGTAAGCCGAGACGAGCGTGTACGTGTACCTCACAATGTCCTCGGTTGCGAGATACCCCTTGTCGAACTGCGTCATTGCTCGAATCTTCGCTTCAGGGCCGGCCTTCCACAAATCCCTGTCTTCAGGGACGAGCCTCTTGCGCAACCGCTTGAGAACGGCCGCCTTACTCGGCGCATGCGCGAACTCTGGTAGCTCCGAGGTCTGGCAGACGTATGACTCAAGGCTGTCAGCCTGCATGACTACCAACCCGCGGCGGAACACCGGCCACGTGGGTACTTCGATGAGTTCCATCATCCACCCGCCCGAATGTCACAGGCAACGGTGCGACAGAACCACGCATCGAGAGTCCGACCGCGATTGGCGGACCATGGCGTGGCGTCGAAGGCCACGCTATGGTGCTGCGGCGTTGACCGCTCCTTACGGCCGGACGATGGAGGGGCTGGAGAACGGATTGCGGGACAAAGAGCGGCGCAGAGAAATGCGCTCTCAGGTCTCTCCGTGGACGATGCAGATGGCGTAGTCGGACCCAGACAGCATCGGTCCGTGCCGGAAAGGATTGGCGTCGACATAGAAATCTCACTGTTTGAGGTGCGTCCGCGACGTCTTCAAAAGCGTCCGGACAGGGGTTGACACGACGCACCCAGTGTGAGAATCTACGCGCGCGTAAGCGGTGGAATGTCTCTCTTGGGATGCGCCATCTAACGGAGGCTCGGGCTGCAACCCTCGCCTCCGTTTTTCATTTGGGCATACGATGCCGATGCGTGACTGCGGTGTTACGCCTCCTTAACTGGATAAAAAGCTCGATTCGTCGGTCGCCCGCACGGTGACTTGACAAATTCGCATTTAAAGTATACTAGCTGCCATATTCCCGGTGCCGATGGTACTTGACGCCCGCCCACATCGCAAGACCCCTTAGTTCCATCTCCTTTTCGTCTCGAATTGCCGCACGCTCGCAAGCGAGCGTCACAGGTTTGGCGTTGACATCCCTACGACGCATCCGGGCCTCTGCAAGACGGAACCGGTGCCGCCTCTCAGATACGAGCAAGCTCGTAGTTGACACGCCTGGTACAATTCCCGCAGCGCACTCGCTCACATCGCGAGCACTTTGCGCCAGCCCATGCATTGACATCAAAAATAAATCGGCGATTTTTACTGTCATTTCATTTTAGTCCATGTTTTCCCTGAGACAAGGAAAGTTGTGAGCGACGCAGACCCACCTTGGGCCGGTCTGGCCTCCCGCGTAGTGCGCGTAGTTCTCGCACGCAAGGACTTCAGTTATGCACAATTGTCTGAGGCGCTGTCTTCGGTCAGAGTGAGGGAGAGTGAGCGGTCCCTCGCTTCTCGCGTCTCCCGCGGAAGGATTAAGCTGGAATTGTTATTGCAGATACTCTCTGTCACAGGTGCCAAAATACCGTCGTTATGGGATGAGGCATTGTGCGCATCAGGCACATGGGAACACCGTGCAAGCGCTGTTGTCGCTGCGGAGCTGTCGCGGCAGCCGACCGTTACCATCGACGAGTTGGCGCTGAGAATGGTTCGTCTCGGGGCCGACCTTACCGAAAAGACCCTTGCGTCACACCTCTCTCGGGGAACGCTGTCTCTTCCGGAATTTCTTCAGTGCCTGGTCGCACTGGGCAGCTCCAGTCTCGAGCGCTACGTGGATTACGAAGACCTGATAGCCGCCGTTCAGGTGACCAACAACGCACAGGTCGAATGAACTCCAGCTCATTCCGGTCTTGCTATTTTCTCAAGCTTTTCTAAACTTCAAATACGGCGATTTTTACGTTGTTTTTTTGGTTGGAAAACGCGGTGACTTAGAACCGTCACGCACGTGCGATTTCCCGGCCACTGAGCAACGAAGGAGCCTGCGACAACACTTTCAAGCTATTGCTACGAGGGCACTGAAATGACGACCCCTGACGAGCGCACCAAAGCCGTCGTGAAGACGCGCGACTTTTTGCGAATGATTGTTCATGCAGACGAAGTCGCTATCCCTGGCCTTGTCCAGACTGTTGCAGCGGACCTCCTTAGGCACTATCCGCTCGACGTTGACCTTTCTGTGTCTGCTTCGGCGCTACCTGGCGTTTGGGCACAGCCAGTAATTGGCCAAGGATGATTGCGCCCCGACCATAGGTAGGCGCGAGCAAAATGGAAATCCACGATGATGTCCCTGCCAGTTTTCCGCGAGACATGATGCCCCCGGTTGTCTCCGGAGCCCAACCAAAGCTCTACGCGGTATTGGTCGACGGAATCTATGTCACGGGACAAACAGATACGGCGAGATACGAGCGCTGGCTCATCTGCGAATACATCGCAAACCAGTTCGTTCCTATTGTGCGCAAGGAGGGAGCGGCGCATCCCCAGCACTCAAATGACCGGACGCTCGACCACGTATGCAGGGCCGTTGCGGGCAAGGCCTGGATATCGCCAGACGAACTGACGTGGCTCGCTCAGCGACTACGAACACTAGTCGGTTCGTAAGGGACATCCGCGGCTATCCTCAATCCACGGAACCAACCACTTGATGTGTCGCTACCATGCCTGTCTCTTCGTCGGCTCAGGACAACAGTGCAAACCCGCTCGCATTTAATCTGCCGGCGCTCGGGAAGTTGGTAAAAGACACCCGTTTGCGCTGCATGCTCAATGTACGCGACGCCGCCGATTCGATTGGTGTCTCGTCTGGCGTACTCACCCGTATCGAGAACGGAAAATCTGTAAGGACCGAGCGCCTGTTCAAAGTGCTGACGGGGTTTGGCCTTGCCATGCTGGTGATGCCTAGGGGCGACGCCGACATCGTCACGCAGGCGCTCGGCCAAACTGTGAACTGGCATGACGTCATGGCGAGCCAGTCACGTGCCAGGAAACCCGACACGAAGCCGACCGTTGCGCTAGATATGACAACGCCGACTCTCTTCGTTGACTACGATGGCACGCTTCACGCTGGTCACGCGTTTGTCGATGAGCGCGGCCAGATAACTCTCGACTCTGGTCGCCCATTGTTCGAATTCGCTCCGCTTCTGATTGGAATGCTTGAACCATATCCGGCCGTGCAAATCGTCCTTACGACATCATGGCTTCAAACGATGCCAACGGAGATAGTCATTTCGTACCTGCCGCCGGAATTGGCGCGGAGGGTTGTCGACACCACTCGTGGCAGGAAAGCACGGTTCAGTTACATGCAGAACGGCTCTGGGCGCACCGACATAATCACCTGCTACGCCTTTGGGAAGGGCTTGAAGAACTGGCTAGCACTCGATGATTCCGTGTACGACGCTTCCAATTTTGGCCGAGAGCCTGGTGAGCTGGTGCAGAACTTCGTGCTCCTAGACTCGACGCTCGGCATCAGTGACGAAGGCGCACAGCAACGCGTTCGGGAATGGCTTGTCAGGGTACACAATAACAGAAACACCTAGTTTTCCTAACCAGTTCGATTCGGTGCATCGAATTCGCGAACCAAGGCGTTCCTGGTTTGAAAATTCTTGAACCGAAATATGTGACCGAGGCAGCGTTGATGCTCAAAGTAACTGTCGAATTATGGCCGGGCGGCCGCGAGAGCGGCAGTCGGGTGTTGGCAACCGCGAAGATTGGCCGGGTTAAAAGTGGTTCCCTCGCGAACTATAAGGTCGAACTAAGCGAGGACCCGCATGGGAAAATATGCGGGTCCTTGGACGACTACCCACGCTATGCCTCCACCCTATGGGACCTCGTAGCTCGTGCAGTTGCGGTCGCGCTGACAGGGAAGGAGGAGCTACCCCCACGCCCCCAACAACTCGATGTTCCCGTTCGCATCTCAGGCAATACTCCGTATGTGCGCTTTCGGGAGATACCGGAACCTGCGCGAAGCCTGTTCAAAAAACGTATGGCGTTTTCGACACGCCCATTAATTGACGAGGACCCGGAGCCCATGGAGTGCGCTTACGCGTGGGACTGGCGCGATTTTCTGGATGGCGGCAGATAGTGGCGTCGACGTTAGCTAGGCGCGCCGTCACATGAAGTGGCTACTCCGTTTCGCTTCATCGCAGAAGAATATCAATTGCGTCGCGAAGTGGTTCGATGTGTCCATGGCCGTAATTGCTACGCTGTTCGTCCTCGGGCTTTAAATCGCCAAGATTTTCAAATAATTCCGACGTATAAGCGCCGGTGACGGCGACTGTATCTTGCCGGCATCGGTCTTGTCGTGAAGCGGGTGCATTCGGGAGGTCCGAGATGAACATCAAAGAAGTAGCCAGGTACCTTTTTGTCAGACAAGTGCACGTAAAGCGGCTTCTTGAGCGTGGCGATTTGACCGGAACGCTCGCTGACAATGGACAGTACCTTGTCGACGACGCGTCTGTCGAATACTACCGCGCACGACTGGAGTTCGCCCGAAAAGAGTAATTCGACTCGCAGGAAGAAAGTCGTGACCTGCGCGGAACCTGAGAAGCGCGTGTGCATGGGTGGCTTGAGCACCGAGCGGTCGACCGCTGTGAGCCCCCGGCCATCACAGGGTGAGAGCACTGTACCGGCAGCCTTACCGCGGTGGGCTGCCAGGTTGATTTTCGCCGTCGGTCGTCAGGCGCTTGAGCGCTTTGTGTCGCTCGCATGCTGAGGCGGTTCGACCCATCGCTGCGGCGCCCTTGCAGCTTCGGTTTGAAGGCGACGCAATACATCCACGAAATCGATAATCGCGGTGGCCGCCCTTTGTTCCAGATGGGATTGTTCCCGAAGGTCTGAGGCGTGCATGTCACCGAAAACGATTTGGTCCAGTATATGAACTTCGAAATGGAATCGGGCTTCTGCAGTCTTCCCCATCGTTTGTTTCGCCACCTGCCAGTCCTCGGTGATTTGTGCGACGCTCGCTGCCGCCGCTTTGGCAAGAGCAGGCTCGATTTGGCCTGATTCTGTCTGAGACTGCGATTGACGGACGGACTTTGCCAGGCCGCCATACCTTGCGAGGAGACCCTCAAAAACGACGAACCACAACTGGCCGCCGAACGCCGGTATCGCCAAGCTGGCGGGCGTCTCCGGCTGCTCAGCCCTCGCGCCGGAACCGGACGGCGAAGCGTCCTTGTCGTCGACAGCAGGGTTATCCGTGGTCGGCGCCGCGCGGCCAAAAAGGACACCTTTGCTCAAATATCTCATCTTGATGCGTACCAGCCATAAGGACGCAAGAAAGCCTATTGCTGGCACAACCAGCATTGCTGGGTTCTCCTGCGCGAACGACAGAAATCCGCTCATGGTTTCACCAGTTTGGCAATGGCCAGCATCGTCGCCGGCACGTAAAACGCGAGAGTCTCGGAACCTGATACGCCGATTGCCTTGTTGAACGTGAACTCTGGCCACCAGACGGGAAGGGTCCCTTTTATGGAATGGACGAGGATGACCGCCCAAAGGAGACTTCCCACGATGAACCATCCTCCCGCGAGCAGTAGCACACCCGCATTCCAATTGTAGTCCCAGCGCCTGCGCGCCGCCTCCGTTGACTCTCCCGGCGCAGCCGGTTCCGGTCGCGGTCCGACGGAAAAGCATGGCAGGAGGGCGGCAAGTCCGGCTGCGGCTAACGCCGGCAGGAAGAACTGCGGGTCATTGTCACCTGCGGCGCCCCGTAGCGTCGACTCGAACGCGCCGAGCAAAAAAGGGAAGAGGAATCCAAACGCCAACGAGCCAAAATTCCAGACTTTACGTAGGTCGAACATGGCCTTTCCTTTGGCTTACGGGCTTATTGGCGCACTGCTTAGGCGGGCTCTATATTCGCACGGTAGCGCGTAATGCGGCGTTGCCGCGCGCGGCGGGTCTGCCCCGATAGACCGTTTTCTTTGTGCGCTAGTGCACGGACTACGACTTCGATGGCGCTCCGGCTTGCCAAACGCCGTCCATCGTAGCTTCTGCCCAGTGGGAGCCGACAAGATGAAATGAAACCTCAATCAATCGGCCTGACTCGTCACCTTTCTAACAGCGTGCGCCGTACTTTCCGACGCGACCATCACTTACTACCTGCCTAAATCCCAAACAGCAGTACCCTTGGGGATAGGTAGAAGATGTCTAAAGACTGCAGGACGTCAACCGCAAGCATGCGGAAAAAGGGAGCGTCTCGCTCGGGAATCCGCCAAAGCTGGCCGAAGGCGACCCCTTTACCCTTCTTCGGCCTGAGTCTCAACGATGCGACCCGGCGGCGTGTGGCTGTCCGACTCCGCCACCTTCAGCCCGAGACTCTTGAGTCGATTCACGAGTTGGTCAATGCGGTGCTCAATGAAGGTCTTCAGGGCGTCAATCGGCATCGTCTCCTTCCCCGCGAGCTCGAGAATCGTTCTAGGAATGATGTGGCCCTCCAGGACGTCAGGGAATTTCGGCTGACTGGCAATGTCCTTCAAGTAGTCCACCGGGTTACGCGCGGAAATCTGAAGGTTGGTGAGCTGGGTGATGTACGCAACCGTTTGCGGTAGCTGTTGTCATCGGTGTCACAGTCGAGCTCTACAGAAAGGTCCACATACAGGTCCGGCTTGAAATCCTCGCGACCGGCAATCGTGCCACCCAAAATGGAAGTGTAGAGCGCAGTGGTCCTCTGACCGTCGAGCAGATACTGATACTCGGTCTGCTTTTCGTGCGGCGATATCAGCAGACGACCAATCTGGCGGTGGCTGTGCAAAGCTACGCCAGTTCGCCATACCAGCAGGCTGCCAAGCGGATAGAACTTGAAAAGACTGTCCCACAGCTTCTTGACGTTTTCGGGCATCCAGACGACGTCGCGCTGGAAGGTCGGAATCTGGTATTTACGCTGCTCCAAGTTCATCAGGAACAGGCTGATGCTTATGCCCTTCGGCACGATGCGGTCTGAGAAGCCGATGGCCTTCGCGCCGATGCCTGCCTGTTCGAGGATGGCAGAGTCGTCCTGAAAATCGTCGTCCTGTCGCTGGTTCATCCTGTCTCGCCCTGTCGTTGGTAGCGTGCTCTCGCTCCGGAACGTCGAACACTAACCGAAACCGCGTCATAGCAGCAACCGGAGCTGAAAATATCCCTTGATAATGGGTTGGGCCGATAAAATTCAAGCCAGCATGAGGCGCCGTGGACTGAAGTCCGCCAGGCACTATCCGTGGTTATCGACCCACGCGCGCGCCCAGTCTAATCCCGCGAGTTGAGCCTCTTCTTCCGTATAAAAAACGCCGAGTACCCCGGAGGCTTCAACCATCTTTGCGTCACGGGTGATGGTCCCGCCGCCTGCATATCGCTCAGACGAAAGGATGTCCTCTTGATGAACTATGGCGTGACCGAAGATGCGGTATCTCTTGTAGCTTGCCGATTCCATCTGCGCACGACCTCAACATGCGAGTCGTGAGCATCAATGCGCAGCGCGTTCCCCTCGGGCGTTATCAGACGAGGAATTTCCGACACGTCAGGCTGAATTGCCGGACGAGCTTCCGGCATGCGGGCTGCTTCGCCATGACACTAGGTGCAGCGGTCCGCGCGTGTCGCGCGCGCACTCTCACCGCACGCGGAACTCCATGTCGATGGGGCCGCGAACTTGCCCGCAGGCCCGGCGCGCTCGCGGTATGAAGGCAAAGGACCTGAAGCGCTCACGGGTCATGACAAGCGAGACATTGTCTTCCACTGCGCCATGAACATAGCCAAAGATTGGGCGTGGGAGATACCGTTTGGCTGCCGCCTCGAAGTCGTCAAGGCTGAGAATCTTGCTGAAGCGAGATGTGCCGCCGGCTTGCGATGTCATTGTCCTGTTGTCGTCGAATTGTGTGCCGTCTGGGAGCCAAGCGAGAGCGTGTAGTCCGCTTCCTCTTTGGCAAATTGAGCAAGCGCCGAAATGAAGGCCCTCGTGTCGTCCGTGCGCCACTTGAAGCAATACTCGATGCTTGGGAGTTCCGGAACCGTCTTGAAGGCGTTCAGCTGACCTGCTTCGACAAGGTTGCGCATGAACAGCCGCGGCAGGAAGCTAATGCCGACGTCAGCCACCGTCAGACCGACGATGGCGCTGAGGCTGTTGCAGGCCAGGATACGTCGACCGTGAATCTTGTTCGAGGCGGCCCAGGACTCGTAAGTCGCAGTCAGGCGAGACTCCGCTGTCATGGTCAGGATTGGGTGACGCGCAATGTCCTCGGATTTCAGGACCGCGCCAGTGGGAATTCGCCTGGGCGAGGACATCCACGCAAACTCGAGCGTCGCTAGCGGAACCGACGTCAGCGTTGGGTTCTCTTCGCTGCTTTGCGGAAGGATAGCGAAATCAATCTCACCGCGAACGAGGCGGCGCTCCAGTCCCGCTGCCAGGTCTACATACGGCTCCAATGCCAAGTCGGGGTGTTCGGTTGTAATTCGTGCCACGAACTTCGGGAACCAGGTGAGAGCCGTGAGTTCACTGACGCCGAAGCGGCAGAGGCCTGATAGATGCGGTGGAGTACCGAGGAGTTCGTGAATCTCCCCCTCGAACTGAAGAATCTTGTGAGCATGGCCGAGAATCCGAGTCCCATGCTCTGTTAACACCGACCGTTGGGCCGACCGGTCAAAGAGCGGTACGTTCAGAGCGGCTTCCAGTTCGGCAATGCGTTTCGAGAGCGTAGACTGCGTTACGTGCAACCGGGTTGCGGCTATCGAGAAGCTGCCAAGGCTCGCCGCCCAATAAAAGGCCTCAAGCTGTTTGAGAGTCATATCGCGTTGGATAACCTACTGGGACACCGCGAACTCGCGGCGTCCCATTATAGGAGTGCATGGCAGCGGTCGCTGCAGGTGAGCAGAAGTACATCGCAAAGATTGATTAAGCGCTTCTCTCGACGAGTTGCCTGTCGGTTCCGTGACCGGGGCTTGCAACTGCTGGTTGCTCATCGCCAGATGCTGCGCTTCGCGGTTCGATGATGCTGAGCAGAAGCAGGAACGTTGCGGCCGAGCATGCAGCCAGGAAAGCGAACACCCACGGCCAGCCGGAGTTGTCGAGAATGAGACCGACGATGAACGGAGCGAATGCACCACCGAGAGAGCCACCGGTGTTCACGATAGAAGCGGCGAGCGGTACCTTATCGCGGGTCGCAATGCCCATCGGATACACCAGGAACGTCGAGTATCCGAGATTCAGCAGCACGCCTGCGGTGAAGAACAGGAGTGCAAGCAGCATCGGGTCATTGGGGGCAAACAGCAGCGCGTACATCATGCCGACCGTTGCCACTGAGGTAATCATCATGACGGGCTTACGACGCCGCGCAAATACCGTGTCCGAAAGCCAACCCCCGAGCAGGTTGCCGACAATGGCGCCGACCCAAGGTGCGGAAGCGACTGCTCCCATCTTCATCACCGACAAGTGCTTCACGCTTACCAGGTATGTGGGAACCCAGGTCATGATGGCGTAGGTAATGCCCACCAGGAAGAAATAGCCGAGCGCGCATCCCCAGACGTTCCATGACGTAAAGATGGAGCGACCTGTAGACAGCAGTTCCACCCGGCGAGTCCGAATAAGGCGGTCTACCCACGAGTGCTCAACGGTCGTGCCATCTTTCATCGGGCTCTTCACCTGCTCTACCGACGGCACCGCCTTGATGTAGTCGACCTCGCTCTGCGAAACGAAGCGTGATTCTTTGGGCTCGTCGCGGACCAGCCAGAACCAGAGCAGCGAACTGATAAGTCCGGGTATGGCAAAGAAGAAGAACACATCTCGCCAGCCGAACTTTAGAAGCAACAGAGCGCACAGCGGCGGAACGAATGCAGGAGAGAATTTGATGGCCGAGATGAATACACCTGCTGCAAGCCCCTTCTCTTGAGGCGGAAACCACCGATTGATGGTTGACACAATACCGATGTTGATTGGACCTTCGGCGAGTCCGAGGATTGCGCGAGCCGCCTTGAGCTGGAAGACGCTTCCTGTCAAGCCCATGAACAGGGTCGCGAGGGAAGTCAAGACCATGGAGCCGACCATGAGTCCTCGCACGCCGAGCTTGCCGAAGAGGTATCCGGTCGGAATCTGCACGATGGCGTAGCCGAAGTAGAACAGGCTCGCCATGGCCCCAATGTCGGTATTGCTAAGGTGGTATTCGTTTCGAATCGTTGGGATGACCACACCAAGATTGGCGCGGTCTGCTCCTGCGATGGAGTAAGTCAAAAATATCATCGCGAGAACAATCCAGCGATAGCCCGTCCGGGCGTTGCTGCTGCCTTTCATGCATGTCTCCTTCTAGCCCGGCGGCGCCGGTTACTGTTCCGGTTCTCTGACCGTGGCCCATCCTAAGCCGCCTGAAAGGTCAAGGCATAACGACTTTTGTCGATGTTCCTGCATTCCTTTTCTGACTTGCGTAATAACCCCTAGTTGGCCCGCAAGCGGCCTGAAAGCCCACCGAGAAAGGTGTGCTACATCACCAACCTCATCGCTATCTGCCTGATTCAGCGTTTGCTATTAAGGGTTATACCGGACAGTCGCGAATTGAATGGTCCCGCGTCGAGAAATGTCGCTACGTATCGGCCCCACGACGCTCTTATGCTTGGCCCCACTACCTCTCCAACAGCGGAACAAGCACATGAAAGTCTTCGTCATGGACCCGATTGACCCGAGCGCAGTTGAACTGCTCTCGAAGGCTCACACGGTCGTCAATTACCCCCAATCGCGAAACGCCGACTGGCACGCCAACGCAGATGCCATCGTCGTCAGAACGTTTGAAGTTAGAGCGTCTGATTTTCCGAAGGCCAAAAATCTCAAGATTATCGCGAAGCACGGCACTGGCGTGGATAACGTCGATATCGAGGCAGCGAGCGAAGCTGGCGTCCTGGTGACGAACACGCCGGGAGCCAATGCAAACGCTGTCGCCGAGTACGCACTCGCTATCGCGCTGGCGCTCGCCAGGAAGGTCAGTGTGGCGGACCGGGAACTGCGTCAACCGCGGCAAACGCAACTCCAGGGCGGCGTCGAACTGACCGGAAAGACCGTCGGTCTTCTCGGCTTCGGTGACATCGGCCGAAGAACGGCGCGTCTGTTCAGGGCCGCGTTCGGTACCGGGTTGATGGTGTACGACCCATACGTTCCCGGCGCTGCATTTGAAGAGCTTGGCGCCGTTCGTGTGAATTCCATCCAGGAACTGCTTCCGCTCTGCGACGTTGTCAGCCTGCACTTGCCACTCCTGGCTTCCACGAAGAACCTCGTCGGCAAAGCCGAATTCGAGCTCATGCGCAACTCAGCGCTCTTCATCAACGTGGCGCGCGGCGGCATTGTCGACGAATGCGCTCTTTATCAGGCGCTGGTCGATGGACAAATTGCAGGCGCGGCGAGCGACGTGTTCGAAACCGAACCGGTCCCGGCGTCGCATCCGCTGCTGACGCTCGAGAACTTCGTAGCTTCTCCTCATATTGCAGCCAGCAGCAAGGAATCGCTGGTCCGGATGGGCCACGCGGCCGCGCACGCGGTCATCGAAGCTCTGGCTGGCCGCACTCCGCCGCACCAGGTTCTCCCGAAGCCGAACGCCATCAACGCAACTGTTTAAGGTCATCCCATGAAGACGAACCGTTTCAATGAAACCGCAAACTTCGAACGCGTCACGCCGGAACAAATCGAGCGTGCCCGTGAATTTCAATCCGCGGTTCTGTGCGACGTCGCTGGCCGTCGCGGCGCTCTGCACGGCGACATCCAGCCGCTCGTTCCGAGCATGGTCGTTGCAGGCCCCGCGTTCCCAGTCGAAGTGCGCCCTGGCGACAACCTGATGTTCCACGTGGCGTTGGCACTTGCAAAGCCGGGTGACGTCATAGTTGTCGACGGCAAGGGCTTTCAGTCGAGCGCGCTCCTCGGCGAATTGATGGTGACCCAGGCCATCGCTGCCAGGCTGGGCGGTCTGGTTGTCGACGGCGCTGCGCGCGATGTGGCGACGCTTCGTGATAGCAGCATGCCGATTTTTGCGAATGGCCGTAACCCCGCTGGCCCGACCAAGGGCCTCGACGGTCGCATCGGCGTTCCCATCTCGTTGGGCGGCGTCTCGGTCGAACCGGGCGATTTGGTTATCGGTGACTGCGACGGCGTCGTCGTTATCCCGCGTGCGGACGTGGACAGGGTTCTGAAAGCAGCTGAGAAGAAGCTCGAAGCAGAGGCTCAACGCCTCGCCGAAATCCGTGACGGCATCCTCGTTTCGCCGTGGCTCGATGACGCGCTGCGCGCCGCCGGCGTGATGGGCAAGGACGAAACGCTCGAGTAATCAGCTTCGAGGTTCGAAAACTACATATTTGGAGACGATGCAATGAAGCGCCGATATTGGATATACCTGTTCTTATTTTTGCTGACGGTCGTGAACTATGTCGACCGTGTGGCGTTGTCCATCGCATCGTCCCAGATAAGCAAGGAATTCTCGTTGTCGCCGGTGATGCTCGGCTACCTGTTCTCATCGTTCTTGTGGCTTTACTTCATTGCCCTCATTCCGATGGGACTGTTGGTCGACATGTACGGCACGAAGCGTTTGAACGCCTGGGGCATCGGCTTCTGGTCGCTCGCAACGGCGCTCACGGCAGCAACGGGCGGATTCGTCTCTCTTCTGGTGACTCGCTTGCTGATGGGACTCGGCGAATCGACGTCTTATCCGGCAGGCGGGCGAGTGTTGCGTGAGTGGGCTCCGGCGTCCGAGCGCGGTATCGCGACGTCTGTCTTTCATGCCGGCAGTCTTCTCGGCCCCGCAATTGGCGCAATTGGGCTCAGTTGGGTCGTCACGACCTATGGTTGGCGCGCTGCATTTCTCGTCGCCGCTTCGATGGGTTTAGTCTGGCTGGCAGCATGGCTCATCTGGTTCCGTCAGCCTGGAGACGCAAAGTGGCTGAGTGCTGAGGAACGCAAATACATCCTCGAATCCCGTGACGCTTTCGGCACGTCCAAAGCGCCGGAACCTGAGCGCCTCGGCTTTGAAGCGCTGGTTCGCTCAAAGACCATCTGGGCTATCGCGTTCGCTCACGGTTGCGCCGTGTACGCGACGTACCTCTTCCTGACCTGGATGCCGAGCTACCTCCAGGCGGAGAAGGGCATGAGTATTACGCGAAGCGGCTTTTTTACCGCGTTTCCCTATGCCGGTGCGGCAGTGCTTGGCGTGCTGGTTGGTATCTGCAGTGACCGCTATCTGCGCAACAAAAAGATTTCCGATGGCAATCGTCGCGTAGTGGTCGCTGCCTGCCTGGTGTTGTCCGCGCTCATCCTGCTGATTCCGACGGTGAACGAACTTTGGTTGGTTATGACGTTGCTGACCCTCTCGCTCACCGGCTGCACGGCGGCGGTCGCGTCGAATCTTTCGCTGGTCAACGACTTGCTGCCGTCGAAGAAGGACTCGGGCACCGCGATTGCCATGATTAGCACTGGTGGCAACCTGTTCGGCCTCATGGCTCCTATCGCTACCGGTTACGTCGTGTCGATGACACATAGCTATCACGCCGGCTTCGTCATCACGGGTATTCTGGTGCTGGCAGCTGCTGCGGCAACCCTGATGCTCACGCGTGGTCCCATCACCGTAACGGAGGCAACCAGCGATGTATGCACTACCCGAAACGCTTGAAGCCAAGCCGTTCGCACGCTTACCGGACGAACTGCGCACCGGCACCGAGACAAGCGAATGGAACGCGGGCCAACCGGCTGGACTGCACGCCTCGAGCTTCCTTGAAGGACCGTCATTTGACCGCGATGGGATTCTCTGGTGCGTCGATGTAGTCAATGGCCGAATCCTGAATATCGACCAGAATGGTGAATTCTCGGTTGCTGTCGAATACGACGGTTGGCCTAACGGGCTCAAGATTCGCGAAGATGGTCTCGTGTTCATCGCTGACTACAAGCACGGCATCATGATGCATGAGCCCGGCTCGAAGGTTGTGAAGCCGTTCCTGGTGCGAGCCGGCATGGAGCGATTCAAGGCCGTCAATGACTTGTTCTTCGCGGCCAACGGTGACCTCATTTTCACCGACCAGGGACTCACGGGCCTGCACGACCCGACCGGACGTGTCTTCCGCGTGAGGCGAGATGGAAAGGTCGATTGCCTGCTATCGAATGTGCCCAGCCCGAACGGTCTGGTGATGGACCTCGATGAACACGCGCTGCTGCTCGCGGTAACGCGTGCGAACGCGGTGTGGCGAGTGCCAATCCTCAATGGTGGTGTCGCAAAGGTCGGTACGTTCATCCAGCTTTCGGGCGGCGTTGGCCCTGATGGATTGGCGCTCGATTCCTCGGGCGGTCTGCTGATTGCCCATGCAGGTATGGGCGCCGTTTGGGTCTTCAACGCACGAGGCGAGCCGACCTACCGAGTAAATACGCCGGCCGGCAATCTCTCCACGAACCTCGCTTTCGGCGGACCTGAGAACCGGGACATCTTTATCACTGAATCTTGCAGCGCTCAAATTTATCGAGCACGCGTCGAGGTTCCAGGGAAAGTGATGGTCTCGCACCGGACCGCAGGCTAACGGCACGTCGTGGCGGGTGGAGCATCTTGCTGCGCCAGGCCGTCGCTGTCGCCACCCATCTATTTCTCTTGCTAGCCAAGGAGTTGCAACCTTGTCCGACGATGCACGTGTCGCGTATCCAGTCTAAGACAGCCATACGCTGTCTGCACTGTTCAGCAAGGGTGCCGGCCAGCTTTATATGAGCCGCGACGCGGCTTATCGATGCTGCTGGGTTCGTTTGACCGCCCCTCGCGTTGGGATTCGTGATGAAGCTGCCCGGCATACCTGCACGTGGAAAACTCCACCTGATTCGCCGTCGTGAATTACGCGCCTTTACAGCGTGGGCAATGGCTCAAAGGAGTCAAAGCGAGCAAACGGCGGCTGCATCTCGGTCACCTCGAGCGTTTCGACCAGCGCTGCGGACATGCCCTCGCTTAGCCAGACGCACATGTCGGCAAGCTGCTCCGGTGAACCCTGCAGCATTACCTCCACTGAGCCATCCAGGCGGTTCCGTACCCATCCGGTGACGCCTGCCGTCTGGGCCTGGCGTACGCAGGCTTCCCGATAGCCGATGCCCTGCACCTGGCCACGCACCTGCACCAGCCGAGTCTCAAGCATTCCATCATTGTTGTTGGTTTCCACGTGTGTGGTCCTTGCAAAGTATTCACGCAGCTTCGCCGTTCAATGAAATGGCCCGGTTCTATGAGCGCCGCATGACATCCGCCAGGTCATCAAGCGACAGTGGCTTGGTGAGATGGAAGTCAAATACCCGTTCGTCGGTCTGAGGTCCGCTGGCGGCATCGGTATGGCCCGTCAACGCGACCAGCTTCGTCTGGCAGCACTGGGCCCGAAGGCGGAGCAGTTGCGCAAGCTCGAGGCCATCCATGCCGGGCATGGTGATATCAACCAGGGCAACATCCGGGATGAACGATTCCACAATCGAGAGCGCGTCGGGTCCGCTCTGAGCCCGTTTCACCTGATGTCCATCGAGCTCCAGCAACGTGCCCAGTGCCTCCATGGTGTCCGCGTTGTCGTCGACGAGGAGGATGCGAATCGGCGCCATCGGGCGGCTCGTGGTGACAACGGGTTCATCGATGCTTTTGCAGACAATGGGGAGCTGTACGGTGACTTCTGTCCCTTGACCTTCGCCCTCGCTTGCAATGGTAACCGTGCCGTTGTGTGCGGCGACCAGATGCTTCACAACCGCCAGTCCGATTCCGAGTCCACCTTCTGCATGCCCTCGCGCTGACGCCGCCTGGGTAAACATGTCGAAGACGTGCGGCAGCAGTGACGATGAAATGCCCGCGCCGTTGTCCTTCACCGTGATGACCGCATGGCAAACCGACGGGTCGTGTGACCCGGTGCTAAGGTCCGGCGCGTCTACGGATAAAGAAATGTCGCCGCCGGGAGGGGTGTATTTCACCGCGTTCGTCAACAAATTCGATATGACCTGGGTGAGTCGAGCCGCGTCGGCGTGAACGGTCACCGGATACGGCGGAACAGTGACATGCAGTCGGTGCTCGCCGTTTCTGGCATCGGCCTTCATCGCGGTCACCGCATCGGCCACGATATCCTGAAGCAGCCCGTATGAGAGGTGGACGGAAAGTTTGCCATGTCTTATCCGGGACGCGTCGAGCAGGTCTCCGACAAGCCGTTTCAGTATTCGCATCTGCCTGTCGGCGATGCCCAACGCAGCCAGCACGGCGGAATTGTCCGTAGCGAGTTTTCGTGCGACCGTCAGGGCGCTGTCGATGGGCGCAAGGGGATTGCGTAGTTCATGACTCAGGGTCGCAATGAAGTCATCCTTGCGTGATTCTTCCAGGGCCAGTGCATTCCTGGCCGCCTCAGCTTCCGCCGCCCGGGCTTCCGCATCAGCCTTTGCCCGGGTCATCGTGAGCGCGGCGCAGGTGAAGTTCGCGAGGCTGGTCAGGATTCGGCGGTCCTCCGCGTCGAAAAGATGCTCCCCGTCGTGAGACATGACCCACAGGGTGCCCCACGGTTCAGGTTGACCTGGAATCGGCACGACCAGTTCTTCGATAATCTCGGGGGAAACATCGTTCAGGCAGGCGAAGTGGCGCTGGGGAAACGAAAACAGTTGTCCTGCAGCCAGTTCGAGCGTCAAGCCGCTCGGGCTATCTGCAATCGGGGTGGTGGTGCCCAACGTGTCAACACATGCGCCCGAAACCGCGACCCAGCGGAACACAGGGGTGCCGTCAGTGTCGGTTTCCAGCAGGCCGATGCCCGCGCTACCCGCTTCACACAAACTGAGTGCCATGTCAGAGAGCGTCTGCAGCATGGCGCCGTCGGACGAAGTAAGTGCCTGCGCCAGACAGTGCATCGCGCTGCTTTCTGCCGCGTAGTCCGGCGGCCGATGCGCGCGCGTGTCGAGCGTCGGCGTGACAAGACCGTCCTCGCGCCGCGCGCGGTCCGCTGCCAATGACGCAGGCAGTCCGGCCATATAGCCTCCAGGTCGTAATCGGTGTGTGGCCGCACGGAAGAAATTACCATGCAGAATGAATTGTAGGCGCTGCATCACAAGGGCCCGGTGTAACAATGCCCGCCAGGCGGTCGACGAGGCTGGGTACAACTATTGCTGCACTACACCATTACCCTTTGTGATTTAAACGCGGCTCCTAGAATGGCGACAGTACTGCTCGTGGATGATGACCCGAATATTCTGCGCCCGCTTCGAGTGCTGGTGGAGCGGGAAGGATACCGCGTGCTTACGGCGGAGGATGGACAGGCCGCACTCGCGGTCGCCGCCATTGAGAGTCCAGGGCTGATTGTGACCGACTGGATGATGCCACGCCTGGACGGCGTCGACCTGTGCCGGCGCTTGAAGGGCGACACCGCTACGGCCGACATTCCGGTGGTCATGCTGTCGGCCGCGCTACCGCCTGAACCAGAGGAGCCGCTATGGGATGTGCTGTTGCTAAAGCCGGTCCCCATAGGCCGGTTGATAAAGGCGATTCATGGCCTGCTCGACGGACCGCCGCAGGAAGTATCGGGGCGGATGTCCGGGCACTAACATTCGATTTGGGTTCCCGTCATTTGAACGGCAGGTGGACTCGGTCCTGGTGCCGCGAGTCTTCTTCTTTCAGGCGTTCTTTCCGGAACGCCACGGGCCGCGACCTGTCCTATGACCTGTTTCCCATTCAGGAGATAATCATGCGCGGTGCAGCAGTTGACGTGCGCTTTGACAGCAGCACGCATTTGCTTCTGGACCTGTCCGACGGGCAGGCTGTCCGATTCCCATTGAACTGGTTTCCTGTTCTGGAAACAGCGACGCCAGCAGAGCGCGAACACTTTGCTATCTCGATGGACCGCCAGCAATTGTTCTGGCCTGAAATCGGTGAGGATGTGAACGTGGCCGCGCTGCTAGCGCTCCTGTCTGCTACCGCGCGTCGCCAGGCTTGAGCGACTCCCGTCAGTTGCGCCGTCCAGGAATGCTCAACTGGCCAGTCCGTCTTTCCGGCCGAAAACGGCCTGCCTTTGCACAGCACGTCGGATTGTCGCGCTACAGTCCGGCGCGCCCGCCTCGATAGGCATGCGTTTCTAAAATTCAGGTGGCGCGCCGGCTAAAGCCGTTCGCTAGATATGTCTTTACATCTTCTTCAATCGAAGACTTCTTCTGACATATAAAGCCATAAGTTGCATGGGACTCTTTTAACGGGGGACCTCCGCAGGAGCGGGGTCTCTCGTGAGCAAGATTCAGAACAGGAAAGAGGTGCACAGTGTTAAAAGCGCCCCGGTCGAGGCAGTCGATAAGGCGTTCTTGCACCGACCAAAGTTGAATTCGACTGCCCGTGGCTATCTATCCAGGCCAGCGCCCAGGCAAGTCCGGCATGCCGTGCTTCATCCTCGGTGCTGAAATGGCCAAGGATTCCCGAAGTCTCAACGAGCCTGTTGTTTTGGGTAATAGTCCCACCAGCCGCGTACCGCTCGGGCAGCAGGATAGCATCCTGCTGAAGGATAGCGTGACCCCACACGCTGTATCCCATAGGACACTGCCCGTTCTCGCGGGTCTATTTTTGTGGACAGTCGACGCTATTTTTCTCCTCGCATTCCTGGAGTAAACGTAATACCGACCAACAATCCTTCTGGCGAGATAAAACGGCTGACAGTCTGACCCCAAGGTTCTTTCTTGTTCTTGACAAGCATTCGATATCCTCGCGATTCAAGCTCCGCTGTTGCCTTTTCGACACTGTCAACATCAAACTCGAGCCTGGCTTGTGGAACGGGAATGTCGTCCGGCCAAGACTCCTTGCCGAAACACGACTGGGCCGCCTGAGAAAGTGGCCACAGGGCAAAACTCTTTGCGCCTTTCAGGGCCTCCGTATGAAGATAACCGCCACTCTCCTCTTTGAAGAGGATTGAGGTAGCCTGACTTTTTAAGACACTCCTTTTTGATAAACTTTATCAATGGGAGCACAGATGACGAAACCAAGAATGCCGAGGTCCTCGCTGTAGAGCTTGCGGCTTGCCACTGCATCACGGACGATTGGACCAAAGCCCGCGATGAACAGAATTCTGAGGTTTCCGATTCGCTCCATGACACTTCCTCTTCCAACAATGCATACAGTTCCCGACTGATTCCGGCCTCACGCCACCTGACGGCACTTGATATCCCAGCTTCCGGACAGCCATCGATTGTCCGTAACGTCGCATCTATTTCGGCGCATCTTCATCGAACAGTTCATCGTCCTCTGACTGCAGGATGGGGGCGGCGGTGTCAGGCACCGGCGAGCCGACGTCACGGTCCGGGGCGTCCGCCGGCCGCTCGTCTTTATCATCGCCGCGGTTCACACCGCGCGTCTGTTCAATTGGGTGATTCGTCATGGCATCCTCCTCCTCGAACTAACATGTCCGTGCGTGTGAAAAGGGGCGCCGACAACCGCTGCTTCCATGCTTTTCGGAGGGCGGTCCCAGCTTTCTCCAGGCTAGGTGTCAAAACATCGTCTGCGCGTTCCTCGCCGCTGTACCAGACAAGGACATACTCGCTGCGGCCGCGGTTCAGGACGAGGCGCCCGAGCTTGGGGGCTCGGTCGGAAGCGCTGGACATCCTCGGCGACTACCGGTCGATGGGCTTGATGCTTGCGCGACGTCTTCTCGAATTGCGGCCTTGCAAACAGGCTGATGTCAGCGACAACTCTGCAGACGTACCCAAGCTGAACAACCGCGCCGAATGCGAGAAGCCGAAGCGCGAACATGGCGCGCACCGGAAAGAACGACCCGCGCACTCGACAGTCGGGTTTGTCCGCTGGTGGCCACATCGCAGTGTGGCCACGCTCGTTACCTCGCCGGGCCGTGCGACCACGCGCGTCCACCGTTCCTTCAAATTACTGCTTTACCGGCTTCGCCGCTTTCTTGACTGCCAGGTCAGCCGCTTCGGTCACCTCCGATGCGGCTTCAGTTGTGGCGCTCAGGTCGCTTTGCTCGACTTCGACTGCCTGCTGCGTGGCTCCTTGCACGTCTTCGTAGGTGGTGTTGGCGAGCGAAGCACCTTGTTTCAGAAATGCGATGGCGGCCTCGGAGCCGACCGGGGCGTTTTGCGCGACATTCTCGACGAACCGTTGGACCAGGCGATTGACCTCTTGGTAATGGGCATTGACGACCTCTGCCAGCTGCGTTTGCATGGTCGATGCAATCTCGGCAACCTGACGCTCGTACGTCAGGACCTTCTCCGCCAGGGGCAGCGCCAGCGCGTTTTGCAAGCCGGTAACTTCCTGTCCCTCCTTTTGCGTCAGCCCCTCTTGCGTGCGTTGGTACCAATCGGCAAACGTCGTCTTCGCCGTTTCCAGATTCAGTCTGACAAGCTTTTCCTCGCCTTCCAGCATTTTGCCGGCCAGGCCAAAAAAGAAGTCAAGATTTGCTTGTCGGGCTGCAGCAACTTGCCCCTGAAATTCAGTCATGTTCGTCCCCTGAAGGCATATATCCAAAGCTCAGCATGTTCGGCAACGGTGACCAAATGATGAAGCCCGTCGCCGGGAAGCCAGCGTGTCTTCATACATTTTAGAAAGCTCGGCAAGAGTCAACAGATGCAGAAACTGCAAACGACGAAGACTCCATTACAGGACGGTGACGGTTGATATGCCAATTGAATCGGCCTATCGTGGGGCACTCTGTCAGGAGGCGTTTTTCCTTGCCGCGGCGTAACGTATTGGCCGCCGTTCCTCATTGCGATGGCGTTTCCGCGCGGCGCTCATCTTCGCGATTCGTGACGAACTCGCGGAACAGTGCGGCACTTTTTTCAGGCAAGCCCGTGTTCTGAAAATGGAACTTCCAGGACCCGCTGGCGACAAAAAGCGGGTGACGCAAAACAGGAGCGCGCCTTTGCGCATGTGTTTCGACAGCTTCTTCGTCGGATGAGTTTTTTATTGCGCGCTCACTTCACTCGAGGAACACGGTGGAGCGACGTCTGACCGTGACCGCGATATCGGGAGCAGCGTCTGAGTCGATTGCCATCGACTGAACGTTGGCTTATCGCGGCGCGGGGACGACGTGCAGCAAGAAGCGTTTCAATGCATTGAAGCTCGCCTGAACGACACGCGTGTCTGGCGTTAGCGCTTGACTGCAAGCAGCCGCCTTCGTGCCGCGTCATACATTCGTGGCTTGAGACAAATAAGTTTGGTTGAGATGGAGTCAAACAGGAGCATTTCACGCCATGAATCGTCGCCTGAATATGGATGCACATCTGGAGAGCGCCCTCAGAAACAACAGTTCCAGGCGGGCCTTCGCAGCACGTCTGGACATGACCATCAAGCGGGCAAAGGTCACATCAAGCCGGGTGGCCAGGTCGCTCGGCGTACCGGAACGCGAAGTGACCCTTTGGCGCGCCGGAGTCATCGTTCCGAAGAGCACTGATTGCGCGCGTCTTTCTGAACTTCTCGACGTGGACGTCGCCTGGCTATGTGCAGTTCAAGTGTAGCGCACAGCATGTCATCGCAGTTCTCATCGGGCGCGAACTCGCAATTGATTCGGCTTGTCGTGGCTCACCGAGGCGTCGGTCGGGTCGAGTGCCGGGCCCCTGCCATTGACCGGCATCACGGTCGAAATGGCATGTTTGAAAACAAGTTGCACGCCTGGGCCAGACTCCAACAGAACTGCAAACTGGTCAAAGCCGGCCAGTTGACCACTCAGTCTGATGCCGTTCACGAGGAACACGTTTACTGTGGTCTTGTCGTTTAAGAGCGTCTGCAGAAACTCGTCTTGTACGGATGGTCGCGCGGTCATGTTCTGAGGTCAAAGCGATAGGTGCTTCGATTGTACCGGCGATACCTGAAGCCGCCCTCCAGTCCGGAGATAGTGTGTTACTGCGACTCAAGGGCGTCGAGGCGCGCTTCCGCTATTTCGCCCAGGTAATGGCAGCGGTAGCCACGCAGTTGAGCGCCTAGCCGAGCCGTAACTCTGGTAGGCGAACTGTGCGTCGGCGCAATACTCGCGGTGTGTTCCTTCGTTGCCGCTGCGTGCCGCCCCGACCTCCGTCCAGCCGGGCGACGCCTATACCCGAACCTCGCGTTGATGCGGAATTTCGGTGCTTGCAGCAGGGCGCCACGTTTTCATCGGGCGCCTTTTCGCGACTCCTGCTTGAAAACTCGATGCGCCGCGACCGGGCATCGTGCGGGTCAAAGGCGCAGACTCCCCGCCTAGACCGGTTTGATATTTGCGGCCTGCTTGCCCTTTGGCCCCATCTTTACGTCGAAGCTGACCTTCTGGTTCTCTTGCAACGTCTTGAAACCTGCTGCGCTAATTTCCGAGAAATGGGCAAATAGGTCCTCTCCGCCATCGTCCGGCGTGATAAACCCGAAGCCCTTGGCGTCGTTAAACCACTTTACCGTGCCAGTCGCCATCATCCGTTCCCAATAAAATTTTCAGAGCACGCTTAATTCGGTGCGCGCGAGGCTTACATACCCTGCAACAGGGCAGCTAGTACCTTGCGCTCAATTGCAGTTCCCGACCGCTATCAGAGAGGTCAACAGTGATGTTGTAGCCTACTGTAGTTCAGGGGTCAATCCGGATTAGGCGCGGATTCAGGCCGCTCGACACCGCGCTGGCAGCCGTCGCGGTCGCGACCGCATTGCGGTTCGCGAAGACGTCTCGGCGCCCGTCGCAGAGAACCAGATGTCTCAGGGGGCCGGATTCTTGTCACGGCATCGAAACCGTTGGGCTCGCACGACGGTTCTGTCGCTCCGACGAGGCCACGGTCGCCGGAGGGGATGCACAATAGCCGTGTTTGAATGAGTGGGATTGCCGCACAGGTGAAGTTTAGGAATACTCTACAACGAGAGCGTAGATGGGGCGACGCCATTGCTGAATCGGCAGTCCCTTGAAGCTTGTGCTGCGAGAGAAACGCGGCGGGCCAGTACATCGGCTTTCAGTATCTGACTTACAGGAGGAACTCCGTCATGTTACAGGTAGCATCCGTTGACTACATGGGGACCTTGATTTTCGCAGTCGTTGGGCAGGACATTAGAGGTTTCATCGCGAGCGCCGTCATCTCCGACGAAACAGGGCAGCACAGGCAGGCAACCGGGGCACTAGGCACCTTTCCGACCGAGGTTGAAGCGCGTCAATTTGCCATCGAATATGCGAAAGCCGAAATCGGGCGATGTGCCTTGATGAAACTGATGGGTTAGCCCTGTCGAATCTCTGTCATAGCTGAGCAGTCTGGCATCGCCAATTAGTTCAATGCATGCAGGAGCATGGGGTGCGGTTGATGTCCTCCCTTCCTTCGGGGCAAGAGGACGTCAATTGTCATTCGGCGGCCCGGCTAACGCTATCCGCCTTCGCCGACGGCGTCCAGACTGGCTTTCCACACACGTGCCACGAGAGGGTCCTCATAGTTGACCGTCGTGGCATCGACGAACATACGTTGGGGTATCAATTTCTCCGGAGAAATCCTGCCCTGATGCACGACCTGCTTTACAACGTCGCCAGCACGCTGCGCGAGTGTGACGCGTTCAAGCCAGCCGGCGGACAGACAATTGCGGGCGAGCCATATCCGGGACGATTCGACGAGGTCTGCGGTCGTCAGCGATGCGCCTTGAAGAGCCATGACCGCGAGCTCGCAGACCGCCAGATAGCACAGGAGTGCGGCTGCATCTCCGGCGTTTAACTCTCGGGTGTTTTCCATCCGACGTCCGTCGTTCTGGTTTGCAACGAAAGAGAGTGCGCAGACGGCGGGAAAACCGCTGCGCGCGGGCTAGCAATATTACCGATGGCCGTTAAATCATAGACAGGGTGTTTGCGCATTCAATCGCCGCTGTCTAATGAAAAATCGACGCCGCCACACACATAACCGTGTTCATTTTCGGATTACTTCGGCCGCGTTCGCTTGCATTTTGCAGCCCGAAGTATATCAAGGCATTTCTGGAAAACTGGCAACTAGCATCAGAGCGCATCGCCTGCCCGAGGAAACGCCTTCTGGAGCTTTGACGGCTCACAGGCGCATTAGCCCCGCGTCAGCCAGACAAGAATCCGCTGGCCGTACCGACCGCTTACCGAAAGAAAAAGTGCAGCCACACCGAGATTCCACAGCAGTATCATCGCCGTCGCGTCGAGCGGGTGAAGGATTGAGAGCGCGACCGCAGTCATTGCGGCGACCGCGAGACTACCCGCCATCGTCACCGGGCCTGGGGAGAGGCGAGCTATGTAGCGCAGCATGATGAGCATCACCAGGGATAGCGGCACGCTAACCAGCACCAGCGTTGCGAAGCATCGGGCCGTTTCTCCCAACGACATACCGTCCGGCCCAATGGAGACCCAGCTGGTCAGGCAGCCATAGCCAATCGTCGCCACCCAGACGAGAGCAGCTGGTGCTGGCAACAGAAGCCAACGACGTGACCTACCCGGCACACTGGCGATAAACGCCCCCACTGCGGCAAGCACACCCGTCGTCATGGCTGCGGCCACGCCGATGACAAAAAGAGGTTGATGGAGTTTGAGCGCCAGGTCGACCCGCACTCCATGCGCGATACCGACGAAAAGCATCACAAGTCCCGCAAACAGCAGCCAGCATGCGGCTCTCGCCGCGGGCGGGCGCAGACGCCGGACCGGCGTTGCGTCCGCAACCAGCACGTCAATCAGTTCCGGGGTCCGCGTCATGATTTGCTACCTCGCGGCAGGAACAGTCCGCGCAGCCGCTTCATTGCCCGGTGAGTGGCCACTTTTAACGCAGCAACCGACGTTCCGCTCGCAGTCGCGGCCTCCTGAAGAGACATTTCCTCGAGCTTCAGCATTCGCATGGCATCACGCTGTCCGACCGGCAACTGGTCAATCGCTTCCCTGACGAGGCGGGCGTTCATTGCCTCTTCCTGCAAGTTCGCCGCAGCATCAGAAAAGGTTTCCAGGTCGGTTTCTACCGGCATTTCATGTGACCCGATGCGTCCGCGCCGACGCAGACCGTCGACGATGCGCCGGTTGGCGATGGCGACCAGCCACGGTCCGAACGGGCGGGCCGGGTCGTACGTGTGGCGCGCGGCGTGCACGGTGAGCAGCACGTCCTGAACCGTGTCCTCCATGTCCTCGCCATTGCGGATGTGGCGTGCGGCGAGCGCACGAAGATAGGGCGTGATGTCGTTAAGCAGCGCACGATAGGCCTCCCTGTCACCCGCCTGTGCTCTCGCCATCGCAGTGGACCAGTCCAGCGTGCCGTCAGTACGGTTGGCCAGAGGCCCGGTCTGCCGGCGCGGCGCAACTGACTCCCGGTCCTCTTTCTTGGAACCTGGAACGGGACTGGGCGGGTGTGAATGCCGGCGCATCCTGAAATTTTGCGGTTCAGGGGACAGTTTGTCACCCAGAAAAAGTTTTCCTGAGACGTAACCTTTTGTGGTGACCGGCCGAACTTCTCTACACGGCCAGGATGCCGGGCCGCAACCCTCAGGAGGACGCGTGATGAACAGACATCTAATGGCCGCTTCGACCCTGTCGTCGGCAATTGGCCTGGCGCTGGTCCTACAGGCGCTGCCGGCCCAGGCCCAGGAAATGAAGGACATGAGCAAGATGCCCCAGGTCGTCAAGGACAACATGGCCCGGATGGAGCAGAACAAACTCGAGAAGTGTTACGGCGTCAACGCCGTGTCGAAGAACGACTGCGCGGAGGGCGCCCACTCCTGCGCCGGCCAGGCCACCCAGGCACGCGATACGAAGTCATTCGTTCTGCTCCCCGCCGGAGATTGCAGCAAAATCCAGGGCGGCAAGCTGAAGCCCGCGTAACCAACGGGGTAATCGATGCCTACCGCTTCTGCTGCATCGCAATGTGCGTCCGGCCTGATTCCGGCGCGTGCCGGGATTGGGCTACGCTTCCGGCACCATCAGGAGGTTGTCGAAGTATGTCCGCCGGTCGCGTGGTTTGAGGTGCATACCGAGAACTACATGGGTGGCGGCAGCGCGCCGGGCTATCTGGACGCCATACGCCGTGATTACCCGGTCTCTCTCCACGGGGTAGGGCTCTCTCTGGGTAGCGCCGAAGGCCTGGACGCGGCGCATCTGGAGCGCGTGCGCGCGGTCGTCGGGCGCGTGGAGCCGGGACTGGTTTCTGAACACCTGTCCTGGAGCATCAGCGGCGGCACCTACTTTGCCGACCTGTTGCCATTGCCGCTGACGGACGAGGCGCTGGCCGTTGTCTGTACCCACGTCGACCATGTCCAGACCCATCTGCAGCGGCGCATCTCGATAGAGAACCCGTCGACCTACCTGGGCTTCCTGCACTCGACCATCCCGGAATGGGAATTTCTTGCAGAGGTCGCGTGTCGCACCGGCTGCGGCATCCTGTGCGACGTCAACAATATCTACGTCAGCGCCAGCAATCATGGCTGGAACGCACTGACTTACCTGGATGCGCTGCCACCAGCGGCGATTACCGAGATTCACCTGGCCGGTCACGCCGTGCGGCAGCTTGACCATGGTCAGGTTATTCGCATCGACGACCACGGCTCGCGCGTCGCGCCTCCCGTGTGGGACCTGTTCGGGCAGGCTCTCAGGCGCTTCGGACCGGTTCCCACCCTCATTGAGTGGGACACGGACGTGCCGGCGCTTGGCATCCTGATGGAGGAGGCGGCGATTGCGCAAGCCTATATAGAGGGGCAGCAGAATGACGACGTATGCGCCAACGCTGCTTGAGTTGCAACGCGCGGTCCGCAGCGACCTGCTCGGTCTTGCTGACGGCGGCGCTGCTGATTACGTGATACCCGAAGGGCTGACCCCGCAGGCACGGCTCGCCATCTATCGCAATACGGCGAACAGTACGCTGCTGAAAGCGCTGCAGCTTTCCTATCCGGCCGTACAGGCTCTGGTTGGAGAAGAATTCTTTGAAGGGGCCGCACGGTTGTTCATCGGGCAATGCCCACCGTCGCATGCGCAGCTCGATAGCTACGGTGCGACGTTCCCGGATTTCCTGGCACAGATGCCGGAAGCGGTGTCACTCGACTATCTGCCGGACACCGCACGTCTCGAATGGGCCGTGACCGAAGTGCTGCATGCACCAGACGCAAGGCCGCTTGACCTGCCGCGCCTTGGGCAATTGAACGATGACGGGCTGAAGTCCGTACGGTTCGTGCCGAACCCGGTTGTACGACTACTTCAATCCGCTTATCCAGTCGATGTCATCTGGCGTGCGGTATTGACCCGCGACGATGGCGCACTGGCGGCCATCAGGCTGAGCGCTGGCCCGGTCTGGCTCCATGTTTTCCGGAGCACAGCCGGTGTAGAGGTCAGGCAGATAGCTGAGTGGCAATGGCGGTTTGCGACGGCGTTGTTTGCTGGGTGCCCATTGCAGGATGTGCTTCCCGAGGCGCCGCACGGGGAAGCGCACCGCTGGCTCGCATCCCTCCTCGCGTCGGGGTGTTTTATCGATGTCTGCACATCAAACGACGCATGCGGACCCACGACCGGGAGCCAGTTCACATGACGCGCGAATCTCAATCCGTTTCTAACACCTCTCGCGGGTCGACGCTGAACGACCGCATACGGAACGTCATTGGATGGCTGGAGCGAGTGCCATATACGGTCCTTGCGCTCCCACTGCGACTCGCGGTGGCAACGGTCTTCTGGAACTCGGCGATGACCAAACTGGCCGACTGGAATGCCGCACTTGAGCTGTTCAGGGAGGACTATCGGGTGCCGTTGCTTGCGCCCGAGTTCACGGCGTACCTCGCGGTGTCAATCGAACTGACGACACCTGTTCTACTTGTGCTGGGCCTGGCCACGCGACCCGTCGCGCTGCTGTTGCTCGGCATGACGACCGTCATCGAGGTGTTCGTGTATCCGCTCGCGTGGCCGACGCACATCCAGTGGGTTGCCATTCTGCTGGTTCTGCTGTGCCGCGGGGCCGGTAACTGGTCGCTGGACTACCTCTTATGTCGACGCTTCGGGACATTCTCCGACAACGGGTCACGTCGTCCGGCAGACTAAGAGCGACCTTTTTTGTTAATACGTGGCGCTACCGTCTGTACGGTTCTATCGGGAACTACCAGGTGGTCCGTTCAGGTTCCGGGAGATGAAGTGATGAAGGCAGTCATACTGGAATCGACCATTACGTGTCCGGTGTGCGGGTACGCCAAACGAGAAACGATGCCCACGGATGCCTGCGTGTGGTTTTACGAGTGCGAGCGCTGCAGGACGATTCTCAGGCCGAAGGCCGGGGACTGTTGCGTGTACTGCTCGTATGGCACGACGGCGTGTCCGTCGGTACAACAGGCGGGGTCATGCGGCGTCCGCTGATTTGCCACCGTCAACTACGCGGCCTCGGCGCTTCAACGCGGGGGCTGCCTGAATCCGGCAGGTCTGCTGGCCCGGAAAGCCGGAGGTACCCAGCTTCCTGGGGACCCGGCGCAGGCCAGTATCTGCGCGTCGTGCCCGTCAGCGAAACGTGGCATAGCCTTTCCTGTCAAACGAATATCACGTCTGCACCGTCAGTAACCGGAGAGTCAGCATGTGGAAAACGATAGCGCGGATTTTTCTTGTTGCCATGCTCGCCTTTGCCGCAGGCGGAGCGGTCGGCGGCGAACAGCCGTTTGACCAGGCGCAGTTTGACCAGCTTAACGCCGCCGGGAAGCCGGTCATCGTCTACTTCCACGCGACGTGGTGCCCCACCTGCAAGGTTCAGCAGCCGATTGTCGACCGCCTCTCGGCGCAACCCGACATGAAGCAGGTGACAATTTTCGTGGCGGACTACGACAGGGAAGTCGCGTTGAAGCGCGCCATGAAGGTGACACAGCAGTCGACTTTTGTTGTGTTCAAAGGTGGCCACGAAGTCGCCCGGTCGACCGGACAGACACGCGAGCGCGATATCAGGGATACCTTCGCGAAGGCATTGTGATGGACTTCGGGGTGGGTACTTATGGACTGGGTTTCGCGGCGGGCGCGCTGTCGACGTTGTCCCCCTGCGTGCTGCCGCTGGTTCCGGTTCTCGTCGCGTCGGCGTTGTCGGCGCACCGGATGGCAGTCGTCGCACTCGCGCTCGGACTGGGTGTCTCCTTTTCAGCCATCGGCCTTTTTCTGGCGACGCTGGGCGCATCGCTCGGATTCGATGACAGTGTATTTCGCAACGGCGCCGCTCTGTTGATGATTCTGTTTGGGCTGGTGATGCTTTCCGCCCGCCTGCAGACGATGTTCAGTCGTGCGACCGCGCGCTTCGGCAGTGCGGGCCAGAGGTGGCTGAGCAGGATAAGGGGCGAGACCATGCCCGGTCAGTTCGCTATCGGACTGCTCGTAGGGATTGTCTGGACACCCTGCGTTGGTCCGACATTGGGGGCGGCCACGACGCTCGCGTCCCAGGGACGAAACCTGGGCGAGGTTGCCCTGCTGATGATGGTGTTCGGTGTGGGCGCCGGCCTTCCGCTGGTCATACTGGGTGCACTCTCACGAGCGTCGATGACCAGGTGGCGCAATGGACTCGGCTCAGCAGCGAGGGTCGGGAAGGCCGTCTTCGGAGCATTTTTTGTCGCGTTCGGCGTACTCACGCTGACCGGGGTGGACAAGGTGCTCGAGACGGCGATTCTCTCGGCGAGTCCACCGTGGCTGACTGCCTTCACGACGGCTTTGTGACTGGCGACGTCTTCGTGGATGACCGACGCCACCTGGCAAGAGCGGCGGCTTGCAGTGGCGCGTTAAACCCCAGCACTTTTTCGCGTTGCTATCCGCTATGCGTCGCGCCGCTCGCCGTCACGCATTCTGGAATAGTCAGGGCCGCGCGTGGCAGCATCGTCTATCGTGTGACTGAAGAGGCAATGGCGGTCGAGGAATGAGATGGACAGCAAGGAACACTGGGAAGAGCTCTACCGCTCAAAGGCACCGGACGCCGTAAGCTGGTATCGGCCGCACCTTGATACTTCGTTGAGACTGATTGGCGAAGTGGCGTCGGACCGGAACGCGACTATCATCGATGTCGGTGGCGGCGAGTCGACCCTGGTGGACGATTTGGTCGAACGCGGATACCGGAATCTGACGGTTCTCGACACGTCCGCCGTTGCGCTCAACACGACGAAACGGCGGTTGGGTACGAGCGCCAGCCACATCGTGTGGGTTGAATCCGATATCACAACGGCGCAGCTGCCGCAGGACCGGTACGACGTCTGGCACGACCGCGCCGTCTTTCACTTCCTGACCGAACCATCGCAACGAGACGCGTATGTCCAGCTGCTGTCGGCAGCGCTCAGGCCTGGCGGTCACGTGGTGATGGGCACTTTCGGCCCGGCAGGGCCCACCAGCTGTAGCGGACTGCACGTGATGAGATACGATGCGAACAGTCTGTTCGCCGAAATGGGACCCGGGTTCGAACTCTCAGCGGCCATACTCGAAGACCACCATACGCCTGCAGGTGCCACACAACAGTTTCTTTACTGCTGCTTTCGCAAGCAATGACGGTGCGGCTATATTTCGTTGCTGGGCCGACCCCTCGCAGTTGACGGGCTATGTGTTCACGCGAGCCAGTCTCCCCAATCTGGAATCGGTAGATGAGCATGGACGCCGCGAGGAATGTATCCGGTCATCCACAGTAGATTTCCGCACTATGCCGAGCCGCAGTCGACTGCCACGCTTTCGACTGGGAGTGGAGCGCGGCCGGGCGGCCGGACGCGCCCCGAGCAACGGCACGGGGCAGGTAGGCCGCGTGAACGCGTCACCGCTCTGAAAGCGCGGAAACCCCTCCGCCTTGATGGTGGGTCTGTCTCCAAATCTCGGCAGCTTCTTTTGCCACATAGATAGCGATGGTGAGGCCGACTACCAGGTCTGCATAGCGCCAGCCTGTCGCCAGGACGACCAGGCCCGACGCCAGCACGCCAAAATTCGCCACCACGTCGGTGCGCGTACAAATCCAGCTGGCGCGCATATGGACCTCGCCTCCGCGATACTTTGCGAGCATCCGCAGGACCGTGACGTTGACGCAGAGTGACAAAATGGAAAACCCGACCATCATGGCACCGAGCGGGTCGCTTCCGAACACAAAACGGCGTATGACGTCGGCGATGATGCCGGCGCTCAGGAGCATGAGTGTTGCGCCGGTCCAGCGAGCCGAGTACTGCTTGAATCGCATACCCCGTGTCACCGCCATGAGCCCAAGTCCGTACGCGGTCGCGTCGGTGAGCATGTCCAGCGCGTCCGCCATCAATCCGCTTGACTGAGCCCAAAGGCCGGCCGCCATGCCGACCACGAACATCGTGGCGTTCAACACGAGTGCGACGCGCAGCGTCTTCCGTTCGTTTTCGGTGTTCGCCGACGCGTGGCTGCAATCGCAAGGCATAGCCGGCTCTCCAGTCACCAGGCGCTGGTTTCCATTTTAGTCCGTGTGTAGTCCGGCGTCTTCCGGTGACAACAACGGTAAAGGCCCCATGTCCGGCTTTCACTGCGAACGACAAGCGCTCCTATTCTCGCTCATGCCGCATACGCCCAGGTATCGTACGGCGGCCTGAGTGCCTTGTACCGTGTGCCGACCCGGCGCGCGCTGCATTCTTACGCTACGAGCGTTCTGACTGGTAACGGTCTGCGTCCTTCGCGTCGCGCTCATCGACTTCCTGCTCAGGGGATTGCCTGAGATTCCAGATTCCCCAGATTGCAATCAGGAGGGCCAGCCCGAAACCACAGCCCAAGAGGACGTACGTGTCCATTTCAAATCCTCGAAATCTCATTGCCTTGCGGGTCAACACACCAGTGCGGTAGCGGTGTCTCCGGCGCGCCCGTTACCCACCCGTGTATCGTTCATCGCTGAGGTTGGGACGTCAGTTGACCGTACTCGACACGCTACAATCAAACGTCAAATACTACCTTTGCTTCCTTTCAGAACGCATGACTGGTTCCTCGCTTCTCAAACCGAAGGTCTCACCCAGTCTGCGCTGGGTTGCTTTGTGGGGACCTGGACTGCTCGTCATGCTTGCCGACTGCGATGCAGGGAATGTCGTCACGGCGGCGCAGGCCGGCGCGCAATGGGGCCTTCAGTTGCTGCTGGTGCTGCTTGGACTCATTCCGCTGCTTTACATGGTCCAGGAGCTCACAGTCCGGCTTGGCATCTTCACCGGACGAGGCCACGGCGAACTCATTCGCTCGAACTTCGGCCCGCTATGGGCATGGGTATCGGCAATCGGACTGGTCATTGCCGTATTCGGCTCACTCGTGACCGAATTCACAGGTGTCGCTGGTATAGGTGAGATGTATGGGATTTCGCGCTCCGTTACATTGCCGTTTGCCGTCGTTGCCCTGATAGCCGTCGTGCTCACCGGCTCGCATAAGCGCGTAGACAAGGTCGCAATCGTCATTGGCGCCTTCGAATTGACGTTTTTTGTTGTTGCGTGGAAGGCGCATCCGCATATCCACGACCCGGTCAGGCAGTTAGCCAGTCTCCCGCTTGGTAATCGCCAGTTTGGATACCTCGCAGCTGCACTGATTGGCGCAACGTTCAATCCATGGATGGTCTTCTACCAGCAGGCGGCGGTGGCAGATAAAAAGCTGATTCCGCGAGACTACACATCGGCCCGGGTCGAAACGGCCGTTGGGGCAGTCCTTACTCAGCTGCTGACGGCAGCGGTTCTGGTTGCTGCGGCAGCAACGCTATCGGGACACGGTCATCCGCGCTCGTTACAAAGCGTCGGCGAAATCAGTAACGCTCTCGAGACCGTTGTGGGCCCACATGCGGGACGCCTTCTCTTCAGTGCCGGCGTTCTTGGCGCGTCGATGGTGGCCGCTATTGTCTGCTCGCTGTCGCTGGCGTGGGGGCTGGGTGAAGTGGCGGGATACAGACGGTCACTTGAAGACCGACCGGCGAGCGCGCCGTGGTTCTACGGCGTTTACGTGATTTCGGTCGCCGTCAGTGCATATCTCGTCTGGCTGGCGCCGAACCTCATATCACTAAATGTCGGTGCGCAGGTGGTCAACGCGCTGATGCTGCCACTTGTAGTCGGATTGCTTATCGCGCTCAGCGTCACTGCGCTACCTCGTCAGCATCGTCCTCGCGGAGTTTACCTGTGGCTTGTCTCTGGCATATCCGCGGCGGTATGTGTTGCCGGCCTTCTTGGCGCCACCCTTGGCTTTCTCTCGTGAAAAGCGCTCGACGGTGCAATTGAGCGTATCCGCTTCGGCGACAAAGCGCGCGCTTACGTACACGCGGACAATTCAACAACAATTGCAACTCCAAGGCGTTGTCCAACGATGGTCGACTTTCCTGATGGGGCGCCCGCCCCTGTCATTGGCGACAGGGTATGGCCGCACGAAGGCCACGTTGTTGTGTGCCTCGATTTCGAAGCGTACGATAATACGGTATATATTGTTTTGAAGGGCGCCGAAAGCGACGGACTCGACGGTCGGAACACCTAGGGCCAGGCGCCAGGTGAAACAAGTTGATGCCCGAGGTCGGAGCGGCAACCGAATGAATCTGTGCAACCCGACACGGCTACCGAAGATTAGTTGACTAGCCGCGCCGGCTGAGGAACGAACATGTCGGACAAGCATCTTTCCAGCAAGTTTGATGCGGACCTCAACCTCCTGTCATCCAGGCTGCTCGAAATGGGCGGACTTGTGGAGTCACAGATTGCGTACGCGCTGGAAGTCCTCAACGAATTCGATTTGGCACTCGTTGACCAGGTCCTCGAGGGTGAACATCGGCTCAATGCGATGGAAATCGAAATCGACGAAGAGGTTAGCAATATCATTGCTCGTCGACAGCCCGCTGCGCGTGACCTGCGACTCCTGGTGGGCACTTCAAAATGCATTACCAACCTCGAGCGCGCGGGCGACGAGGCGCGGAAGATAGTAAAACGAATGCGGCGCATCCACGAGAACAGCGCAACGCTAACCGTCAACATCGCTGAAATCAAGGTCTCCGGCGAAATGGCCTTACACATCCTGCGCAGGGCGCTGGACGCGTTTGCGCGGATGGATACCGTTGCCGCTGCACGGATTGTGCGGGATGACGAAGCCATCGATAACGAGTTTCGAGCATTCGTGCGCAAGCTCGTCACATACATGACGGAAGACCCTCGAACAATCTCGATTGGATTGGACTACCTGTTCATTGCGAAGGCTATCGAGCGTATCGGCGACCACGCGACCAATATCGCCGAGTTTGTTGTCTATGTTGTCAAGGGTGCCGATGTTCGCCATGTATCCCGAGAGCAGCTTGAGCGCGACGCCTTGGGTAGTTAAGCCTGAAGAAGGAGGTGCGACGCCCGTAACTTTTATGATTGTCGAAATATTCAGAGCGCAGGGTAAAGAGAATAGTCGTGCAGCGTTGCGCAGTGGTATTTCTGATTCATGAGGGGACGTGGGTAGTTCGCGGTATCGATTGGCGAATCGTGCCAACGGGTTGCGCATTATCCCAAGTGGCCTGTCGGATGCTTCCCTTGTCCTCAACCCTGGTCAATTTTCAGACAGGGGCATGAGGCGCGCGTACTGGGTAGTGACCCAGATTCCAGCAGTACTGAACAAACTCTACTGCTGGTGCGGTTGCGAAAATCGTGGCGAGCATCGCTCCAACCCGCAATGCTTTTAAGACCAGATGGACAGTGACTTGTCCGGTTCCCCAAGGTATGGCAGAGATACACTATCAGATGACACAAGACGAAATTCGAGATACAGGGAAGATTAGGCAGTAGTTGATGCAAGGTCGGCGCCGAAGGGGTAGCAGTGCATGACGTCCCTCCGTCAAGTAGTTAACGAGGAGCAAGACATGGAACTTAAATGTGTTGTGGCGGTTGTCCGGCCGGACGTTCTGAAAACTCTGGAAAAGAGGCTCGGCGCTATTGATATCCACGGCATAACCGTCAGCAAGGTAAAAGGGTTCGGCGCGCATCCAAACCTGTTTGCCGATGATTGGACGACCGAGCACCTCAAAATCGAAATTTTCGCCCAGGCATCGGACGTTGAAACCCTCGTAAGAGCAATAATGGATATCGCTCACGTCGGGCCGGCCGGAGACGGCATAGTCGCGATTATTCCCGTCGAAAGGTTTTTCCGCGTCCGCACGCAGTCTGAGGCAATACCTTGACCTGACGGCTCATGCCAATGGTCCCGAGTGCGGTCGCCCCTGCTTTGGCACCGGGGGCCGAAAAAGACAATGGTGCGGATTGGGTCCGTGCGTTGCTCGGTGAAATGAGCCGGTCTTGTCACCGGCCATTGCGTCGGAGCATTAAATGGCACATGAACAGCATCAACCTGGCATCTCGGCCTGCCACGCATGCGCGACGGCTTGCGACCACTGCGTCGCTTCCCGTTCGTGAGTGGAACATGCGACCGAAATGGCCGAACGCATAAAACTCGATGTCGATTGCGCGGCGTTCTGCCGCCTTGCATCCGGTGCCATGGTGTGCAGCAGCCGGCACGCGACGGCTATCTGCTCCTTGTGCGTGCAGGTGTGTGTTGCGTGCGCGGCAGAATGCGAGGAGCATCAGGAAGATATATTGCAAACGCGGTACAGAAGCGTGTCGCAAGTGTGCCAGCGAATGGCTAGCAAAACCGCAAAGCCTGGCGGCAGAAAAATTCCGTCAGCCGGCATCCATGCTCTCATAGCTGAACGCCGCGCAAAAGTCGAAAATGCCCGGCGAACCGGGGATTCGCCACTGCAAAGGATGAACTGGCCGTTAGACCGGCTTAATGTTTGCAGCCTGCTTGCCCTTCGGGCCCATCTTCACGTCGAAGCTGACCTTCTGATTCTCTTGCAGCGACTTGAAGCCCTCTGCCTTGATTTCCGAGAAGTGGGCGAACAGGTCTTCTCCGCCGTCATCCGGCGTGATAAAGCCGAAGCCTTTTGCGTCGTTGAACCACTTCACTGTTCCAGTTGCTACCATTCGTTTCCAACAAAATTTGAAGAGCGCGCTTAATCCGATGTGGCTGAGTCTTGTATATATTGCAACAGCGGCAGTTAGTACCTGGCGCTCAACCACAGTAGGTATACGCGGCTTCAACAGCGCTTGAGGCGCACTTCGACGAGGAAGAAAATCGGCAGCCTTCTACGTTGGAACTCGCAAGATTCGCCGCCGCAATGCAGGAACTGAGGGACGCGCGCGAAGCGTTCGACGTGCTGGTTTCAGGCGGCCAGCAGACGCGTCACTGACTAACCGCGCGCGTGAGACGACAAGGTCACAGGACAGCCGGGATGAGCGGTGCGTCAAACGCTTTCCACGACGACCCGAACCGACACAACTGAAGCAAGGTCACGGAAGCGTTTTCTGCAAACAAACCGCCGTGGCGGGACACAGCGCCGAGAACTGCGTGCTGGCTTGCAGTTCAGCCGGCGCCGCCGCCCTGCCGGCCACGCGATAGCCGGCATTGAGGAAGTAATCGCTCGCCGTTGTTGTTAGCAGGTACCGCCTCGAAACACCGCTAGAAGCAGCCGTGGTCTCGGCGAGTTGCAGCAAGGCCTTTCCGACGCCGGTGCCGCGAGCGCCAACGGACACCGCCAGAGACCGAAGCAATGCGTCCGAGTCGAAACGCTCAAGCCCCACGCAGCCGAGAAGTGTCCCGTCTGCATGGGCAGCAACCAGAAAGTCGGTGAGCAGTTTGGCAGTCACATCCGTGTTCGTCAGGTCGGCGCTCGCCAACAGCGCGCGAACGGTCTCAAGGTCGGTGGATTGCGCGGCACGAATTTCCATCAGAGCACCTCTAAAAACCAATTCCGTTAGTCGTTGACTGGCCGCTCAGCGGCGCCCAACCACTGCTTCCGCTCGCGCGTGCTTGCCCGTAAGGCATAAAGGAACGCTATCGCCGACTCGAATGTCACGGCGAGCAAGGTTCATTCATTCAACTTCATCACCGTCGGTGTCAGAGGTCCCCGCAGCCTTCTCGTGAGCCATCGCCGCGCGAGCCAGGGTGTTGGCCAGTTCGGGCGTCGCCTCCTTGCGTTCACTATACCGGTCGGTCAGATAATCAGACCGGTCGCGGACTAGCAACGTGAACTTGTAAAGCTCTTCCATCACGTCGACGACTCTATCGTAGTAAGACGACGGCATCATGCGCCCATTCGAATCGAACTCCTGGTAGGCCTTCGCGACCGACGACTGATTGGGGATGGTGACCATCCGCATCCATCGTCCGAGCACGCGTAGCGCATTGACTGCGTTGAACGACTGGGAGCCGCCACAAACCTGCATGACCGCCAGCGTTCTCCCTTGCGTGGGACGAATGCTGCCCAGTTCAAGAGGCAGCCAGTCAATCTGGTTCTTGAAAACTGCGGTCAGTGTGCCGTGCCGCTCGGGGCTGCACCACACCTGCCCCTCCGACCATTCGGACAATTTTCGGAGCTCGACCACCTTCGGATGGTCGGCTGGCACGCTGTCCGCAATGGGCAGTCCGTGCGGGTCGAACACCCTGGTTTCCGCGCCGAAGTGTTTCAGGATGCGTTCAGCTTCGAGCGCGAGGAGCCGGCTGTAGGACGTCGGCCGCAGCGAACCATAGAGCAACAGGATGCGCGGTGCGTGCGTTGAGACAGTGCACGGTTCGAGCTTTTGCAGGTCAGGCGTGTCCAGATGCGGCGCGCTGATGTTAGGCATGTCCTTTGTCATCAAAGAACTCTCCGCCCCTGCGCGTCAATAACGACCTCGCCATCTTCCTTCGTAAATGGCCCCTGCTGTGGTGACGGGAGAATATCCAGCACAACCTCGGATGGCCGGCACAGGCGTACGCCCAGTAGCGTCACGACAAACGGCCGGTTAATCAGAATCGGATGCTCGAGCATGGCGTCGAGCAGTTGCTCGTCCGCCAGCGCCGGGTTGTCGAGTCCGAGTTCGGCGTACGGCGTACCTTTTTCACGCAGCGCGCCACGCACCGTCAGGCCGGCCTTTTCAATCATGTCCTTCACTTGTTCGCGGCCCGGTGGCTGCTGCACATACTCGACAATATTGGGCTCGATGCCCGCATTCCGGATGAGCGCAAGCGTGTTGCGCGATGTCCCGCAGTTCGGGTTATGAAAGATAGTGACGGTCATGTCGGTCTGCTCAAATTGGTAAGTGACGCGTGCGCTATGCCCGGGCATTAAGAGCGGGGCGCCGTGCACGCCTGGAGAGTGCATGCAGTGTTTGCCTCATTTTAACACTTCTTGAAATATTGAAAATGCGCGACTATCATTCACGATATGGACTCGAACCTTGCCATCCGCTCACTTGCCGCGCTCGCCCACGAATCGAGGCTTGCCGTATTCCGCATGCTCGTCACGGCGGGCCCCAATGGTCTGCCGGCTGGCGAGATAGCTCAACAACTGGGCGTCTCGCCGTCGAGCCTCTCGTTCCACCTGAAGGACCTGTCTTACGCCGAACTCGTTTCCTCGCGACAGGAGGGTCGCTACGTGTTCTATTCGGCCAACTTCGAGGCGATGAACGAACTCATCGGGTTCCTGACTGAAAACTGCTGCGCGGGCGCGCCCTGTGCGGTCGCCGACGCCCTCAAGCCTTGCTGTGGAGAAGAGTCATGAAACGCATGCATGTGCACGTATCCGTCGAGAATCTGGCTGACAGTATTCGCTTCTACTCTGTGCTCTTCGATGCACAGCCAGTTGTTACGAAGGGTGACTACGCCAAGTGGATGCTCGACGACCCGCGGGTCAATTTCGCGATTTCGCAACGCGGGCAACCAGTCGGGGTGGACCACCTGGGCATCCAGGTCGAGTCGGATGAGGAATTGGCGGAAATGAATGCGCGCCTTGATACAGCTGCGCTTCCCAAGGAAACACAAACCGGCACAGCGTGCTGCTATGCCAGGTCCGACAAGTACTGGACCGTGGACCCTCAAGGCGTCGCCTGGGAGACTTACCATACGCTGGATTCGATTCCGGTTTTTGGTGAATCGCGGGCGAAGCCTCCGGAAGAATTGATAGGCGCATGCTGCGCACCCACGGCGCCGGCTACCTCGTTCCGGAGCCGTTCATGAGCGACCGGACATACAACGCACTCTTCCTCTGCACGGGCAACTCTGCGCGCAGCGTGATGGCGGAAGCGCTTCTCGCCACGTTGGGGCAAGGTCGCGTCCATACGTTCAGCGCTGGCAGTCATCCGACCGGAAAGGTCAATCCTTTCGCCGTCGAACAGGTAATGAAGACGGGCTACGAAGTATCGAATCTCCGTAGCAAGTCGTGGGATGAGTTCGCCGAACCGGGCGCACCGCATATGGACTTCATCATCACGGTGTGCGACCAGGCTGCAGGCGAGGTATGTCCGCTGTGGCCGGGACATCCCGCGTCAGCGCATTGGGGCTTCTACGACCCGGCTGCCATCGAAGGTACCGATGACACGAAGCGCGCTGCATTTGAGCAGGTCTATCGGCAGATAAAGCACCGGGTCGAGGTGTTCCTGAAAGTGCCGCTGGACGAACTCGATGACGCCGCCATTCGTGCCGAGTTGCGACGGGTTGGCGACATCGACGTCACCACCATCGGGTAATAACTACGAACGGTCTTTCGACCGCGTATCCGCCAGGGATTCGACATGAGCGATAAGGTCTACAACGTGCTGTTTCTCTGCACGGGCAATTCGGCTCGCAGCATACTCGCCGAGGTTCAATTGAACGTGCTCGGCGGTGGGCGCTTCAGGGGCTACTCCGCTGGCAGTCACCCCAAGGGAGAAATCAACCCGTTGACACTGCAGCTCCTGAAGCAAATGAGACTTTCCACCGACGGACTTCGAAGCAAGTCATGGGACGAATTTGCAACCCCAGATGCGCCGGTGATGGACTTCGTCTTCACGGTGTGCGACCGGGCCGCCGGCGAGCAATGCCCGGTCTGGCCGGGGCAACCCATCACTGCACATTGGGGTGTTCCAGACCCGGCGGCTGTCGAGGGCTCCGACGACGCGAAAATGCGCGCCTTCAAGGATGCTGCCGCGACACTTCGCAAGCGCATCGAACTCTTCAGGAGCCTTCCGCTCGCATCGCTCGACCGTCTTGCTCTGAAGAACGAAGTGACTGATATCGGGAAGTCGACACCATGAGGTTGCGTCATGCTGTCGTCGCCGAGTTTCTTGGCTCGGCGCTGCTTCTCGCAACCGTCGTGGGTTCCGGCATCATGGGGGAACGACTTGCCGGCGGCAATGTGGGAATCGCCCTTTTGGCGAATACGCTAGCGACGGGCGCGGGTCTGGTGGCCCTGATTGCGACGTTTATCAGTATCTCGGGTGCACACTTTAACCCGCTGGTCACGCTCGCCGAGGTCTGCCTTGGCAAACTTCGGTGGAAGCACGCTGGCGCCTATATCGCGGCACAAGCTGTCGGTGCCATCGCCGGGGTCATAGCTGCTCACGGTATGTTCGACCTGCCGTTGATAGAGGCATCCAGACACGTTCGTACAGGTCCGTCACAGTGGTGGAGTGAGGTAGTCGCGTCATTCGGCCTGCTCACCGTGATTCTGAACGTGGCAAAGCGACGTATCGAATTCGTTCCGGTCGCCGTGGGCGGCTATATCACCGCCGCTTACTGGTTCACCGCTTCGACCTCGTTTGCTAATCCGACGGTGACTATCGCGCGTTCGCTGACGGATACCTTTGCCGGCATCCGCCCTGTCGATGCGCCGGGATTCATCGTGAGTGAACTGGTAGGCGGAGCCCTCGCAGTCGTCGTCTTCCTTTGGATGGAGCGCTCGCATGTTCCAACGGCAACCACGCTTTAAGGGAGCCGACAAGGAAGCTGTCGTGGTTGAAGGTGGAAGCCCGCGTGAACAGGCCGCCGGGCGGATTGACCAGGCCGAATTCCATAGCGCGCGGAAGCGCTAGCGCCGATGGTGTGGCGAAAGGCCTCGCCCCTTCGCCACGCTGCCCATCCTCACAAGGTGGGTAACCGTTCGAAATCGTCAAAGCGGGTAAATGGTGGTTGCACTTCGGTGACCGCAAGTTCGTCGACAAGTGCGGCGGACATTCCCTCGCTTAACCAGGCGCACATGTCAGCAAGCTGCTCCGGCGAGCCCTGCAGCAATGCCTCTACTGAACCGTCCATGCGGTTACGGACCCAGCCGGTAACGCCCAGCTCAGTCGCATAGCGCACGCAGGCTTCCCGGTACCCGATTCCCTGCACCTGGCCATGTACCCGGACCAGCCGGGTCTCAAGCATCCCGTCTTCAGCTCCCATACACGGTCCTCCTAAGCGGTAGCGCTACTTCGACGCATCAATGTGGGGTTCTGCTGCAATCGCATGCCTGCGCATCTTTTCCCAAAGGCTCTTTCTGGAAATGCCAAGCGCGTGGGCAGTCTCAGAAATGCGCCCTTGATGTTGCAACAGCGCCGCGCGAAGGAAAGCGTTTTCACACGCGGCCATATAGCTGTCCAGAGGAGTATCCGTCTCCGGTGCCGCCAAAACCTCGGCCCCTTCCTCGTCAAAAATGTCTGAGGAAAAGAGCATATTGCGGGCGCATACGATGCACGCGCGCTCGAGGCGATTCTGCAGCTCCCGTACGTTGCCGGGCCAGCCGTACGTCGCGAGCCGCGCCTCTGCGGAGGGGTGAAACAGCTTCGTCGGCTCACCCAGCCGGCCAGCGATATCGCGTACAAAACGGTGGGCAAGCCACAGGACGTCGTCGGGCCGGTCGCGAAGCGCCGGTACACGTAGCTGCAGGATATTGATGCGGTAAAACAGGTCTTCGCGAAACCTCCCAAGCCGGACCTGTTCTGCAAGGTCCCGGTTCGTCGCACAGATGAGACTGAAATTCGCTTCGACTTCTCTCTCCGCGCCGACTCTCGTGATGCGACGCTCCTGCAGGGCGCGCAGGAGCTTCACCTGCATCAACAGGGGCAAATCGCCTATCTCATCGAGAAAGAGCGTGCCGCCCTCCGCCTGCTCGAAATATCCCTTCTTTTGTCGTTCCGCACCGGTGAAGGCCCCCCGTTCGTGACCGAAAAACTCCGATTCGAGAAGCGTCTCCGGGACAGCACCACAATTGACTGCAACGAAAGGGAGCATATCGCCCGGTGCATGTCGATGGATGAACCGTGCAAGCACTTCCTTGCCGACGCCCGATTCGCCGGTAACCAGAATCGACCTGGCGCGGCCTGCGATTCTCGGCACAAGCTCAGCAAGCCGTCGCATGGGGTCGGACACGCCTAGCTCACTTTGCGCTGGCATCGCGTGGTCCGGTATGCCTGCCCCTGTGAGGAGTCTGACCTTCTCGACCAGTGCGCCGATGTCGAACGGCTTCGTGATGTAGTCCGCTGCGCCTCGCTTTAGCAGTGAAACGGCAGTGTCGACCGAGGCGTACGCCGTAATGAAGACAAACGGAGGCACGGTTGTTCGCGCCGTTACCGAACGTGAAAACAGGTCCTCGCCCGAAATGTCTGGCAGCCGGATGTCGCTGATGACAGCCTGGTATGGACGGTTCTGCAGAGCGCCCCAGGCGGATTCGCCGTTGGTGTGCCAATCAACGTCGAACCCCTCCAACCGGAAGCGGTCAGCGAGCGACTCTCCCATGATGGGGTCGTCTTCGACGACACAGATAAGGGCAGGCGACATGATGCTCTCCCGCTTCAACGAGAAGTAACCGGCAACAGCACGGCAAAGCATGTCTGACCCGGTTCGCTATCAACTGAAATTGTGCCGCCGAGCTGCGTGACGATTTGATAGCTCACCCACAGCCCGAGGCTATATGAGCGCCGCCCCTCGGATGCAGCGACCGACCCAAACGGCTCGAACAGATGTTCCATGGCGACGCCGGCTATGTACTGGCCGGTATTCGACACCGTAATTCGTAGAGCACCTTCGCGGACCGCTACCAGGCAGTTGACGTGCCCGCCAGTCTCGACCGCCTTCACTGCATTCAGAAGCAGGTTGAGCACGAGCTGGCGCACGAGGTGGGCTGGCAATGCGACGTCCTCGTCTAGAGCAATGTCCCAATGAAACGTTGCCTGCTTCGCCTGTATCTGTGGCGCAACCAGCAACTTCAAGTCCTGCCAGTCCGACAAACTCATCGCCGGTGAGTCCAGCCGCGCCTCGAACAGCAATGCTCCGACTGTCGCGCGGATTTGGGCCAAACCGCGCTCGAGGAGCCCCAAAGTCTTCCTCGTCTGCGCGTCGGGCTCGCCGTGGGTGTTGAGCGTGTCGATGGCGTTCAACATGCCGCCCAATGGGTTATTGATTTCGTGCGCGATGCCCGCCGCGACGCGCCCGACGGCCGCGAGTCTTTCTGAGATAACGACTTCGCGTTCGAGCGCCTGCTTTTGTTCGAGTTCGGAGAGCATCGCCTGGAACTGTTGTCCCAGTTGGCCTATTTCGTCGTTGCTCTGTGTCGTGATGTCTGCGCCCACTTTCTCCGGAGGCTCCTTCCCAATGCGGGCCATGGCTGCAGTGAGGCGCAGGAGCGGCTTCGCCATCCGGTCTCCCCAGACCCAACCCACCGGTATGAGGAGCAACAGGACCGGCACGGTGGCCACCGCGAGTTTGACGAGCGTTGACCGTACGCGGCCATAGAAGGTGTCGGCGTCGTAGACCAGAACCACATAGCCGAGGCGACTGCCGTCATCGGAATCTACCGACATGCCTGCGGTGACATCACGGCGCGCGAAGAATCCCGGGAAGTCGAAAAAGAACGGGTCGCCGGGGCCGCCCAGATGCGAGATGACCGAAGCGAACTGGGCAGGAAGCTGGGCGACCGGACGCTGGATGGGTTCTGTCCGGGGTGAGGTCGAAACATATACGCGAGCCCTGGCATCGAAGAGGACGATTTCCTTTAGCGGATTTGTCGGTTCCCTGACCGCCACGGGTGTTCGAATCACCTCGAACGCATGCCACAAGTCATCCTTCACCATGGGGTTGCGAAGCGACAGTGTGAGCACTTGACACAGATTCTTCGCGCTGCTTTCCAGGTCATTTCTTGCGTCGGAGACTGCGACGCTCACCAGCGCGATGGTCACGAGCAATTCCGTCAACAGGATGACTGCGCTCAGCGCGAGCGGAATCTTGTAGCGGTAGCTGAGGTGAGAAAACATCTGCGCGACCCTAGACCGGCCCGGCGTTCAGGATGGCGACCAGGCGGCGGATGCCGTCGAACACCCTGTCGTCGTCAGGCACAAAGCCATCAAGGTTCAGTCGCTGCAGGACGTCCCGCCCGTCCGCACGGTCCTTCATGCCGACGAGTGCGTGCTGGATACGAAGAAATGAGTCGTCGTCGAGAGAGCGACGCGCCACGATGGGTGGGAAGCCGTACTGCGGAGACTGCCATGCTACCCGTACATCACGAGTGCGTTCCGGGTGCTCCTTCTCGATGGTGTCAAACACGTATCCGTCAATTTCTCCCCCGTCGGCAATCCCGGAAGTCACAGCGTCAACGACCTTCCTGTGCGCATAAGTGAAAAAGGACTTCCTGAAAAAACGGCTTGGCCGGATACCGGCGCGAATCAATTCGGTGGTCGGAACCAGGAAGCCTGAATTCGACTGCGGGTCGCTGAAGGCAAACACGCGGCTCCGGAGCTGGGTGATGTGGGTCGTAGTCGAATCGCTCCTGGGAACAAGCAGATACGAGCGGTACAGCGGCTGGCCTTGATAGTCCGGTATCGCCATCAATCGCATCGTCTGCATGTGCGTGACGTACGGGAACCCGCAGACCCAGGCGACGTCAACTCGGTCGTCAGCCAGCAGGTCATTGATTTCCCGATAGCTATTGCGCTGCACAAACCTCACGTCTGCACTGCAAATCTCTCCCAGTTCCCGGCTCCACTGGTCGAGCAGGCCGATTTCGTTATCGAGGAACACGGCGGTCGTGCCAAACGCGACCGCTGGATTTTCGTTGCCGACAGCGAACCTGAATTTCGAGAGGAGCGGAACGCTTAGCGCGAAACGCAGAATCTGCCGCCGCCGGATGTTACGAATTGGTGACATAACGGCTCACTCCCCATCACGAACCGTTACCGGACGGTAATGCCGTCCAGCAACCCGACGGCGGCAACGCTACCGCGCGCGGGCCTCTCAGCAAAGGTCAAGCCGGGTGGCATACCTCTTGCCCTTCAATCGATGCTAACGACAACACCTGCAAGATTCAAGCAAAGGAGGAGGCCATGTCAGAGCTGAAAATCGCGCGCCGGACTTTCCTGAAGCTCGGTGCCGGCTCGGTCGCCGCAACGGCTGCGTCGGCCCTTGCGCCGAAAGCGGTCGCTGCCGCGAATCCAATGGATACAAGTAAGACGAATCTTCCCTATCCGAAAAAGGCAGTGGCCCAGGTCGGGCGCATGGCGCTGAACACACCGGTCTCCTTCACCTATCCCGACGCCGCGTCACCCTGTACAGCCCTCAAACTGGGTAGCCGCGTACCTGGCGGCGTCGGCCCTGACGGCGACATCGTGGCCTTTAGCGCCATGTGTACTCACATGGGCTGCCCCGTCTCGTACGAGCCGAAGACAAAGGTCTTCAAATGCCCGTGCCATTTCAGCATGTTCGATGCGGAGAAGGCCGGACAGATGATTGCCGGGCAGGCTACGGAAAATCTACCGCGTGTGCGACTTCATTTCGACGAGAAGAGCGGCACCGTATCCGCAGTGGGCATCGAAGGTTTGATATACGGCCGTCAGGCCAACGTTCTTTGAGTTCGAGGAGCTGAAAATGGCTAAGGACAAGGACCGCATTGTGCTACCGCCGGTCACGGCCCAGCGAACCAACATGACCTGCCACTTCTGCATCGTTGGATGCGGGTATCACGTCTACAAGTGGCCGGAAGACCAGGAAGGTGGCCGCGCACCGAATCAGAATGCGCTCGGCGTGGATTTCCGCAAGCAGTTGCCGCCTCTCACACTCATCATGACGCCCGCGATGGAGAACGTGGTCACCGACCACGACGGCTCTCGACACACCATCATGATTGTTCCGGACAAGAATTGCGTCGTGAATAGCGGGCTGAGCTCGACGCGCGGCGGCAAGATGGCCACTTACATGTACACGCCGGACGGCATCACCCAGGACCGGTTGAGAAATCCTCGGGTGTTCTTGAGCGACCAATGGGTCGACACGACCTGGGACGACGCGATGGCACTCTACGCCGGCCTGTTGAAGAAGGTGCTCGACAAGGACGGGCCAAACGGGATTGTGTTTTCCGCCTTCGACCATGGTGGCGCGGGAGGCGGATTCGAGAACACGTGGGGTTCCGGCAAGCTGATGTTCACTGCGTTGCAGACGCCGATGGTGCGCATCCACAATCGCCCGGCATACAACTCGGAGTGTCACGCCACGCGCGAGATGGGCATCGGCGAGCTGAACAACTCATACGAGGACGCTGAACTGGCCGATGTCATCTGGTCCATCGGCGCGAACTCCTACGAGACGCAGACGAACTACTTTCTCAATCACTGGGTGCCCAACCTGCAGGGCGGCACGCTCGACAAGAAAAGGAAGTGGTTCCAGGGTGAGACATTTCCGAAGACGAAGGTCGTGTTCGTCGACCCGAGACGAACCCCGACCATCGCGGTTGCCGAGCAGGTGGCCGGGAAGGACAACGTACTGCATCTCGACATTCAGCCGGGTACCGATGTCGCGCTCTTCAACGGCCTCTTCACCTACGTGGTCCAGCAGGGGTGGATTGACCGCGACTTCGTCGCTGCTCACACGAACGGGTTCGATGACGCCGTGAAGGCGAACAGGCTGTCTCTGGACGAATGCAGCAAGATTACCGGCGTACCCGTCGAAAAGATTCAGACGGCGGCGGAATGGTCGTACAAGCCGAAGGCGCCGGGCCAGTCACCGCGGACGATGCACACCTATGAAAAGGGCATCATCTGGGGCAACGACAACTATCTGATTCAGTCGTCGCTCGTAGACCTCGTTCTCGCCACACACAACGTCGGCCGGCGAGGCACGGGATGCGTGCGCATGGGTGGTCACCAGGAGGGATACACGCGACCGCCTTATCCGGGCAGCACCAAGATATACATCGACCAGGAACTCATTCACGGCAGGGGAAGGATGATGACGTGGTGGGCGTGCAACAACTTCCAGACCAGCAACAACGCGCAGGGATTGCGCGAGGTCGTGCTGCGCCGCTCGCAAATCGTGAAGGACGCGATGCAGGGAGCACGCGGTGCGACCACAGAGCAGATGGTAGATGTCGTCTATGACGCGACATCCAAGGGCGGCCTCTTCGTGGCGAGCATCAACATCTATCCGACGAAACTGGCCGAAGCCGCACATCTCATGCTGCCCGCGACGCATCCTGGCGAAATGAATCTGACGTCGATGAACGGTGAACGTCGCATGCGGCTGTCGGAACGGTTCATGGACCCGCCGGGAACGGCGATGCCGGATTGCCTCATCGCGGCACGTGTGGCCAACACGCTGCGCGACATGTATCGCAAGGATGGCAACACGAAGATGGCCGCGCGGTTTGACGGCTTCGACTGGAAGACCGAAGAGGACGCATTCAACGACGGATTCCGGCGCGCGGGACAACCGGGGGTGGAAAAGATAGACAGCCAGGGCGGCAGCACAGGCAACCTTGTCACGTACCAACGGCTGCGCGTGATGGCGAACAATGGCGTGCAGTTGCCGGCAAAGGCGTGGGAAGGCGGCAAACTCGTCGGCACGGAAATGATGTACATGGACGGCAAGTTCGATACGCCGGACGGCAAGGCGCAGTTCAAGCAATCGCCGTGGCCGGGACTGCCGAAACTGGTCTCGGACCTGAAAGGGAAGTACCGTTTCTGGATTAACAACGGTCGTACGAACGAAGTGTGGCAGACGGTGTATCACGACCAGTACAACGAGTTCGTCCGCGCACGTGACCCGATGGCCTACATCGAAATCAACCCCGGTGACGCGCAGGAACTTGGAATTGCCGCCGGCGATATCGTCGAGGTCTACAACGACTTTGGGTCCACCTACGCGATGGCCTACCCGGCAGCCGAAATAAAGCATGACCAGACCTTCATGGTCTTCGGCCATATCAATGGCATCCAGGATGATGTCACGACTACCTGGACGGACCGCAATATCGTCCCTTACTACAAGGGGACGTGGGCGAACATACGTCGCGTCGGGTCGATGGAGGATTACAAGCGTACGGTCAGCTTCAAGAGCCGACGCTATACCTAGGCGCCTGCGGCCGGTGCATCGCCGGCCGCACTCTCTTTTTCCTGGCCGGCGACTATCTGCGCGCGGGGATGGGTGGAGCGATGAGGTCATTCACGCTGGGACGAGTCATTCCGCTGGTGGAAGTCTCTGTCGCTGACTCGGCGGAGCGCACCTTCCGTGTCGCCGATGTCACGGCAGCTGAGTTGCCGCTTCGCGACGCGCGTCGGCGGCCGCTGCGGGACCTGCGTATCTCGGTAACCGACCGGTGCAACTTCCGATGTATTTACTGCATGCCGAAGGAGGTGTTTGGGAGGGACTACGCGTTCCTGCCACGGCGTGAGCTGCTCAGCTTCGAAGAAATTGAGCGCATTGCGCGGGTGTTCGTTGGCCTTGGTGTTGAGAAAGTCCGGCTGACGGGCGGAGAACCATTGTTACGGAAAGACCTTGAATATCTTGTCGAGCGGTTGGCCACGTTGCGAACGCCTCGCGACGAGGACATCGACCTGACGCTGACGACCAACGGCTCGCTCCTGAGTCGCAAGGTGCAGTCCCTTCGCGATGCGGGATTGAAGCGTATCAGCGTCAGTCTCGACGCAATTGACGAATCCGTCTTCCAGCAAATGAACGGCGTCGACTTTCCTGCCGCGCTGGTGCTGGAAGGTATCGACGCAGCACTGCATGTCGGCCTCTCTCCGGTCAAGGTCAACATGGTGGTCAAGCGCGGCGTGAACGACACGCAGATTCTGCCGATGGCGGGCCATTTCCGGGGAACCGGCGTGGAGCTCCGCTTCATCGAGTTCATGGACGTCGGCACGAGCAACGGGTGGAATATGGAGTCGGTCGTGCCGTCATCGGAGGTCGTTGGTTGCATCGATGCGGCTTTCCCGCTCGCACCAGTTGGCCGCGAAAAGTCCTCAGACACGTCGGTTCGGTTTCGCTATGCCGACGGTCAGGGAACAATCGGTATCATCTCGAGCGTTTCACAGCCTTTCTGCGGCGACTGCACGCGGCTGCGCTTGTCGGCAGACGGTCAGCTCTTCACCTGTCTGTTTGCCTCTCATGGCCTGGACATACGCGCGCCAATACGAAACGGAGAGTCTGATGACGCATTGCGTCGACGTGTGGCAGACCTTTGGAGGCGACGGGCGGACCGCTATTCGGAGCTACGGGGCGAGAACAGTGCCGCCCTTAATCAGCACAGAGTCGACATGTCGTTCATCGGTGGTTGATGAAGTGCCTGCGACTTATCGACCGCTTACCCAGGTGTAACTGCCCGCCGCAAGTGTGACCGTTTCGCCGCCAACGGCTAGCATGACGTAAGCGGCATTCGATTACTGTTTGCATTGCGGCCGGTCCGTCTGCGAAATCGCCGACGCGTCAACGAGTTGGCGTTCGCGTACTCAGGATATCCACAATCTTGCCGACAAAATATGTGGATAACATAGGCGACGCAATGGTGCATGTGGAAATAGTGATGCGAGGTCGTGTCCTGACGTCACGGACAACGGGCGACACTATCTTTTCGTTGTCGCCTTGACGCGCCGTTTCCCGTTGGGAGATGGCGCCTTCGCGAATGACACCGCCTCTTCAAAGAGCACCGCGAGCGCGCTAAACGCGGGACTGCTCGTTCCAAACGCCAGCCATTGCCGCATGGGCGTCCGGTCATATGGCTTGAAGTACGAGCAGCCCGGCGTTTGCAGTAACGTGGTGACACGGTCCGCAGGCAGCTTGAGTACTATCTGGTCGCCATACACGCAGGCAACCATCGACGTGCCTGCAAAAAAACCTGGGCATCCGAACATCGCTCGCTCGTGAATGTCGTCATATTGGCTGGCCACCGCACGCAACGAAGCGAGCAGGCTGATGCTTTCGTCCTGATTCAGTTTCTGCATGGTCGGCCTCGTCAATGCCACAAAGTTTCGGCGGGCGTCACCGTTCAGGCGGCGTTTTTGTTTCGAATCGCTGTGCCAATTGCCAGCGCAACCAGCGTCAAAAGACAGAATCCCACCCCTGCGTAAAACGTCGCGCTGGCTCCGAATTTGTCCCACAGTTCGCCAGCGACGACGCTCGCAACCAGCATGGCCACGCCGCTCATCAGGTTGAAAAAGCCGAATGCGGTGCCTTTCAACTCTGGCGGTGCCGAATGTGCAACCATGGTCGCGAGCAGACCCTGCGTGAGCCCCATATGCAGACCCCACAGCGCCACACCAATCAGCACGATTGGCCACGAACTGCCGTGTGCCAGAACAATGTCAGACGCGATTAGCACCACGAGGCCGACGGCCAGTATTCTGGTGTGACTCATGGAGTCGGCGAGTTTTCCGAACGGGTACGCCGACAGCGAATACACGACGTTCATCGCGACCATGACCAGAGGCACGAGGGCTATCGGGACGCCGCCTTGCATGGCGCGCAGCACGAGGAAGGCTTCACTGAAGCGTGCAAGCGTGAAGACTGCACCGACACCGACGACCCACCAATACGGCCGGCTGAGTTTCTTCAGGTTCTCGAGCGTAATCGGGTTGACGCGTTTTGCTCCCGGCTGCCGTGGTGGTTCCCTGATGCCGAACGCCAGCAACGCAACGGCAACGAGCCCCGGAACGACCGCGACCCAGAATACCCAACGGAAATTGTCCGCCCACATCAGCATCAGCGCGACCGCGAGCAACGGCCCTAGAAACGCACCGACAGTGTCAAGGGCCTGTCGCAAGCCGTAGGCGGCCCCGCGAAGTTGTGCGGGCGTGATGTCAGCCACGAGGGCGTCACGCGGTGCTCCCCGGATTCCCTTGCCGACCCTGTCGACCACACGTGCGGCCAACACAACGCCCGCAGTGGGCGCCAACGCAAACAGCGGTTTGCTCAACGCTCCCATACCGTATCCAATGACCGCAAGCCACTTGCGATTGCCCAGGTAGTCACTCAGTGCCCCGGAAAACACCTTTACGATGGGCGAGGTCGCCTCGGCGATGCCTTCAATCAGTCCGACCGCCATGGCACTCGAGCCGAGACTCGTCACGAGGAACATCGGCAGCAGGCTGTGAATGACCTCCGACGATATGTCCATGAACATGCTTACGAAACCGAGCATCCAGATGCCACGGGGAATCTGGCCAAGCGTGCTGGTCCGCTCGTTGGAATCAGTCTGCACGTGTCCTCTTTTCAGTGCTGGTCTGTGTGAACGCTGATATTGTCATGCATTCGCGCAACTGAAGAATGAATCTGAACAGCTATCTGTGATGCTCGGGAAATCAGGGCGCGCAAGATGCGTATCGATAGTCGTTCAAAATCGGCTCGCAAGGTCCGGCACCGCAAGGGCGACAATCAGCGCTGGCAACATCATCACGATTCCCATCTTGAGGAACTCGAACGCGCCTACCTGAACGCGTTCGCGCCGGAGTGCGCTCGACCACAGAAGCGTAGCAAGAGACCCGGTATCACCGAGAACGATGGACGTTTCATCGGGATGCAGATGGAATGCACAGAAGAAGCATATCCAAAGCGAAAAAGGGGCCGGGCGTTCCGGGCCGCCTTCTCGCGCGATTGTCCTATCTAGTCCTCTCCAGGTCTCCAGCTCTCCGGCCGTCGGCGATTTTAAGAGTTGCTTAAGTTTGCCGCCCTACTCTCAAATCGACGCGGTGTAGATGTACAGTTCTTGGCCGACCTTTGGGGGGCGCAGAGCAATTCTCGCACCGCCTGGAGTGATGTCATGCACACCGGAAATCTGATGCGCGCACGGCTCGTGGTATGTCTGGTGGCGGCTTTGTCTGCCGGATGCATGCCCCGGTCGGCCCAGCCGTCGGTCGCGCCGGATGCGGTAATCACCGGCGCTAAACCCGCGACGCAGCACCAACCAGCGCCAGGGATTGTGACGGACTTTGCGGATATCGTGCGGCGGAACGGGCCTGCGGTGGTCAATATCAGTGCAGCTCGCGGGAGGTCCGTCGCCAATCTGACGCCGCTCTGGCCACCCGCGTCGAACGAACATGACCCATTTGTCCAATTTTTCAGACAATTCTCGCCCGGCCGGCCCAGTGAAAGCATATTGTCGTCGGGAACCCTCGGCTCCGGCTTCATCATCAGCTCGGATGGATACATCCTCACCGGGGCCCACGTGGTCGCAGGCGCATCGCAAGTCAACGTCAAGCTGACCGACCATCGCGAATTCAAGGGCTCGGTCGTGGGCATCGACTCGCCGAGCGACATTGCACTGCTGAAAATCGATGCGCGTGGCCTCCCGACTGTGAGAATCGGGACACCGTCCGATGCGAAGGTTGGCCAATGGGTCGTTTCAATCGGTTCGCCATACGGGTTTGAGAATACGGCCACCGCCGGCATCATCAGCAGCAAGGGGCGATTGCTTCCGGATGAAACGTACGTCCCCCTGATTCAGACCGACCTGACGCTCAACGCCGGAGACTCCGGTGGGCCGCTGTTCGATTTGAACGGCGACGTAATAGGCCTCGAAGCGCCCGCCCATCCTGCATTTCAGGGCCTTTCATTCGCGATTCCCATTGATGTGACGATGGGAATCGAGCGACAGTTGCAGCTCCACGGGAGAGTTGAACACGGCCGTCTGGGCCTGAGCGTTCAGGAGGTCACTGCGCCTCTCGCCCGGTCCTTTGGGATGGCAAAACCAGTTGGCGCGCTCATTAGTTCAGTCGATGAGAATGGTCCATCAGCCAAATCAGGCCTGCGTGTTGGAGACGTCATCCTGCAACTGAACGGCGTAACAATCACCGATTCGACGCAATTGCCAATGGTCGTAGCCGACCTGCGTCCTGGTTCCGTGGTGCGCGTGGAGTTTTGGCGGGACCATGGAACCCATGAGGCTTCGGTCATGTTGGGAGCCCTGCAGGGCTACTCGCTGGTGTCGGACGTTCCCGCTCAGGCGACGGTCGGTCAGATAGGCCTAACGGTGCGCAGCCTGACATCCGAAGAGCTGAGCAAGGCTGGGGTGAATAGCGGTGTCCGCGTCGAGCGGAGCGCAGGCCCTGCAGCGCTGGCTGGCATTCAGCCGGGGGACATTATTTCGCGGGTGGCCAGTACGCCGGTGTCAAGCCCGGCCCAACTGCGTGATGAACTCAGCAAGGCTGGCAGCAACGTCGCGCTGCTGGTTGAGCGTAATGGCCATCCAGTTTTTGTGGCTATCGACTTGGGGTAGGAAAGTCCGTACCGGATGCGCTCGTCTTTCTGTGCGTTCGACGGAGGTCAACATGAAGCAACGTTCGATATTGCGATTAGGTGTCACGGTTCTCGTGCTCGCCGGAAGCGCACAACTCGCATCGGCTATGCCGGGGAGCCTTCCACCGGTGCAGCACTCAGGTGCCGTAAGCTATTTGTCCGGTGGTGTGGGCAGCGACCGGTCTGCAGCAATCAAGGACGAGATGCGTCACTATCCACTTGCTCTTGAGTTCGCGGGCAAGACGGATGCCGGAAACGACTACCTTGCTGACATACCAGTCCAGATTTCTGATGTGAACGGTAACGTCTTGCTGGATACAAACTCTCGCGGTCCGTTCATGCTGATTTCGCTACCAAATGGCCGGTACACCGTGACCGTCACCTACAAAGGAAAGCAGGCGCACCGTGCGGTGAACGTGACGGCAGGTTCGCACGCGCATGAGGTGTTTGTATGGCCCATGTAGACAAGGAGGCCGAACGGGCGTTGAAATTGAGTGCTCTCCGGCCATGGCGTGAGCGACGCCTCCAACCTGCGACGTCTACGTACGGCCGCTACGTTGAAGTGTGCGCGGCGGTCATAACGGGCCGTGACCGAATGTGGCAATGTGGTTGATTTGAAGCTCGGGAAAAACGCAGTTGGACAGATTTGAGAACAAGTTGCAGGTCGGTAATGAGACATGAAACCGATACGGGAGTCGCGCGTCGATACGTCGAAGTCCACGCACAGATGGCCACGGCGAGGTGCGATGAAGGAGTCGGCCTGATGGAAGTGTGCGAGTCCTCCAGACTTTCGCGCCCGGCGCATCGGGAGTCAGGAATTATGAAGAGCTTTTGGGTTGTCGTTCTCGTACTCGCTGCTTTAATTGGTTCAGTGATTGCGGCAATCGTTTTTCTCGACTTGATGGCACGATTAGTCACGCGTTGAGAGCCGTGAGCCGTCCCGTCAGGATGAGCGCAAGAGATTTGTGCGGGGGATTGTCGAAAAGACGGACGGAGAGGGTCACAGGGTAGGGTCGGTGCCCGTGAGGGGGCAGCAGATTGGAGATAAAGCCATGAAATACTGTCCAGTCGTTTTGCTCATAGCCTTGACTGCCACATGCGTGAGCCCACCAGCTAACGCCTACCCTGAAGACCGCATCGACATCGGAATGCACAATCGGGTCGAGGTGAACCTGACGTCCGTCGCAAATGACATGTCACTCGTGAAGGATGACGTGCCGCTGGCGACACACGCGATTCCACCTTTGGTCCATGAGCCGACGTACCCTGCTTGGCAACTTGTTGAGCCGCCAGGAAAGGGGCGCTTCGTACATTTGCGCGGTGACGGATTTTTCCTCCAGGAGCGCAACAACGGCAATTGATTGCCGGCTTCGATAACAGTCGGAATGTGGCGGCGACGACCTTGATGATTTGTTCTTGGTGACCGTCTCTACGCCACATAAGGAGAGACCAAATGACGTCAAAAATTCCTAAGCTGCTCGCGATGCTGCTGGTCGGAGCACTGACCGCATGTCACTCGGGTGTCAAGCTCAATGAGGGTGCCAATGCCACCGGCACCAATGGCGGAATCGGCGCACAAACGAACCCGAACGCCGTTGCACAGGTCAGTGTCGACCCGCTGAACGACCCGAACAGTCCGCTTGCCAAGCGCAGCGTCTACTTCGACTTCGACGACTATACAGTCAAGTCTGACTATGAACCGCTTCTGAGGGCGCACGCGCAATATCTCAAGAGCCATCCACAACGCCACGTGCGCATCCAGGGCAACACCGACGAGCGCGGGTCAAGCGAATACAACCTGGCATTGGGTCAAAGACGCTCTGAGGCCGTGCGCCGAGAGCTGATGCTATTCGGCGTTCCCGATTCACAGCTCGAGGCAGTCAGCTTCGGAAAGGAAAAACCAATCGCAACCGGACACGATGAAGCGTCGTGGGCGCAAAACCGCCGAGCGGATTTGGCTTACCAGCAATAGCCCACGACGCGCGCAGTGTCGGTTCGCTTCATGATTGGGCTGCGCGCGAACGGCGATGAGTGTCTCGTGCGCGTCGGCAGGACAACGGCATACGACGCATGCGCTTTCACTGCACAGCCATCGTGCAGGTACCGCGTGTCGTCGAGTGCACGCGTTAGCCTGCCGGATGCAATCCGCAGCTTGGCTTGTACGGCAAATGCTCCGTATAAACCAGGCGGCGTGCCAGTCAATGAACGATTGAAGGTCCCAGCCGACGTGAAAGGTGTCCTGCGAGTCGGGAGTCAAACTGACCACGCTTCAAATACATGGAGTTCAAGGTGGACTTAGTTCAGCGGGAAAACGTGGACGGTAGCCGCCGCAAGTGGGTGATTGCAACGTCGGTCGCCGGAGGCATTGCCGGTGTAGCCACATTGGTGCCATTTGTGGACTCATTCGCGCCATCGGAAAAAGCACGGGCTGCTGGCGCTCCGGTCGCCGTCGACATCAGTACGCTGGGACCTGGCGAGATGGTGACAGTTGCGTGGCGCGGCATGCCGGTATTTGTGGTCAACCGGACAGAAGTAATGTTGGCGGATGTCGTGAAGGCGAATTCCATGGTCGCAGACCCCGACACCCGTCATCCGTTCTCCATGCCATTGCCGAAATACTGCACGAACGAATACCGCTCTCGCGCGAATCACCAGAACCTGCTCGTGGTCGTCGGCGTTTGTACGCATCTCGGCTGCACACCCAGACCGCGGTTTCAGGAGGGGCCGCAGGCCAATCTGCCGGACAACTGGCCGGGCGGCTTCCTGTGCCCATGCCATGGCTCTACCTATGACCTCGGCGGTCGCGTGTTCAAAAACAAACCGGCTCCGCAAAATCTGGATGTGCCGCGTTACATGTTTGGGTCGACCCAAAGCGTTTTGATTGGGCGGGACGAACAGGGCGAAGCTTGACCATCCTGCACCTCCTCGTGGGTAGCCGCGCTCAATGCCCCCGTCAATCAGTTGAAGGAGACCAACATGGAACTTAAATGTGTTGTTGCCATTGTCAGGCCTGATGTCGTGGAAGCACTGGAGCGTCAGCTTGGCGCCATTCACATCCATGGCGTGACCGTTACCAGAGTACGAGGATTCGGCGCACATCCGAATCTGTTCGCCGACGATTGGACGACAGAGCACGTCAAGGTCGAAATCTTTGCGCAGGCGGAAAACGTCGACGCGCTCGTGAAGACCATCATGGATATCGCACATGTCGGCGCAATCGGAGATGGCGTCGTTGCAGTCATTCCGGTGGAGAAATTCTTCCGGGTTCGCAGTCAGACGGAAGCGATACCGTGACTCGATGGCGGACGTCGGTCCGCCGTCGTGCGACGCTTGACCTTGACACTACAGGAAGGTTTAAAAATGTAAATATACGGCACGTTGGCCGGCCAGACTGTGGCGGCTAAGATGAACATTGGTGAAGCAGCGAAAGCATCCGGCTTGTCGGCGAAGATGATTCGCCACTACGAGCGGACCGGGCTCGTCAGGCCTGCGGACCGAACGGGGTCGAATTACCGCGTCTACCGCTTGACCGATGTCGCAATACTTCGCTTTGTGAAGCAGGCGCGCCGTCTTGGTTTTTCGATTGGACAAATCGCTGCCATGCTTGAGTTGTGGCAAGACCGAAGCAGGCCCAGCGGCGAGGTCGAGCGCTTGATTAACAGGCACCTCGCGGAACTGGACCAGCGGATTCGTGAGACGAAGGCGATGAAGGAGACCGTCGAGTATCTGGCGTCGCACTGTCGCGGTGACTTGCGGCCAGAGTGCCCGATACTGGATGAACTTGCGGAGAACCGTCAGGCGCCCTGAGGGGGCTTCATGGTCCCCCGCCGACCGCGGGACAGGATGCTTCTCCTGCAGTTTTAAAACAGGGCGATGTCTTCCGGCCAAAGTGGCTGCCTGAAGCAGCGCACGGCCGCGTCGTCCTCGACAGGGACAACCGTTCTTATCTCTCGCGAGAAACACTGCTGGCTACTCTCCAGACTTTCTTGGGACGCGTCGTGAAGTCACGGCTACACGACAACCCCGGGTATGTGAGAGTGGCCCGCGGTCAGGCACGGCCCTATCAACTAATGTCGATTTCAGCCGCCAGCACTGACAGCATCGTCCACGTGGTGATGAGGGTCAATCGCGGCTGCCGAACGGAGAAATCACTTTGCGTCAACCTAAAGACGCGCAGTCGTCCGCCGGTGTTTCTGTTTTCGCGAGGTCGTCGATAAGGTGACGTGCCTGGTCGTAACCCGGCATGTCGGTTCGGACCATGCTGATGAGCTCTGCAAGGTGCGCCGAGACTTCTCCTCGAATCACCGCGGGCGTCGGCCGCCCGAAAGGACGCAATCGCAGGAACGGGATGCCGGCCACTGCAAACAAGCCGTCTTTTCTATCGTCTCTTTCCTGCTGTTTCTCAGTGTCATGCCATGGACTGTCGACTTCGATTGCCAGCAACGGCAGGTAGGTTGTACTGGAGACCACCACGATATCGACGCTCGCGCGTAGGTAGTATCCGAAGTCCTCGGACTCCACCAGCTCTTTCATGCGGTCGTAGCTCATGATGCTTTGCAACGAGCAGTTCGGGAACACGAGGTGGTTCGGACACAACTGGACAACGACCTGATAGATGGAGAACTCGCGCTGGCTGTTGAAGACCTGCTTGACGGCCGACGTCCCTTGAGTACGGACAATCCGGCCCGCCACCGCGTGCTGATTCTCGCGCTCCAGTAGCGGGAGGATGTGCGGGTTGATTTGATAGCGCCCGTCTCGCTCGAACAGCATGCCGTCGCTCATCAACTTGCGATGGTGGTGCTGCGCCCAGTACGCAGTCATGCCAGCGTACTTGCCGAGTTCCTCGAAACCATTGAAGCTGTCAATCTGGTTCAATGCCATCAAGACGTTTTTCGCCTGCCAGGTGAGACTTGGCCACCGTGTGACCGCTGTGCGCTCAAACTGGTCTTGCGTCCGCAACGTCTTCAGTCGTTGTTCGGCACTGTTCAGCAAATCCTTGACGGCGGCCTTGACGTGCGCTTCGCCGCCGGTACTGCTGCGAAGGGTTTCGACGAAGGCTTGAACAGCGACGAGCTCCGTCTCATTCGCCCAAAGCAGTTTCGCGTTCGTAAGCAGCACATCAGAAGCCTTTTCGGAGAGAGCCAGCGAGTCGAGGTACGTCGCAAGCGCTACCTGCTTGTCGCCTGCGACCTGCTCGAGGTACGCGAGCAGGAACGTTCCTCGCGGGCTCATAAGGTCTTCGGCAAGCTCTCTGGCGAGCCAGAGCAGGTCCGACTGGTCTTCCCCGTCGGCCGACATCAGGGCATCAAAAATCCTTACGGCGGACTGCTTCCAGAGCGAATCCAGATGTGGGTGCGGTTCAAGTTTGTGGCGACAGCCCGCGAATTCGGTCAACACCCCCAGGACAGCACGGACCTTGTCAGCCGGCACGTCTCCTTGCAGGACTGGCAGGGAGTAATGCTCTCGAATCTGCGTCGACGCGTAGGGGTGCATGAGCGCCCCTACGAAGAATTTAATTCGCTCAGCCAAAGACTCCCAGCCGTCAATCGCCATCCATTGGAACAGCGCAGACGTTGTATCCCTGATTGATTCGACGGCCTCATACGTGGTGTCTTCACCGGGATTGTGCCGTTCATTGCCGTAGTAGCTCATGGCGCCCGCGAACAGCCGGGAAAACTGGCATAGCTCCCGATTATGGCTGTAAGTGCTCGGGATATGGTCTACCAGGCGCTGCACGAGGCTTTCGGCGCTCGGGTGGCGCAAATTCTGATACGCGATGGGAACCTCAGTTCGACCGCCTTCCGGGGTGCCGACCGTCAAGCTCGCGCCCAGCATCGAGCCCAGCCCGGTCTGAAACCGTGCAAGGCTGTGAACACCTGCGGAAAATAGTTGTGCGGCACGACCCTTGCCGTTGGCCAGTGCGCTCTTTATCAGATTTGCGAGCCCCTCACACAGGTCGTTTTCGTAGGGGCCCGGGTATCGCCCCAGCAGGTCGGCGTAGCCTCCGAAGGACTGCCAGCTCAGCTCCCACAGAAAGCCCCAGTCGTTAGCGCTCATCTCTTCGCGAGACCAGCCTTCGTCCTCTCCCTGGTCGTCGTCAGGGTCAGCGATGACCGGAGCAGGAATTCGGGATAGCGCGGCGCGTACGGCATCCGCCTCAGCCTGCTCGGCCATCTGCATCAGCAACTCGGCCTGAAAGGCTCGAAGACGCGCGAGGTTGCCCGTCCCAAGGTCAGGAATTTCTTCTGCACGCACATAGGCTTGCGCCAGCACGAGGTCAATTTCAGGCAATCTCTCCCGCGCTGCGTAGTGCGCCTGTGGAATCTCCTCCCCGTCCTCATTGACATACTCCTCGAGAAACATGAGCCGGTGGCAGACCGAGCGAAAACGTTCAATCCAGAAGAACTCGAGGGGTTCCTTGCAGGCATCGGCCAGCACCTCGAAGCCGTACAAGACTTCGTCGAATTCGTGGCCGAGCAGTCGAACGAAAAGTGCAAATTCTGGAAGCTTGGGGAAGTCTGCGCACCCCTTGCTCAATTCCGTCACCGCCGCCTTCGCCTCGTCGCGACATTCGCCACTGAGGCTGCTCGCTGAACCAGGCTGACCTTTGGTGAACGCGCAAATGCGAGTGCGCAACAGCCAGAGCCGAGCGGTCACCTCATCTGCGTCAAGAATGTATTCCGGTGGCGTGTCCGCCAGTCTCAGCAGAGAATCCCAGTCTCCCGCCTCAACGCACATCCGTGTGTTGTTCTTCAGGTCTGCAACGGTCTGAATGCCGAACGGGTCTTCCGTCGATGCGCGCGGCTCGTTAAAGCCGCCCGCCGTCGCTGACGCGGTGCCGTGGGCTGGTGACGTGACGGGTTTCTTGAGCTTTGCCTGGTCCCGGCGAGCCTTGCTTTTTCTGGTCACTGCGGAATATTCCTTTTTCAAAGGTCTCGAAACGGACCGCTCTCTCAGGCTGCCGTCTGTCTGCAACTGTCGGAATTATCCCTCAATTCCCAAACAAATCGGCGCGTCTTGGAATGCGACGACAGTGACTCTGGCGAGGCACAATGCGCTGCTGCGGTCGCTGTCGGTTGCGAAGGTCTTTCGCAATGGTCGCGAGGCAAGCAACATGATGGTGCGCGCCGAGAACCTCGGACGCGCTTACGGCATTTCTGAGTTGTGGTTGCTCACAACGACGGCGGTCGGCTTCTTCCGACGGGCGGGCTACGCGAAGACCGACCGGAACAGCACGTCTGTTGAACTGAAAGACAGCACTCAGTTTGCGCAGTTGCGCCCGTCATCGCCGTATGCATGAAAAAACCTCGCAAAGCTAATCTGGTAAACGTTGAGTCCATCGGTGGCTCGCTTGAATGCTCATCGTGCCGCGGCTATAACGTAATTAGCAAATCAGGGCCTCGACCGGATTGGCAAGAAAAGGCTTGTTATTCCTGACGCGCGTTGAAGTCCCAAAACCGTGTGACATAAAGCTTAGGGACAGTGACAATGAGAAGAGCCATCGAGATAGTAGACCTTGGACTGAAGGTTCTGTCTTGCATCGCTATCTTGTGCGCTGGAGCATGGGCGGCCTGGGTTTTCTGGCTTGCCGGCTCGACTGATTGGCAGAACAATCTCACGCTTGAAACCCAGGTTCTGCCGTATCACGATAATTTGAGACTACTGGTCGTGCACATACGCTCAAAGAACCCCCGCACGGCCACTTTCGAGTTGGATAGCGACCGTCACGACTCTTTTCAGCTACGCGTTCGAAAGCTTAGTGCGGGCGCGAAAGCCGGTACGGTCTTTCACGAGGACGAGGGTGAACTGGTTGCAAGTGCCGACCTTCTAAAACTGGCAGGCGACAGCTACGAGTTTTTGCCGAACGCCGAAATGGATGACATGCAGACCGTCGTGTCGCCGGTGGGCATAGCCGTTTCAGTTATCGCGGAGATGAAGATTCACACGGGTGCGTACGATAAACATGGGCAGCCCGACGTCGACTCGAACTCCACGTCTACGGTTGTGCGTATTGAACCGTGAGCACTTGACGCGGACCGCGCTCCAAGTATTGCTTTACATGTGCTGAAGGCCATGACGCGACGCATCGATTGACGGCACAGAAGCCTCGAACTTGAATGACATTGCTGTCTCCAATAGTTCGGCCATTCGACCAGAACTAGCGCGCTCGGCCCCGTGCATGTCATAGTGCGGGCTTCTCAACTGTGGAGGTGGGAATGGCAACCCTGGATTCTTTGCAATCAAAAATCCGAAAACTTCAGGCGCAAGCTGATGCGCTTATCGCGAAAAAGTCGAGCGCTGTTATCGAGAAGATTCGCGAATTGATGTCAACACATGGCCTGACCACCGCTGATATCGATGCGCACACTGGCGGCAAGAAACGCGGACCGAAGCCCGGTACAAAGGCTGCGGTTTTTGCGAAGGCTTCCGCGGCGAAATATCAGGACCCGAAAACCGGTGCCACCTGGTCCGGACACGGGCGTGCTCCCGGTTGGATTGCGAACGCTAAAGACCGCAGCAGATTCCTGATTCAGGATGGCGCTGATGCCGTTGTCGCTGCGACTGGCCGCACTGTGAGCAAAGCGAAGACTGCTGTCAAGAAAGCTTCGACTGCTGGTGGCGCAACTGCTTATAAGGGACAACCCAAGGGTCCGCAGCCGGCCAAATATCGCGACCCGAAGTCCGGTGCGACATGGAGTGGGCGCGGTCCGGCGCCGGCGTGGCTAGCCGGCGCGAAAGACCGGAGGCGGTTTCTGATTGATGGTGCTAGCACGGCGGCCGATGCGAAACCGGCGGTCACGAAGGCTGTTGGGAAGAAGGCCCCGACGGTGAAGAAAACCGCTGCCAAGAAGGCCGTGAGCGCAAAGACGCCGGCTAAGAAAGCAGCAGCGAAGGACACTGTGCGGGCTGCAGTCAAGAAAGCGCCGGCGAAAAAAGCGCCACGCCAGAGCGCATCCATGCCCGCTCCAGTGGGCACAGTCGAGTCTGGGGCCGAATTGACGACCTAAACCTAGTTGTCAGGTGCCTGGTGGACCAGCGATTTTCTGATTCCACCGGGTACACCAGGTGGACGACTTTCTATTCCGCCTGTGCTGCCTGAGGTTGCGCGGCTTGCTGTTGAGCGTGCTGCTTCGCAAGGTGCCTGCCGACCATGCGGCCACCGGCCGCAACAAGGACAGCGTGGTGCCCCGCGTAATGCCCAGCGACCCTCGCCTACCACCGCACCCTTGATGCAGCCTGTTGCGTTTACCTTGTGCGGCAGCGCCGTAAGTCAAGTTGCGCTGTTTGTCACGGCGACTTTGTTTAACGCGGCGTGTGGCCATTTCTCGGATGACTGAGGTGGGCTAGTATCGCCACGTGACACCGGTGCGACGGCGGCCTCCCGGGGCGCGCCGATGGGGGTAAGGCCGCTTCGATGATGGCCATAGGCCGTTCTGCACGAATCGGAAAAAATCCGCAGGTGCGCCCTTGAAGTGGGCCTCGCCAACCATATTTATAACCAAGCGACTGAGCGGCTCGGGGTGAGCCTGCCAGTCGCTTTTTTTGCGCACACGTTCGCTGCCTTCCGCAATCCGAAGCGGCTGGCCTGCCACGACCAGAGAAAAAGCAGTAAAAATATAACAGGAGGGAGAATGGCTGACGGTATTGAGATTGATTTTCTGCCGGTGGGAACCGGCGAAAAGAGCGGTGATGCAATTGCGGTACGCTGGATTGCTGATGGCAAGTACAGGGTGATGCTGTACGACGGCGGCACAAAGGAGTATGGACGCCCTCTCGTCGAACACGTTATGAAGCACTTCAACACGAAGCACGTTGATTACGTGGTGAATTCGCACCCGGACAACGACCATGCGGGTGGGCTTCTTTACGTACTTGAAAACCTGACGGTCGGCGAACTCTGGATGCACCAGCCTTGGAACTACAGTAGCGAGATTCGCCACTACTTCCATGATGGCCGCATTACCGACGAGAGCCTTGCACAGCGATTGCGGGACAAGATGGCCGCCGCCCATGCGCTTGAAAAGATGGCCGAGGAGAAAGGCGTCAGAGTCTTCGAACCGTTCGCTGGCTCAAAAATCGGCATTTTTACGGTTCTCTCGCCCGCCAAAGACCGCTACGTCAAGGAACTCATCCCGCAGTTCGAAAAATCACCTGAGCTGAAGAAGGCCGAAGGTATGTTCGACGCCGTGGTGGATTTCGTCAAGGAAGCGGCGGGGGCTGTAGCAGACGTCTGGGATAAAGAGTTTCTGCCAGACAACGTCAAGACGTCGGCTGAGAACGAAAGCAGTGCAGTTCTCTTTGCGACTATTCGTGACCGAGGATACCTGCTCACAGGTGACGCGGGCATCGACACGCTGCGGGCATCGTCGGACTATGCAAAAAGCATTGGTGTCGATTTGCCCTCCCAGGTTGCGTTCGTCCAAATCCCGCACCACGGCGGTCGGCACAATGTATCGACTGAAACGCTGAATATGATTGTCGGCAAGCCGTTGGCTCAGGCAGTCGAGGAGCCTACGCGGTCGGCCTATGTATCCGCCGCCGCTCAGGCGCCGCGGCATCCGAAGAAGCTGGTAACGAATGCATTCAAGCGTCGGGGCTTCAAGGTGGCGCAGACGAAGGGTCAAAGTATCTGGCTGTATTCGAAAGGGATGCCGACGCGTGAAGGCTATGGGCCGCTTAATTACCTGCCGTTCTTTGCCGAGGTGGAGAAATGAGTGAAACGAAGGGAATGACCGCAGCGATTGCGGACGCCCTCTCGAAGTTCGGCGACCGCTATGACCGTAACGCGCGTCTGGCGCCGGCATTGCTGGTGCTATTACCCGCGGTCGTCGCGATTATCGCGCTCTACGGCAAATCACTCGGCGTGCTCGGCACCATTGTGACGACTATCGGTGTATGCGGTGGCTGGAGCCTGCTAGCTGACTTTGCGCGCAGTCGAGGGAAATCGCGCGAAAAGGCGATGTGGGCAAAGTGGGGCGGTCCGCCGAGTAACCAGATGCTGCGGCACTCCGATACAACATTCGACGAGGTTTCGAAGGCGCGATACCACGCGATGCTCGCGAAGAAAATCGGCAAGAAGTTTCCGACGGCGGCGGAGGAAGCAAAAAATCCGGCTGCCGCCGACGGGGTGTATGCGTCTGCCGGAAACTGGCTTCGCGAGGCGACTCGCGATGAGAAGAAGTATCGCCTCTTGCTGAATGACAACATCGCTTACGGTTTCAGGCGGAACGGGCACGCGCTGCGCCGGCTTGGCATTCTGGTCTGCGTATGCGTTATCTCGTGGACGCTCCTTCGACACGGCTTGTCGCCGCTTTTCGACCGTTTGCACAAGACGGCCGATGCTGAGGCACTCTTCTCCGGCGGGGAGTGGATATCACTTGGCATTGCAGTGATTATGCTGTTTGCATGGATTGGGTTCTTTACAGAGGAAACGGTCCGAAGCGCGGCGTTTTCCTACGCACACAAGCTTGTAGTCGCCTGCGAAAGCCTTTTTTCAGCGCAAACGGCGAAAGCGTCTACGAAAGAGAAGGCGGACAGTACGTCCAAATCGACCAACGCAGGCGCGAGCGCACGCAAGACGTCCAGTGAGGCCCCCGGAGAAGATGGCGCGTCGCAAGGTGTGAAAGGTCGACGGTCAACTCGGTCCGCGAGGTCGCAAACTGACCCGCAGTGACCTTACGACAAGCGCAACGAGCTTACCCCTATCGGCGCGACGTTAGCGCGAAGCGGCAATGTGTTCCGTCCGGCTCATTGCCGCGAGTTGATTGTGTTACACTGAAAAATACCACATCTAGTGGTCATGCAGCGAATTTGTGGCGTATTTTGTAGAGATGACTAAAATAAGGGGCCGAACGCCGTGCCGCTTCTGACACATTCAGGGTGCGACAGGAGCCTAAAACACGTCTTGATACAGGGGTTATCGGTGACACCGCAAATCACTTTTTTTCCCGTCGGCAACGGGGACATGACACTCATCCGCCTGTCGAGCGGCCGCAAGATTCTTATCGACGTAAACATTCGCCAACCGGGGGACGATGTTCGCGACGTCTTGAAAGACCTTCGCGAAATGCTTGACGAGGACGCGGAGGGTCGCCCATATGTTGACGTGATGGTTCTCAGCCATCCGGACCAGGACCATTGCCGCGGGCTGCGTGAGCATTTTCATATGTCACCGCTGTCGGATTACCCGACAACAGGCACGCCGTCGAAAATCGTCGTTCGTGAAATGTGGTCTTCGCCGCTGATTTTCCGGCGGGCTTCGAAGTACCACACGCTGTGCGATGACGCTAAGGCATGGAACACGGAGGCGAAGCGCCGTGTTCGCCTCTTCGAAGAAGAGGGAATGGGCGAGGATGGAGACCGCGTTCTTATCCTCGGTGAGGACGCCGATGGCAAGACCGACAATCTCGGCCAAATCGTTATCAAAACGGACTCCACGGTTACTCGGGTCGCCGGCCACGCGGAGACAAATTTCAGCGCCTTGTTGCTCGCGCCGATGAACGCAGACAACGAAGAAGATGCTGAAAAGCTCTCGAAGAATGAGTCAAGCGTCATCATGAACTACTCCATCGGCACTGGCGCAAAGTCCGATGCGGTGAAATTCCTCTCGGGTGGCGATGCCGAAGTCTACATCTGGGAAAAGCAATGGAAGCGGCACAAGAACAAGCCGCATGTGCTGCAATACGACCTGCTTTCGACTCCGCACCATTGTTCGTGGCATACGTTGTCGTACGACAGCTGGAGCGAGAAGAAGGAAGGCGCCAAGGTGTCTCCGGACGCGCGCGATGCGCTCTCTCAGACGCGGCCGGGCGCGTACCTCGTGGCAAGCAGTTGTCCCATCAAGGACGACGATAACGACCCGCCTTGCATCCGCGCGAAGCGGGAGTACGTAGCTATCGCGAAAGATGCTTCGGGCACCTTCATCAACACGTCGACTCATCCGAACGAGAAGAAGCCTGAGCCGATGACATTCGAAGTTACGTCGGGTGGCGTGAAGGCGAAATGGAAAACGTCGGTTGAGCCGCGTGCGGCTGTTGCATCGGTTTTGGCGACCAAACCGCTTTCCCATGGCCGATGAATTTGATGCGCAGGTGACGCCGGCTATCCGTGGGGCGATTGAGACGCTGAAGGCGCATCCGGCAGTGCTGGATGCCCAGGTAATCGGCGAACGTAACGGCGTGTGGGCCGTCATAGCGCACATTTCGGTGAATCTGCCATCGCGCGCGGCGGCTGCCGGCCGAAGCGAAAACGGCGTTCTGGCGTCTGAAGAAGTACTGGTCGCGTTCCCTGCGAATTTCCCGACCGCTGCGCCTCGATTCACGTTGCGAGCGGATTTTCCGACGAACCTGCCGCACATATATCCCCACTCTGCGGGCGACCCTGTGCCGCCATGCATTACCGTCGGCGACCAGCGAGACATTTTGCACGATGAAGGCATCTACCGCCTCATCGTGCAGCTTTCCGACTGGCTCGACAGGGCAGCCATTGATGAACTGACCAACAATGAGCAGGGTTGGGAACCGAGTCGGCGAGACGCGAAGTTCAACGTCCTGCAGATTGACCCAGACTCGCTTGTACCGTCGAATCCGCCCGGTCCGCCGTTGGGCGGCTGGCGCATGTTCATGTGCCCCACGCTGTCTTGGGACGACCGAACCATGTCGTTGACATGGAAAGGCTACATGCACAAAGGTGGCTTATCGTCAGAGTGGATGGCGAAAACTGTTCAGCAGCAAAAGACGTGGGAGCGTGGCCTGGACGGCGTCGCGCCCATACTTGTGTGCTGGCCGACGTCTGGCGGACCGAACGGCGCACCGGTTGATATCACGTACAAAGCCGATACGGTGCAGACTCTCGCGCAGATGGCCGCGCGTGCGACAGAGCTAGGCTGTCGTGTCTCGGTCGATGACTTCGTGAGCAACTTCAACCGGCTAGTCGTCAATGAGCGGAACCGCGGTCGTCTTCATATCTTCTTCGTCTTTCCGATTCGTCGCCCAATCCACATCATCGGGCAGAAAACGCCCTACGAGATGCTGGCATATCGTGTCGAGCTTGCGATGCCTGAAAGACTCGATGTGGGCAGCGACAAGCCCGTTACGATGATTGCATTCAACACGCCTATTGGTGCGGCGCTGTTGAAGAGGACGTCGGGGTTGTCAGAGAGGTCAACGGCGCAATATGTCTTCGCCGGCTGCGGCAGCCTCGGGTCGAAGCTTGTAATGCATGTCGCTCGTGCCGGTATTCGACCGTCTTTGCTGATTGACAGCAAGATTGTTGTTGCGCATAACGCGGCTCGGCACACTTTGTTGCCCGACGATGTGGCCCGGCTAAGTGGCAAAGCCCGCCGCCTTTCGCAGATTGTCGCGTCCTTCGGACGAAGGGCACCGACGATATTCGAGGATGACCTGCGCAAGCTCGATTTCACGGACATACGATACCGCGGCGCCTTTGCGGGAGATGAGGCGTTCGTCGTGAATACGACTGGTTCGCCCGCAGTCCGGAATTTCCTTACGCAAGCCCCGATTTCCGCTCGCGTTGTCGAAGCGGCGTTGGTCAACCGCGGACACGCCGCGTTCATGACGATAGAAGGACCTCAACGGACCCCCACTTCTACGGAACTCATGTACCACTGCTATGAACGCATGCGCAAGGCAGGAATATTGCGTTCGTCCGAAGATGCTGAAAACCATACACTCGACATTGGTGTCGGCTGTCACTCAGTCACGATTGCGATGTCGGATGCGCGTGTTTCGCTTGTGGCAGCTGGCGTTGGGCAGAAGCTCCTGCAGATTGATGATGCTGGCCGCCCGCCAACCGGTATCGCGGCGCTTGCCATGATTGGCGACGACGGGATGTCCATCCAGTGGAACAGTGACTCGGTTGGCGCGACTCAAATCGCCAAAGTCTACGACTCCAATGAGTGGACGGTTCGAGTTCTGGATGCTGCCCACCGACAGATTGTCGATAACGTCGCTCAGTACCCGGGTCTTGAAAGCGGTGGGCTTATCGTCGGTAGCGTATCTGTGCTGACACGCGAGATTTTCATCACCGGTACGATTCCGGCTCCGTCAGACAGTCAACGCTCGGCAGCGCGATTCGTTTTGGGAGTAGAAGGTAGGGAAGACGCCATCCGTCGCTATCAGGCCTCTGCGAACGGTACGCTGTGGTGCCTTGGCACGTGGCATAGTCATTTGCAACCGAGCGGCCCTTCTCAGATGGACCGCGACACGGCAGCTCTTCTTGATGGTCAGTTGAAGCACGCAGCAGTCTTGCTCATCCGGCACCCCGAAGGGTATGCTGCGCTCGTTCGTGAAGGCAGTGCAAATTAGAACTCGAACGGACAACTTCCGGGGTCAACCATGTTCTATCTCATTGTCGCGTATCTGGCTGCAACAGCTGTGACCAGCGCGGCCGGCATTGCCGCCATTCTCGTCGGCGCGCTGCCGACGTGGGCGGCGGTACTACGCATCGGCCTGCTTTGCTGTTTGTCCGGAGGTATCGGCGGCGCCCTATACTGCATCCGTGCAGTGTACGTGAACAGGAGCGTGCATGACCGCTGGTCCGCCGACTGGTATTGCTGGTATTTCCTCCGTCCGTTTGCCAGTATCATCTGCGGCGGAGCGGGTTACCTTTTTCTGAAGGCTGGACTTCTCGTTCTGGATGCCGGTAGCAAGCCCGGTGGTTCGCATATCGGCTATCTCGCATTTGCGTTCATAGCCGGACTGAACGTCGATAAGTTCGTGTCAAAGATTGAAGACATCGCCCAGACCACGTGGGGCATTGAGAAGTCTCGTGCTCGCCAAGACATGAGCAAACCTGCTGGCACCATTGAACAATCGTCGGGTCAGGCGCAGGACCAGGGTCTCAGCCCTCGTCCAACCGCGCGAAATCAAGCTCTACCGTGAAAGCATCTAGGTCTTCGGGTGCTTTTGTGCAGGAATCGGCTAAGTCAAGCCAGAAAGGCCATCCGCTTTTCAGATATCGCAGTCTCACTGCGGGCGCCTCTCCGAACTCCAAGCTAATCGTGTCGATGCCGCCTACGCCGTACGCCGAGCGTTGCTCTGCTTGTTCGAAGTCTGTACTCTCATGTCCGCAGAGGTCGCTGACGAGCGATGAACCGGCTGACCAACTGACTGCTTCCCGGTTGATTATTCTTCGCTAGACGGTGCTGCTGGCAACGCACGATTCCAGAGGACCGTCCTGTCGAGTCGCACCCTGCCGGTTACATGTAATGCGACAAGACAGCGGACAAACTACGCTCTAACTTTTCGAATTGCTGGACGACGTGAATGGTCCTTGGCTCGTACTCTAGGTGCGAGCACCTACGATAGCGTCCTCGACCGCGAGTCTCTCCTATGCTCAAAGGCTAGTCGCGGGAACCTTAGGTATCTGATTCGGCAATTTTTTTCCCGCCGCCAATCCCGGGCATCCTGTCGTAAATGTCGTAGTGGACATGCTCGACCGTCGCATGCACTTGATTTCCATTTTGAATATCATCTACGCGGAGATACACCGTGCCGCCGATAAATAAACTGATATTTGAGCGCGCTTGCTCCATTTGACGTGCCAGCGCCTCATCACCGACCTTCAGATGGGTAAATGCATCGGGGGTGCTAATGTATAGTTGCACCCCTTGTCGGTTGCCGTAGACCGTTTGACCAAATGGAGTCAAGGGGAAGCTCTTTGTGTCGAAATCGTATGGCTTGATTGCGAAAGTTGCGACGTTGAGTGCATTGCTTCCGTTCGTCGTCGGTGACGCGCCAAACGGAACAGAGTAGTACTTTTGTGCAGCATAGTGCTGCATATTCGTCTGAATTCGCGGCCATTCTGTTGCAATCAAATCATGCTTCTTGAACGCGTCGTGTTCGTTGTAATACTGTGGCGAGAAGAGATTGAGTAGCTCTTCCTGAGCAGGCTGACCTGTCGCATGAGTGATTGCAACATACGTCAGCCACGTTCCGTCAGTCCGGTCAACCTGCTCGTAGCTTGCGAGTGGAGTGTTCTCCGACTGGCTATTGGGAAGTTGATGAGCTACGGCATTTGGTACTGGAGCGGCAGTCTCCGCAGCGGTAGCAACTTTCGGCGGAGAAGCTGGCGCGGTAGCCTTGGCACTATCGTCATTCTTACCACAAGCAGCAAGCCCCATCAAGGACAGCGTGACAACAAGATTTCTTACCTTCAACTGAACCCCCAAAGTGTGGCAATGAACAAACAGAGCAAACAAACTTACCGTACCGATTGCGGGCGGCGCCGATAATGCCTTGACTATCGACGGCGGTGCACGGCGACTTCGATGACTACTCAAAGTACGGCGTTCAGAAGCCAAGAGCCGTCTGACTTGATGAATTCATATGTGAGACCCTGGCTCTCGCCGCTCTCCGGGCTGTAGTAAACGGCCCTGAAGGTGAATGCGTTCAGGGACTTCTGTGTCCACGAATCGGTTCGCAATACGCTCAAACAGCGGTTCTTTGGGGCATACCTCATGCTGCTGTACGGCGCTGGAATATAGCCATTCCCAAGCTGTGCTGAGGTATACATGCTAAGGACACGAGAGGCATTCCAGTCGTGATAACAGGCTGATTTTGACATCACAGCCACTAGAACCGGCTGGGCGGAACCAACCATGCCGCGGAGCCCAGCATCTCTTGATGATAGCGATGCACTGATTGCGTCGCGCATCTGCCCCTGCTGCTCCACTGATAGCGAGGGTCCAAAGATAGACGGTGTACTCCCTCCCGAGGGAGCCATAGCTTGATTCACTTGCGCCAGACCGTTGTTCAAGCTTTGCAAAGCAGTGCCGGTCTCGGCACACGCCGTCAACGTAAATGCAGCTGCCACTACCGACAATCGGAAACCGATGCTCACATTAACCCTCGTTATTGTTGAAAAGGCGACGACGACGTTAACGGCAACAGCGGGGAATATCTTTAGCCCACTTGACGGTCAATCTTTGCAATTGCCAAATAAAGCAAGTTGGCGCTTGGGGCGGAGTTGAGTAACCGGTTGAGTGAAGACATAATTGCACCGCGTCGCCGGGGGCGGCGCAGTTGGTCTAAGCAAGACGCATAAAAAATGGGAATTAGAAAATGAAGAAATTGATTGTTTTCGCCTTGTCTGCAGTTGCACTGCTTGCAGTGTCCGGTTGTGGAAGCAAAAAAGATGCGAATAAGAGCAATTTCGCGGACGCTATTCAAGATTATCTCAACACGACGAAGGGTGTTTGCGTCGCATTACCGAGAAAGGAAGCACCGTTCGCACTCGAGAAGAAGGGAGGGTTCTTTTTCGCTCATGAACCTGAGAAAGCAGCCGCGCTGGTGAACGCTGGCCTGCTGTCGGCGGGCGAAACAGAGGTACCTTCGGTCTTTCCAAATCAGAAAATTCCCGCCACTCAATATACATTGACCGATGAAGGAAAGAAGTATCTCGTCAAAGGCGGCTCGGGAAACTTCGGCGGCTTCGATGCTTTCTGCGGTGGTAAATACAAGGTGAAGGAGGTGGTGAATTTCACCGAGCCGGCCGACATGTTTGGTACGAAGATTTCGCAAGTGAACTATTCTTTGATTGTCGAGGATGCTCCAAGCTGGGTTACGCAGCCGGCGATTCAGGCAGCGTATCCCGATGTCAAAGCGGGTCTCGGGGAGCCAGTTCCGTCCAAGGCCGTTCTGGTTGCAACCAGTGAGGGATGGATGCACGAACGTCTGTTTAAGAGCAAAGGCGGCTGATTGCCCTTCCGGGGTGTTGTAACGCTCCGATTAGGGGACTAATGGGGCCGATGGCCTTGGGGCGCTGGCTCGTAACTACATCTTCAGTCGCCAGCGCCGATAGGCAGTGGGGGGTTAGTGGATTGGACGCAACGCGCTGCTGCGTCCGGCCTCCGGGGGCATGCATGAAGACATGCCTACCACCCTGCGTTGAACGCAACACTCCCGGACCGTGCAGGGAGCCGAACTCGCCGTTGCGGACGCGCCCCAGTATCAATTACGTCTCGCCCAGCCTGGATGCAACATGTCGTACGCGGTTGAAAATCCTACGATTGCAGAAGTGCTAGACCTTCGGACAGGAGAGCATTGTTCTGCCGCCGATGTCATCGGCGATGATTACGCGAAGGCCATCGAATTACGGATGGCCATCAAAACCAGCCAGAAGATGGAGAGGCCGTTGTATGCGTGCCCTTTGTGCGGTGTGGCCGTCTATCTTGTCGCGCGTGCAGACAAGCGTCAGTTTCACTTTCGTCACGAATACGAAGATGGCAGTTGCGCCGCGGTGACGCGGGCGGAACTCACTCACGCTGAAATTAGGGCTCGCAAATACAATGGCGCTAAGGAAAGCGAGCTTCATCGCAGGATGAAGGCATGGGTTGTCCGATGCATGCGGCTTGACACGCGTTTCACACACATTGTCACAGAGAAGCGCCTGAGGAACGCGCTGACCGGGGAGTGGCGCCAGCCCGATGTGAGCGCCTGCTTTGAGAGGCGACCAGTCGTGGTCGAGGTCCAGTTGTCCACCACGTTCCTCGATGTCATCGCTGAACGGCGAATCTTTTACCTTGAGCAGGGCGCGATGTTGCTTTGGGTGTTCGCGAACTTTGAGCTCAACGGCCGGCGACTGACGGCCGACGACGTCTTCTTCAACAATAACCAGAACGCGTTCGTTGTGAACGCACGTACCGTCCTTGCGTCGCAGAATGCGAAACGGTTCATGCTGGGGTGCATCTGGGCCGACCCGGCCTCGGTCGCCAATGATTTTAAGCTTCGCCGCAAGCTCGTCGGTTTTGACGAGCTTACGTTTGACGCGGCGGAGCAGCGTGTCTTCTATTTCGACTACCGCGCTGAGAAAGAACGCCTTGTGAATGAGCGTGAGAGCGAGCGAGTTGCAGAAGCGCTCGGGACGTTCCGAGGTTACTTCGAATGGTATTGGAATCAATATTCTAGCTATGGGCCGAACGGCCTGGAAGACGAGTGGGACAACCTCCATCGACGCAGCGCCTACACGCCAGTAGTTCTGCCAATGCTTCCCGCGGGCCTTCCGCGTGCGCTCCTTGATGCGCTTTATTCGGCGAAATATGGACATCCGGTTGGCTGGCGTTTCAAGAACCTTCTCGAAGTCGCGCACCAGGTTGAGGCCAAGCACAAGGAGATATTCCAGTTTTTCTTGCGTGCGCTAACTGTCTTCGGACGAATGCAGGGACTGCTCGACCAAGACAAGACCGGCAAGTGGCGCAAGAAGCTGGCCGCCTATCGCGAAGCGCGCGAGGCCAGCGCTGCCGACGCATACAAGTTGGACACCACACACGCAGCCTTGATAATTATACTTTTTCCTGACCTCAAAAAGCACGGCAAAAGCTAGCCGTGACATCGAGACTTCGCATCTGAAAACGTAGTGCCCTGATGGCGCTTACCATTCCATTGCGGCGGCGGCGAGCGTGCAGGTGGTCGTGAGAATCATCGATGCTTCTCGTCGGCTGTAAATTTCGGGACGCCGGGTTCGTCGACGTGATGGTGCGAGGTGGCTGTAACTGCGAACTGACTCAAAGATTGCGAGCGCTCTCTGGAGTTTCGAGTGCTCCCGAGCCCGTGCTGGTTTGCTCGCGCGAGCGATAAGCACCGAATCCCGCCTTTCCATTATGACCGCAAGGCTGTGCAACGCTTGGCGGCAGGCGCTCATCACGGCAGCCGTAGGCAGCGCGGTCATACAGGCATGCCAACTTGCGGAATGCCGTCGTAGTTCGAGTTGCTGAAATGGTCGGGCTGACCCACAAGGAACGCGTGGATGACCTCGGGAGCCGGCGCCTCGTGACGGCCATGCGAGACGCGCGGCCTTGCTAGCAGAAGAGTGACCGGAGGAGTATCCGGCTGGCTGAGGGTTGCTGACGCCGCGTGCGCCGCGACGTCAGTCCCCGATACCGCAGGCAAAGCGCCGCGTAGGACGTGGGCGCAGTCATCAATGCCGGGCAGTGCTTTCAATTGTTTGCTTGCCCGGCAGACGCGTCCGACGCACGGCCTCTGATGAATCCGCGTTTCGGGCCGCGATGAAACCGCGCTGATATGCGTATCCGATACCCGCAATCGGTTTTGGAATCAATGACGGTGGCTAGCGTTCGGACGAGGGGTGGGCTGCTTACTGCGCTTCCCCGACAAGCTTTGTGCCGTCCGCGTAGACGAGCGTATCCGGCTCGAATCTGGTTTTGTACTTGCCCTCTTCCAAATTCCACACCGCTTTCTGTTCTGATATGAATTCGTTGTAGTCGCGAGTCCCTTCCCACACGTAGTCCTGCCCCGGCGCAATGGTTTCGGCAATCTTGAAGCCGACTCGACCGACTTCCTTGTCGAAGATGTCAATGAATACAAGGTCACCGGAGACACCGGCAAGGGCTTTCTCTGACTTGTTCTTGACACCGATTCGAAAGGTTTGCTGGTCACTGAAGCGCCCGACCTGGTAATCTTTGAACCGCTCGCCTTTCTCCAGTAGGGTGACTGTGACTGCCTGATTGATGCGCGCCAACGCTTCCTCATGCTCCTTCTGGAGCTTCTCCTTCAACGCCGCCTCTTCGGCCTCCTTCTCTTTCTGCGCCGCAATCCATTTACGCTGTTCCTCGATTGCCTGACCGAGCGTCATGCCAACCGGGATACCGCCCTTGGCTCCAAAGACCTCACTCATCTTTACTCGCACAAGGTAGCCTGCGGCGAGCTTGCGGTCTTCTTCACTGAGCTTTTGCATGCTCGGCGCAAGCTTGGTATCCCAGCTTGCCGTGTCGGATGGAATTACGGTTTCGGTCGGCTGGCTGCAGCCTGCGAACAGCGTAATAAGACTTGCGGCGACGAGCGCCGCGCGGATTTTTGCGCGCATGAATTCCCCCGAGTGTTCGCTTGGTTCTTGCCTGCAGTGGCTCTTTTAAGCTTTCGTTTAGCAAACAGAAGCGAAGTCTATCCGAGATTTCGGGGCTTTATCAAGTACATCGGATATCAGGCACTGCAACCGACGTCGAGTTGGTCACGCGAGAACTTGGCATGCGGGACGAGATGCGCGAACGCTTGCGACGCGCGCGCGACAGGACGGCTTGCGCGCAATCGCTTTTGGCATCAATGCGGGCGGGAGCAAGAGGGTGAAGTGCGCCGAAGCGGGGGCGCGAACGCGGATGGGGACTGTGGAATTGCTGGCAAGGGGGAGGCCGGAAGACTATCCGACCGGGGCGGTGGAATTCTTTGTGTTAAATGGTGCGCGCCGCACTACAGAAGCCAAAAACTCGCGTGATTCTTCTTGACGGCCGACTGGCCGCGGCGTTTTGACGTGATGGACGACGGTCACGTTCCTCGAGGGTCTCAGGGCGGTGACGGGCGGGCGGCAGCACGATACTGTATGCATATGCAGTGCATGTGTGATTTGCTAGCGTATGAACCCCGCGTGGCCGGAGACGACGACGCGTGAAGAGCGCGGCTTCATATATGTAGGCGCGCTTGAAATGCGAGGTGAGTTGATTAGGACCTAAGCTCAGCGCGTACATGCAACAAACTCGGCTGCCGACCGATGTTCAGCCATGTCTGGCGGGGCTTTGAGGGAAATGGCCCGTGCGACATCTGTTGGGTGCACTGAGATAGATGTGCGACACCGGTAGGGTGTACATCGCTTCCTTGCGGCCTTTTGGCGCAGCCGCCTCCTCTCAAAATCTGGTCGAAAACGCCCTAAAGCGACACGAGTAGGGTGCACTTCGCGACATCAGTAGCGTAAATCCACATTAGGGCTCGACAGCATGGATATAGGCGTGCTGCTGCAGCACCGCCTTGCGTCCTATGTGAAGGCTTCGAGGACGACCTCAAAATAAGTTGGGTAGTGGACCACCATCTGCCCGATGGCCGCACGATGAGCCGATTTTGCCGGCGTGAAGTAGTCCAGAGTGTGACTTTCCCCTGAACTGCATCACGTAACCACTGGGCAATAACTCTGTCGGCGAATCCCACGGCGGCTTGCGCGCAAAAGTTGCTGGAAACAATGCAGGAGGTTGCCGGCAACGGAAGTGAAACGGGCGCGTCGGGAGCGCCGCTGGCGGAGGGCATGGCCGAAAGCGATTTGGGAGTAATCGCTGCGGCGGTGCGGGAGGCGGAATAGCTGGCGGAAGGGTGGCCGGAAGACTATCCGGCCGGGGTGACGGAGTGGTTCATAGCTGACGGACTAGCCGTGCCCCGAACAGGCGACACCGCTGCCATTTCGACGGCCATGCGACGTTGGAGGCCCTCGCCGTCTTCTTGGAAGCAAAAAAACGGAAGACCGGTTGCAAACAAAGGGCGCTGAAAATCGCGTCAGCGCCCTTCGATGATTAGTTTCGTTTACGCCTTGTTGCGTAAAGCTGTGCGGCTACGAACGCAACCGTAAAAGGAACTTTTTCGGGGAACCGTAAAAGAAACTATTCCATGTCAGCACCAGCGGGAACTCGGAAACTCTCGCGCCTCCACGGTCACCGAGTTCGCCAGATTTCTCGAACCATCGAACGCGTCTTGAACATCGTCCGGCTCACCGTCTGTGATGTCGTCTTCGCAAGGTTTCCGACCACGCGCGGGCGGGAACCATTTATCAATTGCGCTCAATGCCGCTTGAGCTCACGCCCGCGTCAGCGCCTACAGGCTCCGGCTGACCTCTGAGAGAGCGCTCAATAGCCGAGCTTTGGGTCAAATTTTCAGGCGAAACCGGTGCGGTTCGGATTTCATCGCCTTTCAGGCCGATGACATTCTGGCACCAGAAATAGCCTATCCCTGGGGGGTAAGTGAGAGGCGTGAAAACGCATTAGGCGTCAACAACGCGAAGAAGACTTTCAGCCTTGTGCACCAAGGCTTAGCGAGGGAAAGAGCCCCCTCGCAAACAGCTTTCGACCACCACTTCTGGAAGCTTTCTATTTAGGCGGGACACAAAGAACGCTATACGGTAGCGGAGAAGCGTTCCGTGAACGTAACCCCTACGCGATTGCTCTCAGAGCCGGGGGGCGTGAGACCGACTTTTTGACCGATTACACACTACCCAGTAGAAGTGTTCCGTGGCCCGTCCAGCAAGCGTTTGAGCCAAATTTCGACCCCCTACACGGAACGCTTTTACAAGAGGTCGCGGAACACTTTCATTTGGTGCGAACAACATCCTCGATGACAAGGACAGGCCTCACTCCACCGTCACCGACTTCGCCAGGTTGCGCGGCTTATCCACATCCGTGCCTCGCGCACACGCCGTGTGATACGCCAGCAACTGCAGCGGCACCACGTGCAGAATCGGCGACAGCAAGCCGTAGTGCTCCGGCATCCGGATCACGTGCAGACCTTCGTCATTCACGATCTTCGTATCCGCGTCCGCGAACACATAAAGTTCGCCGCCCCGCGCGCGCACTTCCTGAATATTCGACTTCAGCTTCTCCAGCAGCGCGTCATTCGGCGCCACCGTCACCACCGGCATCGCTTCAGTCACGAGCGCCAGCGGACCGTGCTTCAGTTCGCCGGCCGGATACGCTTCCGCGTGAATATAGGAAATCTCCTTGAGCTTCAACGCGCCTTCGAGCGCGATCGGGTAATGCAGCCCGCGTCCGAGGAACAACGCATGTTCCTTGCGCGAAAACTCTTCCGACCACGCGATGATCTGCGGCTCCAGCGCCAGCACGCTATTCAACGCGGCCGGCAAGTGACGCAGCAGTTTCAGATACTCGGCTTCCTGCTCCTGGGTCACCTGCCCACGCAGCTTCCCGAGCGTCGCGGCCAGCACGAACAGCGCAACCAGTTGCGTCGTGAAGGCCTTCGTCGACGCCACGCCGATCTCGCGACCCGCATGCGTCAGGAACGACAATTCCGTTAGGCGCACCATCGCGCTCGTGCCGACATTGCATACCGACAGCGTATGTTTATGCCCCAGCGCCTGCGCATGCTTGAGCGCCGCCAGCGTGTCGGCCGTTTCGCCCGACTGCGAGATCACCACGACCAGCGACTTCGGATTCGGCACCGACTCACGGTAGCGATACTCGCTGGCAATTTCCACCTGGGTCGGAATCTTCGCGACCGACTCGAGCCAGTACTTCGCGGTCAGCCCCGAGTAGTAGCTCGTGCCGCACGCCAGAATCAGCAGGTTGTCGATGTCCGCGAAGACCTTGTCGGCGCCCTCGCCGAATAGCGATGCGTCGAACGAATCGGCTTGCGGGATCGTGTCGGTAATCGCACGCGGCTGCTCGAAAATTTCCTTCTGCATGAAGTGACGATACGGGCCGAGTTCGACCGCGCCGCCATATGCCGCGACCTGGCGCACTTCGCGCTGCGCTTCGTTGCCGTCCCGATCGGCGATACGCACGCCTTCGAGCGACAGTTCGCAGACGTCGCCTTCTTCCAGGAAGATGAAGCGTTCGGTGCTGCCGGCAAGCGCCAGCGCGTCCGAAGCGAGGAAGTTCTCACCGTTGCCGAGTCCCACTACCAGCGGCGAACCTTGCCGCGCGCCGACCACCGTATGCGGCTGATCCTTATGCAGCACCGCGATCGCGTACGCGCCGTGCAATTGCATGACGGCTTCACGCACCGCCGCGAACAGGTCGCCGCGATACAGGCTGTTAATCAGGTGGGCAATAACCTCTGTATCGGTCTGCGAGACAAACACGTAGCCCTTGCCCCGCAGCATTTCACGCAGCGATTCGTAGTTCTCGATGATGCCATTGTGTACCAACGCGAGCTCATCTTTCGAGAAGATCGGGTGGGCGTTGTCAGTCACCGGCGCGCCGTGCGTCGCCCAGCGCGTATGCGCAATGCCCGTGATGCCATCCAGGTGGCTTTCGTGCACCTGCTCGTCCAGATCGGCAACGCGCGCGACGCTGCGCGCACGACGCGGCCCGCTGTCGCCGAGAACGGCCACGCCGCAGGAATCGTAGCCGCGATACTCGAGGCGACGCAGTCCTTCGATCAGGACGGGAACGATATTACGTTGCGCAACCGCGCCGACAATGCCGCACATGGCTTATTCCTTTTCAGTAACGAGATTCAGGGAGCGCGCTTCGTGCGCGCGTCACGCCCATCAACTTTTCTTCTTGGCCGGGCGTACATAGCCCGGCTTGCTCGTTTGAGTCTTGTCGTTCAGGACCAGCATGCCTTCTTCGACATCTTTCCAGACCGTTGTGCCCGCCGCGATCGTCACGCCACGCTTCACGCGCACAGGCGCAACGAGTTGCGTGTCGGAGCCGACGAACACGTCGTCTTCGATGATCGTGCGAAATTTGTTCGCGCCGTCGTAGTTGCAGGTGATGGTACCCGCGCCGATATTCACACGCGCCCCGATGTCCGCGTCGCCGATATACGTGAGATGGTTCGCTTTCGAGCCATGACCGAGCACTGCGTTCTTCACCTCGACGAAGTTGCCGACATGCGACTCGTCCTGCAACGACGCGCCCGGACGCAGCCGTGCATAAGGGCCGAGCACGACGTTCGCCCCGACTTCGGCGCCTTCGATGTGCGTGAACGCGTCGATGCGTGTACCGGCGCCGATCGTCGCGTTGCGGATCACGCAGTTCGGCCCGACGGTCACGTTGTCGGCCAGCGTAACGCGGCCTTCGAATACGCAGTTCACGTCGATGGAGACGTCGCGGCCGCATTCGAGCGAGCCGCGCACGTCGAGGCGAGCCGGATCGGCAAGCGTCACACCTGCAACCAGCAGCGTTTCGGCGACATTGTGCTGATGAATCCGTTCGAGTTCGGCAAGCTGCTGCTTGCTATTCACGCCGAGCGTTTCCCACTCTTCATCGGGCTGGGTGGTGACGACTTCGAGTCCCGCCTCAATCGCCATCTCGACCGCGTCGGTCAGGTAAAACTCGCCCTGCGCGTTGTCGTTCTTCAGCGCCGCGAGCCAGCCGCCAAGACGCCCGGTCGGCGCGACGATGATGCCGGTGTTGATTTCCGCGATCTTGAGCTGTTCGGGCGTTGCGTCTTTCTGTTCGACGATGCGCGACACCTTGCCGTGCTGATCGCGCACGATGCGGCCATAGCCACTGGGGTCGTCGAGCGTGACGGTGAGAACGCCGTAGCCGTCCCGGCCCGCGCGATCGGTCAGCGCCTGCAGCGTGCTGGCGCGCGTGAGCGGCACGTCGCCGTACAGCACCAGCGTGGGTTCGGACGGATCGAGCAAGGGCAGCGCCTGCTGGACCGCGTGGCCCGTGCCGAGTTGCTGCTCCTGCGCAGCGAACTGGACGTCCGGTGCCGCTACCGCTTGACGCACGGCTTCCGCGCCATGACCCACCACCACGACCAGACGCGTGGGCTTGAGCGCACGAGCGGTGTCGATGACATGAGCGAGGAGCGGCCGGCCGGCCAGAGGATGGAGCACCTTGGGAAGCGCGGACCGCATGCGCTTACCGGTGCCTGCCGCCAAAATAACGATGTTCATGGCGTCGGCAATCAGACGAGTTTGGAGCCGACGATTCTATCACGCAGCCTATGACGGTAACGGCCGCTGGCGCGCCCTCACCACGAGCGGAAATGCGCGAAATCGCACATTTTCCACGTGCTTTTTGCCTGTCCCCACGCCGCTCACATATCGTCGAACTGGACGATCGAGATCGGTTTCGATCCGTTGAGCAACGCGCCTTCGCCGGTATCGGTCGAACACGGCTCTTCGTCGAAAGCGATGTCACCTTGCGGATCGACCTCGCCGGTTGCGCGCAGGTCGGCAAACGGGAACAGTTTGTGATCCATCAGATGCGACGGCACGATGTTCGACAACGCATTGAACATGTTCTCGATGCGGCCCGGGAAGCGCTTCTCCCAATCGCGGATCAGCGCTTTCATTTCAGCGCGTTTCAGGTTCGGCTGGCTGCCGCACAGGTTGCACGGAATGATCGGGAATTCGCGCAGTTCCGCGTACTTTTCCAGATCGATTTCCTTCACGTACGCGAGCGGGCGGATCACGATGTTCTTGCCGTCGTCCGATTGCAGCTTGGGCGGCATGCCCTTCAGCTTGCCGCCGTAGAACATGTTCAGCAGCAGCGTTTGCAGGATGTCGTCGCGGTGATGGCCGAGCGCGATCTTGGTCGCACCGAGTTCGCCCGCCACGCGATACAGAATGCCGCGACGCAGCCGCGAGCACAGCGAGCAGGTGGTCTTGCCTTCCGGCACCAGCCGCTTGACGATGCTGTACGTATCCTGGTTCTCGATGTGAAACGGAATGTCGAGCTGCTTCAGATACTCAGGCAGCACATGCTCCGGAAAGCCCGGCTGCTTCTGATCGAGATTCACCGCAACGATGTCGAAGTTGATCGGCGCGCGTTCGCGCAACCGCATCAGGATCTCGAGCATCGCGTAGCTGTCCTTGCCGCCCGACAGGCACACCATCACCTTGTCGCCTTCCTCGATCATGTTGAAGTCGCCGATCGCCTCACCGACCTGGCGCGCGAGCCGCTTGAACAGCTTGTTGTTCTCGTAGGCTTCTTTCTGCTCGCGGCGTGTGAGCGGCGCCTTGCCCGCGGGGGCGTGCGCGGCCTCGCCCGCCTCAGCGGCCGCCGTGCCGTTCAGGATGTCCTGAGCATTCATGGCTCAATCCTCTTTGATACGGAAGACTTCGACGCCCACCGCGTCGCAGTCGGGATAAACGTCCGGCTTTTCGGTCGACACACACACCGCGCGCACCTGCGGATGATCGAGCAGTGCCTTGACGAGGTCGTCGCAGAGGGTTTCCTGCAAGTGAATATGACCTTGTTCAACGCGGCGCGCGATGGTCGAGCGCATGAAGTCGTAGTCGACGACTTCGTGCAATTTGTCCTGAACCGGCGTGGACATCGCGAGCGGCACGAACAGTTCGACGTTGATCACGACGCGCTGTTCGCCGCGCTTTTCGAAGTCGTGCACACCGATGTTGATATGCACTTCGTAATTGCGCAGAAAGAGCCGGCGGCAATCGGCGAGCCGGGGATGCGAAAGAGCGGCAAACATGTTCGTTCCAGTCGAAAAAAGTGTGCGGGACACGCAAAGGGACGCATCAACGCGCGAACGGCCGCCGGCTTTGGCCGGCAACCCGCACGCGCGCGCTTCAGGCGCCCGTCAAAAACATTACGTCGCGCGACAGGGGCACGAGGTGCTGCCCGCCGTCGACCACCAGCGTCGTTCCGGTGACGCCCGCTGCATCGGCGAGATACAGCGCGGCGGCGACAATATCCTCCGGCCGCGACGCGCGGCCTAGAGGCGTAGTTCGGTGAGCGGCTTCAAAATCAGCCGGCGTTTGATCGCCGGATTGCATCGTCAGACCGGGCGCGAGCCCGACCACCCGCACTTTCGGCGCCAACGCCTGCGCCAGTGCGACCGTCGCTGTCTGCAGCGCTGCTTTTGACAGCGTGTAGGACAGGTAGTCCGGGTTCATGTTGTACAGCTTCTGGTCCAGCACATTGATAACCACGCTGCGCTGGCTTTCATCCGTGCGCGCGGCTTCCGGCGTGACCTCGAACAGCATACGCGCCAGCACGAGCGGTGCGCCGAGATTCATCGCTGTCAGCTTCAGCAGAAGGTCGTAACCGACGTTGCGCGCCGTGTCTTCTTCAAAGCGCGACGCATTGTTGACGATACAGACCGGGCGGCCCAGCGCGGCAATGCAGGCCGGCAAGAGCCGCTCGACCTGGGCTTCGTCGCCCAATTCCGCGTGCAGCGCCACCGCCCGGCGGCCCAGGGCGACGATTTCCGCGACCACTTCGTCGGCTTCTTTTCGCGACGCGCCGTAATGGACCGCCACGTCCCAGCCGCGCGCGGCGAAACCGAGCGCGAGCGAGCGCCCGATGCGGCGGGCGGCGCCGGTAATCAGCGCGATACGCGGCGTTTCAGGCGCGCGGGCGGCAGCAGTATCCAGAGAGGCGGTCATTTACAATGCGGGGATGAATCCGAAAGCTCACCAACTCGATAGTTTACCTGCTCCCGGCCCGAGCGCGCTTGCGCAGTCCGAAGCACTGGTCGCGCAGGTCCGTGCGGAGCTCGAAGCGGCAGGCGGCTGGCTGCCCTTCAACCGCTACATGGAGCGCGCGCTTTACGCGCCGGGACTCGGTTACTACAGCGGCGGCGCCCGCAAATTCGGCCTGCGCGGCGACGACGGCAGCGACTTCGTGACGGCGCCGGAAATGTCGCCGCTGTTCGCGGCAACGCTGGCACGCCCGCTTGCCGAGGCATTGCAGACAAGCGGCACGCGCGACGTGATGGAATTCGGCGCCGGTACGGGCAAACTCGCCGCCGGCTTGCTGAACGCGCTCGACGCGCTGGGTGTCGAGTTCGACAGCTACGCGATCGTGGATTTGTCGGGTGAGTTGCGCGAGCGCCAACGCGAGACGATCGAAGCCGCGGCACCCGCGCTGGCCGCGAAGGTGCGCTGGCTGGACGCGTTGCCGGAAAGTTTTGAAGGCGTGGTGATTGGCAACGAGGTGTTGGACGCGATGCCCGTGCGGCTTTTTTCCTTTACCGGCGGCGCCTGGCACGAACGCGGCGTGGTGTGGCACGACGAGTTTTTTGCGTTCGACGACCGTCTGGTGTCGGAGGCTTCGGACATTGCGCTTCTGGCTGAGATAGAACCTGCCGGCGAGGACTACGTCACCGAAACGCACGATGCCGCCCGCGCGTTCACGCGGACCATTTGCACGATGCTCACGCGTGGCGCGGCGTTCTTTATCGATTATGGTTTTCCGCGTCACGAGTACTACCATGAGCAGCGCGCGCAGGGTACGTTGATGTGCCATTACCGGCACCGGGCGCATGGTGATCCGTTCGTTTATCCGGGCTTGCAGGACATCACGGCGCACGTGGAATTTACCGGCATTGCCGAAGCCGGCGTTGAGGCGGGCGCGGACTTATTGGGGTTCACTTCACAAGCACGATTCTTGTTGAACGCGGGGATTACCGAGGCGTTATCGGCGCTCGATCCTTCTGATAGCGCGAAGTTTTTGCCGGCGGCGAATGCGGTGCAGAAGTTATTGTCCGAAGCGGAGATGGGCGAGCTATTCAAAGTGATCGCGTTTTCGCGCGGGCTGGATGACACGTTGCAGGCGTTTGCCGGCGGCGACCGGTCACATACGCTGTGATTTTTTGCCTTAGGGATTTGTGATGATCCGCTGGCTGTTGACTACGTTTGTTGCGGTGGCGGTGTTGTCGGCCTGCTGGCCGTGGCTCAGGAAGATTGGGATTGGGCGGATGCCTGGGGATGTGACGTTGCGCCTCTTCGGGCGGGAGTATCCGTTTCCGTTTATGTCGACGTTGGTGCTTTCTATGGTTTTGTCGATTCTTGCCAGGGTTTTGGCTTAGCGGCGCTTGTTCGTGTTTATGCCTGCTGCGTGGGTTTTTTTTGAGCTGTTTGTCTGCGCGACGCTTTGTTTGTCTGTGTTTTTATGGTGTTGGCCCCACTCAAAATTCAAAAGAGGCAAAAACCAAAACCCTCACAAAAGAGCCACTTCAACAGCGCGAACGCGCTCCTGATGCACCGCATCCTTAATCCCACCAGGCGAGTCAACGAGCCGCTGAGCCACAGCACCCGCATCCACACCCCGCGCAGCAACAAGCGCAATCCGCAACCGCTCGGCCTGCGGATACTCCCGCATCTCAAACCCAAGCCGCCCACGCGCATCCGCCTCGCACGCCTGCAAGGCTTCAGCAAACCGCGCAGGTTTCCGAATCGCATCGCTGCGCTCGAGCAACCTCACCAGCGCCGCAGCCCCCATCTCCATCACGCGATGAATATTCCCGTGCTCCCGCGCAACGAGCAGCGCCAGATCGCGGCATTCATTCGGCACCCGCAACCGCTCACAGAAAGGCTTCAGCAAATCGACGCTGCGCCCCTCGTGACCGATATGCCGCGGCAGCACATCTTCCGGCGTAGTCGCCTTGCCCAGATCGTGCGTCAACGCAGCAAATCGCACTGTCAGTGCGTACCCCTGCGCGGCCGCATGGTCGATCACCATCATCACATGCACGCCCGTATCCACCTCGGGGTGATAGTCGGCCCGCTGCGGTACGCCGAACAACGCATCGATCTCCGGCAGAATTCGCGCCAACGCGCCGCACTCCCGCAGCACCTCGAACATCCGGGACGGCTTCTTCTCCATCAACCCGCGCGACACCTCCTGCCACACGCGCTCGGCCACCAGCGCATCCACCTCGCCGTCGCCCACCATCTTGCGCATCAACGCCATCGTCTCCGGCGCCACGGTGAAATCGACGAAGCGCGCCGCGAACCGCGCAATCCGCAAAATCCGCACGGGGTCTTCGAGAAACGCATCGCTGACGTGACGAAACAACCGCGCCTGCAAATCGCCCCGGCCGTTGAACGGGTCGATCACCGGACCGGTCAGTTCGCCGTCCGGGCGCACTTCGCGCGCCATTGCGTTGATCGTCAGATCGCGGCGAGCGAGATCCTCTTCAAGCGTGACGTCCGGTGCGTAGAAGAACTGGAAGCCGTGATAGCCCGCCGCCGTCTTGCGCTCGGTGCGTGCGAGCGCGTATTCCTCGTGCGTTTGCGGATGCAGGAACACCGGAAAATCCTTGCCCACCGGACGATAGCCCTGCGCCACCATCTGCTCGGGCGTAGCGCCAACCACCACGTAATCGCGGTCCTGCACCGGCACGCCCAATAACTCGTCGCGAATCGCGCCGCCGACCGCGTAGATATTCATGGGCAATCGTCTAAATAAGGAACCGCGTGCGTTTCGCGAAGCGCGTTGTCGATCCAGGCTTTCACCGCCGGCAACGCCGTCACGCGTTCCACGTAGGCCGCGGAGACGTCCGATAGCGCCGGCTGCCAAGTCCTGAAGCGCATCACCACCGGTGCGTACATCGCGTCGACAATGCCGAACTCGCCGAACAGGAACGGGCCGCCGTGGGCCGCGAGGCACTGGCTCCAGATCGCCTCGATACGCGCGATGTCGGCGAGCACGCCCGGCGTGCCGTTCTTCCCGGGAAACGACGCGCGAATGTTCATCCACATATTCGAGCGCAAATCGCCGAAGCCCGAATGCATCTCGGCGCTCACGCTGCGCGCGCGGCTGCGCGCCGCAGCATCGCGCGGCCACAGCGCATGCTGCGGGAAACGCTCAGACAGCGTCTCGGCGATCGCCAGCGAATCCCAGGTGGTCGATCCGTCTTCGTCGACTAAACACGGCACCTTGCCCGGACCCGTCGGCGCATGGGCCAGAATCGCGGACTTCGTGCCGGGTTCATTCAGATGAATCAGCATCTCATCAAACGGGATGCCGAAATGTTTGAGCAGCAGCCACGGACGCATCGACCATGACGAATAGTTCTTGTCGCCGATAAGCAGTTTCATGCTTTGTTTAAAGGAGTGGATAAAAAGGTTCAGCGCCCCGCGCTGGCGCGAAATGTGTCGAAGCGCGAACGCGTCGACGCGCCGGTCAGATACACGGGCGCGATAGTTTCGATGCTGGCGGGTTCAATGCCGAGTTCAGGCGCAAGCGGTCGGCTCAACACGTTGTCGACTTTCATGGAATCGAGATTGTCGCGCGAGATCACCGGTTCGCCCGGTGCCATTTCGAACGTCAATGCCTGCAAACGCGCCAGCGCTTCCGGCAGACGAATAATCCGCGCATGCCGGCCAATCACATCACCGCAATACTTGACGAGATCTTCGAGCGCATAGACGGTTGGGCCGCCCAGTTCGTAAGTATGGCCGCTGGCGGCGTCGAGATCGAGCACGTTGCAGATCGCTTTCGCCACGTCGCCGACGTACACCGGCTGGAATTTCGCATCCGGCATGGCAAGTGGGATCACCGGGAACATCCGCTGCAGGAACGCGAACTTGTTGAGGAACTGATCTTCGGGACCGAACACCACGGAGGGCCGGAAAATCGTCCACGCCAGATTCGCCGCGTGCACGGCCTTTTCGCCGTCGCCCTTGGAGCGCGAGTACATGCTCGGCCCGTTCGAGTCGGCGCCGAGCGCGCTGATATGAATCAGGCGATGCACACCTTTGCCTTCGCAAGCCGCAACGATTTTAGTCGGCAATTCGACGTGCGTGCGCGCGAATTCCGGGCCATAAGGCGTGCCGCGTTTGCCATGCAGCGTGGCAACGAGGTTGACGACGCAATCGGCGCCTTCAACGAAACGCGCGAGTTGCACCGGATCGAACACGTCGGCTTCGATCACGTCGATGGGGAGCAAGGTGAGATGGCGGGCGTTGTAGCGGCGCCGGGTGGCGATGCGCACGTCTTTGCCCATTTCAACGAGGGCGTTGACGAGATAGCTGCCGATAAAACCGGAACCACCGATGATCGCAACGGCTTGATGTCGCATTTTCGACTCCCTGGTGGAAGCCGCGGCAACGGCTGGCGTGGCGCACCGCCGCATCAGAAATGACGCGGCGGCAGCACGGCGCTTACGGTGCGATATAACCCAGACGCGCCTTCAGCGATTGCGGACGGCCTTCGAACAATGCCGCGTAGTAGACCGTGTTGGACAACACATTCTTCACGTAGTCGCGTGTTTCCTGGAACGGAATCGCCTCGGCAAAGATCGCGCCTTCAACCGGACGCTGCAACGATTGCCGCCAGTTGCGCGGACGGCCGGGACCGGCGTTGTAACCGGCGGTGGCCAGCACGGCGGACCCATCGAACTGATTGTAGATCATCGACAAATAGTTCGTGCCGAGCAGGATGTTGGTGTTGATGTCGTTCATCTGCTCGCGCGAAATCGGACCGAGGCCGATCTTTTTCGCCACCAGTTGCGCGGTGCCCGGCATCAACTGCATCAGACCGCTCGCGCCGACTTCCGAGCGCGCGTTCATGATGAAGCGCGATTCCTGACGAATCAGCCCGTACGCCCATTCGACGTCGAGCCCGTTTGACTGCGCATCGCGCTCCACGATGTCCTTGAACGGCGACAGATAACGCAGCGAGAAATCATGCTCGCTCTTCGTGCGGTCCGCCGTGTTGACGGTGCGGTCATATAGCTCGATACGGCGCGCATATTCGGCAACGGCAATCAGTTGCCGGTCGCTCATGTTACGAAGCGGCCAGTTCCATTCGCGATTGCCTTCAAGCCGCAGATTCAGCGCATAGAACCGCTGCGCCAGATCGAACCCCGGCGTATTGCCGGCCTGCTGGATTTCGGCATCGGTCACCGTCGTTTTCGGCGGCACGGTGATCTTCTGGCCGAGCTCTTCAGAAGCCAGTTGGCCGTAGAAGTTGAAGCCCTGCGAGATAGACTCGAATTCCTGGTTGGCCGTGGTCGTGTCGCCGGCCTGCTTGAGCGCACGGCCATGCCAGTACACCCACGACGGCTGACTGCGCAGCGCCGCCGGCATCTGTTCAATTGACCAGCGCACCATCGTCCAGTCGCCCGCGAGCAGCGCAGTGCGGGTGCGCCATTCGTACGCCGGGTTCGACAGCGGCGCATTCACCGAGAGCCGGTACCAGTCGACCGCGCTCGGCATTTGCTTGGTTGCGGCCTGATAGGCAATCGTGCCCCAGCCGATTGCGCGCTCGGGCGAGCTCAGCGACGGCGCCACCGAGGCGAACGTGGCCGCGGCCATGGCCGGGTCGTTACGCGCCATGCGCGTGATCGCGAGCAACGCGAGTTGGTGCGACAGCGTGTCCGGACCGACGCCGCGCGCCAGCAGCAACGGCGGCGTGCTCGTGGCCTGGCCGAACAGCACCGGATCGGGCGGCTGGTTGCTGAGCGCGTCGACCAGCTTGCTGCCGGTGCTGGTGTAGTTCTGCTCGTACGCGAGGCGGATCTGTTGCCACACGTCGTCGGAACTGAATTGCTGGCTGACCGCCAGCGAGGTGATCAGATCGACGCAGCCGTCGCCGTACCATTTCGGATCGACCAGCAGCGCACGCGCGGCGTCCGCAACGTTCTCGCCACGCGCGGCACGCGATTCGAGCGCGTAGCACTTTACCTGCGTATCGTCGTTCAACACGAAGCGCGCGTATTGCTGATCGAAGTTACGCCAGTCGTGACGCGCGCCGAGCACCGTGAGGTAGTCGTTGCGCAGACGGTCGGCAATGGCCTGGCCGTCGTACTTCTGCAGGAACGACAGCACCGGCGCATCAGGCGCGTCAACGCGCGCATGGCCGCTGGAATCGAACAACTGCGGCTTGAGCTGGAAGTACTCCAGATACGAAGGCGCCGGATAGCTCGGGATCATGCTCGCCAGTTGCGCTGCGCGCGCCGCGTCATTATTGCGGGCGGCCTCGCGAAGCTGGACGAAGATCTGGTCGTCGTTCGTGAGTTGCGAAAGGGGAATGGGCTTGACGGCGGAGGCCGTGCTGCACGCGACGAGTGCCGCAGCGGCAAGCGCCAGACCGGCCGCGCGATATACTCGATAGAGGCGTTTTGACATCGTTGTTTCTGGAGCGCGAATTGGACCCAAGCATAGCATGCAACCCTGTCGCAGAATCGAAAAAGGCGCTGCGTCGAATGCTATTGGAAGCAAGGCTACAAGCGGCTTCCCAGCCGGCGCACAATACCGCGCTCAGTCGTCGCATTCTCGATGCGTTGAAGCACTACGGCGTGAGCCGCGTGGGTTTCTATTGGCCGCTGGCGGGTGAATTCGACACGCGCGCGGCGATTGCGATCTGGCTCGCGGCCGACCCGCAACGCGAGGCGAGTTTGCCGGTCGTCAAGGAACGCGGCGTACCACTCGAATTTCACGCATGGGCGCCCGATACGCCAATGAAGATCGGCCATCACAAGATTGCCGAGCCCGCTTCGGGGCGCGTCGTCATTCCCGATCTGTTGTTCGTGCCCTGCGTCGGCTTTGATGCCGACGGCTACCGGCTCGGTTACGGCGGCGGTTACTACGATCGCACGCTCGCCGCCTGGCCGGGGTCGAAGAAGCCGGTTACTGTGGGCATCGCCTATGAAGCGTGCCGCACGGACGCCTTGCGGCGCGAAGCCCACGACATTCCGCTCGATCTGATCGTGACGGAAGCCGGCCTTTATCCGCGCCCGGCGGATTAAGCGTTTGAGGAGCACCGGGCGAGGCGCATCCCTCACCGATCGCCTGGACCAAACCCCGTTATAAAGACGCCGCCGCCCGCGCGGCCGTGTCATACAGCCCGGACGCGTTGCGCATCAGTTGCGCCGCCTCGCCGATCTGCTCGTTGGTCAAGCCGCTCTCCTTCAGCGTCGAGATCAGGCAACTCTCGCGCACCTCGCGGTACTTCAGGCAGAGCTCGCGGCCCGCATCGGTCGCCGAGAAGAACACTTCCTTGCCGGTCTTTTCGCTTTTTACATACCCTCTAGCTACGAGCTTCTTCAGCGCATAGGTCGCGACGTGGGTGTCTTCGATATTCAGCACGAAGCAGATGTCCGCCAGCTTCTTACGCCGCTCGCGATGGCTGACGTGGTGCAGCAACGAGACTTCGATCGCGGTCATGTCCTTTTCGCCGGCGGCCGACATGCAGCGCACCATCCATCGGTTGAACGCGTTGCCCGCCATGATGAGCGCGTACTCCAGCTCCGACAGTTCCGCGCTTGTGTCAGACACGAGATGTTCCGAGGAGACGATCTTGGTGGGGTGGCGCGACATGATGAAGTTTCTCGAGAAACGGGTTGGGAAGGTGTCGGGAGTGTACGACGAGCGACTCGTCCCGAAAGCCTGGCGAAAACGCTTATTGAGAATTTGTTGATATTTTACTGATAATGTACGCTGCACACATCGCACACCCTCTGCCGGTATATATCCAGAGGGTCCGATATGCTCGACATTTCCGACTCGACCTGGGCCAGTAAGCGATGAGCCAACCACGAATCTTTCCGCTCGGCGATGCCGCGCTAGTCTGCGAGGCGCCGCCGCCCGCCACGCTGGAGTGCCAGCGGCACGTGTGGGCCGCCGCCGAGGCTGCGCGCGAGTGGCCGCATGTGCTGGAAGTCGTACCGGGCATGAACAATCTGACGCTCGTATTCGATTCGCTCGAAGCCGATTGCGAAGCGCTGGTAAGCCAACTGCAAGCGGCCTGGAACGCGGTGAGCGACGTGCCCGCAGCGGGCCGCGAAGTGGAAATCCCGGTGCAATACGGCGGCGAGTTCGGACCCGACCTGCAAGCGGTCGCCGATCACACCGGCCTGAGCGTGCGCGAGGTCGTGCAACGTCATGCGGAAGGCGAATACGTGGTGTTTTTTCTCGGCTTCCAGCCGGGCTTCGCCTATATGGGAGGGCTCGACAAAGTCCTGCACACGCCGCGCCGTTCGTCGCCGCGGCTGGAAGTGCCGGCCGGTTCGGTCGGCATCGGCGGTGAGCAGACCGGTATTTATCCGGCGACCTCTCCCGGCGGCTGGCAGTTGATCGGCCGCACCGAACTGCCGCTGTTCGACCCGGCCCGGCGCCCGCCCACGCTGTTGCAACCGGGCGACCGGGTGCGCTTTACTGTCGCGGGGATACAGGCATGATCGATGTGATTCGCGCGGGTCTTCTGACTACGATTCAGGATCTCGGCCGTCACGGCTACCGGCACCTCGGCGTCGCGATGGGGGGCGCGCTCGACCGTCTGTCGCTCGAAGTCGGCAACCGGCTGGTCGGCAACCGCCCCGATGCGGCCGGCCTGGAAATTACCTTCGGCCCAACGGTGCTGCGCTTCCTGCGCGCCACGCGCGTCGCCATCACCGGCACCGAATTCGGCGCGACGCTCGACGGCAAGCCGGTCTATTCATGGTGGAGCCTGCCGGTGCAAGCCGGTCAGGAACTGATCCTGCAAGCCGCCAAACGCGGCATGCGCGCTTATGTCTGCGTCGCGGGCGGCATCGACGTTTTGCCGATGCTCGGTTCGCGCAGCACCGATCTCGCCGGCCAGTTCGGCGGACTCGGCGGCCGGGCGCTGCGCGACGGCGATCGTCTGCCGGTTGGCGCGCCGCCGCAACGCGGCCACGTCGGTTTCACCCCCGACGCGCCGGAGTTCGGCGTAAAGGCGCCCGCCTGGTGCAAGTTCGTGCTGGTTCACGAGCCGCTGCGGCGCGGCCGGCATCCGTCCGGCGTGCCGTGGGCGGTGCCGATCCGCGTGCTGCAAGGTCCTGAATACGGCAGCTTCACTGAAGAAGCGCACGAGTCGTTCTGGTCCGACGAATGGCTGGTGACACCGAACAGCAACCGCATGGGGTACCGCCTCGCCGGCGCGGCACTGAAGCGCACCCAGAAAAACGATCTGCTCTCGCACGCGGTCTTGCCCGGCACGATCCAGGTCCCGCCGAACGGCCAGCCAATCGTGCTGATGAGCGATGCGCAGACTACCGGCGGCTATCCGAAAATCGGCGCCGTAATCCAGGCCGATCTGTGGAAACTCGCGCAGGTCCGCCTGAACGCCGCCATCCGTTTCATCCCGACGACGCCCTTTGAGGCCCGTCAGGCTTTACTGGAAGAACGCACGTACTTGCGGCAGATCGACGCTGCCATTGCCATGCACGAAGAACGCTGTGCGCGCCAGCCGGCGGTCGCAGCGCTGTAACACTAAGTAGAGGAACACCATGGAAATCGATTTGAACGCCGATCTCGGCGAAGGCTGCGGCTCTGACGAGGCCCTGCTCGACCTCGTCAGTTCTGCCAACATCGCGTGCGGCTGGCACGCGGGCGGCGCCAACGCCATGCGCGACTGCGTGCGATGGGCGGTGCAAAAAGGCGTGTCGATCGGCGCCCATCCAAGCTTTAACGATCCTGAGAATTTTGGCCGCAAGGAAATGGACCTGCCGGCCAACGAGATCTATGCGGGCGTGCTGTATCAGCTCGGCGCGTTGTCGGCGATCGCGCAGGCCGAAGGCGGGCGCATCGCGCACGTCAAGCCGCACGGCGCGCTCTACAACCAGGCCGCGCGCGACGCGAAGATCGCCGACGCGATCGTCTCGGCGGTCCATGATTTCGACCCGTCGGTCGCGGTGTTCGCACTCGCCAATAGCGGACTCGTGACAGCCGCGCGCAAAGTGGGCCTGACCGCCGTCGAAGAGGTATTCGCCGACCGTGGCTATCGCGCCGACGGCTCGCTGGTGCCGCGCAGTGAGCCGGGCGCGCTGCTCGACGACGAAGACGAGGTGCTCGAGCGCACGCTCGCCATGGTGCGCGAGCGCCGCGTGCGGTCCGTCGACGGACACTGGGTGCCGCTCAATGCGCAAACCATCTGCCTGCACGGCGACGGCCCGCATGCGCTGGCGTTCGCACGGCGCATCCGCGGCGCGCTACAGGAAGCGGGCATTGAAGTTCACGCGGCCGGCGCCGCGAGCGTCTGATCCCCGCGTCGACCCACGCGAACCGGACAGCGCGATTCAACCGCTACCGAACCCCAACCCCGAACGCCCCGCTCCAAGCGGGGCGTTTGCCAGGTGCAGGACGTTTTGCAGTATCCGCTGTGGAACAGCAGTCAAGCAGCAGGTGCAGGTGCAGATGCAGGTGTAGTCGAAGCAACGCGGCCAGCAAGAGCCGTGACAGCAAGACGGCGCGGGGTCCCCCAGCGCCGGCCCACGTTAGCCGCCACAAGCGGCGAGGTTGAAACCCTGTTTGGAGATCCAGATGCAGACAACCGTCAGTCTATGGCCGCTTATTGGCGTGGCCGTTATCATCGTTGGCTTTTTATTACGGTTCAATCCGATGTTGATCGTGGCGGCAGCCGCGATCATCACGGGTTTCGCGGCGCACTTCCCGCCTGAAAAAATCCTCGCCGAAATCGGCACCGGCTTTATCAAGACCCGCAATATTCCGCTGATCATTCTGCTGCCGCTGGCCGTGATCGGCCTGCTGGAACGGCATGGCCTGCGTGAGCGCGCCCAGGCGTGGATCGGCGGTATCAAGGCCGCGACCGCGGGACGTTTGCTGATCGTCTACCTGCTGGTGCGCGAGCTGACCGCGGCGGTCGGCCTGACCGGTCTTGGTGGCCATCCGCAGATGGTGCGTCCGTTGATCGCACCGATGGCCGAAGGCGCGACGGAAACGCGCTTCGGCAAGATCAGCGACGCGGTTCGCTTCAAGCTGCGCGCCTTCTCCGCGGCAACCGACAACGTCGGCCTGTTCTTCGGTGAAGACATCTTCGTCGCGTTCGGCGCGATTGTGCTGATGACAACCTTCCTGAAGGAAGCCGGTATCGTCGTCGAGCCGATTCACGTGGCCGTTTGGGGTATCCCGACCGCGATCTGCGCGTTCATCATTCACGGCTTCCGCCTCTATATGCTCGACCGCAGGCTCGAACGCGAATTGCGCGGCAATGCCGCAGCGAACACCGCCGCCGTTTCGCCGACGCAACCCGCCGCAGGAGACAAAGCATGACGCTCACGATTACCTATCTGTTCTGGCTGCTGGGCGTGGTGCTGCTGGTTGTCGGCGGCATGATCGTCACGGACAAGGAGCACCCGCGCCGCTTCACCGCCGGTGGTTTCTGGATTCTCTATGCACTGATCTTCCTGATCGGCGACAAGCTGCCGCCCTCGGTGGTTGGCGTGCTGGTGATCGTGATGGCGCTGATTGCGGGTTTCGGCGGCGTGACCGCGGCCAAGCCGAAGCTGCTGTCACTCGACGCGCGCAAGGCTAGCGCCACACGGCTCGGCAACAAGCTGTTCGTGCCCGCGCTGACGATTCCGGTTGTGACCGTGCTCATTACGCTATCGGCCAGCCATCTGATCTTCGGCGGCATGCCGCTGATCGAGAAGGCCAACGTCACGCTGATCGGCTTCGGCATTGGCTGCGTGATCGCACTTGCGATTGCCTGCGTGCTGACGCGCGACACGGTCGGACAGTCGATGAAAGAGGCGCGCCGCCTCGTCGATGCGTTGTCATGGGCCGCGGTACTGCCGCAGATGCTCGGCATGCTCGGCCTCGTGTTTTCGGACACAGGCGTCGGCAAGGCGGTCGCCCACGTCACCACGGCCTACATCAGCCTCGACTACCGGTTTGTCGCAGTGGCCGTATACTGCATCGGCATGGCGCTTTTTACAATGGTGATGGGCAACGGCTTCGCCGCATTTCCGGTGATGACCGGCGGCGTCGGCGTGCCGATTCTGGTCGGCGTGTTTCACGGCAACCCAGCGGTGATGGTTGCGATCGGCATGTTCTCGGGCTACTGCGGCACGCTGATGACGCCGATGGCCGCGAACTTCAACATGGTGCCGGCGGCGCTGCTGGAATTGCCGGATAAGAACGCAGTCATCAAAGTGCAGGTGCCCACCGCACTGACCTTGCTGGTCGTGAATATTTTCCTGCTGAATTTCCTGATGTTCTTGTAGGAATTTTGGCTCACCGCTTCGGCTTACATTGACGAACCAGGCGTTTGAATGTGTGGGCTGGAGCGGCGATTCGCGCCGATGTGAATCGATGGGCTGGATTCAGACGAGCGAGGCAGACGGCTCAACCCGGACCAAAATGAAATAGCCAATTTAAGATGCGTCCGATCGTCAGCAAAACGGCTGGAACATAAGCTGGTGGATGGTTTCCCATCCACACGCGCCGGCGCGCAGCGCGCCGCCAGCGCCTTCCAGCAGGTCCCTCATGGAACATCAATCCCACCCTGACGCCGCAAACACCGGCACGCCGCCCTCCGCTTACCTCACCTCGCTGATTGAGGCCGCACTCGAAGCACACCAGGCCGGCCACCTCGATGCCGCCGAGCCGTTCTGCCGCGAAGCCCTCGCGCTTGATCCCGCGTATGCCAAAGCGCTGCATTACTTCGGCGTGCTGCAACATCAGCGCGGCGACCATGGTTTCGCCGCCGAGTTGATGAGCGAATCGCTCAAACTCGATCGCACCGACGCCGCCCGCTGGAGCAATCGCGGCCTCGTCGCCGCCGCCCTCGGCCATCCCGGCGAGGCGATGATCTGCTACGACCAGGCGTTGCAGTTACAGCCGGATTTCGCCGACGCGCGCAACAACTTCGGCGTCGCGCTACAAGCGCAAGGCGCGCTCGAAGAGGCGATCGGGCAATACCAACTGGCTTTGACGGCGAATCCGTCGATGGCCGATACGTATCTGAATCTCGGCACCGCGCTGAGCAAGCTTGGTCGCTACCACGAGGCACTGGGCTGCTATCGACAGGCGCTGTCGCTCGATCCGCAATCGGCGGAGGCGCACTTCAACGCGGGTAATGCGCACAACGCACAGGGCGATCACGTGGCGGCCATCGCCAGTTTCGAACAGGCACTGGCACTGCGCGGCGACTATGCCGAGGCGCACATCAACCTGGGCAGCCTGATCGGTAAGCGCGGAGACTACGCGGGTGCCGAATCGAAGTATCGGCAGGCCGTCGCACTCACGCCGAACCCCACGAATCTGGTTTGCCTCGGTGGATCGCTCGGCGCCCAAGGCCGTCTGGACGAAGAGGAAGGTTTCTATCGCCAGGCGCTTACGCTCGATGCCAACTACGCGGACGCGCATCAAAACCTCGCGTGGCTGTTGCTCAAGCGCGGGGATTACAAACAGGGCTGGGCAGAATTTGCGAAGCGCTGGCGCAGGAACGATTACGAGGCGATCGCCGTGCCGGACGTTGCCGAGTGGCATGGCGAGCCGCTCGACGGGCGCCGACTGTTGCTGATCGGCGAACAGGGTTTCGGCGATCACTTCCAGTTTCTGCGCTAAGCACGCGTGCTCGAGCAGCTTGGCGCCACGGTCGATATCTGTGTGCGCGAGCCGCTGCTCCCGCTGGTCGGGCGCATTCCGGGCGTGCATCGCGCGTTCGGTGGCACGCCAGACGGTCAGTACGATTTCTGGGTGCCGATGATGAGCGTGCCCTCGTGCGTCGGCACCGAGCTGCCGACCATTCCCGCGGAGGTGCCGTATATGTTCGCGGACAAGGCAAAGATCAAAAAATGGCGCAGGCGGGTGGACGCAGCCGGCAAAGGAAAACGCAAAGTGGGCCTGGTCTGGTCCGGCAGTCCGACGTTTGGCAATGACCGTTATCGCTCGATGACATTGGCCGACTTGAGCATGCTAGGCGAGTTGAAAGACGTCGCATGGTACGCACTGCAAAAGGGCCTGGCGCACGATCAGTTGGCTGATGCGCCCGAAGCTTTCCGCGCCCACGATTTCACCGCCGATCTGCACAACTTCGACGACACGGCCGCGCTCATCATGAATCTTGATCTCGTGATTGCCGTGGACACCGGCGTGGCGCACCTGGCTGCCGCGCTGGGCAAGCCGGTGTGGGTCCTGCTGCCCGCGAACTCCGACTGGCGCTGGCTCGAAGCGCGCAGCGATTCGCCATGGTATCCGTCGATGAAATTGTTCCGGCAAGCGGCGTTGGGCGATTGGGCGCCGGTGGTCAACCGTGTGTCGGACGAACTACGCGACGGCAGTCTATAAAGTCTTCGCTGCGCAGATTTCAGGCGATCTTGCGCAGCGCCTTTTCAACCCGTTCATGCGCAGACAGAACGCCACCGCGCCGCGCGTTAAGAACGACGACGCTGCTGCGCCAGCATGTAGGCGCGCAACAATTTGTTGATGCGCGTCTGATAGCCCGCCCCCTGCCCTTTGAACCACTCCAGCACGTCCGCATCCAGGCGCATCGTTACAGCCTGCTTCGGCGGAACGTGCAGCTCAGCCCGGTCAAAAAAGTCGTCGCCCAATTCCGGCACATCGCTCGTGTCGATTTGCGCGTCGCCTGCCTTTGCAAGCCGCTTCCAGTCGGTTCCTGATGTTTTACCCATAATTTCGCCTCTGCTCGTTTTCAGCCATTCCAACGCCACCCACGGTGCCAGTCAATTCCAGACGCTGTACTTGTAGCGTTTCACCTCATGCCTTGTCGCCTTGCGGGCCGAAATGATACGGATCACATCCGCACTGCGTTCAACGTACACCACCACGCCTACGATGGCGGCCATCCAGCCTAACGCGACCCAGCGATCTTCACCGTAGTCTTCCCGCTGATCTATCGCCGTCAGCACCGGATGATCGAACACGTCGACGGCATCTCCAAAGTCGATGCCATGCTTACGAATGTTGATTTGATTCTTGACTCCGTCCCATTCAAACCGCACTCAGCACCTGTATTGACGTCTGTACATACATCATAGCACGCATGGGTAGCTATGTCCGCGTGAGCCGCGAGCAGTTTGCGGCGCACGTCGGCATCGGACTGGTTGTTCAAATACCGGTTCCTATTCTGGCCGGACGGCCTACCCCGGTTCGGACTGTAGCCGGACACTCTGTGCATGTCTCGCGCAAGGCTGGGACGAATCTCACCCCGCATCCACCACGAACCCGTGCTGCCGCAATAGCTGCAGCACACCCTTGCGGCCGCCCAGATGCAATGCGCCGATCGCCACGAACACCGGCTTGTTCGGCCCGGCGATCAGCAGCATCCGCGACACGAAGCGGCGGTTGCGCTCGTACACGATCCGGTTGTCGATCGAACCGGAGATACGCTTGTCGCGCGCCAGTTTTTCGGACTTCGCAGTTTGCCAGGCCGCGATCGCATCGGCATCCCCCACTCGCCACAGCCGATGCAGCGTCTTCACATCGTCGACGTTTTCCGCAGGCGTCTGCACCAGGTCTTGTGCGAGCATTTCGCGTTGCTGCGCGAGCGTGAGTCCGGTGAACGCGCGCATCTGCTGAGGCAAGGTCTCGAGACCAACGATCTTGCCGCGTGTCCTGATGTACACGTTCTGCAATTGCGCTTCCGTGCCGTACTCGGTCTGCAAGCCGGCACTCAACGAATCGTAGGTTTCGACCACGAGAGACGCGAGCCACGGCCGCATCTTCTTGATCTCATCCAGCGCCGCGGGATTGCCACGCAGGCGTAAAGCCAGCTTGTGCCACAGCGGTTCCGGCAGCAGGCCCGGCAGACAGTCGCGCCGGCATACGCCGTACTTCGACACGTCGTCTTGCGAGACCAGCAATTCGTCGGGCGAGAGTTCGAGCGCCAGCGTCGGCGATGCCGCCAGTGCGCCGAGGACCGGCGCGCGGAAGGGTTGCCCGGGCGGATAGTCGGCGGGGTCTCCCACGTGCAGCGTGCCGAGCACATAGATGGTCGTGGTGCCGCGTGTCGCGACGTAGAACGGCATGCGCGCCGGTTGCATACGCACCGGGCCGCTCGCCGTGGTGCCCGGCGTGGCGGGCGGCGGATTGAAGCCCGGCAGGGTGGCGCGTGGCGGCGCCGGCAGATTGGGCACTGGCAGCGCCGGCCGCCCCGCCTGAGCGGGCGTATTGGCGGCCGCCCCGGCGGCCTGCGCGACGCCGATCGGCCCCGCGCCCGGATGAAAAACAGAACAAACGCCGAGGAGCACGGCACCGGTCAGTGCGCGCGCTCCCCAGCGCCGCGCAAAAGCAGCGTGGCAGCCGCCATCACGCGAGCGGCGCGTAAGACGACGCGCCGCCACTGCATCAGGCATCCACGTCCCCCACCTCCTCGGCACGGTGACATGACACCTGACGGCCATCCACTTCACGCAACTTCGGTTCTTCGCTGCGGCACCGGTCGATCGCGTACGGGCAGCGCTGATGGAACGTGCAGCCCGACGGTGGATGCAGCGGTGACGGCATTTCGCCTTGCAGCTTGATCTTGATCGTGCGGTCCGCTTCGAAGATCGAAGGCGTGGCCGACATCAACGCACGCGTGTACGGATGACGCGGATTCGAGAAAATCCGTTTCTTGTCGCCGAGTTCCGCCACGCCGCCGAAGTACATCACCATCACATCGTCGGCGATGTGCTCCACCACCGAGAGATTGTGCGAGATGAACACGTAGCTGGTCTTGAACTGCTCCTGCAGATCCATGAACAGATTGAGAATCTGCGCCTGGATCGACACGTCGAGCGCGGACACCGGTTCATCGGCAACCACGATCTGCGGATCGAGGATCATCGCGCGCGCAATCGCCACGCGCTGACGCTGACCGCCCGAGAACATATGCGGATAGCGCTTTGCATGTTCGGGACGCAGGCCGACAGTACGCATCATCTGCGCGATCCGTTCGGCACGTTCGGTCGTGCTCAGTTGCGTGTTGATCGCGAGCGGTTCGCCAAGCGTCTGCTCGACGGTCTTACGCGGATTCAGCGAAGCAAACGGATTCTGAAACACCATCTGCACGCGCCGCCGCAGCGCGGCGATCTTCGCGTGATCGGCACCGGCCACGTCTTCACCGTCGATCAACAAGCGGCCCGCGCTGGGTGCTTCGATCATGGTCAGTTGCCGCGCGAGGGTGGATTTTCCGCAACCGGATTCACCCACCACCGCGAGCGTCTTGCCGCGTTCGAGCGCGAACGACACGCCGTTCAACGCCTTGACCGTGCCCTGGCTGAACATGCCGCGTTTCACCGTGTAGTAACGCGCAAGCTGGTCGGCAACCAGCACGTGATCGCCCGGATGGTCCGACTGGCGCCGCGGTTCGAATACTGCGTTCATCGTGCGCCTCCATGGGTGTGAACGTTGGCGTCGCCGCTCAGGTTCAGGGGTTTGATGCAGCGCACGCGCGCCACTTCAGCGTGGTCCTGCATCTGCGCCAGTGCGGGGCGCGCCTTCATGCAGTCGTCGACCACGTACTTGCAGCGCGGTGCGAAGAGACAGCCTTTGGGACGGTCGTCGCGACCCGGCACCATGCCCGGCAGCGCGGCGAGCCGCACCGCGCCGACATTGTGCTCGGGAATCGCCGCCAGCAACGCTTCCGTATACGGATGATGCGGCGCCGCGAAGATATCCGGAACGCGGTTGGTTTCGATCACTTCGCCAGCGTACATGACCGCGACGCGCTGCGCGACCTCGGACACCACGGCCAGATCGTGCGAGATCAGCACGAGCGCCATGCCGCGTTCCTTCTGCAGCTTGATCAGCAGCTCCATGATCTGCGCCTGAATCGTCACGTCGAGCGCGGTGGTCGGCTCGTCGGCGATCAGCAGCTTCGGGTTGCAAGCGATCGCCATGGCGATCATCACGCGCTGGTTCATGCCGCCCGACATCTGATGCGGGAACGAGCCGATGCGGCCTTTAGGGTCCGGAATGCCGACCTGGTCGAGCAACTCCAGCGTGCGTTTGTCCAACGCGCTGCCGCGCAAGCCCTCGTGCAGCTTCAGCACTTCCTTGATCTGATAGCCGACCGTGTAGCTCGGATTCAGACTGGTGAGCGCGTCCTGGAACACCATCGCGATGTCTTTGCCGATGATCTTGCGGCGCTCTCTTGCCGATGCCTTCAGCAAATTCTTGCCGTTGAAGGTGACTTCATCCGCGGTGACTTTGCCTGGCGCGTCGATCAGGCCCATCAGCGCCATCATCGTCACGCTCTTGCCCGAACCCGATTCGCCGACCACGCCGATTACTTCGCCCGGCGCCACGTCGAGGTTGATCCGATCGACAGCGGGCAGGCCGTTGAAGTCCACCGCGAGATTGCGGATGGTCAATAACTTATCCATATCAGGCCATCCGTTTCAGTTTGGGATCGAGTGCGTCGCGCAGCCCGTCGCCGAGCAGATTGATCGCGAGCACCGAGATCAGGATGGAGAGGCCCGGCATCGTGACGATCCACCATGCACTGTCGATATAGTCGCGCGCCGAGGCCAGCATCGCGCCCCACTCCGCCGACGGCGGTTGCACGCCGAGACCGAGGAAGCCGAGCGCCGCGGCGTCGAGAATCGCCGACGAAAAGCCCAGCGTAGCCTGCACGATCAACGGTGCGGTGCAGTTCGGCAGCACTTGCGAGAACATCAGGCGCAGCGTGCTCGCGCCGGCAACACGCGAAGCCGTCACATACTCTTTCTGCAATTCGCCTTGCGCCGAAGCACGCGTCAAACGCACATAGCCCGGCAACGCGACGATCGCAATCGCCAGCATCGTGTTGACGAGACCCGGACCGATGATCGCGACCACCGCGACTGCGAGCAGCAGCGAGGGCAAGGCGAGCAGCACGTCCATGATGCGCATGATCGGCGTATCGGCCCACTTCTCGAAGAATGCCGCGATCAGACCGAGCACGATGCCCGGAATCAGCGCCAGCACCACCGAAACGAAGCCGATCCAGAACGACAACCGCGCGCCGTACATCAGACGCGAGAGGATGTCGCGGCCCGCTTCGTCGGTGCCGAGAATGAACTTCCAGTTGCCGCCGTCGAGCCATGCGGGCGGGATCTTGACGGAGTCGCGATACTGCTCGATCGGGCTATGTGGCGCGATCAACGGCGCGAAGATCGCGATGAAGATCAACACCAGCACGACCATGCCGGCGCCGACCGCGCCACGATTGCGCGAGAAATTCGCCCAGAATTCGCGAGCGGCTATTGCGCGGCCACTAGGTGGCGTGACCGCGGTGGGGACTGTGTTTTGAATGTCTGCCATGGTCGTGTTACCTCGTATGGCGAATGCGCGGGTTCAACACGCCGTACAGCAAATCGACGATGAGGTTCACAACGATCACCAGCGTAGCGATCATCAGGATACCGCCCTGCACCACCGGATAATCGCGTCGGCCGATCGCGTCGATCAGCCACTTGCCGATACCCGGCCACGAAAACAGCGTCTCGGTGAGCACCGCGCCGGCGAGCAGCGTGCCGACCTGCAAGCCGATCACGGTCACGACCGGAATCAGCGCATTACGCAATGCATGCACAACAATCACGCGGCCAGGCGACAAGCCCTTCGCACGCGCAGTGCGGATGTAATCCTCGCGCAACACTTCGAGCATCGACGAGCGCGTCATACGCGCGACGACCGCCAGCGGAATCGTGCCGAGCACAATGGCCGGCAGGATCAGATGGCTGAGCGCGGATTTGAACGCGCCTTCGTCGGTGGACATCATCGCGTCGATCAGCATGAAGCCGGTCACGTGCGGAATGTCGTATTCGACCGCGATGCGGCCCGACACCGGCGTCCAGCCGAGCTTCACGGAAAACACCATGATGAGGATCAAGCCCCACCAGAAGATCGGCATCGAGTAGCCGGTCAGCGCCGTGCCCATCACGCCGTGATCGACCACCGTGCCACGCCTCAAGGCCGCGAACACGCCCGCCGGAAGGCCGACGATCAACGCGAACATCATGGCGCAGAACGACAGTTCAACGGTAGCGGGGAAGCGTGCAAGGAATTCGCCCATCACGCTGGTATTGGTGATGATCGAGGTGCCGAGGTCGCCGTGCGCGGCGCGTCCAATGTAGTGGACATATTGCATCGGCAGAGATTCGTCGAGCCCGAGGCGATGCATCGCGGCGGCATGCATGGCGGGATCGACGCCGCGCTCGCCCATCATCACTTCGATGGGGTCGCCCGGTATCAGGTGAATCAGCGCAAACGCGAGGATCGTGATGCCGATAAACGTCGGTATCACCATGCCGATGCGGCGCAAAACAAAGCGGAACATGGTTCGTCCCTATGGTCTTGATGAAGAAAAAACGCAACCGGCGACGAGGGCTTGTGACCCCGGCCGCCGGACCATTTCGACCAGTTTTCTAACCGTGCGAAAAGCTACTGCGTAAGCTTGACTGTATTACTTTTACTTGACGCTGACGCCATCGAAGCGCGCATAACCGAGCGGCTCGATACGCATATCGACCACCTTCTTGCTGACAGGCTGGTACACCGTCGAGTGAGCGATCGGCGAGAACGGCAGTTGCTGCGCGAAGATCTGCTGCGCCTGCGTGTACGCCGTCGTGCGTGCGCCCTGATCGGACGTGACGCGACCCTTCTGGATCAGATCGTCGAACGGCTTATAGCACCACTTCGAGAAGTTGTTGCCGTTCACCGCTTCGCAGCCGAGCAGCGTGCCGAGCCAGTTGTCCGGATCGCCGTTGTCGCCGGTCCAGCCGATCAGCATCGTGTCGTCTTCGCCTGCGTGAGCGCGCTTGATGTACTCGCCCCATTCATACGTGACGATCTTCGCCTTCACGCCGATCTTGGCCCAGTCGGCCTGGATCATTTCCGCCATCAAGCGGGCGTTCGGGTTATACGCGCGTTGCACCGGCATCGCCCACAGCGTGATGTCGAAGCCGTTCGGGTAGCCGGCCTTCGCCAGCAGCGCCTTGGCCTTGTCCGAATCGTAGGACGGGCTCTTCAGATTCTTGTCATACGACCATTGCGTCGGCGGCATCGGGTTCGTCGCGGACTGGCCTGCGCCCTGGTACACCGACTCGATGATCGCCTTCTTGTTGATCGCCATGTCGAGCGCCTGACGCACTTCCAGCTTGTCGACCGGCTTGTGCGTCACGTTGTACGCGAGGTAGCCGAGGTTGAAGCCCGGCTGCGACGGCATGTCGATGTTCGCTTCAGCCTTCAGCGGCGCGATGTCGGCCGGACGCGGATAGCTCATCACCTGGCATTCGTCGCGCTTGATCTTCTGCACGCGCACGCCGGCGTCCGGCGTGATCGAGAAGATCAGCTTCGAGATCTTCACCGCGTTCGGCTTCCAGTAATCCGGATTGCCGTCGAAACGGATCGTCGCGTCTTTCGTGTAGCTGCGGAAAATGAACGGGCCCGTGCCGACCGGATTCTGGTTGATGTCGGCGGCTTTGCCGGCCTTCAGCAGCTGGTCCGCGTATTCACCCGAGAGGATCGACGCGTATTCCATCGCCATGTTCTGGATGAACGGCGCGTTGACTTCCTTCAGCGTGAACTTGACCGTGTACGGGTCGACCTTTTCGACGCTGGTGATCAGCTTGTCGAGGCCCATGTCCGTGAAGTACGGGAACTGGACCGGGTACGCCTTACGGAACGGCTGGTTCGTGTCCAGCATGCGCTGGAACGTGAACACGACGTCGTCCGCATTGAATTCGCGCGTCGGCTTGAAGAACGACGTGGTCTGGAACTTCACGCCATGACGCAGATGGAACGTGTAGGTCTTGCCGTCCGCGGAGACATCCCACTTCTCGGCGAGGCCCGGTTCGACTTTGGTGCCGCCGCGTTCGAATTCGACGAGGCGGTTGTAGACGGTGAATGTATTAGCCGTGAAATCGGTGCCCGTGGTGTATTGGGCCGGATCGAAACCCGCAGGGCTGCCTTCTGAGCAGTAAACCAGGGTTTTATTCGGAATCTCGGCGCGCGCGACACTTGCGCCCACCAGCGATGCCGCTGCAGCGGCGACGAGCGTCGTAACACGCGCAGCGCGCAACAGGTTGTTTTGCTTCATGTTTCCTCCAGGTTCGGGGCCGGCTCCCGCCGGCGTAGCGCGATATTACTTGAGCTTGGCTACCACCAACAAGCGGAGGAAAATACCCCCGTTGACGATCGGAAACAGATGCGGCATATGGGCGACCGCACGCCGGCGCTGGCCGGAACGTGCGGCGCCAAAGGTGGGCCCGGCAAAAAGCGGCCCACGGGTTGTTTCTGCGGCTATTTCAGGCCAACGCTCATGAATTGCGTCGGACCGAACGGGTCGATCTTGAAGCCGGTGACGTCTTTGCTGATCGGCTGGTAGACAGTCGAGTGGGCAATCGGCGTGAACGGAACCTGTTGCTTGAAGATTTCCTGCGCTTCCATATATGCCTTGGTTCGCTCGGCGAGATCGGTGGTGCCGCGGCCTTTCCTGATCAGGTCGTCGAAAGGTTTGTAGCACCATTTGGAAAAATTGCTGCCCTTCACCGCATCGCAGCCGAGCAGCACGCCAAGCCAATTGTCAGGATCGCCGTAATCCCCCGTCCAGCCGATCAGAATCGCCTCGTGTTCGCCAGCGTGGGCGCGGCGGATGTACTCGCCCCACTCGTAGGTGGCGATCGTTACCTTGACACCGATCTTCGCCCAGTCGGCCTGCAGCATTTCGGCCATCAGCCGGGCGTTCGGGTTGTAGGGACGCTGTACCGGCATGGCCCACAGCGTCAGGTCGAAGCCGTCCGGGTAGCCGGCCTCCTTCAGCAAAGCCTTGGCCTTATCAATATCGTAAGGCGCATCTTTCAGGTTCTTGTCGTAACCCCATTGGGTCGGCGGCATGGGATTCGTCGCGATTTGCCCGGCGCCCTGATACACCGACTCGATAATCGCTTTCTTGTTGATCGACATATCCAGCGCGCGTCGCACCAGCACGTTGTCGAGCGGTTTTTTCGTCGTGTTGTAGCCGAGGATGCCCAGATTGAAGCCAACCTCGCTCGGCAGTGCCAGCGACGAGTCGGCCTTGATCTGCGGAATATCCGCAGGGCGCGGATAACTCATCACCTGACATTCTCCCCGTTTCAGTTTCTGCAACCGCACCGCAGGGTCCAGGGTGATCGAAAAGATGAGCTTGCCGACCTTCACGATGCCCGGTTTCCAATAGTCGGGATTGCCGTCGAAGCGGATCGTGTCGTCCTTGGTATAGCTTCGGAAAATGAACGGCCCGGTGCCGACCGGGTATTGATTGATATCGGACGCTTTACCGGCTTTCAGCAGTTGATCCGTGTACTCCGCCGAGAGAATCGACGCGAACGGCATCGCGATCTGCTGCAGGAACGGTGCATCGACTTCCTTCAGCGTGAAGCGCACGGTGTACGGATCGAGTTTCTCGACCTTGGCGATGTTCTTCGCCAGTCCGAGGTCGACGAAGTAGGGAAATGGAACCGCGTACGCCTTACGGAACGGCTGGTCCGGATCCAGCATCCGCTGGTAAGTGAAGACGACGTCGTCGGCATTGAATTCGCGGGTCGGCTTGAAGAACGAGGTGGTCTGAAACTTCACACCGTGCCGCAGGTAGAACGTGTATTGCAGGCCGTCCGGCGACACCTCCCACTTCTCGGCGAGGCCCGGCTCGATATCGGTACTGCCGCGCGCGAACTCGACAAGGCGGTTGTAGACCGTGTACGAGGCGGCGGTGAATTCGACACTGGTCGTGTACTGCGCGGAATCAAAGCCCGCGGGACTGCCTTCGGAGCAGAACACGAGCGTTTTGTCGGGCAGGGAAGCCGCTTGCGCCGCCACGGGCAACATGCTTGCCGTGACAACCGCGAGGGCGGCAAGAACTGGCTGGCAGAACTGGCGAACCGCAAACAGCTTCTCTGAGACTGTCATATCGTTCTCCGCACAGCAGCCACGTCGGCTGCGCTTCGAGCATAGACAGCGCAAAAATCGGGTTCAATGCGGGCTTATACGTGCGGAAGGAAATGCCGGGTGGCACATGTCTGTTGCGGCGCAGCAACAGTTTCAGAACAAATTCGCGGGCGCGAATTTTCCGTACGAGATAGATGGCCGCGCGAGATTGCCCGCCCGAAAAAAAACCGCGCGGTTTGGTCAACCGTGCGGTTCTTTACAACGATGTTCAGGCCACTGGCGGTCGCCCGGTGCTTAAGCGCCGAGCCGCTCGCAGATCGCCTTGGTCGCCGCTGCGCCGTTCAACGTATAGAAGTGCAGGCCCGGCACCTTTGCGTCGATGAGACGCTGGCACAGATCCGTCACCACATCCAGCCCGAACGCGCGAATCGACTCGCGGTCGTCGCCGAAGCTTTCCAGACGGCGCGCGACCCAACGCGGCACTTCCGCGCCGCACATCTCCGAGAAACGCATCAGCTGCGAGAAGTTCGTGATCGGCATGATGCCCGGCACGATGGGCACGTCGACGCCGAGCTTCCTCGCATCGTCGACGAAGCGGAAGTACGCGTCCGCGTTGAAGAAATACTGCGTGATCGCCGAATTGGCGCCGGCCTTCACCTTATGGGCGAAGTTTTCCAGATCGTGACGCGGCGAGCGCGACTGCGGGTGGTACTCCGGGTAGCCGGCCACCTCGATCCAGAACCAGTCGCCGAACTCGGCGCGGATAAAGCTCACGAGTTCCGACGCGTAACGCAGTTCGCCGACTTCGCCCATGCCGGACGGCAAGTCGCCGCGCAATGCGACGATATGGCGGATGCCATGCGCGCGGTACTCGTTGAGGATCGCGCGCAGACTCTCTTTCGACGAGCCGATGCACGACACGTGCGGTGCCGCTTCAAGACCTTCCTTCGCCATTTCGACGACGGTATCGAGCGTGCCCTGTTGCGTCGAACCGCCAGCGCCGAACGTGACGGACACGAACATGGGCTTGAGCGGTGTGAGCTGCGCACGCGTGGCGCGCAGCTTCTCGACGCCTTCCTGCGTTTTCGGCGGGAAGAATTCGAATGAAAGTTCGATCGGGTTCATGATTCAGTAGATCAACCGATACTGCGGTTGCCGAAAATAAGCGCGGACAGCAGCCACGAAACGATGCTGTACAGAATCGAGCCGAAGAACGCCGACCAGAAACCCGACACTTCGAATCCCTTCAGCAGCGACGCGCACAACCAGAAGCACAGCGCATTGACCACCAGAATGAAAAGTCCGAGCGTGACGATCGTAACGGGCAGCGTCAACAGGATCAGCACCGGTCGCAGAATCGTGTTGATCAACCCGAGTACCACCGCGACGATCAAAGCGGTGCCAAAACTGCGGATATGAATCGACGGTACGAGGTAGGTGATGATCAGGAGCGCAAGCGCGTTGATCAGCCAGGTCAGCAGCACGGTCATGTAGAGCTCCTTTCAGGCAGGATGTCCGTTTGAACGGGACGAGGCGGGCATGGCGAACCGGGCGGCGCCTTGCGGGCCGCCCGGTCGTCAAACTGTCATGCTTTAACCGCCCGCGTGCTTAATGTCACTTAGACGCGGTTACTTAGTAGCGGTAGTGGTTCGGCTTGAACGGGCCGTTCTTGTGGACGCTGATATAGCCAGCCTGATAATCCGACAGCACCGTCAGTTCCGCGCCGATACGACCAAGGTGCAGACGCGCGACCTTTTCATCAAGGTGTTTCGGCAACACGTAGACCTTGTTTTCGTACTTGTCGCCGTGAACGAACAGCTCGATCTGCGCGATCGTCTGGTTCGTGAACGATGCCGACATCACGAACGACGGATGACCCGTCGCGCAACCCAGATTCACGAGGCGGCCTTCAGCCAGCAGGATCACGCGCTTGCCGTCCGGGAAAATGATGTGGTCGACTTGCGGCTTGATGTTTTCCCACTGGTACTGGCGCGTCGAGGCAACGTCGATTTCCGAATCGAAGTGACCGATGTTGCAGACAATCGCGTTGTTGCGCATGGCAGCCATATGATCGTGGCCGATCACGTGGAAATTGCCCGTTGCCGTCACGAAAATGTCGGCCTTGTCGGCGGCATATTCCATCGTCACGACGCGATAGCCTTCCATTGCTGCTTGCAGCGCGCAGATCGGATCGATTTCCGTGACCCACACCGTGGCACCCAGACCGCGCAGCGATTGCGCGCAGCCCTTGCCCACATCGCCGTAACCGGCCACGACCGCGATCTTGCCCGCGATCATCACGTCGGTTGCGCGCTTGATGCCGTCGACCAGCGATTCACGGCAGCCGTACAGGTTGTCGAATTTCGACTTCGTGACCGAGTCGTTCACGTTGATGGCCGGGAACGGCAGGCGCCCTTCCTTTTCCATCTGATACAGACGGTGCACGCCGGTCGTGGTTTCTTCGGTCACGCCCTTGATGTGCGCGAGACGCGTCGAGTACCACACCGGATCCGCATCCAGATGCTTGGCGATCGACTTGTACAGCGCAACTTCTTCTTCGTTTTCCGGCTTCGAGATCACCGAACGGTCTTTCTCGGCCTTCGAGCCGAGGATCAACAGCAACGTAGCGTCGCCGCCGTCGTCGAGGATCATGTTGGCAAATTCGCCATTCGGCCATTCGAAAATGCGGTGCGAGAATTCCCAGTATTCGTCGAGCGATTCGCCCTTGAATGCGAACACCGGCACGCCGCCTTGCGCGATCGCGGCGGCTGCATGGTCCTGCGTCGAGAAAATATTGCACGATGCCCAGCGAACGTCCGCGCCGAGTGCCGTCAAGGTTTCGATCAGCACGCCGGTTTGAATCGTCATGTGCAGCGAACCCGCAATGCGCGCGCCCTTCAGCGGCTGCGAGCTCTTGTATTCCTCGCGCGTCTGCATGAGGCCGGGCATTTCGGTTTCAGCGATATTCAGTTCCTTGCGGCCCCAGGCTGCAAGCGACATATCGGCGACGAGGAAATCCTGCCTGGAATTTGAATCGAGAACTGCGGCGTTCATCACGCCCTCCTTTCTAAGAAATTGACTAGAAATTTGACGTGAGCGCGGTTCGATGCGGTGGATGGGAACGCGCGGTGCGCCTCCTGCCCCTCCGATTGAAGCCTCCGAGCCTGGCGGGCGGCCGGCGAATGCTGATTCGCGGTACCCGTCGCAACGCTCCTCGAAGACGAACGGCGATTGTAGCAAATCGAGATGGCTTCGGGGTGGGGATCGGGAGGGTGCTGCATTGGGGGCGGATTGAGCGCGGTTTGCGCGGGTGAGTTACTAAGCGGGCTGATTCGAGTGAGCAGACGCGGCAGGCTCGACAACGACGCTTGCCGTGCGCAATTGCTCGATACCCGCGCGCGCGGTGTCGAGGAACTGCCTTGAAAAGTGGAACGCCTCGGCCACATCGGCAGGATCCGGCGTCTGAAAGCCAAGTGCAATGCGGAAATAGCGTTCGGCGTGAATGCCCGCGTGATAGTGCATGCGCACGCGCTTCACGTCGTCCAGACGCCGGTTGCCGAAAATATCACGCAACGCCCAAGAAAACGCGCCGTCTTCGCCACCCATGCGGCGGAACACGTCAGTCATCGGAAAACCGCCGAGGGCCGCAAACACCGCGCGACGAATAATCAGGCTGCTCGGCACGGTGTTGCTGAGCGTGGCGGCATGCTTGTCGAAATCGGGGTGACCGAGAATATCGGCCGGAAAATCCGTGTAGTCGACGTCGAGACGTACGGACACTTCTTTCGGGTTCTGCGCGAGAAACGCACTCGCGACGGCTAGCGCGCCGGGCAGGTATTCGTCGTCAGCGTCGAGGAAAGCAAGCAGACCGTGATCCGCATGCATCGCGCCCCAGTTGCGCGCCCGAGCCGGGGTGCCGTTGCACGGCATCTGCAGCAGGCACACGCGCGGGTCGAGACGCCCGAAGTGTGCGACCAGGTCTGCGGAGGCATCGGTCGAGCCGTCGTCCACCACCATGATCTGCGCGGCTTCCGGTTGGATCAGGCAACTTTGAAGCGCGCGGGCGAGCGTCGTCGTGCCGTTGTAGCAGGGAATGATGATCGAGATGGGCGTCATGGGCTGAAACAGGCGCGGCGGGCCGAACGATAGAGAACCGCGGATGTTATCCCGCTTCCGGCGGCGTCCATCCTGGAAAAGCTGACGAAGCACCGTGCGCGACCGCGCCGAACAACGCGCGGCCCACGAACGACGCAGATACGAAGTGCATCATCAGGTTGCGCCTGCGGCATAAATTTAATGACTTACAATTACCGAATTCATTCCAAATTGGAATTTCGGAGCCAGGCATCGTGGAACTACGTGCGCTGCGGTATTTCGTCGAAGTGGTCCGTCAGCAGAGCTTCACTGTCGCAGCCGAGCAGATGTTCGTCACGCAGCCGACCATCAGCAAGATGGTCAAGTCGCTGGAAGATGAAATCGGTTCGCCGCTGCTATTGCGCGACGGGCGCCAGATGGTGCTGACCGACGCCGGCCGGATCGTCTACCAGCGCGGTCAGGACGTGCTGGCGGCGCACGCGCAATTGCAGGCCGAACTGAACGATCTCGACACCCTCGGTCGGGGCGAGCTGACCATCGGCATTCCGCCAATGGGCGGTTCGCTGTTCACGCCCGCCATTGCCGCTTTCCGCCAGCGCTACCCGAAAATCGAGCTGAAGCTGTTCGAGCAGGGTTCGCGCGCGATCGAAGCCGCGCTGATCCATGGCGAGCTGGAACTCGGTGGAGTGCTTCAACCAGTCGATCCGGAAAACATCGACGTGCTGCCGATGACGCGGCAATTGCTATGGCTGGTCGCGCGCGCCGGCTCGCGCTGGGACGACCTGCACGAAGTACCGCTCGCCGAGCTCGCCAACGAGCCGTTCGTGTTCTACGGCGAGAGCCTCGCACTCAACGATGTCGTGCTGAATGCGTGCCGCGCTGCCGGCTTTGCGCCGACCATCGTCGGGCGCAGCGGGCACTGGGATTTCATGGCGGCGCTGGTGCTGGCCGGCGTCGGCATCGCGCTGTTGCCGGCGCCCTACTGCCGACGGCTCGACCCTGCGCAGTTCACCTGCCGCCCCGTGGTGGAACCGGAAATTCCGTGGGAGATGGCGATTGGCTGGCGCCGCAACGGGTATCTGTCGCATGCGGCGCGCGCGTGGCTGGAGGTGGCGCGCGAGACGCTGCCCGGCCAGGCCGGCGACGATTTCATGCTGGGGCCGGGCATCGGCGTGATCGGCATCACGGCGCCTGTTCAGACACCGAAGCCGTAAATGCGGCTAACGCGAACGGGACCACTGCAAATGCGGCCACCGCAAACGCGGCCGCCGCCAATGCGGCCAGCCAAATGACAACATGCCGCCCGGCGCAGACCGGACGGCATGTTTTTCAGGCGCACCTCAGCGACTCACCTCAGCGGCTTACCTCGGACGCTCACCGAACGTCGTCATTACTGTTGCGTGACAAACTCGATGCGGCGGTTAGCAAAGCGGCCACTCGCCGTGTCGTTGCTCGCGACCGGACGCACGTCGCCGTAACCTTGCGCGACAAGCGAATCCGCCGGCACGCCCGTCTTTACGAGATACGCACGAACCGCTTCGGCGCGCCTCGTCGACAGTTCCAGATTGGCTTGTGTGCCGCCGACATTGTCCGAATAACCGGCCACTTCGAGCTTGGGCGCCCTGCCGTTGCGGGCGCAGGCGTGCAGCACTTGTGCCGACTGGTTCAGATCGGCCATCGCCGAGACGGGCACGCGGGCGCTGGCGCTCACGAAGTTGATGACCTGCAGGTTCAGGACCTTGACCACGTCCGCTGTCACGCACGAGCTGTCCGGCGCGAGCAGGCCCTTGATCGCACCGTGGAAGTTCTCAGTTGCATTGGCGACCGCCTGTTCGACGTTGAACGAACCGATCTGATACGACGCGCCGAACAGCGACTTCAGCTTATCGAGCCAGCCGAGCTTTGCGTTTGCCGCGCTGCCGCTCAGTTCGATGCGCGCGCCGTCCACTTTCACCTCCGCGCCCGGCAATGCCATTAGCGGCATCAGGCCGTCAAGACGAGCGAGCCAGTCGGCCGACTTCGTGTCCTGGTCCACTGTCACGTTCGCGACGAAATGCTCGGCACCGATGCGCCTGGTCAGCGCGTCGATCAGTTGAGTCTTGTCGGCTTCGCTGCCGACCGTCGCGGTGAGCGTCGGCTTGCCGGCGGCGTCGACCGTGAAGCTGATCTGGCTGTCTTTGGTCGGCGCGGGTGCGGCGGCGGGCTGCTGCGCTTCGCTGGCGGCGCTTGCCGCAACGGCGCTGGCGGCTGCCGTCGAAGCCGCTGCGTCGCTCGCAGCGGGCGTTAAGACCGCGGCGGCCGAGGCCTCAGCCGGTGCGGATGCGGGCTGCGCAGTGGCCGCGGCTTCCGCGCTACTGCGCTCACTGCTTTGTGCGCCGCGTTGCTCATTTTGGCAACCGCGCAGGAAAAGGAAAGCCAGCACGGCAGCAATCGCCGCGAGCAGCCACCACAGCCACTTGCGCGGACGGCGCTCTTCGCGCACCACAGCGTCGACTGGCACGCGGATGCTCGACATGGCCTCGGCCACCGGCTTGGCGGCAGGCGTCGGATGGTCGATGTGCGCCGAGACCGCCTTCAGTTGCGACAGAATATTGCCGCTGAACGCGCCAAGTGTGCTCAGGCCAAGGCCGCCCATCAAACGATCGTTCAGGTACGGCGCAATCGCCGGCAGTTGATGATCCAGCAGCGTCGGCAGTTGGCCCACGTTGCCCTGGCCTTCGAGAAAATGACGCTTCAGCAGGCCCAGCAGCGTTGCGCCGACGATGCCCGTCATGGCGTGCGTCGCATGCGCCGGCACACCGGTTTGAGTGGCGACTTCGTCGCTGAGCGTATCGACGCGGCGATCGAGCACGCGCTCGAGCAAGTGGCGACCCGCACCTTCCAGTTGGCTCACGCCGGTGGTGCTGCCGAGCAGTTGCGGCAACTGCTCGGCGATGTGGCCATTCACCTCAGGCGAAATGATCGCGGCGAACAGCGACCGCGCGCCGTCGAGCGTTGCACCCTTCTGCATCAGGCCGGCGATGAGCGCCGGGCCGGTTGTTGCAAGCACCTTCTGGGTCGCGTCCGGCGGCAGCCCGAAGCGGGTCGCCAGCTGTCGCACAATACCGTCCGTCAACGCGGACTGAATCAGCTGAATCACATTGATACTCATTGCTTCGCTTCCTAGAGTTCCCGAACGCGCCACCTGACGCGCTCTTTTTCGCGGCGCGATTATAGGTTTGGGGAAATCTCATAAACGAAGCGACACAATTTATGACGAATTAACCGACGTTCGCCTAAATATTCTTATATTTACGACCAAGATTAAGAAGATTGCTGTTCCTCACGCCGCTACACCGGCGACTCCCGCCGCCATCGCAGGCACCGTTTGCCCCGCGCGTCGGCTCGCCACAATCAGTTCAGCCGCGCGCTCGCCGATCATCACCGTCGGCGAATTCGTGTTGCCGCCAATCAGCGTCGGCATCACGGACGCATCGACGATCCGCAGCCCCGTCACGCCGCGCACCCGCAACTGCGGATCGACCACAGATTGCGCGTCGCCGCCCATCCGGCACGTAGCCACCGGGTGATAGATCGTGTCGGCATGCTCGGCGATGGTCCGGCGCAAATCTTCCTCGGTCTGGCCGGAATGCGTGTACAGCTCCTTGCCGCCGTGTAGCGCCAGCGAGGGTGCGTCGAGAATGCGCCGCGCCATCTGCGCGCCTTCCACCAGCAGGTCGAGATCGCGCGAGTCGCTGAAAAACCGCGGATCGATCACGGGCGCGGTGCGCGCGTCGGCGCTCGCGAGCGTCACCGTGCCGCGGCTATGCGGACGCAACACGCACACGTGCAGCGAATAGCCGTGGCCCCAGTGCATATGGCGGTTGTGGTCGTCGACAATGGCCGCGCAGAAATGCAGTTGCAGGTCCGGGCGCTCGAGCGTCGGCCGGCTCTTCAAAAAGCCGCCCGCTTCGGCGACGTTGCTCGACAGCATGCCTGTCCCATGCCGCATGAAGGTCACGAACTGCGGCAGCATCCGCGCGATGCCGCGAATCGAAAAGCCGGTCGGCTCGATCGACGACACCCGTTTATTGATCGTGAAGTCGACGTGGTCGATCAGGTTCTGACCGACCACGGGCGCATCGTGCAGCACGTCGATACCGAGCTGTTGCAAATGCGCCGCCGGCCCGATCCCCGAGCACATCAGCAGTTGCGGCGAATTGAACGCGCCCGCTGCGAGCACCACCTCGGCGCGCGCTTCGAGCGTTTCAGTACGGCCGCCGCGCACGATTTCGACGCCGCTCGCGTGCTTGCCGTCGAAGGTCACGCGCAGCACCGTCGCATCGGCGATCGTATGGAGATTGGGCCGCGCGCGATCGTAGATATAAGCACGCGCGACGCTGCAGCGCTGTCCGTCGCGCTGCGTCACCTGATAGAAACCGACGCCTTCCTGGTCCGCCCCGTTGAAATCGGTGTTCAGTTTGTAACCGGCTTCGGTCGCGGCCTGCACGAAGCGCTTCGAAAACGGATTGTGATAGCGCAGATCGGACACCGTTAGCGGGCCGTCCGCGCCGTGCCATGCATCGGCGCCGCGCTCGTTGCCTTCGGCCCGACGGAAATACGGCAGCACGTCGGCCCACGACCAGCCTTCGCAGCCGAGCTGCGCCCATTCGTCGTAATCGAGCGGATGGCCGCGCGTGTAGATCATGGCGTTGATCGCGCTCGACCCGCCGAAGCCCCGCCCGCGCGGCTGATAACCCTGGCGGCCGGCGAGCCCCGGTTGGGGCGTCGTCAGATAGCCGTAGTTGGTTTTGAGTTTGTGCGGCACGACGGCCGCCACGCCCACCGGCATGTTCACGAACAGATTGCGGTCCGTATGCGGACCCGCTTCGATCAGGGCGATCGTCGCGTCGGGGCAGCTATCCGCCAGACGGCTCGCGAGCGAGCAGCCGCCCGAGCCCGCACCGACAATGATGTAGTCGTATTGCATCCGCTCCTCCTGGTGGGGCCGCGTTGCTTGCAGACCCGGTCTCGTGCACACTTGTCTACGTGTGTTTTATCGGCATTGTAGGGAGCGTTCAGGCGCGACGGCGGGTTCGTGTCAGAGCGATCCCTCTAAACGAAAGCCCGCCCGCGACCCTATGATGAAAGACGCGCATGCGCCCGCCAGGCCGCCGCGCACGGCATTCAAACACGGCGCCTCGCACGCCGTCCTCTGAGCGTGCGGCACGACACGCCGCGATAAAACAGCACGCCGTCGATCAGCGGCGGCACGCATCCGGTGAACGGAGACAGCAGATGGATCGGAACAGCTTCGGCCACACCCACGACGTGACAAATCAGGCGCCTCCTCTCGCGGACTACAACCTGTTTTCGAGCGACGTGGCGTTGTCCGCCGCCCTCGACCGCGAAGGGGCCGCGTGGCATCGCGAGGCGTTGCAGCGGCACGGCGCGGCCCTCACCACGCCCGAGACACTTGCGCTTGCCGAACTGGCGAACCGCCACACGCCCGAACTTGTCACACACAGCCCGCGCGGCGAACGCATCGACGCGCTGGAGTTTCATCCTTCGTGGCATACCCTGCTGTCGCTATTGCGCCGCGAAGGCCTGCACGCATTGCCGTTTTCGGATCCGCAGCACGGCGCCATGGTCGCCCGTTGCGCGGGCTATTTCCTGCACGCGCAACTCGAATCCGGCTCCCTCTGCCCGCTGACGATGACCTTCGCGAGCATCCCCGTGTTGCAACGCGAACCCGCGTTGTTCGACACGCTGCGCGACAAGCTCTATGCCCGCGAACACGATCCCCGCGACGTGCCGCTCACGCAAAAAACCTCCGCGATGATCGGCATGGGCATGACCGAGAAACAGGGCGGCTCGGACGTGCGCAGCAATCAAACCTGTGCGTATGCCACGCCCGGCAGCGGCCGCGGCCGCGGCACCGAATACCGCCTGGTCGGACACAAATGGTTTTTCTCCGCGCCGCAATGCGACGCGCATCTGGTGCTCGCCCGCACCGACGATCACGCGAGCCTCTCATGCTTTTTCGTGCCGCGTTTCGCGCCAGATGGCAGCAAGAACGCGGTGCAGATCCAGCGTCTGAAAGACAAGCTCGGTAACCGCTCGAATGCCAGCAGCGAAGTCGAATTCTTCGACGCGTTCGGCATCATGATCGGCGACGAAGGCCGCGGCGTGCCGACCATCATCGAAATGGCGAACTACACGCGGCTCGATTGCGTGATCGGCAGCGCGGCCTTGATGCGCGCGGCGCTGGTGCAGGCGATCCACCATGCCCGGCATCGCAGCGCCTTCGGCCGGCATCTTGCCGATCAGCCGTTGATGCGCAATGTGCTCGCCGATCTGGCGTTGGAATCGGAAGCCGCGACGGTGTTGTTCATGCGGCTCGCGCGCGCTTTCGAAGAATCGGCCGATGCGTCGTCGGCCGCACCCGCCGAACGCGCATGGCGGCGGATCGTCACCCCGGCGGCGAAGTACTGGGTCTGCAAGCGCACGCTGGAATTCACCGGCGAGGCCATGGAAGTCTGGGGCGGCAACGGCTACGTCGAAACCGGTCCGATGGCGCGCTTCTATCGTGAAGCGCCGGTAAATTCGATCTGGGAAGGTTCGGGCAACGTGATGTGCCTCGACGTGTTGCGCGCCATAGAGCGCGAGCCCGACGCGGCGCAGGCCCTGTCCGCCGCATGGCAGGCGGATGCGCAAGGGCACCCGGCTTTGAGCGCCGCACTCGGCAGGCTCGCCGCCACGCTCACCGGTCCGGCCGAACATCGTGAAGCCTCCGCTCGACGGATCGCGCAGCAGATCGTGCTGATCGCGCAAGCCACCTTGCTCCTGAAGCACGCGCCGCTCGAAGTGGCCGAGGCCTTCATCGCCACGCGTCTCGCCGACGGCTGCGGCGAGAACGGCCGCGTGTACGGCACGCTGCCGGTCACGTTCGACCACGCGGCGATCATCGAAAGAGCATTTCCCGCTTGAAGCGAAGCGGGTGGATCGACAACGTACCAGGCACATCAATAAGCGCGACTTAACGCGCACCGTTATCCATCAGGGAGTGGACATATATGAAGAACGATCTGCCGGAAGTCGCCGCGCTCGAAGCGCTGCTGCGCGATCAACGCCATGCTTATTTGCGCGCGCCGTATCCGTCGTGGGAGGCCCGCGCCGGGCATCTGAAAGCGCTGCGCAACGTCATGCTCGACAACCGCGACGCACTCGCCGACGCGATGAACGCCGACTTCGGCAATCGCGCGAAGCAGGAAGTGCTGCTCGCCGAATTCCTGCTCATCAAGGAAGAGATCGCCGGCGCGCTCCGGCACGGCAAACGCTGGATGAAAGCGCAGCGCCGCAGCACCAACAAATGGCTCATGCCGGCGCGCGCGAAAGTCGTGCCGCAGCCGCTTGGCGTGGTCGGCATCATCGTGCCGTGGAATTATCCGGTGCTGCTCGCGGTGGGTCCGCTGATCAGTGCGCTGACGGCCGGCAACCGCGCGATCATCAAGATGTCCGAATTGACGCCGCGCACTTCGGCGCTATTCGAGCAGCTGATCGGCCAGACCTTTGCACGCGATCACGTCGCCGTGGTGAACGGCGACGCCGCGCTCGCCGCCGCGTTCAGCGCGCAGCCGTTCGACCATCTGCTGTTCACCGGCTCGACCAAGGTCGGCCATGAAGTGATGCGCGCCGCCGCCGAACATCTGACGCCGGTCACGCTAGAACTGGGCGGCAAGTCGCCGGCCATCATCGGTCAGCACGCGCGCTTCGACTACGCGGTGGATAACCTCGTCGCCGGCAAGACGCTCAACGCCGGCCAGACCTGTGTCGCGCCGGACTACGTGCTGGTGCCGCGCGGCAAGGAGCAGGCGTTCATCGACCGGGCACGCGTGCGAATGACCAAGATGTACCCCGGCTTTGCGCACAACCTCGATTACACCTCGATCATCTCGGAGCGGCACTTTACGCGACTGCAACGACTTGCCGATGAAGCGCAGGCCGCAGGCGCGCAACTACACACGCTCACCGACAGCATGCCGGACGAGGCAAGCCGCCGCTTTCCGCTGATCGCCGTCACGAACGCGCCGGATGAAAGCGCGCTGATGCAGGAGGAAATTTTCGGCCCGCTGCTGCCGATCGTCTCCTATGACACGCTCGACGACGCGATCGCATGGATCAACGCGCGTCCGCGTCCACTCGCGCTGTATCTCTACGCCGACGACACCGCGACCATCGATCGCGTCACGCGCGACACCATCGCGGGCGGCATGGCGATCAACGAAACGCTCATGCATCTGGCGTGCGAAAGCCTGCCGTTCGGCGGCGTCGGTGCGAGCGGGATGGGGGCTTATCACGGTTACGAAGGCTTCGTGACCTTCTCGAAGATGAAGCCGGTGCTGACGCAGGCGCGCCTGAACGCGCGCGGCTGGATCTCGCCGCCGTACGGCAAGCGGGTGAATGCGCTACTGAAGTTGATGATGCGGTTTTGACGGGCCGGCCGTCCGTGCGCCGGCCACCCGCGCGACGCGTTCAGCGCCCGGCCGCCCGGCCAGAACCATCCGCGATATCCGTCGCCACCACATCGGTCACGTCCTGCGCGGCGGCCGCACCGCCTTCGGGCTCAACCTCGGCGCCGCTTTCCAGCCGATGCAGCCACGCGAGCAGCTCCGCCACCGCCTGATAAAGCTGCGGCGGAATCCGCGTATCGAGATCGACCTGCATCAGCAACGAGACCATTTCCGGCGCCTCGTGCACATACAAACCGGCTTCCTTGGCGCGCTGCACAATCATCTCGGCCAGCATGCCGTAGCCTTTGGCGATCACGCGTGGCGCGGGATCGCTGCCCTGTGCGTCATAGACGAGCGCGGCCGCACTGCGGCGATGTTTGCGGCTCATCTCACATATCCCAATCGAAATCGTCGAGCGGCATGGCTCCCGGGTGCGCAACACGCGCCGTGCGGCGCCCCACCGGCGCTCTGTCAACTGTCGAAGTCGCCGAAGCCGCAGAGGCCGCCGACGCCGAGCGCGCATACGCCGACGCCGCCGCCTGTCCGGTAGCCGCTGCGCCCGCTGCACCGGCCGCGGTAGCCGGAATGCCGCCGCCGATCTCGCGAATCGTCAGTCCGTTCAGTTCGATGCCCGCTGCCGCGAGCCGTTGACGAAAACTCTCACCCTGCATTGCCAGTCGCGCCGCGCCGGCCGGACTCGCCTGCACGCGCGCGACGAGCCGCGAGCCGGTCAGCGTCAAGTCCGCATCGACGGTGCCGAGCGTGGGCAGCGAGAGCGTCAGCCGCGTACGCCACGGTTGGTCGTCCTCGCTTGCCATGCCGCCGCCGCTGCGGTCCCATTCGTCACCTTCCTGTTCGATGGTCCAGTCGAGCTTGGCGCCCGGCCATGCTTCGCCGGTCCAGCGAAACTGCCCGGTGGCGAGCAGATCGAGTTGCTGGCGCACCAAGGGAACGGTCGCGGGATGCACCGCGGCCGCCATCGATTGCGAGCTTTGCGATGACCCGCCGTCGGCCAGTTGCGCCGCGGCGCTTCTTAAGCTCGAGTGCGCGGGCTGGCCGTTCAGGTCGGAAAGAGAACTCGCCAGCACCTCACCGGCTACGAAGCGCGCGGCCTGCGCGGTCTGGATCGACGGCATCGCACGCGCTGCTGCGTTGCCGTCCGGCGAGCCGTTGGCCGGACCGTTGGGTCCCGCGCCCATGCCCTGCCGAGGTGCCCCATTGGGAGAAGAAGCCTGATCGGCGTCGCTCGCCCAGTCGAGCGGCAATTGCGCGGCGGCGGCCACCAGTTTGTTTTGCGCCTCGCCAGCCAGCGCGGCAGGCGGCCGCTGGCCCGCCAGCCATTGCGCGAGATGGGATTCGTAAAAGAGGCCGCTTTCGCTGACCGTCTGTTCGAGCGCGGCCGCGAGGGCGGCGACCGGCACCTGAGCCGCCGCCACATTGGTGGTGGCTGCGGTACTGGCGGCACCCGTCGTACCGGCAGTAGCGGCAGCACCGGCTGTATTCGGATTCGCGGATGAAGCCGCGGGCGTAGCCGCCGTATCGAAGAGCGGCAAGCCGCCGGCTTCGACGTCGAGCGCCGGCGCGGCCGGCCAGATCGGCGTCTGGCCGAGCACCGCCGGAGTCGCCTCGCCGCCTGAGTTCACGATCGCATTGAGCGTCAGTGCGACGGCGGACAGCGCGGTTTGCGCGGAAGCCGGCGGTGCCGCAGGCGGCGAAACCGGCGTGGTATTGAGAACCTCGGCATCGACGCCCGCCGCGCCAGTCTGCGAGGCCGTCGCGCTACCCGGCGCGAGGTTGAGCAGACTGTCGACCCGGTTCGCGAGCAGCGAAGTGACGACCGTGTCGATTCCGTTCATACCGATTCCTTGGTCGCATTGACTGCGACGCGCTCAAATTCAGTCAGGCGGACTCATGCAGCACGCGGGCCGCCGGCACTCTCAGCGCGCCCCGTACAGTTCTTTGAGTACGCGGGTCGGCCGTCCGGCGAACAGCGCCGACAGATTGGCCATGCGCGGATTCGCCAGATCGCGGATCGCAGCGTCGTCGGCCAGGATCTGACGGATCAGCGCGTACTTGCGCAGGCGCTCCGCATCGTCCAGGCTGACGCCGGTTTCCGCGTCTTTCAACGCGTCCACCAGCTTCCGATATTCCTCCTGCAAGTGGACCAGATCGTTCCACAGGGCTCGCCGGGCAGCCGTCAGCATGCGGCGGGAAATCGCTGCAATCGCCTCGTAGCGGGCGAAATATTCTGCGTTTGATGTCATCTCATGCTTTCCGCGGCCGGCTGGACAGCCATCCGCGCGATCTCCGGGGCGATCCCGATCCATGCCTCTTCGAGTGTCGCCAGCAGGCCATCGACCTCGACCAGCATCGCCTCGCTTTGTTTTATGTTGGCTTCGAGCAGCCGGCGCGACATATAGCTATATAGCGCGTCCAACCGCTCTGCAATCTCGCCGCCTACCTCAAGGTTTAGCGACAGTTGCAGCCCGCTTTCGACGATCTGAATCGCCTTGCCGATCGCCTCTCCACGAGCCGGCACATTGCCTTGCTGCACATGCATGCGAGCTTGCGCGATCGCTTGCCGGGCGCCCTGATACAACATCACGATCAGACGATGCGGACTCGCGCCCATCACCCCTGTCTCGACGCCGACGCGTGCGTACGCATTGGCTCCAGAGTGTCCTGGGGAAAACATCGGCGCTCCTCCTCTCTGCTACTGCGGTTGGTCGTGGCCTCCCAATCCTGGCACGTTGCCGCACCCGGATTTCTGCCTGTATCTGGTTATCGGATAGGCAGCGGGAAAGCTTTAGTCCGTTGTAAGGAGGATTAAGGAGCCGATAGGTGCGATATCGCGCTGAGCGTGGCAAGGCCGCCCGCCGCGAAGCGCCTCGAGAGCGCGGCGGGCAGACTGTCCTGCCGTACAACCGCACAGCGTTGTATCCGGGCGCAGGCATTCGGGCGGGCGGAACCGCTTTGCCGCCCGAGTCGCACTTACACCGACATCTGCATGATGTCGTTATAGGCCGTCACCAGTTTGTTGCGCACCTGCAAGCCGAACTGGAAGCCGATGTTGGCCTTCTGCCCGTCGACCATTACGTCGTTCAGCGAGACATTCGACGCGCCGAGCTCGAACGCCTGCGCTTCGCCGGCCGCCTTGGTCTGATCGCCGCTGATCTTGTCCAACGACGCCTTCAGCGCCGAGGCAAAACCGCCGGCCGTCGCCGCGCCGGACTGGTCGGCGACCGGGCTATTGCCGCCGGCCGCTTGCGCCGCCATCGACTGCATCTGTTGCAGCGCCGACGAGAGCGCGTTCACGGGCAAAGTCATGTTCTCTCCTGGGAATGACGACCGGCATGCCGGAAACCGTACCGATCTGGACGAAAGCATAGCAGCGGGTCATACGGGAAAGCCCCGAAACTAGGGGGGAAACCCGGCTCTATTCAAGCAATCGGGTTGGGCGGCGCTGCGGATAATTTCAATGGTGAAAGTCTCTGTCCGCACGCCCGCCGACCCTCGGTGCGCTCAAGCGGCAGAACGCAAAGGCATCCCGGAGATACCCGACGCATGGATTCGTCAGCCAACTCTTTGATCAACCCCGACGCCCGCATGGGCCTCGCCGGCGCGCAGCCCGGCGCCGGTGCTGCCGGCACTGGCCAGGCCGGCGCCGCCGCGGACCTCGGCGGCCTGGGGAGCAACCTGGGCGGCAACTTCGGCCAGCGTCTGTCGGGTCTCGCGCAAATGCGTGGCAACCCGCGCGCCCCGCTGATATTCGCGGTCGCGTTGCTGGTCGCGATCGTAGCGGGCCTGCTCCTGTGGTCGCGCGCGCCGGACTACAAGGTGCTGTATAGCAACCTGTCGGACCGCGACGGCGGCGCCATCATCACCGCGTTGCAGGCAGCCAATATCCCCTACAAGTTCTCCGACGCCGGTGGCGCAATCCTCGTGCCGTCCGACCAGGTGCATGAAATGCGCCTGCGTCTGGCTTCGCAAGGTCTGCCCAAGAGCGGTTCGGTCGGTTTCGAACTGATGGACAACCAGAAGTTCGGCATCAGCCAGTTCGCCGAGCAGATCAATTATCAACGCTCGCTGGAAGGCGAGCTGGAGCGCACAATCGAATCGATTTCGTCGGTGAAGTCGGCGCGGGTGCATCTGGCCATTCCGAAGCCCTCCGTGTTCGTGCGCGACAAGGAAGCGCCATCGGCCTCCGTGCTGGTCAATCTCTACCCGGGCCGTGCGCTCGACGAAGGCCAGGTGCTGGCGATCACCCATATGGTGTCGTCGGCGGTGCCGGATATGCCGGTGAAGGGCGTGACCATCCTCGATCAGGACGGCAACCTGCTGACGCAGCCGTCCACCGGCAGCGGTCTGGACGCTTCGCAACTCAAGTACCGCCAGCAGATCGAGCGCAACACCCAGCAACGCATCGACGCGATCCTGTCGCCCCTGTTCGGTTCCGGCAACGCGCACTCGCAGGTCAGCGCCGACATCGACTTTTCGCGCAGCGAGCAGACCTCGGAAAACTACGGTCCGAACGGCACCCCGCAGCAGGCGGCGATCCGCAGCCAGCAATCGAGCACCGCCACCGAAATGTCGCAAGCCGCGGCCTCGGGCGTGCCGGGCGCGCTGTCGAACCAGCCGCCGCAGCCGGCTTCCGCGCCGATCACCGCGGGTAACGGCTCGCCTGGCGTGACGACCACGCCGGTCAGCGACCGCAAGGACTCGACCACCAACTACGAACTCGACAAGACCGTGCGGCATTCGGAGCGGCCGATGGGCGGCATCAAGCGTCTCTCGGTGGCGGTGGTGGTCAACTATTTGCGGGTGGTCGACGCCAAGGGTCACGCGACCATGCAGCCGGTTACCGCCGACAAGCTCGCGCAGGTCAATCAGTTGGTGAAGGACGCGATGGGTTTCGACCAGGCGCGCGGCGACTCGGTCAACGTGGTCAACAGTCCGTTCACCACCGACGTCGACCCGGATGCCGACCTGCCGTGGTGGCGCACGCCGGAGATGATCGCGCTCGCCAAGCAGATCGCGACCTACCTCGGCATCGCCGCAGTCGCCCTGTTCCTCTACTTCGTGATGGTGAAGCCGGCGCTGCGCCGCGCTTTCCCGCCGCCGGAGTCGGCTACCGCCGCGGCGCTGCCGTCGCCCGACGAGCCGATCCTGCTGGACGGCATTCCCGCCGCCGAGCGCGCGGGCGCGGCCGACGTCGCCGAACTGGAAGGCGATAGTGAAATGCTCGCGCTGGAAAACTCGAAACACAAATACGAACGGAATCTGGAATTCGCGCGCAACATCGCGCGTCAGGATCCGAAGATCGTCGCAACCGTCGTGAAAAATTGGGTGTCCGATGAGCGCTGAAGGCGTAATGAAGAGCGCGCTCCTGCTGATGTCGATCGGCGAGGAAGAAGCCGCGCAGGTGTTCAAATTCCTCGGGCCGCGTGAGGTCCAGAAGATCGGCGTCGCGATGGCCGCGCTGAAGAACGTGACGCGCGAGCAGGTCGACGAAGTCTTGCAGGAATTCGTGCGCGAAGCCGAGCAGCACACCGCCCTTTCGCTCGATTCGAGCGACTACATCCGTTCGGTGCTGACCAAGGCGCTCGGCGACGACAAGGCCGGCGCGATCATCGACCGGATTCTGCAGGGCAGCGACACCAGCGGGATCGAAGGCCTCAAGTGGATGGACTCCGCCGCGGTGGCCGAGCTCATCAAGAACGAACACCCGCAGATCATCGCGACTATCCTCGTTCACCTGGACCGCGATCAGGCGTCAGAAATCGTCGCCTGTTTCACCGAGCGTCTGCGCAACGACGTGCTGTTGCGGATCGCGACGCTCGACGGTATCCAGCCGGCCGCGCTGCGCGAACTCGACGACGTGCTGACCGGCCTCCTGTCCGGCAGCGACAACCTCAAGCGCAGCCCGATGGGCGGCATCCGCACGGCGGCCGAAATTCTCAACTTCATGTCGAGCAACCATGAAGAAGGCGTCATCGAGAACGTTCGCCAATACGACGCGGAACTCGCGCAGAAGATCATTGATCAGATGTTTGTGTTCGAGAACCTGCTCGATCTGGAAGACCGCGCGATCCAGCTGTTGCTGAAGGAAGTCGAGTCCGAGGCGTTGATCATCTCGCTGAAGGGCGCGCCGCCCGCGCTGCGCCAGAAGTTCCTGTCGAACATGTCGCAGCGTGCTGCCGAACTGCTCGCCGAAGACCTCGATGCGCGCGGCCCGGTCCGCGTCTCCGAAGTCGAGACGCAGCAGCGCCGCATCCTGCAGATCGTGCGCAATCTGGCGGAAAGCGGCCAGATCGTTCTAGGCGGCAAGGCGGAAGATGCATATGTCTGATCAGAACTCCGCAGCAAAGGAAAGGCTCTCGGCCTACCAGCGCTGGGAGATGGCCTCGTTCGATCCGGTGCCGCCGGCGCCGCCCGAACCTGAAGTCGACGACGGCGCGTTCGAAGCCGAGCTCGAACGTCTGCGCGACGCCGCGCATGCACAGGGCATCGCGACAGGTCATGTAGCCGGGCAGGCGCTCGGTTATCAGGCCGGTTACGACCAGGGTCACGCTCAAGGTTTCGAGCAGGGCCAGAGCGAAGCGCGCGAAGAAGTGGCGCGTCTCGCGGCGCTGGCCGAGACGTTCAAGGCGGCGCTCGACGGAGCGCAAGGCGCGATCTCCGAAACGCTGGTCGCGTTGGCGCTAGACATCGCCCAGCAGGTGGTGCGCCAGCACGTGCAGCACGATCCGACCGCGCTGATTGCCGCCGCCCGTGAGGTGCTGGCTACCGAGCCGGCGCTGGTCGGTGCACCGGCGCTGATCGTCAGCCCCGCCGATCTGCCGGTCGTCGAAGCCTATCTGATGGAAGAACTGCAAACGCGCGGCTGGACCGTGCGGACCGATCCGGCGGTTGAACGCGGCGGTTGCCGCGCGCAAGCCGGCACCGGCGAGGTAGACGCCGGCATCGACACGCGCTGGGAGCGCGTCGCCGCCGCGCTTGGCAAGGTGAGCACATGGTGAAGCCGACGCTCGAGGATATCCGCGCAAGCGACCTGACGCCGCTCGAACGCGAGTTGGCGCTGGCATCGTTCGGCGCCGAGGCGCTGGCGGATGTCCCGGCGGCGGTGACGCCCGCCGCGGCTGCAGTCGCGGCGATCGACGCCGCGTTGCGCGGTCCGGGCGCTGGGCACCCGGCGAAGGGCACGGCGGCCAGCCGCGTGTTCGCCACGTCCGCCACTGCCGATGCCGCTTCGAATACCGCCTCTTCACGTCCTGCTTCACCCCCTCCCGCCCCGTACGATCCCGCACTCGACAGCAACCCGCACATGCAAGCCTGGCGTGGCCGGCTCGACGCACTGCGCGCCCGCAACGCCATCGCCAAGCCGATGCGTGCCTGCGGACGCCTGACGCGCGCCGCCGGTCTGGTGCTCGAAGCGGTCGGCCTGCGCCTTTCGGTGGGTGCCGAAGTGATGATCGAACTGCCGTTCGGCAGTTCGCTGGCAATGGCCGAAGCGGAAGTCGTCGGCTTCTCCGGCGACAAGCTGTTTCTGATGCCGACCACCGAAGTGATCGGCCTGCTGCCCGGCGCGCGCGTCTATCCGCTCGAAAGCGCACCGATCGCCGATCCGATGGCGGGCGCGAAACGCCTGCCGGTCGGCTGGGAATTGCTCGGCCGCGTGCTGGATGCGTCCGGCCGCCCGCTCGACGGCCTCGGCCCGCTCGGCGCGCATGCCGATGCGCCGCTCTCCGCGCCGGTCATCAACCCCCTGAACCGCGAACCGATTCACAAGGTGCTCGACGTCGGCGTGCGCGCGATCAACGCGCTCCTGACCGTGGGCCGCGGCCAGCGCATGGGCCTGTTCGCCGGTTCGGGCGTCGGTAAATCGGTGCTGCTCGGCACGATGGCGCGCTACACCAGCGCCGAGGTGATCGTGATCGGCCTGATCGGCGAACGCGGCCGCGAAGTGAAGGAATTCATCGAGCAGATTCTCGGCGAGGAAGGCCTCGCGCGCTCCGTCGTCATCGCGGCGCCGGCCGACGTCTCACCGCTCTTGCGAATGCAGGCTGCGTCGTACTCGACCTCGCTCGCCGAATATTTCCGCGACCAGGGCAAGCACGTGCTGCTGCTGATGGATTCGCTGACCCGTTACGCGATGGCGCAGCGCGAGATCGCGCTGGCCGTGGGCGAGCCGCCCGCCACCAAGGGTTATCCGCCTTCGGTGTTCGCCAAACTGCCGGCGCTCGTCGAGCGAACCGGCAACGGCCCGGCGGGCGGCGGTTCAATCACCGCGTTCTACACCGTGCTCACCGAAGGCGACGACCAGCAGGATCCGATCGCCGACTCCGCGCGCGCGATTCTCGACGGCCACATCGTGCTGTCGCGCTCGCTCGCCGAGGCCGGGCATTATCCGGCGATCGACATCGAAGCCTCGATTAGCCGGGCAATGACCGCGCTGATCGACGATAACCATCTGGAAAAGACGCGTATGTTCAAGCAGATGCTGTCGCGCTATCAGCGCAACCGCGATCTGATCAACGTCGGCGCCTATTCGAGCGGGCGCGACGCGCTGCTCGACCGGGCGATTGCGTTGTACCCGCGGATGGAAGCGTTTTTGCAGCAAGGCTTTCGCGAATGCGCGAATTTTGAACCGAGTCTCGAGATGCTGGACGCTCTGTTTGCCCAAGGAGGCTGACGATGGCGAAACACTTTCCGATCAAGACACTCATCGGCCTTGCCCAGGACGATGTGGATGCCGCCGCACAACGTTTGGGCCGCGCGCAGCGCGAGCGCAACGACGTGCAGTCGCAACTTGACTCGCTGGTGCAGTATCGCGACGAATATCACGCGCGTTTCACGGCAACCGCCCAGACTGGCATGCCTGCCGGCAACATGCGCAATTTCCAGGCGTTCATCGACACGCTCGACGCCGCCATCGAACAGCAGCGCAACCTGCTGGTCACGGCGAATGCCCGCGTCGAGGCCGCCAAGCCCGACTGGCAGCGCCAGAAGCAGAAGCTCGGCTCGTATGAAGTGCTGCAGGCGCGTGGCGAAGCCGCCGAAGCGAAAACCATGGCGCGGCGCGATCAGCGCGACGCCGACGAACATGCCGCCCGCATTCTGAGGATGCGTGCCGAGGGCGTTTGACGCACCGGGCGCCGCCTCGATTGACCGAACACCCCGTTTGACGGATTGACAGGATCCCCTATGTCGCTTCTTTCACAGATCGGCTCACTGCTCGGCTCGGCCAGAAGCACGTCCAGCAGCGCGGCCATGGCCGCCGCGGCGAACGCCACGTCGTTTTCGCAAACCTTGCAGCAGAACATCGACCTGCAAAACAATGCGGCCGCGCAGAGTGCGAGCAAGCCGCCGGCTTCGTCGTCCGCTTCATCCGCTGCGTCTTCGTCTGCTTCCCCGCCGGCTTCGGCCTCTTCGTCGAGCGTGCATGACGCGCCGCCGCCGCCCGATCCGTCGACCAGGAGCGCGGATGCCGCGAGCAGCAAAGCCGACAACAGCAGCACGACGAGCGCGTCTTCGTCGGGCTCGTCGTCGGCTTCTTCCTCCAACACGCAGCAGGCCTCGACCGACAAGACCAGCTCAACGCCGTCGAAGTCCGGTAACGCGACCACGCAGACCGACGCGGGCACGGCCGCGGCAGCCGCTGCCGCGCAGGCTCAAGCCCAGGCTCAGATGCAGGCTCAAGCCAATGCGAACAACGTCACGGACCCGACCACAGCTGACCCGGCCACGGCACTGACTGACGCCGCGACCACGCAGACCGGCGCGGATGGTACGACGGGCACCACGGGCAAAAAGACTGACGCGACCGATCCGAAGTCGGCGCAGGACGCATTGCAGGCGGCGCTGGCTGCGCTGGCGAACGGCCAGGGCATGGTGCCGGCGCAGGCGCTGGCGAGCGGTGCGGCGACGAACGCTGCGACCGCGGCCGGCGGCCAGGGTACCGGCGCGAACAACGGACTCAATGGACTCAACGGATCGGCGAACGGCAAGACGCTTGCGGCCGGTTTGTTTGGCGACGGCAAGGGATCGAGCGCCGGCAAGGCTGCATTGACGGCGGCAGCCACGACGGTTGCGGATCCATCGACGGCGGCGAAAGCGGCGGCTGACGCGTTGACCGCGACGACTGCCGGTGGTGCACAGGCTAGCGATCTGGCGTCCTTCAAGAGCGCGGCGGATGCCGCAACGGCGGCGCTGGCAGCCGGCCAGGCCGCGGCGGGCGCTGCGAGTGCGTCGGCGGCTGTGCAAACGGCGGGTAGCGCCGGTGCGGCGGAAGTGGCGAACACGTTGTCGCCGCAGGTTGGCACAACGGACTGGGAAGACGCGTTGAGTCAGAAGGTGGTGTTTTTGTCGAATGGGCATTCGCAGAGCGCCGAACTGACGTTGAATCCGAAGGATTTGGGGCCGTTACAGGTCGTGTTGCAGGTTGCCGATAACCATGCCCATGCGTTGTTTGTTTCGCAGCACCAGCAGGTGCGGGAGGCGGTCGAGGCCGCGCTGCCGAAGCTTCGCGAGGCGATGGAGTCCAACGGGATTGGGTTGGGGAGCGCTAGTGTTAGCGATGGGTTTGCCCGGCAGAGTGGGCAGCAGCAGAGTGCAGGTGGTTCTGGCCGTTCCGGTGGGGGTGGCAGCGGGGCTGCAGGGGGTTTTGCCGGTGGCGCTGGTTCGGATTCTTCTGATTCTGTCGTGGCTAATGTTGCCGTGCGGCGGCAGGTGGGATTGGTGGATACGTTTGCTTAATTAGCGGTTTTTGTCTGCTCGGCGGTTGTTGTCTGTGTTTTTATGCCGTTGGCCTTTCCTAGATTTGTTATTGGTCTATTAGCGTTGCCCCTGTGCGGGGCAGCACTTACTTTCTTTGCCGCCGCAGAGAAAGATAAGCAAAGAAAGCGGCTCAAACCGCTAATTCTTAAGCGGGTCCCCCGCGCAGCCACGGTAGTGGTGCATCTGGAATCCGTGCCCCCGCACACTCGCCGTTAGTGACTAAGGGCTCATCAGCTCCCACTCCGCACTGCGTGCGTCGCGGATGGGTCTGCCTGGGAAACCTTGGGCTTCGTTTTCGCTTGGTGGGAGCCATTGGCTTCGCCTCGGCGCGCAGCCGAATGCGCAAACACGATCGAAATCTGGAAGTACCGCAAACCGAGCGCGGCAGGATCGCAAAAACGCAACAGCTGGTTCTATGAAATGCCCTTCGGCGCGCGCAGCGCCGCCGGAAGTATGACGGCTTTGTCACCAGGGCTGAATGTGCGAGAACACAGATTCCAGATGCACCACTACCCCCTCCAAGCCAGGGGACCCGCTTATGAGCTAGCGGTGTGAGCCGCTTTCTTTTGCCTACTTTTCTTTGCGGCAGGCAAAGAAAAGTGGGTGCTGCCCCGCACAGGGGCGACGCTAATAGACCGATAAGAAAACAAGGAAAGGCCAACGCCCCCGGCAAACAGAAACCAAACGCCACACGGCCAAATGAGCAACAACAACAAACCCACCAAAGGCAAAAAACCCCAAACCCAAAACCAAAAAACAAATCCCGCCTGAAAGGCAAAAACCAGAGATAGCCCTCAATAACCCTTCTTTTCGACCCATCGCGCCGCAGGCAAATCAACAACAATCACCCTCACCAGCACTAAAGGCAAGCAAAGCAAACCTCATGGCAACCACGACCGCAAACCAGCAAGCCGCGCCCGCTTCCCCGGGCCCCTTGAAGCGCATCATCCTGATCGCCCTCATCGCGATCGTCGCCGCAGGCGTTGCCGGCGCGGGTGTGTGGTTCTACATGTCCCAGCGCAGCCCGGCCCCCGCCTCAACAGCAACCCCCAGCGCACCAGCGCCATCAGCCGTCCCGATCTTCTTCCCGCTCGAATCGATGACAGTCAACCTGCAATCGGACGACGGTCAGCAACACTTCCTGCGCATCGGCCTGACGCTCAAGCTCAACGACCCGAAAACCCAGCAGGAACTCTCCGACCATATGCCGGAAGTGCGCAGCCGCATCCTCCTCGCACTGTCGAATAAACACCCGGAAGACCTCGCGCCGCTAGAAGGCAAACGCGCGCTCGCCACCGAACTTCAGACGCTGATCGAACAGCCGACCGATAAGGGCGCCGCGCCGATCCACGTCCAGGACGTGCTGTTCACCGAATTCGTCGTGCAGTGATCCTGTTTCACGCCGCCATCATTAACCGCCGGACGCACGAGGAATAAGGAATGGGCCACGAAGAGTTCATGTCCCAGGAGGAGGTCGATGCCCTCCTCAAGGGCGTCACCGGCGAGTCCGACTCGGAATCCGAGCAGGCCGCACATACGGGCGTACGCCCGTACAACATCGCGACGCAGGAACGCATCGTCCGCGGCCGGATGCCCGGTCTTGAAATCATCAACGACCGCTTCGCGCGTCTGTTGCGCGTCGGTATCTTCAACTTCATGCGGCGCTCGGCGGAAATCTCCGTCGGTCCGGTGAAGGTCGTGAAGTACAGCGAATTCACCCGCAACCTGCCGATCCCGACCAACCTGAATCTGGTCCACGTGAAGCCGTTGCGCGGCACCTCGCTGTTCGTGTTCGACCCGAATCTGGTGTTCTTCGTGGTCGATAACCTGTTCGGCGGCGACGGGCGTTTCCATACCCGCGTCGAAGGCCGCGATTTCACGGCAACCGAGCAGCGCATCATCATGAAGTTGCTCAATCTCACGTTCGAGCACTACGCGGCGTCGTGGAAAAGCGTGCGTCCGCTGCAGTTCGAATTCGTGCGCTCGGAAATGCACACGCAGTTCGCCAACGTGGCAACGCCGAACGAAATCGTCATCGTCACGCAGTTCTCGATCGAGTTCGGCACGACGGGCGGCACGCTGCACATCTGCATGCCGTATTCGATGATCGAACCGATCCGCGACATTCTCTCGTCGCCGATCCAGGGCGAGGCGCTGGAAGTCGACCGTCGCTGGGTCCGCGTGCTGTCGCAACAGGTGCAGGCAGCGGAAGTGGAACTGACCGCCGACCTAGCCCAGGTGCCGATCACGTTCGAACAGATCCTGAACATGCGCAAAGGCGATGTTCTGCCGATCAACATCCCCGAACACATCACGGCGAAAGTCGATGGCGTGCCGGTGATGGAATGCGGCTACGGAATTTTCAATGGTCAGTACGCGTTGCGGGTCCAGAAAATGATCAGCGCAGCCGACACGATGAAGGAAGGTGGATATGAGTGACCTGAACGCAAAGACTGAGGCCGAACTGGCCGCTGGCGAGCCGCAACTGGCCGCCGACGCAGCCGGCGCCGAAGACGACGCGGCCATGGCCGACTGGGCCAGCGCGCTGGCCGAGCAGAACGACAACACGGAAGTCAGCCCGGCCACGGCCGGCGTGTTCCAGCCGCTCTCGAAGGTCGAATCGACCTCGACGCGCAACGACATCGACATGATCCTGGACATTCCCGTCCAGATGACCGTCGAACTCGGCCGCACCAAAATCGCGATCCGCAACCTGCTGCAACTCGCGCAGGGCTCGGTCGTGGAACTGGACGGCATGGCAGGCGAGCCGATGGACGTGCTGGTCAACGGCTGCCTGATCGCTCAAGGCGAAGTGGTGGTCGTGAACGACAAGTTCGGTATCCGTCTGACCGACATCATCACGCCGTCCGAACGCATCCGGAAGTTGAATCGATGACACGCGTTGCCGGTCGCGCCATGCTGCATGCGGCGCGCAAAGTTCTCGATCGCGCCCTGCCCGCAGCAACGACAGCGACGGCAATGACGACAAGCACGGCAGCGGCCGCCTCGGCGCTGATGTTCGCGCTGACTTCGGTGGCGGCATTCACACCCTCGCCCGCCCACGCAGCCGACATGAACGCGGTCAACAACGCCGCGAAAATCGCGTCGGGTGTGGGTGCCGGCACCGCCGTTCCGGCACTCGGCGTCGGCGCGGTGTTGCAAACCATCGTCGGCCTGCTGGTGGTGATCGGTCTGGTGTTCGCCTGTGCATGGCTCGCGCGCCGCTTCGGCTTGCAGCCGGCCAATCGCGGCGGTCTCGTGAAGACGATCGGCGGCGCCTCGCTCGGCGGCAAGGAGCGGGTCGCCGTGGTGGAGATCGGCGATACGTGGCTCGTGCTCGGCACGGCGCCCGGCAATGTGCGTCTGCTGCACACGATGCCCGCCGGTTCAGCCGCGCTCGATCCGGTCGCCGGCACGCAACCAGGCGCATCGGCCGCACCCGGCGCAGCGTTGCCCGGCACCTTCGGCCAACGCTTTCGCGACGCTTTGAAAGGCGAAATGGGCAAACGTTTCAATGGGCAAGGCAGCGGGGATCGGTAATGCAGTTCAGCCTTCAATCAGCGCAATCCGTGCAATCGGTTCAGTCAGCGCGTTATCAGCACACCACCCGCATGTCTTGCGCCACCGCGAAAATCCTCGCAGTCCTGCGCCGCGTCGCGCCGGTCATGTTGCCGGCGCTGATGCTCGCGCTGCCGACGCTGTCGTTCGCACAAACCGCCGGCTTGCCGGCCTTCAATACGAGCCCGGGCCCGAACGGCGGCACGACTTACTCGCTGAGCGTGCAGACAATGCTGCTGCTCACGATGCTGTCGTTCCTGCCGGCGATGGTGCTGATGATGACGAGCTTCACGCGCATCATCATCGTGTTGTCGCTGTTGCGCCAGGCACTCGGCACGACCACCACGCCGCCTAACCAGGTGCTGGTCGGTCTTGCGCTGTTCCTCACGCTGTTCGTGATGTCGCCGGTACTCGACAAAGCCTATAACGACGGCTACAAACCGTTCTCCGAAGGCTCGATGCCGATGGAGACGGCGGTCAACCGCGGCCTCGCGCCGTTCAAGACCTTCATGCTGCGCCAGACCCGCGAAAGCGATCTCGCCTTGTTCGCCCGCATCTCGCACGCCGCGCCGATGCAAGGCCCGGAAGACGTGCCGCTGTCGCTACTGGTGCCCTCGTTCGTGACCAGTGAACTGAAGACGGGCTTCCAGATCGGCTTCACGATTTTCATCCCGTTCCTGATCATCGACATGGTGGTGGCGAGCGTGCTGATGTCGATGGGGATGATGATGGTGTCGCCCGCCACCATCTCGCTGCCGTTCAAACTGATGCTGTTCGTGCTGGTCGACGGTTGGCAATTGCTGCTCGGCTCGCTCGCGCAGAGCTTTGTTTAACCCGCGCGTTTATTCCGCTCACTCAATCCTTCACGCTTCCGGTACTACGCCATGAATCAGGAATCCGTCATGACGCTCGCGCACCAGGCCATGTATGTCGGCCTGCTGCTTGCCGCGCCGTTGCTGCTGGTCGCGCTGGTGGTCGGTCTGGTGGTGAGCCTGTTCCAGGCCGCTACGCAGATCAACGAAACCACGCTGTCGTTCATTCCGAAGCTGCTCGCGATCGCCATCACCATGGTGATCGCCGGTCCGTGGATGTTGACGACCATGCTCGACTACCTGCGCCAGACGCTCACCAGCATCCCGACGCTCGTCAACTGAGCGCGGCCCCGGCCTCCGTTCGGCGCATCCGCTCTCCCGCACCGTCATGTTTTCCGTCACCTACGCCCAACTGAACACCTGGCTCACGGCGTTCCTGTGGCCGTTCGTGCGGATTCTTGCGCTGGTGGCGACCGCGCCGGTACTCGGCAACCGCTCGCTGCCGACCCGCGTGAAGATCGGCCTCGCGGCCTTCATCACCATCATCGTCGCACCCACGCTCGGCGCGCTGCCGCAGGCCACGGTGTTTTCCGCCCAAGGCGTGTGGATCATCGTCAACCAGTTCCTGATCGGCATCGCGCTCGGCATGACGATGCAGATCGTCTTTCAGGCGATCAGCGCCACCGGCGATTTCGTCGGTCTGGGCATGGGCCTCGGTTTCGCAACCTTCTTCGACGCGCAGGCAAGCAGTTCGAGCCAGGTGCTGTCGAGCTACATGAACACCATCGCCATGCTGGTGTTTCTGGTGATCGACGGCCATCTGCAGATGATCAGCGCGTTGCTGGCCACCTTCCAGTCCGTGCCCGTGTCGGCGAACATTCTGGGCGCGCCCGGCTGGCGCACGCTGGCGAATTTCGGCAGCACGGTGTTTTCGGCGGGATTGCTGCTGTCGCTGCCGGTGGTCGTCGCGCTCCTGATCACCAACCTCGCGCTCGGCATCCTGAACCGCGCCGCACCGCAAATCGGCGTATTCCAGATCGGCTTTCCGCTGACGATGCTGATCGGCATGCTGCTTCTGCAACTGATGATCCCGAACATGATTCCGTTCTTCATGCGCCTGTTCGACGTCGGCATCGATCAGATGGGACGTGTGGCGGCCGGGTTGAAGTAGCGCGGCTGGCTGCGTGTAAGCCACGCGTTGCGCGTGAATCGCTCACGCACTTCAGTCGCGCATCGGCCACCCAAAACAGAAAAGGGCGGACCCGGTTCACATCGGTTTCCGCCCTTTCCTTGTTTCCGACTACTTCGCCCGATCAGTTCAGGTACTGGAACAGCGACACGCTCTGAATCTTCACGAATGCCTGCTGTGCCGCTTGCAGCGCGTTTTGCGTCATCGTGTACTGGCCGATCGTCTTGGCCATGTCGGTTTGCGTCAGATCCGCCAGGTTGCTCGACGTCTGCAACGTGTTGGTCTGCGTGACCGTCTGCAACGCCTGCACTTCCTGTTCGCGGCCACCCACCGCTGCCTGCGCGGTCACGACGTTGTTCATCGTGTTTTCGAGCTGGGTCATGCTGGTGGTCAACGCGCTCTGGTAACTGGCCGTCGAAGCGCCGCCCGACACCGGCGTTTGCAACGTGGTGATCAACTGGCTCAGGTTGGCGAACACATCCGTGCTGCCTTGCGTGGCCGGCGTCACCGTGAAGCTGTCGCCCGCGTTCGGCGCGCCGGTGATGTTCACCGTCTGGCCGCCGAGCGTGATCGCCGAGCCGGCCGTGAACGGTTGCGGAGCGCCCGTGGTCACCGTGCCGGACGGCGTGGTCTGCGTCACCGTGAAGGTGGTCGCCGACGTGAAGGCGATGTTGTACGTGTCCGCATTGGCCGGGTTGGTCGGGTTCGTCAGGCTGACGGTGCTGATCACGCCCGTACCCGTGTTGCCGGTCGTCGCGGCCGGCACCGAGCTGGTGCCGATCGCCGCCACGCTGCCGAAGATCGCAATCCCGTTGTCACCGGTCTGAACGGTGTGCGAGGAGGTGATCTGCATGCTCGGCGTGCCGGTGTCGCCCGAATAGGTCACGACGCCGGCCGAGTTGGTGGTGTACGGCTGCGCAGTAGTTTGATAGCCGCCGAACAAGGCGTTGCCCTGCGGGTCGGTCGAATTGGCGAGCGTCATCAACTGGCTGCGCAGGCTCTGCAATTGCGTCGCGATCGAGCCGCGGTCGCCGTCGTTGAGCGATCCGTCGCCGGCGCGCAGCACCAGCGTGTGAATGCTCTGCAGCACCGTATTTACACTGCCGAGCGTCGAATCTTCCTGTTGCAGCGAAGCGAGCGCCGCGCCCTGGTTGGTCGTGTACTGCGACAGGGTCGTCGCCGTCGAGCTCAACTGCACCGCCTGTGCCGCGCCGAGCGGATTGTCCGACGGCGTGGAGAGGCTCACGCCGCTCGAGATCTCTTGATACAACTGCGACAACTGAGCTTGCTGATCGCTCATTGTCGCCACGTTCATGTTGAAGTACTGCGTGCTGGAGATGCGCATGTTCAACGCCTCACTGGAAGATGCCAAGCAGCGTCTGGAACAGGGTCTGCGCGGTCTGGATGACCTTGCTGTTCGCCTGATACAGTTGCTGATACTGAAGCAGGTTGGCTGCTTCTTCGTTGATGTTCACGCCCGAGACCGACTGCTGCGCGGTGGTGATCTGCGTCACCAGCGAGGTCTGCGCCGTGCTCGAGGTCTGAATCTGGTTGGTCTGGTTGCCGACCAGGTTGACGTAGTTCGCATACGCGCCCGCCAGCGTGACCGTGCCGCCGCCCAATGCCTTCGCCGCGGACAGGTTCGACAGCGCCAGTGCATTGCGACCGTCGTTGTTCGCGCCGGTGTTCGGGCCGATGGTGAACTTGTCACCGCTCGCCGGTGCGCCGCTGATCGTCACCGAGACGTTGTTCATCTGGCCGGCGGTCGGGTTGGTGATTGTCAGCGTCGCGCCGGTGGTCGCCGAATACGGCACGACGGTCGCCGCACTGGCGATCGGGTAAGCGGTGGGGGGCGTACCCGCTATCGTCACCGTCGAACCTGCCGGGAAGCCGGAGAGACCCGCACCGTTGTACGACAGCGTGGTGGTCGCATTCGGCATCGTGTAGCCGGCCGTCACCGTGCCTTGCGTGATCGTGGCGGTGCCGGTATTGGTCGACGCCGCGGAGCCGAGCACGGGTGCTGCCGCGGCGATCGCCGACGGGTCCGTGGTCGCGGTGTTGAAGCTGTTCAGCGCGCCGCGGGTCGGTTCGACCGTGAACGAGTCGCCGGCGTTCATCGTGCCGGTGGTCGAGAAATTCAGACCGTTGATCGGCTGGGTCAGATTGGTGGCCGAGCCCACCACACTGCCGGTCGAATTGTCGGTCAGCGTGTAGGTGCTGCCGTTGAACGCCAGCGTGTAATCGCCGGTGGTCGGCTGCGCGGGGTTCGCGAACGAAACGTTCAACGACGCGTTGCCGGTGTTCTGCGTATTCGCGTAGACGGTCGGGCCGCCCACCGAGAACAGCGCGCCGCCCTGGGCGCCCGCGAGCGTGATGCCGAGGGCGTTCTGCGCATTGACCTGCGCGGAAAAGCTCACCGCTATCGCGCCGAGTTGCGCTTCGGCCGGGTCGAGCGTCTGGCTGCGGAACGCGACGAGACCGCCCAGCGTACCGCCGGTGATCTTGCTGTCCGGCAGGTTTTGCGGCGCGGCAGCCGGGTTCGCACCGGCCTGGCCGAGATACTGCACCGACAGTTCGCTGGTGTCGCCCGTCGAAGGCGCCGTGCCCAGGTTGTAGCTATTGCCGGCCGAGACGAGCGGCTGGCCGTTGCTCATGAACACGCTGTAGCTGCCGTTGCTGTTCACGACGTTCACGCCGATCAGTTGCGACAGGCTCGACACGGCTTGATCGCGCTGATCCATCAACTGGTTCGGCGGCTGACCTTGTGTGCTCGCCGATGCGATCTGTCCATTTAGCTGTGCGATCTGTTGCGTGTAGCTGTTGATCTGCGAAACGGTGTTGGAGAGCTGCGTGTTGACGCTCTGGCGCAGCGAGTCGTATTGCTGGCCCGCGGCATTGATCTGGTTCACGAGCGTCTGCGCGCCGCTCATCGCGGTCTGGCGGGTAGCCAGGCTGGAGGCGTTGTTCGAGACGTTCTGCAAACCGGTGAAATAGCTGGTGATCGCGCTCGCAATGCCCGAGGTCGGGCTGCCGATCAGATTGTTCAACTGCGAGATCATCGTGTTGTACGTCGACAGCGAGCTGCCCGAACTCTGCGCGTTGTTCAGCTCAGTGGTCAGGTACTGGCTGTACTGGCGCGTCACGGTGACGGTCGAGACACCTTGCGGCAGAAAACCGGAACCCGTGTACTGGCCGGCGCTTTCCGCGTAGACCGGGGTCTCGATCGTGTAGCCGGGCGTCGACGCGTTGCTGATGTTCTGGCCCGTCGTCGTGAGTCCCCACTGGGCTGCGTTCAGTCCACTGAGTCCGAGATTGATGAGGTTGCTCGACATGCGTCATCCTGAAGGGCGACACCGACCACTTGCCGCCGCGTTACTTGAACAATCTGTTTAACGGCCCCGGCGAGGAAAAATTGAGGGCCATTCCGATGTGTGTTCGACGTTTGTTTCAACGTTTGCGAGGCGCGTGCCGCAAGGCTTCCTAGCTTGTCTAGCGCACCAGTGAGCGGCGCTTCATTTCGAGTTGCGTAATCAGACGTTGCAGCGTGTTTTCGGCGCTGCCCGGCAGCGTCAGGAAACGGAACCCGAGCTGATAGCGCTGCGTGCCGTTCGGCAACGCGGTGGAGCGGTGCGACACCAGTTGCAGATCGAGCGAAAGCCGGCCGAGCGAGCCGAGCGACAGTTCGCAATCCTGCAGGCGCGTGCCCATCGGCAATTCAGCCACACGTTCATCCGAGGTGCGCATGCCGACGCCGCCGAGCGACAGATCGTGCACTTCGAAGCGGAACGTGTCGCCTTCGGGCAAACGGCCGCTGCACATATACGGATCGAGAATCGGCGCATCGACGCGGAAATACTCGCGGCGCTGAACGTGAAACAGCACCTCGGGGAAGTTGGCCTCGAACGCAGGCAGTCCTTCGTAGCGGGTTTCACGCGGCGTGCCGGTCGCGAACTCGACGCGCACGCCGTCAGGCGACGCATGGAACTGGCAGCGCGGCGCGCCCAATAAGCCTTTGTTCTGGTCGGAGAGCGCGCCCCAGTCGAACGTGAAGGTGCGCCCGCGCACGTCGACATCGAGCAGTCGCGTTACGAGTTGACCGCCCGCATATTCAACGGTGAGGAAATCGCCTCGATTCACGAGGTTGCGTAACTGAACGCCGATCTCCAGTGGATTGCGACGACCGAAATCGGGTGCGCTCTCGTCTAGCTGTGCGTGCGACTGGCCGGGTGCGTCGGTCTGGCCGTGCGACTGGGTAGTATCCATGGGCTTGCCGGTATGCATGTTCTTGCGGGCGCGTGCCAAGGCTCCTGCCGGGGCTTTCGCGCGGTCTTCATCGAAGCCGCAGCACGCGCATTCAACCGGACATTACAACGCTTTCCGGTATCGGGTCTAACTGATTAGCGGCAGCTTTCGGCCAAAATTTAGGGGCCTGTAATGAAATATTTGCCGCAAACGTTAAAACGCCGATATGTCGCCAGTGAAATCCGGTTGCATCGAATCCCGGCTGCAATCATGCCGGATATGCGGGTGGACCGGCCGCCCGCAGGCGGCCGGCCTCGTCCGTCTTGTTATGCACCTGGCCCCGTCGCGTGCATACAGTATTCGAGAAAATCAGACCGCATAAACTGACCGGCTGCGCGGTCGAATGCAACTGCGCATCTGCCACGCACCTGCCGCGCACCTGCATTAACGGCAATCAGCCCATTTTCTGCATGATGGACATCAGTTTTTTCGCGTAATGCGGATCCGTAGCGTAACCGGCGCGCTGCATGCCGTTGGCAAAACCATTCACGTCATGCGCGGAATTGATCACCTGTGCGTAGCGCGGGTTGCCCTTGAGCAGGCTCGCGTAGTCGGTCATCGCTTCCTGATACGAGTCGTACGCGCGGAATTTTTCGACCGTGCGTTGCGGCTTGCCGTTCACATATTCAGTCGTGACCGTCGAAACGGTCTTGCCGCTCCAGTCTTTGGTCGCCTTGATGCCGAACACGTTGTGGCTGGTCGAACCGTCCGCCTTCTTGATCTCGCTCTTGCCCCAGCCCGATTCGAGCGCGGCCTGGCCGATGATAAAGCGAGCCGGAATGCCGGTTGCCGCGCTCGCGGCTTGGGCCGGTCCGGCGAGCTTGTCGACGAACGCGTCGACCCTCGGCGAGCTGCCGTCGCCTTTGATCGGCGGAGTCAGTGCGCTGTTGGCCGAGTAGCCCTTGCCCATCGCCAGTTGGCCATTGGCCTGCGCGTTGCCGTAGGCTTTTGCCAGCGCGTTCAGCGCCGCCGTCTGGCCTTCGTCGCCACCGCTGCCGCCGCCCAGCGCATTGGCCATGCCGGTCAGGCCACCGCCCGCGCCGTTCGCGCTGCCCACCTGCATGCCCTGATTACGCATCATCTGCTTGAGCATCGCGTCAGCCACGCCGATGCCCTTCTGCGACATCTGTTGCGACAACTGCTGATCCATCATCGACGTGAAGGTGGCGCTGTCGTGCGAGTCGAACGGGCCGTCCTGCGGCGTCGCATCGCGCATGCTTTTCAGCATCATCTGCGTGAACACCGCGTCGAACTGCTGCGCGGCCATCTTCATGCCGGCTTGCGGCGAAGCCTTGGCCTGCGCGCTCAATTTGCCGAAGCCCTGCACGTCGAGCGCAAAGCGCTGGGTCAGGTCGTTCGCCGCGTTGGCCGAATTGGTCGTATCCGAATTCATCTTGTGTCTTCCTTAGATGATTTCCAGGTCGGCGCGCAGAGCGCCCGCCGCCTTCATGGCCTGCAGGATCGACATCAGATCCGCAGGTGTCGCACCCAGTGCGTTGAGCGCCTTCACCACTTCGGCCAGGTTGGCGCCGGCGGTCACCAGCTTCAGTGCGCCGTTGTCCTGCTTCAACTGAATCTGCGACTGTTTGGCCACCACCGTCTGGCCGTTCGAGAACGCGCCCGGCTGACTCACCACCGGCTGCGTATTGATCACCACCGACAGATTGCCGTGCGCCACCGCGCAGCTTTGCAACGTGACCATCTGGTTCATCACGATCGAGCCGGTACGTGCGTTCAGGATCACTTTCGCGGCGGCTTGCGCCGGTTTCACGTCGAGATTCTGCAATTGCGCCATGAAGGCGACCTGCTGTTCCGGATCGGACGGCGCGCGCAGTTGAATCGTGCGGCCGTCGAGCGCCGTGGCGGTGCCGCTGCCAAACGCATTGTTCACCGCGGCTACGACGCGTTGCGTGGTGTCGTAGTCCATCTCGTTCAGGTCGAGCTGCATGGTGCCCGCTTGCGATACCGACGTAGGCACCGCGCGTTCGACGATCGCGCCGCCGGCAACGCGGCCCGCATTGAGCGTATTCACCTGCACCTTGCTGCCGTTCGCGCTGGCGCCGGCGCCGCCGACCGCCACGTTGCCCTGACCGAGCGCATACACCTGGCCGTCCGCGCCTTTGAGAGGCGTGAGCAGCAGCGTGCCGCCACGCAGGCTCTTCGAATTGCCGAGCGACGACACCGTCACGTCGATCGCTTCGCCGGGACGCGCGAAGGGCGGCAACACCGCCGTCACCATCACCGCGGCGACGTTCTTCAACTGGATGTTCGACAGCGACGATTGCTGATTGCTCGAGCCCGCCGCCTGGTTGTTGATCGAGATGCCGAGGTTCGCCAGCATGTTGGCGAGCGTCTGCGTGGTGAACGGGGTTTGCGTGGTCTGGTCGCCCGTGCCGTCGAGACCGACGACGAGGCCGTAGCCGATCAGCGGGTTGTCACGCACGCCCTGGATCTGCACGAGGTCCTTCAGACGTTCGGCATAGGCGGGCGTCGCCACCGGCAAGGCCGCGCAGGCGAGTGCGAGCAGCGCCATGGCGCGGCCGAGCTGAACCAGCCGCGTGAACCGGCTGGGGCGATTGAGGCGGCCGGAGCGAAAGAAGACGGTACGCATGATCACCACGGCGACACGTTAAGGAAGAAGCGCTGCAACCAGCCCATGTTCTCGGCTTCGTTGAGATAGCCCTTCGCGGAGTATTCGATCTTCGCGTCGGCCACCTGGGTCGAGTACACGGCATTCAGGTTGGAGATCGTGTTCGGATTCACCACGCCGGAGAAACGCACGAATTCATCGCCCTGGTTGATCAGCATCTGTTTTTCGCCGCTCACCATCAGGTTGCCGTTCGGCAGCACACCCGTCACCGTCACGGTGATGGTGCCGTTGAAGGTGTTCGACGCGTTCGCGCCGCCGGTGCCCTGGAACCCGTTGCTGCCGCTCGCGGCCAAGTTGGTCTTGCCGAACAGGCCGCCGAGGAAGCCCGCGGTCGGCACGCTAAAGGCCGTGTTCCCCGAGCGATTCGCGTTGGCACCCGACGACTTGGTCGCGTTGACGTTTTCCTGAATCACGATCGTCAGGATGTCGCCGACATTGCGCGGCCGCTGGTCTTCGAACAATGGCCGGCCCGCGTAACCCGGATTGAAAATCGAGCCCGGCGACTGCGCTTGCGGCGGCATCGGCGGCAGTGCCGTCATCGGCTGCTGGGTGATCGGCTGCTTCGGCACGAGGCCGCAGCCGCCCAGCGCCGCGAGCAGCGTAAGCTGCACGAGCGCCTGAGCGGTGCGCGAGTGAACCGGATTACGAGTGAAGTGCGACATCTTGGTAACGCCTCTTAATTCCCAGTCCCTACGCCTTAAACCTGCATCTGGCTGAGGGTCTGCAGCATCTGGTCGGACGTCGTCACGGCCTTGCTGTTGATTTCGTAAGCGCGCTGCGTCTGGATCATGTTCACCAGTTCCTGCACCACGTTCACGTTCGACGCTTCCACGTAACCCTGATTGAGCGTGCCGGCGCCGTTCAGGCCCGGTTGCGCGACATTCGGCGCACCCGACGAAGCAGTTTCCGAGAACAGGTTCTCACCCTTCGCATCCAGACCGGCCGGGTTGATGAAGGTGGCGACCTGCATCGAGCCGAGCTGCTGGCTGTTGGTCGAGCCTGCCACGGTGATCGACACTACGCCGTCGCTGCCGATGGTCAGCGAGGTCGCGTTGTTCGGAATCGTGATCGCCGGAATCACCTGATAGCCGCTCGACGTGACGAGCTGGCCTTGCGCGTTGGTCTGGAACGAACCGTCACGCGTGTAGGCGGTCGTGCCGTCAGGCATCTGCACCTGGAAAAAGCCCTGACCGTTGATCGCGATGTCTTTCGAGTTGCCGGTCTGCTGCAGGTTGCCCTGCGTGTACAGACGTTCGGTCGCGACCTGTTGCACACCCGTGCCGAGCTGGATGCCGGACGGCAGCTCGGTGTTTTGTGTCGAGTTCGCACCCGGCTGGCGGATGGTTTGATACAGCAGATCCTCGAACACCGCGCGCGAACCCTTGAAGCCGTTGGTGCTCACGTTCGCGAGGTTGTTCGAGATCACGTCCATCTGCGCCTGTTGCGCATTCATGCCGGTAGCGGCGATGTAGAGTGAGCGATTCACTATTCTTCTCCTGTGTCGACCGGAGTTAGCGCTTTAGCGCTTAGTCCGATCCCATCCGTTAGCTAAAGCTGAGCAACTGGTTGGCGGACTGGTCGTTCTTATCCGCGCTTTCCAGCAGCTTGGTCTGCATCTGGAACTGGCGGGCGTTGGTGATCATCGAGACCATCGCGCTGACCGGATTCACGTTGCTGCCTTCAAGCGATGCCGGCGCCAGCGTGACGGCCGGATCGGCGTCGGCGGCATTGCCGTCGGCGGTACGAAAGAGACCATCGTCGCCGCGCGTCATGGTTTGCGGATCCGGATTCACCAGCTTCAGCTGATCGACCGTCACCACCGCCGTCGGCGGATCGCCCGGCGTCAGCGCGGACACCGTGCCGTCCTTGCCGATGGTGATTTCCGCTCCCGGCGGCACCGATACCGGGCCGCCGTTGCCGAGCACGGTCTGGTTCATGGCGTTCACCAGTTGCCCGTTTTCGTCAACGTGCAGATTGCCGGCGCGCGTGTAAGCCTCGTTGCCGTCGGCGGTCTGCACCGCCAGCCAGCCCGGACCCTGAATCGCCACGTCGAGCGGGTTGCCCGTCTGCTGGATCGGCCCCGGCGTATAGTCGGCGCCCGGCGTCGACGACAGCACGAAGGTGCGCGTGGTGTTGTCGTTGATCGAGCTGCCGTCGCCGAACGCCATCGGCACGGCGCGGAAAGTCGCAAGCTGCGCGCGAAAGCCGGTGGTCGAGGCGTTCGCCAGATTGTTGGCAACGATAGCCTGCTGTTCGAGCGCTTGCGTGCTGCCCGACATCGCGGTGTAGATCAGCCGATCCATGATGGGTTAGTCCCGGTCGCTTACAGGTTGATCAGGGTCTGGTCGACGGTCTGCTGGGTCTTGATCGTCTGCGCGTTCGCTTGATAGTTGCGTTGCGCGGTGATCAGGTTCACCAGTTCGCTCGTCAGGTCGACGTTCGAGTTTTCCACCGCGCCGCCTTGCAGCACGCCGTGATTGGTTGAGCCCGGTGCGGAGATCTGCGCGACGCCCGATTGGGACGTTTGCTGGAACTCGTTGTTGCCGAGGTTCACGAGACCGTTCTGGTTCGAGAAGTTCGCGAGCACGACCTGGCCGAGCGCCGCGGTTTGCTGGTTCGAGTAGTTGCCGGTCAGCGTGCCGTCCGCGCCGATCGTGAAGCTCGTCAGCGTGCCGGCTGCGTAGCCGTCGGGCTGCAGCGAGTTCACGCCGTCCTTGCCGCCGTACTGCGTCGTGCCGGCGATATTCAGCGTGAGGTTCTGCGGCGTCGACGAACCGTCGGTGGTCGGAATGCCGAAGTTGAAGACGAACGGCGTGGTGGTGGCGACGCCGGCCGCGTCGGTGGTGCCGAGCAGCGTGCCCGACGAATTGAAGTTCGCGTGGCCGACCAGGTTCGCGGTGCCGGTCGAGGTGCCAGCGTACACATTCCACGTACCCGCCGAGGTCTTGGCGAAGTACATGTTGACCGTCTGCGAGCCGCCGAGCGAGTCGTAGACCGTCGTGCTGGTCGAGTAGTTGTACGTCGACGAGCTGTTCTGGTTGAACGCAACCGGGGTCGGCGCGATCGTGTAGGTGTCGTTGGTCGCCGGCACGCCGTTGAACGTGACGGTTTGGCCATTGCCCAGCGGGATCGACGTGCCGGCCGTGTACGTAGCAGGGGCGGTCGTCGTACCGAGCGTGGTGTCCGTCACCGTGTACGTAGTCGGGCTCGTGAACGTGACGGTGTAGTTGTCGTTGTTCGTGCCCGAAGCGGTGTTCGTGATGGTCGCGCCGGTGGTGGTAGTCGTGCCGGTGTGAACGCCGGGCGTCACGACCGGCGTGCCGAGCATGAGCGGATCCTGCGCGTTCAGGTTCAAACCGGCGACGATCTTGGTGGTCGCTTGCGGCGCGATGTTCGCCGTCGGCACGCTGAGCGGTACGGTTTGCGCGGTATTGATGATGCCCGCGGTGTTCGCGGCATAGCCCATCAGTTGCAGGCCTTGCGCGTTGACGATGTTGCCGTTCTTGTCGAGCTGGAACACGCCGTTGCGCGAGTACACCAGCGAGCCGTTGTTCGACAGCTGGAAGAAGCCGTTGCCGTTGATCGCGACGTCGAGCGCCTGGTTGGTGCTGGTGATCGTGCCCTGCGCAAACTGCTGCTGCACTTCGGAAAGCTTCGTACCGATGCCGACCTGGTTGCCCACCGCCGTCGCCACCGAATTGGCGTACATGTCGGCGAATTGCGCCGCGCCGCTCTTGAAGCCAACCGTATTCGCGTTGGCGATGTTGTTGCCGATCACGTCGAGGTCGCTCGACGACGCCGACAAACCACTCAAACCTTGTTGGTAACCCATGACGGTCTCCGTATCTGGAAAGACGTAACTGACAGAATCTGAATCAGAGGATGGCGGCGACGCTGGTCAGCCCCACGGTCGAGCCGTTCGACAGCACGAGGCCCGGCGTACCGCTGCTTTGCATGACGACGCTTTGCACCGTCGCGCCCGCGAGCGTGGTGGCCGTAGCCTGCTGACCGTTGATCGTGCCGACTGCGCTGATCGTGTAGGTGCCGTCGGGCAGCGTATTGCCGGCCGTGTCGGTCGGCGTCCAGCCCACTGGAATCGTGCCGGCCGACTGCTTGCCGAGGTCGATCGTGTTGACGATCGTGCCCGCCGAGTTCTTCACGACCACCTGCAGATCGCTCACCGAGTTGGCGAGCTGCACGCCGAACGCGCCGGCCTTGCCGCTTGCGACCGACACCGAGTTGCCCGGCGCGAGCACGGTCGAGCCGATCAGCAGCGCGGCTTGCGACTGCTGGCCTGCCGACATCTGGGTGGCGAGCGAGGTGAGCGTCGTGTTCAGCTGGCTGATGCCCGACACCGTGTTGATCTGCGCCAGCTGCGAGGTCATCTGCGAGCTGTCCATCGGATTGGTCGGATCCTGGTTCTTCAACTGCGCGACGAGCAATTGCAGAAAGGTGTTCTGCAGATCGGTCGCCGAGGTGCCCGACGTGCTGCCGGTCGAGCTGGTGGCGCTGGTCGCACTCTTGCTGCTGCTCGTGCCGTTCATCGTATCGAGCAGCGTTTGCGACACGTTGGTGCCGTTGCTGCCGATGGTGGTATTGGTGGTCAAGGAGCTCTCCTCAGGTTCCGATCGTGAGCGTTTTCAGCATCAGCGTCTTGGCGGTGTTCAGGGTCTCGACGTTGGCCTGGTACGAGCGCGAGGCCGAGATCATGTTGACCATTTCCTGCACCGGGTCGACGTTGGGCAGCGTGACGTAACCGTCCGAATTGGCTGCCGGGTTGCCGGGGTCGTAGGCGGTTTTCATCGGCGTCGGGTCGTCGACCACGCCGGTGACCTGCACGCCGCCGATCTGCTGGCCGGAGCCCGAGCGCGCGCCGCCAATCGGATTGACCGCGAACACGACCTGTTTGGCCTTGTACGGCTGGCCGTCCGGGCCGGTCGTGCTGTCCGCGTTGGCGAGATTCGACGCCGTCACGTTGAGCCGCTGCGACTGCGCCGACATCGCGGAGCCTGCAACACCAAAAATGTTCATCAAAGATGGCATGTTTCCTTCCCTCTCCTATGTCGACCGGAGTTAGCGCTTCAGCTGTCGACCAGAGTTGGCGCTTTAGCGCCTACTCTGGTCCCATGCAAAGCTCTTACTCCGGTCCCATGCAACGTAGTTGCGCGGTTCGACCCGGCTTCCGTTAAATCCCGTAGCGATTGTTCCTGCGTACTGCGTGACTCTGTGCGGTGCCGGTCGTTATGCCGGCTCTCTACAAGCTCGACTACGAGCCCGACTGAATCGCCGCGAGCATCGTCTTGATCTGGCCCGACAGCACCGTCATGCCCGATTCGAAGTGCAACGTGTTGTCCGCGAACTGCACCCGCTCGGTATCGATGTCGACCGTGTTGCCGTCGAGCGCGGGCTGCGTCGGAATGCGGTATTGCAGATTGCCGTAGTCGTCCGGCGTGCCGCCGGTCGGCGTCAGCGTCGTCTTGCCGGACATGTGGCCCGGCGCGGTCGACACCATCGACATGCCGCTCGTCACCCCGGCGGGCTGGGTCATGGCGAGCGTCGAATTGTTCGAGGCGCCCGTGCCCACACCGCCGCCCGTCTTCTTCAGCGCGCCGGCCAGCGACGAAGCGAAGTCGACATCGCGCGCCTTGTACCCGGGGGTATCGGCGTTGGCGATATTCGACGACAGCAGCTCCTGCCGGTAAGCGCGCACATCGAGCGCCTGGCGGCCAAAGGCGAATTCGGCATCGAGTTTGTCCAGCATAGAAATCTCCGGAGAACGTTCCCGAGGCTTCCCGCTTGTGCCTGGCAATGCCTCGCACGAGGCATGCGTCGGCCGGGAAGACCTTTTTGCATGAAGTGCATCTTATGGGCCGAACGCAAGTGGCAATCGGACGAATAACCGGGAAAGGGGGCTTCTATTCAACGTTTGCGCAATGGGGGCGCTCACTAGAATGCAAGACGTACCGATGCATTCGATGGAGAAACACGATGGACCAATCCAGCTTCGATCCGACGCACCGCGCAAGCCGCGCGGCGGCGCATCGCGTGGGCGCGGTCCGGCGTGCTTCGTGTGGGGCACGCGGTCTCCTGACTCGCCTCGTTGTGAGCCTGGCGGTGTGGGTCGCCGGCGGCATCGTGCTGCTTCCGGTTGCGCAGGCGCAGGACACCGGCGCCTCCATCGTGATTCCTGGCCCCGGTGAAAAGAATCCCGCCGCCCTCGCCGATCTGGCCGCGCAGATGCAGGCAACGCCCGCGAAACGCACCGGGTCCGCGGCAACGCTTGCCGCCGCTACCGCGCAGTCGCTCACGCCGGGACCGGTCGCACGCAACGCCGATCCATTCACGCGCGCCGCCAATGCAAGTGGCTCGATCGTCATTGCGGGCGCGGGCGAACCGCCTGCCGCGCCGCAGATGATCCGTACCAGTTTCAAGCCCGACGCGAACGGGGTCGTGACGATTCCCGCGCCGGGCAGCGCCAATGCGGCGGCGATGGCTAATCCCGCGGCCGACCTTGCACGCGTCAATATGGCGCCGGGATCGCGGCAAGGCACCGGCGTGCAATCGGTGCTCGCCAACTCGCCCAGCAACGGTGTGGAAAGCGCAACCAGCAACGCGCCGGCGGCCAGCGGCTTCGACAGTCTTGCTTCGCGCGGCGAGCCGCCCCAGTTGGGCGCGAACGGCAAACCCATTGTGCCCCCCGCAGCCGCATCGAAGCCCGCACCGGCGGCCGCGGCAACGCCCGCGCCGATGCCGACACCGCCCGCGACCATCGCCCGCACGCCGGCGATGCGCCAGGTGGCGCCCGCGGTCACGCAACCGAATCTGCGCCCCGCCGTGGTGGCGCAACCCGTGCCGCTCCCGGGCCAGCAGGACGCCGAGGCGATCCGCAGCGCGGCGCTCGCCTTCTTGCAGCAGCAATCGGCAGGCTTGCCGGGCAAGGTCGACATCACCGTCGCCCCAGCGTTTCCGCGCGGGCTCGCGGCCTGCACGATGCTCGAGCCCTTCATGCCCAGCGGCGCGCGCCTGTGGGGCCGTATGACCGTTGGCGTGCGTTGCGCCGGCGAACGGCCGTGGACCATCTATCTGCAAGCGCGCATTTCGCTGCACGCCACCTACTATCTGGCCGCCCGCGCGATGGCGCCGGGTGAAGTGTTCACGGCCGCCGACCTCGTCGCGCGCGACGGCGACCTGACCGGTTTGCCGCAGGCAATCGTCACGGACCCGTCGCAGGCGGTCGGCTCGGTGTCGCTCGTGCGCATCGCTGGCGGCATGCCGCTGCGCCGCGACATGCTGAAAAGCGCGTCGGCGGTGTCGATCGGACAAACGGTTCGGGTCGTCGCAGCGGGCGAAGGGTTCGCGATTTCGGCCGAAGGCAGCGCGATGAACAACGCCTCGCCGGGTCAGCAGGTACGGGTGAAGACGGCCAACGGCCAGATCATCTCCGGCATCGTCAAGGATGGTTCGACGGTGGAGATTCAATTGTGAAACTGCGCGGCGGCGAGTGCGGCGGCAAGTCCGGCAACCCGCGCGCCGAGGCGGATTCGGGCGCTGTGGATGTAGTGCCCATGGAACCCGTCGTGGGGCCAAATCGACTTGTAAGGAAAGGTAACACCCGGAGCGATTGCGCTAAAGTTTTGATCACGGGTTGCCGTTATCAGAATCAAATCGTTCAGGAAGCCAATCGTGAAAGTCGATTCCACAACCAATTCGAATCTGCCGACGTTGAAAGACGCCCTGTCCCGCTCGCAGCAAAGCGACGCGGCGACCGCGAACACCAACGCGCAGAGTGCGGGCACAGCCTCGCAGACCACCACCAGCGGTTCGAGCTCGGGCGACGCCAGCGTCAGCCTGTCGGGTCTGTCGCAGCATCTGCGCAGTCTCGCGGCATCCGGCTCAGCCGATATCGACACGGCGCACGTCGAGTCGATCAAGGCAGCCATCAAGGATGGCTCGCTCACGATCGATTCGAGCAAGATCGCCGACGGCGTGCTGAACACCGCGCGCGAACTGTTGCAAAGCAAAACCTCGTCGACCGGCAACTAACCGACGCATCGAAGTACGGTGAAGTGCCGGGCGGCGTTCGACAAACCCGGCTCGCGAATCATGCGCGAGTCGTCGTGTTCAGCGAGTTGTTGAGATGAAAGACGCCCTGCTTGCCACCCTCATCGAAGAATATTCGGCCGTCGAGGCGTTCGCCTCGATTCTGGCGCTCGAGACCAAGGCACTGACCGCCTTGTCGCCGCTCGAACTGCTGCCGCCAATCGTTGAAAAGAAAACCGAACTGATCGGCACGCTCGCAAATCTGGAAGCGACGCGCGACGCGCTGCTTGCGGAAATGGGCTTTCCGGCCGGCTGGCCCGGTATGGAACTCGCCGCCAGCGCGGATACGCGGCTCGCCGAGCAATGGGCGCTGCTGCAAAAAGCCGCCGAGCGGGCGCGGCGCTTCAATACGAGCAACGGCGAGCTGATCCGCGTGCGGATGGACTACAACCAGCGCGCGCTGACCGCGCTGCAAGTGGCCGTGCCTCAGAAGGCCGGTTTCTACGGACCGGACGGGCGAATTCCGGCGCGTCCGGCAGCTTGAAGATTTCGATCGCGCGGCGCGTTTCACGCGCTGACGCGGTTGAGTAGATTGCTTTGATCGGGATAGGGGCAGGCCTCGCGGCCCGACCCCTCCCACACCACCGTGCGTACGGGTCCGTACACGGCGGTTCGGATCGGTTAATCGACTATGGCCTTAGTGATGGAAGCCCCAGCGAGCGAAGGTAACGGTTTGACAAGGCGATGCCCAGCGCGGGACTGCAACTCAGCCGCCACGCATCGTGTGGCGAACCGACCGTCTGGGCAGCAAGGTTTCGGCTGACGCCGCGTACTGTCAGCTCCCGGAATCTTGTGCGGCCCCGTTTCCACTGCTTCCAGAAGAAGCAGCGGATGCGGCGGCGTATCCATTCATCCAGGCGTTGCAGAACGCTGGGCGTTTCGCAGAAACCGAAGTAGCCCCGCCACCCTGCCAGATAACGTTTCAGCGCGCCGATCATCTGGTCGACGCTGACCCCGCGCGTGCGTTGAGTCAGTTCCCGGACCCGATCCTTGAAGCGAGCCAGTGCCTTGGGCGCAATGCGCCGTTTGATCTGCTCCCGCCCCGAGAAGGTGAAGCCCAGAAACGTCCGCGTGTGTGGCCGTGCGACGGCGCTCTTCGCTTCATTGACCTTCAGCTTCAGCTTGCCGGTGAGGAAGGCTTTCAGCCCCGCCATCACCCGCTGGCCCGCGCGTTCGCTGCGTACATAGACGTTACAATCGTCGGCGTACCTCACGAAACGCAGCCCGCGTCGCTCAAGCTCCCGGTCAAGCTCGTCGAGCATCAGATTGGATAACAACGGCGACAGGGGACCACCCTGGGGGGTGCCCTCGTCCGTCGCACCAACCAGCCCGTGCTCCATCACGCCCGCCGTCAGGAAGGAGCGAATCAGCTTCAGAACGCGTCTGTCACTAACCCGTTTTGCCACCCGACTCATCAAGATGTCGTGGCTCACGCGATCGAAGAATTTCTCCAGATCCAAATCTACAACCCATCGATACCCCGACTGGATGTAGCTTTGCGCCTGCGCCACTGCCTGATGCGCCGAGCGTCCCGGACGGAAACCGTAGCTGGAGTCCGAGAACGTCGGGTCCCACTGCCTTTGCAACACCTGCAAGACCGCCTGCTGGACGAATCGGTCAGGCGCAGAAGGGATGCCGAGCTTGCGCACGCCACCGCCATCCGGCTTGGGTATCTCGACCCGTCTCACAGGTTGAGGCTGGTATGTGCCGTTCAGCAGCGTGGCCCGTATCGACGGCCAATGCTCCCGCAGGTACGCCGGTAATGCCTGAACGGTCATCCCGTCCACGCCCGGTGCGCCCTTGTTAGCTTTCACACGCTTCAACGCCTGCTTCAGGTTCCCCCTTTCGCAGACTTCTTCCATCAGTCGGTCATATGCCGACGGGCTTTCAGACTCGGGGTTCGCCGCCATAGGTTCAGCCCCTCGATCAGCAGCCATCGGAGCTTCACCCCTGCCTCCGCTGTCGAGGACGCGATGCGTTTTCTGCTGCGCTCCCATGTCGAGTTCTCCGGCTTACTCGCCGCTCCTTTCCGTTCGGGCCTTCAGGCGTCGCCGCCCTGTTGGGTCGGAGGAGGCGCGCTGACGCGCTGGCCTCCGTCCGCCGCTCAAACTGCACGTGCCGTTTTCCGGCATGCAGCTTTCACGAAGATGCAGCATGCTGGGACGCAATTGAAGGTATCAGTTGCACAAGGTTGACCAACCCGAACTCGCCATAGAGCCGCGCCTCGGGCAAGACCTTCCAGCCCATATTGCGCCAGCGCTTGAATCGATGCGACCAGATACGCCGCACGATCCATCGGTTGAGCCGGTTGAAGATTCGCCGGACGTGGGAGCGCTTGTAGTAGTGCCCCCAGCCCCGCAGGATGGGATTGAGCCGTCCAATCAGCTCCCGCGTTCGAAGCGGCACACATCTCTTTGTAAGACGACGCACCTGATCCATGAAACGCTGGACCGATTTCTCCCGGGGGTACGCGTACAGCGCACCCGATCGGGCGCCACTGCGGATTTTGGCCGTGGGCAGCGATAACTGCCGCCCACGCTTGATCTTGTAGCCGAGAAACTCGAATCCAAACCGGACATGCACGATCCGCGTCTTCTGCGGATGGAGTTGCACACCCAGTGCGCTCAGAATCTTCGTCGCCGCCGCGATGGCTGCGCGCGCTTCTGCCTGGGATGAACAGGTGATCACCCAGTCATCCGCGTAACGGGTAAGCTGGTAGCCCTTAAGCCGCATCTCCCGATCAAACGGCGTCAGGAGGATATTGCTGAGCAGCGGTGAAGCTACCCCACCTTGCGGCGTTCCACGCTCGCTCGGAAAGAGACGACCCTTGCCGAAACTACCGGCTTTAAGCATCGCCTTGATCAGGCTTAGTACCCGACCGTCAGCGATGCGCTGGGCAATGAGCGACAGAAGTTTGTCATGGTCAACTGATCCAAAGAAGTCCTTCAGATCAGCATCAACAATCCATTCCCTGCCGCCCTCGATCTCCCTCCAGATCTTGCGCAAAGCGTCGTGTGTCGATCGCCCTCGCCGATACCCGAAGTTGGCCTCGTCGAATACCGGCTCGAAGATCGGCTCCAGACGGTTGAGCAGCGCCTGCTGACATACGCGATCGTAAATCGACGGTATGCCGAGATTGCGGAACTCCCCCGGTTTGCCGACTTTCGGGATCGAGACCCGCCGGACCGGTTGCGGCTGATAGGTCCGCGCACGCAGTTCTGCCTGCAGACGGTCCAGATGCTGGTCCGCCTGTTCGGCAAAGTCTGCCACGCTGATTCCATCGACACCGCCACTACCCCGGTTGGCCCGGACTCGCTCCCAGGCGACTTCCAGATTCTTCCGTTGATAAACCTTGTCAATTAATGAGTGGACCTTCCTTGCTTCCATCGGGTTGATCCAGTCAGACAGTCTCCTCGGGCGCGGATGTACGGGTATTTCGCTCATGGAACTGATCCTCCTCCGTGTCCTTACTCACTGCCGTCCGGGTTCTTCCCAATCATCTTCGCCGGCTGCCTTCCCCGACCCACTTCTGTCGCCGATCGCTCGGTCACGTGGTTTTAGCCACGCTTCAGGTACTACTCAGCCGTCCGACTACTGACACAGCACCGCTCGCCACTTCGCTCCTCGCTTATAGGCTCACTTCCCGCGGTGCCACCCGCGGACTGTGCCAGTTCTCCTGGGGTCACACGCTGTTCTTCCGTACCGTGCCGTCCGCAAACACCTTGGTGCGGTGGGTGTATGAGAACGCCTTCGCCTCCATAGTGCAGGCTCGACCTTACCCCACCTTTGGCCGACCGGTTCGTCATCGGGGCAGCCCCCATCGACTACGGCCCGGTACTTCTCCTCATGCCCTTCGGATTCCGCCTCGCGGCGGACACCCTGCCCTCCGGAGTACTGCGAGATGATGGCTTCAGGTCCGCCTTGTCCGTTTCCGGCTTTCGCCTTCGTGCCCGGTTAGACGTCTCCATACCTTCCCACCTCTCTCCGGCCAGCAAGGCATTACCCCCGCTTTCGGATATGGCGCCCCTCATCCGGGCGCCAGAGGGACTTCAACCCTCCGGAACAACGCGCTGCCCAGCGCACAATATGCCCTCTGCTGACTCCTGCACGGTGGTCAACGGCCCTTGCGAGCCGCTCAGTCCTCATTTCAGGACGCCGTGCAGGCCTCCCGAGGTAAGCGCAACCGCCTTCCCCACACACCTGCCAGATCTACCACCCCAGCCCTTGATGGCTATGGACTTCGCAATCAATTGCTTGCTCGTCCGGCCAGGTAGGCCTCGCATCTGGTTTCTGTTCGTCAGGTCATGGCTTTGCTACACGCTTCCTTCAGACCCCGCCTCACGACGACGCCCTTGCGTTTCGCTAGTCCTTCACCACCATCAGGTTGGACAGGGGACTCACACCCCCAAGCTGTTGCGCATGCTCGGCGCACAACAAAAAGGGCTCGTCTTTGACGAGCCCTTTTTGTTTTCTCCTCCCGCAAAGGGCGCCTAAGCCCTCCTCCGACGCACGTTAGCCATCCGGCCAGGTAGCGCGGAATCTTGCACCACGTTGAAATCACGGGTCCCCCACTGAGGTTCTCCGCCGAGGTTCTCCACCGTCACGCGCAGCTTTTCGATGCTGCTCCAGACGAGCCACGCGGAGCGTTACCCACTAGCGAAGTTGTGTAATCGTGTGTATGCATTCCAGGAATGCAATATGAACAGCGCCGAGCTCGTGAAAGCAATTCAAGCGGATGGCTGGCGGCTGGTCCGAATATCGGGCAGCCACCATCATTTCCGGCACGCGGAAAAAAACGGTCTCGTGGCCATCCCGCACCCGAAGAAAGATCTTCCGCCCGGCACACTGAACAGCAGCTTGAAACAGGCAGGCCTGAAATGAAGAATCTGATTTTCCCGATCGCGATCGAGCCTGGTGACGCACACCATGCGTTCGGCGTGGTTGTCCCCGACATTCCGGGTTGTCATTCGGCGGGTGATTCACTGGAAGACGCCTACGCGAACGCGAAAGAAGCGATCGAGGCACATCTGGATACGCTGCTCGACGAGGGCTTGCCGATTCCCGAGCGGCTGACCCTGGACGAGCATCGGCTTAATCCGGACTACGCGGGTTTTACTTGGGGTTTTGTCACCACGCGGAATATTCCGGCGCTGAAAAAAGCGGTGCGCATCAATATCTCGCTGCCCGAAGCGCTGGTTCACGATATCGACGCTTACGCCCAGGCGCGCGGCATGTCGCGCTCGGCGTTTCTCGCGCTGGCCGCGGAACATGAGATGGCGGACGCGTAACGGGTAACCGAAGAGAAGAGAAAAACAGGCGGACGTTTCTCGCACCGCCGCCCCAACATCAGTCCATCAAACTCAAGTCGCCTCGGCGTTCGCCCAGGCCATCTCGCGCAGGCGTGTGCGCAAGCGCGCCACGGCCTGGCTGTGCAACTGGCACACCCGCGACTCACTCACTTCCATCACCGCGCCAATTTCGCGCAGGTTCATGCCGCGCTCGTAGTACAGCGACATCAGCAGCTTCTCGCGCTCCGGCAAGCGGTCGATCGCCTCGATCAGGGCCGAGCGCAAGCTGTCGTCCAGCAGCGCCGACAGCGGGTCCGAATGATCGACGCAGTAACGGTCGAGAAACGGTTCGTCGTCCGCGGAACGGTCGAAGTCTTCGTAATAGATGAGCTGGCTGCCGTGCAGATCCTGGAGCATCGACTGGTACTCGTCGAGCGGCATTTGCAGATGCTCGGCAATCTCCGTTTCGCTCGCCGAGCGGCCCAGATTCTGTTCGACCTTGTGTACCGCGGATTCCACTTCGCGCGACGTGCGCCGCAAGCTGCGCGGCAACCAGTCGTTGCTGCGCAATTCGTCGAGCATCGCGCCGCGAATCCGCTGGCTGGCATACGTCTCGAACTGCGCGCCCTGGTCTTCCTTGTACCGGCTCGCCGCGTCCAGCAGGCCGATCATGCCGGCCTGAATCAGGTCGTCGAGATCGACACTCGCCGGCATCTTGGCAACGAGCTGCAAGCCGAGGCGACGCACCAGAGGCGCGTACTTCGTCAGAACGTCGGCTTGGGAAATCTTTCCCTGAGCGTTATACATCGTGCTCCCCTTGTCCATGTGCCGCCTCTCAGGCGTGCTGCGCGGACGGTTGGTCGGCGTGTTGCGCCGCTGTAACTGTCGCAGGCGCCATCCACGGCGTTTGCGACGACATCGCTGGCCGCATCGGCCAGTACTGCAATTCGGCGGCAAGATGCCGGAAGTCGCGCGCAGCCGGTGTCGACGGGAACGCATCGACGACACATCGCGACAACTCCAGGGCTCGCGCCATCCGCACATCGGCGGCAATGCAACCGGCGTCTTCCAGCGCCACCGTCAGGTAGCGCCCCGCCACGCCGGCCAGGTTCACAAAAGCGGTATGCGCGTCGTCCACGCTCTGCACGTGGTTCACCAGCACACGAAACTGCGCGGTAGCGTGTGCGTAGTGCAGACGCTTCATGCAGGCGTACGCCTCGGTGATCGCTTGCGCGGCAACCCTTGTCACGATCATCACGTCGTGCGCCTGCATCGCGAGGGGCGACAGGTGGCCGTGCTGGTCGAGTTGCGCATCGATCAGCACGATGTCGGCGGAACCGCGCAACACCACGCCGAACTGCTCGGCCGTGTGGCCTTCGCGGTGATTGCGCGAGGCGGCCAGCACGGAGAAGCCGAGCGCGTGGCGCGTAGCGGCGTCGTCGAGCGTCATCTCGCCGCGCATCACCGCCGCAAAATTGCCCGCACCGCGCACGCCGCCGAGCATCGCGCTCACCGATTGCCCGCCGAGGCACTCGTCGATCACCAGCACGTCCTTACCCTGCTGCGCGAGCGCCGTGGCGAGATTCACCACTGTCGTCGTACAGCCAACGCCGCCCGAGCCGCCCGTCACCGCCAGCACCCGCGAACCGCTTTTCGCCAACAGCCGCCGTAATCCTTCCGCCTGATCGGAGATGTATTTATCCAAAGCGGACCTCGTGCAGTTCGGCCGTGGAACGCGCGGACAGCGCGGACAGCAACGCCGGAATGTCGTCGTCGTGCGGTACGAACGGCGAGTTATCGCGCGGAATGCAGAACGTGCTCTTGATCAGGAATTTTTTCGTCGCGACGTACAGGTTCTCCGGCACCTTCTGACCGGTCGACACGTAGTGCACCGGCAGCTTGTAGCGAATCACCGTATCGAGCACGCCGCCCAGATTGGTGGCTTCGTCGAGCTTGGTCAGGATGCAGCCGGCAAGCGGCTGTTGATCCGGTGCGCGCTGATAGGCCTGTACCACTTCGTTCAAGGTATCGCCGTGGCTCGTCGCGTTGAGCAGCAGGAGACGCTGCACCGGCTGACCGGCGCGGCACAGCATCGCGATCTGGTCGGAAACCAGACGGTCGCGCTGGCTCATGCCGATCGTGTCGATCAGCACGATGTGCTTGTTGCGCAACTCGGAGAGCGCAAGTTGCAGATCGGCGCCGTCTTTCACCGCGTGAACCGACACACCGAGAATCTTGCCGAAGATGCGCAGTTGTTCGTGGCCGCCGATCCGGTAGCTGTCGGTGGTGAGGAGCGCCACCTTGCTGGCGCCGAAGCGCATCACGCAGCGCGCGGCGAGCTTGGCGGTGGTCGTGGTCTTGCCCACACCCGTCGGGCCCATCAGCGCGAACACGCCGCCGCGCTCCATCAGCGCGTCTTCGTCTTCCATCACCGGCAGGTTCGATTCGAGCACCGAACGCACCCAATCCATGCCGCCTTCCATGTTGTCGACGTCGTCGGGCAGGTTGTCGACCATCATCTGCACCAGTTGCGCGGAGAAACCCGCAGCGAACAGGTGCTTGGTGAGCGCGGCGCGCGTCGGGCTGCGGCGCTGGCGATCGCCCCACAAGAGGCCGGCGAAGTGTTCTTCCATCATCCCGCGCATCGACGACAGTTCGTTCATCACGGTGTCGTTGACGACCTGCTCCATGCGCGCCTTGATCGCTTCGGCGACTGCCGCGGGAGTGCGGGCGTCGTCGCCGGTGGGCATCGGTGCGACTTTCTGAGCGGCGCGGCGCGCGGCGAGTTGCGCGGCTTCGCGCGCCCACTCGGGTGTATCGGCGGCTAGCGGCACGGCCGGTTGCGCGCCGGGTTCGACCGCGGCGCCGAGGCCCTTGGCCATCGCGGCGGCCGGCGTCATCGCGGCGGGGCGCGCGCTGTACGCGCCTTGCTCCTGCTGTTCGGCCGCGATGCGGCGCGCGTGATCGATCAGCCAGGGATTCGATTCGGCCATCGTGCGCTGTGCGGCAGCGGGCGCGGCCTGCACACCGGCGGCTTTGAGCAGATCCGCACGGATGTCTTCGGTGAGACGCGTCGCCGCCGCGCGGGCGCTGGGCTGCTCGACATTGATCGATTGCGACGGCGATGCCGCAGCGGGCGCGCCCGGCGTTGCTTTAGGCGCGTTCTGCAGCGTGGCCTTCGGCGCGGCGGGGGCGGCTGCTTTGGCGCTCGAGCCCGAAGCAGCGCCAGCAGCGTTGGCGGCGCTCGGCGTCATGTTCTCGGTACCCGCTTCCGGGCTTGCGCCGAACACGGACGAGAACACGTCGGGCATGCCGCTCGCATACGGATTCGCTTGCATCGTCGGGTTGGCGCGCGGTGCGGCGAGCGCGGGATGCTGTCCGGCCATGGCGTTCATCGGTGCGGCCAGCGGTGCGCCCGCGCTGCCGCGCGGCGCTTTCGGCGTGATGGCGGCGAGGTCGCTGTCGGCCAGTGCGACGATCTCGACGCTGCCGTCTTCCATCGTGCGATTGGACAAAACGACGGCATCCGGGCCCAACGCTTCGCGCACGAGACGCAGAGCATCGCGACTGGTAGCACCGACAAATTTACGAATGTTCAAGCTGGACCCCCGATGAGGTATACGGACTAACGGACCGGCAACATACCGCTTCCCATTGAGATCATTATTGCGAAACCCGTCGAGTGACGATCGATGGATAAAGACGGGTAAAGGCAGGCAATTCGGGCGATGGAAACGCGTTTCGATTCACACGCTCGACGGTTTGAAACAGGCTCTGCGACGCCATCCGGCGGCCCTTTCGCGGACGCAGCATGATCTCCGTCGCCCGCTTGTAGCGCGAAAAATCAGGCGCCGAAATGAAAACCGGCGCTCGAGGAGCGCCGGCGGAAACCATCGGTCTGGAACAATTTCGGCTATCCGTCAGGCCCAGCCGCGCGGGGTTTAACCGTGTGCCCCGATCAGATTCACTACTTTGATGTTGCGCGTATCCGGCACTTCCGCGTACGAGAGCACCTTCAGCTGCGGCAGGCTCCGGCGCAAGAAGCGCGCGAGCATCGGCCGTAACGCATGCTGCACCAGCAGCACCGGCGAGAGCCCAAGGTTCTGCTGACGCGTCATGGCCTTCTGCGTTTCGTTCAGCAGCGTATGCGCGAGGCCCGGTTCGAGGCCCGGATTGGCGCCCGTGGAAAGCGCCTGCGACAACACCCGCTCCAGGTTCGAGTCGAGGCCCATCACCTGCATGTCGCCCACACCCGGGAACCACTGCTGCGTAATCGCGCGGCCGAGCGCGAGGCGCACGGCGGCGGTGAGATCGTGCGCGTCGGTGATCTTCGGCGTGTGTTCGGAAAGGGCTTCGAGAATCGTGCGCATGTCGCGGATCGGCACGCCTTCTTCCAGCAGGTTTTGCAGCACCTTTTGCAGCGTGGTGAGCGGCAGCGACTTTGGCACCAGATCGTCGACCAGCGACGGCGTGTCCTTCTGCATGCGCTCCAGCAGCGACTGCACTTCGCGGCGCCCGAGCAATTCGGACGCATGCGTGACCACCAGGTGATTCAGGTGCGTGGCCACCACGGTGCTCGAATCGACCACCGTGTAGCCATACACCTGCGCCTGTTCGCGCAGATTCGTATCGATCCAGATCGCCGGCAGGCCGAACGCCGGATCTTGCGTCGGCGTACCTGGCAGCGCGGCGGACACCTGCCCCGGATTGATCGCCAGCCACTGCCCCGGATACGCTTCGCCGACGCCCACTTCGACGCCCTTGAGCGCGATCCGGTAGCCGTTCGGCCGCAATTCGAGGTTGTCGCGGATATGGATGACCGGCGGCAGGAAGCCGATTTCCTGCGCGAACTTCTTGCGGATGCTCTTGATCCGCTTGAGCAGTTCGCCGTCCGAGTTCTTGTCGACAAGCGGAATCAGCCGGTAGCCCACTTCGAGACCGAGCGTGTCGATCATCATTACGTCGTCCCAGCTCGCTTCGGCGTTTTCCACCGGGGCCATCGCGGCCGGTGCGACATCGACCAGCGTCGCGCTGCTCTTGCGTTCCTCGCTGCGCTTTTTCATCGTCCGGCCGAGTTGAATCAGACCGCCGCCGAGAATCAGAAACGCGAAGTGCGGCATGCCGGGAATCAGACCCATCAATACCAGAATGACGCCCGTTATGATCAGCACGCGCGGGTTCGTGAAGAGCTGGCCGGTCAGCTGCGTGCCGATGTCTTCATTCGTCGCGACGCGCGAGACGATCACGCCGGCCGCCGTCGAAATCACCAGCGACGGGATCTGCGCGACAAGGCCGTCACCGATGGTCAGCAGCGTGTAGGTCTTGCCGGCGGACGCGAAATCCATGCCGTGCTGCACCATCCCGACGATCAGCCCTCCCAGGATGTTGATCACCATGATCAGCAAGCCGGCGACCGCATCGCCGCGCACGAACTTGCTGGCGCCGTCCATCGAACCGTAGAACTCGGCTTCCTGAGAGACTTCCAGGCGGCGCCTGCGGGCCTGATCTTCGTTGATGAGGCCGGCGTTCAGGTCGGCGTCGATCGCCATCTGCTTGCCGGGCATCGCATCGAGCGTGAAACGCGCGGACACTTCCGCGATCCGGCCCGCGCCCTTGGTGATCACCATGAAGTTGATGACCATCAAAATGACAAAGACGACGATACCGACCGCGAAGTTGCCGCCCACGAGGAAGTGGCCGAACGACTCGATCACCTGGCCCGCCGCATCCGGGCCGGTGTGGCCTTCAAGCAGCACGATCCGGGTGGACGCCACGTTCAGCGACAGGCGCAGCAAGGTCGAGAACAGCAGCACGCTTGGGAAAGCGGCGAAGTCGAGCGGTTTCATCGTGTACATGCTGACGAGCAGCACCATCACGGAAAGCGCGATATTGAAGGTGAACAGCAGATCCAGCAGAAACGGCGGCAACGGCAAAATCATCATGCCGAGGATCATGCAGATCAGCACCGGCCCGGCGAGGGCGCGCAAATTGGTGCTGCTCAAGGCATCCGGCCGTCGGGACAGGAATCCGGCGCGAGCGTTCATGCGGAGGCTCCTGAAACGTCGTTGTTATCTGGCTTGTTGGCGGAATTGAGCACGTCGGCGGCTTCCTGTTCGGCTTCATCGTCCGGGACGCCGCCCTTGTCGAGGTCCGCGGGCACGTCGAACTCGGTCGGTGCGACCGGCGCGACGCCGCCTTCGGTGTTGAAACGCCGCAACTGATACACCCACGCGAGCACCTCGGCGACCGCGCCATACAGCGGGCCGGGAATCTCACGGTTCAGTTCGACGTTGTGATACAACGCACGCGCGAGCGGCGGTGCTTCCAGCAGCGGCACGTTGTTTTCGGCGGCGATTTCGCGAATCCGCGCGGCCACCAGATTCACGCCCTTGGCGACCACCTTCGGCGCGCGCATCTCGCCGTCGGTGTACTGCAGCGCGACCGCGAAGTGCGTCGGGTTGGTGACCACCACGTCGGCCTTCGGCACCTGGGTCATCATGCGGCGGCGGGCAATGGCGCGCTGCTGCTGGCGAATCCGGCCTTTGACGTGCGGATCGCCTTCGCTTTCGCGGTGTTCGCGCTTCACTTCTTCCTTCGTCATGCGCAATTTTTTGTGGAACTGCCAGAGTTGATACGGCACATCGAGCGCGGCGACGACGAACATGCCCGCTACCGTCATCCCGCAGCACACCGCGATCAGATGCATGGTGTTGGCGAGCGCCAGATGCACCGGCTGGGTCGCCAGCGCGAGAATTTCCTCGCGGCGATTCCAGATCGCCGTACCGCCGATGACGCCCACCACGAGCGTCTTAACGAGCGACATGCCGAGCTGGATCGGCCCGTTGATCGAGAACATCTTGCCGAGCCCTTCGATCGGATTCAGCCGGTTGAACTTGGGCTCGAGGCCCTTCGACGAAAACTGCCAGCCGCCCAGCGCCATCGGCGCGAGCAAGGCAGCCGCGCCGGTGAAGGCCAGAATCGGCAGCAGCGCAGACAGGCCTTCGCGGCCCGCGGCGCCTGCGCCGATCAGCATGCGGCGGGTTTCGAACACCGTGGCATGGTCGAACGTAAAGGCCGCGTGCAGCATGGCCTGCAGATGCTCGCCGATGCTGCTGGACATGCCCCACACGCCGAAAAATCCCGCTGCAAGCAGCGCAAACGTCGACAGCTCCCGCGAACGCACGATCTGCCCCTCCTCGCGCGCCTTTTGCAGGCGCCGAGGGGTGGCTGATTCGGTTTTTTCGAGGTCGCTATCCTCTGCCACAAACGCTCTCCAGTCGGCCGAGGCACGACGCCTCTTTCCAGTGAGAGCGATTATTCCCGCTCGACGCAAGCGGCGATCGGCGGATAAGGGCGGAGAAAGGGGGGTATTTCGAGAGATGGAACAGCCGGCAAAGTGCCCGGCGGAGCTTGCTGGCGGGACCGGGAAGGACTCTCGGAAAGGTCCTGCTTCGGCCGAAGGTGGTGGGTGGCCAAAGAACTACCAGCCAAGGGTGCCCGGCTGCGCGCGAGCTATGGCCGGCGGACACCCGCGCGGTTTCGCGCGGGTGTCCGGCCGGTTCTTACACGTTCGCCATGCGCCCGGAGCCCGGCGCCCGGCGCCTCAGAAGCCGACGTAAGGTGACTGACCGCCGTTCGCCGTCTGATCGAAGCCGTAGTACACGTACCGGCCATAAAAGAACGGCAAACCGAGATCGAAGCTGCCGCCGCTGCCGATCTGCCCGGCCAGATCGTTGAACGCATAGTTGCTGCTGTTACCGAACAGCGTGGCCGCACTCAGGATGCCGATGTTGACACTGGCTTTCGTGCTATTCGCGCCGGCCAGGGTGACCGACCGGGTCTGCGCGGACGACGGGCAATAGAACCCGGCGTAATTGCTGCCGCACAGCGCGAGCGAGCTATCCGAGAAGAAGTACGCGTTCGAACCCGAGTCGAGGAACGCCTGCACGGTCGTGCCGTTATAGACGCTGTTGTTCATGTCGCCGAAGGAATCGGTGGCGAAGGTCTGCGCGGCCGCCAGCGCATTGTTCGACCGCGTGCCGATCCCGAACACCAGCGTACCAGCGGCTGACGATGCACCGGTATTCGACACCGGCGGCATCTGCACGATCACGCCATTATTGTCGGCCACGAAGTTGGCAACCGGATTGGCGACCTGCTGGTTGATCGGCACCGGAATACGGGAGCAGGAGGTCCCGCCCGGACACGCGAAATAATTGCTGTAAGTGGCGGCGGTCGACGCGTTCGAGCAGGTTGTGCCGCAATCGGTGGGCGCCGTGCCGATACCGAGAATGCCGTTGGCGCCGAGATCGTTAGCCGTGTTTTCCGCCGTGCCGCTGCCGCAGCCGGTCGGGACGGAACTCGACGCCTTGTCGCCGATGATCTGTATCGGAACGGGCGTGGCCGTCGTCTCGCCGCCGATCTGCACGGTCGCGGTGCGCACCGTACCCCACGTGAAGCCGTCGGCGAAGTTCGCGCATTCGGCGAGTTGCGCCCCGCCAATGGAGATGGGCTGCAACGCATTGAGCAGCGATGAATTCACCACCGAACTAACCAGACGCAGCCCGAACGAACCGGTATCGACCTGGACGTTGGTGATCGTCTGACAATTGGATGTCGTGCCCGGCGGGCACACGGTCACGCTAACCGTCGGAATATTGATCACGCCGTTCACACCCCGCGCGACCGTGATCGGCACGGTGTTCACCGCGTTCGAGGCGATCGGTTGCTGGGTCGGGCTGGCCGGCAGCGAACCGCCGTTCAGCGAGTCCGACGAACTGCCACTGGAACTGGAGCCGCCGCCACCGCCGCAGGCGGCCACCATCGACACCAACGCCACGGCCAGGATGGCCTGCATCCAGCCCTTGGGCTTCACAGCACTTTGCATGGTTCGCATCGTTCGTCCTCGCTCTTACTGGATGTCGGAACCGCTGACGCCGGCGGGCAACGCCGGCGGCAACCAGGCCTGGCCACTGAACGCGCCCATGTGGCCGCCGGAGCGGACCACGAGGCCGCTCTGGTCGACCGCAACGGGGCCACGAGCGCCTCCGCGCGCCGCGCGCACAGCCTTGACGCCGGCGACGTATTGCGGGAAATAGCTGCCGAGCAGATCGTTGAGATCCGGCATTTGCGGACCGCGCCATGCGATGCCGAAGACCGAACCGTCCGTGGCAAGATATTCGCGCACCACCGTGCCGTTGCCGAAGGTGGTTTCACGCACGGTGTAGGACGCGGTGGCCGAAGTGGAAGAAGCCGCGTTGGATGCAGAACGCATCACGCTTTGCGCCGCCGTTGCCGAACTGGTACCGGGCTGGACGGTGCGGGAAGAAACCGACGCATCCGCCGGGGGTGTCATTGGGGTGCCGCCCAGTCCCGCATAGGCGGACTGCACGGCAGACAGCGAGGGTAATGCTAGCGCCATAACGAACCCGGCGCGACGTACACGACTCCACATGACAAGGCTCCTCCCGAGCTACTGCTGCTCGGCTCGCACCGCGCGAACCGGCCGCATGTATGCCGATCATACGGCACCGCCGCGGTCGCACTTTGAAGCAATGCCTCACCGTGCCACCGGCCGGTGACTACTTCTCACCAGAGGGTGGTGCCGCTGCTTGAGTCCGTAGTATGCCTGTGGTTTGTGTCGGCAGACAGCAGGCGCGCGCGGGAGCGCGGCTTGCTATCCATTACCGGTCCGGCGGCCGGCGGTCTGGCGGCCGCCAGGTCAGAAGCCGAGGCTCGCCAGCAGATCGTCGACCTGCGACTGGTCCTGCACCACGTCCGTCTTGCCTTCGGGATTGATCTGCGGGCCATTCAGCAGATGTTCCGGACTGCCGGTGGACGACGGCTCGGCCGCCAGCGCCGCCGCGTTCGCCGCGAATTGTTCGCGCCGTTCGAGCGCGATGTTTTCGACCAGCACGCCGAGCAATTGCTGCTCGATCAGGTACACGACGTCCGTAATCTTCTTGATGACCTGCCCGGTCAGATCCTGGAAGTCCTGCGCCAGCATGATTTCCATCAGCTGCGAATTGGTCGCGCCCGTGGCTTCGGGCACGCCGCGCAGGAAGGTGCGCGTGTCGTTCATCAGCGCGCGCACTTCCTCGCGCTCGATCGGCGCCTCGTACCACTTTTCCCAGCGCGCATCGAGCTCGCCCGCGTCCTGCTGCAATTGCGTCTGGATCGGCTTCGCGATGTCGATCGCCGACAGAACGCGCTCGGCGGCCTGCTCGGTCATGTTCGCGATGTACTTCAGACGGTCGCGAGCATCGGGCACGGCTTCCGCCGCACGCTCGACATGCTTGTCGAGCCCAAGCTCACGCATCGAGTCGCGCAGCGTGCGCGTCAGTTGTCCAATGCGGGCCAGAATGCGGTCGGACGCGAAGTCGCCGCTTTCATTGACTGCGTCGGCGCCTTGCGCGTTGGTCGGCAAATTCACATCAGCTCCCGGTCTTGGCCATCTTCTCGAGAATCTTGTTGAGCTTCTCGTCGAGCGTCGCGGCCGTGAACGGCTTGACGACATAACCGCTCGCGCCGGCTTGCGCCGCCGCGATGATGTTTTCCTTCTTCGACTCGGCCGTCACCATCAGCACCGGCAGATGCGTGAGGTTGGCGTCGGCACGGATTTCCTTGAGCATGGCCAGACCGTCGAGGTTCGGCATGTTCCAGTCGGAGATCACGAACTCGTAGGTGCCGCTGCGCAGACGCGCGAGGCCGGCCTGACCGTCTTCCGCCTCGTCCACGTTCGAGTAGCCGAGCTCTTTGAGCAGGTTGCGGACAATCCGGCGCATCGTCGGAAAGTCGTCAACCACCAGAATCTTCATTCCCTTATCCATTTCATTCCCTTTGCTTGATTCATGATGCGGTGCATTACCGCCAGTTCAGTCAGGCCCGCGCATCATACCCGCTGTACGCGATCACCCATTGACGACAGACGCGCCATCACGCGACGGCTCATTTCCGACAGCGACGCAATTTCGTCCGCAGCGCCGAGCGCAATCGCTTCGCGCGGCATGCCGAACACGATACAGCTCGCTTCGTCCTGCGCAAGGGTATACGCCCCCGCTTTTTTCATGTCCAGCAGTCCGGCGGCGCCATCGCGCCCCATCCCCGTCAGGATCACGCCAACCGCGTTCTTGCCCGCGTGCTGCGCGGCCGAACGGAACAATACGTCGACCGACGGCCGATGCCGGTTCACCGGCGGTTCGTCGGACAAATGCGCAATATAGTTCGCGCCGCTGCGGGCCAGCAACAGGTGAGCGTGGCCGGGCGCGATATAGGCATGTCCTGGCAGCACGCGCTCGCCGTGCTCTGCCTCTTTAACGGTAATCCTGCACAAACCATTAAGGCGTTGTGCAAAAGATTTTGTAAAACCCGGCGGCATATGCTGTGCGATCAGCACGGCAGGCGCGTCCGGCGGTAGCGGCACGAGCACTTCGCGGATCGCTTCGGTGCCGCCCGTCGAGGCGCCGACGATGATCAGCTTCTCGGTACTGAGCAGCGGATTATTGAAAAGCGGCGCGGCGGCGGCCGGCGCATGCGCGGCCTGCGTGGCCGCGTGCTGCACCGGCGCGGCCTGGCGCACCCGTGCGCGGGCCGCGGCGCGAATCTTGTCGGCGAGCTTTTCCGAGTAGTCGAGCATGCCGTCGCGAATGCCGACCTTCGGCTTGGTGACGAAGTCGACCGCGCCCAGTTCCAGCGCGCGCAGCGTGATTTCATTGCCGCGTTCGGTTAGCGACGACACCATCACGACCGGCATCGGCCGCAGACGCATCAGCTTCTCGAGGAAGTCGAGACCGTCCATGCGCGGCATTTCGACGTCGAGCGTCAGCACGTCCGGATTGTGTTGCTTGATGAGATCGCGCGCGACCAGCGGGTCGGGTGCGGTCGCCACGACCGTCATGTCCGGTTGGCCATTGATGATTTCCGTCATCAGGCTGCGGATCAGCGCCGAATCGTCGACGCACAGTACTTTGATCTTTTGCACAGCGCTCACGCCTCCTCTGTAGTTCTGGCGTTGTTTGAATTAATCGGGCGCGGGCCTGCGCCGAACAGCTCGATGCGCGGCTTCGATGCACCGGTGCCCGCACCGCCTGCCGCTGTGCCGAACAGTTCGACCTTGGGCCGCGTGGCGGCCGGCGTCGCGAACAATTCGACCCGTTTGCGCGCCGCCGCGAGCCGTTCGGCACGCGCTTCGGCGCTTTGCCGCATGAGCGCCTGTTCGCGCTCGGCCACGCCCGCTTCCTGCTGCAGGCGTAATTTCTTCACCATCACCTGGCCGGAGCGCGGCATGAAGGCGACCTTGCGCGGGTGATTACCCTGCAAATCCTCCGCGACGATGCGGATCTTTTCGAGCGCCAGATAGCGGCGCACGAATTCCGAATTGCGATCGCCGATGTTCATCGTGGTCATGCCGGCCAGCACGGCGCCGCCGCCGAACACCTTGGCTTCGAAGCGTTCACGGCGGCCACCGGCCTTGATCAACTCGTTGATCAGCACTTCCATTGCGTACGCGCCATAGCGCATCGAATCCGACGCGGGCTGGCCGGCGTCCGCGCCGTCGTCGGGCAGCATGAAGTGATTCATGCCGCCAATGCCGGCCGCGCGGTCCTGAATGCAGGCCGCGACACACGAACCGAGCACGGTGACGAGCACCATGTCTTCGCTCGTGGTGTAGAACTCGTTCGGCAACAACTTCACGCCGGGGCGCTGGAAGTGGTTGTCGAAATACAGATTGTTGGCGATCGGCAGGCTGCTGCTCATGCTGTCACCCCGCTGCCGGCATGGCTCGTGGCGCGTGCCGGCGTGCGCGCGGCGGCGCCTGCGTCGCGCGTCAGTTCATAGACGGTCTGGCCGCGCAGCTTGAATGCCTGCGTCACATAGGTGAAGTTTTCCGAGTGGCCGGCAAACAGCAAGCCACCCGATTTCATCGCCGGCTCAAAGCGCGCGAGCACCTGGGCCTGGGTCGGCTTGTCGAAATAGATCATCACGTTGCGACAGAAAATCGCGTCGAACTGCGAGCGCAACGCGTAGTCGCGGTCGGTCAGATTGAGCTGTTCGAAGCGCACCATCGCGCGCACTTCCGGGCGCACCTTGACCATGCCGGCGTGCGCGCCGGCGCCTTTCAGGAAGAAGCGCTTGAGCCGCTCGGGCGACAGATGCTTCACCTGGTCGAATTGATACATGCCGGCTTCGGCTTTCGCCAGCACCTGCGTGTCGATGTCGGTGGCGAGCACGCTGGCCTGACGCGCGCCGCTATCGCCGAGCGCTTCGATCAGCGTCATCGCGATCGAATACGGCTCCTCGCCGGTCGAGGCCGCCGAGCACCACACCGAAACGGGCTGCGCGCGGCGCGGCACGAATTCGGCGAGGATCGGAAAATGATGGGCTTCGCGGAAGAAGGCGGTCAGGTTGGTGGTCAGCGCATTGGTGAACGCTTCCCACTCGGCCGGATCGTTTTCCGCTTCGAGCAGGTCGAGGTACTGTTTGAAGGCTTCGAGGCCACGGGCGCGCAGCCGCCGCGCCAGCCGGCTGTACGCCATGTCGCGCTTGTGATCCGACAGCGAAATGCCCGCGCTGCGATGAATCAGATCGCGAATACGAGCGAAATCCGCCGACGTGAATTCGAAATCCCGTCCTTGCTCGCCGGATCTAGCCGGTTCCGCCCGCTCGGAGCGTTGCTGTGCGCGCGTTGCCATCATGAATGTTCCTGCCTGCAATACGAGCCATCCGGCTTTTCGTCAGAAGGGTTGCTTCTGACGAAAGGGATTGAGTTCGCGGGGTCGCGCCCGCCCGCGAGTTCTGCCAACACACAGTCGGCCCGCCACACGCCTTGTAAGCGTGCTTCGATGATTCGCCCCTCAGGGAGCGAGATGCCGAATGACCGCATGTCTCTGTGCCACTTCCTAGAACGTTTCCCAGTCCGCGTCCGATCCCGCCGTCGTGGCGCCTGCTGCGGCCGGACGTACTGCGGATTCGGAGGCGGCACGGGCCGTCTTCGGTTTGAGAGCCGGTTCGACACGGGCGCCGTCCGCCCCCTGGGTGGCCGAAGCGGATGCTGCATGGGTTGCCGTGCTGGCCGCCTTGCCTGCCGCCGGGTGCGCGGCGGCGTGTGCGGGCGCTTGCGGCGTCGCCTTTGCCGACTGCCGTTGCTGCCCGCCGCTCTTGCTGCCGTTCGAGCGTGCCGCAGCGTGCGGACGGGCCGCCGTCACGTTGCTGCGCGCCTCGCCGCCAGCGACCTTCCAGCCGTTCACCACGGTTTGCAACTGACGCGTCTGCTCTTCGAGCGACGCCGCGGCGGCCGCAGCCTGTTCGACGAGCGCGGCGTTCTGCTGCGTCACCTCGTCCATCTGCACGACCGCGCGATTCACCTGTTCGATGCCGCCCGACTGCTCTTCCGAAGCCGCGCTGATTTCGCCCATGATGTCGGTCACGCGGCGCACCGCCTGCACGATCTCCTCCATCGTGGTGCCCGCGCGGCCGACCAGCGCCGAGCCGCTTTGCACCTTGTCGACCGAGTCGCCGATCAGTTCCTTGATTTCCTTGGCGGCGCTGGCGCTGCGCTGCGCGAGGCTACGCACTTCGCCTGCGACCACCGCGAAACCGCGGCCCTGTTCGCCTGCCCGCGCGGCTTCCACCGCCGCGTTCAGCGCGAGAATGTTGGTCTGGAAGGCAATCCCTTCGATCACGCCGATGATGTCGACGACCTTGTTCGAACTGGTTGCGATGTCCTGCATCGTTGTGACGACCTGGCTCACCACGTCGCCGCCGCGCGTTGCGATGTCCGACGCATTGACGGCCAGTTGGCTCGCCTGGCGCGCGTTCTCCGCGTTCTGGCGCACGGTGCCGGTCAGCTGCTCCATGCTCGATGCGGTTTCCTGCAGCGAGGCAGCCTGCTGCTCCGTGCGTTGCGAGAGATCGGTGTTGCCCATCGCGATTTCGCGCGCGCCGGTGTCGATCGATTCGGTGCTGCTGTGAACCGCCTTCACCATCGTCGCCATGCTTTCCTGCATCCGCTTGATGGCGGCGAAGAGGCGGCCGATTTCGTTACGGCTGAATACTTCGATTGACTCGGACAGATCGCCCGAAGCGATCCGTTCGAAGCACGCCGTCGCGTCGTTCAGCGGCTGCACGATCAGGCCGCGCAGCGCGAAGCGGATACCCACCACCATCAGCAGCGCGAACACGGTGACGCCGATGATCAGCGTCGTCATCAGCGAGACGTTCGATTGCGCGCTCGTCTGCTGATCTATCGCGTGTTGCTGCATCCCCTTGATGACGGCAGACGCCGCGTTATCGTACGTAAGGAACATCGGGGGGATCTTGGTATCGGCGATCGCGTGATAGGCCGTCAGATCGTTCGCGCGCAACGCGACGAATTCCGGGTCCACGCCGTCTCGCGTCAGGGTCGTGCGGCGCGCCGTCAGTTCGTCGATCAACGCCTGGTCGACACCGTTCTTCGGTGCGTTGAGAAACGCCTGCCAGTTCTCGTTTGACTTGCCGATCAACTCCTGCGCACGATCGAGCGCCTTCTTTGCCTGCTCGGTGTCGCCAGCGGTGCTCAACGCGGCGAACCGGTCCAGCGTCACGCGCGAACGCAACAGGTACGACGACGCATCGTCGAGCGCGTGAATGGCAACCAGGTCGCCGCGCGCAATGCGGTCGAGCGACTGGCTCGCGCCGTTCAACGCGGTTAGACCAAGGGCGCCGACCACGACGGTCAGCGCAACGAGAATGATCCCCATCATCGTCAACGATGTGCGAATCGACCACCTGCTCAGCATCTTGGCGCTCCCTGTTCGATCTGTGCTTCTATCTGTGCTTCTTACTGAGTCGTATCCAGGTTCAGGAGCTGAGCGTTTCGATCAGCGCCATCTCGCGGCTGGTCATCAGCTTCTCGATGTCCATCAGGATCAGCATGCGGCCGTCGACGGTGCCCAGCCCCGTCAGGTACTCGGTCGTCAGCGTCGCTCCGAATTCCGGCGCCGGCATGATCTGGTCGGTGGCGAGCGTCAGCACGTCCGACACGCCGTCCACCACCATCCCGACCACGCGATGCGCGACGTTCAGGATGATCACGACGGTCTGGTGGTCGTACTCGACGCGACCCAGATGAAACTTGATACGCATGTCCACGATCGGCACGATGATGCCGCGCAGATTGATCACGCCTTTGATGAACTCGGGCGCATTGGCGATACGCGTCACGTTGTCGTAGCCGCGGATTTCCTGCACCTTGAGAATGTCGATGCCGTACTCTTCGGCGCCGAGCGTGAAGACGAGGAATTCCTGACCGCCGGCGTCTGCCTGCTGCGCGTCGCGGCGACCATTCGTCGCGTTCGCGACGCTCGAATTGATGGATTGGACTTCTGCCACGTTAGCCCCCAAACGGTTGGGATGAAATAAATTTAGTGAGTGTTGCGACGAGTTTGACGGACATCATGCGAGGCTCATCGCGCCGTGCGCGTGGCGAGATTCGCGATTCAGCGCCGCCACGTCCACGATCAGCGCGACACTGCCGTCGCCGAGAATGGTTGCGGCGGAAATGCCGTGCACCTTGCGGTAATTCGTTTCCAGATTCTTCACGACCACCTGCTGCTGCCCCACCAGCTCGTCGATCAGCATCGCAAAGCGGCGCCCTTCGGTTTGCATGATGGTGACGATGCCCTGCGTCGGTTCCTGCTTGGCGTCTTCGACGGTGAATACTTCATGCAGCGCGACGAGCGGCAGATATTCGCCGCGCACGCGCACCACGCGTTCGCCGTTGGCCACCGTGTAGATGTCCTCGGCTCGCGGTTGCAGCGACTCCATCACGAAGTTCAGCGGCAGAATGAAAATCTCGTTGCCGACCTTCACCGACATGCCGTCGAGAATGGCCAGCGTCAGCGGCAAAACGATGCGCGTGGTGCTGCCCTTGCCCGCATGCGAGGTGATTTCCACGTGACCACCCATCGACTGGATGTTCCGCTTCACCACGTCCATGCCGACGCCGCGGCCCGAGACGTCCGTGACCTGTTCCGCCGTCGAGAAGCCCGGCAGGAAAATCAGGTTCCAGACTTCTTCGTCGGACATCGTTTCGCTGACCTGCATGCCCTGCTTCGCGGCCTTCGCGAGAATCTTGTCGCGGCGCAAACCGGCGCCGTCGTCGCTTACTTCGATGACGATGTTGCCGCCATGATGCGCGGCCGACAGCACCAGCTGACCGGTTGCGTCCTTGCCCGCCGCCCGTCGCGCTTCCACGGTTTCGATGCCGTGGTCGAGACTGTTGCGCACGAGGTGGGTCAACGGATCGATGATCCGTTCGATGAGGCTCTTGTCGAGTTCGGTCGCCTGACCGAAGGTGACGAGTTCCACTTCCTTGCCGAGTTTCGCCGCCAGATCGCGCACCAGACGCGGGAAGCGGCTGAACACGTAATCCATCGGCATCATGCGGATCGACATCACCGCTTCCTGCAGATCGCGCGCGTTACGCTCGAGTTGCGCCATGCCGTTGAAGAGCCGGTCATGCAAGGCCGGATCGAACGTGCTGGTGGTCTCGGCCAACATCGCCTGCGTGATCACCAGTTCGCCGACCAGGTTGATCAGCTGATCGACCTTCTCGACGCCGACGCGAATCGAGCTGCCTTCCGCGCCGCCTGCCGCCGCGGCCGGACGCGCTGCCTTGCGGTCCTGTTCCGCGGTTGCCGGTGCGCTGGCTGCCGCGCTTGCCACCGGTGCGCTGCTCGCCACTGCGGGTGCAGCCGCGGCAGCTGCCGGCGGCGCCGATGCTTCAAACGTTCCTTGTGTGGCGGCGGCCTGAGCGGGCGCAGCGGTGTGGGCCGCCGGTGCCGACGATGCTGCCTGTACCGCCGGTGCCGCCTGTGCTGCTTGCGCCGGGGTCGAATCGGCAGCGTTCGGCGTTCCAGGTTCGCCTTGCTCCGTCTCGTCCGCCGGTGCGGTGCCGCGGCCGATCGAGATCTGACTTTCGTCGATCACGAAACAGCACACGGCGATGATGTCGTCGGAGGTCACATCGGTCTGCAGCCACAGCGTCAGATCGCCGCCGCTTTTGACCTTCCCGACTATGTTCCCCAGGTTGCCGAGCTCTTCGGCCAGCAGTTCCTGGTCCTTCTCACCCACGCCCCGTAGCGTAATTTTCAGATGTGGGCCGCCTTCACTGCCGGCGCCCCCGGCTTGCGCGGTCTGTGCCGCTTCGCCGTCAGTCCATTCACCCGCCGCCAACACCGCCTGTTCGACGACGTGCTCCGGCGGGGTACCGCCTTGTGCTTCCGTATGTGCTTCCGTATGTGCTCCCACGGCTGCCGCGACTGCCACCGGCGCAGCCACTGCCGGCGCCACCGCTGCCGCTTCAATACCAAGACGGCTTTCCGCGTGCAACTGTTCGAGCTTCGCGCAGATCGCCTTGGCCACAGCCGTATCCGGCTCGGCGCTCGCACGGTAGTCGGCGAGCTGGCCCGACAACACGTCCTTGGTTTCGAGGAACGTGTCGATCATGTCCTTGCGCAGCACGAGTTCGTTATTGCGCGCGCGGTCGAGCAGCGATTCGAGAATGTGCGTCGTTTCTGTCAGCGCGGTAAAGCCGAACGTCGCCGCGCCGCCCTTGATCGAATGCGCCGCGCGGAAAATCGCGGCGAGGTCTTCGGGGTCCGGGTGGGCGATATCCAGATTGAGCAGCAACTGCTCCATCTGCGCGAGCAGTTCGTCCGCTTCGTCGAAGAACGTCTGATAGAACTGAGTGATGTCGAGTGTCATGCCTGGGTCACCGCGAGAGTTCCTGTCTAGGCTTGGGCTGCCGTGCCGCCGCGTCGAAAGCTTCTATAACTTGTGTAAAGGTGGTGTTTTTTTAAGCGCTCATGCCTGATCCGGTTCAGCTAACGCCGCGACCAGTTCGGTCAGCATGTCCGGGTCGAGCGGCTTTTCGATCCAGCCGGTCGCCCCCGCGGCCCGCGCCGCCGCCTTGAAGGGCTCGCCCGATTCCGTCGTGAGGACGAGGATGGGTGTTGCCTGGTAGGCCGGGTTGCCGCGCAGTTCGGCGATCAGATCGAGGCCTGTCTTGCCCGGCATGTGCTGGTCCGTCAGCACGAGGTCGAACGACATGGCGAGCGCGTTTTCGAGCCCTTCGTTGCCGTCCGCCGCGAGCGTCACCTCATAGCCGGCCGTCGTCAGCGTGGCGGCGAGGATTTGCCGCATCGATGCCGAATCGTCGATTGCCAGGATGTGCCTGATCATGAAAACCTCACTGCACTTACGCGATGGATCGGCTGGCCGTTCGCGCCATCTGGACGCATGGACCGGTCAGCCAACCGCTATCTGTTACTGGGCTGCCGGCGCTGCCGCCGACACCTTCGGCGCAACCGTCACCGGTGGCGCAAGTCTTTGCAGCAGCGGCTTGGAGCCGGCTGCGTCGTCCGACAAGGTGGTCGTGGTGGAGTCGTCATGGTCAAGCGCCTCCTCCGACTTCTTGTTCAGCACGATGATGCTGATACGGCGGTTTTCCGGGTCCATCGGGTCCGCCTTGTTCAGGTTCTGCGTCGACGCGAGGCCGAGCACGCGCATCACCTTCGCTTCGTCCATGCCGCCGGCGATCAACTCGCGGCGCGACGCGTTGGCGCGGTCCGCGGAGAGTTCCCAGTTGCTGTAGCCCTTCTCGCCGCCGGCGTACTGCACGGCGTCGGTGTGCCCTTGCACGATGATCCGGTTCGGCACGTCGTTCAGCGTGTGGCCGATTTCTCGCAGGATGTCGCGCATATACGGTTCAACCACGTCTCGCGCGGTCGCGAACATCGGCCGCTTCTGCGAATCGACGATTTCGATGCGCAGGCCGGTCAGCGTCGAGTCGATGCGGATCTGCTGCTTGAACTGGCGCAGCACCGGGTTCGCTTCGATCGCGGCCATCAGCTTGACCTGCAGATCGTGCAGGCGGACCTGTTCGCGGCGTTCCAGCTCGCCCTGCGACTGCTTGTCTGAATCTTCGTTGTTATGCGCTGCGGTGCGCTCGGCACGGGCGGTCGAGCCGTCGGTGGCGCGCGTGATGCCTTGTGAGTCGGTCGAAATGTCGCGGCCGCCGCCCTTCAGAATGCTCGAGTCCTCGGCGCTGCGATCGCCGCCCCACAGCGTGATCTTCAACGGCTGGTTGAAGTAGTCGGCAATGCCCTTCAACTGCACGGTGGAGGCCGAACTCAGCAGCCACATCAGCAGGAAGAACGCCATCATCGCGGTCATGAAGTCCGCATACGCGAGCTTCCACGCGCCGCCGTGATGGCCTTTCTTGGCCGGCGCGGAGCGCTTGACGACAATGGCGCGGTCTTTGTCCTTACTCATCGAATCGGTTCCCGGCGGCCGTTACTTGGCTTTGACGCGGCGCACGTGCTCTTCCAGCTCGGCGAACGACGGGCGTTCAGTCGAGAAGAGCACCTTGCGGCCGAATTCGACGGCAATAGCCGGCGCATAGCCATTCAGGCTGGCGAGGATCGTCACCTTGATGCACTGGAACATCTTGGTCGACTCCGTCACGCGCTGTTCGGCGACGCTTGCGAGCGGCCCGATCAGCCCGTACGAGAGCAGAATGCCGAGGAAGGTGCCGACCAGCGCCTGGGCGATCATCTCGCCGAGCACCGCGGGCGGCTTGTCGGCGGAGGCCATGGTGTGCACCACGCCCATCACCGCGGCCACGATACCGAATGCCGGCATCGCGTCGCCGACCTTGTTCAGGGCGTGCGCGGGCGCTTCGCCTTCCTGGTGATGCGTCTCGATCTCCTCGTCCATCAGGCTTTCGATCTCGAACGCGTTCATGTTGCCGCCCACCATCAGACGCAGGTAGTCGGTCAGGAATTCGATGATGTGGTGGTCGGCGAGGATCTTCGGGTACTGCGTGAAGATCGGGCTCTTCGACGGATCGTCGATGTCGGCTTCCAGCGTCAGCGTGCCTTCCTTGCGCGCCTTGGCCAGCAGAACGTAAAGGAGCGCCATCAGCTCCATATAGACGTCCTTGTTGTACTTCGCGCCCTTGAACAGCGTCGGAATGACGCGCAGCGTCGCCTTGATCGTCTTCATCCCGTTACCGAGAATGAACGCGCCGACCCCGGCGCCGACAATCATCAGCACTTCGACGGGTTGCAACAGCGCGCTGAGATGGCCGCCTTCCAGCGCGTAACCGCCGAAAACGGACAAAAGCGTCACGAGTGTTCCCACGAAAATCAGCACTGCCGAGCCCTCACAAAGAAGCGACGGTTACCGTCGTTAATCTGGTTTACGGCAACGGGGCAGAAAACTTTGACGGAAAAGCGGCGCGGCGCTCCGGTGTAAACCAGAGGCGGGTTAAGCCGGACCGGCCGGGCCCGGCGCCGGCCGACCTGGCCGGAAAGCCCGCCAGAAGGCGCTTGTGGATGCCGCGCTCGGGTTGCGAGCGGTGGGCCGATGCCGCCCCCGCGGCTCAAACTTCGAGCGCGGCGAGGCTTTCGCGGGCCCGGGCGTCGACAAATTTCTTTGTCTTACCCGCGCGCGAAGGCGGCTGACACAGCCCGCAGACAAAGGCGTGCTGCGGATCGTGCGCATGCGCGACAAAATGCCCGCCGCACCGGCAACAGGCGGTCATTTGCAGCATTCCGGAGTCGAAGAAGCGCACCAGCGTCCACGCGCGCGTGAGACTGAGCACGGGCTCGTCGTCGTGCAACTGAACGTGTTCCAGATAGAGCCGGTAGCTCTTCACGATCGACTGGATCGTCAGACAGCCGCCGTGGCCGGCCATGAAACGGTAGATGTTATAGAACAGCGAGGAGTGAAAGTTCGGCTGCCAGGTCATGAACCAGTCGGTCGAAAACGGCAGCATGCCCTTGGGCGGCGACACCCCTTTCAGTTCCTTGTACAGCTTGATCAGCCGGTCGCGCGACAGACTGGTTTCGGCTTCCAGCAATTGCAACCGCGCGCCGAGTTCGATCAGCTCGATGGCCAGGGTGATTTCCCTGACTTCCTGCACAACACTTTTAATTGCCATCCGCTTGCATTTCCCCCGTCCTGATCGCTTTTTTAGAACTACAAGCTGCCATCAGCCGACTTGTTCGACTGGCTGGCTTGCCATCAGGATCGCGGAATGCGCCTGAGCCACGGCGCTGGATTTGCCTTTGTCCGCAAGGGCGGACAGCACGGCATGGTCGTCGAAACGGAAGCGGCACAACACCTGATTGGACGCCGCCAGCTTCACGGTCTGCGCCAAAGACAGATTGGCGAGCACGTCGGCTAGCTGATCCGAAATCCCCATGCGAAACATGCCCATAGGCTTGTCCTCACGCAGCAGGCGCTGCGCGAGCAGGAGATAAGACAGGTTGACTTCTCTGATCTCATTGAGCATTTCGCTTGTCGCGCTCATGGTTCCCCCGGGGTGTATCTGGCTGGTCAGGCCGTTACGGAAACGTTTGCTCGAACGCGCGCGCTTAAACCGCACGAATCGGCTCGTTTCTGGTCTTGCGAGCATTGTGTCGAAAGGGGGAGCAGACGGAAATCGGACAGACACCCTGCCTGCTTGACGGATTAATCCGTCATTCGTGTAGGAATTTGTCCTACACGGAGGGGGCGGAAAGAAGGTTGAAGCTGGTGAAGCGGCGCGCAGCCTGGCGCTGACGATGCGCTTTGGATGAATCTTCAACAAAAATGTGAACCAAATGGTGAGTCCTGGGTGACTCACGGTCCGCACCTTGTTGCGGTGAGAAAGAATTATAAGACGTTTTCACTTCAGCGCAACGCGCGCGGTGTAGAGGTCGCGCTCCTGTCCCGGGACCGTCGCTTGCTCCTGGTTTGCTCGTCATTTGCTCGTGTCCTTCCAGCGCTCGAATGTCCATCCAGGGGCGCTTCCTGGCTATCGGGACAGGTCTTTATTGACCTGTAACGCATCATGTTTCGCGCTGTAACAACATTAAGTGTTTGAAAAATAACTCGAATTAGGCCGGCCGATCCCGATAATGAAGCCTAGGGATTTCCCGATACAGGTTCGCCCCCCCCGGGCGGCGGCCTACCGCGCCCAACCGTCCGTCAGGCATTCGCGCCTCGCTCTACTCGAGCACCGCTGTGCGAAGCCGTTTTGAACAGGAGAAAACGCATGCGAATCGCACAAATTGCGCCGTTGTACGAAGCTGTCCCGCCGAAACTCTACGGTGGCACCGAGCGTGTCGTCTCGTATCTGACTGAAGCGCTGGTCGACCTCGGCCACGACGTTACGCTGTTTGCGAGCGGCGACTCGATCACCTCCGCGAACCTCGACGCCTGCTGGCCTCGTGCGCTGCGCCTCGATCCGACGATCCGCGACGCGCTGGCTCCGCACATCCTGATGATGGAAAAAGTGCGCCGTGTCGCGCATGAGTTCGACGTGCTGCACTTTCACCTCGACTACATGCCGTTCCCGCTCTTCACCACCATGGACACGCCGTTTGTGACGACACTTCACGGCCGCCTGGACTTGCCGGAACTGCAACCGGTGTTCGACGCGTTCTCGAATGTGCCGGTGGTATCGATTTCGGATTCGCAGCGCGTGCCGCTGCCGCAGGCCAACTGGCTGAACACGATTTACCACGGCCTGCCGGAGCAGTTGCTCACGCCGCAAACACACAAAGAGCCGGAATACCTGGCGTTCCTCGGTCGTATCTGTCCTGAGAAGCGCGTCGATACAGCTATCAAGATCGCTGCGCAAAGCGGTTTGCCGCTGAAGATCGCCGCCAAGGTGGACAAGGTCGACCAGGAATACTTCAAGAAGGAAATCGAACCGCTGCTTTCCATGGCGCACGTGGAGTTCGTCGGCGAAATCAACGAGGCGCAGAAGCCCGAGTTTCTATCGGGCGCCAAGGCGCTGCTGTTCCCGATCGACTGGTCGGAGCCGTTCGGTCTGGTGATGATCGAATCGATGGCGTGCGGCACGCCGGTGATCGCGTTCAACCGCGGCTCGGTGCCGGAAGTGATCGACCACGGCGTGACCGGCTACATTGTCGAGGACGTTCAAGGTGCGGTAGCCGCGCTGCAGCGTCTGGACGAACTGTCGCGCACGGAGATTCGCGCACAGTTCGAACGCCGCTTCAGTTCGAAAACGATGGCTCAGAATTACGTTGACGGCTATTCGGCACTGATCGAAGCGACGCGCCGCCCGGTGTTGCGCCAGGTCGCGGTGGGTTGAATGCTGGATTGCGCGGTGGGTCGAGCGGCGGGTCCAGCAACGGGTTCTGCAACGCGCTTAAGCGGCTGGCGTTTTTTATGCGCTTGGCCGCTTAAGCCGTACTTCTGCCTTTTTCCGATTTGCACGCCAATCACGAGTAAATTTGCCTGGTGAATCGTTTGCGCGAGCGGTTGGCAGGAGTTAACCCGCTTCCAACTACGAAAAAGCCGCCTCTCACGGGCGGCTTTTTTAATTGCAAGTGTGGATGCGCTTCCATCCTGGACTGGCGCATCACGAATTAACAATTCCGCACCGATCAACCTTCAGTTGGCTTTCGCCTGCTACCGGCTGGGCATTCACGCCGCGCCAATCAAAAAGCGTTCGCGATTCTTGCCGACAATCCACTTTGGCGGTTTGCCGCGCCCGCTCCAGGTATTGCCCGATTTCGGATCCTGATACTTGGCCGGCAGCGGCGCCTTCTTTGGCGGGCGTCCGCGCCGTGCGGCAACCGCAAAGCCGAGGTCTTGCGCGGTTAGACCATATTCAGCGATCTTTTGGCGGATGTCAGCGACAACATTGTCGATTTCAGTACGCCGGGCTTCGTCTGCTTGTGCCTGCAATTTGGCGATCTGCGCCTTGAGGTCTGCATATTGAGACATTCCGGTTCTCCCCTTTTCTAGAACTCATTCGCTCGCAGACTAGCTGCAATTATAAAAATTCGCAATGGACAATAATACCGATTTAGGAAGAAATCATCTGATAATTATTAAGCGTCGATGAATTGTAAAACGAGATCTTTATCGCGTAATAATAGGTAAAGGAGACTCCACATTGACAATTCTTGACACCTAATCCGGCTGTCTTTCCCTAGAATTGCGCGCTCAATGGCATGCACCTGCGCTTAGCATTCATGCCACTCCAGGCGTCAAACATTTTAGGATTACCAATCATGCAGTTGTCAAAGCGCCTCGCCGCCGAGCTGTTCGGCACTTTCTGGCTCGTGCTCGGGGGTTGCGGCAGCGCCGTCCTCGCCGCTAACTTCGCCGGTCCGGTTCACGGTCTGGGCATTGGCTTTGTGGGCGTTTCGCTCGCGTTCGGCCTCACTGTCCTGACAATGGCTTATGCGATCGGCCACATCTCCGGCTGCCACCTGAATCCGGCCGTAAGCGTCGGACTGACCGTCGCCGGCCGCTTTCCGGCTCGCGACCTGCTGCCGTACATCGTCGCGCAAGTGATCGGCGCGGTGCTGGGTGCGCTGGTGCTGTCGTTGATCGCATCGGGCAAACCGGGTTTCGACCTCGTCGCCAGCGGTTTCGCCAGCAACGGCTACGGTGAGCGCTCGCCGGGCCAATATTCGCTCGCGGCTGCGTTCATTTGCGAAGTGGTCATGACTGGCTTCTTCCTGTTCGTGATCCTCGGCGCGACCGACAAGCGTGCGCCGGCCGGTTTCGCGCCAATCGCGATTGGCCTGTGCCTGACGCTGATTCACCTGATCTCGATTCCGGTCACCAACACGTCGGTCAACCCGGCGCGCTCCACCGGCCCGGCGCTGTTCGTCGGCGGCGCAGCGATGGATCAGTTGTGGATGTTCTGGGTCGCACCGATCATCGGCGCAGTGATCGCAGGCGTGCTGTACCCGCTCATCGCCGAATGCCGCCGCGGCAAGTCGCAGGAACTGGCGCTCGACTGATCAGCGAGTGCGCCTATCCAGGCAGTCAAAGCGGGCGCTACGGCGCCCGCTTTGTTTTTTTGTCAGCACGACGCAGGCAGCGCCTTAGCCGGCCGATAGTCCGCTGCTAGAATCGTGCGACTTCCCAAGCTCGCACAGGTGCTACCGATGACCCGTTTCCGCGGATTCCTGCATGGCGTCGCACTCTCCATCGCCGGTTTGTGCGCGGGTGTGCTGGCGTTACCCGCGGCCCATGCGGCGGACGGCAATACCGAAACGCTCGTATTCGTGCGCCATGGCGAGAAACCCGCCAAGGGTTACGGCCAACTCAATTGCCGGGGGCTCAACCGTGCGTTGGCCTTGCCGGCCGTGATCGCCGCCAAGTTCGGCAAACCGGATGCGATCTATGCGCCCGATCCCGGCCAGCAAAAAGACGACAGCGGTCACCCCTATTACTACATTCGGCCGCTTGCGACCATCGAGCCGACCGCCATCCAATTCCAGATGCCGGTTCAAACGCCGTACGGTTTCGCCCAGATTGATCAGCTCGACACGGCGCTCGTCAATCCGTCCAATCGCAACAAGCTGATTGTCGTCGCGTGGGAGCACAAGCTGATTGTGAAGTTGTTGCGCCAGATGATGAGCACGCATGGCGGCAATGCCGCCGATGTGCCCAACTGGCAAAGCGATGATTTCGACAGTATCTATATTGTTCGCCTCGACTGGCAAAACGGCACGGCCCACGCCAGTTTCAAACTTGACCGCCAGGGACTGAACGGCCGCGCTGTGGATTGCCCATGCGCGGCGCTGCCGGGTACTCCTTCTGCGGCTGCGGCGGGTGCTTCCGCGAGCTCGGTTGATTAATCGGGTAATACAGGTGTAAGTCGCGATTACGAGCGCGGCTGTCTGATTGTTGCAATGGCCGGTGGCAACTGGGTCCCGGCTCGTCCCAAGGAGCCTGGAATCCTTATGTGACGGGGCTTCAAGCGGAAAGCGCATCCGGCGTGTTGCCTTCGAATGTTCCTTCTACAGCCCTTCGGAGCCTGCGACGATGCTTGCAGTCCGTAACATCTCGTCGCAGTTGCCAACGCCCGGAATGCGTAGATTGGTCCTGTGCAACAAACACACGTCGCCTCACAGGAGAACACCATGAAACGCATCGTCACTCACTTGCTGGTTGCGGCTGGACTCGCGGCGGGCGCATGCGGTGTCGCGCAAGCGCATACGGATCTGAATATCGGCCTGTCGCTCGGCGCACCGGTTTATGCCCAGCCTGCACCCGTTTATGCAGCACCGCAGCCGGTGTACTACGGCACCTACGGCAACGGCGGCTGGGACCATCGCTACGATCGCGGCGGCTACTATCGCGACGACCATCGGGATGATCGCGGCTGGGATCACAACGACCGACACTGGGGTCGCGACGATCATGGCGATCGCCGCGGCGGCTGGCACGGCTGATCGTAACGCTGCCTGACGTCTCGAAGAACCGGCTCGAGTCCCCGAAAGAGGACGCGGGCCGTTCCGTTTTCAGGACATCAGTTCGTCGTCGAGCGAGAAAAGTTTGCGCAGATGGTGCGCGACGCCGGCTTCGAAGTTGTTGCCGATGCGCGGCACGTCCGGCAAACGCGTGATGAGATCGGGATTGGCGTTGTTCATCATGAACGGATGGCCGGCTGTCTCCAGCAGATCGATATCGTTCATGTTGTCGCCAAACGCCACGCATTGCGAGGCGTCGACGCCGAGGCGCTTGAGCACGACTTGCAACGCGCGCCCCTTCGATACGTTCGACGTCATCACTTCCAGGCAATCGGGCAGCGAATAGGTGACATACAGCGCGTCGCCGAATTCGCGCGCTAGGTTGGCCGCGACATGCGCGAGATCGGCGGGCTCGCCGATGTAAAGAACCTTCGCGATATCGACACCGTCGTGCTTCGGCAGATCGGTTACCTCGTAGGTGAAGCCGGAATCCTGATGGAATTTCAACAGGTCCGGCGCATCCCGGTCGATCAACCACGCCTGGTCGGCGAACAGGTTGACGATCACGCGGCCGTGCGCGCCGACGATTTCCGGCTGCACCAACCGCCGCACGATGGCCGGTGGCAGGTCGTCGGCGTGAATCCCCGTGTTGTCCGGCGCGTGAATGCGTGCGCCGTTCGACGTGATCAGATACGGGTTGATGCCCAGCAGGTCGCGAATGCCCGCAACGTCGCAGTAGTGGCGCCCCGTCGCGATCACGAAGTGCAGCCCGTCGCTTTCCAGCTTACGCACGGTCGCGATCGTGAACGGGTCCACCTGGTGATCGGCGTTAAGCAGCGTGCCGTCGAGGTCCGTGGCAATGACTTTGTACATGGTGTGAGCAGCCGGGCAGCGTCAAAGATCGCATTTTACCGTTGTGCGCCGCATCCGCGAGATCGCCGCCGGCGCGCCAGACGATTCTCAACCGGCGACGCGAGCCGCTTCGCGCTGCGCCAACTGCAAACCGCCATGTGCGGAATCCGCCAACGGCTCGCGCAAACGGGGCTGATAAATCTGTGGCACGTATTCGCGCAGCGGTGCGCCGAGACCGCCGCACAACGCGACCGGCAAGGCCGCCGACGGATCGAGCGCGGCAATCATCTTGCCCACTTCCTCGCCGGCCTCGCCGAGCAATCGCGCCGCGAACGGATGCGTGCGATGCGCGATGACGATCGGCGCGAGCCTTGCATAAGCCGTCTGATTGGCTTCGCACAGCCAGACTATGAGGCTGTCGCGGTCATGCGCACCGGTGTGGGCGAGCAGCGCCTGCGCCAGATCGTCGTGGGGTACGCGCCCGTCGAGCGCCTGCTGCGCGTGGACGACGGCCCGCAACCCGAGCCAGGCGCCGCTCGCCTCATCGCCAGACGGGTAACCGTAGCCGCCGGAGATTCGGCATTCGCCATTGCCGTCGAGCGCGGCCGCCTGACTGCCGGTGCCAAGCGCGACGACCACGCCGTGCGCGCCACCGTGCGCGCCAAGCAAGCTGGTGTAGACATCGCTTTCCACCGCGAGTCCGGCTACCGCCGGTGCCTGCGCGCGAAATGCGGCCAGCCAGTCGCGATTATTGACCCCTGCCAATCCGCAGCCGAGTACGCAGCGCGACCAGTCCAGCGGCACGCCGGCACGTGCAAATGCGTCGGCGCAGCCGGCTCCGATAGCCTGCCACGCGCGCTCCACACCGAGGCCCAGCCCCGACGGCCCGCTCGCCGCCTGTGCCAGTTCGCGGCCCTGGGCGTCGCCAAGGACGACGCGCGTACCGCTGCCGCCGCCATCGATGCCGATCAAAAAGAGGTCTTTATCCATCGAATTGAGTGAGTTCAGGAGGTGAATAACGCATAGCGTGGCAGGTCAGTTTCGATCCTGCAATCGGCCGAATGGCCAGCTTGCAGCGCGCACGGCTTCCGCTATGCTGACGGGCGACATGACAACGCGGGAGCGCGAAAGTGACACAGCGATGCAACTGGGTATCGAGCGAAGCGCTCGCACACTACCACGACACCGAATGGGGCGTACCCTCGCGCGACGATCAGCACTTGTTCGAAATGCTTGTACTGGAGGGCGCGCAGGCGGGCTTGTCATGGTCGACGATTCTTAACAAACGCACCGGCTATCGTCGCGCCTTCGCCGACTTCGACATCGATAAAGTCGCGCGCTTCACGCCCAAACATGTCGATGCGCTGCTACTGGACGAAAGTATCGTGCGCCATCGCGGCAAGATCGAGTCGGCGATTACCAACGCGCGCGCCGTGCAGCAGATTCAGGCCGAGCACGGCTCGCTCGCCAACTTCTTATGGTCGTTCGTCGATCAGACGCCGATCCAGAACGATTGGGCATCGTATAAGCAGGCGCCGGCATCCACGGAAATTTCGGACGCGCTCAGCAAGGGGCTGAAGCGCTACGGCTGCAAGTTCGTCGGCTCGACGATCTGCTACGCGTTCATGCAGGCGGTCGGCATGGTGAACGATCACGAGGCGACCTGCATGTGCCGCGCGCGATGCGCGGCGCTCGGCAAGAAGGGACGCAATCGCAAAGCGGGCTGAGGCGGCACGGCAAACGGGTCAAACCCGGGAATTGAAGGCTTTTCGCTGTGCTAGTCCGGGTTTCGCGAATCGGCGCGTGCCCGATACTGCCTTTCATGCGCTCGAACAACGAATAACCGCTGCGTAACGCATGGGAGACCAACCATGAAATCCCTGAACTTCCTGACCCATCAGGAGATTTTCGATCAGGCCGTGGATCATCTGCTTGGCCGGAAACGCGCCGCCTTGCTGCCTCGCGGCGGCGGCGCTTACCGCGGCTACTGCGGTGGCTGCCCGGTCGGCCATTTCATCAAGCCGTGTGACTACGTGACCGCGATGGAAGGCGTTCCGGTACGCTACATCGGCAAAGCATCCGTCGAGGTGCCCGCTTATATGGATGCCGGCGTATCTGCGCTTAAAAAGGCGCTCCTGCACGCCAACCTCAATGTGTACGACCCGGCCACCGTCACTCTGCTCAGTTGCCTGCAAAACGTGCATGACGTGTTCGGCACGTGGGAATGGCATGAGCGTCTGGGCTCGATCGCCCGGCAATTTGGCCTGTCCGCGAAGCGCCTGAAGAGCGCCGCCTAACGCGCCGCAGCGCGTCACAGCCGCACAAGTCCCGCGCAAATCGGTCCACAGGCCCACCAAAAGCAAAACGGCGATGTGGCTTCTTTCGAAGCTCACACCGCCGTTCGGCGTACTAATGCGCAGAAAAGCGCGCGCGGAAAAGCGTGCTTAGTGCAGCTTTTTCGGCAGCATCTGGCTGCGCAGGCGCTTGTGCAGGCGCTTCACAGCAGCAGCCTTCTTGCGCTTACGGGCCGTAGTCGGCTTTTCGTACGATTGGCGCTCACGCAGTTCAGCGATCAGGCCATTCTTTTCAATTGCGCGACGAAAGCGGCGAATCGCCACTTCGAACGGCTCGTTTTCTTTCAGAAGAATCGTCGTCATGTAATTCCTAACTCAATCACTTGATAGGGGTAAATTGCGTGGCGGGATACCGCTCACGCGCCGGCCCTCCGGTCGTTTCGATTCATGGCCAGTAACAGGCAAACGCGGGACAAATCCCGGCCAAACCACGAATGAAACGAGAGGCATAACGGCCACGGAGGCCGGAAAAGAGAGGTGGGGAGTTCACCGCGGAACGCGGACAGACGAAATGCCAAAGCCACGCCTGTTGCCGTTTCGCCAACCTTTCATCAATGAAAAACATTAACGAAACAGGCAAAGATCTCAATTCACTCCCGATGATATCAGGAAACTCTCCATCCTACCAGGGGTTTAGCGATCACGCCAGGTCCCTTGCGCGATCAGGCGCTCGCCTCGTCCAGTTCTCCAATATCGGCCCTGGTCAGCATCAGATGGACGGCGGCGGCCAGGCTCTTGAGCTGGTCGACCGAGGTCGCGCTTGCAATTGGGGCCGTTACACTCGGCCGCGCGATCAGCCAGGCCAGTGCGACGGTGGCCGGCGTGCTGCCGTGCCGCTCGGCGACTTGGTCGAGCGCGTCCAGAATCCGCAAGCCGCGCTCGTTCAGATATTTCTCGACCCGGCTGCCGCGCGCCTTGTTGGCCAGATCGGCCTGCGACCGGTACTTGCCGGACAGAAAGCCGCTTGCAAGGCTCCAGTACACCACCACGCCGAGCCGATTGGCGAGCGCCACCGGTTCGATGTCCCGCTCATAAGCGGCGCGATCATACAGGTTGTACTCCGGCTGCAACAACTGGTACTCGGGCAATCCATGCTGGCGGGACACGGCGAGCGCTTCCTCGACGCGCGCGCCGCTGTAGTTCGACGCGCCGATCACCCGCACCTTGCCCGCCTCGATTAGCCGCTGATAGGCGCCAAGCGTTTCAGCCAAAGGCGTTTCGGTGTCGTCGTCGTGAGAAAAATAGACGTCGATGTAATCGGTTTGCAAGCGCCGTAGCGAATCTTCCACTGCCGCCTGAATGTTCGCGGCAGACAAACCCTTGCGCTGCGGGTGCTTGGACACCTTGGTGGCAAGCACGATCCCGTCGCGCTTGCCGCTCTGCCTGAACCACTTGCCGAGGATGGTTTCCGATTCGCCGCCCTGATTGCCCGGCACCCATGCGGAATAAACGTCGGCGGTATCAATGAAGTTGAGCCCCGCATCGACAAAGGCATCCAGGATCGAAAACGAGGTGGCTTCATCGGCGGTCCAGCCAAATACATTGCCGCCGAACATAAGCGGCGCGACCTCTAATTCGGAACGTCCAATCCGGCGCTTTTGCATGATTTCTCCAGGGTTTGCCGCGAGAGAAAAAGAGAATACGCCGTCTTTTCAATAGCTGCAGCGGATCTCCCGAACAAGGCTGCAAGTGGCTTACAGACGCGCGCCGGCCCAACCGCCCCGAAAAACAATTGGGTCGCTATTGAACAAAGTTCCTCAAGTTTTTTTTAGAGGGGCCGTCAACCTTCACTGAGGCGGCCAGCAATGAACGAGTGCTTCCGCCGATGCCAACGTGGCGTATTGGGCTCAAGGCTTATTTAGGAGATTTTCATGCTCGGAATCAATAGCAATATCAACTCGCTGGTTGCACAGCAAAACCTCAATGGCTCGCAAAGCGCCCTTTCGCAAGCCATCACCCGCCTGTCCTCGGGCAAGCGCATCAACAGCGCAGCTGACGATGCAGCAGGTCTGGCGATCTCGACGCGTATGCAAACGCAGATCAACGGCCTGAACCAGGGCGTGTCGAATGCGAATGACGGCGTGTCGATGGTTCAAACCGCATCGAGCGCACTGTCGTCGCTGACGTCCAGCCTGCAACGTATCCGTCAGCTGGCCGTGCAAGCATCGACCGGTTCGCTGTCGTCGAGCGACCAGGCAGCTCTGCAGAAGGAAGTCTCGGCGCAGATCTCGGAAGTGAACCGTATCGCTTCGCAAACGACGTACAACGGCACGAACATTCTGGACGGCTCGGCAGGCAGCCTGACGTTCCAGGTCGGCGCGAACGTTGGCCAGACCATCAGCCTGAACCTGAGCCAGTCGATGTCGGCAGCGAAGATCGGTGGCGGCCTGGTGCAAACGGGTCAAACCGTCGGCACGGTCTCGCTCAGCGTGGACGCGACGGGTGCTTACACGACGGCTGCCAGCCCGGCAATCACGGCAATCAACGTGCTGTCGGACGGCAAGGGCGGCTACACCTTCACCGATCAGAACAACCAGGCGATTGCAGGAACTGTCGCAGCCGCAGTGTTCGGCGCAAACGCGACGGGCGGCACGGGCGTCCAGGTCGGGGCTCTGGCACTCCAGGCTGCTGCAACGACGACGGCAGGCGCGGGTTCCGCTGCCCAGGCATCGGCAGTCGCACAGATCAACGCGATCAACAGCCCGCCGACGGTTTCGAACCTCGACATCAGCACGGTCACCGGCGCGAACGAAGCAATGGTCTCGATCGACAACGCACTGCAGACCGTCAACAACCTGCAAGCTTCGCTGGGTGCCGCACAAAACCGCTTCACCGCAATCGCAACGTCGCAGCAAGCTGAATCGACCGACCTGTCGTCGGCACAATCGCAAATCACGGACGCCAACTTCGCACAAGAAACGGCGAACCTGAGCAAGGCGCAAGTGCTGCAACAAGCTGGTATCTCGGTGTTGGCGCAAGCTAACTCGAACCCGCAGCAAGTTCTCAAGCTCCTGCAGTAAGAGCTGACGCAGTAAGGTGATGCGCCGCGCGCAAGTGCGGCGCATCACCGGTTTTCAAGCAACGGGAGGCTCGCCTCCCGCTGTGCGTTTCCGTCAAGAAGTGATGTAGCATCGCGCACCACCCAATACAGATTTCCAGACGCCCGGAGCCTCCGCATGTCCTCGATCTCAACCACGTCTACTGCTGCGTCAACCGCCGCCGCCAACTCGGCGCTGCAGTCGGCCGCTCAATCGATCATCAGCGGCTCGACCGGCAACTCGTCGATGGATGTGTCGTCGCTCGTTACGGCACTCGTGAACGCGAAGACCGCGGGACAAACCGCGGCTCTGTCGGCACAACAAACTACGGACAACACCACGCTGTCCGCGTACGGCGCACTGAGCTCCGCGCTGGGCGCGCTTCAGTCGGGCATTACGAACCTTGCCAACGGCACCACGCTGTCGACTTTCTCGGCAACCGCCAGCGGCACCGGTTTGTCGGCGACAGCAGGTGCGGGCGCCGTGGCAGGCAGCTACTCGGTCGCGGTGACGCAGATCGCCAGCTCGCAGGCTTTGTCCTCGGCGGCATTTGGCGCCACCACGCAGCTCGGCACCGGCACGCTGACGGTTTCGCTCGGCGGCAAGTCGATGAACATCAACGTCGACAGCACGAACAACACGCTCTCCGGCATCGCTTCCGCAATCAACGGCAGCAGCAGCAACCCCGGTGTCACGGCGACCATCGTGACCGGTACGGACGGCGCCCACCTGGTGCTGCGCGCGGCGAACACGGGCGCGGCCAACGTCATCAACGTCTCGACCAGCAATGTCACGTCCGACACCGGCCTGTCGAGCCTCGGTGTGACCTCGACCGCAAGCACCACGGGCGGCCAGTCGTCGATCACGTCGGCGAATTCGAGCAGCGCCTGGACGCAAAGCGGGTATGCACAGGACGCGGAATTCTCGGTCGGCGGGATCGGGGCCAGCAGCTCCACCAACTCTGTGACGAGCGCCATTTCCGGCGTCACGATGAATCTGACGGCGGCATCGGCGGGCACCACGCAGACGCTGACCGTTGCGACGGACACCACGTCGCAGAGCACCGCGATCAACAACTTCGTCAGCCTCTACAACACCGTCGTCACGACGATGTCCACGCTCACGTCGTTCAACTCGTCGTCCTCGTCGCAAGGCCCGCTCCTGGGCGACTCGACGTTGCAGACGATCAAGAACGCGCTGGCCTCGATCGTTGGCGGCTCGGTGGGCTCGGGCAGCACCGGCGCCACGCTGGCATCGATCGGCATTACGCTGAAGGACGACCCGGCAGACGGCACGATGGTGGTCGACAACACCGCGCTGAGCACAGCACTGACGGCCAACCCGGCAACGGTCGCCTCGCTCTTCAACTCGACCAACGGCATTGCCGAACAGTTGAACAGCAGCATCACGACCTTCACGCAGACCGGCGGCATCATCGATACGCGCAATAGCGCGCTGAACGCTGACCTGAAGAGCATCACCACGCAGCAAACGGCGCTTGCCGACTACACAGCGCAGTTGACGAGCCAGTATCAGGCGCAGTTCACCGCGCTGAACACGTTGATGGCGACGATGAACAACAATTCGCAGTACCTGACCGCCCTGTTCGGCGGCACCAACAGCGCTGGCGCACTGGCGACCAACAAGGGCTAAGCCATGAACCCGATCGAAATGAACCAGTCGGAGTTGGTCGAACGTCTGCTGTCGATCACACGGGAAATCGAACAGGCAGCCTCACTGGCCGACTGGCCGGAAGCCGCCCGCCTGACCGAGGTGCGTTCGCCGCTGCTGATGTCGCTGTCAGCGGATCAGGAACCGGCCGCGCTGGAGATAATCCGCCGGATCCAGTCCATCGACGAAGCGCTGCTCGCCGAAGCGGAAACCACCCAGAACGAATTGCACGTCGAGTTCGAAGCAGCGATGGGGCGTAGCAGAGCCGCTGGCGAATATCTGCGGACGGCCCGGCTTTAAGCGGGCTAAAGATTCGGCGGCCGCTCCTGGCTGAACCGAACAGGCCGAACCGCGTGGGATCGACCCGCGCAAACGCACCGCTGCACTGAACTGCCGTACCAGACAATAAGAACTACGCGCTGAAGCAAGGGCGCGCTCGTTCCCTCAGCCCGCCTCGTGCGGGCTTTTTTCTTGGCGTCCGGCCCTCCGCCGCCGCTCTCCATGCGCTAAACAGGCGGCTTTTTTACCGTCATCTCCGCGCATCGGAAACGCCCTCCCGGTCGCACAATTTCCGTCATAGACCATTCTGCGCTGACACCATGACTCTCCTGCACGAGCAGCCGACCGCTGAACCCTTGACGCCCGAACAACAGTTCGAGCATGACATCGCTCTGGTTTTGGAGACCGCGCTCGCGCATCACCACAAGCAGGAGTTCGACGACGCAGAAGCGCTGTACAAGGCGATCCTCGAAGCCAGTCCCAGCCACACCGACGTACAGTACAACCTCGGTGTGCTGTATGTGCAGTGCAGCCGCCCTGTCGATGCCCTGCCGCATCTGGAAGCCGCGCTCGGCGGAGCGCCGAACAACGGGCAATTCTGGGTTGCTTACATCAGCGCACTGATCGACGCGGACCAGACCCAGGCGGCCTGGCTGGCGCTGGAAATGGGTCAGCAAAGGGGACTGAAGGGGCCAGCAGTCAACGGACTGATTACGCGGATGGCACACGGCGGTGTCGGGTACGCCACCGCCGCGGTCGCGCCGGTCGTTGTATCGCCGGAACCCTCCACGACGATGGTCATTTCGACAGACCCGGACGCCACGGAAGCAGAAACGGCAGCACTCGATACGCGCCGCCCCTCTCCGCAAGAAATAAGCCGCTTCAACACGCTCTACGCCAGGGGCCACATTCCGGAAGCCATCAAGCTCGGACGAAGCCTGACGGAACGATTTCCGTCGAGCGGCCTCGCGTGGCGTTGCCTCGGTATCGCGCTTCATAAGGCTGGCCAATACAGCGATTCCGCCGAGCCCCTGAGAAACGCCATAAAGTTTGGCAGCGACGATTCCGATGTTCGCAAGGCGTTGGCCGACTTGCTGCGCCTGCTTGGTCAGAATGTCGAAGCCGAAGCCGAGTGCAGAAAACTGCTGGAACTGCATCCGGACCATTCGGAAGGTCATCGTATCCTTGGCATGGTGCTCGCCGGCCTGGGCCGCACCCGCGAAGGGATCGCCGAGTGCCGCCGCGCAACGGAACTCACGCCCGACTACGCGGAGTCACACAGCACGCTGGGCGTCGTGCTGCTTAACGCCGGCGCTACTGACGAGGCCGAGCTATGCTTTCGCCGCGCGCTCGAACTCGATCCCAAGAATGCACCGACGCGCAGCAATCTACTCTTTACCATCGCGCACAATCCTCACATCGCGCCGGAGCAAATCTACGCCGAACATCGCGAATTTGCGCGGATTCATGAAGCTTCGCTACGCTTGCCGAAGCCGCGTCATACGAATGGCCGCGCGCCGGATCGCCGGTTGAAAGTCGGCATCGTCTCCGGCGACCTGTTCCGGCACGCAGTCGCCTCCTACCTGATGCCGATCATGGAGCCGCTCGCGAACGACGAGAGCCTGCAGCTCCATGTCTACTACAACCATGTGCACGAGGATGACTACACGCAGTGGTTGCGCAGTCAGGCTGACCAATGGGCCACGGTCACCGGCATGTCGGACGAGCAATTCATCGCCAAGGTCCGCGCCGATAAAATCGACATTCTGATCGATCTGAGCGGGCATACCGGCCGTAACCGTCTGCAGGCATTCGCGCGCAAACCCGCACCGATTCAGGTCAGCTGGATCGGATACCCGGCGACGACCGGTCTCGACGCGATGGACTACTACCTCAGCGACCGCTTCTTTACGCCGTTCGGCGACATGGAGCAGCAGTTCTCCGAGAAACTCGTGCACCTGGCGGCCATCGGACCATTCCAGCCGGACAGGAATGCCCCGCCGGTCAACATCCTGCCGGCCATGCACAGCGGCTACATCACGTTCGGCAGTTTCAACCGGTTGAACAAGTTGCGCCCCGACGTGATCGCCGTGTGGGCGAGGTTGCTTCGCGAGCTGCCCACTTCCCGGATGGTGCTCGGTTCGATGAACGGTGACGAAGGCGATGAGAACCTCATCAACTGGTTCGTCAACGAAGGCATTTCACGAGACCGCCTGACTTTCCGTCCGCGTTCCCGCGTAGAGGTCTACCTGCAACAGCACTTTCAGGTCGACATCTGTCTCGATACCTTCCCCTATACCGGTTCGACGACCGTTCTGAACTCGTTGTGGATGGGCGCGCCTACGCTGACGATAGCCGGCAAGACCATGGCGAGCCGGGCAGCGATGGCATGGCTCGCCCATTCGGGTCTCGACGCGTTCGCGGCTGAAGACGCGGACGACTTCGTGGCGAAGGGTGTCAAGTTGGCCTCCGACATCCCCGCACTCGCCAGCATTCGCACGGCGTTGCGGGAGCGCTGCAAACAGTCGCCCCCGTTCCAGCCGGAAGTTGTCGCAGAAAGTCTTTCACGCGCATTTCGCACGATGTGGCACCGCTGGTGCAACGATCTCGCTCCGGCAGCCTTCAACGCGTACGACCCGCAAGCAGCAAGCGGTGACCCGGTTCACACCGCATAACGGCCGTTATCCGTGACCCGGACTAAAAAACAGTAGCGAGGAAACCATGGGCTCAAGCGCTCCTCTTCGTGCGATCGCGTCGCTGGACGATGAACGCATCTATGTGACTCAGCCGCATTTGCCGCCGCTGGCCGAGTTCCTGCCGTACCTCGAAAAAATCTGGACCAGCAAGACCCTCACCAACGGGGGACCCTTCCATCAGCAACTCGAGAAGGCGCTCTGCGAGTATCTGGGCGTCGAGCACCTCGCGCTATTCGCGAACGGCACGCTGGCCCTCGTGACCGCGCTGCAGGCGCTGCGCATCAACGGCGAAGTCATTACGACGCCCTACTCGTTTGCAGCGACCGCGCACTCGCTCCTCTGGAACGGCATCAAGCCGGTCTTCGTGGACGTCGATCCGGACACGCTCAATCTGGACCCGGAAAAGATCGAAGCGGCTATCACGCCGCAAACAACCGCGATCATGCCGGTGCACTGCTACGGCCATCCCTGCGATGTGAAAGCCATCCAGAAGATCGCCGATAACTACAACCTCAAGGTCATCTACGATGCCGCGCACGCATTCGCCGTGCAGACCGAAGATGGCAGCGTGCTCAAGCACGGCGATCTGTCGATCGTCAGCTTCCACGCCACCAAGGTCTTCAATACGTTCGAAGGCGGCGCGATCATCTGCCCGGACGCGAAAACCAAACAGCGCATCGACCACCTGAAGAACTTCGGTTTCGTCGATGAAGTGACGGTCGTGGCCGCCGGCATCAACGGCAAGATGAGCGAAATCAATGCCGCGTTCGGGCTTCTGCAACTGCAACACGTCGATAGCGCATTGGCAAAACGCAAGGCGATCGATGCGCAGTATCGTGAGCTGCTGGCTGGCGTGCCCGGCATTCGTTGTCTGTCGGACGCGGGCGAAAAAGTCGCCAATTACGCTTATTTTCCCGTGCAGGTTGAAGACAACTTTCCGATCAGCCGCGACGCGCTGTATGAGCGCCTGAAGGAACACGCTATCTATGCGCGCCGCTATTTCTATCCGCTAATTTCCGAATTCCCGATGTATCGTGGGCTGCCGTCTTCGAACAAGGAAAATTTGAGCGCCGCCAGCGCGGCGTCGAAACGGATCCTGTGCCTGCCGATCTTTCCCGACCTGAATCCTGTCCAGGTTGAACGCATTGTCGGCATCATCGCAGGCATTCAATGAATTGAGCCGGTCTTAAGAGCGGAACGTGGGCAATGCAAAACATCGTGCTTGTCGGGTCTTCCGGACACGCCAAAGTCATTATCGACATTGTTGAAAAGCAGGGTCGCTACCGGATCGCGGGCCTTATCGACGCCTTTCGCGCAGTGGGCGAGACAACCCTCGGTTATCGCGTGCTTAGCGGTGAGCCCGATCTGGACAGGCTCGCCACCGAACACGATCTGCACGGTGTGATCGTGGCAATCGGGGATAACAGCGTTCGCGCGAGGGTGGCCGACAAGGTGGCGGAGATCTGTCCGCGATTGTCATTCGTCAGCGCAGTTCACCCGGCGGCTAGCATCGGCAAAGGGACGAGCATCGGCGCCGGCACGGTTGTCATGGCGGGCGCCGTTATCAATGCCGACTGCCGCGTGGGTCGATTCTGCATTGTGAACACGAAGGCGTCGCTCGATCACGATTGCATCATGGAGGATTTTTCGAGCCTCGCGCCTGGCGTGACTACCGGCGGCAATTGCCGCATCGGCAGCCACGCCGCCGTGAGCATCGGCGCCGTGTTGCGTCATGGAATCACAATTGGCGAGCACAGCGTGGTGGGCGCCGGATCCATTGTCATGAAGGCGGTCGATGCTTTTTCCGTGACGTACGGAAACCCCGCGAAGAAGGTCCGGGATCGCCAGCAGGGCGACAAATATCTTTAATCGAAATCAGCCGCCCCCGCTTCAGCGCCTGAACCGCCCGCCTCCGCCGCCGCCAAATCGCCGCTGCCCCTGAAACTCCCCGCTCGCGCGCGCATTTCCCAGGTCATGCCCCTGCTTGAGCGAGTCGAGCCGCTGGGTTTGGCTAGCATTCGCCTGAATCGGTTGCCAACCGTCGGCGCTGTGCTGCTCCCAGCCGCCGCCCTGATCATGCCGGTAGACGTTGCCGTCGCTGCCCGCATACACGTTGCCGTTATTCCACGCGACGGCCTTGCCCGTGTCCTTATTGCCGACGATGCCTTTCGTGCCCGCCTGGTGATCGCCTGAATACGCATTGCCGCTCACGCCGGCTTCAGCCGCGCCATAACGTCCGGTCTGCGCGTTGTATCCGGCGCGCTGCCTACCCGCCGCGTAGTCGCCCGAGCCTTCATTACCGACCACGCCGCCGCGCGCCGCCCCGCTGCGTCCCGTCGACGGATTGCTGAACGAGCCTTGCCGCCCCGCCGCGTAGTTGCCGTTATAGCCGTTCTCGACCGCGCCGCGGCTCGCCTGGAAGTCACCGCCCGTGTACGGATTGAAGCCCGACGCCGCCGTGCCCGCCCAGCTATTGCCGGTCCAGCCGTTCCAGCCGCTTGCGTGCGTCACGGTGCCCTGCCCCCAGCGACCGTAGATATTGGCCTGGTTGACGTTCGCGTATTGCCAGCTCCACGGGCCGCCACCCCAATACGGCCCCCAGTACGGCGACGGTGCGCCCCACGTCGCGCCAATCGCAAAGCCGAACGCGAAGCCCACCGTGGTGCCGAGCGCGAAGCCCGCGCCGTAGCCATAGGTGGCAGGATAGCCATAGTAGACGTCGCCGACATACGGCGCGTACACATAGCCGATGCCGTACACGACCGTGCCGACCGCGTTGACAACTACGCCCATGTACCCCGGCGTATAGCCGACCACCACCGTATCCGGCGTCGCCGAATAGACGTGAACGTAGGTCACGTAATGCACGGGCGACGCCGCCGGAATCGTATAGATCGCGGCCGGCACGGTATCGGCGACATGCCACGGGCCGCTCGCAGTGCTCGCGGCGAACCAGATCCCGTTGGCGACCGCGAAGAATTGCGAAGGCGCGGTCTGGATCACCGGCGTCGCGGTATTCACCGCATACGAGAGCGAAGTACCGGCGATACCGACGAATTTAGGCGCGCCGTCATAGGCGACCGTCAACGAAGCGGTCTTGCGCGACACCGTCGCCGTCTGCGGGATGGTCGCGGCGATCGCCGCCTCCTTCGCCTGCGGCGTGCCGGGCACGGAGACGAGCGCATTCGCATGCGGGTCGTCGGCGGCGATCTTCGAGAAGTCGGCGGGCAGACTCTTGCCGTCGACAAAGGTCCACGGTCCGGCAAGGTTCGCCGCGCTGAACCAGCGGCCCGACAGCAGCAGGTAGTAATGGTTGTCGCGTGGTTCGACGAAAAGCGCGTGGTCGGCGTTGGCGACGGAAAGCAGATTCACGCCCTTCACCGGTTGCAGCGCCGGCTTGCCGTTTGTCACCACCAGTTCGGCCGGCTGCGCGGCGACCACCACGTCAGGCGCTTGTGCAGGCTTCTTGCCATCGGCGGGCAACATCGGGTCGGATTTGAGATTCGTTTGCGCATTGTTCGATGCGGCGACCAGTTCGTGCTGCGGCGTTGCGTTCAAATGCCACGGACCGTCGAGCGTTTTTGCCTCGTACCAGTAGCCTGCGGCGTTCAGATGCAGCGTGCCGCTTGCGTCTTTGAGCAGCATCGCTCGCGTGTTGATCAGGCGTTGATAGTGCGTGTCGCCGAGCACACGCCAGTTCGCGTCGCCATCGACCAGCACGAGCAACGTGGGACGCTCGGCGAAGATGATGTTGGGCACAGTGTTCTGCACCGCGAGGCCGGGTTCGCCGCCTTCGTGGGTGCTGGCATAACTGGCCTGTAGCTGTTCAAGCGAGGTGGTCAGACCGTCTTTCGGAATCCGCTCCTGCAAGGCCGTTTTCACGTCGGCAGCGGCAGCCGGTGTAGCGGGCATGCCGACCCGATCGAAGACGATGTCGAGCAGTTGAACCGTCGAACTCGTCCTGTCGATTTCAGCCCGCGCGGTGAAATGCGCGACGCCGTAGTTCGGCGTGCTTCGCGCCGACCGCGAAGGCCGCCCGGCCTTCGATCCGGTTGCCTTGCCACACTTCGACCTGCGGCTGGTACAACTCGATGCGCTGCTGGGCGCTATCGAAATCGCGCGGCCAGACAGTTGGGAGGGGCTGCAGTGCAGGCTGCACGGCGGCTGCGGCGAGCGCCTGTCCAGGCGTGGCGAGTGTCACCGCCAGCGACGTGCAGACGCCGGCGAGCAACAGCAAGGACTGCTTCATCGTTGTTTTCACTATGCATCGCTCCATGAGCATTGACGGCGGGATAGACCGGTCGTCGGACGCAACGTGCCCAGTCGACAAGTCAACCGGGCACGCTGATCGGCAAGATGCGAATTCGCTCCTGCTCGCCGTCAGCACGACCTCGATATCAAGCAATGCCATCCTGCTCCGAGCTGACGCATCAAGTCCCGGTCGCGGCCATGGTCCCGACGGCCCCACCTTTTGCGCGTAGCAACTCGGTCAGGATTTCCATTGACCGCCCCTCGTCTGCCGTCAGGTCAACAAGGAAACGGTCGTTATTTTTTTGCATCCACACCATCGGCATGTCCCACCACGCAAGTTCGAGAAGTTTCTCGCGGATACGCTCAGAGAACCGGAATCGAACAAGACGTGCAGGGCTACCCACATAGATGCCGTAGGGTTCGCTTTTGAAATTCGGCGGCACCACGGTTCTCGCCCCGATCACGCATCCGTTTTCGATGGTGGAACCGCCAAGAAACATTGCTTCGTCGCCGATCCATACGTCGTTACGGATTACCGTATCGTCGTACTGAGGCGGTGGTACGTTGTTCAGCCCACTGCCGTAAGCGCTAAGCATCGACGTTGAAATCGTCCGCATGTCGTGCTGCCCGTTCAGCAGGAACTTCAATCTCAAGCCACCCGCGACATATTTTCCAATGACAAGCTTCTGCGACTCGCCATCATATTTGGCGATCGAGCCGACACCGATTCCCGAGCACTTGCCAATCGAGAAGGTCCCAATCTTCGCTTCTTCATCCAGCCAGTCTCGGAAGAAATTATTCGGGATCGTGGAGATCGATCCATCCCGATATCCGAGCACGATAAAAGCTTTCGAAAAGGGGTGTTGGGGCTGAACTCCGATAAAGTCGTCTGATGTGGTTACGTTCATGATGGTCCGCAAAAGGGGGTTCGCATCGCGTCGCCGGTCACACCTCAACATTGAGGCGCGAACGTCGACGAGGGTCCCGAACAGCATATCGACGGGTGCGGTGGCGCACTTCGTCGAATAGGGCCACATTTCACGACCATTTCGATCCATAACCACGTTCCCACGGTTCACCGCCACGCACTACCCGCCTGCACATAAAACGCGTTCTGTCCCGGCCCGTGCGCGACGTCGATACCCATCGTCACGCCGAGCTTGCGAGCAATCAGATAACGAAAACCTGCGCCAAAGCCGAACGCGGTCGGCGCATCCGAAAACGAATGCAGATGGCCATAGGCTTTACCGACACCGCCAAAGCCGAGCACCGACCAGCGCGGCGTAACGTTCCAGCGGATTTCGGCTTCCGCGGTGAGCTGGTTGTTGTCCTGGAACTTCGCATCGGACACCCCGCGCAACGACACATAGGGCTGTGCAAAAAACGGAATGTTTCCTTGCGAAAAACCGGTGTCGGCACGCAGACCGAGCACCCAGGTCTTCGACAGCGGAATCCACTGATAGCCGCGTGCCGTCTGCTCCTGAAGATTGGTGGAACTGCCAAGTCCGCCACGTGCGAGGTCCGCTTCGAGCTCCGCGCAGGTGCCGCTCGACGGATAGAAGATGTTGTCGCGCGTGTCGTAGTCGACCACCACGCCGCCCTTGGCAACGCGCTGATCTTTCTCGAACTGGCGAATGCCCTGCGGGATACTCGAACTGAACCGTGTGCTCGCGTCGAAGAAGGTGTAGCGCGGGCCGACGTACCAGTGGCTATTGCCGATCCGGAACAAGACCTGCTGGACCAGGGCAATACCGTCGAGCTGATATGCGCGCGGCTGATTCTGGATGCCGTAGTAGTTCAGATGCAGCCCCACCTTGGCGATCACCCCGAGATAGCGGATGTGATCGTCGTCCCATGTGTGGAAGTGCATCAGTCCCGCACCCCAGCTATGCGTGCCGGTCGCAAAGCCGCCGAGGCCGGTGATGTTCGGCGGTGCTTTGGAATCGTCGGAGTCGCCAGACGCGTCGGCGCTTTTCTTCGGCAGCGAGAAATGGAGCAAGCCCAGGCCGAGACCATAGCCGACTGCAGGCGCGGTGATCAGCGTCGGCACTGGCAATACGCCGCTATGCGTCAGGAGCAGATTGCTCATGTCGAAAGCGCCGTCATCGGGATCGGTGAATTTCGACACCGCGTGGCCGTGGACCGACACGAGCAGCAACGCCACGGCCACCGCCGAAGCGCGCAACCCGGCGCTGCGGCGCCCATCGACCCGCTCGGGCGCCGCGGCGGCGGCGGAAAACGGCACACACAAGGAACAACGCATCACCAGACGCATGCTCCGTTACTGGAAGGTCGCGCTGACCGAGAGTTCCACCGCATTCCCCTTCGGCCGGTTGCTGACATTGAACTCATTGACCCACCGCAGCGATGCCGACACCGGCGTTTTCTGGACCTTGCCCGACCACGTGACCATCGGCCCGATGCCCACCGAATGCCCCTGATTGCCGCCGGTGGCATCGGCCAGGCCACCGCTGTCATGGCCGATCTGCTGGATGTAGCCATCGGCGTAGAAATACTTGGTCTCGTTAGGCTTGTTGACGAAGATGTTCGATTTCGCCACCGCCGTACGCGTGAAGTAGTCCGTACCGAACGCGGCGCCGTTGCTGATGGTGTTCCAGTTGGCGGGCAGCCGCTTGCCGAAAGTGTTGAAGTTGAACAAAGGCGTGACCAGGTCCGCCTCGGCCTTGGTCGCTTCGTCGACGATCGCGGTCTTGATCGCCGGATCTTTCTGCGCCGCCGCGATCAGCGCGCGCGCCTGCGCGTAGAGCGTTTCTTCGCCGCGTTGCGGCGGCGTCTCCTCGAGCACCATGGGCAGTTCGTCCCAGAACCGGTTGGGATCGACCCATTTGATCTCTTCGGCGTTGCCGGCCGCGGCACCACCGGTCGGACCGAAGCTCGGCAGCTTCGACCAGTCGGTTTCCTTGACCTTGCCGTCGTACTCGGCGAGCGGATACAGGCCGATCTTCGCGATCACCGATTGCACGGCCACGCGATCTTCAGGTGTGCCGACCAGGTTGAACGAGCCTGTGGTGTGTTTTTCGGCATCGGCCAATGCGGCTTTGCCGTCCGCGACACCGGCTTCGAGCGCGGCGCGCGTTTCCGGCGGCAAGGCGGCCGGATCGAACGGTGCGCCTGGCGCAATGCCAATCTTCGCGAAACGCGCCATCAATTCCTTTTCGGAGGGAGCGGGGGGTTGCGCGAACTGCAGCAGGAAATTCAGATTGGCGATGAAGTCGACCGAGGTCGCCTTCGCTTCATCCCACTTCGGAAAATCGAGCTTCGCGACGGACGGCGGTGCGGCCGTGTGCTCGAAGGCGGATAAGGGCGGCGATCTTGATCCGCGCTAAGGGGTCGCTCATGAGGCGCTGCATACGCAAGATTTCGAGGGCACCACCTTTTTTGTATGGTGAAATCTCCCGTGCGTACCGCTCCAGTAGGTTCCCGAGTGTGTTGCGCTCGGCGCTGGTGCGATCAACAAACATGCCCCGAGCAATTTCGCTCTCGATGGTCGCGGCCCAAGCCTGCGCTTCGCGACGCGACGGAAATGTCTTGGAAATCGATACCCCGCCGCGCTTTCTGATTGCGGCTTCGTATTTGGTGGTGCCCCGGCTGGAGCGCTTGATGATGCTTGCCAAGCTTCCCATTATCCTCCGCAACGCTGTTACGGAAAAATTACGGGAGCCTCGGGAAATGGGCGAGGAACGAATTTCGGAATTCTTGCTAATCCCTTGATTCTATTTGGTGCGCCCGGCTGGGATCGAACCAGCAACCCCTGCCTTCGGAGGGCAGTACTCTATCCATTGAGCTACGGGCGCTTCAACACGAAAGCGCGGCAACCTGAACAGGAGCGACGCCAAAGCGAGACCGAAAGGATACCCGGTTTCGGCTCAACCGTCCACCGGACGGCCTATATGGCGGGATTTGGTGTCTTCTGCCAGCCATCCAGGCGGTGCCAGCTGCGCCTCACGATGCGGGTAAACGCCTGCTGAACACCTCGCCTCGCCCCTCGCCGCCGCCGAAATGTTGCGTCTATAATCGTCCGTGCCTGATTTAAGAACAAGAAGTTGCCGTCACGCTGTACCGCTCACATACCCACGGAGACGAGACAAGCATGAGCGAAGCACCACACGGAGCCCCAATCAAAACCCCCGGGCAGCTCATTGCCGCGATCATTGCCAGTTTTGCGGTGCCGATCGTCATCATCGTTCTGCTAGTGATCTACGTCGATAATTCGACGCGCACCGGCGCCGGTACAGACAGTCTTTCCGAAGCCGAGGTCAGCGCGCGCATCAAGCCGTTCGCGCAAGTCGACATTCGCGACGCCAACGCGCCGCGCGTCTACAAGACCGGCGAAGAGGTCTACAAAGCCGTTTGCTCCGCGTGTCACGCGTCGGGTGCTGCAGGCGCGCCGAAATTCACCAATACCGCCGACTGGGCGCCGCGCATTGCGCAGGGCTTCGACACGCTCTGGCACACGGCCCTCGCCGGCAAGGGCGCGATGCCCCCGCGCGGCGGCACCAGCCCGGACGACTACAGCGACTTCGAAATCGCCCGCGCAGTGGCTTACATGGCGAACAATTCCGGCGCGAGCTTCCCTGAACCGGCGCAGCCGGCAGCGGGAGCTGCGGCCGCCGCTTCGGGCGCTGCCGCCGCTGCGCCGACAGGTGCTTCGGACGCCGGGGCCGCTCAAGCCGCCGCCGCGATGGCCGCCATGGCAAGCGTGCCGCAAGCCGCTGCACCGGCGGCCGGCGGAACGCAAAGCGCGGACGCCTCGCAAGCCGGCAAAGCGCTGTATCAGCAGGTTTGCCAGGCGTGTCACGCGGCCGGCGTGCTGAACGCGCCGAAGTTCGGCGACAAGGAAGCGTGGGCGGCGCGCCTGAAGGACCCGATCGACACGGTCTACAACTACGCGCTGCACGGCAAGGGCGCGATGCCGCCCAAAGGCGGTTCGACCGCTTCAGATGCGGACGTGAAGGCCGCCGTCGATTACATGATCAGCGCGGCGAAATAAGGCGCTTCCGAGACCGCTTCCGGCGGTTGCCTGCTGCAAAACAAAAATCCCTGCACCGTGGCGACACGGGCAGGGATTTTTCATGTGCAAGCGCTCGATACGCCGTCAGGTCAGGTGCCCGCCGATGCAAGCGCAGGACGGCTGAACGCCTCGACGAATGCCAGCGCCGGCGTGCTTCGCGCGAGCGACGTAAAATGCGCGTGCAAGTCGGCGGGTACGAGCCACGGATAGCTCAACCCATCCTGCAACGCTTCGAGCAATGCGCCGTCGGCGTCGGGCACGACGTCCATGCGCGCGATGTGGATATGAAACCCCGTGACCGCCGGCGTCGCGTCGAAACTCCACCGATACACACCGTGGCCGACGCGCAATGCGCCGGTGGCCTTCTCGCGCATCACCACCAGCCAGGGCAACGCGTCGATCGTGCCGTTATCCAGCGTCAGCGAATCACACACGTAGTAAGTGCGGCACCGCGCGTACTGAGCGCCAAAATCACTGACGAGCGTTTTCGCGATCGCATCGCTACCGACCGTGCGCGCCGGAAACGCGATATTCGACGTAGCGAGCGAAATGGTGAGAACCGCGTCCGGTGCAAAGGCTTCGGCAATGCGGTCAGCACGCGTGTTGTCTTTTGCGTCGATGTAGGTGTCGAGCGCGCGGCGATAGTGCGCGAGCGGCGGCGTTGGCATGCGGGCGGTCTCCGAGTAGCGCCCGATAGACGCGCAATCGACGTCCAATTAACGGGCCGTGCCACTGTAGCTCGCGTTCACGAAAAACCGCCGATGCACCTGACGTGCGCGGGGTTTTGCACCCGCGCCGCGCCAACGCTCAAGGCTTCTGCAACAACGCCTTCAAACTCGCGAGCCGGTCTTTCGGCGACATCGGCGCTTCTTCAGGCGTCGGCGGCGGGGCATCCTCGAGCAGCATCTCGGGAATAAAGCGCGACGGCTCGCACACCACGGTTTCGCGCGCGCGCTTGCGCTTCTTGCACCAGTTCAGATGCAGGCTGCGCTGCGCCCGCGTGATCGCGACGTACATCAGACGCCGCTCTTCCTCGATGCGCGCGTCGTCGATCGGCTCGTCGTCGGGGCCGCCACGGTGCGGCATGATGCCTTCTTCAACGCCGACCAGAAATACGTGCGGATACTCCAGCCCCTTCGACGCGTGAACCGTCGAGAGCCGCACCGCATCCGGATCTTCTTCGCGGCCTTCGAGCATCGACATCAGGGCCACGGTCTGGATCAGGCCGAGCAGATTCTTGCCGGTGTCGCCGAGGCCGTCGGCGGTGTCGTAGCCGGTTGCTTCGCCATTCCCGGAACCGTCCGAGCCCGCGGGCTCAGCCTTGGTGCCCTTGCGCTTCAACCATTCCATGAACTCGAGCACGTTCTGCCACTTGGACTGCGCCTGACGTTCGTCGAACGCGTCGTACAGATAGGCTTCGTAGTGGATCGCGTCCATCAGTTCGTCGAGCAGCGGGCCGGCGGCATCTTTCTCGGCGCGGTCGGTGAGGCGCTGCATGAAGTCGCAGAACACGCGCATCGGTTCAATCTGACGCGGCGACAAACGGGCCTCGATGCCGCCCATGTACACCGCTTCGAACAACGACACCTTCGCCTGGCCCGCAAACGAGCCGAGCGCTTCGAGCGTCGTATTGCCGACGCCGCGGCGCGGCGTGGTGATCGCGCGGATGAACGCGGGGTCGTCGTTCGCGTTGGCGATCAGGCGCAAATACGCGCAGATATCCTTGATCTCGGCTTTGTCGAAGAACGACTGGCCGCCCGACAGCACATACGGAATCCGCTCGCGACGCAGCACCTGTTCAAAGATGCGCGCCTGAAAATTGCCGCGATACAGGATCGCGTAGTCGCGGAAATTCGCGCGCCGCTCGAACTTGTGCGCGGACAGTCGGAACACGACGGACTCGGCCTCGTGCTCTTCGTCGTTGCACGGTGTGACAGTGATCGTGTCGCCCATGCCGTGTTCGGACCACAGCTTCTTTTCGAACAGCTTCGGGTTGTTCGCGATCACGTTGTTCGCGGCCGTGAGGATACGCACCGTCGAACGGTAGTTCTGCTCGAGCTTGATCAGATGCAGCTTCGGAAAATCCTTGCTGAGCTGCCCGAGATTTTCGAGCGTCGCGCCGCGCCAGCCATAGATGGCCTGATCGTCGTCGCCGACCGCCGTGAAGGCCGCGCGCTTACCGGCCAGCAGTTTCACCAGTTCGTACTGGCACGCGTTGGTGTCCTGATACTCGTCGATCAGAAGATAGCGCAGCTTGTTCTGCCAGCGGTCGCGTACCTGCTCGTTCTTCTCGAAGAGTTCGGCGGGCAGACGGATCAGGTCGTCGAAATCGACCGCCTGATACGCATGCAGCGTCGCCACGTAATTGCGGTAGACGATGGCAGCCTGATGTTCGTCCTCGTTCGCGGCGATCGCGATCGCCTGCTCGGGCATGATCATGCCGTTCTTCCACAGCGAGATGATCGACTGGATCTTGCGAATGAAGCCCTTGTCCGTCGAGCCGACCTGCTCCTGGATCATGCCGAAGCAGTCGTCCGAATCCATGATCGAGAACTGCGGCTTCAGGCCGACGTGTTCCGCTTCCTGCCGCAGAATCTGCACGCCGAGCGAATGGAAAGTGCAGACCGTCAACTGGTTGACGGGCACTTTGCGGCCTTCCTTGCCGGGCGTGGTAAGCGTCTTGCCTTCGAGCAGCTTGCCCACGCGCTCGCGCATTTCCAGGGCGGCCTTGTTCGTGAACGTGACGGCGGCGATGTGGCGCGGCTCGAAGCCTTTGGCTTCGATCAGGTGCGCGATTTTTTGCGTGATCACGCGCGTCTTGCCGCTGCCTGCGCCGGCGAGCACGAGACACGGACCGTCAAGATAACGGACCGCTTCATTTTGAGCGGGGTTCAGGCCTGCGGACATCGTCTGTGGATGGGTAATGCGGTTGAGGGCGCCTGGTTGCGGAATCGCGAGACCGAAGGCCCGGGGGCATGCTGCGCGGGGGCGGCAGCTGGAACAGCGCCGCGTGTGCTGCGGGCTCCAGCTCGCTCCGCTTTCGCGCGAGAGGAGCGATGTTAACACGGATATCGCCGACAACCGCCCTCGACAACGCTGACAGTCCGCCTTGGGGACATGCCACAATTACGCCGTTGCGCGCCGTCGCCGCGGTGGCAAAACGGCGCGCCGTTTTTGCAGGAAGACACGCATGTCCGTATCGCTGAAGATTGGATTGATGGGTTACGGTTTTGCTGGCGCGACCTTTCATGCGCCGGTGATCGAGCACTGCGGGCGCGCGAACATCGCGGCCATCGCGACGAGTCAGCCCGAACACGCGCTGGCCGATTACCCGCATGCAAAGGTGGTGGCCGATCTCGACGCCCTGCTGGCGCTCGAAGAAATTGACTGTGTTGTGATCGCGACGCCCAACGACACGCACTTCGACCTGGCGCGCCGCACGCTGGAGGCGGGCAAGCACGTGGTGGTCGACAAGCCGGTCACGCTGACCGCCGCCGACGCCCATACGCTCGCCAACATCGCGCTCGCCCGGGGCAAGCTGTTCGTGCCCTTTCACAACCGCCGCTGGGACGGTGATTTTCTGACCGTGCGGGATCTGCTTGCCGGCAGAGAGCTGGGGCGCATCACACAATACGAATCGCATTTCGACCGTTTCCGGCCGGAAGTTCGGCAGCGCTGGCGCGAGGAAGCTTCGCGCGGCGGCGGTTTGCTATTCGATCTCGGACCGCACCTGATCGATCAGGCGCTGGCATTGTTCGGCGCACCGCAGACCGTGTCTGCGACGGTTCGGACGCATCGCGACCAGGCCAGCGCGCCGGACTACGTGCATATCCAACTGGGATACGGCGAGTTCGAAGTGGTGCTGCATGCAAGCGCGCTGACCGCGCTCGTCGCGCCGAGGTTTGCGATTCACGGCACGCAGGGGAGCTACGTGAAATACGGGCTCGATACGCAGGAAGATCAGTTGAAAGCGGGCCTGCGCCCTGGCGACGAAGGGTTCGGCGCAGACAACACGGCGGGCGTGCTGCGCGTACTCGAAGACGGTCAGGAAGTGGAGCGGGAAGTGCCTACGCGCAACGGCGAATATGTCGGCTTCTATATTGCCTTGGCGGATTCGATTCAGAACGGCGTGAAGTTCCCTGTCAGCGCTCAGGACGCGGTCGACGTGATGACGATTATCGAGCTTGCCGCCCGAAGCTCGGAAGAAGGCGCCCGGCTACCGTTCGAGCGTATTCGCTGACTGACTGTTTGCCTACGGGGCGCTTTCTGACTATCTGGCGGCGGCATGCGAACCATGCCGCCGCCAAAGCCAAAAAGCCTGACAACCCCGAAAGGAACATAACGTTACAAATAACCCCGCCTTCCCGGTCAGCGCGAATCCCCGGCTATCCGTTGCTACCCCAGTAGCACCACACACACAACGACAACGACTTCCGGAGAGTCCATGCCCCGTATCGTCCGCGCAGTAGCAGCATGCGCCTTGCTCAGCTCCCTCGCCGCCTGCGTGGTGGCGCCCCAGCAACCCGCGCCGGCGCCGCGCCCTAACCCGCAGCAGATCGCGGATCAGCGCTTCAACCAAGTGAACGGCCGTATCGACAACCTGAGCCGCCGCATCGACGCTCACGTCAACCAAGGCTACTACCCGCCCCCGCAAGGCGGCGCGTTGCACCATCGCCTCGACGTGATCCGTCAGGAAACTCGCGACATGGCGGCACAACACGGCGGCGGTCTTTCCGGCGACGAACAGCGCGTGCTGAACCAGGAACTGGACAACGCGGCACACGCCATCGGCGAATAATCGCGCCGGTTCAGGCACTGAAGCAAACCAGCGCGGGCATCACGTCCCGCGCTTTTTTTTTGATATCCGCGAGCCCGCAGCGCCAACCGCCATACCCGTTACGGGCCTTTATTTGACAAGCCTCCGGCCCTCGCGTACATTCGCCGCACGCGTCGGGAGAGCGTGCTGGCCGCAGAAAATCGCAGGCCGCGCCGCCGAAGGGGCATACCCGCAAACTCTCAGGCAAAAGGACCGACCGCGTCGAAAAACCCGCGTCCAGGCAGCATCAAGACATGGATTTTTCGCACTCTGGAGAGCGGCAGTAGCCGTCTGCGTCGCGTACGTCGAACGTATATCGAGCAGATTCTGGCAGGCTGCCCACCGAAGGGGCGCGCGTTTCACCGTGGCGATGACGGCTTCAACATCGCACGGCAGCGCAATCTCTCAGGTATCGAGGACAGAGGGGTCATGCAACGCAATCGCTCGCAGGCATTAGCCGCGAGGCGTAGCGCCGCATGGCCTTTTTTGTTTCGCGAGACGCCTGAGGCCCCATGACCGAACTCAAACACACCCCGCTCAACGCCACCCATCGTGCGCTCAACGCCCGTATGGTCGATTTCGGCGGCTGGGACATGCCCGTCAACTACGGCTCGCAGATCGACGAACACCGCGCCGTGCGCACCGACGCCGGCATGTTCGACGTCTCGCACATGTGCGTTGTCGACTTCACCGGCGAGCGCGTGCGCGCCTTCTTCGAATTCGCGCTGGCCAACAACGTCGCCAAGCTGCAAACGGCGGGCCGCGCGCTCTACTCCTGTCTGCTGAACCCGAATGGCGGCGTGATCGACGATCTGATCGTCTATTACTTCGGCGAAAATCATTTCCGCGTGGTCGTGAACGCCGGCACCGCCGAGAAAGACATCGCCTGGTTCGGCCAGCTCAACGCCGAAGGCAGCTTCGGCCTGACCATCACGCCGCGCCGCGATTACGCGATCGTCGCCGTGCAAGGCCCGAACGCCCGCGAAAAAGTCTGGCAAACCGTCCCGGCCGCACGCGCCGCCACGGAAGCCTTGAAGCCGTTCAACGCCGCGCGCGTCGAAGGCACGCCGTTCGGCGAACTCACCGTCGCCCGCACCGGCTACACCGGCGAAGACGGCTTCGAAATCATCGTCCCGGCGAATCACGTCGTCGCACTGTGGAACGCGTTGCAAGCGCAAGGCGTTCGCCCGGCGGGTCTTGGCGCGCGCGACACGCTGCGCCTCGAAGCCGGTATGAACCTGTACGGCCAGGATATGGACGACAACGTCTCGCCGCTCGACGCCGGCCTCGCCTGGACCGTCGATCTGACGTCGCCGCGCGACTTCGTCGGCAAAGGCAAGCTCGAGGCCGACGGCTCGCAGGCCGCGTTCGTCGGTCTGATCCTGCTGAAGGACAACGGCAAGGCGGCTGGCGTGCTGCGCGCTCATCAGAAAGTCGTCACGCCGCAGGGCGAAGGCGAAATCACCAGCGGCACTTTTTCCCCGACCATGCAGGAATCAATCGCCTTTGCACGTGTGCCGAAAGGCGTGCAACCGGGCGACACCGTTCACGTCCAGATTCGTGACAAAAACGTTCCCGCAAGCGTGGTAAAACTGCCGTTCGTACGCAACGGCAAGGTGCTCGCTGTTTAAGCAGCCGGCGCGTGCGTCAGTCCACTTTTAAGTTTTTAACGAATCACACCGCATAGGAGCATCCGATGAGCATCCCGGCCGATCTGAAATACACCGAATCGCACGAGTGGGTCCGCACCGAAGCGGACGGCACGCTGACGGTCGGTATCACCGACCACGCGCAGGAAGCGCTCGGCGACATCGTCTTCTTCGAAGTCCAGGAACTGGGCAAGACCGTGAGCGCGGGCGAAACCGTTGCCGTGATCGAGTCGGTGAAAGCCGCCTCGGATATCTACGCGCCGGTTTCGGGCGAAGTGATCGAAGCGAACCCGGCCGTCGCCGACACCCCGGACGGCGTGAACAGCGCGCCGTACGAGAACTGGCTCTTCAAGATCAAGCCGGCCGCGGACGCATTGCTGGATCGCCTGATCGACGCGGACGCGTACTCGAAGTCGATCGGCGCCTGATTCGCCGCACGTTGCACCATTACGTTTAAACCCGACAGGCGCGGCGCGTCCGATTCGATCATCGAACGGACGCCCGCACCGGCAGGAACACCTCATGAAGCTCGAACACCCGGATCGTCTGATGAACCGCACTCCTCTCTCGCTCGCCGCGCTCGAAGTGCACGACGCCTTCGCTGAACGGCACATCGGCCCGGATTCGGCCGACCAGCACGCAATGCTCGAAGCCCTCGGCTTCGCGTCGCGCGCCGCGCTGATCGACGCCGTCATTCCGAAAACGATCCGCCGCAGCGAAGCACTGCCGCTCGGCCCCTTCGTGCAGCCGAAGAGCGAGGCCGAAGCGCTCGCCGCGCTGCGTGAGCTGGCGGACAAGAACCAGGTGTTCCGCTCGTACATCGGGCAGGGCTACTACAACGCGCACACGCCAGCGGTGATCCTGCGTAACGTGCTGGAAAATCCGGCGTGGTACACCGCGTACACGCCGTACCAGCCGGAAATCTCGCAGGGCCGTCTGGAAGCGCTACTGAATTTCCAGCAGATGATCGTCGACCTGACGGGTCTGGCGATTTCGAACGCTTCGCTGCTCGACGAAGCCACCGCCGCCGCTGAGGCGATGACGCTGCTGCAACGCGTCGGCAAGCCGAAGTCGAACGTGTTCTACGTCGCCGACGACGTGCTGCCGCAAACCATCGAAGTGGTGAAGACGCGCGCCACGCCGGTCGGCATCGAAGTGAAAGTGGGTCCGGCAGCGGAAGCCGCGAACGCGAATGCGTTCGGCGTGCTGCTGCAATACCCGGGCGTGAACGGCGACGTGCGCGACTACCGCGCGCTCGCTGACGCGATCCACGCTGCGGGCGGCCACGTGGTGGTCGCCGCCGACCTGCTCGCGCTGACCGTTTTGACGCCGCCGGGCGAATGGGGCGCGGACGTGGCCGTCGGCAACACGCAGCGTTTCGGCGTGCCGGTCGGTTTCGGCGGCCCGCACGCGGCTTACCTCGCCGTGCGCGACGAATTCAAGCGTCAGATGCCGGGCCGGCTCGTTGGCGTGACCGTCGACGCACAGGGCAATCCGGCGCTGCGTCTCGCGCTGCAAACGCGTGAGCAGCATATCCGCCGCGAGAAGGCGACCTCGAACGTGTGTACCGCGCAGGCGCTGCTCGCGATCATGGCCAGCATGTACGCCGTCTATCACGGCCCGCACGGTCTGAAGACGATCGCGCTGCGTGTGAACCGTATCGCCGCGTTGCTGGCCGCCGGCGCGAAGAAGCTCGGCTACACGCTGGTCAACGACACGTTCTTCGACACGCTCACGTTCGAAACCGGTGCACGCACCCAGGCACTGCATGACGCTGCGACGGCCAAGCGCATCAATCTGCGCCGCGTGAGCGACACGCGCGTCGGCATCTCGATCGACGAAACCACCACGCGCAGCGATCTGGCCGATCTGCTCGCGGCGTTCGCCCAAGCGGCATTTGTCGACGAAGTCGCGCAAATCGACGCGCTCGATGCGGCGCTTCCCGCAGAGAGCACTGTGCCCGCCGCGCTTGAACGCACCAGCGCGTACCTCACGCACCACGTGTTCAACCGTCATCATTCTGAAACGGAAATGCTGCGCTATCTGCGCAGCCTGTCGGACAAGGACCTCGCGCTCGATCGCTCGATGATCCCGCTCGGTTCGTGCACGATGAAGCTGAACGCGACCTCGGAAATGCTGCCGGTCACGTGGCCCGAATTCGGTCAGATTCACCCGTTCGCACCGGCTGAGCAAACCGTCGGTTACCGCGAAATGATCGATCAGCTCGAACAGATGCTGATCGCGGCCACCGGCTATGCAGCTGTCTCGCTGCAACCGAACGCCGGCTCGCAAGGCGAGTACGCGGGTCTGTTGATCATCCACGCTTACCACGCGTCGCGCGGCGAAGCGCATCGCAATGTCTGCCTGATTCCCGCTTCGGCGCACGGCACGAACCCGGCGTCGGCGCAAATGGCCGGCATGCAAGTGGTCGTGGTGGCGTGCGACGCGCAAGGCAACGTCGATATCGAAGACCTGAAGAAGAAGGCCGCTCAGCACGCTGAGAAGCTCGCGGCGATCATGATCACGTACCCGTCCACGCACGGCGTGTTCGAAGCGAACGTCCGCGAAATCTGCGAGATCGTGCACGCGCACGGTGGCCAGGTCTACGTGGACGGCGCGAACATGAACGCCATGGTCGGCCTGTGCGCCCCGGGCCAGTTCGGCGGCGACGTCTCGCACCTGAACCTGCACAAGACCTTCTGTATTCCGCACGGCGGCGGCGGACCGGGCGTCGGTCCGGTCGCCGTCGGCGCGCATCTCGCGCAATTCCTGCCGAATCAGCTTGCAACGGGCTACGAACGCGCGCCGAACGGTATCGGCGCTGTGTCGGGCGCACCGTACGGTTCCGCCTCGATCCTGCCAATTTCGTGGATGTACATCGCGATGATGGGTGCGAAGAACCTCACGGCCGCCACGGAAACCGCGATCCTCAACGCCAACTACGTCGCGAACAAACTCGCGCCGCATTATCCGGTGCTGTACTCGGGCCCCGGCGGACTGGTCGCACACGAGTGCATTCTCGATCTGCGCCCGATCAAGGAAACCAGCGGCATCACCGTCGACGACGTCGCCAAGCGTCTCGCCGACTACGGCTTCCACGCACCGACCATGAGCTTCCCGGTGCCGGGCACGCTGATGGTCGAGCCGACCGAATCGGAATCGAAGGAAGAACTCGACCGCTTCATCGAAGCGATGATCGCGATCCGCGAGGAAATTCGCGCGGTGGAAGAAGGCCGTTCGGACCGCGAAGACAATCCGCTCAAGCATGCACCGCATACGGCGGCGGTGGTCATCGCGAACGAATGGAAGCATGCGTATGCGCGCGAAACCGCCGCGTATCCGCTGCCCACACTGATCGCGAAGAAGTACTGGCCGCCAGTCGGCCGTGCGGACAACGTGTACGGCGACCGCAATCTGTTCTGCTCCTGCGTACCGATCGCCGACTACGAGTAAGTCCGGCCTTGACCGCGCATCGCCTGAAGGTTGTAAGCAGGCGTTGCGCGGTTCTGTCGCTTGTGTCCGCAAACGGCTAACATCACACACCGAATCAGCCAAACGAGGAGTTTCGCATGGCGCGAAAGGTGCGATTGATGCAAAGCCGGACCGAAACAAGGCGAGTCCAGACGTGGCAACAGGCCTGCGCGCTACTGTTGGCAGGCGCAGCGGTGCTGCTGCTGCCGCTGCGGCAGGCGCAAGCCGCGATGAATTTTTGTGCGGCGCCCGCGCTGCAAACCAGCGAGCGCACGAACGCCGATCCCGGCGTCAAGGCACTGGTGAGCAATGTGCAGGCGCATCTGAACGACCCGCCGCATGCCGTGGCGAAACTGCATACCGAAGGCACGCTGCCGCACGAGGGCATCTACGATCAAAGCGTCGAGGCGGAGAAGGATCTCGATCTGTTGCGCGACGCCGCGCTCGCCTGGCGCGCAACCAGCGACGATCGCTATCTGAAGCTGGTCGACCGCTTGCTGTATGCGTGGGTCACGACTTATCAACCCAGTTTCAATCCGATCGACGAAACCCGTTTCGAAGGCCTGATCCTCGCCTATGACATGACCGCAAGCGCGTTGCCGGTGAAGACGCGCAATGCATCGATGGCGTTCCTGACGAAGCTTGCGAGCGGCTATATCGCGCAAATCGACGCGCGGCCGCGGCCGCTCACCGGCACGTTCAAGAACAACTGGCAGAGCCACCGGATCAAGCTGATCGCGATGGCCGCGTTCACGCTGGATAACCGCAAGATGATCAACGCGGCGCAGCGTTTGTTCGACGAACATATCGGCGACAACATCGCACCGGACGGCTCGACGGTGGACTTCGCCGAGCGTGACGCCTTGCATTACGTCACCTACGACCTGCAGCCGCTCGTGACCGCCGCGCTCGCCGCGCGCCGCCACAACCGCAACTGGTTGCCGGAGAAGGGGACGAATGGCGCCTCACTGGCGGCCGCGCTGAACTGGCTCACGCCGTACGCGGACGGCAGCAAGACGCATGAAGAATTCGTGCATTCGAACGTTCCGTTCGATGCCAAACGTCGCGAGGCCGGTTTGCCCGGCTATTCGGGTCAATGGGATCCGAAAAACGCGACGGAACTGTTTCACCTGGCGGCGCGTCTCGACGGACGCTATACGCCGATCGCGCTGCAGCTCGCACCGACGCCGCCCGCGTGGCTCGCCGTGTGCTTACCGCTGCCAGCGCGCTAAACTTACTTTTATCAGCAGGGAGCAGTAAATGGCAGTCAGCGTGTTCGACCTCTTCAAGATCGGCATTGGTCCGTCCAGCTCGCATACGGTCGGGCCGATGCGCGCCGCGCTGATGTTCGCGCAAGGGCTCGAACGCGACGGGCTGCTTGCGGCGACGGCATCGGTGAAAGTGGATCTGTACGGTTCGCTCGGCGCGACCGGCAAGGGGCACGGCACGGATCGCGGCGTGATGCTCGGGTTGATGGGCGACGCGCCCGACACGGTCGATCCGGACACGATCGCGCAACGGCTGGAAGCGGTGAAGGCGTCGCGCAAGCTCGCCTTGCTCGGCACGCACGACGTGCCGTTCGTGCAAAAAGATCACATTTCGTTTTATCGCCAGGCGCTATCGGAGCATCCGAACGGCCTGAAGCTGCGTGCGTTCGACGCGCAGGGCGAGACGCTGCGCGAGTCGACGTATCTATCGGTGGGCGGCGGTTTTGTGGTGACGGCGGGCGCGCCGAATACGAAGGTGCTGAGTGCCGTCGAACAATTGCCGCATTCGTTCCGCAGCGGCAACGAATTGCTCGCGCTGTGCAAATCGACCGGCAAGAGCATCGCGCAATTGATGTGGGACAACGAACGCGTCTGGCACACGGAAGAAGAAACGCGCGCGGGCTTGATGAAGATCTGGGACGTGATGCAATCGTGCGTGTCGCGCGGTTGCGGCATCAACAATCCGGATGCGGACGGTACTTTGCCCGGTCCGTTCCAGGTGAAGCGTCGCGCGCCACAGTTGTATCGCGCCTTGTCGAGTAATCCTGAGCTGGCGCTGCGCGATCCGCTGTCGATGGTCGACTGGATCAATCTCTACGCCATCGCCGTGAACGAAGAAAACGCGGCGGGCGGGCGCGTGGTCACGGCGCCGACCAATGGCGCGGCCGGCATCATTCCGGCGGTGCTGCATTACTACACGCGTTTCATGCCGGGCTCGAATCAGCAAGGCGTGATCGACTTCCTGCTGACGGCCGCGGCAATCGGCATTCTGTACAAGCTGAACGCGTCGATTTCGGGCGCGGAAGTGGGGTGCCAGGGCGAGGTCGGCGTGGCCTGCTCGATGGCCGCGGGTGCGCTCGCGGCGGTGATGGGCGGCACGCCTGAGCAAGTCGAGAATGCTGCCGAGATCGGCATGGAGCATAACCTCGGACTCACGTGCGATCCGGTCGGCGGAATGGTGCAGATTCCGTGTATCGAGCGCAATGCAATGGGCTCGGTGAAGGCCGTGAATGCAGCGCGTATGGCGCTACGCGGTGACGGTACGCATTACGTCTCGCTGGACTCCGTGATCAAGACGATGATGCAGACCGGCGCGGATATGAAGACGAAGTACAAGGAAACGTCGCGCGGTGGGTTGGCGGTGAATATTGTCGAGTGCTGAACGCTGCGTTCCAAAGCGATTGATGACGCGGGCTTCGGCCCGCGTTTTCGCTTTCGTTTCCGTTTTCGCGTTCGCTATCGGCAGATGGGAAGGTTGGGCTGCGCCGTGACATCGGCCGCGTTGTCGGCGTAAGCTGTCGAAGCGCCCATCGGCGCCTTTCAAGCCGATGCGGCAACATCCGATCGCACCCATGCACCATCTGGAGGCTTCATCGCAATGTCGCTGCCGAATGCTCCCGTTTCCGCTTCTCCTGCCGCCCAAACCACCGGCGCGCGTCTCGTTGTCGATGCCTTGCTGACGCACGGCGTCGAACGTGTTTTCTGCGTGCCCGGCGAGAGCTTTCTCGCCGTGCTCGATTCGCTGCACGACGAAACGGACCACATCCAGACCATCGTCTGCCGGCACGAAGCGGCAGCCGCGAACATGGCTGAAGCCGTCGGCAAATTGACAGGACGTCCGGGCGTCGCGATCGTGACGCGCGGACCCGGCGCGACGCATGCATCGATCGGCGTGCACACCGCGTTTCAGGACTCAACGCCAATGATCCTGCTGATCGGTCAATGCGCGCGCGAGCATCTCGACCGCGAGGCCTTCCAGGAAATCGACTATCGGCGCATGTTCGGTCAGATGGCCAAGTGGGTCGCGCAAATCGACGACCCGAAGCGCATTCCCGAATATCTGAGCCATGCATTTCACACGGCGACGTCGGGGCGTCCGGGGCCGGTCGTGTTGTCGTTGCCGGAAGATGTGTTGAGCGATGCGTGCGAAGCCGTTGCCGGTGCGCCGCGGTATAAGCGCGTGGCGGCGTCGCCTTCCGCGGCGCAAATGGAAGAGTTGCGCCGATTGCTGGAAGCCGCGCAACGACCGATGGTGATCGCTGGCGGCAGTGGTTGGACGCCTGCGGCATGTGCCGACCTGCAACGCTTTGTCGAGAATTGGCAATTGCCGATCGGCCTCGCGTTCCGCTTCCAGGACACGCTCGACAACGAGCATCCGAACTACGCGGGCGATGTCGGCCTTGGTATCAATCCGGAGCTTGCTCAACGTATCCGCGATGCGGATCTCCTGCTTACGCTTGGCCCGCGATTGGGCGAAGCAACGACGAATGGCTACACGCTGCTCGATATTCCAAAGACGAAGCAAATACTGGTGCACGTGCATCAAGGCGCGGAGGAACTTGGCCGCGTGTACGCGGCGGACTTGCCGATCGTCTCCGGCATGCCAGAACTTGCGGCACTGCTTGCGGCATTAAAGCCGTCTTCCGAGAAGCTCGCATGGACCGGCGCGGCGGAAGAAGCGCACCAGGCGTATCTCGACTGGCGCAAGCCGCGTCAGATTCCCGGCGACGTGCAAATGGGCGAAGTGATCCAGCAATTGCGCGCGCATCTGCCGGAAGACGCGATCCTCACAAACGGTGCGGGCAACTACGCCACGTGGCTGCATCGGCATTTCTCGTATCGACATTTCCGCTCGCAGCTTGCGCCGACCAGTGGCGCGATGGGCTACGGTGTACCAGCGGCGATTGCGGCGAAGTCGCTGTATCCGCAACGCGCAGTCGTCGCATTAGCTGGCGACGGCTGTTTCATGATGGCCGCGCAAGAACTGGCGACGGCGATGCAGTACGACTTGCATGTGATCTTCATCGTCGTGAACAACAACCACTTCGGCACGATCCGGATGCATCAGGAACGGCACTATCCGAATCGCGTACACGGCACCGGTCTCACGAATCCTGACTTCGCGGCGTTCGCGAGATCGTTCGGCGCGCACGGAGAGATCGTGGAGCGGACTGAGGATTTTCTGCCTGCATTGCAACGCTCGATAGAAGCGAAGCGTGCAGCGGTGATCGAGATTCGCATGCCGCAGGAGGCGAGCACGCCGGGCGCGACGTTAGAGCAGATTCGGGAGCAGGGGAGGAAGCTCCGAGGGGAGTAATGAAGTTGCCTTGCGGCCGGCATGCATAGCGAAAAGCACACAAGAGAAAGCCCTACGGTTCAAGTGAACCGCAGGGCTTTTTTGTACCCACCGAGCCCGTGGCTTAAGCGTATATGACCGACAAAGCCCCAAGCTCTTTCATCAGCGCAGGCTTGTGAGATTCGATCACGTCGGATTGGATTTGATAGATCACAGACTTGATGACCTCTGTCTGACTCATGGTTGTCTCGTGCATCAGCATCTTGATGTCCTCGGCGATGCGTGGCGTCACCTTCATCGAAAGTCGTCGCCGTGCAGCGCCGCGCCGCTCCTTGAAGCGCTCAGTCGCTGACTTATGCGCCTCGATCAGCCGTGCCCGCGGATATTCGCCGGATGCAAAACGATGCAGATAGAGCGTCATGAGCACCTTCCGAAACTCGGTCGAGCTCGCGTTGTCGACCATATAAGCCGCCAGGTCGAGAATATCCAGATAAATGGCGGGCAGTTGTGCCTCGATCGGCCTGACTTCCTTCTGCCGCGCTTCGCGAATGGCCGGCGTGGATTGCGCTGGAACAGCCACCACGTGGTCGCAGACGTCGCACACCGTCGCGAGAATATTCTTCACCTCACCTTTGCCGTCGCTGAAAGGCACGTCACGCCGCGCAAAGGTCGTACTCACAAGCTGCTTGCAACGATGACAGATTGCCTTGCTCTTCTCGCCTTCTTCGTAAAGTTTGATCTTCATGGCTTCACTCACTGGTGCACGCTGATAAACACGGTTTCCGGATCGCCCACGAAGTAGAACTGCACGTACCAGCCGCCAGACTCAATGATATGGACATCGATTGACGGAACGCTGTGGTGAGGTGACGAACTGTATTGCATGCCATCGCTCCGCGTGATGAGGGTCTCGACGAATTGAGCGGTGACCTGCCCGGTCGACAGAAGGTTTTTCACGCTAATGCCCGAGCGGGCCTCATGCTGGAACTTCCCGGATCTGAGCGCTGCGATGACCGCGCGCTTCACTTGCCTGTACTTGCTTGGTATCGACAACCGCACCTCCAATTATACGACATGTCTCGTATAAAAAGCGCTTTACTGATTTCGCGCCACCCGCGGGAATTGTCGATGAATTCTTTTTCGGGAGAAGGCTAACTAGTCGGTCTCAAGCCAGGCTCAAGCAAGAAGCACAAGCTCGAAGCGTCATAAAAAAACCCCGCCGAAGCGGGGTTCCTGACGTCAAAGCAAGCAGCAAAAAACCGCTTACTTCCCGCCCACGCTTTGCAGCGTCGTCCACTTGCCGTCGACAACCTTGTACAGCGTGATGCCGCCGTTCTTCAGGTCGCCCTTGCCGTCGTATGCGAGGTTCGCTGCCGTCACTGCCGGCATCGAGGTCTTCGCGAGCAGCGGCAGGTACTTCGCCGGATCGGTCGAGTTAGCCTTCTTCATAGCGTCGAACATGGCCATTGCGCCGTCGTAAGCGTACGGCGAGTACGTTTGCACGTCTTCGTTGAAACGCTTCTTGTACTTCGCAACATAGTCCTTGCCGCCCGGCATTTCTTCCAGCGGCAGGCCGGCGAGCGATGCCACCGTGCCGTTCGCAGCGTCACCCGCGAGCTGGATGAACGTCGGCGTGTGAACCATTTCGCCGCCCATCAACGGAGCCTTGATGCCCAGTTGCTTCATCTGCTTGACCATCGGTGCTGCCTGCGAATCCGCGCCACCGTAGTACACCATGTCCGGGTTGACCGACTTCAGCTTGGTCAGGATCGACTTGAAGTCCACAGCCTTGTCGTTCGTGTATTCACGATCGACGATCGTGCCGCCCGCAGCCTTCGCCGCCTTTTCGAACTGATCAGCCAGACCCTGGCCGTAAGCCGTACGGTCGTCGACGATAACGATCTTCTTCATGCCCAAGGTCTTCACCGCGAACGTGCCGGCGACCGAACCTTGCTGCGTATCGGACGTCATCATGCGGAACGTGGTCTTGAAGCCTTGTTGCGTGTACTCAGGCGCCGTCGCCATGGCGATTTCGGGGATGCCCGCGTTCGCGTAGATGCGCGAGGCCGGAATCGTGGTGCCCGAGTTGAAGTGGCCGAGCATGCCCTTGATGCCGTCATCCACCAGCTTTTGTGCAACGGTCGTGCCGGTGCGCGGGTCAGCCTGGTCGTCGGCCGAATCCAGCACGAAACGAACCTGCTTGCCGCCGATCATCGGCTTGGTCGCGTTCATGTCTTCCACAGCCAGCGTGATGCCGTTCTGGAAGTCCTTGCCGTAGTGCGCCTGTGCGCCCGTCATCGGACCGGCAAAGCCGATCTTCACGTCTTCAGTCGATTGAGCGTTGGCCGTCCCCGCCAGCGACATGGCCGCAACCAGCGCTGCGCCTGCCAGCTGTTTCATCTTGTATTGCATAGCTTCTCCTTGGTACCAGGTGTGAATGGAGCGGTTTTTCGGGGTCGCCGTACCGCTTCCGTTTTATTGAAAAGACCGATGAGGGTCGCTCAACCGATCGTCATCAAATTCGCATTACCGCCTGCTGCTGCCGTATTCACGCTGACCGAACGTTCCGTCAACAGACGCTCGAGCGCGTAGTCCTCGTCGCCGCTTTCCAGCGCGCGAGCCGCGACGCCCTGCACGGAGACGATCGGACCCGGACGTTTCGCCACTTCCTTCACCAGCGCCAGCAGTTCGTCGCTATCGCCCTCGAACAGCACCGCGTCGAACGACGCATCGGCACTCTTCTTCACGCTTGCGTAAGACTTCAACGCAGCGGGCAACTGCGACACCAATTGTTCACCGGCCGCGCCTTCGAACAACGCGCGATTTCCCGTAGCCAGCGCCGCGGCAAACTGCACGCGCGCACCGCTCGCCGTCGAGGCGATACACAGCACCGTGCCGCGCGCGCCCAACGTGTACGTGTTGCGCTCGCCGGTGGGCCCCGACAATACCGCAGTGGCGCCCGCCGGCACATGCGACAGATAACCGTCGCAACGTGCGGCCAGCACCGGCTGCTGTTCGCTGATCAGCCAGTCGCGCAGCGCCGTCAATGCAGCGGACGGATTGTCGCCGCGATTATCCCCGTTCGGGCCGGCTTGTGGCACATCCGCGATCAAAGACTGCGCCAGCGACTTCGGCAACCCTGCCGGACGCGTCGCCAACAGACGCTGCAGATACAGCGCGCCGCCCGCTTTCGGACCCGTGCCCGACAAACCTTCACCGCCGAACGGCTGAACCCCCACCACGGCGCCGATCACGTTGCGGTTCACATAGATGTTGCCGACATGCGCGCGGCTGATCACATGGGCAATGGTTTCGTCGATCCGCGTGTGGATGCCGAGCGTCAGGCCGTAACCCGTTGTGCGGATCTGCTCGAGCAGCTTGTCCAGCTGGCTGCGGCGGAAACGCACCACATGCAGCACCGGGCCGAACACTTCACGCTTCAATTCGTCGATGCTGTCGAGTTCGATCAGCGTCGGCGGAACAAACGTGCCTTGTGCGCCGCCTTCCGGCATCGGCAGTTGCTCGACCTTGCGGCCTTTCTCGCGCATCGCCGCGACGTGCGCGTCGATGCCGCGCTTCGCATCGAGATCGATCACCGGGCCAACGTCGATCGACAGCCGGTCCGGATTGCCCACTGCCAGTTCGCGCATCGCGCCCGTCAGCATTTCCAGCGTGCGGTCCGCAACATCTTCCTGCAGACAAAGAACGCGCAACGCGGAACACCGTTGACCGGCGGAATCGAATGACGACTGCAGCACGTCCGCGACGACCTGTTCCGCGAGCGCCGACGAATCGACGATCATCGCGTTCTGACCGCCGGTTTCGGCGATTAGCGGAATCGGCTTGCCTTCCGGATCGAGGCGGTTCGAGAGCGTCTTGTTGATCAGACGCGCGACTTCGGTCGAACCGGTGAACATCACCGCACGGGTGCGCGGGTCAGCCACCAAGGCGGCGCCGACCGTTTCGCCGTCGCCCGGCAGCAGTTGCACCGCGCCCGCCGGCACGCCGGCTTCGCGCAGGATACGCACGGCTTGCGCGGCAATCAGCGGCGTTTGTTCAGCCGGCTTCGCGAGCACGGTGTTACCCGCTGCAAGCGCCGCGGCGACCTGACCCATGAAAATCGCCAGCGGGAAGTTCCACGGGCTGATACACACCACCGGACCGAGCGGGCGGTGCGTGTCGTTGGAGAATTCGTCGCGGATCTGCGTCGAGTAGTAACGCAGGAAGTCGATCGCTTCGCGGATTTCCGCAACCGCGTTCGCCAGCGACTTGCCGGCTTCACGCACCACGAGACCCATCAGCGTGTGCATCTGCGCTTCGAGCAGATCGGCGGCACGCGCGAGGCAATCGGCACGGGCTTCGACCGGTGTCGCTTGCCAGATCGGTGCGGCGGCGACCGCGTGGGCCAATGCGGCGCTCACGTGTTCCGACGTCGCTTCGACGACCGTACCGACGAGGTCGCGATGATCGGCCGGGTTCCGCACATCACGTGCGACGCCGACGGCGATCTCGTTGTCTTCGAGCATAGGTGCGGCGCGCCACGGATGATGCGCGCTCGCCAGCAATGCCGACGACAGCGACGCCAGACGATGTTCATTCGACAGATCGAGGCCCATCGAATTGAGACGCTCGGCGCCAAACAGATTGCGCGGCAGCGGAATCTTCGCGTGCGGTGCGCCGAGCGGGGCGATCTTGGAGGCTTCGTCGACCGGATCGGCGATCAGGTCCTTGATCGCGACATTTTCGTCGGCGATGCGATTCACGAACGACGTGTTCGCGCCGTTTTCCAGCAGACGGCGCACGAGATACGCGAGCAACGTTTCATGCGTGCCGACCGGTGCATACACGCGGCACGGACGGTTCAGCTTGTCGCGGCCGGTGACTTCCTCATATAGCGGTTCACCCATGCCGTGCAGGCACTGGAACTCGTACTGGCCGGGGTAGTAGTTATTGCCCGCGAGGTGATAGATCGCCGACAGCGTGTGCGCATTGTGCGTGGCGAACTGGGGATAGACCGCGTCCGGCGCGCCGAGCAACTTCTTCGCACAGGCAACGTACGAGACATCGGTGTAGATCTTGCGCGTGTAGACCGGATAGCCTTCGAGGCCGTCCACTTGCGCACGCTTGATTTCAGTATCCCAGTACGCGCCCTTCACAAGGCGGACCATGATGCGGTGACGGCTGCGGCGCGCCAGATCGATGATGTACTCGATCACGAACGGGCAGCGTTTCTGATACGCCTGCACCACAAAACCGATGCCGTTCCAGCCGGCCAGTTCCGGATCGAAGCACAGCGCTTCGAGCAGATCGAGCGAGATTTCGAGGCGGTCGGCTTCTTCGGCGTCGATGTTCAGGCCGATGTCGTAGCGGCGCGCGAGGATCGCCAAAGCACGCACGCGCGGCAGCAACTCGCTCATTGTGCGTTCCTGCTGCGAACGCGAATAGCGTGCGTGCAATGCCGACAGCTTGATGGAAATGCCCGGGCCCTCGTAAATGCCGCGGCCGCCGGCCGCCTTACCGATCGCGTGGATCGCCTGTTCGTACGAGGCGTAATAGCGCTGCGCGTCGGCTTCGGTGGTGGCGGCTTCGCCGAGCATGTCGTACGAGTAGCGGAAGCCACGTGCTTCGTACTTGCGGCTATTCGCCAGCGCTTCGGAGATGTTCTCGCCCGTGACGAACTGCTCGCCCATCAGGCGCATCGCCATGTCGACGCCCTTGCGGATCAGCGGCTCGCCGCCCTTGCCGATCAGACGCGTAAGCGCCGACGAGAGGCTCGCCTCACTGTTGGTCCCCACCAGTTTGCCGGTGATCATCAGGCCCCACGTCGCGGCGTTGACGAACAGCGACGGCGCCTGGCCGACGTGCGACTTCCAGTCGCCCTTGCTGATCTTGTCGCGGATCAGCGCGTCACGCGTGGCGCGATCCGGAATGCGCAACAGTGCTTCGGCGAGGCACATCAGCGCGACGCCTTCCTGGCTCGACAGCGAGAATTCGTGGATCAGCCCTTCGACGCCACCGCCCTTGCTCTTCGTGCGCAGCGTTTCGACCAGCTTGCCGGCCATGGCCTGCACATCGCCCGCCAGATTGGACGGCAGACGCGCCTGGCCAAGCAGGAACGGCACGCACTCCGGCTCGGGACGGCGATACGCAGCGGTGATCGCCGCACGCAAGACCGATTGCGGTTGCACGTTCTGCGCAAACTCGAGGAACGGATGCGAGGCACTGTCCTCCTCCTGATCCACCGTGGCGCCGTCGGCCAGATCGGCCGAGCCAGTGTGGCCCGACAATTCAGGCGGCAATTGGCCGTGCTCGATTTTTTCGAGGTAAGCGAAGATCGCCTGCTTGATCAGCCAGTGCGGAGTGCGTTCGAGGCGAGTGGCGGCATCTTTCAGCCGGGAACGCAGGAGGTCGTCGACCTTGACGCCAAGGGTGGTGCTAGCCATGTTTCCTTCTTCGGATACCAGACTAAATTGCTGGCAAAAGACTAAAAGTTGAGCGAATCGTACGCCTCCCAATAAAAAGGTGCAACCATGCATCATGCATGGTTGCACCTTCTTAGAAGCCCTCTGCGGCGGGGGTTTGCGCCGAATTGCGCTACGCGTGGCGACGGCGGTTGCGATCAGTACTTTCCCTGGCGTGATTCTTTTTGCATTTACCCTTATCAGATTGCTCGACGCGCCGTTATACAGAACATGGATGATTGCGGCCGCAAGGCACGCACATAAAAACGGTACGGGGTTTTAGAGGACTGGTGAAATGGAAAAGTGGTTAGTGATATTGGGCATCTGGGCGATGTGCGCGATGTGCGCCGTGCTCTTCATTCGTGGCGCGACGGGTAGCTCTTCGAGCCGGCGCAAGTCCGTGGACGGACGCGCGCGCCCTGCTTCGCGCGCATCGGCCGGCGAAACGCACGCAGCATTGAACGATTGAGTGACTGAATCCGGCGACTCGCGACCTACACAGCGACGCCGGTCTCGATTGATACCGCGAGTAGTGAATGTGCGTCGCCCCGTTCAAGCGGCGGCGGCGAAGACGCGCGCGTCAGCTTTGCGGGATCGGCATGAACTTGGCGCAGGCGTCGTCAGGCGAAACGAACTGGTCGTGCAGACGGCATAGCCGGCTCTCCGCCACGCTCGCGCCAAACCCGGAACTGAACACGGCGAGGCCCGGAATGCTCTGCTCCAGTGAATGCCGATCTTCTGCGCGATACCGGCAGCTTGCACAGCGCGGCGCGCACGCATCGAAGCGTGCGTGGGCCGTGCCGGCAATGAGGACGGCCTCGGTCATCACGAGCCCTGCCCCAAGCTATTCCAGTACGGTGCGAACACGTGCGCGGACAGCGCGTAGCCGATGGCGATATTGACCGCGACGCCGGCCGTAAAGGCCAGGAACGGTTTCAGGCCGGTGGCCGAAAGCGCGCGCAGGCGCGTGGTCAACCCAATGCTCAGAAAACAGAACGTGAACGCCCATGTGCGCAGCGCGGCGATCGGCGCGACGAATTCGGGCGTGACGACCTTGCGGTAATCAGCCAACGAGTAATGGCTGGCGATCCACGTCACCAGCGCCGACGCGATCACGAAGCCAATCACGAATTTCGGAAAGCGCGCCCAGATTTCACCCGCATTGGCCTTGGCTTCGACACCGCTGTCCTGCGATTCCCAACGCGTCGTCGCGACAATCGCCAGCACGAGCGCCCAGATACCGATCCAGATGTCGCGGCCAACCACCTTCATCAGCGTGAACGCCTGCAGCGACGCCTCGGGCGCGCCGGCAATCACGCCGCCCGCTTGCTTCGCGAAGTCGCCATAGGCTTGCGCGGCGGCAATGCCCGCGGCGTCGGCGAATTCCGAGGTGCCGATCCATGCCCCGGCCACCGCCGTCGAGAGGCCCAGAGAGCGCGATACGAACGGCAGCACAAAGATCATCACGATCGCCCATAGCACGACCAGCGTGATCGCCACCGATGCCTGTTCGCGCTTGGCCCGCACCGCGCCGGCAATCGCAATCGCCGCCGAAACGCCGCACACCGCGCCGCCCACACCGAGCACGGCCGCAAAACGCCGATCGAGGCCAAGCGCCTTGCCGGCAAGGAAGATCACGAAAAACGTCACGAGCGAGACGATGGTCGCCTGCCCCACCGCGACCGGCCCCGCCCACACCAGCAACGTGAAAGGCAGTGTCGCGCCGAGCAGCACAATGCCGACCTTGATATAAAACTCCACCCGCAAGCCCGCGGAGAACCACGTCGGCAGCGTGAACACGTTGGAGATCAGGAGGCCGAGCGCCAGCGCCACCAGCGGTGGCTCAAGGTTGTACTTCGACGCATTGACCCATGCGCCAAGCGTGAAAATCAGCGCCGACGCGATGAACAGGATCAGAAACGACGCCAGAAAAGCACTGACGCGCTGCTTCAACGCAGCAAGGCTCACGCCGAATAGCACGGCGAACGCGATGAACAGCGCGACGTAGTTCGGCACATGCTTACCGATGTCCTGCACGACTTGCGTCACGCTCGACCATTTAGCCGGCGCAACCGCCAGCCACTTGATGCTGCTGCCCGAGGCGAACAGCCCCCAGGCGATCACGATCACCAGCAGGCCTATCCAGACGGCCCACCAGTCTTCAGTGGAAAAGAGACCGCCGCCGTGCGCGCTAAGGCCACTGCGGTGTTTGCCGGGCGCTGCGCCAGTCGGCAGGGTTTGATTGGTATCGCTCATCGCCATGCCCCGAGTCAGTTGAGGTGCATCGGCGCGGGAATGTTCGGGTTTTGCCTAAAGATGCGCCGATTCGGCGAAATATAGGCGAGCGGCGGCGCAAAGCGAAACGACCATTCGCTCTATGAATATGACTCAAAGAAGTAACGCCCCGAGTGGCGCGGCAAGAGGCGTCAGATGTCGAGCGGGTCGACTTCGAGATTCCAGCGCAGCACGCCTTTCAGCCCGCGCATCATCGGTTGCCACGCGCGCAAAGTGGCCTGCAAGGCGGCCCGCGACGCGCTCTCGATCAGCAATTGCGCGCGATGCACGTGCATCACCTTGACGATGGTAAGCGGCACGGCGTCATAGACCGTCACGCGCGCGGCGGCCGGGATCTCCGTCAGCGCGGCGGCGGCCTGCTGCAGGAAGGCGAGCGCGGCTTCGAGCGTGCGGCCTTCGGCGCGCAGCAAAGCCTGATACACGAACGGCGGCAGATGCGCGTCGCGCCGCTCGCCCAGTGTCGAAGTGGCAAAGCCCACGTAGTCATGCCGCCCCAGCGCGTGATACAGCGCATGGCGCGGATAGCGCGTCTGCACCAGCACCTCGCCCGGCAAACCGGCGCGCCCCGCGCGGCCACTCACTTGCATCAATTGCGCGAAAAGGCGTTCGCTCGCGCGGAAGTCGTGTGAAAACAAGGCGGTGTCGGCATTCAGCACGCCGACCAGCGACACCCGCTGGAAGTCGTGGCCCTTCGCAATCATCTGTGTGCCGACGAGGATGTCGACTTCGCCTGCGTGGACGTCGGAGAACAGCGCCTGCGCGCTGCCTTTGCGGCGCGTGCTGTCGGCGTCGATGCGCAGCACGCGGGCGCCGGGTACGGCGCTCGCCAGCGTTTCTTCGACGCGTTGCGTGCCGCGTCCCATCGGGGCGATGTCGACATTGCCGCACTCCGGGCACGAGCGCGGAATGCGCGACTCCCAGCCGCAGTGGTGGCAGCGCAGCGCGCGCTCGGGTTTGTGCAACACCACGTACGCGCTGCAACGTGGACAGCCGGCCACCCAGCCGCAGGCATCGCAGGCGAGTTGCGGGGCGTAACCGCGCCGGTTGAGAAACACGAGGCTCTGCTCGCCGCGCTCGAGCCGCGCCTTCAGCGCCGCGATCAACGGCCCGGACAATCCCTCCACCGAGGCCCGGCCGCGCCGCCGCTCTTCTTCCAGATCGATCAGCCTGACGGTCGGCAGTACAGCCTCGGCGACGGCACGGCGCGACAGGGTAAGACGCTTATAGCGCCCCTGATCCGCCTGCCACCAGCTTTCCAGCGACGGCGTGGCCGAGCCGAGCACAACCGGCAGACCGAGTTGCTTGGCGCGATAGATCGCCAGGTCGCGCGCCGAATAGCGCAGGCCTTCCTGCTGCTTGTAGGCCGGATCGTGTTCCTCGTCGACGACGATGATCGCGAGTTTCGGCAGCGAGGCAAGCACCGCCAGGCGCGTACCGAGCACAATGCGGGCGCGCCCGGTGTGCGCGGCGAACCAGTTGCGGGCCCGTTCGCCTTCCGCGAGGCCGCTGTGCAGCGTGACGATCGATGTGCCTTCGAGCGCGGCAAAGCGCGTCCGGAAGGCCGACTCGAACTGCGGCGTCAAATTGATTTCAGGAACGAGGACGAGTGCCTGCGCGTCGGGCTTCGCCGCCAGAATCTCGGCGAGCGCGCGCAGATATACCTCGGTCTTGCCGCTGCCCGTCACGCCGTGGAGCAGAAACGGGGCAAAACCGTTCGCGTCGCGGATCGATTCGACCGCGGCTGCCTGTTCGTCGGTGAGGGTCGGCAAGGCGGGTGCGGGCGTATCCGGCGATGCGGGGGCCGCGAGCACCTCGGCAGCTTCGATCACCTCCAGCGCAACCCAGCCTTCGGCTTGCCATGCTTCCAGGGTTGCAATGGCTTTGGGGTGAAGTGCGCGAGCGTCGGCGGCGATCAGAAATTCAGCCTCGGCGAGCGCCGAGGCAAGCTTGCGCAACGCGCCGGCGCGCGCAGGCAAGCTTTCCGGCAATGCGGCGCGACCCGTCGCCGTCAGGCTGTAACGCTCTTCCGGGGCGAACAGACGCGACCAGCGCGAGGCGTCACGCAGGGCTTGCGGCAAAGCGGGCAGGGCTACTTCTCCGAGGCCGCGCTGATAGTAGTCGGCAGCGAAGGCGGCGAGCGCCAACCATTCGGCCGACACCGGCGGGCAAGCGGTACAGACGTTGTTGACCGCCCGCAGGCGGTCAGTAGGCACGTCACTGTGAGTGGTCACTTCGCATACGAGGCCCACCACGTGCCGCTTGCCGAACGGCACGCTTACCAGCATGCCCGGCGCGACCTGTTCAGGCGCGTCGCAGCGGTAGTCGAACAAGGTCGGCAGCGGATGATCCAGCGCGACGCGGACGAACACTTCACTCACGCCGCGGGGTGGATCAGGTCAATGGATGCGGCACGACGCCGCATCACAATGCACATTGAGCAAACGGCGAACCCGTCGAAGTTAAAGTAAAACTTCAATTTCGGCGCTAAGTTTTGGATTCGGCTGAACAATTGCAATCGGTCCGCTTGCCTGTGGATAACTTTGTTAAGAACTTCGCCCGGATGGCCCAGGAACCGCGCCGCAGCGGCCTTCTGTGGGTTTCCGCACATTTTGTCGTGAACCCGTGAAACCCTTGCCAGACAAGGCTTAGATCAAATGCGCCGCCAATGTGCAAGGGTTGAGGCACGACGAAAGCTTCTACCGCGCCGCAGCGTGATCAATGTGCATAAGTCAAGTCTTGACTTTCGCAAGACCGCCATCTGACGGCCCGCTGCCTACAAATATTCCCTTAGACCGAGAGCCCAGTTCGCCGCATTGCAGCAAAAATGACAACGTTTTCGGTGTCAGGTTGGTGCATGCGCGCCGCTTCGAATCGCGCGGCTATGACGATGTACTTCGTCGACGAGTTCGGCAACGTTTTCAGGCGGCGTGAACTGCGAAATGCCATGGCCGAGATTGAAGACGTGGCCAGGATGATTCCCGAAGCTGTCGAGCACGGCGCGCGCCTCCATGCGAATCGAAGCCGGCGGCGCAAACAGCACCGAAGGATCGATATTGCCCTGCAGCGCCACCTTGCTACCCACGCGCTCACGGGCCCGGCTCAGGTTCACGGTCCAGTCGAGACCGACCGCATCCACACCGGTATTGGCGATCTCGTCGAGCCATAACCCGCCGCCCTTCGTGAAGGTGATCACCGGCACTTTTTCGCCGTCGTGATCGCGTTTCAACTGACTCACGACCTGCTGGATGTACTGCAATGAGAAGCGCTGGTAGACGCCGTCCGCGAGCGCCCCGCCCCACGTGTCGAAAATCATCACGGCTTGCGCGCCGGCTTCGATCTGCGCATTCAGATAGGCCGCAACCGACTTCGCGTTGATGTCGAGAATGCGCTGCATCAGGTCTGGGCGCGCGTACAGCATCGATTTGACCGTGCGGAAGTCCGCTGACCCGCCGCCTTCGACCATGTAGCACGCGAGTGTCCACGGGCTGCCTGAAAAGCCGATCAGCGGCACACGTTGGCGGCCTTGCGCGTCGGTGAGTGCGGTGCGGATTTCACGCACCGCGTCGGTCACGTAGCGCAGCGTGGCGTCGATATCCGGCACCGCGAGGCGCGCTACATCGTCTTCCGTACGCACCGGCCGGGCGAATTTCGGACCCTCGCCGTTAACGAACTCAAGACCCAGACCCATGGCGTCCGGCACCGTCAGGATGTCGGAGAACAGGATCGCGGCGTCGAGCGGATAGCGATCGAGCGGCTGCAGCGTGACCTCTGTTGCGTACGCCGGGTTCTTCGCCAGACCGAGGAAACTGCCCGCACGACCTCGCGTGGCGTTGTATTCCGGCAGGTAGCGGCCAGCCTGCCGCATCAGCCAGATCGGCGTGTAGTCGGTCGGCTGGCGCAGCAGCGCGCGCAGGAAAGTGTCGTTCAGGAGTTTATGGGCCACGTTGCGTACGACTGAGGGCAAAGAAGCATTTTACCGGACCCGGCTCGCCATATCGTGCTTGATGCGGGCAATAACGCTCGCGGACCTTGCTGGCGGTCGGCGTCTTTGCTGCCCCGTGCGGCGTCGTGACTCAGCCAAACGGCCAATGTTCAAGTGCAAATTGCCGGGCTATCATCCGACGGCTTTACCACACAATTACGGGCGACCAAGGAGAATCGATGAATAAGGCAGCACTCGCATTGCTCGGCGTTTTGGCCAGTGTTTTGATGCATGCAGGCGTGGCCCAGGCGCAGACCAGCGCCCCTGCCGCGGCGCCCTCGCGGCTCGACGACATCCTCGCGCGCGGCACGCTGCGCGCCTGTACGACCGGCGACTACAAACCTTATTCGTTTTACAAGGCAGACGGGCAGTTCGAGGGCATCGATATCGACATGACCGAGTCGCTCGCCAAATCGCTTGGCGTGAAGGCGGAATTCGTCAAGACGTCGTGGCCGAACCTGATGAACGACTTCGTGGCGAAATGCGATATCGGCGTGGGCGGCGTCTCGCCGACGCTCGAGCGCCAGAAGCGCGCTTTTTTCACCCAGGCGTACATGATCGACGGCAAAACGCCGATCGTCCGGTGTGACGACGTCAACAAGTACCAGACCGTGGCGCAGATCGATCAACCGGCAACTCGCGTGATCGTTAATCCGGGCGGCACCAACGAGCGCTTCGCCAAACAGTATTTCCCGCATGCGAACCTGACCGTCTATCCGGACAACGTGACGATCTTCAAACAGATCCTCGCCGGCAAGGCCGACGTGATGGTGACGGATGCGTCGGAGACCCTGCTGCAGCAGAAGCTGAATCCGGGTCTTTGCTCGGTGCATCCGGACAAGCCTTTCCAGTATGGTGAGAAGGCCTGGTTGCTGCCACGCGGCGACGTGGCGTTCCAGCAATACGTCGATCAATGGTTGCACCTTGCGCGAGCAACCGGCGAGTATCAGGCGATCTCGGATAAATGGCTGAAGTAAAGACCGGGGGACGTAATCCGCGTCCCGCCACATCCGAAAAGCCAGCCGGATTGATCGATTAATAGGTTCGCATGGCTGGCACAATCATGTAACCAGACCCCAAGGTGTTAAGCAAAATACGAACAATGCAGTTGAACAGGGGCCACCGCGCCGGCCCCCTTGCGCATCGTTACCGCCTATGTGGGATGTTGCGGCGCAGCGCACGCACTTGTCCGCGAACGGACGGCGTCGTTACGCCGGAAAAACGCCTGTAACACAACCGATTCGTCTCAAAAAGATGAGCGTGCAACTATTTCATGCGGAATCGACTGAATGGACTACGCTGCAATATGCTTCTCGGATGGCATCAATCAGGCGTATGAAATTGCCCAATAGTCATAGGTAAAAATTACGTTTAAAACGGTTTGAATTGGAAATAAGTCCCGCAACGCCTTATCTGGCGGGCGTTACAACCTGAAACACTTTGTTACCGCGCTCGTAGGTTAATTCGCCCACAATGCCCTCAACGGTTTCAACACGGATGTGGCTGGGTGCGTGGTGTGAGCGGATACGATGCACTTGCCGGTCGGCGTATGCCGAAGCCCTGTGAAGGGGCATCCCTGCTGGGGCCGTAGTCGACGCAGGGTCGTCGTCTCAGTTGGTTCCATCTTTGGTCTCCTCGCGCTAACCCCGTAGCGTGTGGTTTTTAGCGGGCTCCAGGCCCGCTTTTTTTTCGTCTGGTCAAACGTTTGCGCGCTTTCTAGCGGGTCGATTTTGCGGTTTTCCAGCCGCGCGTTTTCCCGCTCGCGGCCACCTTTCACAGCAAACGGTTTCCCTCAAAATGTCGGCCGGCGCCACGCGAATCTTCGTGCGGCGCCGAACCCGCATGGCCATCAGGCCGTCTTGTTTTCCTGCACCTTCAATTCACTGATCATCCGTTCACGCATCACAAATTTCTGCACCTTGCCGGTCACCGTCATGGGCAATTCGTCGACGAAGCGGATGTACTTCGGCACCTTGTAGTGAGCGATCTGGCCTTGACAGAACTGCTGGATTTCCTCGGCTGTGGCCTGCTCTCCTGAACGCAATACGATCCACGCACACACTTCCTCACCGTACTTCGAGTCGGGCACGCCGAACACCTGCACGCTCTGGATTTTCGGATGGCGGAACAGAAACTCCTCGATCTCACGCGGGTAGATGTTCTCCCCTCCACGAATCAGCATGTCCTTCAGGCGGCCGACAATGTTGCAGTAGCCTTCGGCATCGAGCGTCGCCAGATCGCCGGTATGCATCCAGCCGTCGACGATGCTTTCCCGGGTCTTCGCTTCGTCCCCCCAGTAGCCTTGCATCACCGAATAGCCTTTGGTACATAGCTCGCCGGTTTCCCCCACCGGCACGATATTGCCGAGCGGATCGACGATCTTCACTTCCAGGTGTGGCTGGATACGGCCGACTGTCGTGGTGCGCTTGTCGAGCGGGTCGGTAGTCGAACTCTGGAAAGACACCGGGCTCGTTTCCGTCATGCCATAGGCGATGGTGATCTCGTTCAGATGCATTCTCGAGACGACCTTCTTCATCGTCTCGATCGGGCACGGCGAGCCGGCCATGATGCCCGTGCGCAGACGCGAGAGGTCGTAGGTGGCGAAGTCCGGATGATCGAGTTCGGCGATGAACATGGTCGGCACGCCGTGCAGCGCGGTGCATTGCTCTTCGGCGACGGCTGCGAGCGTTGCAGCCGGATCGAAGCCCTCGCCCGGGAACACCATATTTGCGCCGACCGATACGCACGCCAGCACCGCCAGCACCATGCCGAAGCAGTGATAGAGCGGGACGGGAATGCACAGGCCGTCCTGCTCCGTTAGACGCATCGCCATCGCGATATAGCGCGCATTGTTGACGACATTGCTATGCGTCAGCGTCGCGCCCTTCGGATTGCCGGTCGTGCCGCTGGTGAACTGAATGTTGATCGGATCGTGGCAGGATAGTGTCGCGCCGATGGCATCGAGCTTCGCGACGTCGAGCGTTGCGCGGCCCTGCTCGATCACATCGGAGAAGGTCAGCATGCCGGGCGTTTCCGTGTCGCACATGCGAATCACGCAGCGTAGATCCGGCAAGCGAGCAGCGTGCAGTTCACCCGGATTGTGCGTCGCGAGTTCCGGCGCGAGCTCCTGCAGCATCTCGAGATACATCGACGTCTTGAAACGCTCGGCCGCGATGATCGCCTTGCAGCCGACCTTGTTCAACGCGTACTCGAGTTCCGCGAGCCGGTAGGCCGGATTGATATTGACCAGCACCGCGCCGATACGCGCGGTGGCGAACTGCGTGAGCAGCCATTCGACGCGATTCGGCGACCAGATGCCGACGCGATCGCCCTTCACGATGCCGAGCGCGAGAAGCCCGGACGCCAGCACGTCGACTTCTTCGGCGAACTCCTTCCATGTCCAGCGAATACGCTGCTCGCGAAACACCACAGCCGGGCGGTCAGGGAAACGCGCCGCAGTGTCGCGCAGAAATTGCCCGACCGGCGCCTCGCTCAATGGATTTTCGGCCGACCCGCGAACGTATGACAAGCTGTCTTTGGGTTCGATAAGTGCGCCTTCGCCTGACATGTGCGTTGCCATGGTGTTGTCTCCGTGAGCGGAAGCTCGCCCCATTGAAATGAGTTTGAAATCGATTGTGCCACCGGCTTGTGTCCGGACGGCATCAAGTGTTACCCGCAGCGCATCGGTGGATCGCTGCAGCGGCATGCTGTGAACGTGAGTTGCGAGTGTGAGTTGTCGGCCGCGAGCTACGAAACGTACGATTGCACACCGGACGCCGCAAGCGGCCAACTACCAGCCGTGCTGGCCAAAAAAGGAATTTCGCTTACCTTTCCGTAAACGTCAAGTAGGGGTCAAAAAAAAGCAGCCACGAAGGCTGCTTTCTCTCTGATACGTAATACGTATTGCCTAGTTCTGACCGCGCAATTTGCGCAGACGCTGGATCGCAGCGAGTTGAGCCGTCGCGTACGCCAGTTCCGCTTGCGCGGTGGCGTATTCGAGGTTCGAACCCGTGTTTTGCAGCGCTTCTTCCGCACGCTTGCGTGCATCTTCAGCCTTGGCTTCGTCGAGATCCTTGCCGCGGATTGCCGTGTCGGCAAGAACCGTCACTGCGCCAGGCTGGATTTCGAGGATACCGCCGGCGACGAACACAAACTCTTCTTCGCCGTTTTCAGCTTCGATGCGCACCGCACCCGGACGAATCCGCGTGATGAGCGGCGTGTGGCCCGGCAGAATGCCGAGTTCACCCGCTTCGCCCGGCAGCGCGACGAACTTCGCCTGGCCCGAGAAGATCTGCTCTTCCGCACTGACGACGTCTACTTTAATGGTTGCCATATCGACTCCTGTGGCGACCAGAGTTGGCGCTTTAGCGCTTACTCGGGTCCCCTGCAAAGCTCGACCAGAGTTGGCGCTTTAGCGCTTACTCCGGTCCCATGCAAGGCTGTTGAGCGTAGTAAGAGGCACCGGTTTTGCGTTCCAACACCGCTGAGTATCGATACGCGCGAGGCCGGCGGCGCCCGCTTCGTTACACCCGACCTTTACTGGATCTTCTTGGCCTTTTCAAAGGCTTCGTCGATCGTGCCGACCATGTAGAACGCTTGTTCCGGCAGGTGGTCGCACTCGCCTTCAACGATCATCTTGAAGCCACGGATCGTTTCCTTCAGCGGCACGTACTTGCCCGGCGAGCCCGTGAACACTTCAGCGACGTGGAACGGCTGCGACAGGAAACGCTGGATCTTACGAGCGCGCGCAACGGCGAGCTTGTCTTCCGGCGCCAGTTCGTCCATGCCCAGAATCGCGATAATGTCGCGCAATTCCTTGTAGCGCTGCAGCGTTTGCTGCACGCCGCGCGTGATCGCGTAGTGCTCTTCACCGATCACGTTCGGGTCGATCTGACGCGAGGTCGAATCGAGCGGATCGACTGCCGGGTAGATACCCAGCGAAGCGATGTCACGCGACAACACGACGGTTGCGTCCAGGTGGCCGAAGGTCGTAGCCGGCGACGGGTCCGTCAAGTCATCCGCAGGGACGTACACGGCCTGCACCGACGTGATCGAGCCAGTCTTGGTCGACGTAATACGCTCTTGCAGCTTACCCATTTCTTCAGCCAGCGTCGGCTGATAGCCCACTGCCGACGGCATACGGCCGAGCAGTGCCGACACTTCCGTGCCTGCCAGCGTGAAACGGTAGATGTTGTCGACGAAGAACAGCACGTCGAGGCCTTCATCACGGAAGTGCTCAGCCATCGTCAGACCGGTCAGCGCCACGCGCAGACGGTTACCCGGCGGCTCGTTCATCTGGCCGTACACCAGCGCGACCTTGTCGAGAACGTTCGAGTCCTTCATTTCGTGATAGAAGTCGTTCCCTTCGCGGGTACGCTCGCCAACACCGGCGAACACTGAGTAACCACCGTGCTCCTTAGCGATGTTGTTGATCAGTTCCATCATGTTCACGGTCTTGCCCACACCGGCGCCACCGAACAGGCCAACCTTACCGCCCTTGGCGAACGGGCAGATCAGGTCGATAACCTTGATGCCGGTTTCGAGCAGTTCCGTCGACGGCGACAGTTCGTCGAACGCCGGAGCCTTCTGGTGAATACCGCGAACCACGTCCGAGTTGATCGGGCCGGCTTCGTCGATCGGGCGACCCAGCACGTCCATGATCCGGCCGAGGGTCGGCTTGCCAACCGGCACGCTGATCGGCTTACCCGTGTTCTTAACAACCGTGCCACGGCGCAGACCGTCCGATGCACCCAGACAGATGGTACGGACGACGCCGTCGCCCAGCTGTTGCTGGACTTCGAGGGTCAGTTCCGAACCTTCGAGAATGAGCGCGTCGTAAATCTTCGGCATGGATTCACGCGGAAATTCCACGTCGATCACCGCGCCGATGCACTGTACGATCTTGCCTTCTACCAAAGCAGTAGTACTCATCGCTTTTCCTTTAGATACTCAATTCTTCACTCGCGCAAAGGCGCAGTTTCGATGGGGCCAGCTAGACGGGCGCGCCACGAGGGCGCACACGAAGCGGCGTGCTTGACCGTTACGGTCAGACCGCCGCAGCGCCACCGACGATTTCCGACAGTTCTTTCGTGATCGCGGCCTGACGGCTCTTGTTGTACACAAGCTGCAGTTCGTTGATGACCGTCTTCGCGTTGTCCGAAGCGGCCTTCATTGCGACCATGCGTGCCGACTGCTCCGATGCCATGTTTTCCGCGACGGCCTGATAGACCAGCGCTTCGACATAACGCACCAGCAGTTCGTCCACCACTGCCTGTGCGTCCGGCTCGTAGATGTAGTCCCACTGCGTGCTCGGCGTCGTGCCGTCTTCGTCCTTACGCTCGAACTGGTCCGCCGACAGCGGCAACAGTTGCTCGATCACCGGCTCCTGCTTCATCGTATTGACGAAGCGCGTGTACGCGAGGTACACCGCCGAAACCTTGCCTTCCGAGTACAGGTCGAGCTGCACCTTCACCGCGCCGATCAGCTTTTCCAGATGCGGCGTGTCGCCCAGATGCACGACATTCGACACCACCCTGGCGCGCAGACGGTTCAGGAAACCCAGACCCTTGGTGCCGATCGCCGTTGCTTCGATCGTCTTGCCCTGACCTTCCAGTTCCTTGAACTTCTGCAGCGACGCACGCAGCACGTTGGTGTTCATACCACCGCACAACCCTTTATCGGTCGTGACGAGGATGATGCCGGCCGTTTTCGCGCCTTCGTTCGACACCATGAACGGGTGACGATACTCCGGGTTCGCACGGCTCATGTGCGCAGCGATATCGCGGACCTTGTCGGCATACGGGCGAGCAGCGCGCATGCGCTCCTGAGCGCGGCGCATCTTCGATGCGGCCACCATCTCCATCGCTTTCGTGATCTTGCGCGTGTTTTGCACGCTCTTGATCTTGCCGCGAATTTCCTTCATTCCAGCCATTGCTTGCTCCTTGTCGGCCCGAGTTAGCGCTTTAGCGCTTACTCGGGTCCCATCGAATCAGCGCGGGTTCAGTTGCCTGCGGCCCGCGCCGCTTCGAGGTCCGTTTATGCCTTGCGGATCACTCGCGGATCAATAAGCGCCGGACTTCTTGAAGTCTTTGAGAGCCGTATGCAGCAGGGCTTCGTCGTCCTTCGAGAGTTCCTTGGTATCTTCGATGCGCCTGACCAGGTCAGCGTGGCTCGTCTTCAGATAATCGCGCAGGCCCTTTTCGAACGGCAGCACTTGCGCAACTTCCAGATCGTCGAGGTAGCCGTTGTTCGCGGCGAACAGCGCGACAGCCAGTTCCCACACTTGCAGCGGCTGATACTGCGGCTGCTTCAGCAGTTCCGTCACGCGGCGGCCGCGCTCCAGTTGCTTGCGGGTCGCTTCGTCGAGGTCCGATGCGAACTGTGCGAACGCGGCCAGTTCACGGTACTGTGCGAGGTCGGTACGGATACCGCCCGACAGCTTCTTCACAACCTTGGTTTGAGCCGCACCACCGACGCGCGACACCGACACGCCGGCATTAATTGCCGGGCGGATACCTGCGTTGAAGAGGTCGGTTTCCAGGAAGATCTGGCCGTCGGTAATCGAGATCACGTTCGTCGGAACGAATGCGGTCACGTCGCCTGCTTGCGTTTCAATGACCGGCAGTGCCGTCAGCGAACCGCTCTTGCCCTTCACTTCGCCGTTCGTGAACTTCTCGACGTACTCTTCCGAGACGCGAGCAGCACGTTCCAGCAGGCGCGAGTGCAGATAGAACACGTCGCCCGGGTAAGCTTCACGGCCCGGCGGGCGGCGCAGCAGCAGCGAGATCTGACGGTATGCCCAAGCTTGCTTGGTCAAATCGTCATACACGATCAGGGCGTCTTGACCGCGGTCGCGGAAGTATTCGCCCATCGTGCAGCCGGCGTACGGTGCGAGGTATTGCATCGCAGCCGATTCCGAAGCCGAAGCGGCCACGACGATCGTGTATTCCAGCGCGCCGGTTTCTTCCAGCTTGCGCACCACGTTCATGATCGACGAAGCCTTCTGGCCGATCGCGACGTAGATACAGAAGAGGTTTTTGCCCTTCTGGTTGATGATCGCGTCGACTGCGACTGCCGTCTTGCCGCACTGGCGGTCGCCAATGATCAGCTCGCGCTGGCCACGGCCAACCGGCACCATTGCGTCGATCGACTTCAGACCGGTTTGGACCGGTTCCGAAACCGACTTACGCCAGATCACGCCCGGAGCAATCTTTTCGATTGCGTCGGTTTTCTTCGCGTTGATCGGGCCCTTGCCGTCGATCGGGTTGCCGAGTGCATCGACCACGCGGCCGAGCAGTTCCGGACCCACCGGCACTTCGAGAATGCGGCCCGTCGTCTTGACGATGTCGCCTTCCGAAATGTGTTCGTACTCACCCAGAATCACGGCGCCGACCGAGTCGCGCTCGAGGTTCAGTGCGAGACCGAAGGTGTTGCCCGGGAATTCGAGCATTTCGCCCTGCATCACTTCCGATAGGCCGTGAATACGCACGATACCGTCGGTCACGGAGATCACGGTGCCCTGGTTGCGAACGTCTGCGCTCGCTTCAAGGCCCTGGATCCGGCTCTTGATCAGCTCGCTGATCTCAGAGGGATTGAGTTGCATTATTCGCTCCTGATAGTCAATTCTGTTGCGTGCCAGCTGCTGAAGCGCCTCGGGCGCTTCAGGCCGTCAGAGCCGTCTGCATGCTGGCAAGCCGCGCGCGGACCGAGGTATCGAGCACTTCGTCGCCGACCGTCACGCGCACGCCGCCGATAAGCGACGAGTCGATTTCGACCGTCGGCTTCAGCTTGCGCTTGAATTTGCGTTCGAGACTTGCGACGAGTTCGTTCAACTGCGCGCCTTCGAGCGGGAATGCGCTGACGATCAGCACATCGGCCGCCCCTTCGCGGGCATTCTTCAACTCTTCGAACTGCACAGCGATTTCCGGCAGCAATTGCAGACGATGGTTATCGACCAGCATTTGCACCAGATTCTTCGCTTGCGCGTTGTCCTTGAGCGGCGACTTGACCGCGGCCAGCAGCAGTTCGCTGACCTGGGCGCGGCTTACTTTCGGGCTCGAGGCGATCGACAGCACTTCGGGCAGACGCGCAACCTGTGCCAGCTCCTGCACGAGCGTGGACCAGGCGGCGATGTCACCAGCTTCGGCCACGCCAAACAGCGCTTCTGCGTACGGACGGGCGATGGTTGCAAGTTCGGCCATGATCAGAGCTCGGCTTTCAGTTGATTCAGCAGGTCAGCGTGAGCTGCCTGGTCGACTTCGCGCTTCAGGATCTGTTCTGCGCCCTTCACGGCGAGTGCAGCGACTTCGCCGCGCAGCGTTTCGCGCGCCTTCACGACTTGCTGGTCCGCGTCGGCCTTCGCTTGCGCGATGATGCGAGCGGCTTCAGCTTGTGCTTGAGCCTTGATTTCGTCAGCGACTGTCACAGCGCGCTTTTCTGCGTCAGCAATGCGTTGCTGACCGTCATTGCGTGCCTGAGCGAGTTCCTGGTCGACGCGCTTGTGAGCGGCTTCGAGTTCAGCCTTGCCCTTTTCAGCGGCAGACAAACCGTCAGCAATCTTCTTCGAGCGCTCGTCGAGGGCGTTGATCAACGGCGGCCACACGAACTTCATCGTGAACCACGCGAGGATCAGGAACACGACCATTTGCGCAAACAGGGTTGCGTTGAGATTCACGGTGTTTCCTTAAACGTTGCTAGTTCGGAAAGTGAAACGGCAAGGCGCTCATCGATTCTGTATTCGATCAGCGCCTAAGTGCCCGTTCCGCCCTGCGCCTTTACCAGTTATAGCTCAGGCGCAAACTTCCGAGGAACCTCAGCCTGCCAGCTTCGACAGCAGCGGGTTCGCGAACGCGAACAGCATTGCCACACCAACACCAATCAGGAACGCCGCATCGATCAGACCAGCCAGCAGGAACATCTTGGTTTGCAGCGGGTTCATCAGTTCCGGCTGACGAGCACATGCTTCGATGTACTTGCCACCCATCAGGCCGATACCGATACAGGCGCCGATTGCACCCAGGCCGATGATGATGCCGATACCGATGGCGGTCAGACCCTGGATGTTGGCGATGAAAGCTTGCATGATCACTCCTTTGTGAAAAGTCTTTTAGAACTGGTTGGAACTGGGATTTAATAAAACAAAAACTAAAACAATTCGTCGTTCGACACGCCGTGATTAGTGGCTGTCGTGTGCCTGTCCGATGTACACCAGCGTCAGCATCATGAAAATGAACGCTTGCAGCAGAACGATCAGGATGTGGAAGATCGCCCAGACCGTGCCCGCGATGACGTGGCCGATAAAGCCGAGCACTGACGCGTCCGCGCCGAAACCCCACATGCTGCCGAGCAGGGCAATCAGCAGGAACAACAGTTCGCCCGCGTACATGTTGCCGAACAGCCGCATGCCGAGCGAGACCGTCTTTGCGACGAACTCGATGATGTTCAATGCAAGGTTCGGGATCCACAGCAGCGGATGCGCGCCGAACGGAGCCGACAGCAGTTCATGCACGAAGCCGCCTGCGCCCTTGATCTTGAAGTTGTAGTAAATCATCAGCGCGAACACGCCGAGTGCGATGCCGAGCGTGCCGTTCAGGTCGGCGGTCGGCACGATGCGGTGATGGGGAATGACTTCCGAGAGGCCCAGCCAGCCGATCACGCGGCCCGGCAGGTCGACGGGGATGAAGTCGAGCGAGTTCATCAGGGCGACCCAGACGAACACGGTCAGTGCCAGCGGGGCGATGAAGGTACGCGAGCCGTGGATCATCGACTTCGATTGATCTTCGACCATCTCGACCAGCATTTCGATCGCGCACTGGAAACGGCCCGGCACGCCGGACGTTGCCTTGCGGGCTGCGAGATGCAGGATGGCGATCGTGGCCAGACCGCAAACGATCGACCAGAAAAGGGTGTCCAGATTCCACACGTGAATGTCGAAAATCGACGTCTGGTGCGCGGTGGAAAAGTTCTGCAAGTGGTGCGCGATGTACTCGGACGGATCCAGAGCGCGCGTGCCTTCGCTAGCTGCCATATCGTTAATGCCACCCAAATTGTCGAAAATCGTCTCGGGCCGTTCCCGCCGCAATACTGTATTGCGGGAACACGCCGGGTGCGGACCCTGTCAAATCCGCACTCCTGATGCCGACGCTGCGCGCCGGCCTGAATTTTGTGCTGCTACTCTTGTGCTACAACTTTTCGCTACAACAACCTTAGCGCCACGCCAAGGCGATCCAGTACGTCTTGAGCGCGATGAGGTAGGTCACAAGCAGCGGCACCCAGCGTACGTCGTGATACCAGAAAGCGATAGCTACAAACATCGCGATCGTTGTCCCCATCTTGAGCGCTTCGCCGATCATCCAGCTCATCGCTGTTTCGGCGCCGCTCAGCGTTCTAAGCCGTGCCGCGAACAACGCGCTCGGCACCCAGCAGATCGCTCCCCCCAGGAACGCGGACAGCGCAGCATCGCCCGGCGGCTTGTAAAAAAGCCACCACACGAGCGTAGCACCCAGGGACAAAACCATTTGCGCCGCCACGACCTTGAAAGGCGTAACGCGCGATGGACGACTCACATTCGAACCAAACAGCTTTTCAGCCTCGGCCCGGGTGAGCGGAACGATATTGTTATCTTGTTGCTCGACATCCCACGCATCGTCAGTTGTAACGTGCTGACCGGTGGACGCATCGGAAACGGTGCGTTCAGCGCGGTGGTCGTCACGCCCATTCTTCGGCGCTTGATTCGACGTTTTAACCGCCATCGCAGTGTTCCGAAAGTCTTGTTCCAGCCCGTGAGCTTACGCTGCGCTTACGGGGTTGCCGTGCAATTAAATCCGGGCGATTGTAAGCGATAGTTGCAGGCAATTCAAGACTTTAGGCCACTCAATAACCAGTGTGAAAACGGCCTTCACGATCCGGGAATATGATGTCGGACAACGCGTACACGGCAAATGTAAGGCGGCCGGGGGGTGGCAAAACATGCGCAATGAATCGACGAGGTTGAAGCGCGCGGATGCGTCGTTTCGACGCTATTGCGGACGTCTCAAAAATGCAACAGACGATTGTTTTTGCCAGCTTTGGTGGACATAAAGGACGGCGTTAGGTAGAGGCGAGAGCGCGGGCCGTGGCCCTTCCCATCGCGACCACGCAGCGCTGGACATTGTTCTCCATGCCGGGCGACCGACGACGCGAACAGTCAGGTATCCACCGCTTCATGTCGATGCCTGCCCCGCCCTTCGCATCCACCCTTACCACGCGTCGGCACACAACGCCCTTCGCAAGATCCAGAGACGTCAAAGGACGCGGTATGGGGAACTCGTCGCAGCCATGCAGCAGAAAGCCCCCCGCAAACGGCCGTATCTGCGCCGCAGGCTCGGATCCCGGCGCAACCTGACCATATCGGCGTCATCGGGAAAGCCGCAGTGCAAACCGATATGCCGGAATCCTCACTATTAAACACGGCAGATAATTAGGAATCCAACTGAAACTCTTGCCGACCATCGATCAATCAGGGAATCGTCAAATGAATGATGCCTGCGGCCGATATGGCCGCCGCGCCACCACTACCACCGCAAACACACTAAGCGTTCGAGGAGGAGCGGAACCCACCGAGGCCCCAGTGTGTTCACATCCCCTCAAATTCAACCCGCGATGATCAAGCAGTAGTAGCGTTACCACGCAGCCGGACAAGAATGCCTTCCAGTGCGTCCAGATCGCCGAAGTCCACCAGCACCTGGCCACGGCCGCGTCGGCCGAGCTTGATCTTGACCGTTGCGGCCAGCAGATCAGACAACTCCTCTTCGAGCCGCCGCGTGTCGCGACCACCGTCCTGATTCGCACGTGCCTTCACGGTGGGCGCAGCCTTGGTGGTCGCCGTCACCAGCTTTTCGGTCTCGCGTACCGACATGCGCTTGTTCACGACCTGGTTGGCCAGCGTGATCTGCGTCGCGGCGTCGACGGCCAGTAGCGCGCGTGCATGCCCCATGTCGAGATCACCGGCCAGCAACATCGTCTGCACCGGCGTCGCGAGGTTGAGCAAACGCAGCAGATTCGATACTGCACTGCGCGAGCGGCCCACCGACTCAGCCGCCTGCTCATGCGTGAAATTGAACTCGTCGAGCAAGCGCTGAATGCCCTGCGCTTCTTCCAGCGGATTCAGATCTTCGCGCTGAATATTCTCGATCAGCGCCATCGCGGCGGCGGCCTGGTCCGGCACGTCCTTCACCAGCACCGGCACCTCGTCGAGACCGGCAATACGCGCAGCGCGGAAACGCCGCTCGCCGGCGATGATCTCGTACTTATCCGCCGAAACCGGCCGCACGAGGATCGGCTGCATCAGCCCCTGAGCACGGATGCTGGCCGCCAACTCTTGCAACGCGCCTTCGTCCATGCGCGTGCGCGGCTGGTACTTGCCGGCCTGCAGCTTGCTGAGCGGCAGCACGTTCGGCGCACCCTCGATCGCCACGACCTCGGTAATATCCGCGCTGCCGCCAAGCAACGCTTCCAGACCGCGGCCCAACCCCTTCTTTCTTGCTACTGCGTTCATTGTGCTTCCTCGATCCGCTTAGGACGCCTGGGGCGCGTCATTCAACGTGCGCACCCGCTCTATCATCTCTGCACCGAATTGCACGTACGCCTGCGCGCCGCGCGATGCCTTATCGAACACGACGCCCGGCAACCCATAGCTAGGCGCCTCAGCAAGACGCACGTTGCGCGGGATCACCACGTCGAACACCTTGTCGCCAAAGTGCTCTTTCAGCTGATCCGAGACTTGCTGTTGCAATGTGATACGCGGATCGAACATGACGCGGAGCAAGCCGATCACCTTCAGATCGCGATTCAGGTTCGCGTGCACCTGCTTGATCGTGTTGACCAGGTCCGACAGGCCCTCGAGCGCGAAGTACTCGCACTGCATCGGGATCACCACGCCATGTGCGGCACACAAGCCGTTGAGTGTCAGGAGCGACAAGGCAGGCGGGCAGTCGATCAGCACGAAATCGTATTCACTTTCAACCGCCGCCAAGGCAATCTTCATCTGGCGCTCGCGATTCTGTACGCTGACGAGTTCAACCTCGGCACCCGCCAGTTCACGGTTCGCGGGCAGAACGTCGTAGCCGACGGCCTCCGGGCGCACTCGTGCGTCTGCCACCGACACGCCATCCACGAGCACTTCGTAGACGGTGTTCGCGCACGCGGCCTTGTCAATGCCACTGCCCATCGTGGCGTTGCCCTGCGGGTCCAGGTCAATAAGGAGGACACGCTGCCCCTGCGCTGCCAGGCTCGCGGCCAGATTGACTGCCGTCGTCGTCTTGCCGACGCCGCCTTTCTGGTTCGCAACGCAGAAGATTTTTGCCATCGTTGGTGTGTCCCTTTTGCTGCTTGAAGCTGCTTGAATAAAGTAAAAAGCGCTTTTTGGTCGCGGTGCGTGCCTCGAACCTGCCGGCGGCTGTCAGTTCTCGGCGTCCACCAAAACCTTGATCAAATGCCGCTCCGCGTCGAGCGACGGCACGTTCAGCCGAATGATCTGCTCCACGTGGGCACCCGCTGGCAAGCGCTCGATCTCGCCATCCGGGCGCACGCCCTTCATGGCCCAGATCGCGCCCTGTTCCGCAACCAGATGACGGGCCAGTGTAACGAAATCCGCGAGCTCTGCGAATGCGCGCGACACGATTACGTCGAACTTTGCCGGTACTTCGGCGCCCGGCTGCAAAGTCTCGACGCGGCCTGTAACAACCGACAGATTCGCAAGGCCAAGCTCAGCTTTGGCCTGAGCCTGAAACGCCGTCTTTTTATGAACGATGTCGTTCACGGTGACGGTCCAGTCGGGCAGCACGATAGCCAGCACGATACCGGGCAGACCACCACCGGAACCCACGTCCAGCACAGAGGACACGCCACGCGTGGCAAGATGCGGTACGATCGAGAGCGAATCCAGGATGTGCTGGATCAGCATTTGCCGCGGATCGCGAATCGCCGTCAGGTTATAAACAGCGTTCCACTTGGACAGCAGCGCAACGTAGTCGAGCAGCTTGCCGCGTTGCGCGTCGCTCGGATCGAGGCCGAGTTCGCGAACGCCGTCTGCTAACAACGGCGCCAATGCCTCGCTACCACTTCCCTTCTGACTCACCGTCATTGCGTCACCGGCGAGCTGTCGGTGCCGGGTTCGGCGGGTTTCGTCGAACGGCGCCCCAAGCCACGCTTCAGGTGAACCATCAGCAAAGAGATCGCCGCCGGTGTAATGCCGGAAATACGCGACGCCTGGCCGATGGTTTCGGGCCGGAACTGCGTCAGCTTCTGACGCGCTTCGAACGATAGCCCTCTTACCTCGGCGTAGTCCAATCCCTCCGGCAAACGCGTACTTTCGTGCGATTCATTCCGCTCGATCTCATCGGCTTGGCGATCGATATAACCCTGATACTTAATGCCGATCTCGATCTGCTCCTTAATCTGGGCGAGCAGAACGCTGTCTTCGGCCAGCGCTTCAGGCGCAGCGCATGCGCCCTCGCGCAAACCGCAGACGCCGTCGTAAGTCACACCCGGCCGGCGCAGCAGATCGGCCAAGCTGTATTCGTGGTCGATCGGCTTGCCGAGCAATGCGGTCGCTTCTTCAGCCGGTAACGTCTTAGGATTAACCCACGTCGTGCGAAGACGCTCTGTTTCACGTGAAACAGCGTCGCGTTTGCGGCTGAATGCGTCCCAACGGACGTCGTCGACCACACCGAGTTCGCGACCGATCTCCGTCAGGCGCATATCGGCGTTATCCTCGCGCAGGCTCAGACGGTATTCCGCGCGGCTCGTGAACATGCGATACGGCTCGGACACCCCACGCGTCACCAGATCGTCGACCAGAACGCCCAAGTAGGCCTGATCGCGGCGCGGGCACCATGCGTCTTTGCCCTGCACGTACAAGCCGGCGTTAATCCCCGCCAGCAAGCCTTGCGCAGCCGCCTCTTCGTAGCCCGTCGTGCCATTGATCTGACCCGCAAAGAACAGGCCATTGATCACCTTGGTTTCCAGCGACGCCTTCAGCCCACGCGGATCGAAGTAGTCGTATTCGATCGCGTAGCCTGACCGCAGAATATGCGCGTGCTCCAAACCGCGCATCGAACGCACGAGTTCCAGCTGCACGTCGAACGGCAGGCTGGTGGAAATCCCATTGGGATAGAACTCGTTTGTCGTCAGGCCTTCCGGTTCGAGGAAGATCTGATGCGATTCCTTCGACGCGAAACGGTGAATCTTGTCCTCAATCGACGGGCAATACCGCGGCCCCACCCCTTCGATCACGCCCGTGTACATCGGCGAGCGATCGAGCCCGCCACGAATGATGTCGTGCGTACGCTCATTCGTATGCGTGACCCAGCACGGCACCTGGCGCGGATGCTGCTCGACGCGGCCCAAAAACGAGAAAACCGGCACCGGATCCAGATCGCCCGACTGCTCTTCAAGCTTCGAAAAGTCGATCGTCCGGCCGTCGATGCGCGGGGGCGTTCCGGTCTTGAGGCGGCCTTGCGGCAGCTTCAATTCCTTGAGGCGGGCCGACAGCGACACCGCCGCCGGATCGCCAGCACGGCCACCGGTGTAGTTATTCAAACCCACGTGAATCTTGCCGTCGAGGAAGGTCCCCGCCGTCAGCACCACTGCGCGCGAGCGGAAACGAATTCCCACCTGCGTCACGGCGCCGACCACCCGGTCACCCTCCACCATCAGATCGTCGACCGCTTGCTGGAAGAGCCACAGGTTCGGCTGATTCTCCAGCCGATGCCGGATCGCCTGCTTGTACAGCAGACGGTCTGCCTGCGCACGCGTAGCGCGTACCGCCGGGCCTTTCGACGAATTGAGGATGCGGAACTGAATTCCGCCCTCGTCCGTCGCGGCCGCCATCGCACCGCCAAGCGCATCGACTTCCTTCACCAGATGGCCCTTGCCAATCCCACCAATGGACGGGTTGCAGCTCATCTGACCGAGGGTTTCGATGTTATGCGTCAGAAGGAGGGTCGTATTGCCCATGCGTGCCGAAGCCAATGCGGCTTCGGTGCCGGCATGACCGCCGCCGACGACGATTACGTCAAATTCTGTGGGAAAAAGCATCGCGGATCTCACGCCAGATCGTCGCGTGAGCCTTTCAAAGGAAAATGTATGGGCGAATTATAACGGGTTCGGTTTAGGCCCGAATTTCGGCCGAATGGCCAGGCAAGAAAAAAGCGGTGTGTTTCACGTGAAACACACCGCCTCAGACAACAGCAACCTGAACGAAATTACAGGACTAAGCCACTTTCTTGGCCAATCCCAGATACGTTTCGATCACGCGCGGATTCTGCGCCAGATCAGCCGCGGGCCCTTCCAGCGCCAGTTCGCCCGTTTCAAGCACGTAACCGTAGTCGGATATTTGCAGCGCAGCGCGTGCGTTCTGCTCGATCAGCAACGTCGCGACGCCCGTCTGCCGCAGCGCACTAATGATGTGAAAAATCTCCTTCACGATCAGCGGCGCGAGGCCCAGACTCGGCTCGTCGAGCATCAGCAAATCTGGTTTGCCCATCAATGCACGCCCGACTGCCAGCATCTGCCGTTCACCACCGGATAACGTCCCGGCTGCCTGCTTCCGGCGCTCTTTCAAGCGAGGAAACAACGTAAAGACCGGCTCGAGTTGAACGAGAAAGTTACGTTCCCCTGCCCGCTTGCGCCGATACGCGCCAAGAACCAGGTTGTCTTCAACGGTCATCGAAGCAAACAGCTCGCGCTTTTCCGGCACCAGGCACATACCGCGCGCGACCCGTTTTTCAACCGGCACCGCGCTGACGTCTTCACCTTGATAGAGAACCGAGCCCTTCGCATGGCCCGTAGTCGGCAATGCGCCCATGATCGCGTTCAGCAGCGTGGACTTTCCCGCGCCATTCGGACCAATCACCGAGACGATCTGCCCGGGTCGCACTTTGATTGCCGCGCTGTGCAGTGCTTCGACCTTGCCATAGCGGACCGACAAACCGTTCACGTCAAGAATCGGAGCCGCATTCATCGTGTTCTCCATCACTCCACCCCGCCCAGATATGCCTCAAGCACCGCCGGATCTTGCTGGACATCCTGCGGCAAGCCCTCTGCGATCCGCGTACCGAATTCCATCACCACCAACCGATCGGTGAGGTTCATCACGAAATCCATGTCGTGCTCGACCAGCAACACGCTCATGCCTTCCGCCTTGAGACGGCGCAGCAAGTCCGCCAATTGCAGTTTTTCTTGATACCGCAGACCCGCGGCAGGTTCGTCCAGCAGCAGCAAGGTCGGGTCACAGCACAGTGCGCGAGCAATTTCGAGAATCCGCTGCTGCCCCAACGCGAGGCTCCCCGCCTCGTCGTACATATGGTGCTCGAGTCCGACGCGGCGAATCTGGCGCGCCGCTTCGGCCATCAAACGCGCTTCTTCAGCACCGTTCAGCCGCGCAACGCTGCGCCACACACCGGCATGACCACGCAGATGTGCGCCGATCGCCACGTTCTCCAGCACCGTCATTCCCGGCAGCAGCTTGACGTGCTGGAAGGTGCGGCCGATGCCGCGCTTGACGATTTCACGCGAACTCAGTGAATCGATCCGCTCGTCGCGAAACGTGATTTCGCCGCTCGTCGCTTGCAGCACGCCCGTGACCAGATTGAAGGTGGTCGACTTGCCGGCGCCGTTCGGGCCAATCAGGCCGATGATCTGCCCTGCTTTCACCTCGAAGCTGACATCGTTCACCGCGACCAACCCGCCGAACTGTTTGCGCGCCTTATTCACCGTCAGCAGGTTTTCACCCGCAGTCGGCTTGCTGCGCTGCGGCAACGGCTCCGTGTGATCCGGCACATGCGCGCGCGGCCCCTTCGGGAAAAACCGCGCGACAAACGGCCAGACACCCTGGCGAGCGTATTGCAGCAACAGCACCATCAGGATGCCGAACACGATCACTTCGAAGTTGCCATTCTCGCCAAGCAGCTTCGGCAGCAATGTTTGCAGATAGTCCTGCAACACCGTCAGGATCGCGGCACCGAGCACCGCGCCCCAGACATGCGACACGCCACCTACTACCGCCATGAACAGAAACTCGATGCCGTGGTTCAGACCGAACGGCGTCGGATTCACCGCGCGCTGCAGATGCGCGTACAGAAAGCCCGAGATCGACGCCAACACCGCGGCGTAGACAAAGATCACCACACGCATCCACGCCGTGTTGACGCCCATCGCTTCGGCCATCATGCCGCCACCGCGCAAGGCACGGATCGCCCGCCCCGGTCGGCTATTAAGCAGATTTTGAACAGAAATCACCGCGCCGAGTACCACCACCCAGATCAGGTAATAGATATGGCGGCCGGATTCCAGGTTGATGCCAAAAACATTCAACACCGGAATTCCGTTGATGCCGTCGTACTTGCCGAGCATCTCCAGGTTGCCGAACAGATAGAACAGCGCGAGCCCCCACGCGATCGTGCCGAGCGGCAAAAAGTGGCCCGACAACCGCATCGTCACGAGCCCGAGCATCAGCGCGATCAACGCCGTCACCACCACGCCCGCGATCAGCGCGAGCCATGGCGAGACGCCATACGCCGTCGTCAGATACGCGGTCGCATAGGCGCCGATGCCGACGAACGCCGCCTGCCCGAAGCTCGTCATCCCGCCGATACCCGTCAACAACACGAGACCGATCGCGACGATCGAATACAGGCCAATGTAGTTAAGCAACGTCACCCAGTACTCAGGCACGTGAATCGGGTGCGGCAAAACCGGCAACGCGAACAGCACCACGAGGAACAACCAGAAGAACTTGTTTTGCATGATCCGTTTCATCGTGTCACTCCTCTTCCTCTTCCGAGTGCGGGCTGGCCAGACTCCGCCACAGCAGCACCGGGATGATCAGTGTGAACACGATCACTTCCTTGTAAGCGCTCGCCCAGAACGACGAATACGACTCCAGCAGACCGACAAGGATCGAGCCTGCCGCAGCCAGCGGATAGCTGACCAGACCGCCGATAATCGCCCCTACAAAGCCCTTCAAGCCGATCAGGAAGCCCGAGTCGTAGTAGATCGTGGTCAAGGGAGCGACAAGGATGCCGCACAGCGCACCGAGGCCCGCAGCAAGCGTGAACGCGAGGCGCCCCGCTTGCGTCGTGCCGATGCCGACGAGGCGCGCGCCGAGCCGGTTCACCGAGGTCGCGCGCAAAGCCTTGCCCGAGATCGAGCGATCGAAATACAGATAGAGCGCGCCGATCAACACCGCCGCCGTGCCGACCACCCACAGGCTTTGCCCGGAAATCGACAGCGTGCCGAGATTAAAGGTCGCATCGGAAAACGCCGTGGTGCGCGAGCCTTCCGCACCGAACATCACGAGCCCAAGGCCGACCATCGCGAAGTGCACCGCCACCGCCACGATCAACAGCAGCAGCGTGGTCGCTTCCGCGATCGGCTCATAGGCAAGCCGGTAGACGAACGGTCCCATCGGAATCACGATCAGCAGCGTCAACGCGATCTGCGCGATCATCGGCAGTGGGTGCAGGAAGACACCCTGCGTGAGCGCGTAAACCGCGATCGGAAACAGCAGGTATTTGCCGACCAGCATCACCAGCGTGCGAGCCGCATGCCGGCGTCTTTCGGGATGCCGCGCGAGACCCGCTATCTCGACGACAAAGCATGCCGCGCCCATCGCCATCAGCAACCAGCACGTTGCCGGAAATTTTTGCGTCTGCAGTGCGGCGAGCGTCAGCGCGCCGTACGAAACAAACTCTCCCTGCGGGATAAAGATCACCCGCGTCACGGAGAACACCAGCACCAGCGCGAGCGCGAGCAGCGCGTAAATTGCGCCGGTGGTGATCCCGTCCTGCGCGAGGATCGCCGCAATTGATAGATCCATACTTCCTCGTCCTGAAGCGTCGAATTCGAAACCGGGAAACAGTCATGGCGGCAAAACCCGCAGCCGGCCGCCAACCTGCAATGCCTGAAAAGGCGACCGCCGCGCCGGAATAGGCGCGGCGGTCGTCGCCATTGTCATCGAACAGAATGGCAATGCGGCGTCATGCGCCGCACGTTGCGCGAGAGGCGCGTACCGCTTTTGGTGTTAGTCGTTCTGCAGCTTCCACTTGCCGTCGACGATCTGCACGATCACGCGCGCGCGCTTGTCGAGGCCGTTGTGATCGGTCGTGCTGGTGTTCATGATGCCGTGCGAGACCGGGAGCTCCTTGATGTTTTCCAGTGCGCCACGCAGTGCCACACGGAACGCCTCAGTGCCCGGCTGAGCGGTCTTCAGTGCGACCGGAATCGCAGCTTGCAGCATCTGGCCGGCGTCCCATGCGTGGCCGCCAAAGGTCGCCACCGAGCCCACGCCATATGCCTTCTCATACGCGGCCTTGTAGGCTTCCGACGACTTCTTCACCGGATTCGAGTCCGGCAACTGGTCGGCCACCAGGATCGGGCCGGCCGGCAGCAATTCGCCTTCGCAATCCTTGCCGCACACGCGCAGGAAGTCGTTGTTGGCGACGCCGTGCGTCTGATAGACCTTGCCCTTGTAGCCACGCTCCTTGAGCGTCTTGGCCGGCAGCGCCGACGGCGTACCCGCGCCCGCGATCAGCACCGCATCCGGGTTCGCGCCCATCGTCTTCAGCACCTGGCCGGTCACCGATGCGTCGGTGCGGTTAAAGCGTTCGTTGGAGACGATCTTCAGATGATGTGCCGCGGCCGCAGCGGTGAAGACGTTGTTCCAGCCGTCGCCGTACGCATCCGCAAAGCCGATAAAGCCAACCGTCTTCACGCCGTGACGTTCCATGTAGTCGGCGACTGCGTCAGCCATCAGGCTATCGTTTTGCGGCGGTTTGAAGGCCCATGCGCGCTTCGCGTCCATCGGCGAGATGATCGCCGCCGATGCCGCCAGCGAGATCATCGGCGTCTTGCCTTCCGCTGCGGCATCGAGCATCGCCAGCGAATTCGGCGTGACGGTCGAACCGACGATGGCGTCGACGTGGTCCTCGTCGATCAGCTTGCGCGTGTTCTGCACGGCCTTGCCGGTGTCCGATGCATCGTCGAGGATGATGTATTGCACCGTCTTGCCGCCGATCTCTTTCGGCAGCAGCGCAATCGTGTTCTTTTCAGGAATCCCGAGCGATGCGGCCGGTCCCGTGGTGGACAGCGTGACACCGATTTTCACCTGCGCGAAGGCAGCGCCCGCGCCGCACATCAACGCCATCGCGATACCGGTGCGTACCCATTGCTTTGTCTTTTTCATGCAAGTCTCCAAACGCTTTGAAGCGCGTATCTGTAATCCGGCTCACGAGCCGGGTGTCTGAATCTAGTTATAGGGTTCAGGCATGCCAAGCATGGTTTTCCCTGCTCTGCATCAATGCCTTCGCCGTTCTGGTGCCACTCCCCTGCTGCGAACCATGACTGCGATTTCTTATGCACGAAACACTAACATGTTAGTAGTATTGCGTTCTGCATCATCCACGGTCAATAGACTGTCGCCCGAATGCGGGTTTGTCCTGAAACCGGCGGCTTGAGCCGCCTTTTGAGCGCTCATCCCTTACTTGTCCTTCACTCGTCCTTCACTTGACCAACGTCCAACGCACTTCATGCACCGCCGTTCATCAAACGCGGGCACTAAAAAAGACGCGTCAACTGCACGCGTCTTTTTGATGGGGTTCCGTATCGCTTCGCCTTCGCTCAGTCGCCGGACAGCTTCCACTTGCCGCCGACGATCTCCACCATCACGCGCGCCCGCTGGTCGAGGCCAGCGTGGTCGTTCGCGCTCATGTTGAAGATGCCGTGGGAAGCGGGCATGTCTTTGGTGTTTTCAAGTGCCGCACGCAATGCTTCACGGAACGCAGGCGTGCCCGGTTGACCTTTCTTCAGCGCAAGCGGAATCGCGCGTTGCAGCAGCAAGCCTGCATCCCACGCGTGACCGCCGAATGTCGATACCGACCCGGCGCCGTACGCGGTCTCATACGCATGCTTGTATGCGAGCGCGGTCTTCTTCACCGGGTTCGAATCGGGCAGTTGGTCAGCAACCAGCAGCGGACCAGCCGGCAGATAGGTGCCTTCGCAATCCTTGCCACACACGCGCAGGAAGTCATTGTTGGCGACGCCATGCGTCTGATAATACTTGCCCTTGTAACCGCGTTCCTTGAGGGTTTTTTGCGGCAACGCGGCGGGGGTGCCTGCGCCAGCGATCAATACCGCATCAGGATTCTGCGACATGATCTTCAGCACCTGACCGGTCACCGAAGCGTCGTTGCGTGCGAAACGTTCGTTTGCAACGATCTTGATCTTCGCGAGATCGGCCGCCTTGCCGAATTCCTTGAACCAGCTCTCGCCGTACGCATCGGCAAAGCCGACGAATCCGACCGTCTTCACACCGTGATTCGCCATGTGCTGCGCGATCGCGGTAGCCATCAGAATGTCGTTTTGCGGTGTCTTGAAGACCCACGCGCGCTTCGCATCCATTGGTTCGACAATGCTCGCCGCCGCAGCCATGGAGATCATCGGCGTGGTGCTTTCGGCGGCGACGTCGATCATGGCCAGCGAGTTCGGCACGACGGTCGAGCCGATCAACGCATCCACATGATCTTCGCTTGTGAGCTTGCGCGCGTTCTTGACGGCTTGGGTCGAGTCTGTAGCGTCGTCGAGCACGATGTAGTCGACTTTCTGGCCCGCCACTTCTTTAGGCAGCAGCGCGATCGTGTTCTTTTCCGGAATGCCGAGCGATGCAGCCGGCCCCGTTGCCGAGACCGTCACGCCGATTTTCACGTCCGCGAATGCATGGCCGCTCCATGCCGCGGATACTCCGGTGGCGACCAATGCCGCGCTCATCCAACGCAATGCCGACTTCATCCCGCTCCTCGATCTACCCCGTTATTCATTCGAATTTAAATCCACGGATTTAAATCCCCGACCCAGCGGTCGGTGAATGGCGAGTTTAGCGGACGAAAGCCCCGCGCTGCAAGCATTTTGCAGGGTAGCGGCAGGTGAAATTGGGCGTGGCTCGGTGAATAAAAAAGGGTCACCGAATTAGCGGCAGATTTGAATGGTGCTTTATGAAAAGTACAAATAAAAAAAAGCGCTGTTGGATATCAATCCAACAGCGCTTTCGTCTGGGCACTGAGTGCCTCATTGTCTCCTCGTTCTCCACCTGCAAATTTCGCGATGCATCAGAACTGCATGAAGATTAAACGAGCACCTAACTGTTTACAACTAGCAATTACCCTAGTGGTGCACTGCGGCACAAATTTGGGGCACGTTCTGCGCCGCTTTGCACTCTGGGCCTCATCGCCGCGCAACGCACGATCCGGCTTGATTTTAAGGACCGTCGAATTATATCGGATGCCGAAGCAATCTAAAATTTTGCGTCAATTCAGGCGCGCAACGGCCGCACTCGCGCGACGATCTCACCGACAATGCCGCGCCGGAACGCCAGCACGCAGGCAATGAAAATCACACCCGTCACGATGGTCACGGATTCGCCCAGCGACCGGAACCATTCAACCCCGGTTGTCGTTGCTAGCGCCGTGCCGATATCGCCGAGCCGGTCTTCGAGCGCAACGATCAGCGCCGCGCCGAGCAGCGGCCCGAACAGCGTGCCCATGCCGCCAACCAGCGTCATCAGAATCACCAGGCCCGACATGGTCCAGTACGCGTCGCTCAGTGTTTCGAAGCCCTGCACCAGCACCTTCAGCGAACCCGCCAAACCGGCGAGCCCTGCGGAGAGAATGAAGGCCAGCAGCTTGAAGCGATCAGTGTCATAACCGAGCGACACGGCACGCGGCTCGTTCTCCTTGATCGCTATCAGCACCTGCCCGAACGGCGAGTGCACGATTCGCACAATCAGCAGGAACGCCAGCACCATCACGGCCAGCACGACAAAGTACAGCGTCACATCCGACGACAGATCCAGCAGGCCGAACAGCTTGCCGCGCGGCACGCCTTGCAGGCCATCCTCGCCGTGCGTGAACGGCGCTTGCAGGAACACGAAGTAGACCATCTGCGCGAGCGCCAGCGTCACCATCGCAAAGTAGATACCCTGCCGACGGATCGCAAACAGGCCGACCACGAGCCCAAGCAGCGTCGCGGCGGCGGTGCCGGCCAGTACGCCCAACTCCGGAGAGAAGCCGAGCGTCTGCATCGCGTAGCCGGTGACATAACCGGCCGAGGCGAGAAACATGGCATGGCCGAACGAGAGCAAACCCGTGTACCCGATCAGCAGATTGAAAGCCGCCGCGAACAACGCGAAGCACAGGACCTTCATGACGAATAGCGGATAGATGCCGAGGACGGGCACCGCAAGAAGCGCGACCAGTAGCACGGCGTAGAGCACTTTTCTCTGCATCATTTTTCCTTGCCGAAGAGACCCGCCGGGCGCACCAGCAACACGAGCGCCATGATCACGAAGACCACGGTCGCCGAGGCTTCCGGGTAAAACACGCGCGTCAGCCCTTCGACCACGCCAAGCATCAGCCCAGTCAGAATCGAGCCCATGATCGAACCCATGCCGCCGATCACGACCACCGCGAACACGGTGATGATCATGGGCTGGCCCATCAATGGCGAGACCTGAATCACCGGCGCGGCCAGCACGCCGGCGAACGCCGCCAGCGCGACGCCGAAGCCATACGTGAGCGTGATCATCAACGGTACGTTGATGCCGAACGCCTCGACCAGTTTGGGATTTTCGGTGCCCGCGCGCAGATAGGCGCCAAGGCGCGTCTTCTCGATCACGAACCACGTCGCGAAGCAGACCACGAGCGATGCCACCACCACCCAAGCGCGATAATTCGGCAAGAACATGAAGCCGAGATCGGTCGCACCGGAGAGCGCCGACGGCACGTCGTACGGCTGGCCGGACGAACCGTAGATCGAGCGGAACACGCCTTCGACAACCAGCGTGAGCCCAAAGGTGAGCAGCAGCCCATACAGGTGATCGAGTCTGTAGAGCCAGCGCAGCATCGAGCGTTCGATCACGATGCCGAACACGCCGACGATCAGCGGGGCGAGCACCAGCATCACCCAGTATGGCAAGCCGAAATACGACAGACCCATCCACGCGAGCATCGCGCCAAGCATGAACAACGCGCCGTGCGCGAAATTGATTACGTTGAGCAAGCCGAAGATCACGGCCAGGCCCAAGCTCAGAATCGCGTAGAACGAGCCGTTCACGAGCCCCAGCAGCAACTGGCTCAGCATCGCCGGTAGCGGAACGCCAAAGATTTCCATTGAAGCCTTAATCCCTTAAGCCAGCGCCAAGATGAGATCGGTTACGCACAATCCAGCCGGCGTGCGATCGGCGAGACATCCGCCGATCGCACGCGGCATATGAAGCGGTTTGCCGTCCGTCTGTGTACCAAAACGGCACCGCGCATCGCCTGACACGCAAGGCAGACAGACGGTCATCTGGTTATCAGCCTGCGCTTATTTCCACAGCGCACAGCGCGTTTCGGCCTTGGTTGTGAACGCCTGCTCGCCCGGAATCGTCGCGGTGATCTTGTAGTAGTCCCACGGCTCTTTGGATTCGGCCGGCGTCTTCACCTGCATCAGGTACATGTCGTGGATCATGCTGCCGTCCTGACGGATGTAACCCTTCGCGTAGAAGTCGTCGATCTTGGCCTTCTTCAGTTGCGCCATCACCTTGTCGGAATCGGTCGAACCGACCGCCTGCACGGCCTTCAGGTAAGTCATGGTTGCCGAGTAGTCGGCGGCCTGCAGGCTCGACGGCATCTTCTTCATCCTGTCGAAGTAGCGCCGCGACCAGGCGCGCGTGGTGGCGTCCTTGTTCCAGTACCAGCTATCGGTCAGCACCAGGCCTTGTGTGGTTTCCAGACCCAGGCTGTGGACGTCGTCGATAAACATCAGCAGCGCGGCCAGCTTCATTGTCTTGGTGATGCCAAATTCCTTGGCGGCCTTGATCGAGTTGATCGTGTCACCGCCCGCGTTGGCGAGGCCCAGAATCTGCGCCTTCGACGCTTGCGCCTGCAACAGGAACGACGAGAAATCCGATGCCGACAGCGGATGACGCACGGCGCCCAGCACCTGGCCGCCATTAGCCTTCACCACGTCCGACGTGTTCTTTTCGAGCGCCTTGCCGAACGCGTAATCCGCGGTCAGGAAGTACCACGTCTTGCCGCCCTGCTTCGTCACCGCCGAGCCGGTGCCCTTGGCGAGCGCTGTCGTGTCGTACGCGTAGTGGATCGTGTACGGCGTGCACTGCTCATTGGTCAGGGTGTCGGCGCCCGCGCCGATGCTGATGTAGACCTTGTGCTTTTCACCGGCCACGGTGTTCATCGAGAGGCCGGTTGCCGAGTTCGTGCCGCCGATCAGCAGATCGACGCCGTCGCGGTCGAACCACTCACGCGCGCGCGATGCCGCAATATCCGCCTTGTTCTGGTGATCGGCGTAGACCACCGTGACCGGCTTGCCGTTGACCTTGCCGCCGAAGTCCGCCACCGCCATACGGATCGCCTCGAGGCCGCCCTGGCCGTCGATATCCGCGTACAGACCTGACATGTCGGTGATGAAGCCAATCTTCACCGCATCGTCAGCCGCTTGCGCGCTGCTCATCGTCAACGCGGCGCCGGCGGCAACCGCGAAACACAAAGTGGCAAGCCGCGCGAGTGGGTTCTTTTTCATTCCTGTCTCCTGGTTTCTTCGCTTGTGGTTATCAGAGGCAATCGGACGCTTCTCGTTACTTCCTGTCTATACGCCCAGTAAGTCATGCAGCACCGGCATCTTGCTTTCGAGCTCGTTGGCCCCGAAGTGCTCGACGATCGCACCGTGCTCCATCACGTAGAAGCGATCGGCAAGTGGCGCGGCAAAGCGGAAATTCTGTTCGACCATCACGACCGTGTAGCCGCGCTCCTTGAGCGTCATGATCATACGGGCGAGCGCTTGCACGATGACCGGCGCAAGGCCTTCCGAGATTTCGTCGAGCAGCAGCAAACTCGCGCCGGTACGCAGAATGCGCGCAACGGCCAGCATTTGCTGCTCGCCACCCGAGAGCCGAGTGCCCTGGCTCATGCGGCGTTCCTGCAGATTCGGAAACATCGAATAGATTTCTTCGAGCGACATCATGTGCGCCTTGTCGCCGACGGGCGGCGGCAACAGCAGGTTTTCCTCGCACGAGAGGCTCGAAAAAATCCCCCGCTCTTCCGGGCAATAACCGATGCCGCAATGGGCGATGCGATGCGTGGGCAGGTTGATGGTTTCGCGTCCGCCTATGCGGATCGAACCGGTGCGCCGGCCGGTCAGCCCCATGATCGCGCGCAAGGTGGTGGTGCGCCCCGCGCCGTTACGGCCCAGCAGCGTGACGACTTCGCTGCGGTTCACCGTCAAATCGACGCCATGCAGGATATGGGACTCCCCGTACCATGCCTGCAAACCCGCGATCTCCAGTGCGGGGGCACCGCCAACCGTGCCGCTCACCTCGAGGTTTTCGCGCTCGGCAATCGTATTCATGCGTGGGCTCCGGCGAGCGCTGCATCTGCGCTGCCCATATAGGCTTGCATGACGAGCGGATTCTTCGACACTTCGGCGTAGCTGCCTTCGGCGAGCACTTCGCCCCGTTGCAGCACGGTAATGGTGTCGGAAATGCCGGCGATCACGTTCATGTTGTGCTCGACCATCAGGATCGTGCGGCCGCTCGACACCTTCTTGATCAAGGCGGTGACACGATCGACGTCTTCATGGCCCATGCCTTGCGTCGGTTCGTCGAGCAGCATCAACTCGGGCTCCATCGCGAGCGTGGTGGCGATTTCCAGCGCGCGTTTGCGGCCGTATGAAAGCTCGACCGTCAAAACATCGGCGAAATCGGTCAAGCCGACCTGCGTGAGCAGGTCCATCGCCCGATCGTCGAGTTGGCGCAGCGTGCGCTCGCTCTTCCAGAAATGAAATGCCGTGCCGAGCACGCGCTGCAAACCGATGCGCACATTCTGCAATGCTGTCAGATGTGGAAATACGGCAGAGATCTGAAACGAGCGGATGATGCCGCGCCGCGCGATTTGCGCCGGGCGTTCATTGGTGATGTCGATCCCGTTGAAGACGATCTGGCCCGCGGTCGGCTCGAGGAATTTGGTGAGCAGATTGAAGCAGGTGGTCTTGCCCGCCCCGTTAGGGCCGATCAGCGCATGGATCGAGCCACGGCACACGCGCAGGTTCACACCGTTCACGGCGATGAAGCCTTTGAACTCGCGGGTGAGGCCGCGCGTTTCGAGAATCGTATCGCCGAGAATCATGTTCCCTTCTATACGGAGTAAGGCGAAGCACTACGATCTTCCGCGCGAACGGCTGCGCGACGTTTGATGACGGCGGCACCCCCGTGCCCGCTCGTTGGCGTGCTGCACCAATCCGGACGGTAATCCGTGGGGCGGCACGCAGCATGGCTGCCATTGTCGCGCCAATGATGCAGCGCATTCATTGGGATTTGCACTTAGTGGATGACAACTGCGTGAAGGAGGCCCGAGGCGGGCTCGCGGCGCGCGCGAGTGCTCCTTGAGCCTTGTGCGGGGCGTGCCTGGAGGCCGCTCGAACTGGGCCTCAATCCTTCTCGGGCCATGCCAGCTGGGAACGCCGAGGTATGCGCCGCGCCCCCGGCTCCCTCCGACTGTCACACAGCGGACATAGACGACGCGGTGCTCGACTGAGCTTGAACGCTGCCGGCCGCGTGTGCGCGACGGTCTTCCCGGATCATGTCGCTCGCGCGCTCGGCGATCATCAGCGTCGGCGAATTGGTGTTGCCCGATGTGATGGACGGCATGATTGATGCGTCGACCACACGCAGACCGTCAACCCCGATAACTCGTAGTCGATTGTCGACTACGGCGCCGGGGTCGTCGGTGGTGCCCATACGGCAGGTGCCGACCGGATGAAAGATGGTGGTGCCGACCGCGCCAGCGGCCTGCTGAAGTTCTTCTTCGGTCTGGTACTGGATCCCGGGCAGAATCTCTTGCGGCCGATAGGGCGCGAGCGCGGGCGCCGCGGCAATCCGGCGCGTGAGTCGCAACGCGTTGGCCGCAACGTGCCGGTCGTAATCCGTGGACAGGTAGTTGGGCGCGATCAGCGGCGGCGCCGATGCATCGGCTGATCCAATATGAATACTGCCACGCGAGGTCGGCCGTAACTGGCACACCGACGCGGTGAACGCATTGAAGCGATGCAGCGGTTCGCCAAAGCGGTCGAGCGAAAGCGGCTGCACGTGATACTCGAGGTCGGGGCGCGTGAGCGAGGGATCGTCCGGATCGGATTTGGCGAACGCACCGAGTTGCGATGGCGACATGGACATGGGGCCGCTTTGAAAGAGCGCGTACTGCATGCCGATCATCAGCTTGCCCCACCAATGGGCGGAGGCGGTATTGAGCGTGCGCACGCCCTCGACTTTATAGGCCATTCGCAATTGCAGATGGTCCTGCAGATTTTCGCCGACGCCGCGCAGATCCTTCACGACCTCGATGCCGAGGTTTTGCAGACGCGCGCCCTGACCGATACCGGACAGTTCGAGCAATTGCGGCGAGTTGACCGAGCCGGAACTGAGGATGACTTCGCAACGGGCTTTGGCGAGATAGTCGGTGTTGTCGCCGCGATATTCGACGCCGGTGCAGCGTCGTCCTTCGAATACCACACGCTGTGTGTGCGCACCGGTGATGACGGTGAGATTTGGGCGCCTGAGCGCTGGACGCAGAAACGCTTTCGACGCATTCCAGCGGATACCGCGTTTCTGATTGACGTCGAAGTAGCCGACGCCGGTATTGTCACCGCGATTGAAGTCGTCGGTGGCGGGTATGCCGGTTTGTTGCGCGGCGTGTGAAAACTCTTCGAGTATTTTCCATTTCAGGCGTTGCTTTTCGACTCGCCACGGGCCGCCCGCGCCATGTGATTCCGATGCGCCGGCGTGGTGGTCTTCGCTGCGTTTGAAGATGGGGAGGACGGCGTTCCAGGACCAGGAGGTGTCGTTGGTGACGCGGGCCCATTCGTCGTAGTCTTCGCGTTGGCCGCGCATGTAGATCATGCCGTTGATGGATGAGCTGCCGCCTAATACTCGGCCTCGTGGGTATGAGAGGGAGCGGCCGTTCAGGCCGGGTTCTGATTGGGTTTTGTAGAGCCAGTCCGTGCGGGGATTGCCAATGCAGTAGAGGTAGCCTACCGGCACGTGGATCCAGTGGTAGTCGTCTTTGCCGCCGGCTTCTAACAGGAGGACCTGGATTTCTGGATCTTCCGATAGGCGGTTGGCTAGGACGCATCCTGCCGTGCCGGCGCCGACTATGATGTAGTCGAATTCGCCTTCCAGGCGGGGGGTTGCTTGTTGTGGTTTTTTGGTGTTGCTCATTGTTTCGTCTCCTAAGCTTTTTTTGCCTGCTCGGCGCTTGGGGGGGGTTTTGCCTGCTCGGCGGTTGCTTGTCTGGTTGCCTGGCGTGTTGGCCTTTCCTTGTTTTCTTATCGGTCTATTAGCGTTCCCCCTGTGCGGGGGGGCACCTACTTTTCTTTGCCTGCCGCAAAGAAAAGTAGGCAAAAGAAAGCGGCCCACACCGCTAGCTTATAAGCGGGTCCCCTGGCTTGGAGGAGGTAGTGGTGCATCTGGAATTTGTGCCCTCGCACATTCAGCCTTCGTGACAAGGCAGTCATACTTCCGGCGGCGCTGCGCGCGCCGAAGGGCACTTCATAACAACATTGGTTCACTTACGCCCACTCCAATCACATACGCTGGCTGTCGCCCGCTTCGCTCGGCACCCTCTCCTACTCACTTTTGCTGGCCGCCGATCACTGCACTCGGCAGCCCGTGCCACGCTTCCTCACTCTCGGCCACCTCAGTCAGCACAACTTGCTACCAAGCGATCACGCACCACGGCGAGTCGAAGCCGATGGCCCCCCACCGCACCTAAACAAAGCCCCCGGTTTCCCAGGCAGACCCATCCGCGACGCACGCAGTGCGGAGTGGGAGCTGATGAGCCCTTAGTCACTCGCGCGGAATGCGCGAGGGCACGGATTCCAGATGCACCACTACCCCCTCCAAGCCAGGGGACCCGCTTATAAGCTAGCGGTGTGGGCCGCTTTCTTTTGCCTACTTTTCTTTGCGGCAGGCAAAGAAAAGCAGGTGCCCCCCCGCACAGGGGAACGCTAATCGACCAATAACCAAACAAGGAAAGGCCACCGCCATAAAACCACAGACAAACAACCGCCTCACAGGCAAAAACCAACAAACTACTTAGCCACCGGCATGGTGAACTCAGCCCCCTTCCCAATACTATCCGGCCACCTCTGCATGATGCTCTTATACCGCGTATAAAACCGAACCCCTTCCTCACCATAAGCATGGTGATCACCAAAAAGCGACCTCTTCCACCCACCAAAAGAATGCCACGCCATCGGCACAGGAATCGGCACATTAATCCCCACCATCCCAATCTCGATCCGCCGCGAGAAAGCCCGAGCCACCCCGCCATCGGAGGTAAACAACGACACCCCATTAGCAAACTCGTTAGCGTTAATCAGCTCGACAGCAGAAGCAAAATCCGGCACCCGCACAACACACAGCACGGGACCAAAAATCTCTTCACGGTAAATCTTCATATCGGTCGAGACATCATCGAACAACGTGCCGCCGAGAAAGAACCCCTTCTCATGCCCGGCCACCTGATGACCGCGACCATCGACAACCAGCTTCGCACCCGCCGCAACACCGGCATCGATATAACCCGTCACCTTCTCGCGATGCGCCGCCGTCACCAACGGCCCCATCTCGGCTTCCGATTCCATACCATTCAAAATCTTCAGACTCTTCACGCGCGGTGTCAGCCGTTCGATCAATTCATCGGCAATATGCCCCACCGCGACCGCCACCGAAATCGCCATGCACCGCTCGCCCGCGGAACCATACGCCGCGCCGATCAACGCATCGACAGCCTGATCGAGATCCGCGTCCGGCATCACCACGAGGTGATTCTTCGCACCGCCCAACGCCTGCACGCGCTTGCCGTGCTTCGTGCCTTCCGTATAGATGTATTCGGCAATCGGCGTCGAACCAACAAACGACAACGCACTCACCTCGGGATGCACGAGCAATGCATCCACCGCCACCTTGTCGCCATGCACGACATTGAACACGCCATCCGGCAAGCCCGCCTCTTTCAGCAGTTCAGCCAGTCGGTTCGAGACGGACGGATCACGCTCCGACGGCTTCAGCACGAACGTGTTGCCGCATGCAATCGCCACCGGAAACATCCAGCACGGCACCATCATCGGAAAATTGAACGGCGTAATACCCGCGACCACGCCCAACGGCTGACGCAGATTCCAGTTGTCAATACCGCCGCCGATCTGGTCGGTAAAGTCCGTTTTCAGCAGATTCGGAATGCCGCACGCAAACTCGACAATCTCGATGCCGCGCATCACCTCACCCTTCGCATCCGAAAACACCTTGCCGTGCTCACGCGTGATCAATTCCGCCAGCTCGTCATGGTGACGGTCGAGCAATTCCTTGAACTTGAATAACACTCGCGCCCGCTTGATCGGCGCGGTTTCGCTCCAGGCGGGAAACGCAGCGTTGGCGGCAGCGACCGCTGCGTCGACTTCAGCGACGCTCGCCAGCGGCACGCGTGCGCTCACACTGCCAAGCGCCGGGTTGAAGACGTCGCTAAAGCGGCCGCTCGTGCCTTCGATCGTCTTGCCGTTGATGAAATGGGTCAGCGCGCGTGCGCTCGTCTCGCTCCGGACGGTCTCGTCCTGATAGGTCTCGCTCATCTTCCTGTCCTCTTCCTAAGAATGTCTTCCGCCCACCGAAACCGGCGTGATGAACGCAAGGGTACGGCGCTTTGGGGCGACAAATCCAATGAGTAATGCTCAACTGCGCTATAAGCCGAGCTAATATCAGAATATGGATCTCACTCTGCTACGGGCGTTCGTCACCGTCGCGCGCGAAGGCAATCTCACGCGCGCCGCGGTGCAGCTTCACCTGACCCAACCTGCCGTCAGCCTGCAAATCAAGCATTTGCAGGAGACGCTCGGCGTGACGCTGTTCACGCGGACCTCGCACGGGCTTTCGCTGACACGCGACGGTCAGGCCCTGCTGCCCCATGCCGAACGTGCGCTGGGCGCCGCAAGCGACGTGCAACGCGCGGCGGCGTCGCTGCGCCACGAAGTGCGCGGCCGACTAAGGATCGGCACGATTCTCGATCCGGCTTTTCTGCGTCTCGGCGGCTTTCTCAAGCAACTGGTGGAAACCTGGCCGCGCATCGAAACGGCCTTGCGTCACGGCATGTCGGGCTGGGTGCTGGAGCAGGTTCGCGCGGGCGAACTGGATGTGGGCTATTACATCGGCCTGCCATCCGATGACGATGCCCGCGACAGCGCCACCTTTCACGCCGTCACGCTCACTCACTTCCAGTACCGCGTGCTCGCGCCGGCGGGCTGGAAAGATCGCGTGAAGGGCGCGCGGGACTGGCGTTCGCTCGCCGAACTGCCGTGGATCTGGACGCCGCCCGCGTCCGCGCACAATCGATTGTTGTCGCGCTGCTTTAACGAGGCCGGCGTAAAACCGGTTAAGGTGGCGGAGGTGGATCAGGAGCCGTCGATGCTCGATCTGGTCAAGTCAGGCGTCGGGCTGACGCTCGCGCGCGACGCCACCGCGATCGCCGAAGCGCATGCGCACGCGTTAACCATTGTCGAAGGCGTCACCGTACCGACCCAGCTCAGCTTTATCACGCTGGCGGAGCGCAAGGACGAACCGGCGATTGCCGCCGCGCTGAAGCTGATCGAGCAGCAATGGGCGACATGAAAGCAGCATGAAGACATGCCCGAGGGCACAACGAGCGCGATATGAGCCACACTCATGACAACCGCTCACTGTGCGCCCGCCAGTCGTGCCCGCTGGCGGTTCTGTGCAGACCAGCCGCACCGGTCGCCCCTTGGCGGTCGTGGGCGCTAGTCATACTGACAGGCCATCGTTGTCGGCCCCGTCATCTGAAACGACGTCGTCACGCGCTTTTTGATAGATTGAGGGTTCGCGCTCACGCGCCGGCCCCGCTTCGTTTTTGTTCCGTCTGACTTTGTCCTTCCTGGCAGCTTCGCCCCGGCAACACCGGAAGCTGCCGACCACGCCATCCTTCGACAGGAGCCTGACATGGCACGCAACATTGAAATCAAAGCCCGCGCCCAGCATTTCGAGCAACTGCGCGAGCGAGCCGCAAAGCTTGCACCCGAGGCGCCGCTGATCTTCCGCCAGCAGGACTTTTTCTACGACGTGCCGCGCGGCCGCCTGAAGCTGCGCCAGTTCGACGACGGCACACCGGCCGAACTGATCTTCTATCAGCGCGACGACCGCGACGGCCCGAAGGCGTCCTATTACACGCGCAGCCCGGTGACCAACCCTGAAGCCATGCACGCGCTGCTCGCCACGGCGCTGACCACGCGTGGCATCGTCACGAAGGAACGTCACGTTTATCTGACGGGCCGCACGCGAATCCATCTGGACCGCGTCGATGGTCTCGGCGACTTCGTCGAGCTGGAAGTCGTGCTGGCTCAGGACGACGACGAAGAAGGCGGCCACGCCGAAGCGCACGCGATGTTCCAGACCCTCGGCGTGCCGGAGTCGGATCTGGTGGCGGTGGCCTACGTCGATTTGCTGAGCCCGGACAACGAACCGAAGCAGGCTGCGTAAAACTGAAGCGTCACCGGTCGCGGCGAAGTCAACCCTCTCACCGCGCCCCTCTTCAAGTCCCGAAAGCGCGCCAACGGCCGGGAAGCCGCAGCATCAGGCAGCGGCCGCTCCCGGCGACAGATGGCCAAGCGGCAACGGCCCATTGCGCTTGAACGTGGTCAACACGATGTTGGAGCGCACGCTGTCTACGCCCGGCACACGCATCAACTTTTTCATCACGAACGTCGACAGATAGTTCAGATCGGGCGCGACAATGCGCAGCAGATAATCGGCGTCGCCGACCACTGCGTGACATTCCAGGACTTCCGGCAGCACCTCGATCTGCTGCTGGAATTGCTCGATGATCGAATCGCCGTGATGCTTCAACTTCAGACTCGTAAAAGCAGTCACGCCCAGGCCGAGTTTTTCCGGGCGCAGCACGACGCGATAGCCGTCCACCACACCCACCTGCTCCAGGCGCTGCAAGCGCCGCCCGATCTGCGACGGTGACAGCGGCACCTGCTCAGCCAATTGCTGATGCGTGGCCCGGCCGAACCGCTGAAGAACGTCCAGCAGCGCGAGATCGAAGTGATCGAGTTCTAGCATGATCGATATCCGCATTAAACCTGTATGCAATGCACGATTATTGCATATTGACACGTCACGACGCCATCATTGCGCCCTTTCCGCACGTTCACCGCTCTACACTTGCATCACCGTTTCAACCCGCAGCCACCGTAGAGCGCGCAGCACCATGTCCACAGCCAACACCGCCAAACTCAAAGAGCAATTCGACGCCGGCCTCGAAACCCGCGCCGATTTCACCATCGACCAGCCAATCGCACGATATGGCGCAGTCGACCACGCCGTCTGGCAACAGCTTTACGCACGCCAGACCGCGTTGCTCAAGGGTCGGGTGTGCGATGAGTTTCTGGCGGGCGTCGACTGCATCGGCATGCCGTCCGACCGCGTGCCCTCCTTCGACGAAATCAACGCAAAGCTAACGCCCGCGACGGGCTGGCAAATCGTCGCCGTGCCCGGACTCGTGCCCGATCAGGTGTTCTTCGAGCATCTGGCGAACCGCCGTTTTCCCGTGACATGGTGGATGCGCCGTCCTGATCAACTCGATTATCTGCAGGAGCCGGACTGTTTTCACGATCTGTTCGGCCACGTGCCGCTGCTGATCAATCCGGTGTTCGCGGACTACATGCACGCGTACGGCCGTGCCGCGCTCGCCGCGAATGATGCGGGCGCGCTGCCGCTGCTTGCGCGGCTCTACTGGTACACCGTCGAATTCGGCCTGATCCGCGACGCGGCGAGTCCGAACGGCGTGAAGATCTGCGGCGCGGGCATCGTGTCGAGCAAGGGCGAGACGCTCTACAGCCAGCACAGCGCGGCGCCGAACCGGCTCGGCTTCGACCTCGAACGCGTGATGCGCACGCGCTATCGCATCGACACGTTCCAGAAAACCTACTTCGTGATCGACGACTTCGCGCAATTGTTTGGCGTGGCGCAAACCGACTTCGCGCCGCTGCTGGCAAAGCTGGCCGCCGAGCCCGCGTTCGCGGCAGGCGACGTGCTCGCGAGTGACCGCGTCATCACGCGCGGCTCGCAGGAAGGCTGGCAAGCCGACGGCGATATCTGACAACACAGCCTGAGCAGTCCGACTGCAGGCTGATGGCATCCGTGAAAAAATAGCAGATGGCGAACGCCCACCGGCGCGCCGGTTCAGATCAAGGAGGTAGCATCATGATTAACAAACTGACTTCCGAAGAACGCGCCACGCAGGTTGCGGAACTGCGCGGCTGGCAAGCCGTGGCGGGCCGCGACGCGATCCAGCGCCACTTCAAATTCGCCGACTTCAACGAAGCATTCGGCTTTATGACGCGCGTGGCGATCAAGGCGCAGGAGATGGATCACCACCCGGAATGGTTCAACGTGTACAACAAGGTGGAGATCACCCTGTCGACGCACGAAGCCAATGGCTTGACCGAGCGGGACATCAAATTGGCCCGATTTATCGACAGTATTACTTCGTAATACACGGGATCAGCTGCCTCGATTCACGCCGTATCGAACGTTTTTGGCGGCAATGAAAGGGCATTGCAGGCAATCCGGCGCCCAACCCTTCAGTTCTACAGGCTATTATTAAGGCGCACGTAAGAATCCCACGCAAGCCTGGCGATCCCGTCCAAACGATCCGGTGATAGCGTCTGCTGACGCTGTACAATCATCAGCGCATACGGCTTGGAGAGCGCGCTTGCCTCCTTGCACAGAACGAGTTCGTCGCCGCTCGAAGGTGAGCGGGCGCGCCAGAAGTTGATTGCGGCTTCCAGTTCGTGAATCGTTATTTCGGACATGACGTCGTGATCGCTCGGTGGCTGCTTTCGGGCTACTTCATGGCTGCTCGATAGCTGTTTCGTGGCCGCCAGGTGCCGGTTCGGCACGGCCGCGCGGCAGGCTGCCTGTGCAGCAGGCGCCCCGGCGAACCGCTTGCCCAAACGCCTAAACCCATTGTACTTGAGCGAAATCCATGCGACTCCTTCTGATCGAAGATGACCGCCCCATCGCACGCGGCATCCAAAGTAGTCTCGAACAAGCCGGCTTCACCGTCGACATGGTCCATGACGGTATTTTTGCCGAACAGGCCCTCACCCAAAACCGCCATGAGCTGGTGATCCTCGATCTGGGCTTGCCCGGTATCGACGGCATGACGCTGCTCGCGCGCTTCCGTCAGAGCAATCGCCACACGCCGGTGATCATCCTCACCGCGCGCGACGAGTTGAACGACCGCGTGCAGGGCCTGAATTCCGGCGCGGACGACTACATGCTGAAGCCGTTCGAACCCACTGAACTCGAAGCGCGTATCCGCGCCGTGATGCGCCGCAGCGGCCCGCACGGCGATATGCCGCGTCCGGAAGTGTCGCTGGGCGGTGTGCGTCTGTCGGGCGTCGATCGCCGCATTTTTAACGACGACAAGCCGCTCGAACTGTCGCCGCGCGAATTCGCGGTACTCGAAATGCTGCTGCTGCGCCATGGCCGTGTGGTCAGCAAGGCTCAGCTGCAAGACCATCTGACGCACTTCGGCGGCGATCTCGGCGATACCGCGATCGAAGTCTATGTGCATCGGGTGCGTAAAAAGCTCGAAAACTGCCGTGTCGAAATCGTCACGGTGCGTGGCTTCGGTTACCTGTTGCAGGAAATCCGTCAGGCCGCATAATCGTTGCAAGGGTCGCAATATGTGTATTGCGGCCTGACAGCGCCGGGCCGGCGCCGCGCACTCGGTGCGCCATTCGCCGGCAGCCGGCGAGTTTTCACGGCGCCACGGTGCTTGTCGCCGTTGCCTCTTTCCCGCGCGTTCGATCATGCCCCAGCCGGCCGCCAATAGTCTGCGCCGCACGCTGCTGCGGCGCCTCGCTGCTCCCCTATCGCTGCTCGCGCTCATGAGCGGCCTGATCGCTTACTGGCTGGCGTGGCAGTACACGCAGCATGTGGTCGACCGGTCGCTCGCCGATCTCGCCACCGCGATCTCCAAACAGATCCAGATAGCCGGCCCTGATGCCAAGGTGACGGTGCCGCCGCTCGCGCAGGCCATGTTCTCCGATCCGGTCGAACAACTCGTCTATCGGATCAGCAACGGCGAAACCGAAATCGCCGGCGACCACAATCTGCCGCTGCAGGGCACCAGCGTGCGCCGTATGCACTATGCGTACGTGTTCGAAACCCAGCACGAAGGCGTGACCGTGCGGGTGGCACAGGTGCGTGTCGATCAGCCGAAAGGCAATCCAATCGTCGTGGAAGTGGGTCAGCCGGTACATCACCGTTTTCGTATCGCCGCCGAATTTCTGGTCGCGATCATGATGCCGCTGCTGTTGCTGCTGCTGGCGGGTTGGGTAATCGTGTGGCGTGTAGTCAATCAACAGCTCAATCCGCTCACCGATCTCGCGGACTCGCTGAACCGGCAGACCCACACGTCGCTCGAACCGGTGGATGAGACCTACGTGCCGGTCGAAATCCGGCCGCTCACCGGCGCGCTGAACGCGCTGCTCGATCGTCTGAAAACGGCCCTCGACGGCCAGCGCAAATTTATCGCCGACGCCGCGCATCAGCTGCGCACGCCGCTCACCGCCGTCAAGTTGCATGCGGAACAGGCTGCAGTCGCGCGTGACCCGCAGCAGACGCTCGCCGCGGTCCGTGAACTGCGCGCGGCGGCCGACCGCGCCGTGCGGCTGTCGAATCAGTTGCTCTCACTTGCGCGCGCCGAGCCGGGTGAACAGGCGGCACGGTTCGTCAACGTGGATATGGCCGCACTCGCGTTCGATACGGGCGCGGAATGGGTGCCGCGCGCATTGACCTTCCACGTCGACCTCGGCTTTCAGCGGCTCGACGATCCGGCTAACGATCACCCGCTGATGGTGCGCGGCAATCCGGTGCTGTTGCACGAAGTGATCGCCAATCTGCTGGATAACGCGCTCAAGTACGTGCCACCTTCGCGTTTCGACGGCGGCCGCATCACCGTGACGGTATCGCAAACCGTGATCGACGATCTGCGCATGGCCGAAATCGTCGTCGAAGACAATGGGCCGGGCGTGCCGCTCATACAGCAAACCGATCTGTTCAAACGATTCTTCCGCGGCGACGGCCAGAGCGATGCCGGTGTGGATAGCGGCGCCGGTCTCGGTCTCGCGATCGTTCACGACATCATGGTGCTGCATCACGGCAGCGTGCATTACGAAGATGCGCCGGAAGGCGGTGCGCGCTTCATCGTGCGCATTCCGCTGATGCCCATTCCAACCAGCGTTCAGCAGGACGCCGATTCCGGCACACGGCGTCCGGCAAAAAAATCGGCGCACTCGGCGCCGATCGATATGTGATTCCGCAGCGGCCCAATGCGCCGCCGCGGGCTGCTTGAAGTTCACTTGCGTTCAACTCAGGCAGCCCGCGTTTCATTTCTTCTTCGCTTTTTTCTCGGTCGCCTTCACTTTCTTATCCGACTTGTCGGACCTGGAAGCGCCCTTCTCTTTCTCCGGCGGAGCCAGCATCGTGCCGCGGCACTTGCGCGCGCCGCAACGGCATTCGTATTCCTTCTTGAGCTTCTTGGTCTGGCGCGCGTCGATGACGAGGCCATAGTCGTAAAAGACTTCCTCACCCTCGGCGATATCGCGCAACGCGTGCACGTACACGTGACCATCGATCTCTTCGGCTTCGCAATTCGGCGCGCACGAATGGTTGATCCAGCGCGCGCTGTTGCCGTCCACCTTCCCGTCGATCACTTTGCCGCTATCGAGCGCGAAGTAGAACGTGTGATTTGGTTCGTCCGGATTATGCGGATGACGGCGCAACGCTTCTTTCCAGGAGATCCGCTCACCCTTGTATTCGATCAGCCGTTCGCCGGCCGCAATCGGCTCGGTGGCAAACACGCCTTTGCCGTGCACACCCGAACGGCGCACGGCGATCCTGCGTGAACTCATTGAATGAATCCTTGTGAAGAACTGGGGGTGAAGATCCGGCAGCCGTCAAAAATGCCCGCATCTGGCGCGCTGCTTTTTCTGACGCGGATAGCAAACGCGGCGCCTTGCGAGCGCCGCGTCGACCTGCGACGCTCATGCGCCACATCCGGCATCCTACACGCTCAAGACGGCTTCCTTCAACCGTCAAAAAGACGTGCGCGCATGAGGCGCATTGGCAAGTTCACCGTTGTCCGAACGAAATCTCACCGAACAGTGCCTTTTGGTCGCGCGGTTGCGAGCGCCAGTACTGCGGCGGCGCTTCGACCGTCGCGCCCAGTTGCGCCGCGGCGTGCCACGGCCAGCGCGGGTTGTAGAGCAGCGCGCGGGCCAGCGCGATCAGATCCGCATCACCCTCCCCGATAATTTGTTCGGCATGCAGCGGATCGGTAATCAGACCCACGCCGATGGTTGTGAGGCCGGTGGCCTGTTTGACCGCCCTCGCGAAAGGAATCTGATAACCCGGCTCAAGCGGAATCTTCTGCAACGGCGAGACACCGCCGGACGACACGTCGATCCAGTCGCAGCCGCGCTTTTTCAACTCCTGCGCGAACACGATCGTGTCCTCGAGTGTCCAGCCGCCTTCGACCCAGTCGGTCGCCGAGACCCGCACGCCGACCGGTTTGTCGGCGGGAAACGCGGCGCGCACGATATCGAAGATTTCGAGCGGAAAGCGCATGCGATTTTCTAGGGAACCGCCGTAGTCGTCGCTGCGTTGATTGGCGATCGGCGACAGGAATTGATGCAGCAGATAGCCGTGCGCCGCGTGTATTTCCAGCGCATCGACGCCGAGACGCGCGGCGCGGCGCGCGGAAGCCGCGAACGCTTCGCGAATCCGGTTCAACGCGGGTGTGTCGAGTGCGAGCGGCGGCTCTTCACCCGCCTTGTGCGGCAACGCCGACGGCGCATTCGGCAGCCAGCCGCCTTGCGAAACCGCAATCAGCTGGCCGCCTTCCCAGGGCGCCTGACTCGACGCTTTGCGCCCAGCATGCGACAACTGCATTGCAACGCGAATGTGCGAATGCTTGCGGATCGCGGCCAGGACCGGCACCAGCGCAGCTTCGGTGGCGTCGTCCCACAGTCCGAGATCACCGGGCGTAATGCGGCCATCCGGTTCCACGGAGGTCGCCTCGATGCACAGCATGCCTGCACCGGATAGCGCGAGACTGCCAAGATGGATCATGTGCCACGCCGTAGCCTCGCCACGATCGGCGGAATACTGGCACATCGGGGAGACGACGATACGATTGGGAAGCGTCACGCTACGCAGCGTGAGCGGAGAAAAAAGCGCGCTCATGGATTACGCCCAGTAGAAACCCGAGAGCGAACGAGCATAGCACCGCGGGTAATTATCTGCAGGCAGCCCAGGTCAGGGTTTCGGTTCGACCTGATCGAGCCACTCGCCGAACATCCGGCGGGCGGCCGCTTCCAGCACCGGACCCAACTGCGCGGTCTCAGCCCGCAACTGACGCGCATCGATACCATGGCCGGCAACCTCACCGGCATTGCCGATCAGCCAGGGCTCGAACCGGTCGGCGCGAATCTCAGGGTGACATTGCAGACCCAGCACGTGGCCGCCCCATGAGAATACCTGGTTTTCACAGGCAGGCGTCGAGGCGAGACGTGTGGCGTTGTCGGGCAATTCGAAGGTGTCGCCGTGCCAATGCAGCATCGACGTGTGCACGCCATCCAGATGACGCAGCGGTGACGCACGGCCGGCATCGGTGAGCGTAAGCGGTGTCCAGCCGAGTTCGGTATGGCCTGCGGGATAGACCCGCGCACCGAGCGCACGCGCGATCAACTGCGCGCCAAGACAGATGCCGAGCGTCGGCAAACCGGCGGCAATGCGCTTTTCGATCATGGAAAGCAACGGGACGAGCGTTGGGTAATGCGCGTCGTCGGTTGCACTGATCGGGCCGCCGAGTACGACCATGAGCGATGCGGCAACCGGATCCGGCGCTTCGATACGGCCAAGGCCGACGTCGAGATAACGCACCGGCCGACCACGCTCCCCGAGCTCCAGTTCAAAACTACCCAGATCCTCGAAGTGCACATGGCGAATGGCCAGAACTTCGCGATTCATCAGCCCGTCCCACCTTCAGGTTGACTTAAGACTTGCCGATACACGGCGCGAACCGTCCGGCGGACGGCAATCGCCGCCCGCCGGAACACGGCTTCGCAGTGTAGCGGATTGTCCCGGAAGAAATCGCCTTACAGGGCGAAGATCTTCCAGGTCTTCTTCTGGGTGGCGACGTCAGCCGCTTCGTACACCGAGCAATCGAGACGCAAATCCGTGTCCGACATGTTCATGTCGAGCAGCGCGCAGTGATGCGGCGTCTTCTTCGGATTCTTGCTCGGCTCGAAGTGCGTGCAGCTCAGGCACATGCGATGCGGCGGAATCGTGCCTTGCGCTTCCAGTTGGTGGATGGTCTTCAGCAGCGTGCGATAGAACAGGGTCTGCTCTTCGTCGCGCAGCGTGCCGACCGCTTTGGCCAGAAAGTCCGGCCATTGCGCAGCGCGCTTCGCGGCGGTGCGGCCACGCGCCGTCAGACGGACCGCGAGGGCGCGGCCGTCGTCGAGGGCGCGGCGTTTTTCGACCAGGCCTTTGGTCTCGAGCGTACTCACGGCATCGCTGGTGGTCGCGGCGGTCAGCGCCGTTTCGCGGGCGATTTCGCCAAGACGCATCGGGCCCTTGCGCTGCATCAGCAAGACCAGGATTTCGCCCTGGGTCGGCGTCAGGCCTGCGCCTTCCGCCCATTCCCAAGCCTGGCTCCGCATGGCCGTGCTCAATCGCAATAGGCTGTGGGTCACTCGCCCGGTTGCCTTTTCTCCGTATACGCCTTCGCTCATAATCTTCGTTTGGTTTATTAAAGCTTGCGTGCGATGCCGGCAAACCGCTGCCGAACACGCCCATAGCCTGTGTGGGGTAGCCTCGCCCAAAAGCAGACGAGACGGTTTCTACTATCTCAAAAATTTACCGCCTTGCCAGCCAAAGACGGCGGAAACGACATTCTATGCGAGACCGGCCAATCGTACAGCTAAGTTATCCAATGCAAGTTGTGGATAACCATGGGAAAACACCGGGGATGACGTGTGTGCCGATTCTGGATAAGCAACCAGCCTCCTCCACCCTTACCGAAGTTGTCCTTGTTTACCGGCGCCGATGCGCCTCGGATCAGCCCAGTTATGGTTTACGTAGCACTTTGACTTTGCAGGGAATTATTCAGTTGTCCACAGGCAGATGCAATGCTTGTTAACTACTACTACGTTTGTATACGTAAACTTTAGAAAAATCTAAAGCCCCCCGAGCTGGAAATTTATTTATGAAAAAAACCCGCACGAAGCGGGTCTTCCTTACGGTTTAACGTAAGCAATCCTGTATCTGGCTAGGCTCGCCATTGCAGACACTGCTGCCTTACGGCTTCGTGCAAGGACTTTTCCCGCCCGAAGACGCCACGCAGCCATGTCGCGTCATTGACCTGACCGCGCGCAATCGCGCCGATTTCGGCGAGCGCGTTGCCTGAACCCAACGCTTCGGCATGCGGAGCAATCAAATCCAGCGTTTCGAGGATGTCTTCGGAAATCGTCTTGCGTTCGCTCGTTTGCGGATTGATGCAGTTGCCGGCCGGACCAAAGCGGCATGCCTCGAACCGGTTGAACGTGTAGACGAGGTAATCGTCTTCCTTCGGTGTGATCGGCTTGTCGAGCAACAGGTGCCGTGCAAGCGTCTGGATGTAGCAGGCAATCGCCGCGGCGCGATCCACTGAAAACGGCGTGTCCATCACGCGCACTTCGATCGTGCCGAAACCGGGCTTCGGCCGGATGTCCCAGTAAAAATCCTTCATGCTGTTGACCACGCCGGTGTGGACCATCTTCGAGAAATATTCCTCGAAGCTGTCCCACGTCAGCACGAATGGCGCACGGCCCGACAGCGGGAACGCGAACACGGAATTCAGTCGTGCCGAATGAAAACCGGTGTCGACGCCTTGTACGAACGGCGACGAAGCGGACAACGCGATGAAATGCGGAATGAAGCGCGACATGGAGTGCAGCAGATACAGCGCGCTGTTCGGATCCGGACAGCCGATGTGAACGTGCTGGCCGAACACCGTAAATTGCTTGGCAAGATAGCCGTACAACTCGGAAAGATACTGAAAGCGCGGCGTATCGACGATCTGCCTTTCGCTCCATTGCTGGAACGCGTGCGTGCCACCGCCGCACAAGCCGACGTTCAGATGGTCGGCCGCGGAAACCAGCGTGTCACGAATCTTGCGCAAATCGGTCACGGCCTGTTCATGCGTCGTGCAGATACCGGTCGACAACTCGATCATGCTTTCGGTGATTTCCGGCGTGATGTTGCCGGGGATTTTTTCATCCTTGATGAGGCGCATCAGATCCGAGCCGGCTTTGGTCAGATCATAGTCGTGCGTATTCACGATCTGCATTTCGAGTTCGACACCGAAAGTGAACGGTTTCGAATCGATGAAGGGTTCGAGTGACATGGCGTCCCCTGAGTCAGGTCGGCCGGTGCGTTTCACATGTCTGTGTCACGCACCCGGCCGTTTTTGAATCGAATAAGTTGGATAAAGCGTGCAATTCGAGCGCCCGAAGCATCGAGCAGCAGCGCGCGCTACTCCTCGCGCCGTTCGGCCACGAGCGCCAGGCTGCGATAGACGAGCCATGGCCCGAGAATCTGCAGCACGAAAATCGAACACATGACGACCGCGCGCAGTTGCGGATCGAAATTCGGATAAAGGCTGTAGGTATCGTCGACAAGCAGATACGCCAGCGCTGACATCGGCGATAGCGACAATCCGAGGGCCATGCCCTGTTTCCAGTTCAAACCACTCGGCTTGGCGAAGGCCATCACACCCACCAGTTTCGCGACCAGACGCGCAACAATCAGACCCAGCGCCGCGACTCCGCCTAACGCGATGTCTTTCCATTCGAATGTAGTCAGCGTCAGCACGAACAGAATCACGGTCAGCAACCAGCCAGCCGTGCCGAAATGCTCCGGCCACAACTGCGGACGCGCTTCAAGATTCTTCACGATGATGCCTGCGGCCAGCAACGCAAGAATGGTGGAAAGCTTGAACACATGCGCCACCGCAATGGCCAGCAGCACGAGGCCGAACAGCGCGACAAACGAATGCTCGTCCTGCATGTTCAGGCGGCGATAAAAAAACGTGCAGGTGCGCGCCAACAGATAGGCCAGCACGAGCGAGCCGACCAGCAGATAAAGCGGCTGCAGAATCGTCGCGTAAACGTTGCCGTAGACCTCCTGATGCAACCAGCTCGATACGAGCTTTTCGATCACCACCGCGTACATGCTGTTCAGCGCGGTCAAGGTCAATAAACGTTGGGTCACCTGACCTTCCGCGCGCAGCTCGGTTTTGAGCTGGATCACCATCGCAGGCGACGTTGCCATGGCAATCGCGGCGAGCACCGTTGCCACCATCAGCGGCACTTTGAGAAACAACAGAACCGGCAAAACGAGCGCGAACGTCAGCGTGGCTTCAGCGACGCTCGACAGAATCAACCAGGGATTGCGGCGAATCCAGCGCAGGTCGAGCCGGCTGCCCAGTTCGAATAACAACAAACCGAGCGCCACATCGAGCAACGGCCGCGCGGCGCTCGCGGCATCAGCGTCGATCACGCCGAAACCGGCTGCGCCCGCTATCAGGCCAATGACCGCATACCCGGAAATACGCGGCAAACGCCATGCGCGATAGCAAAGCTCACCACACAGGCCTGCGGCGAGCAAAGCAAGACCAGCCCAAAAAATAGCGTCGGGTGTGAGCGGCCAGGCGGGAAAAAATGAAAACGCCGACTTCATCGTGATGGGTTCTCCTTGGCAGCAACGGCAGACGACACGAACCGGCGCAAAAATACCGGCGAGCGGATGAGCGCATGAGGCGCTCACTGTCGCGATCGCTTCGCGTGACCCGCGTTGCGAGTTTTCAACGATCGGATGATCTGAACGCGCCGCAGCCGCATGGAGCCCGGCACATTCTGGGGTGCGGCCGAAGTAACCGGCCCGGCACGGTGAAAGAACGCCGTCGACTTTGAATCAGATTCTGATTGAGCCGCACCGTTCCATTGCAGCGTGTGCCGCCAAAGGCGAGGCACGACGCGGAAAAGAACGGCGATTGTGCCATAGCTTTTTCAGACTCGACCGAAAAGACAGGAACATGCAGGCAAAACGGTAAAAACGTACGTTATCTTCGCAAGATGAGGAAAAAGCGACCGTTTTGAGAACGGGTCGGGTTCTCATAGGGTACCGATTCAACGTTGCAGAAGCGTTTTTTTGGGATGTTGCCGGAGGTTTTTTCTATCCGTTGCACCTGGGGTTCGAGCTCGACGATTGCGCCCGAACTCGCGACGGCTCTTCTGTTTACCGGTTTACTGTATGTATACGTAGTAACAGTTAACAAGGTGCCTCGTTTTCTGTGGATAACCCCGGTTTACCGAATCAATTCATCGGGTTGCCGCTCGCATAACAGGATGTACAGCGTGTGCGGCAGCGGCGCGTAGTCGAGGGTAACTTTTGGCGATTTTCGGCGGCGGCAAAGTTACCCCGTTTACGTCCACAACGGTTCCACATGAGTTACGCCGGTAAACGGCGCGGTTATCCACACGTTTCGGTGGATAACTTTTCTCGTCAGCGAGGTTCAGCGCGCACGGTTAACCGGCCGTGCCATGGCGCAACGCGCGTAAGAGGAAGCGAGCAGGATCGATGTCTTCGGCCAACTCCCGTTCGAGCGGCCACGGCTCGCCTTCGATCTGCGAAGCGATCAACTCGGCTCCCAGCGCCGCCCATACCAGGCCGCGCGACCCATAAGCGAATGCACCGTATAAGCCGTCGACGCGCGGCAAATCGAGCGGCCATGCGCCACGCAAGCGCTGGGCGTCGTGCGTCGAGGCGGCTTCGTCGGCGAAATTGCCGACCATGGGCATCCGGTCGCTCGTCACGCAGCGAAACGCGACGCGCCCGCCAAGCGCCGCCGCGCGAGCCGGATCGACGATGCCGTCAAAGGCCGGCAGCATCTGCGCGACACGCTCTAGATTTTCCCGATGGCCATCCGGTCGCAGCGAGGTGTCAGGGTCGTCGAGTTCGTAGGTCGCGCCGGTCAGCGTGACGCCGTCGGCGAGCGGGACGGCGTAGCCTTCGCCTATTACCGGCATCGCGAGCGGAGGGACGGTGCCCGGTGGCAGCAACGTCAATTGGCCGCGGATGCTGCGAGTCGGTGCGTGCTGCAAACCGGCGATGCGCGCGGCGTCGTGTGCGCTCGCGACAATGACGACCGGCGCACGCGCAACGGCCTGCCCTGCTGCGTCGAAAACGGACCATTGATTGCCGGACCGCTCGAGGCGCGTCACCTCTACGCCGAAGCGGCGTTCGAGCAGCCCGCCCGCCGCTGCGCACTGCGCGGCGCAAAGCGACGCCGGGTCGATCCAACCACCGTGCGGAAAGAGCCAGCCGCTGCGCGCGAGCGGCATGCCCGCGAGTCTTTGTGCTTCGGCGAGCGATACGGGCGTCACGTATTCAGACGGGTAACCGAACGCCGCGATGGCCTCGCTCATCGAGCTTGCTTCTTCGTCGTCCGCGGCGATCTGCAAGAGCCCGGCGCACCGCGCAATGGACGGTGACCCAGCCGCTCGAGTGCTGCCCAGCGTCTGAGCGTGTAGAGAAAGCCCGCGCGCGTGACGCGCGAAGCGACACTGTCGTCGCGCGAGATCATGGGATGGAACACGCCGGCGGGGTTGCCCGAGGCGTCCTGAGCCACCGACGCGTGCCGCTCCAGCGACGTGACTCGCCAACCCCGCGAGGCCAGACGCTCGATTACCGCGCAGCCGGCGAGCCCGGTGCCGATTACGATCGCGTGCCGTTCGTCGACTTCGAGCGGCGCGGGCGGTTCATAGCGGCGCACGCGCCAGCGTGGCGCGAAATGGCCAACCAGCATCGCACGTTTCCAGCCGAAGCCGTCCACTTTTTGGTACACAAAGCCGTTTTGCGTCAACGCACGTTTGATCTCGCCGGCGCTGCTATAGGTCGAAAACGTGGCACGTTCACCGGCCATCCGGGCGAGCGCTTTGAAGATCGCAGGCGTCCACATTTCGGGGTTTCTGGCCGGCGCGAAGCCGTCGAGATAGAACGCGTCGGCGCGCAACCGCAACGCCGGCAAGCTGTCCACCGCGTCGGCGAACACGAGCGTCAGCGTGATCCGTCCGCCCTCGAATTCGAGCCGGTGCATGCCGGGGACGAGCATCGGCCATTCAGCGGCCAGCGTTTCCGCCAGCGCGGCGATTTCCGGATCTGAAATCGTCGTCGCATAAACGCTGCGCAAATCGGCTTGAGTAAACGGATGCTTCTCGGTCGACACAAAATGCAGCCGCTCGCAGTGCGCCGGATCGGCTCGCCAGGCAGCCCAGGTCGTCAGGAAGTTGATGCCCATGCCGAAGCCGGTCTCGAGCACGGTAAAAATGCGGCGCCCCTGCCACCGCTCCGGCAGCCGGTTACCGCGAAGGAAGACATATTCAGCCTGTTCGAGACTGCCGACGGCGCTGTGATAAATGTCGTCGTAGAACGGGGAGAAAGGCGTGCCGTTAGCGCGAAATGCGAGGACGGCGGGGATCAGCGGATCAGTCATGCGCGGCGGAAAATGACGCTGGAAAGAGCGGGTCAGAGGTTACCGCCGGCGCGCGCAGCTCGCCAGGCGGCGAAAAAGACGTGCGCAACGTTGGCAAAAACCAACGCTAAGCCCCGTCCATACTGGGTTTCAGCCTTCGATTGAGGTCCGCGAAGAGGAAAAAGAAGGGTTTCCCCCCGGTATCGGCCCCAGAACCGCTTAATTCTTTGAAACCCTTGTCCTGATTGGGTTTGCGCTGCGCTATCATAGCAAGCGCCGCGAAGGGAGCGGCAGCACGGCCGCGGGGCAGTCAACTGCCACGCGCTAATTGTCCGGAGGGGATCCGGAGCCGCAGCTGCTCGACGGCGCGGCCCGCGCACGTATAATCGGCGCGTTCGCGCTGTTCGTGTCAACCTAAACTCAGAAAGGAACCTTAATGAACAAACAGGAACTGATCGACGCCGTCGCAGGACAGACCGGCGCCAGCAAGGCTCAAACCGGTGAGACGCTGGACACGTTGCTTGAAGTGATCAAGAAGTCCGTGTCGAAGGGTGACGCGGTCCAGTTGATCGGCTTCGGCAGCTTCGGTTCGGGCAAGCGCGCAGCACGTACGGGTCGTAACCCCAAGACCGGCGAGACTATCAAGATCCCGGCCGCCAAGACCGTCAAGTTCACGGCTGGTAAGGCGTTCAAGGACGCAGTCAACAAGCGCTAAGCAGATTACTGCCTGGCAGTTGACACCCGCCAACGGCGGGTTTTTTTTTCGTCTGCGATTTGTGGTTTAGCCGCGATGCCAATCGCGGCTAAAGCTCTCGGCACCGGGTGGAGATACCGCTCAAGCTCAATCGTGACGATGCACGATTTCGCCGTGACCATGGCCCTCATGATCACGATGATCGTGGTCGTCCTCGTCGAAGTCCCATGCCGGGAACGGATCGGCGAAGTGTTGCCATACTTGCGGACCCGCCGCATATTCCTCATCGGTGACGAGGCACGCGTCGAACTTTGCTTTCCAGACAGTCGGGTCGATGCCGACGCCGATCATCACCAGTTCCTGACGACGATCGCCGATGCTCAGATCGTCCGGATCGCCGTACCAGTCGGCGGCAATTTCGGCGGCCAGCTCATCATCGCCGTCCGGCCATTCGCTGCGATCCTGAGCGGCCCACCACATCCCCGCCGGACCATGCCGGCAAGCGCCACCCGCCTGCGATAGCGAACCGGCAATGTCGTTACGCGTGGCGAGCCAGAAGAATCCCTTGCTGCGCAAGACGCCCTTCCACTCCTGATGCAGCAGCGCCCATAGGCGCTCCGGGTGAAACGGCCGCCGCGCGCGATAAATGAAATTGCCGATGCCGAATTCGTCTGCCTCACCGTGATGCGCATGGCCGTGTTCATGTTCATCATTAAGCGACGCCAGCCAGCCCGGCGCACTCGATGCCTCGTCGAAATCGAAACGCCCGGTATTCAGCACTTCGGCCAGCGGCACTTCGCCGAAGCGGCTCACCACCTGCACGGCACGCGGATTGACGCGAGCGAGGATGCGCTGCAAACGCGTGAGTTCATCGGCGCTCACCAGATCGGCCTTGTTCACCACCAGCACGTCGCAGAATTCAATCTGCTCGATCAGCAATTCGACCAGCGTCCGATCGTCCTCTTCAGTCGCGGCGATACCCCGTTCCGAGAGCGCCTCGGCTGAACCGTAGTCGCGCAGGAAGTTGAACGCGTCGACCACTGTGACCATCGTATCGAGCCGCGCGACATCGGACAGCGACGCGCCGTCGTCGTTGACGAAGGTAAAGGTTTCGGCAATCGGCATCGGCTCGGCCACACCGGTCGACTCGATCAGGATCGCGTCGAAGCGCTTTTCGGCGGCAAGCCGCTTGATCTCGACCAGCAAGTCATCGCGTAACGTGCAGCAGATGCAGCCGTTCGACAGTTCGACAAGCTGCTCTTCGAGATGCGAGAGCGCGGCGGCGTCGCGCACGAGCGTTGCATCGATATTGACGGCCGCCAGATCGTTGACGATCACGGCGACACGCAGACCGGCACGATTCGCGAGGATGTGATTCAGGAGCGTGGTCTTTCCGGCGCCCAGAAAACCGGAGAGCACGGTGACGGGCAATAGCGGCTGGTTCATCGCAGTACGGGAAGACAAGAGGATTGGAGGGCGTGCCGGGCTTGGGGTCGCATGACTCCGGGGCCAGAAGAAGGCCGAACGCCGACGGCAGCACGAAGCCGCATTGTGCATCAAACGGGGAACCGCCGGGCGGCGGGGACTGCTCAGTGCCCAGCCGGCATCAGATTCCACTTGCGCAGGATTGCGGCGATCTGCTGCGCGTATTTGTCCCGCAGCGCCGGCGTTTCGGAGTGGTACGCGCCGACCGCCTGCCAGGTATTGCCATACTTATTCATCTGGCGGCGCAGATGCCATGCTGCTATGTAGACGTTCTTGCAAGGCTCCATCAACGTGCCCTGCGAGATGCCGTATTGCGCGAGCACGGGCAGATGGATCGAGTTGATCTGCATGACGCCGTAGTCGGTCGAGCCGTTGGCGTTCTTATGTTGCGCGTCAGGCCGATTGTGCGACTCCTGCCACGCAATTGCGCGCAGAATCAGGGGGTTGACCTTCTGATACTTCGCCGCCTCGTCAAAGCAATCGGCGTGTGCCTGCCCTGCTGCGATCAGCATGGCAAGTCCTGCGGCGACGGTGACGAAGGTTCTTTTCATCAGTCAAGACGACTAAACAAATCACAAGGGTAAGGTCTGGTAAGGCAATGCATCAGCCATAATTCAGCCGCTGGGAGCCGGTGAGGCTCACTGGCCGGGCCTTTGTCGGGCATCGGGGAAAACCCGCCTCAGCAGGTCGCGACCAGGACCTCGAACGGCTCGTATCATACCGGCAGGCTTATATGCGTCAAGTTGGCTGACCGACATAATCGAGCGTAAAACGAAGCGTTTCTGCGGCTTAGCACACAGAAGCCATTTGCTTTCAATTGCTTGACAGTTTGTGACGGTCTTTAGAGTAATCGCACGGGCTGGTTCTTTTGTGACAAATCCGACATGAAAAACTGTTACTGTTCATTTTTTTTGGACATTGGATGTCTGGCATCCGGGGCGTTGACCGCTCGTGAGGCCGGCTGGCAGACCGACAGGGCGGCGGCTTGCTCAAATGTTCGCACTGCATGACCGTCGACGGCTGCGGCCGTTGGCATCGATCCCACATTCCATGAGAAGAAATCGTATGGCATTGCGTCGCGTCGCAACGGCGCTGCTGGTGGCTGGATTGATCACCGCGCAGACAGCACAGGCTCAGGTGACACTCAACTTCGTGAACGCCGATATCGACCAGGTGGCCAAGGCGATCGGCGCGGCGACTGGCAAAACGATCATCGTCGATCCGCGCGTGAAGGGTCAGTTGAACCTCGTGTCGGAAAATGCGGTGCCTGAAGATCAGGCACTGAAGACCCTGCAATCCGCTTTGCGGATGCAGGGCTTCGCGCTGGTGCAAGACCACGGCGTGTTGAAGGTGGTGCCCGAGGCCGATGCCAAGCTGCAAGGCGTGCCGACCTATGTCGGCAATACGCCGGTTGCGCGCGGCGATCAGATCGTCACGCAGGTGTTCTCGCTGAAGAACGAATCGGCCAATAACCTGCTGCCCATCTTGCGGCCGCTGATCTCGCCAAACAATACCGTGGCGGCCTACCCGGCCAACAACACGATTGTGGTGACCGACTACGCCGACAACGTGCGGCGTATTGCGCAGATCATTGCGGGTGTCGACACGGCCGCGGGCCAGTCGGTGTCGGTGGTGCAGTTGAAGAATGCCAACGCAATCGACATCGCCACGCAACTCACCAAGATGCTCGACCCCGGCGCGATCGGCAGCACCGACGCGACGCTGAAGGTGTCGGTCACCGCGGACCCGCGCACCAACTCGCTGCTGATCCGTGCGTCGAACGGCGGCAGGCTCGCGTCCGCGAAGCAGCTGGCGAAAGAACTCGACACGCCGACCACCATGCCTGGCAACATGCACGTCGTGGCGCTGCGCAACGCGGACGCGACGAAGCTCGCGAAGACCCTGCGCGGGATGCTCGGCAAAGGCGGCGACACCGGCTCATCGGGCGGCTCGAACGAAGCGAATTCGTTCAATCAGAACGGCGGTGGTGGATTGGGCGGCAATTCGACGGGCACGTCGGGTACACCGCCGCTGCCATCGGGTGGACTCAACAGCAGCGGGGGGGCGTCGCCGTTGGGTGGCAGCGGCGGCGGATATGGTTCGAGCGGCGGTTCGGGTTCAGCCGGCCTGCTCGGCGGCGACAAGGACAAGAGCGACGACAATCAGCCGGGCGGCATGATCCAGGCGGACTCTGCGACCAACTCGCTGATCATTACGGCGGCTGAGCCGGTGTACCGCAACCTGCGAGCGGTGATCGACCAGCTCGATGCGCGGCGCGCGCAGGTCTATATCGAAGCGCTGATCGTCGAGTTGAATTCGAACACGAACGCCAATCTCGGCATTCAGTGGCAGGTGGCGAACAATTCGATTTTTGCCGGTACCAATCTGGCGACTGGCTCTGGCAACAGCATCATCAATTTGACGGCTGCGGCCGCGGCGACTGGCGCTACCGGCGGTCTCGCCGGGGCGCTCGCAAGCAATGGGGGTATCCAGCAGGGGCTCAACGTCGGGTGGGTGCACAACATTTTCGGTGTGCAGGGACTCGGCGCGCTGCTGCAGGCGTTGTCGCAGACCGCCGACGCGAACGTGCTGTCCACGCCTAACCTGATTACGCTCGACAACGAGGAAGCGAAGATCGTCGTCGGTACGAACGTGCCGATCCAGACGGGTTCGTATTCGAACCTCACGAGCGGCACCACGAGCAACGCGTTCAATACGTTCGACCGCGTCGACGTCGGTTTGACGCTGCATATCAAGCCGCAGATCACGGACGGTGGGATTCTCAAGTTGCAGCTTTATACCGAAGATTCGGCGATCGTGAACGGCACGACCAACGCGGCGACCAACCCGGCCGGCCCGGAGTTCACCAAGCGTTCGATCCAGTCGACGGTCCTCGCCGATAACGGCGAGATCATCGTGCTGGGCGGTTTGATGCAGGACAACTACCAGGTCAGCAACAGCAAGGTGCCGCTGCTGGGCGATATTCCGTGGCTCGGCCAGTTGTTCCGCTCGGAACAGAAGACTCGCCAGAAGACCAACCTGATGGTGTTCCTGCGCCCCGTGATCATTACCGATCGCGATACCGCACAGGCCGTGACGGCGAACCGTTACGACTACGTCCAAGGTGTGACGGGCGCGTACAAGTCGGACAACAATCTGATCAAGGACAAGGACGATCCGGTGGTTCCGCCGATGCCGATTGGGCCGAGCCAGGGTGGGTCGCCGGCAATGAACCTGTTCAATCTCGACCAGATGCGTCGCCAGCAGATGGCGCCGCCGCCGGGTTCCGCTCCGGCGCCGGTCACGAATGGCGGTGCTGTGCAGACGAACCCGGTACCCGCGGCGCCGTCCACAGCGTCACCTGGAGCGCAGCCGTGAGCACGCCGTCCACGCCGCCGTCGGCGACGCGCGTCTCGGCGATGCCGCCCGCAGTCGTGGCGGAGCATGCCGAACGCGGTGCGCCATCGGCGGTCGCCGCGCGTCTCGTGCCCTACGGCTTTGCCCGCAGCGGCCAGATTCTGGTCGCGCATCAGCATGCCGACAGCCTCGAAGTCTGGATCAGCGAACGAACCAGTGACGCGGCGCTTGCTGAAGTCGCGCGCAACTTCGGCGCGTTGTCCGTGACGCGTGTGCCGGCTGACGAACTCGCGCAGGCGATCAACCAGGCCTACGCGCGCCAGGACGGCAGCGCGGCACAAGTGGTTGGCGAAGTGGAAGGCGAAGTCGATCTCTCGCGTTTGATGCAGGACATTCCCGAGGTCGAGGATCTGCTGGAGTCGGAAGACGACGCGCCGATCATCCGCATGATCAATGCGTTGCTCACGCAAGCGGCGCGTGAACAGGCCTCGGATATTCACATCGAGCCGTTCGAGACTTCTTCCGTGGTGCGCTTCCGTGTCGACGGCACGCTGCGCGATGTCGTGCGGCCGAAAAAAGCGCTGCACGGTGCACTGATCTCGCGGATCAAGATCATGGCGCAGCTCGACATTGCCGAGAAGCGTCTGCCGCAGGATGGCCGGATCACGCTGCGCGTGGGCGGCCGTCCGGTCGACGTGCGCGTCTCCACGCTGCCTACCGGCCACGGCGAACGCGCGGTGCTGCGTCTGCTGGAAAAGGACGCATCGCGCCTGAATCTCGAAGCGCTCGGCATGGCGCCCGACACGCTCGTCAAGTTCGACAAGCTGATCGGCAGGCCGCACGGCATCGTGCTGGTGACCGGTCCGACCGGCTCGGGCAAGACGACCACGCTGTATGCGTCGATGTCGCGGCTCGAGACCGCGACGACCAACATCATGACGGTCGAAGACCCGATCGAATACGACCTCTCAGGCATCGGCCAGACGCAGGTCAACGAGCGGATCGGCATGACCTTCGCGCGGGCGCTGCGCTCGATTCTGCGGCAGGACCCGGACATCATCATGATCGGTGAAATCCGCGACCTGGAAACCGCGCAGATCGCGGTGCAGGCCTCGCTCACCGGCCACCTTGTGCTGGCGACATTGCACACGAACGATGCGGCCTCCGCGGTGACCCGTTTGACGGATATGGGCGTCGAGCCGTACCTGCTGGCGTCGTCGCTGCTCGGCGTGCTGGCGCAGCGGCTGGTGCGGCGACTGTGCCCGGTGTGTCGCGAAGAGCGCGTCGAGGAAGATGGCAGCGTGCGCTGGCATCCGGTCGGTTGCGACAGGTGTGGTCAGTCCGGCTACGCAGGCCGACGCGGCGTCTACGAACTGCTGCTGATCGACGACGAGATCCGCACGCTGGTTCACCGCAATGCGTCCGACGCGGAAATTCTGGCTTCGGGCCGTGCTCAAGGCATGCGTACGCTCCGCGAGGATGCGGACCGCTGGCTCGCATCCGGGCTGACGTCGCTTGAAGAAGTGATCCGCGTGACGGGCGGAGCATAAGGTCATGCCGGCATTTCGTTTTGAAGCGATCGACGCGGCGGGCAAGGCGCAAAAAGGCGTGCTCGACGCGGACAGCGCGCGTGGCGCGCGGACCAATCTGCGCTCGCAAGGACTGACGCCGCTCGTCGTCGAACCGGCCGCGACGCGCACGCGAGGCGAGCGCAATCAGCGCTTGTCGCTGGGGCGGCGTTTATCGCAGCGCGAGCAGGCGATTCTCACGCGTCAACTGGCCAGCCTGCTGATCGCCGGCTTGCCGCTCGACGAAGCGCTCTCGGTCCTGACCGAGCAATCGGAGCGCGACTACATTCGCGAGCTGATGGCGTCGATTCGCGCTGAAGTGCTTGGCGGGCATTCGCTCGCGAATGCGCTGACGCAGCATCCTAAAGACTTCCCCGAGATCTATCGCGCGCTGGTGGCCGCCGGCGAACATACCGGCAAGCTCGGTCTCGTGCTGTCGCGCCTCGCTGACTACATCGAGCAACGCAACGCGCTCAAGCAGAAGATCGTGCTCGCGTTCACGTACCCGGCAATCGTGACCCTCATCGCATTCGGCATCGTCACGTTTTTGTTGAGCTACGTGGTGCCGCAAGTCGTGAACGTGTTCGCCAGCACCAAGCAGCAATTGCCCTTCCTCACCATCATGATGATGGCGCTGTCCGGTTTCGTGCGGCACTGGTGGTGGGCCATGCTGATCGGCATCGTTGCGCTGGCGTATCTGGTCCGCTCGATCCTGAAGCAGCCCGGCCCGCGCCTCGCATTCGACCGGTGGCTGTTGACCGCCCCGCTGCTCGGCAAACTCGTGCGCGGCTACAACACGGTGCGCTTCGCCAGCACGCTCGGCATTCTGACGGCAGCGGGCGTGCCGATTCTGCGCGCACTGCAAGCCGCTGCCGAAACGCTCAGCAACAACGCGATGCGCGAGAACATCGACGACGCGATCGTGCGTGTGCGCGAAGGCACGTCGCTATCGCGCGCGCTCGGCAATACGAAGACGTTTCCGCCGGTGCTGGTTCACCTGATCCGTTCGGGTGAAGCGACCGGCGACGTGACCACCATGCTCGACCGCGCGGCCGACGGTGAAGCACGCGAGCTGGAGCGTCGCACGATGTTCCTGACGAGCCTGCTCGAGCCGCTGCTGATTCTGGCGATGGGGGGCGTGGTGCTGGTGATCGTGCTGGCGGTGATGCTGCCGATCATCGAGTTGAACAATCTGGTGCAGTAAGGCGGAGAAGTTCTTCGATTGCGCGGTTGCAGCGGCCGCGCAATCAGCTAAAGCCAGGCAGAGCGCCTGGGTTAGCGCACGTAGATGGTGGGACCTGCCGGATTGGCCGGCAGGAACACTTCGGAATGCGCGCCATTGCGGTCGATGATGATCGAGCGGGGGCGGACTTCGGAGAGTTTGGCGCCTTGCATGAGCGCGCTGCCGAGCGACACTGCACGCGGCGGTTCGCCGCCGACGCTGACGATGGCGGCGGCGCCTTCCCCTAAAGCGAGGATGCCGAACAGATGCACGTCCTGGTTGGCGCTGCGGGTGAGCTGGCCGCCGAACAGCGTGGCGGCCTGTTCGGTCGAGACCTGCGCATGCGCGGCGGCAGCGGGCAACGGCGCGCCGGAAGTCGTGGAGAGCGTGATGACCCAGTAGGTCAGCGTCGCGCAAAACACGGCGAACAGGGCGAGCGACAGAAGGCGGATTTGAATGGCGTTCATGCGTACATTGTACGGACTATTGTGAAAATTGCGTTGAGGGAAAGTGCCCCTGATCTGGCGCTTCGCGCCAAGCCCCGGAGGGGACTTCCTGCGGAGCGGAAACTTGGGGCGGCCCGGCGTTTTCTCGTAACCCTTCAACACCATGACATTAAAATGACCGACCGGGCGCGTTCAATGGCAGCCTGATTGGCTGACAGGCGAATCCCGCCCGATCAAAATTTCACCTGAGAAGAGGTAGCAAGCTATGCAACTGTCGACCACTCGACGTATTGAAATCGCGGGTCCGCGCAGCCGTCTTCAACGCGGTTTCACGCTGATTGAAATCATGGTCGTGATCGCGATTCTGGGCATTCTGGCCGCGTTGATCGTGCCGAAAATCATGAGCCGTCCGGACGAAGCGCGGCGCGTGGCCGCCAAGCAGGACATCGGCACGGTGATGCAGGCGCTGAAACTCTATCGTCTCGACAACGGCCGTTATCCGACTCAGGAGCAAGGCTTGCGCGCGCTGGTCGAAAAGCCGACCACCGACCCGGTGCCGAGCAACTGGAAAGATGGCGGTTACCTCGAACGTCTGCCGAACGATCCGTGGGGCAATACCTATCAGTATCTGAACCCGGGCGTGCATGGCGAAATCGACGTGTTCAGCTATGGCGCGGATGGTAAGCCGGGCGGCGAAGGTAACGACGCCGACGTCGGTTCGTGGCAGTAGTCCGGTAGTTCAGTAGTTTATTAGGCGCCGTTGATTGTCCGGCGCGCCGGATCGCCCTGCTTCCTCGCGATCCACCGCGCGTCTTATCGACTCTTTGTTTTTCTGATCTTTAGTTGATCGTTCGTGGCTGGCACTATGCGACTGTCCGCTTGCAAGTCCCGTGTGGACACGCCGTGTACGGCCTCGCTGCCGGGCACGGCGTGCGACGGCGCACGCGTGCGCGGCCCGCGGGGCGCACGTGGTTTCAGCGCAGGCGGCTCGAAGCGCGCGGCGGGTTTCACGCTGCTGGAAATGATGGTGGTGCTGGTGATCGCGGGCATTCTGGTATCGCTGACAGCGTTGACGATGACCCGCAATCCGCGCACTGATCTGAACGAAGAAGCGCAGCGACTCGCGCTGCTGTTCGAATCGGCCGGCGACGAAGCCCAGGTGCGTGCGCGGCCGATCGCATGGCAACCGCTCGACGGCGGCTTTCGTTTCGATTTGCGTACTGAAGACGGCTGGCGCCCGCTGCGTGACGATCTGCTTGGGCCGCGCAACTGGGAAGGAGGCGTGACCGGCGTGACGATCAGCTATCCGGGTTCGGATTCGCAACCCAGCCGCGTCATCTTCGGTACCGAGGCGATTGACGTGCCCGTGCAGATCACGCTGTTTTCGGCCGCGGGGCGCGCAACGATTGTCGGCACCGGCAATGGCCGCTATGAGGTGCACTGAGATGCGTCGTTGCAGGGACATGGGGGCGCGCGTATCGCAGTGTGGTTCGCAGCGCGGTTTTACGATGATCGAGGTGCTGGTGGCGCTGGCGATCATCGCGATTGCGTTGGCGGCGTCGATGCGCGCGGTGGGGAGTCTCGCGAGCGGCGAAGCCGATCTGCATCGACGTCTGCTGGCGGGATGGAGTGCGGACAATACGCTGGCGCAATTGCATTTGACGCATGGCTGGCCGAACGTCGGCTCGACGAGTTTTGACTGTTCGCAGGGCAATCTGGAGTTGATCTGTACCGAGCATGTGACGGCGACGCCGAATCCGGTGTTTCGTCGAGTGGAAGTGATGGTGACGACGCCTGGGCGTTCCGGCAATCTCGCCCAGATGGTCACGGTGGTCGCGAATGAAAACAACCGTTCGCTCTGAGCGCCGCGGCCGATCGGGCGCGCGTGGTTTCACGCTGATCGAGTTGCTGGTCGCGATTGCGATCATGGCGGTGATTGCCGTGTTGTCGTGGCGCGGGCTGGACCAGATCATTCGTGGCCGCGAGACGATTACGAACGCGATGGAAGACGAGCGAGTTTTCGCGCAGCTATTCGACCAGATGCGGATCGACGCGCGGCAGGCCGCGTCGGACGACGAGTCCGGGCAGGCGGCCATATCGGTCAGCGGCAGCGTGTTGCAGATTGTGCGGGAGATGGTCTTGCCGGGGACGGCGCCGCGATTGCAGGTGGTGCGGTATCGCGTGTCCGAGGGGCGGGTGATTCGGTATGCGTCGCCGCCGCTGGGGAACGTGGGCGAGTTGCGGAGTGCGTTGCGCGGTGGCGAGGGAAATGGCTGGACGGCGGTGCCTTTGATGGGCGGTGTCGGTGCTATTTCAGCTCGTGTTTATGTGCCGAAGGTTGGCTGGACCACGCAGATGAAGGACGTGCAGAGTGCGATTACGGAGAACGATAATAATTTGAAGGTGCCCCAGTTGGGGAATGCGCCGCTGCCGCGGTCGGTGACTGGGCTGGAAGTGAGTATTGGGGCTAAGTCGTTGGCGCGGCCTGTTACGCGGGTTTTTCTCGTCGGAGAATGAGATGAGGGTTTTTTTGTTGTCTCTGCGACGGTCTCGATTTTTGTTGTCTTCGCGACGCTCTGTGTCTGGGCGCCTGCGGCGGTGCTTTTCTTTCTGTTCTTTGTCTGCTCTGCGTTCTAGTCTGCGCTCTTATGGTGTTGGCCTTTCCTTGTTTTCTTGTCGGTCGATTGGCGTTCCCCCTGTGCGGGGGGGCACCTACTTTTCTTTGCCTGCCGCAAAGAAAAGTAGGCAAAGGAAAGCGGCTCAAACCGCTAATGCTAAGCGGGTCCCCCGCACAGCCAACGGTAGTGGTGCATCTGGAATCCGTGCCCTCGCACATTCAACTTTCGTGACAAAGCAGTCATTCGTTCCGGCGGCGCTGCGCGCGCCGAGCGGCAATTCACGAAAAACGGTTGGCGCATCTAATAAGCAGACCCTTCCGGCGAGCGCGCAGCGCGAGGCGGGAAGTATGACTGCCTTGTCACTTCGGGTTGAGGGTACGGGGGCACAGATTCCAGATGCACCACTACCCCCTCCAAGCCAGGGGACCCGCTTAAGAGTTAGCGGATTGAGCTGCTTTCTTTTGCCTACTTTTCTTTGCGGCAGGCAAAGAAAAGTAGGTGCCCCCCCGCACAGGGGGAACGCTAATAGACCGACAAGAAAACAAGGAAAGACCAACACCGTAAGAGCACAGCCAAAAAACCAGCACGGCGCAGCAATAATCAGCGCCCTACTAGTAGTCGCGCTATCAGCGATATTAGTATCGGGCCTACTCTGGCGCCAGCAAGTCCAAATCCGAAGGATAGAAAACCAGCGCCTCCTATCCCAGGCGCAATGGGTCGCCCGCGGCGCACTAGACTGGACACGCCTGATCCTCCGCTCGGAGGGCGACACCTCAGCCGGCATCACCTACCTGGGTGGCCTATGGGGCGTCCCCATCGCCAAAACACGCCTATCGGATTTCCTGGGACAAATCGGCGAAGTCCGGGCCGAACAAGGCCAGGCAACCTACCTCTCCGGCTCAATCGAAGACGCCCAGTCGAAATTCAACCTCCGCAATCTGGTCTCGAGCCCAGCGCCCGGCGTCATGCAACTGAACACGGAACAGATCGGCGCGTATCAGCGCCTGCTCGTATCCCTCGGCGTCAACAGCCAACTGGCGAAAGCCACCGCCGTGCAGGTACGCACAAGTCTCGCGCAATCGGCGACCCGTTTTCAGACGATCACGTCCACCACGGGCTCGGCGGCGACCCCGATCACCGCGGGTGGTGGCGCCACCAGCGGCAGCTTCACTGATAAACCCGGTATCGAAGACGGCGACGACAATGCGGCGGTCGCGCCGCTGCAAATGACCAGCGTCGATTCATTGCTCGATATCCCCGGCTATACGCCGGAAATGGTCGCGCGCTTGCGGCCCTTCGTGACCGTGCTGCCGACCGTGTCGGCGGTCAACATGAATACGGCCTCCGCCGAAGTCGTCGCGGCGATCGTGCCGAGCATGAGCCTGTCCAGCGCGCAAGCCTTCGTCGCCCGCAGGCAGACCGTGTTTTTCCATAACGTCGCCGACGTCCAACTCGCTTTGAACGGCGCCGGCGTACAGTCGGGCTCCATCGACCAGAGTGAGATGGACGTCAATACGAACTACTTCCTGATCCACGGCCGTGTGCAGCACGAACGCGCGGTAGTGGACCGCACGACCCTCGTCTATCGCGACGCTTTGACTCACACAACGCGTATCGTGCGGATACAAGACCAACTATGAATAACGCCTTTCCCAGAGAGAGTGGCCTTTGAGCACGCTGATCGTTCTATTGCCGCCGCGTGATCCGGCGGTCCCGTCGCAGGAATGGCAACTGCCGGAGTTGCCGTTCCTGCTGCTCGACAAGTCGGGCCGTACCCAACGCGCAGGCCGCTCGGCGCTTGTGCTGCTGCCGCGCGCCTCGTCGACGGTGCTGATGGTCGCCGCCCGCGACCTGCTGATGATGCCCGCCAAGCTGCCGCCCTTGCGCGGCCCGCGGCTGCGTCAGGCTTTGCCGAATATCGTCGAGGATCAGCTGATCCAGGACCCGCAAACCTGTCACATCGCCGTCGATCCGCAACCGGTCGCGGGCGGCCAGCAGTTGCTCGCGATCATCGACCGCGGCTGGTTCCGCTTCATCTGCGAAGGCTTTGCCGCCGCCGGCCATCGTAGTCTGCGCGCCGTGCCGGTCACACGCTGTCTGCCGCCAGCCGCCACGCTCGACATCCCCGCCGAAGTCGCGGAAACGGTCAACGCGGGCGAGCCGGTGATGGCGGGCTCCGCCAGCGTGGCGACGTCGTTGCCGGGTGGCGCGCCGGTGGTGGCGCCTGGCGTCGCGTCGGCGGTGCCGATGGTGGCGGCCGTGCTTGGCGCCGTTGTTCAGACCGCGCCCGCCTTGCTGCTCGAAGGCGCGGTCGAAAGCGCCATGACCAACGGTGCGCCACGCGTCGAGCTGGCGATCGCGCGCGGCGCGCAAGGCGAGGGGCTGGCGGTGCCGGCTAGCGCTGTGAACGCGACGCTCGGCGCGCTCGCCGGCGCAGCGCCGGTCTCGCTGCACATGCTGACGGAGGTGCCCGGCAACGAGCCGAGTCTCTCAGCAACCAGCCCGGCGAAGCTCGCCGCCTACGTGCACGGGGCCAGCCCGATGCCGTTCGAGCAACTCGCGCGCCGGGCGCTGGCGTGCCGCTTCGACCTGTGTCAGTTCGAGTTTGCCTCGCAGCCGTGGCGGCTCGACCGCGCGACGCTGCGGCGTCTGCGCCTGCCGGTCATGCTGGCGGTCGGCGCGCTCGTGATCGCGATCGTCGGCGCGAACGTGCAGTGGCTGATGCTCTCGCGCCAACGTGACGCGATCAGCACGCAGATGACCGAACTGCTCCTCAATACCTTCCCCAAGACGACGGTCGTGCTCGATGCGCCCGATCAGATGTCGCGCCAGTTGCAGCAGTTGCGGGTGGCGGCGGGTGAACTGTCGCCGGACGATTTTCTCTCGCTCGCCGATGGCCTCGCGCGCTCGTTGGCGCCGGTGCCGGTCAACGGCATCGCCGCGCTCGACTATCACGACCGGCGGCTCGACGTGACCTTCAAGCCCGAGGTGAAACTCGATGCCGATTTCGCCAAACGCCTCTCGCGCAACGGCCTGACCGGCGCGATCGACAGCAACACCGGCAAGTGGACCATCAGGAACGGACAATGAAAGCTGAACTCGCCCAAAGCTGGGCTGGATTCTGGGACCAGCGCACCGAACGCGAAAAAACGCTGCTGGCGTGGGGCGGCGGGGCGCTGGCCGTGGTGATCGCGTGGTCCGTGCTGTGGGCGCCGGCGCAGGATGGCCGCGCGCGTCTGCATGAATCGCTGCCCAGCTTGCAGCGCCAGTTGGCACAGATGACCGCGCAGTCGAATGAAGCGCGCCAGCTCTCGGCAGCGGCTCAGGGTGTCGCGCCGACCGGCGCCGCGCTGAAGGACGCACTAAGCGCATCGCTCAGCGATCACGGCCTTGCCGCGACCCAGGTGCAGGTGATCGGCAACGCCGTGCAGATCCAGATGAAGAATGTGTCATTCCCGGCGTGGACGAGCTGGGTCGACGACGCGCGCAAGCAGTTCAAGGTGCAGGTTGCCGAGGCGCACGTGACGGCTCTCAAGGAAGACGGCCAGGTGGATCTGACGGCATCGTTGCAGCCGTCTACCGTGAAATGACCGCGCCGTTACAGGATCTCGCATGACTTACTGGATGCGGCGCCTGCGCGTCGCGCTACCCTGGCTGGCGGTCGCGGTGCTGGCGAGCGCGGCCGTGATGCTCACGTTGTTACCGGCCGCCTGGATCACGCCGCAGTTCGCCAAGCAGACCCATGGCCACGTCAATCTCGTCGATCCTGCCGGCTCGCTGTGGCACGGCTCGGCCACGCTGATGCTTGCCGCCGGTTCCGACATGAGTGCCGCGACCCTGCTGCCGGGGCGGATCGAATGGAGCACGGCGTTCTGGCCGCTCTTCACCGGCCGTGTGCGGATGATCATGCGGCACAGCGAAGCGATGCCCGACCCGATCACCGTCGACATCTCCCCGCGCAGCGCCACCGTCACGCTGGGCGCGATGGCGGTACCGGCTTCGCTGCTAAGCGGCCTCGGCGCACCTTTCAATACGCTCGACCTGCAAGGCGACGTGCGCCTCGCATGGTCCGATTGGCGCAGCTTCAATCAGGAGGCGTTCGGCCAGCTCACCGTGACCCTGAACGACGTCAGTTCGCGCGTCTCGCTGGTCAAGCCGCTGGGTTCTTATCGGCTGCTGTTTCAGGCACAGGGTGCGTCGTCCACGCTGGATCTGACGACCCTCAAGGGACCGCTGATGCTGACCGGCAATGGCAGCGTGTCGGCAGCCTCGACATCGTTTCGTGGGACGGCCAGCGCCGCCCCGGAAGCGCGTGACAACCTCGCGGGGCTGCTGAATCTGTTGGGGCGGCCAAGCGGACCGGATACGGTCGCGTTGACGTTCGTGCACTGACGTGCGGGTTGGTGGGCGGGTTGGTGAGCGGGTTGGTGTGCATTTAGCGCGTCTAGTTGCTCGGCGCCGGCTGTGAAGTGGCGCCGCTTTGCGCCACAGGCGTCGCCGCCGATGCCGGCAGCGGCGCCGGCGCGGCCACATCGCCTGTTTCGCGGTTCATTTGCGACGCGTCCCAACCACCGCCAAGCGCCTTCACCAGACCCACCGACGAAACCATCCGCTGCCCGGCGATGCTCTCCAGCTTCAGCTCCGCCGTGAAAGCGGTGGTCTGTGCGGTCAACACATTGACGTAGCCGACCGTGCCCGCCTTGTACTCGTTCGTGACAATGGCGAGCGCCTGACGCGCGGAATCCACCGCCTGCCGCTGCACGACGATTTCCTGTTCAAGGATGCGCTGCGAGGCGAGATTGTCCTCGACGTCCTGGAACGCGGCCAGAATCGTTTGACGATACGCTGCGACGTCCTGATCGTAAGCAGCGCGAGCGGCTTCGGTCTTTGCCTCACGCAAGCCGGCGTCGAAGATCGTGCCGGCGAGTTGTGGGCCGAGCGTCCAGAACCGCGACGGCGCGGTCAGCAACTGCGAGAACACCGAACTTTGGAAGCCGCCGGTGGCCGACAGGGTCAGCGACGGGAAGAACGCGGCAATCGCAACGCCGATCTGCTCGTTCGCCGCCGCGGCCTTGCGCTCAGCCGAGGCAATATCCGGGCGCCGTTCGAGCAGCGCCGACGGCATCTGCGAGGGCACGCCGGGCGGCGTGGCCGTGAGTGGCATCGGCGCAATCGAGAATGTCGAGGCTGGTTCGCCGACGAGTACAGCGATCGCGTGCTCGTCTTGCGCGCGCTGCACGCCGTTGTCGATCGCGGTCGCTTGTGCCGATTGCAACTGCGTTTGTGCCTGAATCACGTCGGAACGTGCGGCGACGCCTGCCGCGTACTGGTTCTGCGTGAGTTGCAGCGAGCGCTCATAAGCCGCGACGGTGTCGTCAAGCAGCTTCTGGGTGGAATCGAGCGCGCGCAGGGAAAAGTAGGTTTGCGCGAGCGTGGCCTGGGCGGACAGCCGCGCATTCGCGAGATCGGCTGCAGCGCCCTGCTGGCCTGCCTTCTGCGCGTTCACCGAACGCGTGACCGAGCCCCACAGGTCCGGCTCCCAGCTGGCGTCGAGTTGCACGTTGAAGCTATTGCTGATGCCGGAGCGGCTCGAAGTCGAGTTGCCACTGGACGATGAACCGTTGCCGGCGCGCGTGGCGCCCGCCGATGCACCAACGGTTGGGAAATACGCCGCGCGCGCCTCGCCGACCAGCGCACGGGCCTGGCGATAGGCGGCGGCAAATTGGGCGATGGTCTGGTTCGATGCGTTCAGCTTGTCTTCGAGCGCGTTGAGTTGCGGGTCTTCGTAGATGGTCCACCAGTCGCCGCGGTCTTGCTGATCGGCTGGCTGGGCGACTTTCCAGCCGGGCGCGGCTTCCTTGTAGGAAGCGGGGGTCTCGGCCGCGGGCCGTTTGTAGTCAGGGCCAACCACACAACCGGCCAGCAGGGTGGCGAGGGCCGCCGCAACTGCGATAGTCAGGGCGCGGGGCGCAAGCGTCCGCGCGCGCGAGATTCGATCAAACTGCATGCAATGGATTCCTTCAGGACGCCGCAGTGCGGCCAATGACGGCACTGCCAGCCGGGCGAGATCATGGCTCTGCCGGAATGTTAGCGTATGGGGCCGCATGGGCGCGGCAAACTGAAAGGGTAATGCGGGGGGAGGCGAAGGTGTGTTACTTAGGGTGTCGGGATGGTTACGCGCTGTTACGGATCAGACGCGCGAATCCGACGAGGTAGTCTGCCGGGCCAGCTTTCCAGCCGCCGCGCGGCACGGTGCATCGCCTCGCGCGTGGCAGGTGCCCGAAACGCTCACGGGAATGACCGGGGTGCCGTTGGCCGCTGCGACGACACCGCTGCCCACAGCCGGCAACGCTTTCAATTGCGCCGGAACGGCCTTAGCGCCCTTCTGCCCCCGCCGGTGCTCGACCCACGCCAACGCCGCGACCCCCACCGATCCACCGGGCAGCACGAACAGCACGGCGAACAACGCCAGTTTCCACCAGCGATGCGGCCCTTGAAAGCTGCTCAGCGCGGAATCGGTCAGGGAGCGGCTCAAGCCGCCAAGGGTGTTTTTGAGGTACAGCATCGGGGAAATCCTTTGAGCACGGCGCCATGGCGGCGTGCAGACAATCGGTCAGAACATGGTCTCGGGTGGCGCGGGTCGCGCGTAACTCGTTGCCTACAATAATATTGACTATGCAATTAAATTTCAAGATACTTTGCTTCACGTGCAATGGCGGTGTTGTTTTTGCGCGGTTTGCGCTGCGCAAATCCAATTTGACTTGTCTGCTTAGGCAGCTAGAATTCGTTCTGCTTGACGATGTTCCCGGATACACGATGACTGACGGCCCCTACGAAGCGGACAAGATTCACCTCGAATCGAGTCTTGGCTATTACCTGACGAAAGCGCGAAACGTGCTTGTCGAGCGGATGGACCGTGCGGTCAAACCGTTGGGACTGACTGCCCAGCAGATCGGCGTGATTCTGATGTTGTCCGCGCAACGCGCGAGCACGCCGTTCGAGTTGTCGCGCGTCATGTCGTACGACAGTGGATCGATGACGCGCCTGCTCGATCGCCTTGAAAAGAAAGGCTTTGTTGTACGCACGCGCAGCGACGCTGACCGCCGGATGGTCAAGCTGGAACTGACGCCGCAAGGCCACGAAGCCGCGCAGCAATTGCCCGGTCTGGGCGCCGCCGTACTGAACGAGCAGTTGCGCGGATTTTCAGCCGCGGATCATGCCGCCCTGCTCGACCTGCTCGGCCGTTTCATCGCGAACGGCATCGGTGCGGGAGCAAGCGCCTGTTGCGGACTCGGACCGCCGCAGGAATTGGAAGAGGCATCACCCGAAGAGCCGCCGTCAGATCACGGCGGGCAGTAATCAAGAGGCGTTTTCGAAAGCGTCAGCGTCAGAATATATCTGTCTGGGCAGAGGGTGATCCGGCATGTAAGCGCGCCATTCGAAAGGTGCGATAAAGCTGCCGCGACAAGCTTTCCCGGTTGAGGAGAAACACATGGCTGCTACGGCACCCGCCGAAGCCCTACCCGCCGCCGAACCCGCTCCGCTCAAAGGCGGAGCGCTGGCGTTGCTTACCGTCGGCCTTGCGCTCGGCACGTTTATGGAAGTGCTCGACACGTCGATCGCGAACGTCGCGGTGCCGACTATTTCCGGCAGCCTTGGCGTGGCGACCAGTCAGGGTACATGGGTCATCTCGTCGTATTCCGTGGCCTCGGCGATCGCGGTGCCGCTGACCGGGTGGCTCGCGCGGCGCGTGGGCGAGGTGCGGCTCTTCACGCTGTCCGTTCTGCTTTTTACGATCGCCTCCGCGCTGTGCGGCTTCGCGCACAACTTCGAGTCGCTGATCGCGTTCCGGCTTCTGCAAGGGCTCGTCTCCGGGCCGATGGTCCCGCTCTCGCAGACGATTCTCATGCGCTCATACCCACCGGAGAAGCGCGGGCTCGCGCTCGGCCTCTGGGCGATGACCGTGATCTGCGCGCCGATTTTCGGACCCGTGATGGGCGGCTATATCACGGACAACTACACGTGGCCGTGGATCTTCTATATCAACGTGCCGATCGGGTTGTTCTCGGCGGCGTGCGCGTTCCTGCTGCTGCGCGGCCGCGAGACCAAGGTGACCAAACAGCGTATCGACGCGGTCGGGCTCACGTTGCTCGTGATCGGTGTGTCGTGCCTGCAGATGGTGCTCGACCTGGGCAAGGATCGAGACTGGTTCAATTCGACATTTATCATCACGCTGGCGATTATTGCCGTGGTGTCGATAGCGTTTCTGCTGGTGTGGGAGACAACGGAGAAGGAACCCGTCGTCGATCTTTCGCTATTCAAGGATCGTAACTTCGCGCTCGGCGTGGTGATTATTTCGTTCGGGTTTATGGCGTTCTTCGGGTCGGTGGTGATTTTCCCGCTCTGGCTGCAGACGGTGATGGGATACACCGCGGGGATCGCCGGCCTCGCGACGGCGCCGGTCGGTATTCTTGCGCTGTTTTTGTCGCCGATGATCGGCAAGAATATGCATCGGTTGAACCTGCGCGTTGTCGCGAGTTTTGCGTTCATCGTGTTTGCGTTTGTGTCGTTCTGGAATTCGACTTTTACGCTCGACGTGCCGTTCAATCATGTGATCTGGCCGCGGTTGGTGCAGGGTATTGGGGTTGCCTGTTTCTTCGTGCCGATGACGACTATTACGCTGTCCAGCGTGTCGGATGAGCGGCTCGCTAGTGCTTCTGGTTTGTCGAATTTCTTTCGGACTTTGTCCGGGGCGATTGGGACGGCTGTCAGTACAACGTACTGGGAGAACGATACGATCTATCATCATGCGATGTTGACCGATTCGGTTAATGTCTATTCGGCTAATACTAATGCTTATACCAATGCGTTGGCCGGGCTCGGGCTTTCGGGTGATAGCGTCACCGCGCAGTTGAATCAGGTTGTTACTGCGCAGGCTTATATGATGGCTACTAATGATTTTTTTCGTATTTCTTGTGGGGCGTTTCTTGTACTGGCTTTGCTTGTTTGGGTTACTAAGCCCAGGAAGGGGATGGGGGCTTCTATGGGGCACTAAGGTTTTTTTGTTGCCTGTGCGGGGCTTTGTTTGGGTGTTGGCCTCGTAGTGTTGGCCTTTCCTTGATTTCTTCGTAGTCTATTAGCGTTGCCCTGTGCGGGGCGGCACTTACTTCTCTTTGCCGGCCGGCCGCAAAGAGAAGTAAGCAAGAGAAAGCGGCTCAAACCGCTAATTCTTAAGCGGGTCCCCCGCATAGTTGCGGTAGTGGTGCATCTGGAATCCGTGTTCTCGCACACTCCGCGTGAGTGACAAGGCGCTCATTCTTCCGGCGGCGCTGCGCGCGCCGTAGCGTAGCTTTTGAAGTCGGCCGTCGTGCCTTTGCGCCGTCGGTTTGATTGGCGCTCCTTCGTAGTTTCAGGCGCCTCCTGTTTTCTCCCTCACTGCGTTATCGCGTCCCCCGGGATCGATTGTCCCGAAGCGTCCGGGTGCATCGCCGTTGGTGCGGGTTGCGACGGCTTTTCGCCGTTTTGCGGTGCGCCCGCTGCCGTGCCTCGTACGGTTTCCTTGAAGTCGGCGCCCGCCGCCCATGGGTTCGGTTTGCATCCCATCGAGCCGTCGCAATGCGCCGCGAATCCAATCGTTGCCGTGCCGTCCGGGTTCGCCGTGCGCGTGATCTGGTACGCCAACGCACGCTTGCCACCATCCGGGCCCGCCGTCTGGATCAAGGTGTCAGTCGCGGATTCAATCTTGTATGTCGAATGCCCCGCTACCCACGCCTGTGCACGCTGCCACCAAACATCACACTCGGCCTTGGTCGAACACGTCAACGGCGTGGTCGCAATCTGCATGACGTCCGGATCGACCTGCCCCTGCGTCGTACACCCCACCGCCGCCACGCACACTGCGGCCAACAGACCTCTTTTCATCACGGTGAAGCCTCCCTCTCTGGAGCGTGTCATGAAAGTTGGACCGCATCCCGGGCACGGTGTTTCATACGCATTGGCGAATGGCTCGAACGAGTGGAGATTTTGCCGCTATGGCCGCTCATCCAGCACCGCTTTATGTAGACGTTACTTGCGCGCAGAGAAAATGCGGCACTCTGCGACGATTTCGGCTTCACCAAAGAAAATGCCCTTCAGTGCTAACTGAACGGCATGGGCCCACAACAGCCTGTCTTCTTCTTTAGACGCTAAACCGGTTCAGTGTGTACGCCCGGTATGCCGCGACAAATGCGTCGAATGAACCCACCTCTTCCCGTTCGAGTTTGGCCTGCCCTGCAAGCGATTGCGCCGCAAGATCGACAAACTCCTTGGTCTGCGCGGCATCCAGCGGACGCGAGCGGAAATATGCGGCGTGCGCTTCGCTTTGCTCAAGGCCAAACGCGAGGAAGCTCTGCTGCTTGTCGCGCATCGTCTGCAACACGCGCGCCGACGGCGTCAGCGATGCGTCCGCCAGTTTCGCGCGCTCAACCGTCACGGCGCGGGCGTGGGCGTCGCCGCCGTGCAATGCGTCAAGCGTTGCCGCAGCTGCGTCGATCTTGACGAGCAGTTCGTTCGCCCAATCTGTCATCGCGATCGGGCTGCCGTCGCGCGTCAGTTCGAGGCCCGGCTTGCGGCCTTCCATCGTCACGCGGCCAAAGTTCTGATTCGCCTCGGCATACGCGTCCGGTGGCAACAACGCGCTGTCGTCGAGCGCGCAGACCAGCAGGTAAGCATCGAGAAAACGCGATGTCTCCAGCGAAATGCCGGTCGGCTCGAACGGATCGATGTCCATGCAGCGCACTTCGACATACTGCACACCACGCGCAGCCAGCGCATGCAGCGGACGCTCGCCCGGATACGTGACGCGTTTCGGTCGGATCGTCGAATAGAACTCGTTTTCGATCTGCAGCACGTTCGTGTTGATCTGCACCCACTCGCCGTCGCGCTGCGTACCAATCGCCTCATACGCGGGATACGGCTGGCTCACGGCTTTCGTCAGCGCATCCAGGTAGCCCGGCAGCGTGTCGTAGTCGGCGCGCAACGCGGCTTGCGCGGTGGTGTTCGAGTAGCCGAGGTCGCTCATGCGCAAGCTGGTCGCATACGGGCGATACAGCGTGTCGGCGTCGAAAGTGTCGAGCGTGTGCTGGCGATCGCGGAGAAATCGGCGATCCAGCGCCGGCGAGGCGCCGAACAGATACATCAACAGCCAGTTAGTACGGCGGAAATTGCGGATCAGCGCGAGGTAACGGTCGGACTGGAAATCGACGGCATTTGCCGTGGATTGCTGGTCGGCATGCAACGCCCGCCACACTTCTTCGCTCAGCGAATAGTTGTAGTGAATTCCCGCAATGCATTGCATCGTGCGGCCGTAACGGAGCGCCAGGCCAAGGCGGTACACGTACTTCAGCTTGCCGATATTCGACGTGCCGTAATGCGCGATCGGAATACCGTCGTCCGTTTCGGGCAGCAGGCCGGGCATCGAGTTGTTCCACAGGATCTCGTCGCCGAGTTCGGCGTAGACGAAACGATGCAGCGTATCCAGCTTCTCGAGCGTGATCGAGACGTCGTGCTCGGCCGGCGTGATCAGTTCGAGCAACGCTTCGGAATAGTCGGTGGTGAGCGACGGATGTGTGAGCGCCGAACCGAGCGCGCGCGGATGCGGCGTCATGGCCAGCTTGCCGTCGTGCGTCACGCGCAGGCTTTCCTTTTCGATGCCGCGCAGGCCGCGTATCAGCGCGTCGCGCTGCGGGCCCGCGGTCAGCACGGACAGGCGGTGCAATAACGCGTCGGTCGTGCGGGAAGGTGTCGTGTTTGGCATTGATGCGAGTCGGGCGTTGTCGGCCGCCATGTGCCGCTTCACTGCGATCATGCAGCACTGCGCGGTTGACAACGTTCGGCGGAATTTTCGGGTAGCGGGCACTTTAACATCTCGCCACAACGGCTGCTTGAGGCCGCTTCGGCAGGCCCTCGGACGACTCAACCTGGCCTAATTTCGATACGAAACGGCCTGCCCACCGCCTTGTTACGCTACCGGTCACATGCCAGCGGGCGCGACCCGCTTTGATTCCCGACCGGCGTGCAGGGCCTCCGCTGCCGAGCGCAAGCACCGGGCCGATCCACTATGGCGTGCGGCCTGGCTTCCCGACTGCCGCACAACCTCAGCCGCCGCGCGCGGCGCCTGCCCGATCCGCGACCTCGTTCCAGAGATGCATCGCCGCGTACGCGCGCCACGGCCGCCACGCGTCGGTGCGAGTGCGTTGCTGCGTGGGCCGCACGAGCGATGGATCGCGCGCGCAGATCGCCTGCATCAGCACGAGGTCCCATGCGGGCCAGGCGTCGGCGTCACGCCATGCGCGCATCGCCACATACTCGACCGTCCATGGACCGATGCCCGGCAGTGCGAGCAAGGCCGCGCGCAGGCCGTTGGCATCGGCGACGCCACTGTCGAGCGGCACGTCGCCTGAAGCGACCGCCTGTGCGAAACCCTGCAACGCCGCTACGCGTTTACCCGGCATGCCGATCTTTTCCAGATCCACGGCGGCCAGTGCGGCAGGCGTCGGAAAGCGCCACGCGGTGTGCTCATGCGGATGACCCTCGATGCGCTCGCCGGCACGCTGCACCAATCGTCCGATGATCGTGGTCGCCGCCTTCACGCTGACCTGCTGCCCGACGATGGCGCGCACCACCAGCTCGAAGCCCGACCACGCGCCCGGCACGCGCAAGCCCGGCACGGCTTCAACTAACGGTGCGAGCCAGGGATCGGCGGCCAGTTCGTTGCCGATCTTCTTCGGATCGGCGTGCAGGTCGAACATCCGCGCGATCGGCGCGGCGAGCGCGTCAGCATGGCGGCTCGCCGGGCCTTCGATGTTCGCGACGATGCAGCGCTTGCGCGGATGCAGGCGCACCGTCAGCGTGCCGCTGTCGCCGGCCCAGTCGATCGCGCGACGATAGGCGCCGTCTTCCACCGCTTCGACGCCGGGTGTGGCCCGTCCGCCGAAAAAGCGCAGCAGGCGCGGCCAGTCGAAGGGTGGTTTGAACGGCAATTCGAGTGTTGCAACGTCGTCAAGCGTGCTCACGCGGCGTGGTCCAGGTTGGTGATGGTGACAGCAGTGGCCGCGTGCTCGCGGCGCTTGGGTTCATCGACCGAAGCGCCGCCGGCGTGCTGGGCTTCGTTGTCGAGCAGTGCGGCCTTGCGCGACAGGCCCCAGCGATACCCCGCCAGCGCCCCGCCCTTCTGCACGACGCGATGGCACGGAATCGCCAGCGCGACTGGATTCGTCGCACACGCGCTTGCCACCGCGCGCACGGCCCGGGGCGAGCCGACCGCTTCCGCAATCTGGGAATAGCTGCGCGTTTCACCGTAAGGAATGCGCCGCAGCGCGTCCCAGACGCGTTGCCGGAACGCGGTCGCGGCGATGTCCAACGGCAGATCGAAGTCCTGACGCGTGCCCTCCAGATAGGCTTCGATCTGCGCGATGAACGGCGCGAGGCGCGTTGCGTCTTCGACCAGATCGGCGTTGGCGAACTCGCCGCGCAGATCGTCGGCGAGTGTCGCGGCATTGTCGCCGAAACCGATTTTGCAGATGCCTTTGTCGGTTGCGGCCACCAGCACGAAGCCGAGGGAGGTCGGCGCGCTGGCGTAACGCACGGTGAGCCCCGCGCCTTTGCGGCGGAACGCGGACGGCGCCATGCCCAATTCCGCCGAGGCGCTGTCGTACATCCGCGAGGGCGAGCCGAAGCCGGCATCCAGCGTGGCGCGTGTCACGTCCGACCCGCTCTGCAGCGCGTCGCGCAACGCGGCGCCGCGCTGCGCGGCCTGATACTGACGCGGCGAGACGCCCACCACGCGCTTGAACAGACGTTGCAAGTGGAACGGGCTGACGTGCACCGCGTCGCTCAGTTGCGCGAGTGTGAGGCGTTGCTGCGGATCGGCATCCATCGCGGCACAGGCGCGATTGACGATCTCCAGCTCGCGCGGCAGGCCGCCGGGTTGGCAACGCTTGCAATCGCGGTAGCCCGCGGCGCGCGCGGCGTTTGCGTCGGTGAAGAACGCGACATTTTCGCGGCGTGGCTGGCGCGACGCGCAGGACGGTCGGCAGAACACGCCCGTCGTTTTGACGGCGTAGAAAAACGCGCCGTCGGCCTGCTGCTCATGGCGGGTAACGGCGTCCCAACGCTCGGCGTCGGTGCTCCAGCGGGTGGTGCCGACGGCGGTTTCGTCGACGATATCGGTACGGTCGGTGCGGTTCATGATGGTCCCGGAAAGGCGGTGTCGATGCTCACCAATGTAGGCCGCATGCCAACACACTACGCCCCGGTTCTTGCTCTGTCATTGCGCTTCCTCGTAGGCACCGAGCCCCGCCAGGCGCTCGTTTCGCGTCAAACTGCGACAATTTGGCACGATATCGGGTTTTCCCTTAAAAAGTTATTGCGTCGCACCAACCCCATGTGTATATTAGTACTTGTCTCCTCCATGTCTCCTCCTGATATGGATTCAGCCCGCTCCACATAGAGCGGGCTTTTTTTCGTCTGAGCATTTCCGATCTGTCCCTTGCGGCCGGTTCATCTCCCGCTCTCGTTGCCTCTTCCTTTCTTCTACACTGGTTGCTGTTCATCCGTTCTGCGAGCCAGCCAAGGGGCCGTTCGATATGAAAATCCACATTCGCGAGATCGATCACATCGTCATTCGGGCGTCGAACGTTCCGGAGATGACGCGTTTTTACTGCGAGGTGCTCGGTTGCAGCGTCGAGAAGGAGCAGGCCGATCTGGGCCTGACACAATTGCGCGCGGGGCGCTCGCTGATCGACCTGTTAAAGGTCGGCGGGAAGCTCGATCACCCCGAAAACGGTGTGCCGGGCGCGGGGCGGAATATGGATCACCTGTGTTTGCGCGTTGAGCCGTTCGACGCCGAGGCGCTCACTGCGCATCTGGTCGAACACGGCGCGCGGCCTGGCGAGCCGGCTTTGCGCTATGGCGCGGATGGGTTTGGGCAGTCGCTGTATCTGTTCGACCCGGAGGGCAATATGGTCGAACTCAAAGGCCCGCCTGAAGCCTCGCGGGTGACGTCGCTATGACGTTGCCGTAACTTCGCCATGAAGGGCGTGGTGACCGCCGCCTCCCGGTCTGTGCAACAGGCCGGCGTCAAGCCAGATTGGCGCGCACAGCCGTAGAAAAACTCATGCGGCGCTTCCGGCGTTATCAAACGCTATCAACCGTTGGCGGGTGCCTTCAACACCGTCCACTCGATTTTCACCGCATCGGCGTCGGCGCTACCGAGCCACGCTTCGCCGTCCTGCACGGTGCATTGCAGACGCATGGTCCGCTCGGCGAGCTTGCCAAGCGCCGCCGCCACGTCTTCGCCAAGCGTCCAGACCGTCACATTGCGCATGCGTTCGACCTTGCTGCGCACCCCTTGCCACCAGATGTCCGACGTGCGGCCGCCATAGGCGATCACGATCACGTCGTTCGAGCGGCCGCTTGCCTTGGCAATGCGCCGTTCGTCAGGCTGACCGACTTCGATCCAGGTTTCGATCGCGCCGGTGAGGTCCTTCTGCCAGAGGTCCGGTTCGTCGACATCCGACAAACCTTTGCAGAATTCGAGGCGTTCCTGCGCGAACAGCGCGAACGCGGCGACGCGGACCATCATCCGCTCGTCGGTTTCCGAGGGATGGCGGGCGATCGTCAGGGCATGGTCGGCATAGTAGTGCCGGTCCATGTTGGCGATCTGAAGTTCTGCCTTGTAAATCGTCGATTTGAGAGCCATGCCGTTACTGAACCAGGCGCTCGCTCCACCGGAGCGAACAGAAAGAGAATCGTCGACGGCGCGTTGCCGTTTTCGGTGTTTGGTGTACATCGCGTGTCCTCCCGAGCCGGAAACAGGCTGCAATTGCGACTATCGCAACGGGAGAAGCATTTATCGCGCCACTGGCGGCTCGAAGGCGGTGCCATAGACCTCGCCCGCGGCTTCCCGCAAGGCTTCGAGGACGACGGAGGCCGCCGGCGAAAGCAGGTGCGACTGGCGCGTGATGATACCGAATGTATCCATTCTGTACGGTAAATCGATCGGTATCCGTTGCAAAACACCGTACTGTTGGTACTGACGCGCCACTTCTTCGGGTAAAACCGCCAACATGTCGCTTTGGAGCAATAAGCTCGAAATCGCCAAAAAATTGTTGGTATTGACGACGTTTTGGGGCGGATTCAGTCCGATCTGCGAAAACATCAGATCAAAGCGATGGCGTAAAACACTGCCCGGCGGGTGCAAAACCCAGCTCGCGTTGACGATTCCCCGCAGTGTCAAACCTGTTTCATTTTCGAGAGGATGGCCGGAACGCGCCACCACGCAGAGCGGTTCGTCGGCAAGCGGTTCGTAGTGGATGTCGGTCTTGAACTGGTTTTGCCGCTCCAATACCCGGCCGATCATGATGTCCAGTTCGCCTTCGGCGAGCCTCGGCAGCATCACGTCCGAGGTTTCCACTTCCGCCCAGATTTCCAGCTGGGGATAGCGTCTTTTCACGTTGGCGATGGCGCGCGGCACCATTGTCGCGGCGGCCGCGGCAATCACGCCGATTCGCACCTGGCCGGCCAGACCGGCCCGAAGTGCCGAGATTTCGTCATGCGCATGGCTGAGATTCGAGAGCACCATGCGCGCGTGACGGATCATCACTTCGCCGTACAGGGTGGCGCGCATGCCATGCGGCGTGCGATCGAACAGACTCACCTCCAGCATGTCCTCCAGCTCTTTCAGAAGCCGCGACGCGGCGGGCTGGGTCATGCCGAGCACGTCGGCGGCTCGCCGGACGTTGCCCTCCTCCTCCATCGCGGCGAGCAATTGCAACTGCCGCGTCTTGAGCCGCGCCCGCACGAACCAGTTCGAGTAGCTACGCGTCATGACCTGTCTCCTTACGCGGCTTGAAGCCGTCTGTCGGACGAATTGCCGTCGTGAAGTCTCCATGATGCCATATCGAAATTGATATCGGGATGGCCTAAAAAGGGATTGGAAAGTTATTGGGGCGGCTCATACCATTCGTGGACTTTCTGAGCTTCCTCACGAGTGTCCTTAGGTGGCGCCCTCCCGTCGATGAATCGCGATCCGCATGCCCCACCCCATCGCCTATCCACGTGCCGGCTGACGCCGCCGTGAATCCCCGTGCTGCAACTAAACGAAATCAATGCAGCCTTTCAACCTCAGGAGACAGGTATGACCAGCAAGCTTCGCCGTTTGACGCTCTCAGCGATTGCCGCCGCGGCGCTCGCCGCACCCTTTGCCGCGCAATTCTCCGCGCACGCCGATCAGCAACTCAAAGTCGGCTTCCTCGTGAAGATGCCGGAACAGGCGTGGTTCATCAACGAACAGAAAGCCGCCACCGCGCTCGGTCAGAAGGACGGCTTCTCGGTGGTCAACATCGGCACGCCGGACGGCGAAAAAGTGCTGGCCGCGATCGATAACCTCGGTGCGCAAGGCGCCAAAGGCTTCGTGATCTGCGCGCCCGACGTGCGGCTCGGACCGGCGATTCAGGCGCGTGCAAAGCGCTACAACATGAAGTTCGTCACCGTCGACGATCAACTGGTCGACTCCACCGGCAAGCCGCTGTCGAACGTGCCGCATCTGGGCATGTCCGCGTTCAAGATCGGCAATCAGGTCGGCACCGCGATCTCTGAAGAGATGAAGCGCCGCGGCTGGAAGCCGGAAGAAGTCGGCGCGCTGCGCATCACGAACTACGAATTGCCGACCGCCAAACTGCGCACAGATGGCGCAACGGAATCGCTGCTGGCCGGCGGCTTCAAGAAGGAAAACATCTTCGACGCCCCGCAAAAGACCACGGATGACGAAGGCGGCTTCAACGCGTCGTCGCCCGTGCTCGCGCAGCATCCGAACATCAAGAAATGGGTGATCTTCGCGCTCAACGAGGAAAGCGTGCTGGGCGGCGTTCGCGCGACCGAGCAACTGCACATTCCGGCGGCCGATGTGATCGGCGTCGGCATTAACGGTGCGGGCGAAGCGTTTGCCGAGTTCCAGAAGAAGGAACCGACAGGCTTCTACGGCACGATCGCCGTGAGCTCGACGATGCATGGCAAAGAGAGCACGGAGAACCTCGTGGAGTGGATCAAGGACGGCAAGCAGCCGCCCGCCGATACGCAAACCACCGGCAAGCTGATGGTGCGGGGCAACTGGCAGGACGTGCGTAAAGAGCTCGGCATTTAAGCGTTATTCGAGTTTGCGCGCTGCGGGCTTCTTTCACGTTCATGTTCACGCTCACGATCATGTCAACGCGAGATCGGCCCGCACAGATGATCTACCCGCAAGAGGCTTTCGATGACGGTTTCTCACCCTGGCGAAACGGCGCTGCCCGCGCAAGCGCCCTCGCCTACGCATTCGTCGGCTGATCCGTATCTGCAACTCGACGGTATCACCGTGCGCTTTCCCGGCGTGCTCGCGCTCGACCAGGTGTCGCTCGACGTGCGGCGCGGCGAAGTACACGGTTTGATGGGCGAAAACGGCGCCGGCAAATCGACGCTGCTCAAAGTGCTGTCGGGCGTGAATCAACCGGCGGCCGGCACCTTGTCGCTCGATGGCGTCGAGCAACAGTTCACCAGCACCAAGGCGGCTATCGCGGCGGGTGTCGCGATCATCTATCAGGAACTGCATCTGGTACCCGAGCTAACGGTTGCGGAAAACCTGATGCTCGGCGCCCTGCCCAATCGCTTCGGTGTGCTTGACGAGAAGGCGCTGGTTGCGCGTGCGGTGCGTGAGTTGGAAAGACTCGGCGAAAAAATCGACCCTTCGCAGCAGGTGAAGAATCTCTCGATCGGTCAGCGGCAGATGATCGAAATCGGCAAGGCGCTGATGCGCGATGCGCGCGTGATTGCGTTCGACGAACCGACCAGCTCGTTGTCCTCGCGCGAAACCGCGCAGTTGTTCCGGATCATCCGCGCGTTGAAAGCCGAGGGCCGCGCGATTATCTATGTCACGCATAGAATGGATGAAGTCTACGAACTGTGCGACCGCGTGACGGTGTTTCGCGACGGCCGCCGCATCGATACGTTCGAAGCCGGCGACGGACTCGATCGCGATCGCCTGATTAGCTGCATGGTGGGCCGATCGATCGCCGACGTGTACGGCTACCGCTCGCGCGAACTGGGTGGCCTGCAACTCGAAGTCAGAGACTTGATGGGACGCGGCTTGCGCGAACCGGCTTCTTTTGCCGCACGTCAAGGCGAAATCGTCGGCTTCTTCGGTCTGGTGGGCGCAGGCCGTTCGGAGTTGATGAAACTGATTTATGGCGCCGTCAAACCGGGCGCCGGTGAGATCGTGCTCAAGGGAAAACGCGTGCGCTTCGCCACGCCGCGCGATGCCGTACGCGCCGGCGTCGCACTGTGTCCGGAAGATCGCAAACAGGAAGGCATCGTCTCGATCGCTTCTGTGTCGGACAACCTCAACATCAGTTGCCGCCGCCACTTCAGCCGCTTCAACGTGCTCAATCGCCGCAAGGAAGCGCAGACCGCGAAAGAGTTCATCGGCAAGCTCTCGATCAAAACGCGTAACGGCGAAACGCCGATCGGCACGCTCTCCGGTGGCAATCAGCAGAAGGTGATTCTGTCGCGCTGGCTCGCTGAAGACATCGACGTGTTCCTGATGGACGAACCCACGCGTGGCATCGACGTCGGCGCGCGAAGCGAGATCTACGGCTTGCTGTATGGGCTGGCCGAAGCCGGCCGCACGGTGATCGTCGTATCGAGCGATCTGGCCGAAGTGATCGGCGTGACGGATCGCGTGATCGTGATGAAGGAAGGCCGCATCGTCGGCAATCTGCCGAAGGCGCAGGCCACGCCGGATGCGCTGATCAAGCTCGCGCTGCCGCGCTAGGCATGCCGTATTAATCAGGAAACCGAATGAAACTGAAGGCAACGGAATAGATATCATGCACACACCCTCAACCGACTCCTCTACGCCGGCTATCGCTTCCGCGGGTCTGGGTGCGCGCGCCGCACGCACCTGGGACCTGATCAACAAGTCCGGCATCGTGATGGTGTTCATCATCCTGTTCGCGGCTTTGTCGTTCACCGTGCCCGACTTTTTAAGCTCGCGAAACATTCAGGGCTTGCTGCTCTCCGTCACGCTGATCGGCTCGATCTCCGTGACCATGATGTTCGTGCTCGCGCTGGGCGAAGTGGATCTGTCGGTGGCCTCGATTGTTGCGTTCGCAGGCGTGGTGGCGTCCACCTTGATCACCGCGACGCATAGCGTGATGCTCGGCATCGCCGCCGGCGTGCTCGCGGGGGGCGCGGTTGGACTGGTCAACGGCGTGCTGGTGGCGCGCTACAAGATCAACTCGCTGATCGTCACGCTCGCGATGATGGAAGTCGTGCGCGGCCTCGCCTTCATCACGTCGAACGGCGACGCGGTGATGATTTCGGAGGAGCGTTTCTTCGACCTCGGCGGTGGCGCGTTCCTCGGCATTTCCTATCCGATCTGGAGCAACATCGTCGGCTTCGTGCTGTTCGGTTTTCTGCTGAAGAAAACCGTGTTCGGCAAGAACGTGCTGGCTGTCGGCGGCAATAGCGAGGCCGCTTTGCTCGCGGGCTTGCCGGTTACCCGGATCAAGATCACAGTGTTCGTATTGCAGGGCCTGGTGACTGGCTTTGCGGGCGTGATGCTGGCGTCACGCATGAGTCTCGGCGACCCGAAAACGTCGGTCGGTCTCGAACTCGGCGTGATCTCCGCATGCGTGCTCGGCGGCGTCTCGCTGACAGGCGGCGTCGCGACGATTTCCGGTGTGCTGGTCGGCGTGCTGATCATGGGCTCCGTGCAGGACGCAATGAGCCTGATGAACGTGCCGACCTTCTACCAATACCTGATTCGCGGGGGGATTCTGCTGCTCGCGGTGCTGTTCGATCAGTTCCGCCGCAGCAAGCGCGTGCATTGACGCTAACGCACGCCCCTCACTACATGCTTGCCAACAGGAGATTTCATGGCTGATTCCAACCAGACTAAAAAGCCGCTGCGCAGCCAGGCGTGGTTTGGCCTCAAGGACCGCGACGGTTTTCTGCATCGCTCGTGGATGAAAAACCAGGGTATTCCGCACGACGAATTCGACGGGCGCCCGGTGATCGGCATCTGCAATACGTGGTCCGAACTGACGCCCTGCAACGCGCATTTTCGCGAGCTCGCCGAGTATGTGAAAAAAGGCGTGCACGAAGCGGGCGGTTTGCCGCTCGAGTTTCCGGTGATGTCGCTCGGCGAGACCAATTTGCGGCCTACCGCGATGCTGTTTCGCAACCTCGCTTCGATGGACGTCGAGGAATCGATTCGCGGCAATCCGATGGACGGCGTAATCCTGCTAGTCGGCTGCGATAAGACGACGCCCGCGCTGTTGATGGGCGCGGCGTCGTGCAATTTGCCGGCGCTGGCCGTGTCGGGCGGCCCGATGCTCAACGGACGGTTTCGCGGCAAGAACATCGGCTCCGGAACGGGTGTCTGGCAGATGTCCGAGGAAGTGCGCGCCGGCACGATGACGCAGGAGGAATTCACCGAAGCCGAATCGTGCATGAACCGCTCACGCGGCCATTGCATGACGATGGGCACCGCGTCGACAATGGCCTCGATGGTCGAGTCGCTCGGCATGGGCTTGCCGCACAACGCGGCGATTCCCGCCGTCGATGCACGCCGGCAGGTGCTCGCGCATCTGGCGGGCCGCCGTATCGTCGAGATGGTCCGCGAGGATCTGACGATGGACAAGATCCTCACGCGCGAGGCGTTCGAAAACGCGATCCGCACGAACGCGGCGATCGGCGGCTCGACCAATGCGGTCGTGCATCTGATCGCGCTGGCCAAGCGCATTGGCGTGCCACTTTCGCTGGAAGACTGGGAGCTCGGCTCGAACGTGCCGTGTCTCGTGAATCTGCAGCCGTCAGGCGAATACCTGATGGAAGACTTTTACTACGCGGGCGGCTTGCCCGCGGTGCTCAAGCAACTCGGCGAGCAAGGCCTGCTGCATCGCGAAGCACTAACGGTGAATGGCAAGACGATCTGGGACAACGTGCGCAGCGCGCCGAATCACGACGAGAAGGTCATCACGCGCTTCGCCGAGCCGTTCAAGCCGAAGGCCGGCATTGCGGTGCTCAAGGGCAACCTGGCGCCAAATGGCGCGGTAATCAAGCCGTCGGCCGCGACGCCGCAGTTGCTGAAGCATCGTGGCCGCGCGGTGGTATTCGAGAACATCGAGGAATTGCACGCAAAGATCGACGACGAATCGCTCGACATCGACGAGCACTGCATCATGGTGCTCAAGGGTGCGGGGCCGAAGGGTTATCCAGGCTTTGCGGAAGTCGGCAACATGCCGCTGCCGAAGAAGGTGCTGCAAAAAGGCATCACGGATATGGTGCGCATTTCCGACGGCCGCATGAGCGGCACGGCGTATGGCTCCGTGGTGCTGCACGTCTCGCCTGAAGCGGCCGCGGGCGGCCCGCTCGCGTTCGTGCAAACCGGCGACATGATCGAACTCGATGTCGACGCGCGCCGTCTTCATCTGGACGTCACCGACGAAGAACTCGCGCGGCGCCGTGCCGCGTGGCAGCCGCCTGCGCCGCCCACGCGCGGCTATTACAAGCTCTATGTCGATCACGTGCTGCAAGCGGACCAGGGCGCGGATCTGGACTTCCTGGTCGGATCGAGCGGCGCGCCGGTGCCGCGCGACTCTCATTGATCGCCATTTGACCGGCTGGACGTTTCTCCCTGCGCTTTGCGAGAAGGCGTATTACCGATGCGGACCGAAAGCCCGCATCGGTTTTTTTCATCGGCTTCACCGCATGGAAAAAGCGGGTAGCAATAAAAACGGCCAGGCGCGCCATGCCCAGCCGTTTTATAACTCGCAGGTTCCCAGCCCTCCGCTTTTAAAGTCGGGGGGTCTATGGCACAAATTAAAACCCCGGCATTTCGCCGGGGCTTGAGTGGTCAGCTTACTGCTTGATAAATCGATCGTTTGCCCAGAGGCCTTGTGTATCGCTATTGCCGGCATTCACGAATTCGACATCGTGACCAACCACGCGCACAACGCGGAAACTCGAGTTCTCCGGCGTTGAGACGCACTGATATCCGGAGAAGAATTCCTGCATTTTTTGCTGTTCACCGGCTTGCGCATGCACATCGGCGGCGTCGAGTTTATCCTTCGACAGGCAACCATACGCGTTGGCCTTGAACTGGATGGTTTGCTGCGGCTTAACCATGGCGTCTTGCGCCTGAACAGAAGCGGCAGCCAAACTCGCAATGGCGAAAACAAGGGCGATTCGCGTCTTCATATTTTCCTCCGGTGCGGGTTGAATTACTCAGGTTAGCTATGTATTTAACTTTAACGTCGAACCCGCACCTTGCACTTTAGGAGAACGCGAGAGAACGACAAGCACATCTTGTGTGCGGTCGCAACAGCGGCGAATTGTCGCACCACCTGTCACACCCGCTTAAACCTTGAGCGGAAGCTTAAACAGGGCGGATTGAAACGGATAACTAAAAGACGGGCAGGGCGCGCCGCTTTAACCAGTAAAGCTTTGCGGCACGTATTCGCGTAAACGAGAGGCACCAATTAAGTGAATTAATACAATTAATGGATGGACTTGGTGCATTGCACACAAAGTCATTCATCCGACTAATAAAAAATCACGAAATAACGGTGTGTATACAGAAGATTAACGGTGCCAGGTCTGTCAGACGCGCCAGGCGACGCAGCATCGCGCCCCTGGGCAACTCAGGCTGGACTCATTCGCCGTGGTGATTGGCCTTGAAGAACTCGGACTGGAACATGCACATGCGTAATGCATTGTGATAGCGGCCATTGCCGAAAAACTCCTCGATCAACTCGGCCTCGTGCCGGAAACCGCACTTTTCATAGACGTGGATGGCAGCGGTATTCGACTTGTCGACGATCAGGTAGACCTTGCGCAGATTCAGCACCGAAAACGCGTAGTCGATCGCAAGCTGCGTGGCGACGGTGGCGTAGCCGCGGCCTTGGGCATGGGGCGCGATGATGATCTGGAACTCGCCGCGCCGGTGAATATAGTCCAGCTCGATCAACTCGACGACGCCGACGGTTTGGCCGTCATTGTCGATCGCCACGAAACGGCGCTCGCGCAGGTCGTGCACGTGCCGGTCGTACAGTTGGGCCAGTTCAGAGAACGTTTCATAGGGCTCCTCGAACCAGTAACGCATGATTTTTGCGTTGTTGTTCACTTCGTGGACGAAGCGCAGATCGGTGCGTTCGAGCGGGCGCAGGGTCAGTTCGCTGCTGTGTTCGATAGTCATTGGATTCCCCTTGAGAATTATTGATTTGAGTGCGCAAGCTCAGGATGAAAACCCGAGCCCGCGTTTCCTGTTAGTCCGGGCTCAGCGCGGGGAGTTCTTGCAACGCCGGGCTCCGGCGAACGTCGTTCTTGCGAAGCTCACGGCGCCGCGCAGGTTCGGCGAGGGTGGGGCGTCGCGTTGTCGCAGGCCGGTTATCGCAAATTTGTGAGGGGCCCGGCACCGTATGGGCACATGCGGTGCTCTACAATGAAATCATGCTCTTTCGATGGAGGGTACCGTGATCGAGCACTTGATATTGGGCGCCTTTCTGGTCATCCCGCTACTCATCGTCGCGTTTCTTTTCTCTGATGAATTGTGGCAGGAGCATCGGCATTTGCACGATTTGCGGGCCGTGCCGGCGAAACCGCGCCGTATCGACTGGCGGCATCCGCTGCGTAGCGCACGGCATCGGCTGTGAGCCGGTGGTCTGCGGCATGGATCGTCGTGCTGCAAGCGTCGCCGTGAGGCGAGGGCAGTTCTCGAACTCATCGCGCAATCGGGATAGGGGCAGGCCTCGCGGCCCGACCCCTCCCACACCACCGTGCGTACGGGTCCGTACACGGCGGTTCGGATCGGTTAATCGACTATGGCCTTAGTGATGGAAGCCCCAGCGAGCGAAGGTAACGGTTTGACAAGGCGATGCCCAGCGCGGGACTGCAACTCAGCCGCCACGCATCGTGTGGCGAACCGACCGTCTGGGCAGCAAGGTTTCGGCTGACGCCGCGTACTGTCAGCTCCCGGAATCTTGTGCGGCCCCGTTTCCACTGCTTCCAGAAGAAGCAGCGGATGCGGCGGCGTATCCATTCATCCAGGCGTTGCAGAACGCTGGGCGTTTCGCAGAAACCGAAGTAGCCCCGCCACCCTGCCAGATAACGTTTCAGCGCGCCGATCATCTGGTCGACGCTGACCCCGCGCGTGCGTTGAGTCAGTTCCCGGACCCGATCCTTGAAGCGAGCCAGTGCCTTGGGCGCAATGCGCCGTTTGATCTGCTCCCGCCCCGAGAAGGTGAAGCCCAGAAACGTCCGCGTGTGTGGCCGTGCGACGGCGCTCTTCGCTTCATTGACCTTCAGCTTCAGCTTGCCGGTGAGGAAGGCTTTCAGCCCCGCCATCACCCGCTGGCCCGCGCGTTCGCTGCGTACATAGACGTTACAATCGTCGGCGTACCTCACGAAACGCAGCCCGCGTCGCTCAAGCTCCCGGTCAAGCTCGTCGAGCATCAGATTGGATAACAACGGCGACAGGGGACCACCCTGGGGGGTGCCCTCGTCCGTCGCACCAACCAGCCCGTGCTCCATCACGCCCGCCGTCAGGAAGGAGCGAATCAGCTTCAGAACGCGTCTGTCACTAACCCGTTTTGCCACCCGACTCATCAAGATGTCGTGGCTCACGCGATCGAAGAATTTCTCCAGATCCAAATCTACAACCCATCGATACCCCGACTGGATGTAGCTTTGCGCCTGCGCCACTGCCTGATGCGCCGAGCGTCCCGGACGGAAACCGTAGCTGGAGTCCGAGAACGTCGGGTCCCACTGCCTTTGCAACACCTGCAAGACCGCCTGCTGGACGAATCGGTCAGGCGCAGAAGGGATGCCGAGCTTGCGCACGCCACCGCCATCCGGCTTGGGTATCTCGACCCGTCTCACAGGTTGAGGCTGGTATGTGCCGTTCAGCAGCGTGGCCCGTATCGACGGCCAATGCTCCCGCAGGTACGCCGGTAATGCCTGAACGGTCATCCCGTCCACGCCCGGTGCGCCCTTGTTAGCTTTCACACGCTTCAACGCCTGCTTCAGGTTCCCCCTTTCGCAGACTTCTTCCATCAGTCGGTCATATGCCGACGGGCTTTCAGACTCGGGGTTCGCCGCCATAGGTTCAGCCCCTCGATCAGCAGCCATCGGAGCTTCACCCCTGCCTCCGCTGTCGAGGACGCGATGCGTTTTCTGCTGCGCTCCCATGTCGAGTTCTCCGGCTTACTCGCCGCTCCTTTCCGTTCGGGCCTTCAGGCGTCGCCGCCCTGTTGGGTCGGAGGAGGCGCGCTGACGCGCTGGCCTCCGTCCGCCGCTCAAACTGCACGTGCCGTTTTCCGGCATGCAGCTTTCACGAAGATGCAGCATGCTGGGACGCAATTGAAGGTATCAGTTGCACAAGGTTGACCAACCCGAACTCGCCATAGAGCCGCGCCTCGGGCAAGACCTTCCAGCCCATATTGCGCCAGCGCTTGAATCGATGCGACCAGATACGCCGCACGATCCATCGGTTGAGCCGGTTGAAGATTCGCCGGACGTGGGAGCGCTTGTAGTAGTGCCCCCAGCCCCGCAGGATGGGATTGAGCCGTCCAATCAGCTCCCGCGTTCGAAGCGGCACACATCTCTTTGTAAGACGACGCACCTGATCCATGAAACGCTGGACCGATTTCTCCCGGGGGTACGCGTACAGCGCACCCGATCGGGCGCCACTGCGGATTTTGGCCGTGGGCAGCGATAACTGCCGCCCACGCTTGATCTTGTAGCCGAGAAACTCGAATCCAAACCGGACATGCACGATCCGCGTCTTCTGCGGATGGAGTTGCACACCCAGTGCGCTCAGAATCTTCGTCGCCGCCGCGATGGCTGCGCGCGCTTCTGCCTGGGATGAACAGGTGATCACCCAGTCATCCGCGTAACGGGTAAGCTGGTAGCCCTTAAGCCGCATCTCCCGATCAAACGGCGTCAGGAGGATATTGCTGAGCAGCGGTGAAGCTACCCCACCTTGCGGCGTTCCACGCTCGCTCGGAAAGAGACGACCCTTGCCGAAACTACCGGCTTTAAGCATCGCCTTGATCAGGCTTAGTACCCGACCGTCAGCGATGCGCTGGGCAATGAGCGACAGAAGTTTGTCATGGTCAACTGATCCAAAGAAGTCCTTCAGATCAGCATCAACAATCCATTCCCTGCCGCCCTCGATCTCCCTCCAGATCTTGCGCAAAGCGTCGTGTGTCGATCGCCCTCGCCGATACCCGAAGTTGGCCTCGTCGAATACCGGCTCGAAGATCGGCTCCAGACGGTTGAGCAGCGCCTGCTGACATACGCGATCGTAAATCGACGGTATGCCGAGATTGCGGAACTCCCCCGGTTTGCCGACTTTCGGGATCGAGACCCGCCGGACCGGTTGCGGCTGATAGGTCCGCGCACGCAGTTCTGTCTGCAGACGGTCCAGATGCTGGTCCGCCTGTTCGGCAAAGTCTGCCACGCTGATTCCATCGACACCGCCACTACCCCGGTTGGCCCGGACTCGCTCCCAGGCGACTTCCAGATTCTTCCGTTGATAAACCTTGTCAATTAATGAGTGGACCTTCCTTGCTTCCATCGGGTTGATCCAGTCAGACAGTCTCCTCGGGCGCGGATGTACGGGTATTTCGCTCATGGAACTGATCCTCCTCCGTGTCCTTACTCACTGCCGTCCGGGTTCTTCCCAATCATCTTCGCCGGCTGCCTTCCCCGACCCACTTCTGTCGCCGATCGCTCGGTCACGTGGTTTTAGCCACGCTTCAGGTACTACTCAGCCGTCCGACTACTGACACAGCACCGCTCGCCACTTCGCTCCTCGCTTATAGGCTCACTTCCCGCGGTGCCACCCGCGGACTGTGCCAGTTCTCCTGGGGTCACACGCTGTTCTTCCGTACCGTGCCGTCCGCAAACACCTTGGTGCGGTGGGTGAATGAGAACGCCTTCGCCTCCATAGTGCAGGCTCGACCTTACCCCACCTTTGGCCGACCGGTTCGTCATCGGGGCAGCCCCCATCGACTACGGCCCGGTACTTCTCCTCATGCCCTTCGGATTCCGCCTCGCGGCGGACACCCTGCCCTCCGGAGTACTGCGAGATGATGGCTTCAGGTCCGCCTTGTCCGTTTCCGGCTTTCGCCTTCGTGCCCGGTTAGACGTCTCCATACCTTCCCACCTCTCTCCGGCCAGCGAGGCATTACCCCCGCTTTCGGATATGGCGCCCCTCATCCGAGCGCCAGAGGGACTTCAACCCTCCGGAACAACGCGCTGCCCAGCGCACAATATGCCCTCTGCTGACTCCTGCACGGTGGTCAACGGCCCTTGCGAGCCGCTCAGTCCTCATTTCAGGACGCCGTGCAGGCCTCCCGAGGTAAGCGCAACCGCCTTCCCCACACACCTGCCAGATCTACCACCCCAGCCCTTGATGGCTATGGACTTCGCAATCAATTGCTTGCTCGTCCGGCCAGGTAGGCCTCGCATCTGGTTTCTGTTCGTCAGGTCATGGCTTTGCTACACGCTTCCTTCAGACCCCGCCTCACGACGACGCCCTTGCGTTTCGCTAGTCCTTCACCACCATCAGGTTGGACAGGGGACTCACACCCCCAAGCTGTTGCGCATGCTCGGCGCACAATAAAAAAGCCTGCCGTTTCGGGCAGGCTAAAAAGAGATCCACACTCAATGCCTTGTGGGTACAAGGCAGACGCCAGTCTAGCCGCACAGCGAGTTCGGCTGGTTTCACCGGCTATTACACATATTACGGGGCATGACCAGCTGCGTCGCGCTCGCTGTCAGTGGGCGCGCGCCAATGGTCGCGAATGCGCACGGCCAGCGCTTCGAGGGTGGCCGCATCGGCGACTTCACGCGCATGCATGCGCAGTGGTTGTCCTTCCCAGCGCGGGATCACATGAAAATGCACGTGCGGCACCGTTTGTCCCGCCGCCGCGCCGTTGAATTGTCCGATGAACACACCGTCGGGGCGCAAGGCCGCGCGAACGGCGATGGCGAGCTTCTGCGTCATGCGCATGCACGCGACCGTCGAGGCATCCGACAATTCGAAAATTTCGACCGCCGCTTCCTTCGGCACGACCAGCACGTGACCGTCGGCTTGCGGCATCAGGTCCATGAAGGCCAGCGCCGCGTCGCTTTCCGCCACTTTGATGCAGGGTAGTTCGCCGCGCAGAATCTTCGCGAAGGGATTGCTGTCGTCGTAGCTCATCACGCGTCCTCTCGTTTGCCGTACGTATCAGGTTCAAGTTCAGGTTCAGGTTCAGGTTCAGGTTCGAACTGCTCTCGGCGATATTGTCCACCACCTCTGTTACAGCGCGCAGTTTCTGAACTGGATTGCCGGCAATCAGCCGCTCACTGCTACCTGATTCTTCCCATCGCGTTTCGCTCGATACAGTCCGACGTCGGCAGCTTCGATCAACGTTGTCACCGGTTCCGCGGCGGACGGCACGATCATTGCCGCGCCGATGCTGATCGTCACGACGCCGCTCGTCGAACCCGCATGCGGAATGGCAAGCCCTTCGATTGCAAGGCGGATCTTTTCGGCGAGCAAACGCAATCCGCCCGACGACGCACCCGGCAACACGACCGCAAACTCTTCACCGCCAAACCGTGCCGCGAGGTCGGGCGAGCGGCCGAGGCACGACTCAATGGTGTGCGCGACGCGCTTGAGGACTTCGTCGCCGGCGACGTGCCCATAGGTGTCGTTGTAGGCCTTGAAGTTATCCACGTCGATCATCAGAAAGCCGAGGCCGGTCTTGTCGCGCGTGCCGCGACGCCATTCGGCGGCCAGGTACTGGTCGAGGTAACGGCGATTCGACAACCCCGTCAAACCGTCCGAATGCGTGAGCCGTTGCAGTTCCAGATTGGTCGCGAGCAACTGCTGTTGCGACTGACGCAGGGCCTGATAGGCCTCGTCGCGCTGTAGCAGGTTCAGATACGAGCGCGAGTGATAGCGAATCCGTGCGATCAGCTCGATGCGATCCGGCAGCTTCACGAGGTAGTCGTTGGCGCCCGCAGCGAAGGCGGCGCTTTTCACAAGCGGCTCTTCTTTGGTCGACAACACGATGATCGGAATGTCGCGCGTCGCCGGATTTTGCCGGTATTGGCGCACGAGGGTGAGGCCGTCGGTGCCCGGCATGACGAGGTCTTGCAGGATCACCGTCGCGCGGGTTTCCTGCGCGCAGCGCACCGCCTCTTCGGGCGAGGCGCAGTAGTGAAAATCGACGCTCCCTTCGTCGGCCAGCGCCTGGCGGATCGCCTCGGCGATGATCGCCTGATCGTCGACCAGCAGCACCATGATCGGGCACTCGGCCGCGGGCGGATTGCCGAGGATGCGCGCCAACGCGTCGTCGATGGCGCTGTTGGGCGCGTCCTCCGCGTACGCCTGCGCGTTCGCGTCGTGTTCTGCGAGGTCCGGCGCGGTGGCGTTCTGAAGCGGTTTGGAAGTGTCCATGTTGGTCAGCCAGAATGAATGTCTATGAGTCGTAACGGGCCAATGTGCGGCTAGTGTGCGCCTGCCTGGCCTTAGCCCGCAGCGACTGCGGTGACGAGCGCCGCGGCAATGCGGGGTAGAGGCAGGATCGCGGCGGCGGCGTCAAGCGCCGCGGCCGCCTTCGGCATGCCGTATACAGCGCAGGTCGCCTCGTCCTGCGCAATCGTGTGAAAACCCTTGGTGCGCATCGCCTTGAGGCCGATCGCGCCGTCGCGGCCCATGCCGGTCAGCAGCACGCCGATCGCCCGAGCCGGCCAGCGCGCCACGACGCTATGAAAAAACACGTCGACGGAAGGCCGGTAGGGTGTTTCCGCTGGCACGTCCGTATAGCCGAGCACGTTGGGCAATTTCAGGTGCAGATGATCGTCGGTGGCGGCGAGCAGGACGACGCCCGCTTGCGGCCGGTCGCCTTCGCTCGCGATCCGCACCGGCAGCGCTGACTGCTGGTTCAGCCAGTCGGCCATGCCGGCGGCGAACGCCGCATCGACGTGCTGGACGATGACGATGGCCGCCGGGAAATCCTTCGGCAAGCCGGCGAGCAGCGTGGCAAGCGCCGCCGGGCCGCCCGCCGAAGCGCCGATCGCCACCAGCGGCGTGTCGCGATTCGTCACGCTTGCCGGTCCCGCCGCAGCCGCGGCGCCAGGCCCATTGCGTTCCGCAACCAGCGCGGCAATGCGGTCGATCTTGGCGATCAGGGTGGCGATGCTCTTGTGCGCGTCCGGACCGCTCAGCGAGGGCGTATCCACCGCGTCGAGCGCGCCCGCGCCCATGGCTTCGTAGACGCGCCACGCGTTCGCGCCCACGTCGACGGTCACGATCAGGACCGCGCACGGCGCCTTCGCCATGATGCGGCGCGTCGCTTCGATGCCATCGACGTTCGGCATCACCAGGTCCATCAGCACGATGTCGGGGCGGTGAGCGGTGCAGAAATCGACCGCCTGCTGGCCGTCTTGCGCGACCCACAGCAGCTCGTAGTCGTGACGCGCGGCAAGCGCGCGACGCAGTGCTTCGACAGCGAGGGGCAGGTCATTGACGATTCCGATTTTCATCCGTTTTACCTGTGGGTTTAACCGTAAGCTTCGCCGATCAGATCGCGCACTGCATCGAGCAACGCTTCGTCATGGAAACTGCCTTTCGCCAGATAGTAGTCCGCGCCCGCGTTCAGGCCGGCGCGGCGGTCCTCTTCACGATCCTTGTACGAGACGATCATCACCGGTAGCGTCTGCAGTTGCGGATCGCGCTTGATGAGCGTGACGAGTTCGATGCCGTCCATGCGTGGCATATCGATGTCGGTAATCACGAGGTCGAAGCGCTCGGCGCGTACCGCGTTCCAGCCATCCATGCCGTCGACGGCGATCGTCACGTCGTAGCCGCGCGTGGTCAGTAGCTTGCGTTCGAGTTCGCGAACGGTGAGCGAATCGTCGACCACCAGCACGCGCCGCGTGACGCGCCGGGCGGCGAGGGCGGCGCCATGCTGCGTGTGTTTCAGATCGCCGCCGGCAACCAGCCTTTCGACGGAGCGCAGCCAGTCGTCGACATCCGCAATCAGCACCGGGTCGCCGTTTTCCATCAACGCGCCGGCCGTGATGTTCCTGATCTTGCCGAGGCGCGGATCGAGCGGCTGCACGACCAGCATCCGCTCGCCGAGAAAGCGGTCGACTACCACGCCGTAGGTTTCTTCGCCGTCGCCGATCACGATCAGGCTGACGGTGTCTGCTTCGTTGGCGGGCGGTGCGGTGTCGAGAATCTGATGCGCGGTGACGACGCCAATGCGGCGGCCGTCGAAGGCAATGTGCTGATGGCCTTCAAGCAATTCGATATCCGCGCGGCTCACGTGCAGCGTGCGATTCACATGCGCGAGCGGCACGGCGTACGGCTCGCCCGCGACTTCGACGAGCAGGCTGCGGATTACCGAGAGCGTGAGCGGCAACTGCAATTGCACGCGCGTGCCGACGCCGGGTTCCTGCGTGATGCGCACCGTGCCACGCACGCGTTTGACAACGTCGTATACCGCGTCGAGTCCGACGCCGCGGCCCGAGACTTCGGTAACCTGATCGCGCAGCGAGAAGCCGGGCAGGAACAGGAATTCGAGCAGTTCGGTCTCGGAGAGGCGCGCGGCCGTTTCGGCGCTCGCCAGTTTCTTGCTGACAATCGAGGCGCGCAACGCGTCGAGATCGATGCCCGCGCCGTCATCGGTAACCGTGATGAGCAACGCGCCGGCGGTGTGGCGCGCGTCGAGCGTCAGCGTACCTTCTTCGGGCTTGCCGTGCGCGAGACGTATCGCGGGCGGTTCGATGCCGTGGTCGATCGCGTTTCGCAGCATATGGCCGAGCGGCGCTTCGAGCAGATCGAGGATGTCGCGGTCCACCTGAGTCGATTCGCCAACCAGCTGCAAGCGCACCTTCTTGCCGAGCGAACGCGCGACGTCGCGCACCATGCGCGCGAGACCACCGGTGCCGTCGCCGAAGGGGCGCATCCGGCATTGCAGCGCGGCGTCGTAAAGCTGTTGCGACAGATGCGTCGAGCGGCGGTCGAAGCTCTCCAGATCGGCCAGGCGCTCGGCGAGCAGATGCTGCGATTCCGCTGTGAGGCGGCGCAATTCTTCGAGCGCGGCGTGCGCGCGCGGGTCGAGCTTCAGGTCCGCGAGCGTTTCGTGCAACTGATCCAGCGCGCGCGAGCCGTCACGTTGGACGCGCTTGACGCGCAGCATCGATTGAGCGAAAGGTTTGAGCCAGCGGGATTCGACCAGTGACTCGCCGGATAAGGAGAGTAGCCGGTCGAGGTTGTCGGCGCGTACACGCAGCATGCGGCCGGGGTCGGTTGCTGGGAGGCTTGCTTCGTTCAGGGCGGATGCGGTTGCTGCCGACGACCCAGAGGTGCTTGCAGGAACGGCCGGGATTGCTGCGGCGGACGCAGAGGCGCTTGCAGAAGCGGACGGGGTTCCAAAGGCGGGCGCGGACCCATTTGCAGTCGTGCTGGCCGGTTCGGTCGAGGCGGGCGTCGCTTCGGCGCGCAGGGCGTTGGCTAGCAGATTGAATGCGGCATCGGCGTCATGGTCAGCGTTGGCGGATGCGGCTTGCGGTTCGATGGCTCCGCTGGCTGCAGATCCGGCGTCGCGAACAGGATTCGCGGCAGGTGCAGCGGCAGCCGCGGCCACAGCCTCCCGCCGCAACGCCGCGCCATGCGGCACGACACCCGCCATACGCGCTTGCAACGACGCCACGCACGCACTGACCGCGTCACGCGCAGACTCGTCCTCGTCATTGCCGATGCGCGCAACGATATCGACACCGCGCAGCAACTCGTCGATCCACGCTGCATCGAGCAACGCGCGCCCTTCCTGCGCCGCGACAAAACAATCTTCCATCGCGTGCGCGAGTTCGACGCCAACCTGCACGCCGACGATCCGCGCCGCGCCCTTCAGCGAGTGAGCCGCGCGCATGCAGGCCTCGAGCGCGGCGGCATCGCGCGGCGCGCGGTCGAGAGTAAGCAGGCCGTCGTTGAGCACGCGTGCCTGGGTACGCGCTTCTTCGCGGAAGAGATCGATCAGCGACGGGCGGCGCGGGTCGTCCGTCATCCGAGACTCCGGTTCAAGGTATCGAACAAGGCATCGGCGTCGAGCAGGCCGACCGTCATGCCGCGCCACGGAGCCACAGCGCGCGTATGCGCGGCGGCGGCTTGCGAGAGCGTCGCGGGCGGGGGGCAAAAGGTAGAGAGTGCGATTCGATGCACGCCGTCGACCTGGTCGACGGGGAACACCGCGTGCTCTTCGGCGCGCGACACCACCAGCAAACGGGGCAGATCGTGACGCGCCTGATCGTCGCTCACGGCGGTGTCGGCCTCGAAACCCAGCAGATGCGCGAGGGACAGGCACACCAGCAAGTCGCCCTGCACATTCACGACGCCCAGTACCGCGCGATGCTGGCGGTGCGGCAACGTATGAATCGGCCGTGTCTGCACGATGCGTTTGAAGATCGGCGTAGGCAGCGCAAGCCATTCGCCGCCGATGCGGAAAATGAGGAACGATTCGCTCGCGCCTTGCGGCTCATGCCGTTGCTGTAACGCCTGTAACGCGGGCGTACCGGCGTCATGCAGCGAGAGATCCACGAGCGGAATCGGACGCTCCAGCAGCTTGGCCGCGGCCGCTTCGAACACGGGGCAATTCAGACAGCGCACGTATTCGACCAGCCGTTCGCACGACGAATCGCCGCGCACGCCGATGCGATTCCAGCAATCGTCGAAGGTCACTGTGCGCGCTTCAACCACGTTGCGCTCCCTGTGCGCGCGACGCGCGTTCCATCAATAGACGCGCGCCGTTGCGGTCGCCCTCGAGTTCGAGCAGCGTCGCCAGATGCGCGAGCGCTTCGGCGTGCTGAGGGTCGAGGTAGAGCGCCTTGCGATACTGGCCGCGTGCCAGGTTCGCGTCGCCACCGGCGTCGGCCAGTACACCGAGCAGGTAGAACGCGTCGGCGTGCGGTGCGTGCTGTTCCAGATAAGCGTTGATCGCGTTCGCGGCTTCCGTCAGACGGCCCGCGTCGGCCAACGCGTGCGCGGCTTGCAGCGTGTCGCGCGCGGCTTGAGTCGGCGAGGTGGTTTGCGGCAGCGTGAGATCGCGCGGCGACGACGCGGGTTTCAACGGGTTGGCCACGCGTCCCGCCATGCCGCTAACGGGCGAGTGCGCAGACGTACCGCTGGAAAACGCGAGCGGCGAGCTCGCGCTGAACGCAGTGCGCGCAACCGGATCGGGCCACGCGAAAGGCTCGGCCGAGAACACTTGCGGCGGCGCGAGCGCGGGCACCGGCGAATGCGTCATGGCAAGTGCCGCGGCGGTGGCGAGCGGTGCGGTGTGCCAGCCGTTGAACTGCTCTTCAGCGGGCCCGGCGCGACGGAACGCGAACGCAAGAGGAATCTTCGCCGACTGCATGCCGTGACGCATCAACAGCCCAGTTTCCGCAGGACCGACGAACAGCGTGCCGTTTTCAGCCAGCACGTCGTTAAGCGCATGCAAGGCCGTTTGCTGTGCGTCGCGGTCGAAATAAATCAGCACATTGCGGCAGAACACGAAGTCGTAGACGCCGAGCGCCGTGGCATCGAGTTGCATCAGATTGGCGCGCGAAAACCGGACCGCGTCGACGATGCGCGGCGCGAGGCGCCAGCCATCTTCGGTGCGCGTGAAGTGGGCATCGCGAAACGGAAACGCATTGCCGCGAAACGAATTGCGGCTGTACACAGCGCGCTGCGCGACGGCCAGCGAGCGCTCGCTGATATCCATGGCGTCGATGCGCAGATGCGCGGCGTCGATGCCGGCGTCGAGCAGGGTCATCGCGATGGTGTACGGTTCCTCGCCGGTCGAGCAGGGCAGGCTCAGAATGCGCAAAGGCAGCGCGGTGCCGCGTTCGTCGAGGCGCTCATGCGCGAGGCGTGCGAGCGCTTTGAACGCGTCGGCGTCGCGATAGAACCAGGTCTCCGGCACCACCACCGATTCCACCAGCGCCTGCACCATGGCCGGCGACGCCTGCGCGGCTTCCCAGTAGTCGGCGAGGGTGGCGTTGACGTGACCGTCCGCGCACCAAGCGGCGGCGCGCCGATCGACCGCGCGTTCGATCGCACTATGACCGAGCGACGCTGCATCGAGCCCGATGGTTCGATGCAGCAGATCGGTGAAGCGTCGATAGACCGGCACGTTGTCGTGATGCGCGTTCATGCGTGCGGCTCGGGAAACAGCAGCGCTTTGACCTCGTCGGGCAGCAGGTGCTCGACGCGAATCCATTGCACCAGACCGCCCGCTTCGCTCGCGACCGGGCCGAGATAGCGCGCATGCGGCATGTCGATGCCGGCGTCGTGAAACGTGTCCGCGTCCAGGCGGATTGTGCGCGTTGCGCCTTCTAGCAGCAGCGCGAGCAGGCGCACCGTGCCCGCGTGCGGATAGCGCACCAGCACGACGCGCGTCGACATCAATTGCGCGGCGGGGCGGCCGAGCGCGAGTGCCGGCAGATCGATCACCGGCAGCGGTGTGCCTTCGTAATCGAGTACGCCCGCGACCCACGACGGCGCGCCGGGGATCGTCTTCGGCGGCGATTGCGGCGTGAGCGGCATCAGACGCTCCACCTGCGTCGCGTCGATCACGTAGCGTTCGCTATCGAGCGTGAAGAGGATCAAGAGCATCGGCGTGGGCTGGGGTGGCGTGTAGGTGGTTTGCTTCAGCGTGTGCGTGCGCCTGAACGAGCCCGTTGCGGCGCGTCAGGCCGTCACCTTGAAGCGCGATACGCCGGTGCGCAGACTATTGGCGACGTGCGTCAGATCGTCGATCGCCTGGGTCGACTGACGCAGCGATTCCGCCGTCTGCTGCGCGGCCTCCGAGAGTTGCGTCAGCGCCTGGGTGATCTGCTCGGCGCCGGTGGCTTGCGTCTGCATGCCTTCGTTGACCATCGAGAAGCGCGGCGCGAGCGCCTGCACCTGCTGGATGATCTGCGTGAGATGACCGCCCACGTTCTGCACGTCGAGCATGCCGCGCCGGACTTCTTCGGAGAACTTGTCCATGCCCATGACGCCTGCAGCCACGGCCGACTGGATCTCCTTGACCATCTGTTCGATGTCGTAGGTCGCCACGGCGGTTTGATCCGCGAGTCGGCGAATCTCGGTTGCCACGACCGCGAAGCCGCGGCCGTATTCGCCGGCTTTTTCCGCTTCGATCGCCGCGTTCAGCGAGAGCAGGTTGGTCTGATCCGCGACCTTGGTGATGGTGGCGACGACCTGGTTGATGTTGCTGGCCTTCTCGTTGAGGATCGCGAGCTTCGCGTTGACCGAACCGGCCGCTTCCATCACGAGGCGCATGGTGTCTTCCATGCGCGCGAGACCGGCGTGGCCGGTGCCCGCGAGCGCCGCTGACTGGCCGGCTACTTCAGAGACTTCGTTCATGGTGCGCAGCAGATCGCGCGAGGTCGCGAAGATTTCGCGCGACGTGGCGCCGATCTCGGTGGTGGTCGCCGCGGTTTCGTTCGCGGTGGCTTGCTGTTCACGCGAGGTTGCGGCGATTTCGGTCACCGAGGTGGTGACCTGGACCGCTGACTTCTGCGCCTGGCCGACCAGCGCGGTGAGTTCGTCGGTCATGCGGTTAAAGCCCGCTTCGAGCGCACCGATTTCATCCGCGCGATTCAGTTGAAGACGTTGCGTGAGATCGCCCGTACGCATGATGTCGACGACCTGCAGCACCTTCGCCATCGGCGTGGTGACCGCGCGCAGCAGCCAGTAACCGGCCAGCACGGCAGCGACCGCGGCGATCAGCAGCATCACGAGCAGCACGATACGGGTCGTCTCGACCGAGTTGCGGATGCTTTCGGCGGACTGGTCGGCGTAGGTCTTGTTGCCGTCCACCAGCTTGCGCACGGAGAGCCGGCCGCTTTCCCAGATCGGCGTGAGCTGCGTGTTGAAGACACGTGCGGCGTTCTCTTTCGAGGTCGACAGGGCGCTCATCAGCGACGCCTGGATCGGCAGGTATTGCGTGTATTGCTGCCGGAAATCGTTGAAGAGGTCACGATCGTCCTGACGGAAGACGGTGCCGCCGTAATCGTTGAGTAGCTTCTGCAGTGTTTGCTGCGTCTCCAGGAGGCGAGCGGTGTCGCGCTTGACGGAATCGGGGTCCGCATCGATATAGACGAGGCGCTGCGTGACGGTGTAGTTCTCGAACCAGGCCGCGCGCATCGCGGTCGCGTAGTAGAGGCCGGGCATTGAGTCCTGCTGCTGGCTCTTCGCGTCGCGGTCGATGCCGCCGAGTTGCTCGAACGTGACGATTGCCATTGCCAGCATCACGATCAGCACGATCCCGAAGCTGCACAGAATCCGTTGCCGGATGGTCCATTGTTTCACGCGCACGCCCCTTAACTTTTTGGCTTGGTCTCGACGCCGATGTCGACTTGTTGGTCTCGGGGTCGAAGGATCGGAAAGCTTTGCGGGTCGTCGGATTTGTCCGACGGGTCATGCGGCGAATTTTACATTGATCGTGGGAATGGATGGCGGATGGCGTGGTCCCTTCACCCCGAGAGGCGTTACACCCGTAATGCCCGGTTACCAACTGCAGCATCTATTTCCGCGCGCGCCCTGCACAATCTGTTCCATGCCTGAACGGCGGGAGCGAAACATGAAAAAGATTGCGGTGGCGTTGTTGATGGTGGGGAGCCTGAGCGCAGCAGGTCAGGCGTCGGCTCATGGCAATGGCGGCGATGTCGTCGGTGCGCTGATCGGCGGCGCCTTGCTCGGCGCGGTGGTGACGTCCGCGCTGAATCCGGCGCCGGTGGTCGCTTACCAGCAGCCGGTCTATGCGCAGCCTGTGTACGCGCAACCGGTGTATCAGCCGGCGCCCGTGTACGCGGGACCGCCGCCGGGATACTGCTATGACCAGTACCAGCGTGCGTACGTGGCGTGCGGTGCGCCGCCGCCCGAACAATACGGGTATCCGCAGCAGCAGCAACTGGGCTGGTAAATGACATGCGCGGGCGCGCATCGTTTCGATGCTCGCGCGCCGCAGAGAAAAAGGCCGTCGCAATGTGCGACGGCCTTTTTGTGTTGGTGCCTGCCTTCAATGCTTGTGATGCAGCCACTCCGCATAGTGCGTGTCGAGCCAGCGCTCGAGGCGCTCCGGCCTCGTCTTGTGGCGGTAGTGGGACGTCGCCCAGATCGCCACGCCGACCAGCAGCATTACGAAAGGTCCCAACAAATAAGCCAATAACGATTCAGACATGGGAGCCTCCGTCCCGGCTTGCATGCATGCTTCAGTTTAGGCGATGAACGGCAAGAAAAAAAAGGACGCGGTCATGGGTTGGCCGGCAGCGCGGCGGGATTGACGTGAATGGGCTGACGGGGTGTGGCGCGGGGAGATTGAGAACCTAGTGAAGAGGATGTTTTTCTTTTGTTGGGCAGGTGCTTGCGGTTGATGCTTATTTAGTTGTGTACCATCAAAGGCGCCACTGGCCGATGGTGAGATGAATCGCGGCAACGGACCTGGCGTCTGCTGGGTTTGCCGCGCTTAGCCGATCACGCCATGTCGGCTGCGCTCGATCTGGGTGTCGACGAAATCCGCCCACAGTTGCAAGGTTTGACGCCGTTCCGCGACAGGCCGCGAAGCGTGGCCGTCTCCGCCCGGGTTGTCTTTGACGGTATGCGCCAGCGCATTTTCGATCACGTTCGAAGGCTGGCCCATCTCGCGCAAATGGGTCGCGGCGGTGCGTCGAAAGTCATGTAGGACGAAATGCTCTACGTCGAGTCCGAGCGACTTGACGGCCTGATTGAGTGTGCTTTTCGCGATCGGCCGATCGTCGCCCCTGACGCTCGGGAATACGAAGTTTCGGCTGGTCTTCGTATCCTGAAGTTCGCGAAGCAGGGCGACTGCCTGATGCGGGAGATGCACCACGTGGTCGCGACCTTTGTTCATCCGCGCGGCGGGGATCGTCCATCGCGCTGCGTTGAGGTTGAATTCGGACCAGGCCGCCTCGACGATGTCGGATTTCCGCACCATCGTCAGCACGAGCAGATGCAAAGCCAATTTCAGCGGACGTCGAATGTTCGATGCATAAATCGCGCGGAGCATGGCGCCCATTTCGTCTGGAGCGAGCACGCGGGCGCGGCTGTCCGGCGTGGCGATGAAGCGGGCCGGGACGAGCTCTGCCGGATTGGCCGTGGCGAGTTGCCGGGCGATCAGGTACCCATAGAGCCGCTTGACCGCGTTGCGCGTGTGCAGCGCCATCTTGGGCGAACCACGGCTTTTGATCTGGTCGCATATTGTGCGGATGTCGTCGTCCGTCACGGCTTTGATCGGCTTGGCGCCAATCGCGGGGAGCACATCTTTTTCAAACGCGCGGCGCGTGGTGCGCTGATATTCCGCCGACTTGCCCGCCATCTCGGTCGCGAGATAGAGTTCCGCGCCCTCGCGCAGGACCTCTGTCTTGCTCTCCACTCCGCGGTCGCGGCGCGCCGTTGCCACCGGCGAGACGCCACCCGCAACCATCTCCGCGTACTTTTGCGCCTTGGCGCGCGCGACCCGCAGCGAAATCATCCGGTAGTCGCCGATTGTGACGAGCGGCTCGCGCTTGCCGTTCAGCGAATAGCGGAAGCGCCAGACCTTGGTGCCCGTCGTCATGATTTCGATGACGAGGCCGTTGCCGTCGGCGACGCAATATCGAGTGGCGCGGGGTTCAAGCGCGCGGATCTGCGTTTCGGTGAGGGGGGCGGCTAGTTTTGGCATGGCGGATCGTTTGATACACGGACAGCGGCGATTTTAAACCGGATGTCGGTTGTGTACCAAAGAAATGGACGGTTTTGGGTCAACGGGTGGCGTTTGGTGCGTGCCAGGAAGAGTGTGTTGAAAGGCCTTGCTTGTCAGTGTTGATAAGCCTTTCGTGCGCAAAAAGCCAATCCGTCCTACTTGCCGATACAAAACCGGCTGAAAATAACGCCGAGCAGGTCGTCCGAACTAAATTCACCGGTGATCGAATTCAGTTGGTCCTGCGCGAGACGCAGCTCCTCGGCGAACAAATCCAGTGCTTGAGCGTTCTGATCGGCGTGCGCCGCTGCCGTCGCAAGATGTTCTTCAGCCGCACGCAGCGCAATCAGATGCCGCTCGCGCGCGAGGTAGACACTCTCCGCGCCAGCCTGCCAGCCGGCGATGCGCAGCAATTCCTCACGCAGTAACGCCACGCCGTCGCCTTGTTTCGCCGACAGCCGCACTTCGCTGAGATCCTGATCGGCGTCCAGCGGTGTCACGGTCGGCGCGAGTCCGGTCAGATCGGTCTTGTTCAGCACGCGCACCACCGGCACGCCGCCTGGGAAACGACCAGCAATCGTTCCGTCTTCAACGGTCATGCCGGTTCGCGCATCGAGCAGATGCAACACGACGTCCGCGCGTTCGATCTCGCTCCACGTGCGCGCAATGCCGATCTTCTCCACCTCGTCTTCAGTATCGCGCAGGCCGGCCGTGTCGATCACGTGCAGCGGAATGCCTTCGATCTGGATCGTCTGCGCGACCTTGTCGCGCGTCGTGCCGGCAATCGGCGTGACGATGGCCAACTCCGCGCCGGCCAGCGCGTTCAGCAGCGACGACTTGCCGACGTTCGGCTGTCCCGCCAGGACGACCGACAAACCCTCGCGCAGCAACGCGCCCTGGCGTGCTTCGCTCAGCACATGCGCAAGGCGCTCGCGAATTCGCGTGAGCTTGCCGCGGGCGTCGGCGGCTTCGAGAAAGTCGATTTCTTCTTCCGGGAAATCGAGCGTCGCTTCGACCAGCATCCGCAGCGTGATGACCTCTTCGACCAGCGCGTGGATGTCGCGCGAAAACGCGCCGTCGAGCGAGCGGCCTGCCGAACGTGCGGCGGCCTCGGTGCTGGCCTCGATCAGATCGGCGACGGCTTCCGCTTGCGCCAGATCCAGCTTGTCGTTGAGAAACGCGCGGCGCGTGAACTCGCCCGGCTCGGCCAGACGCAGGCCAAACGCACGGCCGGCCTCGATGCAGCGCTGCAGCACCAGTTGCAGCACGACCGGACCGCCGTGGCCTTGCAACTCGAGCACATGTTCGCCGGTGTAGGAGTGCGGCGCGGGAAAGTACAGCGCGATGCCGCGATCGAGCGCGTTGCCGGCGTCGTCGAGGAAAGGCACATAGCTCGCATGCCGTGGCGCGAGCGCCTGGCCGGTGAGCGCTTGCATCAGCGGCTCAGCGGCGGCTGCCCCGGCACGGCCGCACGAAATCCGCACGACCCCGATTCCGCCCCGGCCGGGTGCGGTGGCAATGGCGACGATCGGATCGGAATCGGTGGCGAGCATGGGGACGAGGCTATCAGAAGGGATTGAATGCGCATGAGCGGGCGCCGGGCATTGTAACGCGGGCCTCCTCGGACCCTTGACCAGGGCAGGGCTCCTAATGCGGCCCGAATTTCATAAGATAAATGAAGATTTATCTTATGCAAGCTAAGATAGCTTAAGACACATTTGCGATGGATGGACGCATCAGAATGCCTAAAACGCACACGGCACAAGGAAAGACGGTATTCGGCGAAATCGTGAAATACGTTATTAGGTGGCGATTTCAGGCTAAAAATAGCCTATTTGAGCTATAAAATAGCGTAATTGGTTGTCCACTGATTATGCGCCGAATTGCACAATCGGGCCCATGCCGACCTCCAAAGAAAAAGCAGCTTTCGCCAAACGGCTGAAAGACTCACTCCCCAAAGATATTAAGGGTGGGACCGATTTGGCCAGGGAATTCAATCTGCTCTATAGCGGTGGCCCGGCCGTCTCGCCACAAACCGCGCACAAATGGCTCGCGGGTACGACGCTTCCAAAGCGCGATAAGTTGCAGGTTTTAGCTGCATGGCTGCAAAAAGACGTGCACTGGCTGCATTACGGGCCCGCGCCATCCGGCAAGACGAAGCCGCTTGCTCGTGGCGAGAAATATCCACTGACGCCGGAAACGATCGAACTGGTTACGCAAATGGCTAACCGGTTCGCCGGGTTGTCGCCGCGCCAGCGCAATCTGGTGGAAGAGCTGATCACGGAATTCGACGGCGGCACGCAACAGGAAGCCGGCGCCGCGTCTGAAGACGCATCGAAAGATAAGGGCGCGCCGGCCGAGTGATCTGCCCTGACAAAGGTGCCAGCCCGTTTCAGGCCGGGTCAGTCGCATAAAAAAAGCCGCCCGGTGCAAACCGGGCGGCTTTTTTACAGCCAGCTTCTGCCAGTTACCCAGCGGGCGCTACCACTGCCCGCCGCTGGCAAGACATCATCAGGCTGGTTTCGTTTTCGACTGACCCATCATCCGTGTGATGTAGTACTGCTGGGCGATCGACAGCACGTTGTTCACCACGTAGTACAGCACCAGACCGGCCGGGAAGAAGAAGAACATGACCGAAAACGCGATCGGCATGAACATCATCATCTTGGCTTGAACTGGGTCCGGCGGCGTCGGGTTCAGCTTGGTCTGCAGGAACATCGAGACGGCCATCAGCACCGGCAGGATGAAGAACGGATCCTGTTGCGACAGATCGTGAATCCAGAGAATCCACGGCGCGCCGCGCATTTCAACGGACGACAGCAACACCCAGTACAGCGAGATGAACACCGGAATCTGAATCACGACCGGCAGACAGCCGCCGAACGGATTGACCTTCTCGGTCTTGTACAACTCCATCAGCGCCGAGTTCATCTTCTGCGGATCGCCCTTGAAGCGTTCGCGCAGGGCTTGCATACGCGGCGTGATCGCCTTCATGCGCGCCATCGATTTGTAACTTGCTGCCGACAGCGGGAAGAACACGGCCTTGATCAGCAGCGTGAGCAGCACGATCGACCAGCCCCAGTTGCCGACATAGCTGTGGATCTTCTCGAGCAGCCAGAACAGCGGCTTCGCGATGATCGTGACCCAGCCATAGTCCTTCACCAGCTCCAGACCCGGGGCGATGCCTTCGAGCATGCGCTCTTCTTCCGGACCGGCGAACAGGCGCGCGGACACGTCAGCCGATTGGCCCGGGGCGATGGTTGCCACCGGTTGCTTCACGCCGACGCGATACAGCGTCGGATCGATCTTCTCGACATAAATGTCGCGCTTCGCACCTTGCTGCGGAATCCACGCCGACGCGAAGTAGTGCTGCACCATCGCGATCCAGCCGTTGTCGGCTGAATTGACGAAGTCTTCCTTGTTCTTGTCGATGTCGCTGAACGTCATCTTCTGGAAGTGGTGCTGGTCGGTGTAGACAGCTGGCCCGATGAACGTGTGCGAGAAGCGCGGCGTTTCCACCGGTGTGTCGTCGCGCACCAGTTCCATATAGACCGACGGCGTGACCGGTGCGGTCCCGACGTTCTCGATCTTCGTGTCGACGCCGATCACATAGCTGCCGCGCGTGAACGTGTAGGTCTTGATGACCTTCACGCCACCCTTGACCGGCGACTCGAGGCTGAGCTGGAACGACTTGGCGTCGCCCGTCAGATCGTGCGGCTGATTCGGCACCGGTGTGAAGATGTCGGTATGGTTCGGGAAATCGCCGCCGAGCAGACCCGTGCGCGCCAGATACGTGTGGTTCGCGGTGCGGTCGAACAGGGTGATAACCAGATCGGGCGTCTTGCCGTCGCCTTGCTTGACGAGCGACAGCTTCGACAGTGTGCCGCCGCGGGTGTCGATCTCGCCGTTATAGACGTCGGTGCTGAAGCTGATCAGCTGGCCTTGGGCCGCGGCGGCCGGCGCATTGCCCGGCGCTGCTGCGTTGGTGGCCGGCAGATCGGCCGATTGGGTTCCCGGCGTCGTGGTTCCCGGTGCGGCGCTACCGACGGTCTTGGTCGGGTTGGCGCTCGGGAAGAACATCGACGGGCGTCCGTGGTCGCGTTGCCAGTTGTCGAACAGCATGACCGCTGACATGAAAAAGATGACCCATAGGACGGTGCGTTTGATATCCATGCGTTGTCTCAGTGTCGATGGAACGGCGCGTCAGCGCTTTTCAGAAATGGGAGGCGGGACGAGATCGATGCCGCCCGCGGAAAACGGGTGGCAGCGGCAAATACGCCTGGCGGCGAGATAAGTCCCGCGCGCGGCGCCATGATACTGGATTGCTTCGCGCGCGTAATCAGAGCAGGAAGGGTAAAAACGGCACCGGTTGCCGAGCATTGGGCTCACGGCAACCTTGTAGAAACGCAGTAAAGCGATGAGTACCGTTTGCATGACTGGTGCGGCCGGACGCGCCGCGCAACGTGGAGTACCGGGTGAGGCCCGCGCAGCGGGGCTGCCGATGCTTTGGCTACCTGTGCTGCAAACCGGACGGTCACTTGAGCATCAATCCGTCTTGGGCGCTTCCGCGGGCGGCGCCTCGCGACGGACAATTTCGCGCGCTGCCTTGTCGAGCAGCGCCTCTATCTCGCTGCGGCACAGCGCCCTCAACGGGGGCGACGAGGCGCTCGGCAAAGCTTTCTTGTCGAAGCGCGTGTGCAGACGCAACAGCACATCCCAACCGCCGAATTCCGCGCGACGCAGCCGGAAGGCTTCACGCGCGATTCGACGTACCAGATTACGCGTGGCCGCGCGCGGCGCATACTTCTTGCCGATCACGAGGCCTAAGCGTGCGTCGTTGCCGGTGGGCCGGCCGTACACCACGAAGTGCGCGGTGCGGCGCCACGGGCGCAAACGAAAAACGGATGAAAATTCATCCGTTTTCAGTAGCCTTGCGGCTTTGGGGAAGGCGGCTTGCGCTCGCAACGGAACCGAGCCCAGTTGCGGCGCCCCAGCCGTTCCCGCTTCACCGCGGGCGTCGCTTGCCACAGACAGAGCGCGCAATCCGCTCGCCAGCCTTAGATGGCGAGGCGCTTGCGGCCCTTCGCGCGACGTGCGTTGATGACCTTGCGGCCACCTGCGGTCTTCATGCGAACGCGGAAGCCGTGGGTGCGCTTGCGACGGGTAACGGAAGGTTGGTAAGTACGTTTCATGTTGCTCTCACTTGATCGAAAAATAACCGCGCGATCATCGCTGAAAGCGCAATGGCCGGAGGTTTACTGAACTGGTTTTCGCGGAACCCGCTATTTAAACCGGTTTTTCGTTGACCGTCAATAGTTTAGCCTGGTTCGGCCTGACCCCACGAAGAGTTCACCGGATGATCCGTCCCTGTGGATAACTCCCTTTCGCCGACGTTTTGGCGTTAGAATCTCGCCTTACTTCCCAAAAATCCTGCACGCCGCTCCGGCTCGCTTGCCCCGCAAACCCTTGTGGCACAAGCGCCTGGAGCCATTGCGCCTGGTTCGGCCTGGCTGCTCAGGGCCTTGTTGCGCATGCGCGACAGGGGCAGCGGCGAACCGCCGTGCATATCATAACGACAGCAACTCGATGAACGATTTCTGGCAACACTGTTCCGCATTGCTGGAGCGCGAGCTGACGCCCCAGCAGTACGTGACGTGGATCAAACCGTTGGCCCCGGTCGCCTTCGACGCCGCTGCGAACACGCTTAGCATCGCTGCGCCGAACCGCTTCAAGCTCGACTGGGTCAAGAGCCAGTTCTCCGGCCGCATCGCGGACATGGCCCGCGATTTCTGGCACGCCCCGGTCGACGTGCAATTTGTGTTGGACCCGAAAGCCGGCATGCGCGCCCCCGCGGCAGCGTCGTCGGCGCCGTCGCGTCCGTCTTCTTCAGGCTCGATGGGTGGTGGCCATTCGTCCGGTGCAAACGGCGGCGGTGCCGCAGTGGATGCGGCCGTCGGCGCCGTGCAATCGGCACATGCGGCGCGCGCCAACGGCGCGAACAGCGCCATGGCGAACCTCAACGCGAATGCACGCGCTGCGGCCGACCTCAACTCGAACGCCCGCGCGGCGGCTGAAGATGCCGCCGACCTCGATCTGCCCAGCCTCGACGCGAACGAAGCCGCGGCTGCTCGCCGTACATGGCGTCCGGGCCAAAGCGCGAGCTCGAACGGCAACGGCGATAACGACTCCATGTACGAGCGTTCGAAGCTCAACCCCGTGCTGACCTTCGACAACTTCGTGACCGGTAAGGCCAACCAGTTGGCGCGCGCCGCGGCGATTCAGGTCGCGGACAACCCCGGCATCTCGTACAACCCGCTGTTTCTATATGGCGGCGTGGGTCTCGGCAAGACCCACCTGATTCACGCGATCGGCAACCAGCTTCTCATGGACAAGGCCGGCGCGCGGATTCGCTACATCCACGCGGAACAGTATGTGTCCGACGTGGTGAAGGCCTACCAGCGCAAGGCGTTCGACGACTTCAAGCGCTACTATCACTCGCTCGACCTGCTGCTGATCGACGATATTCAGTTCTTCTCCGGCAAGTCCCGCACGCAAGAGGAATTCTTCTACGCGTTCGAGGCGCTGGTCGCGAATAAGGCGCAGGTGATCATCACAAGCGACACGTATCCGAAGGAAATCTCCGGCATCGACGACCGCCTGATCTCGCGCTTCGACTCCGGTCTGACGGTGGCGATCGAGCCGCCCGAGCTGGAAATGCGCGTCGCGATTCTGATGCGCAAGGCGCAATCCGAGTTCGTGAGCCTGAATGAAGACGTCGCGTTCTTCGTCGCCAAGCATCTGCGCTCGAACGTGCGTGAACTGGAAGGCGCGCTGCGCAAGATCCTCGCGTATTCGAAGTTCCACGGCCGCGAAATCACGATTGAAGTGACAAAAGAAGCGCTGAAAGACCTGCTGACGGTACAGAACCGACAGATTTCGGTGGAAAACATCCAGAAGACCACTGCTGATTTCTACAGCATCAAGGTCGCGGATATGTATTCGAAGAAGCGTCCGGCGAACATTGCGCGGCCGCGGCAGATCGCGATGTATCTGGCGAAGGAGCTGACGCAGAAGAGTTTGCCGGAAATCGGCGAGCTGTTTGGCGGGCGCGACCACACCACCGTGCTGCACGCGGTACGCAAGATCGCCGCCGAGCGCGGCACGGACGCGCAGCTGAACCACGAATTGCACGTGCTGGAGCAAACGCTGAAAGGTTAAGCAGGTCGGATGGGAAATTCGACCTGTTTATTTCGGAACTCGCCCCCATTTTAGTGGAGCGGTTCCGTTTTCAGGCACAATACAGGTTTAACCGCCCGGCGGCCGCGGGCGGAATTCACGCCGTGACAGGCGCTGCGTGGCGCCGGCGGGGAGCCGCGGTTGCGCGCTGTAAGGCTGGCAAGTCAGGCGCGCAGGCCGTTATATCAACGAAGGAACTCTATGCAACTGGTCAAGACCGAACGCGATAACCTCCTCAGGCCGCTGCAAACCGTGAGCGGCATCGTCGAACGCCGCCATACGTTGCCGATCCTCGCCAATTTGCTGATTACCAAGAACGGCCCTGACGTGTCGTTCCTGTCGACCGACCTCGAGTTGCAGATCACCACGCGTGCCGATTTTGGCGTGGGCGGCGATTCGGTCGCGACCACGGTGGCAGCAAGAAAGCTCCTCGACATTCTGCGCGCCATGCCCGACGGGCAGGTCACGCTCACGCTGAACGACAAGCGTTTGACCGTGCAATCCGGCAAGAGCCGCTTTGCGCTGCAAACGCTGGCGGCCGACGAGTTCCCGACCGTTGCTCAGGCTAAAGACTACGGCGCGAACCTGGTGGTTCCCCAGAAAACGTTCCGCCAGTTGCTCGGCATGGTCCATTTCTCGATGGCCCAGCAGGACATCCGCTACTACCTGAACGGCATGCTGCTGGTGGTGGACAGCGACCAGCTGATGGCGGTCGCAACAGACGGCCACCGTCTGGCGTTCTCGTCCATGAAGATTGAAGGCTCGTTCGCGCGTCAGGAAGTGATCATTCCGCGCAAGACGATTCTGGAATTGCAGCGTTTGCTGGAAGACATCGACGACACGCTGAAGATCGACATCGCGCCCACGCAGGTGAAGTTCACCTTCGGCCAGGTCGAACTGGTGTCGAAGCTGGTCGAAGGCAAATTCCCCGACTTCCAGCGCGTGATTCCGAAGTCGCACAAGAATCAGTTCTTGATCGGCCGTGAAGAACTGCAGCGCTCGCTGCAACGTGCCGCGATTCTGACGTCGGACAAATTCAAGGGCGTGCGCTGCATTATCGAGCCGGGCCAGTTGAAGATCATGTCGACCAACGCCGATCAGGAAGAGGCGCAGGAGGAACTGGAAATCGCGTACGACGGCGACAGCGTCGATATCGGGTTCAACGTCACGTATCTGCTCGACGTGCTCGCGAACCTGAAGGTCGACATGTTGCAAGTGAGCCTTGGCGACGCCAGCTCCAGCGCGTTGATCACGATTCCCGAGAACGACGAATTCAAATACGTCGTGATGCCGATGCGCATCTAACGCGTCCAAAACCAAAGAACAACACCAAGGGGCGCAGCGCCCCTTTGGCGTTTTTATGGTGTTTTGAAAAGTCCCGAGCAGCAACCTTGCAGTAACGCAGAACCGGAAAAAATCCATGACTGAACTGAACAATTCGCAACCCGATAACAGCTACGGCGCCTCGTCGATTCAGATCCTTGAAGGTCTGGAGGCGGTGCGCAAGCGTCCCGGGATGTACATCGGGGATACATCGGACGGCACCGGTCTGCATCACCTCGTATTCGAAGTGCTGGACAACTCCATCGACGAAGCGTTGGCGGGGCATTGCAACGATATCCAGGTGATCATCCACGCGGACAACTCGATTTCGATCACCGACAACGGCCGCGGTGTGCCGACCGGTCTGAAGATGGACGACAAGCACGATCCGAAGCGCAGTGCCGCTGAAATCGTGATGACCGAACTGCACGCCGGCGGCAAGTTCGACCAGAACAGCTACAAGGTGTCCGGCGGCCTGCACGGCGTGGGCGTCTCGTGCGTGAACGCGCTCTCGGCATGGCTGCGCCTGACCATCCGCCGCGACGGCAAGAAGCACTTCATGGAATTCCACCGTGGCGTGCCGCAGAACCGCGTGATCGAAGAGATCGACGGCGTGGCTGTCTCGCCGATTCAGCTGATTGGCGACACCGAAAACCGCGGCACCGAAGTGCACTTCCTGGCTGACGAGACGATTTTCGGCAACGTCGAATATCACTACGACATTCTGGCCAAGCGGATTCGCGAACTGTCGTTCCTGAATAACGGCGTGCGAATCAAGCTGACCGACCAGCGCACGGGCAAGGAAGAAGATTTCGCGTTTGTGGGCGGCGTGAAGGGTTTTGTTGAGTACATCAACAAGAACAAGGCCGTGCTGCACCCGAACATTTTCCACATCAGCGGCGAGAAAGACGGCGTGGGCGTGGAAGTGGCGATGCAGTGGAACGACAGCTACAACGAAAACGTGCTGTGCTTCACGAACAACATTCCGCAGCGCGACGGCGGCACCCACCTGACCGGGTTGCGTGCGGCGATGACGCGCGTGTTGAACAAGTACATCAACGATCACGAAGTCGCGAAGAAAGCGAAGGTCGAGACGTCCGGCGACGACATGCGCGAAGGGCTCTCGTGCGTGCTGTCGGTGAAGGTGCCGGAGCCGAAGTTCAGCGCGCAGACCAAGGACAAGCTGGTGTCGTCGGAAGTGCGCGCGCCGGTGGAGGATGTGGTCGCGAAGGCGCTCGAGGAATTCCTGCTGGAAACGCCGAACGACGCGAAGATCATTTGCGGCAAGATTGTTGATGCGGCGCGGGCGCGGGATGCGGCTCGGAAGGCGCGTGAAATGACGCGTCGTAAGGGCGTTCTGGATGGCGTTGGTTTGCCTGGGAAGCTGGCAGATTGCCAGGAGAAAGACCCGGCGAAGTCGGAAATTTATATCGTCGAGGGCGACTCGGCAGGCGGCTCGGCGAAGCAGGGGCGTGACCGGAAGTTTCAGGCGATCTTGCCGCTGCGCGGCAAGGTGCTCAATGTGGAGAAGGCGCGCTATGACAAGCTGCTTTCTTCGGAGCAGATTGTGACGCTGATTACGGCTTTAGGCTGCGGTATTGGCAAAGAGGATTACAACCTCGATAAGCTGCGTTATCACCGCATCATCATCATGACCGATGCTGACGTGGACGGCGCGCACATCCGCACGCTGCTGCTGACGTTCTTCTATCGTCAGATGCCGGACATGATCGAGCGTGGGTATATCTATATCGCGCAGCCGCCGCTGTTCAAGATCAAGGCGGGTAAGGATGAGCGGTATTTGAAGGATGAGACTGAGGTTAATGCCCACATCCTGAAGCTGGCGTTGCAGGGGTCGGAGTTGTTGGCTTCTGAAGGTTCTACGCCGATTACCGGTGATGCGTTGGGTGAGTTGGCTCGGGCTTATTTGCTGGCCCAGGCTGTGGTGAATCGTCTGAGCCGGTTGTATGACGCTGGGGCGCTTGAGGCTGTGATGGATGGGGTTGTGATTGACCTGTCCAGCGAGGAAGCGGCTGCAGTGTCGGCGGCGGCGCTTGAGGCTAAGTTGCGTGATGATGCGTTGAAGCCTGAGGTCAAGGTCACCACGATGTATGACCCGGTGCGTGAGCTGCGCTCGCTGCGCGTTGCGCGGACCCATCACGGTAATCAGAAGATTTCTGTGCTGGATCAGGATTTTCAGCTGACCGCTGATTACCAACAGCTGATCAATACCGCTAATACGTTTAAGGGGTTGATTGGTACTGGGGCGGTGATCAAGCGTGGTGAGCGGAGTATGGCTGTTACCGACTTCAAGAGCGCTATGAAGTGGTTGCTGGCTGATGCTGAACGCAATATCTCCAAGCAACGATACAAAGGCTTGGGCGAGATGAATCCTGGGCAGCTTTGGGAGACGACGATGGATCCGACCGTGCGTCGTTTGCTTCGTGTGCAGATTGAGGATGCCATTGCGGCTGATGGCATCTTTACGACGCTCATGGGGGATGATGTGGAGCCGCGGAGAGCTTTCATTGAGTCGAATGCGTTGAGGGCGGGGAATATTGATGTTTGAGATAGCTGTCGGGTGCCACAGAAAGTGAAAACTGTGCCAGGTAAGTGAAAATCTGCTGCCACAGATAGTGAAAAAATCGGGCAAGTTTTCGTGAGCCTTGGTACTCGCTGAGTGACACCGTGATCGAGTTAAGTGGCCGCACACGCGGACGTCAGTTATTGCGACTGGCAGACGGGGCGAAACGTCAAGCAAGAGCGGGAATCTCTTAATCCGTAGCACGACTGTTCCAGTCATCCGCGCCCTACCAAGAGGTTGAAAGGGTTACAAGCGATTCGCTTGTAACCCTTTTTTGTTTTGCGGACTCACCTTAACCACGATGCACCGGACTTGCTGAATGTTGGGTTTGAGTAGACTACATAGTAATACTAATGAGTTCCGTTGCACCATCTTCGAGTGCCGGCGGACGCCACGCGATTGCGGCAAACGTGCTCAATCGGCACTTTTTGGGCCGAGCGTTGGCTAACTCGGCGCGGGACGCTAGACCGAAGTTCCAGTATTGGCCGGGCGAGTTTGCCCCCGTGCCACAGGCACCGGCATAAATTCGGGGATCCGGTTTCTGTCTACGGGTGGATCTGTCTGATCAGATCGAGTGCGTGACGCTGCGTCACATTGGGCGTGGTGATGATGTCGAACGTCGGCGCCTCGGGGCCAGCTCCTGGTGTGCGGCAGGTGTTGCGCACAATGCTGCCCAGCTCGGCCATCAGCGTGGAGAAGCTGTGGACGGGCGAGCCATCCGCCACGGTGCGACTCACCACCTTCTCCTGCGCCTGCTGCGAGCGCTGCGCCGGCGCCACCGGGTCGCGCGTGGCCTTGGCCGCCAGGTCGGTGTCGGCGAACATCAGTTCGCGCCAGGCTTCGAGCATGTGCCATTCCACGTAGTAGGCGAGCATGCACAGCAGAATGTGCGCGCGCACCCGAGCAGCCGTGCGATGGTGGATTGGGCGCACCTTCAGGTCCACCGTCTTGAGGCTGCGGAAGGCCCGCTCGACGTTGGCCAGCGCCTTGTAGTTGCGCACGCACTCGGCCGCCTCCATGCGCGTGGCCTCGACCGAAGTACGGATGATGTAGATGCCGTCCAGCGCGGCCTCCGCGGCGATCGCCTCGTGCTTGCGCGTAAACGAGAAGCTCCCGTCGCTGATCTGCAGTTCAAAGTGTTTGGCCACCTTGTACTGGTTGACCACCTTGCCCACGCGCAGCCCAATCGCATCGGCGCCCTTGAGTCTGCCCGCTTCCACGCGTTCCTTGATCTGCTGCAGGTTCTTTTCGGTAGCAGCGAGCAGGTCCTGCCGCTTGTGCGCTCGCAGCGTCGCGAGCTGCGGATTGCGACACGCCACCAGCCGCTCGCCGGGATACTCCGGCGAGGCGATCTCCATGAGGTTGTGCTCATCGAACAGCCCCAGCTGCAGTTGGCCCTGCTCGACCAGTGCGCGGATCGATGCACTCTTCAAGGCCGTGATCCAGTCGATGCCCTGCGTCTCGCGCAGCTCGTCGATGGCCTTGCTGGAGATCATGCCGCGATCGCCGACCATCACCAGCTGCCCGACGCCGAAGCTCTCGCGCAGGCGCTGCACCTCGGGCAGGAAGGTGCTGCTGTCGGCCACGTTGCCTTCATACACCGACACCGCTACCGGGCAGCCCCGCGCATCGGTGAGCAGTCCGTAATTGACCTGCAGCAGTCCCTTCTTGCCGTCGCGGTTGTGGCCCAGCCGGGCCAGCGGGCAGGTGGTGCCCTCGAAGTAGCTCGAACTCAGGTCGTACAGCACCAGGCCGCCGGCGCTCAAATGCCGCGCGGCGAGCTTCTTCTGGATCGCGTCCTGGCGCGCGAGCAGCCAGTCCATCGCCGCGTACAGATCGTCCTCGTTCGCGTCGGCCACGCCGAAGTCCGTCGCCAGCGTGGTGGTGTGCCACCAGCGCGTGGTGGCCAGCTTTGTGTGCGGCGCCACGATGCGCGCGGCCACCATCGCCAGCACCCGTTCGCGCTCAGGTGAGGGCTTGCTGCCCAGCAGCGACGCGAAGTCCAGGCGCTGCATCGCCAACTCAACGGCCTGCACATGGCCGTGAGCGAGGGAGCCGGTGACTTCGAACGCCTGGCCCAGCGGGACGAACGTCTCGCCCTGCAGCGAGCGCCGAATGATCTCGATCAGCGGCTCGGGCAGATGCGAGAGGTTGCCCAGCGTCTCGTTCTTGACCTTGCCGTCCTCGCGGTAGCTACGTCGCAGCAGGTGCGTGCGGTACACCGTGCCCTTGTAAGTGCGCGTTGTGGTGACGACGTGAGCGGCTCCAGTCCTGCTTGCCATAGAACAAATATAGGTAATATTGCGTAGATTTCAAGAAATTTTAGTGACTACATTTTGTAATCCACAGGAAGGGCTTCGAAAGCGCGGATGCCTTGAAACACGGGGGCTTGCACCCGCTTGGTGGCTTGGGTGGATGGGGGAACTTCGGATTAACGAAAGGGTTACGCCGTAGATCAGGCGCAATCGTTTTGACTTAGGCATCGGGCTTGGGTTTTCTCGGCTAATTGGGTATGCGTCGGCACACAAAGGACTGAACGCCGACCCAAGCGGGCCAGGTAACAGATGTTTAGCAGCCGTGCGCCTGAAAATCGGCTTGCGTTCGCACGATGCGAAAAGCCTGCGTCCCATGGCTGCCGCCATGAAGCCCTGCTTCAAAATGAACAAAGGTTCAGTTACCGGCGTGCCGGTCGAGTTGATGCGAAAGACCATTCCCGCTCCCGCATGCTGGCAGCACCCGACAATCGACTGGCAACGGCGCGCCATGCCCAACCCGGGCGCCGGTTTGCCGATAGACGTTTTCACCATGAATCATCCACGCCTACTCCACGACTACCGCATCGGATGCCTCGGGCCCATCGCCAGTTCCGGTCACGCGAGTCCTCGCTGCAATTGAACAGCGTGATCCAGAAACACCAAGCCGCTTTTACAGCGACGCGATCAACGTCGCACCGCACTCGGTTGGGTCCCCGTGATAGGCGACCGCTTTTCCGAGATGTTGGCGTGTGCTGTCCTTCGGCAAGATGGCGTAGGTGCCCTGACACTGCGGACACCAAGTCTTGTCGCCTTCAAGTGCGACGGGCACATCCATTACCTTGAAGTTATCGCTGGCGGTCGTCACGTGTCCGCCGTGTGTCGTCTTGTCGTTCAGGCGGATCACGCCTCGTCCAGCTTCGTCTTTCATCTCTAGCCTCGCCTTGCTCATTCTGTAGCGTCGCCGGCCGGATGAAACCAGTGTCGACTCAGGTCCGTTTTATCCATTGCTTTCCGGAGCAACGCCGCTGAAAGTTTTGGGATGCTGGGCATCGGCACACGATCGATTCCATCCAGTCAGTTCGAATGAAGTCACATATTTACCGCCATTTTCCTTATCGCGAATGCCGTAATTTATTTCGGGCTTCTCCACACTGAGAAAATTTTGACCGGCCTGCGACGGATCGTCCGAATGAGAAAGATAGATGAAGCGCGCCCTGATGGATTTCCCTGCCTCATTCGTATAGGTAACGTACCCGCAGGTGAACGCGCGCTTGTAGTTCGGTGTTTCGCTGGATCCGTGCAAATCGGGAGTGGTTTCGTACAGTCCGTCGAACTTGATATCCTTTTCATTGGGCAGCGCTGATCTGACTGCCGCCTCGACAACTTCGTCTGTCGAAGCGTTACTTGGCGTGCAGCCAGCGAGCAAAGCAAGTGCAATAAATAGGGCAGCGATAGCGTCAGTTGCGAAGCTACTGCGTATTGGGTTAACGCTTGTTTTCATCACGCTTCGTCCGCTTTCGTTCTTCATCGTCAGACTCGAGCCTTCGGATTGATCGGGTAGTCGCCCCGCCGTCTCGCCAACACAGCTCCCTACCAACCAACAGGGGTACCCGTGCGTGGCTCCGCATACGGATCGTCTGGCACCACCGCACCGACCCACTGGACAGCGTCCGGCCACACCGGGTCCCGACACGTCGAGTTAGCGAGGATCCGCATCGACCATGCCTTGCTCCATCTTTCATTGCACCCCTCGCACAACGGACCTGGCCACCAGAGCGGCCGGGTTCGCGAGCCAGGCTACCGCATGCGCCTTGCCATCGGCTTCGCCGGTCCAGTCTTCAGCCCGAGCCTTCGGGTTCTCTGGATAGTCGCCGCGCTGCTGGGCCAGCACGGTGTCTCCCCAACCGACCGGGGTATTGTTGCGCGGCTCTGCATAGGGGTCGCTTTGTGCAATCGAACTGATTTTTTCAACGTTGTCCGGCCAGACTGGGGCACGGTTGGTTACGTTTGCGAGAGCCCGCAATCCTGTGAACAGCAGGATCTGCGGCATCATGATAATTCGCACAAAAGCGGGTGCACGCATTCCGAAGCTGTACATCGAAAACAGGAACGATTCTCGCAGCGTTTCGCGCCGAGTATGGAACAGCATAGGCTTCGGCAACCGACTTGGCCCTTCGCTCATGTACCTGCACCAGTAATTCCATTGCGCCAACGCCATCTCAACCTGTGCCTTGCCAGTCCACTCGCGGCCGATCGAGAACGCCCGGACGACATTGCCCTTACCATCGACCGCGTAGTGCCGGATGTGAAATACAGTCCCGAATGGCGTTTCCTCGCGGTGCAGACAGAACATCGAATCGCTTGTCCACGGAGCTTCCCATACGACGTCGCCGTCGCCAGGCTTGGCGAAGTACCGCCGTGCACGAATTGCATAGAGTCTGGCTTCACCGCGGTGGAAGCGAATCGGCCGGTACTTCAGACCAAACACCAAGCCTCGTGCAATTTTCCACACCAACGAGCCGAACGCCGCCACCACTGCAAGAGCCAGGCAGTCGAAAGCAAACATCCAGAACGCCGGCCCAGGTTCGGCGTGAGAAATCACATAACCGTACGGGCCGATAGCCATACCCGCGCAGGCCAGCGCAGCCCCTGCCAAAACCCACTGCTTGTCCAGGTATGACGGCTCAGTCACATCCATGAACGTGGAGTTGATACAAAAGGTCGCCCCGAAATCCTGGACCTCTGGACCGACAGGTCGGTTGATCGGCAACCTGTGCGCCATATCCCACTCGGGCACAGGTTGGCCGATGCACTTCTTCATCAATCGCTCGTCCATGGTTTAGCTCCCAACGGCCGACGTAAACGCACGGACTTCAGCATCAAGCGTGGGATAGTGCTCACCTGCACTGAACTTGCAACGCGAGATCCAATCCTTCATTTCCGATGCCTTGAAAACGGCAATGGCGATACCAACGAGTATTGAAGCAACGAATGCAATCCAGAAGCCCGGAATAACCTGCAAATATGCGCCAACTGCGAGGTAAGCCCCGAGAGATCCGCTTAAGAAATATAAGAACCCAAGACCGTACTCTTTGTTGCGAACAGATTCCGGCAAGTTTTTAAAAATGTCGATTAAGGCCAGCCCAATGCCCGCCGCAGCCCCCATCCCACGGCCGACTTTGGCGCCTACCTCAGCCCATTCGCTCGCACCCGCCCATTGCTTCGTAATATAGGCCGCAAGCGGATGAACCGGACCGCTGCGTACGGTCTCCGATGCTGTCTCGACAATATTCCCTAAAATCGACACGATGCACGCCAAAAGTTTTATCGAGGTATCGGTCTTGTTAAATTCATCGCTGTCCAAGAAGTCCTTGGCGGCGAAGGTCAACGTCGCCATCTGGAAGATGACTGTCGCCACGCCTTGATGGAACTCTACCGGAGCTGACGAGCCCAGCCACTTCCGTGTGGTTTCCACTCCGGCGATCTTGATACTACTGACCTCGCTTGCGTCGAGCTTTCCTGACCGAACCAGCGCGTCCGTGTCAAGTTCATAGGCCACTATATCCGGATTGGAAGGAGACGCCCCCTTGATAACCTGTTTGCTGACCTGTGCTGCCTTCACCCGCTGTTCGGTTTGGTCGCCGTCCAGTTTCACGCCCAGTTCCTTTGCCTGAGCCAGCAACCAGGTGCGCATCTTGATATTGCTGACCTGCGATGGCGTGACGCGTACACCCGCGTGCAGCGAAAGCCGGATCATCGTGAATCCCCATGCTGCGCCTCGCGTTCCCTTGGTGAGGGTCGCAACGATGTAATTGGCCGTAGTTACAACGAGCCTGTCACGCAGCGCGGCGGCAGTGGCATTTTTTTCGACACGCTTGAAAGCTTCCTTGTAGATATTCAGGAAATTCTCGTACTGGATATCCGAGCCATGTACCTGTGAGTCCGCCGCCTTTATCAGGTCGTCCTGATTGAACATCAGCGCACGTGCGTACACATTGCGAATGTTTGATGCCTGGGCGCTGCTCAGCCAATCGTCGAGCACCTTTTTGCAATCCTCGGTGCCCGCGGCGACGCCAATCGCCTGTGCACAGGATTCGCTGTAGGCAAAGCCGCTGCGGATGTCCTTCACGTCGCTCACACCGGCCATCCATTCGGCCAGCAATTGCGACTTTAACCAGCCCGCGTGAGCCTGAACAAGCGGTTGCCACTTGGGTTTAAACGCGGTCAGGGCATTCTGGTATTCCGTTTTGAAATTCCCTAACGCCTTTTCGTCCAGCACGCTCGTAGGCTTGCCGTCTGGTCCGATCTTCGTCGTGGCGTCTTCCCACGCCTCGTTCTCCGATCTCGTTTGTGCGCCGGGAATGTCGTTCACGTTCCGCTCATCCTCTTTCAACGCCTGATCAAAGCTTCCCGTCTTGGCTGCGTTGTAGAGGAACCTGAAGAGCCCTACTGCGTCTGGCGCCTGCTCAACGCCTGCCTTCGCATTGAGCACATTAGCATCCGCGATCGTCTTCGATATCCCGTACGACATTCCGGTCATCGCGCGCGCGCTCCCCCGAATGCCCGACTCCGCCCGCTCGAGAAGCTGCGCCGACATCCACTTCCAGTAGATATCCTGGTCAAAGCCGTTGTTCAGATTCGGGACCGTCAGTTCTGCCAGGTCATTCGTAACGGCGACAGGATCGTTGACCGCCACGATAAACCCCTTCTTTATCGGAGATTGCGCCATCGCGTCTCCGATGCGCTTTACCAGATTACGTTGGCGCAACTTGATCTCGTCTTTCGGTGCCCGGTTGCTGAAGCCGAAGGCGTCCTTCATCGCCTTTTCGTCCATTGCAAAGTGTGCGACCTTCGCTTGCGACGCCTGAAACTCGCCAGTGTCGGTCGCACTTCCTGCCAGCATCGCCGGCACATTGATGCACTGCATGTGCAGCTTGCGCCAGGTCGCGTCCGAGACCTTCTCGACGAGCGCCTTGGTCCACTGCACGTTCGACCAGCCCATCCACAAATTCGCCGCCTCATCGACACCGGGAGTGTGCTCGACGTCGATGCAGCGGCCGAGCGACTCGAATTTGAGGTCGCCGGCCATCGCGCAACCCCGTGTCAGTTCCTGCTCCGCGTCGCCCGGCGGCGGCCGTGTCCCGGGCGGGAAGCTCCACATGATTCCGTCCTCAAGCACCATGTACGCGCGCAACCGCTGACGCTTCTCGTCATAGGTGTAGAGATAGCCCGGGCGCAGCGAGCGCAGCGTGTATCGAGCAGTCCCCGCAGACTGCGGAGCGCGGCCGTCGATTTTGAAATTGCCCGACAGGGGCGGGGCTTTAGCTGCGCCCAGCGGGCACGCGACCGCGTAGCGGACGGGATAGATCAGGAGCGATTTTCGATCGCACAGTGGGCAAGAAGCTGTCATGTTTTGATCCTCTCCGCCGTCTGCGAGCGGGAAGCCTGTTCAAAATGCTGAAAATCGCCGGGCGTGAGGCGCGCCTTCACGTCGGGCCAGGTGGTTTCGCGGCGGGAGAGCGCCGGCCACGCGTCAACGATCACCGGGTGCTGCTCGAATGCCGCGCCATATCGCAGGCAATGCCACGTGTAATCCGCGAGATCGTCGGCGCCCATCGTTACGCCGCGCTGGACGACATCGCAGAAAATCCGGTCAAATTTTCCCGGCAAGCGTTCCGCCTCTTCGACGGGCATCGCGGGGAGCCGATTCAGGACGCGTACCGCGACATCGCTGCGGTCGACGCGCGGCCACTGTTCGGGGCGCGGCCACCCCGGAACATAGCCGTCGAGCGTGTCGGACGACACGCCGGGTCCTGGCACGTTCCAGCGATGGCCCGCCCAAGCGAACTGCCAGGATTTGATTGGCCCGAGCAGCGCCTGCCGTTGAGCGGCGTCGAAGATTTCCAGCGTTACGCTCAGTACCCGCGGATCGTAGTACCGCCAGAAGACCGGCTGGCCGTTCGCGCCAGGCCCGACCAGATAGCGGGCGATGTGTTCCGAGAGGGTATCGACATCGGCGTCGCTATCGATCCATGCGCACACGACCGGCGGCCGTTCGGTCTCGATTTCATCCAGCCAGTAGCGGGTTGCTGTTTCACGCATATCCGCGGTGAGCGATTCGACATCGAGGAGTCTCGGCATCAACTCCTCGCGATGCGCGAGGACGCGCGGCGTGCACGCACGCAGGTCAAATCGTTTGAGCTCGGGCACATGAACGAGCGTCGCTGGCTCGATCAGCAGAAAACCACGCTCCAACGGGGTCGAGACTTCGGGAACGGGCAACATCGGTGGAATCATTCTGTTCATTCGAGGACTACAGGGCGATCGAAGCATTGCCGGCTTGAGCCGCGCCGCTCGACAACGAAGAGCAGAGATCTGCGCCAGGGAATTGCGCCGGAACGCTTTGCGGGCCCATAGTGCTGTGGCTACCGGCGTGAATCAGGTTGCTGCCGGGCGTAAACCCGTTCAACCCGTCCGCGCTGATCACAAACTGGCTGTTACCCGCAGTCAGCTTGATCCCTTGCTTCGCGGTGATGTTAATCCAGTCAGTGGTGCTGATCAGACTGACGACTTTTTTTGCCAGTAGCTCAAGCTCGTCGTTCTCCGCATGCACCTGCACCTTGCCGCTAGCTGCAATCAGCTTGATGCCGAGCTTGTGCACGAATAGGGAAAACTTTTCGGACACGCTCGCGAGCAACGACTTACCCGCGGCGATCGAAACGTCCTCCCCGGAGGTGAGCGCCACGTGCTGCCCGCTCGCAAGATGGGACGACCCAGGCGTGGTGATGGCAACCCCAGCGGGGCTGGCGACAACGAGGTGGGGATCATTGAATTCGGGAAATGAACCACCGTTGCTGCTTCCGCTGCCGCTCACGGCCCCACTGCCTTTGATGGCATCGTTCTGGGTCTTCAGGGCGTCGGCGACGCTCGACTGGTCCGCTCCACTATCCTGTGCCTGATATTGCTGTGCAAGCTTGCCCAACTGCCCATGCAGGGTCTGGGCCTTCCCGAGTCGATCGATAGGCTCGCTCACGTCCGACAGATGCGACTTGGCCTGCGGGCGAGGATCGGTGCTGATAAGCATGCCCTTGCCGGAGCGGATCGCACCGACAGCGTCCGTGCGCAATTCGAAACCTTCGCCACGCGCATCCTGGCGACCCGCTGTGTTCTCGATACGGGTGACATAGCCGAGCGAGAGTTGGCTGTTCTCGTGGTCGCTGCGTAACTGCGTCTGTATCTGCTGGGCCGTGTCGTCGAACAGGAGATGGTTGCTGCGGCCGCCGGCAGTGTTGCCGCTTGCTCCGTCCAATTCCCGCGAGCGGAACCCCATCAGCGCGCTCTGCGACGGCAACTGCCATGAAGGCATGTTCTTCTCGTTGGCGACGCGACCCGTGACGATAGGCCGGTCCGGGTTGCCCTCCAGCCACTGGACAATCACCTCCGAGCCGACTCTCGGGGGCGCGGCGCCGCCTTGCTCGCCACCGCTCCACGAAGACGCTACGCGCACCCAGGTCGAACTCGTTTCGTCGCCCTTCGCGTCGCGGTCCCAGTGGAACTGGAGCTTGCAACGGCCATACTGGTCCGTGTATACGCTTTGTCCAGCAGGGCCGACAACGGTCGCTGTCTGGGGAGCCAGGATACGGGTGTCGACGCTGTTATAGCCCCGCCCCGGGCGCCAAGGGATGCTGCGGCGGATGCAGGTGAGTTCATTGCTGTATTCCGCAGCCGTCTCTGTGCCCTGCAGGTAGTTGTTCGATGCCGCATGGCGCACGGAGATAATGAGGAACTCGCTTTTGCTTGCGTCGCCTGAAACGGCGCTGCCGTAGTGGTCTGTCAGGCGGAACCAGCGACCCGGCATCGCGTAGCGGCTGTTGCCCTTTCCGTCGAAGTGCTTGGCCGCCGCCTCGATTTCCTCCATCCTGCGGCGCGCGACATCGTCGCCATCCTGCCCGGGCTTGAACCCGTATGCACCGGCATACTGGTAGTCCTCGAGCTGCGGAACGTTGCCTTGCTTGTTGACCGTCGGCATATCAACCGTGGCCGGCCGCGGATTCTTGAAGTCAAACCGGGAGAGCGCGACCTGTGTGGGCATCATCTGACGCACCGGCGCCCAGTCTGCGATGCCGTCCTCTTCCTGCGATCCGGCTTCGCTTTGAAAACGGACCTCGGCGCTTGGACCTTCAATCTGTGCGGCGTCCGCTGACGCATCGGTTACCACCAGCATGTGGCCGTCGCTCGTGTGTTCGTACCAATACAAGTAACCCGCGGTTTCCCAGCGGCGGCTCAGATAATTGTGATCGTCCTCGTTGTACTGGCATGCCATTGTCATTGACGGATCTTCGCCATGCACACGCCAGTCCCAGACCGGCAGGACTCCATAGTCACCGAGCAGCGTTGATGTCTGGGTATGGAGATTCTGGTCGAGAAAGAGGCGACTATTGCGACGCAGTTTCAGATATCGCAGCCACGGACCGATTTGCGCCTCGTAATACGCGACACCTCCATCGGTTTTAACGTGACGGAAAGCAAACACGTACCCACTGAAATAGCGTAACGATCCATCACCCCGCACGAGTTGAACGCCAAGCAGTTTACCGATGAAATCCTTAAGTGCGAGTCCGGCATTATCGGAGAGGATCTCGACCGTGAACTCAAAATCGCGCGACAGCGCTTCCGTGCCTTCGAGCCGGTTCGCGAGCAATACCGACGCGGGCGCATCGTTGTGTGGAAATGACAGGGTGAGAATGCGACCCTGCTGCCTGCCCCCCAGCAGAGCCTTGAAATCTTGAGCAAGATTCGACACGGCAATTCCTTTTTATTCTGCCTAAATCGGCGCCACGCGATTTTACCGACTCTTCAGACGAAAAGGTATCACATTAGGTCAACCAGAATGGCCAATCGATTAAAGATGCAAAAATTTCCCCCATTTGATGCACGCGACATAATGTGGAATTTTTACCGTTTAACAATTTGAGTGGAAAATTTTGCCTTTACCCTGACTGGATCGCGGTCGGTGTTATCACAGTGGCAAGTGCGATTGATAATACGCAATTAGTGTGCATGAATAGTCGAGATTAAACCGATGCAGAAAGCGAATGAATGAGGAATGGCGAACCGGTTTGACCAGCTTCACGGTTCGATCGCCCCTTGAACTCCTCGCGAACATTCAGTAACTTCAGGGTCACAGATATCGAGGACTGCCTAGTCAGGCCACGTATTCCCGTGTCAGGCAGACGGAACTCCGATGCGCAGCATTGCGGCGGGCAACCAGATTCCGCACGACCTGATGCATGTCGGATCGCACTATCTGTCCAGCAAGCCAAATCAGGACGGGTACGTCGACTATTTCGAGAAATTGGCCACGTATGCAACGATTATTTCAGGGCCAGCGGGGGTGATTGAGCCTGGTTCGAGCCCCCGAAAGGTGTTCGCGGTCGAACCGGACGAGGACAGCGTGTTTAATTACGTCGAGACAGCATCAGATCGAGCAGGCATTGGCGCACTGACGAAGCTGCTGGAACGCGAGCGTCGGCGTTGGCGGTACCGGCTCCTATGTTCTTGATCTGGTCGCCAAGACACCGGCAGAGGAAATTCACCTCATCGACGGAGACGATTTTTACCAGCACAACGCGTTTCGCGCCCCGGGTGCACCGACCATTGACGAGCTGCGCGAAGTGCCGAAGAAGGTCGAGTATTTCGCACAGATCTACGGCCAGATGCGGAGCGGTATTGTCGCGCACGCGTCTGAGTTGAACGAAACGAACGTGCATTTGCTGGACTGCGTCACGTTTGCGTTTCTTTGCATGGATGACGGAGTAGCTAAACGGACTGCCGTCAGGCGTCTTGAGCAGCTTGGCGTACCATTTCTCGATGTTGGTATGGGATTGGAGCTCTCTGCTGGAACGCTCGGCGGGATTCTTCGCGTAACACTCAGCGAACCTGGACATCGCGATTTCGCTAACAGGAAGATCGCGTTCGAGGGGGCTGATGAAAAAAACGTTTATCGGTCGAATATTCAGATCGCTGAGTTAAACGCACTCAATGCTGCGCTGGCGGTGATCAGGTGGAAGAAGTATCGCGGTTTCTATCGCGATCTGGACAAAGAGATGCACTGCTCGTACACAACGGACGGAAACATGCTCGTAAACGAGGTGAACGAATGATGCGCGTCTCGGTGCTGGAGCCCGTCTTCGTCAAGACCATTCCAAGAGAACTTGAGCTGGGACGCCTTTACGTTTCAATGGAATATGGAACGATCTCTCACAGCTGCTGTTGCGGCTGCGGAAACGAGGTCGTAACCCCGCTCACGCCGACAGATTGGTCGCTAACGTTCGACGGCGAGCATATTTCGCTCTGGCCTTCGGTCGGAAGCTGGAATCTGCCGTGCCAGTCGCACTACGTGGTCAAATCCCCCGGTGTCAGACTTATTGTCGTGTCATCTGATTCTCATAGACAAGGTCCGGGGACGGTAAAATCAGAGTAAATGAAAGCCTACCCAGCAGAAAGAAAAGAAGCGGTGGTGCGTCGCATGATGCCGCCGGAGAACGCACGTGTTTCGGCGCTAGCCGGAGAGACAGGGATTACGACTTATACGTTGTATGCATGGCGCCGCGAGGCGAAAGGACAGGGAGCGGTGGTGCCGGGAGATGGGAAGAATCCCGAAGCGTGGTCTTCGGAAGACAAGTTTTCGGTGGTGCTGGAAACCGCCCCGCTCAATGCAGCGGAGCTAGGAGTCCGCGCGGCAGACAGAATTTGAGCCTCCGGAGTTGACGCCAGATCGGGCGGCGTCAACTGCGATTGCAGTTTTGCCCGCCAGTGCGCGCAAAAATGGTTTGCCCGGGGGCGAAATCAGGCAAACTTGCCCCCTTCCGGGCTTACGCAAGTTTCATTTTCGACATTCTGCGCAGGTTCAGCGCCACGCAGACGAGCTTCCACTCGGCCTGAGCCTTGGCCAGTCCGCGCATGCTGAATTGTCGAAATCCGAGAACGCTTTTTACCCAGGCATTCGGCGGTTCGGACAGCCATTTGCGCTTTCGATAGGCCGCCTGAGTTTGCGCAGAAGTAAACTTTTCTGCCATCGCGGCGCACAGCGGGCGCTTCAGGGCATCGACCCTCACATCTTTCTTGCCCTCGCGTCCGGGCGCCACAATCAGCTCGGCGGGATGCTCGCGCAATTGCTCGAACGTCGCTTCCGACCGGTAGCCCGCGTCGGCAAGGACTTGCCTGGGATTGGCGCCAGCGTCACGCAGCACGGCAGCAAGAACGCCTGGCAACTGGCCGCTGTCGGCGGCACTGTTACCCAGTTCGGCCGCGACGATGATGTGGGCCGTGTCGTCGACGGCAGCCTGGGCATTGTAGGAATAGTCGAAGCCGCCGCCGGCGTGCTTCATGATCCGGCTTTCCGGGTCAGTAAAATTCTCCTGGGCGTCGGGCTTGGGCTCGCCGAACCTGTACTTGAAGCGCGACTTCTTTTTCGGCTTGTCGCCGCCGTCCGGCGGCGTGTCGTCGTCGCTACGACCACGCGCGATATCGGCCTGGCGCTGGCGCTCTTCCAGACGCGCACGCGCAGCACGGATGACCGCAAGCCGGTCCTCGCGCCGCGTGATCTCGGCCGGAATATCGAGTTCAGGCTCGTTCTTCTCAGCGTCATCGGCCACTTTCGCTTTTGCCAGCAGCGCATCGATCTGTTCTTTCAGTTCAAGCTCGGCTTTCTTCATCCGGTCGTAGCTCATCGCCTTGTGGCGCGAGGCATTGGCCTTGATCTTCGTGCCGTCAACGGCAATCGTCCCGAGCCTGATCAGTCCGCACTCCCTGGCCAGTTTCACCACCTGCACAAACAGGTCCGACAGTTCTTTGAGGTGAAAGGCGCGGAAGTCGCACAGCGTCCGGTGCGCCGGATAGTTGCCCGCCGCCAGGACCCGGAACGCGACATCCTCATGCAGCTTCCTGGCCAGCTTGCGCGACGAGAACACGCCGGTCGCATAGCCGTACACGAGCACCTTCACCATCATCGCCGGATGAAAGGGCTGGTTGCGCTGACCACCGCCGGCATACCGCGCATGGAAAGCGGAGAGGTCGAGTGAGTCCACCGTGTCGCTGATGTAGTAGGCAAGGTGCCCTTCGGGCAGCCAGTCTTGCAGCGCGTGGGGCAGCAACATCTGCTGCTGCGGCTCGTAGGGGAGATAGCTTGTTGTCATCTGCTAACAACGTTTACCCTGCCCGACCGGATGACATCAGACTTCTGCCGCGCACGCTCCTAGCGGGCGGGTTCAGGCGGTCTTGCTCATTTATCCAACCGCTGATCGCTCTCTGCGCGTCCCACTCATCACGTCGCTGACTACAGCGACGAGTTTCGCAGGAACTGCACCGTGGAACTGGCATTTGCGCGTCGCTCGTCGAGGTCGATCGGCTCGCAGTCCCAGAGTAAGACCCGGCCCTTCCTCTGCCTTTCTTCGAGATCTACGTGTTTCTTTTTTAGTTCGTCGAGGAAACTGGTTATGTCGGATCGGTAATTTCCAGCCGTCGCAAAGGGCTCACGCTTCGGCGGATACGCAAATAGCCCCACTTATCCACAGCCCCCTCTGGACAACTTTTGTACAACCCACCTGACACGTTGTGGGCGAAACTTTGATAAACCGGCGACCTCGCCAGGTCAGTCAAAAGTTTTCCCTGGCTCCTTGCTCCTGTTCGCCCACGCTCCGCAGGGTTATGGATTCTGCAGTCCCTTGATCCGTAAACGAAGATTCAAGTTATCCACAGCCAGGTGCGAGGCTTGTTAACTATTACTACGTATACATATACAAAGGCTATAAAAACCAGAGAGGCAACCGCGAACCCGCTGCACAAGGAAGCACAAAGCAGGCAGAACAAAGCGAACCAAGCCAAAACCATCAAACCAACGGCAAACAAATCTCCGTCAACAACTCAGCAGGCGCAGTCTCCTTCGGGCTATTCAGATACTCCTCGAACACCGGTGCATCCGCCGCTTCACGCCCCGACTGCACAAGCCACGTCCCATACAACCACTCATAAGCCGCACGCATATCGCTGCACGGCCCCTTGTGCTGCAACACCGCGTACTCACCGCCTTTCACATGCGCCATCGAAACCGGCGGACTCACCGTCACCGAAGCCTGAACCGGATGCGGCAACAACACCCCAGCCTTCGACCGCAACGCATTCTCTGCAACAACCCCCGGATCGTCGTAATAAATCCCGATCATGCGCATCTGCCCCGCCAGCAAATTGTGTTTCGCCAGCCAGCCGAACAATCCATCAAACGCCTTGCCGATCTGCATATACGGCCCAACGTGATCCACCGACAAAACCTCCATCGGCTCCACGTGACGAATCACCACTTCACGCATCGTCATTTGATCGTCTCCTGAAAGCGCCGGACGAAACCGGCTATGTGTTCCCTGTTTGCGGTACTGCGTCGGCGGAATGCCGAACACCGCGCGAAAGGTGCGAGAGAAAGACTGCAAACTGCTATAGCCCGAGCGCTCGGCAATCTCAGCGATCGGCATCGAGCCATTCGCCAGATATCCCGCCGCGCGATGCAGCCGTAAGCGACGCACGGTCGTCGCGACCGTCTCGCCATACATCGCCTGATAGATGCGATGCCAGTGATACGGCGACATGCAGGCAATGTCCGCTAAACGATCGATATCCAGCGGTTCGTCGAGATGATCGTAAATATGATCCAGCACGCGGCCGAGCCGCGTTTCGTAGCGCGCCCGATTGTCCAATGGGTTCATGAGTGAGTGACCAACTAACCAAAAGAAGATTGCCGAAGGGATGCGAACCAAAGTACCACGTCCCCATTTACCAAATCCTGCGAACTTCACCTATCGCACGCAAACGGAATTAAGCGCCGACTGACACAATCGCCCCCGAACTTTGCCGAATTTCGATAACACCTCGAATAATGGCTCACTACCATCGGCTGAAGCCTGTCCGCCCATGCACCGCAAAGCCTTGCGGCGTTGAGCAAGCGGCAACATCAGGAGCGTCCGATGAAATCAGAATCCAAAAGTCAGCACGTCGGTAAAGTTACGCATCACGAGTTGAAGCAGACGCTCGGCACGTGGCAACTGTGGGGGATCGCGGTCGGGCTGGTCATTTCCGGCGAGTATTTCGGCTGGAGCTATGGTTGGGCGAGCGCCGGCACGCTCGGTTTCGTCATCACGGCGGTGTTTATTGCCGCGATGTATACCACCTTCATTTTCAGTTTCACCGAACTCACCACGTCGATTCCGCATGCGGGTGGCCCCTTCGCATACGCGCGCCACGCTTTTGGCCCGACTGGCGGTTATCTGGCGGGCGCGGCGACATTAGTCGAATTCGTCTTTGCGCCGCCCGCAATCGCGCTCGCAATTGGCGCCTATCTGCACGTGCAGTTTCCCGGCCTGGAGCCGAAACACGCGGCCATGGGCGCGTATCTCGTCTTCATGGCGTTGAATATCGTCGGCGTGCAGATCGCGGCGGCCTTCGAGTTGTGCGTGACGCTGCTCGCGATCTTTGAATTGCTGGTGTTCATGGGCGTCGCGTCGCCCGGTTTTCAGTGGTCGAACTTCACGAATGGCGGCTGGTCCGGTGCAGACACCTTCAGCATGGGTTCGTTCCACGGCATGTTCGCGGCGATTCCCTTCGCGATCTGGTTTTTCCTCGCGATCGAAGGCGTCGCGATGGCTGCGGAAGAAGCCAAGAATCCCAAGCGTTCGATTCCGATAGCCTATGTCGCCGGCATTCTGACGCTGGTCGTGCTCGCCATTGGCGTGATGGTGTTCGCAGGCGCCGCCGGAGATTGGACCAAGCTGTCGAACATCAACGATCCGCTGCCGCAGGCCATGAAATTTATCGTCGGCGAACATAGCGGCTGGATGCATATGCTGGTGTGGCTCGGCCTCTTCGGGCTCGTCGCGTCGTTTCACGGCATCATCCTCGGCTATTCGCGGCAAATTTTCGCGCTGGCCCGCGCGGGTTATCTGCCGGAGTGGCTCTCCAAGGTGCATCCGCGCTTCAAGACGCCGCATCGCGCGATCATCGCGGGTGGCGTGGTCGGCATCGCGGCGATCTACAGCGACGAGCTGATCCAGTTCGGCGGCCAGACGCTGACGGCGAACATCGTGACGATGTCCGTATTTGGCGCTATCGTGATGTATATCATCAGTATGTTGTCGCTGTTCAAGCTGCGCCGCTCGAACCCGAACATGGAGCGGCCGTTCCGCGCGCCGCTGTTTCCGTTCTTTCCGGCGTTCGCGCTGGTGGCCGCGGTGATTTGTCTGGCTACGATGGTCTACTTCAATTTCCTGGTGGCTATCGTGTTCGCGATCTTCCTCGCGCTTGGTTACGTCTACTTCCTGTTGACGCGCCATCAACGCGAAGCAGCACCGTCGGACGCTTTGCTCGAAGAGTGACGGATCGAGCCGCTGTATAAGCAGCGGCGATGGAGTCGTAAAGATGAGCTACACCGAGACAATCGGCAGCCGTACTTACCGTTTCGCCGACCTGAAAACGTTGATGGCGAAAGCCAGTCCGCAGCGTTCCGGCGACCAGCTCGCGAGCGTCGCGGCGGCGAGCGAAGAAGAGCGCGTCGCGGCCAAGATGGCGCTCGCGCAGGTGCCGCTGCGCACGTTTCTCAACGAAGCGTTGGTCCCATACGAAAGCGACGAGGTGACGCGCCTCGTGATCGACGATCACTCGCCGCAAGCCTTCGCTGAGATCTCGCATCTCACGGTCGGCGATTTCCGCAACTGGTTGTTGAGCAACACGACCGATGCGGATGCGCTCACGCGTATCACCGCCGGCCTCACGCCGGAGATGGTGGCGGCGGTTTCGAAGTTGATGCGCAATCAGGATCTGATCGCGGCGGCGCGTAAGCGTCCGGTGATTACGCGCTTTCGCAATACGGTTGGTCTGCCCGGGGCACATGTCGGTGCGTCTGCAACCAAATCACCCAACCGACGATGTCAAAGGCATCGCCGCATCGATGCTCGACGGCCTGATGTACGGCTGCGGCGACGCGATGATCGGCATCAATCCCGCCAGCGACAATCTTGCCGCGATCACCAAGCTGTTGCTGATGATCGACGACGTCCGGCAACGCTATCAGGTGCCCACGCAATCCTGCGTGCTGACTCACGTCACGAACACGATTGCGGCGATCGAAAAAGGCGCGCCGGTCGATCTGGTGTTTCAGTCGATTGCCGGTACGGAGAAAGCGAACGCGGGTTTCGGCATTTCGCTTGCGTTGTTGCAGGAAGCGTATGAAGCAGGGTTGTCGTTGAAACGCGGCACCGTCGGCAATAACCTGATGTATTTCGAAACCGGCCAGGGGAGCGCCTTGTCGGCCGATGCGCATTTCGGCGTCGATCAACAGACTTGCGAAGTACGCGCCTATGCAGTCGCGCGCAAGTTCAATCCATTTCTGGTCAACACGGTGGTCGGTTTCATCGGACCGGAGTATCTGTACGACGGCAAGCAGATCACGCGTGCGGGTCTTGAAGATCATTTCTGCGGCAAGCTGCTCGGCGTGCCGATGGGCTGCGACATCTGCTATACGAATCACGCCGAAGCCGATCAGGACGATATGGATAACCTGCTCACGCTGCTCGGCGTAGCGGGCATCAACTTCATCATGGGCATTCCCGGCGCGGACGATGTGATGCTCAACTATCAAAGCACGTCCTTCCACGACGCCCTTTACGTGCGCGACGTGCTCGGCCTGCGCCGTGCACCGGAATTCGAAGAATGGCTGGAGTCGATGCAGATCACTGACGCGCGCGGCGCGTTGCTGAGTGCATCGACACAACAACCGCTGCTGGAAGGCGCACCCGATTGGATGGGGATCGCATGAGCGACTTGCTCGAAAAAGAATCCATGGAACGCGCTGCGGCAGTTCACGAACGCACGCATCGCATTGGGCCGCGCGGGCAATAGTTTGCCGACGGCACCATTGCTGGCGTTCAACCTCTCGCATGCGCAGGCGCGCGACGCGGTACATCATCCGCTCGATGTGGACGTGCTGCACGAACAGTTGCGCGCGCAAAGTTTCAGCACATTGGATGTGCATAGTGCCGCGCCCGATCGCGAGCATTATTTGCGGCGTCCTGATCTGGGCAGGCGCTTAAGCGATGAGAGCCGTGTAGCGCTTGGACAACTCAAGATCGATTCACCTGAAGTGGTTTTCGTCATCGGTGACGGCCTTTCTGCGTTCGCCGCGTCGAAGCAATCGATCCCGCTGCTGCAAGCTGTCGTTCCACGCATGGCCGATTGGAAGATCGGCCCAGTCGTAGTCGCGCGTCAGGCGCGCGTTGCGCTCGGTGACGAGATCGGTGAACTGCTCAACGCCAAACTGGTTGTGATGCTGATTGGCGAGCGTCCAGGGTTGAGCTCGCCGGATAGCCTGGGTATCTACCTGACCTACGCGCCAAAAGTGGGTTGCAGCGACGCGCAACGCAACTGTATTTCCAACGTGCGGCCTGAAGGTCTTAACTACGAATCAGCCGCACACAAGTTGCACTATCTGTTGACGAACGCACGGCGTCTGGGACTGACCGGCGTCGGCCTGAAAGACGACAGTGATGCACTGCTGGCGAGTGCGCCGACACCACCCGCAGTCGGCGACGATTCAAACTAGACACGCGCGGCTAAGAGATATGAGTTAAGCATCCGCCCGTTCCACCGGATGCGTTTCCAACCACGCGTTTTCGCCATCCTCGAACAGTCGCGAGCGCGTCAAGAACCGCAACCCGCTCGGACGCTCCAAAGAAAACATCCCACCATTGCCCGGCACAACGTCAATAATCAACTGCGTGTGCTGCCAGTACTCGAACTGCGATTCACTCATGTAGAACGGCACACCGGCAATCGCACCGAGTTTCACATCAGACGAGCCCACCATGAACTCGCTCTGCGGAAACATCATCGGCGCGCTACCGTCGCAGCATCCGCCGGATTGGTGAAACAGCACGGCTCCGTGTTCGGCGCGTAGCTTATCGATCAAATCGACCGCAGCAGGCGTGGCGATCACACGGGCCACTTCCTTCTCATCAGCCATCACATGCCCTCGCTGAAAAAGAGCGAGCCGCGCAATGCGGCCCGCTCGGACAGGGTCGTTACGTTACGCTCAGAAGAAACCGAGCGGCTTGTCGCTATAGCTGACGAGCAGGTTCTTGGTCTGCTGATAGTGATCGAGCATCATCTTGTGATTTTCCCGGCCGATGCCCGATTGCTTGTAGCCACCAAACGCAGCATGTGCCGGATACGCGTGATAGCAGTTGGTCCACACGCGGCCCGCCTGGATTTGCCGGCCGAAGCGATAGGCGCGTGTACCGTCGCGCGTCCATACGCCGGCGCCGAGACCGTAGAGCGTATCGTTGGCGATTTCGAGCGCTTCGTCTTCGTTCTTGAAGGTCGTCACGGAAACAACCGGCCCGAAGATTTCTTCCTGGAAGATCCGCATCTTGTTGTGGCCGCGGAATACGGTCGGCTTTATGTAGTAGCCCTTGCTCAGTTCGCCGCCAAGCGTATTGCGCTCACCGCCGATGAGACACTCGGCACCTTCCTGCTTGCCGAGATCGACGTACGAGAGGATTTTTTCCAGTTGTTCCTGCGAGGCCTGTGCGCCGATCATCGTCTTCGTGTCGAGCGGATGGCCTTGCGTGATTGCGGCCACACGCTTCAACGCGCGCTCCATGAAGCGGTCGTAAATCTTTTCGTCGATCAGCACGCGCGACGGACACGTGCAGACTTCGCCCTGATTCAGCGCGAACATCGTGAAGCCCTCGAGCGCCTTGTCGAAGTAGCTGTCGTCCTCGTTCATCACGTCGGCGAAGAAAATGTTCGGGCTCTTGCCGCCGAGTTCGAGCGTCACCGGAATGATGTTCTGGCTTGCGTACTGCATGATCAGGCGGCCGGTCGTTGTCTCGCCCGTGAAAGCGATCTTTGCGATGCGCTTGCTCGAAGCGAGCGGTTTGCCGGCTTCAAGGCCGAACCCGTTTACCACGTTCAGCACGCCCGGCGGCAGCAAGTCCTGGATCAGTTCGATCAGCACGAGAATCGACGCAGGCGTTTGCTCGGCCGGTTTTAGCACGACGCAATTGCCGGCAGCGAGGGCAGGCGCGAGTTTCCACACCGCCATCAGGATCGGGAAATTCCACGGAATGATCTGGCCGACCACGCCGAGCGGTTCGTGATAGTGATACGCAACGGTGTCATGGTCGATCTCGGATATCGAGCCTTCCTGCGCACGCACGGCGCCGGCGAAATAGCGGAAATGATCGATGGCGAGCGGGATATCCGCAGCCATCGTTTCGCGCAGCGGCTTGCCATTGTCGATCGTTTCAGCCACGGCGATGCGCTGCAGATTCGCTTCCATCCGGTCGGCGATGCGGTTCAGGATGTTCGCGCGATCGGTGGTCGAGGTCTTGCCCCACGCTGCCTTCGCACGATGCGCGGCGTCCAGTGCGAGTTCGATATCGGCTTCGCGTGAACGCGGGATCGAGGTGAACGGCTCACCGGTGATCGGCGACACGTTGTCGAAGTACTCGCCACCTACAGGCTTCACCCATTCGCCGCCGATAAAATTCGCATACTGCTTTTTGTACGGGAATTCGGTGGTCAAGAATTGCATCTCTGCGTGATTCATCTGTGTGCTCCTCACATGTTGAATGGGCTATATTCGGCGTGATATTTCGCTTGGCCGCGAGAGGCTACAGCCAGAACTGTGCCAATGCACCGCGCTGGTGAGCCGCGCACGCGCAGCAGGCACTCCTGCAACGCGTGGCGCGTGGCATAGCTCACGTTCCCAGAAATGAGCGTTTCGTTTCTGAGCAGTGTGCGCACCGCTGTTCAGGAATTGAACAGGGCGTGAGCACCTGCCGGTGAGATCCAGGCACAGTAAGCGTTGAATCCGTTCGGCATGGGAATTGCCTTCCTTTTTCTCCTCGATACTTCGTGCTCGCAGATCCGGTATGACGATTGAATTCCGAAACGACAGCCTGACAGCACCGACGCACACGCAGGAGCCGAGCTTCTGCGTGCAGACCTGTGTCGCGTACGACGCCGACGAGCAGGCGCGTAATCTCCACGGCTGGAACCAGACCTACGACCAACTGACTGCGGGCCGCTTCGTCGGCGGTTTGACGGAACTGTGTCTCGATCACATGCAGGTGTTCGTCGAAACCACTAGCCATACGTTGCGGCAGACTTGCGAGGTGCAGGAGGACGCTTACTGGTTCGGCATTCCGACGTGCCCCGAGGGATCCGGCCGGATCGACGCACAGGTGATCGCGGGCGATGCGCTCGCATTTCGTCCGGGCGGGATCGAATTCGAATTGCTGACCTCGGCGGGCTACGAGATTTTCGGCGTGGTGGTGAAGGGGGAAGTGCTGCGCCGGTACGCGGCTGAAGTCGAGCGCATCGGTCTGGCCGACCATCTGCCGAACACGGAGGTTGTGTCGATCGGCGCGGCTCGCAAGGCGCGCTTGTGCGCGTCGCTGCGCCAGCTGCTCGATGACGGCGCGGCGAACGGCACGCCGCTGTCCTCGTTTGCACGCGACAATTTGCAGGCGTCGGTGCTGGCGTCGCTATTCGATGTGGGCGCGTTGCCTGCGGGGAGCCGGTCGCGATGCCTGCGCGCGGGCGGCGTCAGTCGATCGTGTCTGAAGCGCGCGAGTACGTCCTGGCCAATCGCGAGCGTGCGGTCAACGTGCCGGAGTTGTGCGAGCGGCTGCATGTGAGCCGGCGCACGCTGCAATACTGCTTTCAGGACGTGCTTGGCATGGCGCCCGCGACCTATCTGCGCACGATTCGCCTGAACGGCGCGCGGCGCGATCTGTGCCATGCGGCGCCGGCGTCACGTTCGGTCCAGGATGTCGCCGTGGCCTGGGGTTTCTGGCATCTGAGCCAGTTCGCGACCGATTACCGGAAGCTGTTTGGCATACGGCCTTCCGATACGTTAAAGGCCGGAATCAGTGGCCGCGCGCAATCGCACGGCTATTCATTCGCGCATTAAATGCATAGGACATTGGCGCAACGGGCCGTGGCTTTCCGAATTTCTTCATGCGCAATTAAATAAGACCTTAAGTTTCGCATTCGCATGCCGATATTAACGGTATGCGAAGCGGTATAGAGTGTTTTCCGAATCGGATAAAAAGTGAAAAGTCTTTGATTGATAAAGCGAATTCGCCTCCGACGGAAGTCGATTAATCCGCTATGCATAACGATGAGCAGACTCGAATGCGGCCATCAACAGTGCGCGCATTGAAGTCCGCCAAGGCCAACATAACGAAGCAAATCGGGGAAAATGAAGAAACGTATCTTAAGCGCCGTGACGCTCGTCATGGCGATGACCGGTTGCGCGACGGTATCCGATCAACCGGTCAAGGTTGAAGCACCGCAACCGCGAGTCCAGCAGGCCGCCGCGCAACAGGCGCAAGCCGCGCCCCGCGTTGAAGACCTTCAAACGCAAGGTCGCGATCGGCCGTTTCTCGAACGAGACGCGCTATGGCCGCACCTTCGTCACCGACTCAAGTCTCGACCCGCTCGGCAAACAGGCGAGCGATATCCTGGCCGCGCGTCTGGTCGAGTCGAAGCAGTTCATGGTGTTCGAGCGTCCCGACCTGACCAAGATCGCCGCGGAGCAGGGGCTGAACAAGGACGGCAAGATGATCGGCGTCGACACGCTGATCCTCGGTTCGGTGACCGAGTTCGGCCGCGGTACGACCGGCAAAGCGGGCTTCCTGAGCTCCACCAAGGTCCAGACGGCGCACGCGAAAGTCGAACTGCGTCTCGTCGACGTGAAGACCGGTTACGTGTTCTTCTCCGCGCAGGGCAGCGGCGAGGCGAGCACCGAGTCAGGCGAGATCGCCGGCTTCGGCAGCCGTGCCGACTACGACGGCACGCTCAACGACAAGGCCATCTCCGCCGCGATCTCCGATGTGATCGGCGCGATGATGACCAAGCTCAACGAGCGTCAATGGCGCACCGACATTCTGAAGGTCGACGGCAGCACGGTGTTCATCACCGGCGGTCCGCGCCAGGGCATCCAGCCGGGCGCCACGTTGCGCGTGTACAAGCCGGGCGAATCGGTGCAAAGCGGCCAGACCGGCTTCCAGATCGCATTGCCGGCGACACCGGTTGCGACCGTCCGCGTGGTCAGTTCGTTCGGCGACAACGAAACCAATGAAGGGTCGGTCGCGCAGGTCACGAGCGGCGCGCTTGCCGCGAAGAGCGCGGCCACCTACTACGTCGCGGAGTAAGCCATGCTCACAAGCCAAATGAAGCGCCGGTTCGGCGCGCTGGGAATGTCGTGTGTGCTCGCCGCGACGCTGTTGGGCGGCTGCGCGATGCCTCAATCGAAAGTGGAAACAGGCGGTTCGCGGCCCACGCTCGCGCTGATCGGCGCGCCCGCCGATGCAACGCTCGTGATCGACGGCACGGTGATCGGCCAGGCCTCGCTGTACGACGGCGTGCAGCGCGTGCTGACCGTCGAAGAAGGCGCGCACACGATCGAAGTGAAACGCAATGAAGGTGTTGTGCTGAGCAAAAAGGTCTTCGCGTCGTCCGGGGAGACGATCAAGGTCGATGTGGCGAACGGTGTGAACGGGGAAAAACAACCATGATGAGAACTTGGATAAAGGGCGGCTGCGCGGCCGCATTGGTGGCGTTGGCGAGCGGCTGCGTGCAACAGCCGGTGGCGAAGTACAACTGGGGCGACTACGAGTCGGCGATGTACAGCTACTACCAGACGCCGGCCGACAGCCACGCGTTTGCGGAGAAGCTGCTGGCCGCGATTCAGGCGTCGGAATCGGCGAATAAGAAAGTGCCGCCTGGCATGTACGCCGAGTACGGCGAGCTGCTGTTCGAAACCGGCGACAACGCCAACGCGAGCAAATACTTTGAAAAAGAAAAGGCGACTTGGCCGGAGTCGGCCGTGCTGATGACGAACATGATCCGCCTTGCGTCCACTAACCCGACCAAAAAGCCATGATGCGTATTCATTCCTTATTTCGTCCGGCCTTTGCTGTCGTGGTGGTGGCCGCGCTGGCCGCCTGCGCGCCGATCAAGACGGCCCAGAAACACGCCGACTACACCGCGTTCCGCGCTCAGGCGCCGCACTCGATCCTGGTGGTGCCGGTGGTCAACGAGAGCGTCGACGTCGACGCACCGGACTTCTTCCTGTCGACCATTTCGCGTCCGATCGCCGAGCGCGGCTACTACGTGTTCCCGGTCAATCTGACCAAGAAGGTCATGGCCGACGACGGTCTGTCCGATGCCAACATGGTCCACTCGAACGACCCGACCGCGCTCGGCAAGATGTTCGGCGCCGATGCGATCATGTACATCCGCATCAAGCACTGGGAGTCGAAGTACGTGGTGCTGAAAACCACCACAACGGTCGAGCTCGACTATTCGCTGAAGAGCGGCACCACCGGTGAAGAGTTGTGGAAGAACCATGAAGTCTTGAATTATTCGCCGCAGGTGAATTCGAGCGGCGGCTTGATCGGCGTATTGATTTCGGCGGCGGTCGCGGCGGCCATCGAAAAGGCGAAGCCGGACTACATTCCGCTCGCCCGTCAGGCGAATTTCAGCGCGGTGGGTGTGTACGGCACCGGCTTGCCGGCGGGACCGTACGACAAAGCCTATGGCACGGATACAGCGGCATTCTGAGGCGGCTGACGTGAAGCGATAAAAAAGGGCGGCCCATGGGCCGCCCTTTTTGTTACTAGTTGTTGAGCAACGAATGAGGGTTACTTGCGCAACAGCCGCAAGCCATTCGCCACCACCAGCAGGCTCGCACCGACATCGGCGAATACGGCCATCCACATCGTGCCCAGCCCCATCATCGTCAGCACGAGGAAGACGCTCTTGATGCCCAGTGCCAGCGTGATGTTCTGCACCAGCACCGAATGCGTCGCCTTCGAGAGACGAATGAACATCGGAATCTTGCGCAGATCGTCGTCCATTAGCGCGACGTCGGCGGTTTCGATCGCGGTGTCGGTGCCCATCGCACCCATCGCGAAGCCGATGTCGGCGCGCGCCAAGGCGGGGGCGTCGTTGATGCCGTCGCCGACCATGCCGACCGTTGCGCCTTCCTGCGACCACTGCGCGACCGCGTTCAACTTGTCTTCAGGCAACTGATCACCGCGTGCTTCGTCGATGCCGACTTGCTGCGCGATCGCGGCCGCCGTGTGCGGGTTGTCGCCGGTGAGCATGACGGCGCGCACGCCGAGCCGCTGCAAATCGGCGATGGCGGCGCGGCTCGTCTCCTTCACCGTATCCGCGACGGCGAACAGCGCGAGCACGCGTTCGGCGTCCACCAGTACCACGACGGTTTTGCCTTGCCCTTCAAGCGCGTCGAGCCGCGCTTCGAGCGAAGCCGAGCAGCGTCCGAGTTCTTCGACCAACCGATGATTGCCAAGCCAGTACGGCAAGCCGTCGATTTCGCCGCGCACACCGCGGCCGGCCAGTGCCTCGAAGGTATCGACCGTGGTGCTGGCGATGCTGTCGCTTTTTGCCGCTGCCGCAATCGCCATCGACACCGGATGATCCGAGCGACCCGCCAGGCTCGCCGCGAGCGTCCTGCAACGAACGACGTCGACGTCGACGTCGCCCAGCATCTCGAACTCGGTTTGCACGGGTTTGCCGTGCGTGATCGTGCCGGTTTTGTCGAGCGCGAGCCGGCTCAGCTTGCGGCCCTGTTCAAGATAGGCGCCGCCTTTGATCAGGATGCCCTTGCGGGCGGCGGCAGCAAGGCCGCTGACGATCGTGACCGGCGTCGAGATCACGAGCGCGCACGGACAGGCGATCACCAGCATGACCAGCGCCTTGTAGACCCATTCGTGCCACTGTCCGCCGAACAGCAGCCGCGGCAACACGGCCACGGCGAGCGCGGCGGCGAACACGATCGGCGTATACACGCGCGCGAACTGGTCGACGAAACGCTGGGTCGGCGCTTTGGTGCCTTGCGCCTCTTCGACCGCGTGAATGATGCGGGCGAGCGTCGTATTGCTGGCCGCGGCCGTCACGCGATAGTCGAACGACCCGGCCTGGTTGATCGTGCCGGCGAACACGGCATCGCCTACGGTTTTGTCGACCGGCAGGCTTTCTCCGGTGATCGGCGCCTGATCGACGCTAGAGCGGCCCGCGACGATTTCGCCGTCGAGCGCGATCCGCTCGCCTGGTTTCACGCGCACCACCGCGCCGAGCGTGATCGACTTGAGGTCCGTGGGCCGCCAACTGCCGTCGGTTTGCTGCACGCAGGCCTGTTCGGGTGTCAGTTGCATCAGCCCCTGAATGGCATTGCGGGCGCGGTCGAGCGATTTCGCTTCGATCAGTTCGGCAATCGTGAAGAGCACCATCACCATCGCGGCTTCCGGCCACTGCTGCAGGGCCAGCGCGCCGGTCACCGCGATGCTCATCAGCGCGTTGATGTTCAGGTTGCCGTTGCGGATGGCGAGCCAGCCCTTTCTGTACGTCGTGAGGCCGCAGGAGGCGATCGCGAGGATCGCCAGAGCCGCAGCCAGCCAGACCGGAGCGCCAAGCCAGCCGGCAGCCTCTGAGCCCACCGCGGCGATGCCGGCGAGCGCCAGCGGCCACCACGGTTTGGGCGGCGCGCTGGGTGCGCCCGCAGGCTTGGCGTCGCTACCGGCGCTCGCCAGTCCGGGCGTGAAGTCGAGCGAACGGATCGCAGCGAGAATCGAGTCGAGGGCGTCCGGCGCGTGCACGACGGTCAACACGCGCTGCATCAGGTTGAAGTCCATGCTGCGTACATACGGCATGCGGCTGAATTTCTTGCGGATCAGCGCTTCTTCGGTCGGACAGTCCATCTGCATGATGCGGATCGCGGTGCGTACGTCGCTGCCGACGGCTTCGGATTGTGGAAGCTTGATCGGCGCCGCCGCAACGTGGGCCGTTCCGCAACAGCCTGCCTCGGCATGGCGGTGGGCATGTGCATGACCGTGGTCGTTCGCTGCGTCGCCATGGCTGCAGCTTTCACCGTGAACGTGAGTGTGCGCTTCGTGGCCGTGACCACGGAATTCGCGATGACCGTGACCATCGGCGTCGTCGTTTGCATGCTCGTACACATGCCCTTCATGCCCGTGGGCACAGGCTTTGGCCGCTTCCGGGCGGTCCGCTTCGGCGAGATTGGCGTGAGGCATGGGTGGCTTCCTGGTTCGATTTGTGGTCTAGTAAACACCTTGAAGCCACTACAAGGTCAAGGCCGCAATCCGGAGGGTCCATGAAAATTGGCGAACTGGCGAAAATCGCCCATTGCACGACCGAAACCATCCGTTTCTACGAAAAAGAGGGCCTGTTGCCCGAAGCGGAGCGCACCGAGGCCAATTACCGCAGCTATTCCGCGAGGCACGTCGAACGCCTGCGCTTTATCCGCAATTGCCGTGCGCTCGATATGACCCACGACGAAATCCGTGCGTTGCTGCGTCTGACGGACGCACCGGCGGACGGTTGCGGCGGCATCAATGCCTTGATCGACGAGCACATTGCACACGTCGACACGCGTATCGAAGAATTGAAGCAACTGAAAGTGCAACTGACCACGCTGCGCGAGCAATGCCACGGCGAACAGGCCGTTGAAGACTGCGGCATCGTCCAGGGTCTCACCGACATGGACGTGAGCGCAACGCGTGCGCGGCATACGCATCTGGGTTGAAGCGCTCGGCTTGTACCGTCGGCGGTGCCGACCACGACAGTGACGGCATTCACGGCTGGGCCATTGATCCGGCCCACCCAATAAACAATCGAATCCAGTTGGAGAATCAACGTGTTTACTTGTAGAAACCAGCCCTGCGGCGAGCAGTGGGAGATGTCGGACGTCGTCATCAAGAATGAAGGGCAGGGACTCCTGTTCCGTTGCCCGATGTGCGGCGCGCGCAATTACGTCGAGCGTTTCGACGGGGAAGATGGTTCGGTGTTGTACGAGCAGATCGAAGGCCGTCCCGCCACCGGCCCCATGGCCGAATAGTCCTTAGCCTTCAGCCTCTTCAGTCTCCTCAGCCTTCTCAGTCGATAGCGAGCCAATACCTTATGAACACCCCCACTCAAGCCGGCGCGCCGTTTAGCCAGCTACCGCTACCGCCCGCCACGCTCGCCAACCTGACGCAGCTCGGCTATCTCGAGATGACGCCGATTCAGGCCGCGAGCCTACCGATCGCGCTGGCCGGCAACGATCTGATCGCCCAGGCGAAAACCGGCAGCGGCAAGACCGCGGCGTTTTCGCTGGCGCTGCTCAACCGCCTCGACGTGCGCAACTTTGCCGTGCAGGCGATGGTGCTGTGCCCGACGCGCGAACTCGCCGATCAGGTCACGCAGGAAATCCGCCGTCTGGCGCGCGCCGAAGAAAACATCAAGGTGCTGACGCTGTGCGGCGGCACGCCGATGCGTCCGCAAACGGCCAGCCTCGAACACGGCGCGCACATCGTGGTCGGCACGCCGGGCCGGATCATGGATCACCTCGAGCGCGGCAGCCTGCCGTTGCAGTCGCTCAACACGCTGGTGCTCGACGAAGCCGACCGCATGCTCGACATGGGTTTCTTCGACGATATCGCGACCGTGGTGAAGCAATGCCCGAAAGAGCGTCAAACGCTGCTGTTTTCCGCCACGTACCCGGAAGGCATCGCCAAACTCAGCCAGCAATTCCTGCGTAATCCGAAGGAAGTGAAGCTTGCCGAGCGGCACGACGACACCAAGATTCGTCAGCGCTTCTATGAAGTCACCGAAGATCAGCGTCTGCACGCTGTCGGTCTGCTGCTGAACCACTATCGTCCGGTGAGCACGCTGGCGTTCTGCAACACCAAGCAGCAGTGCCGCGATCTGCTCGACGTGCTGCGCGCGCAGGGTTTTCATGCGCTCGCGCTGCACGGCGAACTCGATCAGCGTGAACGCGATCAGGTGCTGATCCAGTTCGCGAACCGCAGTTGCTCGGTACTGGTTGCCACGGACGTCGCCTCGCGCGGCCTCGACATCGCCGAGCTCGAAGCGGTGATCAACGTCGACGTGACGCCGGACCCGGAAGTGCATGTGCACCGCATTGGCCGCACGGGTCGCGCCGATCAGGAAGGTTGGGCGCTCAGTCTGGCCAGCATGAACGAGATGGGCCGCGTGGGAAGTCTCGAACAGGCGCAAAAGCGTGAAGTCGAGTGGCACAAGCTGGCCGATCTCAAACCGGCGAGCAACGAGCGTCTGCTGCCGCCCATGGAAACGCTGCAGATTCTCGGCGGCCGTAAGGAAAAGATCCGCCCGGGCGATGTGCTCGGCGCGCTGACCGGCGAAGCAGGCTTCGCCGGTTCGCAGATCGGCAAGATCAACGTGACCGAAATGTCGACCTATGTGGCCGTGGAGCGCAGCATCGCGCGCGAGGCAATGCGCAAGCTCAGTGGCGGCAAGGTGAAGGGCAAGAAGGTCAAAGTCCGCATGATGGACGACGCCTGATCGTCCACTAGTCAATTGATCAGTGGATTACGGCTGCGGTCGCACGATCGCAGCCGTCCCACCCGCATCACATTACGTCATACCTCGGCTGTTTTACGCGCTCCCCGCGCGACTGTGTTTCTCCCGCCAAACCCCTGATTTTATTGCCTTGGCCCGTCCCAGCACGGTATTGCGCGAGCCATGACGTAAACGCATGCCGTGCATGACAAAGTTTCGATTGTGACCGTTCTTCGGCTGATGCCTAATCATCGAACCGGATGGGGCCGCCGCGCAGTTGGCGGTCCGCGAATCCGCTGCCGGATGGAGAAAGGGAGATAGCCTTATGCAGAGCGCCACGCAAGCCCGCTCGAAACTGCCTGACGTAGGCACGACGATTTTTACCGTGATCGGCCAGTTGGCCGCCCAACACGATGCACTGAACCTGTCGCAAGGCGCGCCGAACTTCGCGCCCGACGCGAAACTGATCGACGGTGTCGCGCAAGCCATGCGCGCCGGTCATAACCAGTACGCGCCGATGGCCGGCATCGCCGCCCTGCGCGAAGCGCTCGCCCATAAGGTCGAGTCGCTGTATGGCGTGCGCTACGACCCGTCGAGCGAAGTGACCGTGATCGCCAGCGCCAGCGAAGGCCTGTATTCGACGATCAGCGCGCTGGTGCATCCGGGCGATGAAGTGATTTACTTCGAGCCGTCATTCGACAGCTACGGCCCGATCGTTCGCCTGCAAGGCGCAACGCCGATTCCGATCAAACTTTCGCTGAGCGATTTTCGCGTGAACTGGGACGAGGTCGCCGCCGCGATCACGCCGAAGACGCGCATGATCATCATCAACACGCCGCACAACCCGACCGCAACCGTGTTCAGTGAAGATGACATCGCCCGTCTGAAGGCCGTGACGCGCAACACCGACATCGTGATTCTTTCCGACGAAGTCTACGAACATGTCGTGTTCGACGGCGCCAAACATCAGAGCATGGCGTGCGACGCCGAACTCGCGGAACGTAGCGTGATCGTGTCCTCGTTCGGCAAGTCGTATCACGTGACGGGTTGGCGCGTCGGCTATTGCCTCGCGCCTGCCGCGCTCATGGACGAGATTCGCAAAGTCCATCAGTTCATGGTGTTTTCCGCCGATACGCCGATGCAGTACGCGTTCGTCGATGCACTGGCGAATCGCGAGAGCTATCTCGGGCTGTCCGCGTTCTATCAGAAGAAACGCGATCTGCTCGCCCATGCGCTGCGCGAATCGCGCTTCGAGTTATTGCCGAGCGAAGGCAGCTTCTTCATGCTCGCGCGTTTCCGCAATTTCTCCGAAGAAAGCGATAGTGATTTCGTGCTGCGCCTGATTCGCGATGCACGTGTCGCGACGATTCCGCTGTCGGCGTTTTATACCGACGGCACGGATTCCGGCTTGATCCGCCTGAGCTTCTCGAAGGACGACGCGACCTTGATTGAAGGCGCGCGACGTTTGTGCGAAATTTGATTGTTGAAGGAAAAGGGACACGTTATGAAATTGCTCAAGCCTCTATTGGCGCTGGCCTGCGCATTCGCGTCGATTGCCGCGTCGTCTGGCGCGATCGCCGCGGACACATCCACGCTGCGTTTCGGACTCGAAGCGCAATATCCGCCGTTCGAATCGAAAGGCCCGAACGGTGAGTTGCAAGGTCTCGACGTCGACGTCGGCAATGCCGTCTGCGTCGCCGCGCATTTGACCTGCAAATGGGTCGAAACCTCGTTCGACGGTTTGATCCCCGCGCTGCAAGGCCGCAAGTTCGACGCGATCAATTCGGCGATGAACGCCACCGAGCAGCGTCGTCAGGCGATCGATTTCACCACCGTCGTGTATCGCGTGCCGACGCAACTGATCGCGAAGCGCGACAGCGGTTTGCTGCCGACGCCGGCATCGTTGAAGGGCAAACGCGTGGGCGTGTTGCAGGCGTCGATTCAGGAAACCTTCGCGAAGACGCATTGGGAACCGGCTGGCGTCACCGTGGTGCCATATCAGGATCAGAACCAGGTGTACACGGATCTCGTGGCGGGCCGGCTCGATGCCACGCTCGTTCTCGCGCCGGCTGGACAGACGGGTTTTCTGTCGAAGCCTAACGGCAAGGACTACGCGTTCGTCGGTCAGCCGGTGCGCGACGACAAGATTCTCGGCAGCGGCATCGCCTACGGGATTCGTAAGGGCGACACTGCGCTGCGCGATCAGCTGAACGCGGCGATTGCGAAGGTCCAGGCCGACGGCACGGTGAAGACGCTGGCGGCGAAATACCTCGGCAATATCGACGTGACGGCGAAGTAACTTACTGGCCTTGCCCGGCGGGCGCCGCCTGGCGATGGGCGCCGCGAAATTCGTTCTCGGCGTTGACCATGCGGCGCTTGAGCATCGGCACGTTGTTCACCACGCGCAAGCTGGTGCGCATTGCGCTCAACGCCATCCGTCCGACCACCGGCCGATGCAGCGCGCCGCTCGCATCGAACTGCTTGCGCGATTCCGCGACTGCGTGAAAACCGTAGCGGCGCATCTCTTCTTCGTAGCCCGCGACGGCGTCGTAACCCGACAGCTTGCCGTGTTGTGCATCGCCCAAACGCGAAGCAAGCAGCGCGGCATCGCGCAGCGCGGTGTTCGCACCCACGCCGCGGCCCGGCGTCATCAGATGCACCGCGTCGCCGAGGACGGTGACGTTGGTGGTCGGCCATGCGTCGACGGGAACCGACGTGCGTACATCGACGCTGAAGGCGGTGGACGGATCCGATGCGCGAATGAGGGCGCGTAGGTTCGGATGCCAGCCATCGGTGATCTGCGTTGCGAGCGCGAGCAACGCGGCCTGCCCGAGCGATGTGGGATCGGCCGGCAAGTTGTGCAATGCGCCCCAGACGGCCCACATCAGATAGTCGCGCGTGTTGTCGCAGAGCAATCCCGGCCAGCGCGAGAGCAGCTCGGCGTCGTTACTGCCGATGCCGTCCTTCATTCCGTTGCCGTCCGCGCGCCACGGAAATTCCATCACATGCACGATGCCGCCATAACCCTTCGGCGCGTTGATCAGCGTAATGCCGTCGAGTACCTTGGGCGGCAGTAGCGCGCGCGACGTTTCGTCCATGGGCACCTTCGCGCCGACGCTGACGATGCCGGTGTTTTCCAGCCGCGCGTCGGGCAGCAACTGGCGACGCACCTTCGAGCGCGCGCCGTCCGCGCCGATCAGCAGATCCCCGGTGACGTGCGTGCCGTCCGCAAAATATGCGGTGACGCTGCCGTCGGCATGCTGTTCGTACGACGTAAACGTCTTGTCGAAATGCACGTGCGCTTCGAGACCCGTGAGCAGCACTTGCCTGAGTGTCATCCGGCTGACCGATTTGCCGCCGCTCATCGATTCGTCTTCGAGCGGCACCGTGAGCAATTCGGTCATTCGCTCGGTCAGGATGTTGAAGTGACCGGGTGTGCGCGCGCAGGTGGCCAGAAAGGTCGCATACAGTTCGGGCGGAAGGCACGCTTCCAGCGACGCGAGCCCGTGCGCATTGATGCCGACGCGATAGCCCTGCAAGCTGTCCGCGCGCGTGCGGTCGCGTTCGTAGACATTCACGTTGATGCCGGCGCGCTTCAACCCGTGCGCAAGGCAGAGGCCGCCGGTGCCGGCTCCGATCACGATCACCTCCATGGGTTCACGGTTCATGATTTCGCCTCCTTTTTTGCGGCGGGTTGGGCCAGCCTGTACTTGTATTCGCCGGCTGGCAACGTGAAACGTTGAGCCATTTCGTCGATCCATTCCTGGCTCCAGGTCAGCGTGCCGGCCTTCAGATCGGTCACCACGCTGCGCACCCACTCCAGTTCGACAACCCGTTGCGCGCGCACCAGTTCGGCTTCGAGCAGGAAAAGCCGCGGCACCTGCATCCGGGTCGCTTCGTTCATGCCTTCGTCGAAGCGGATCAATTCCCTCTCCAGTGCGCCGATGCGCGTCTCGAGCTGGCGGCACACGTCGTCGGGCGAGAGCATCGGCAGGAAGGAGATGGCGGCCGGAAAGGCTGGGAATTCCCGGGCGGGTTGCGCAAGCTGTTCGCGCAGCCACAGACGGCCGGTGTCGCGGCCGGCTTCGGTGATTTCATAGACCGTGCGTTCGGGGAACGCGCCGTCGCGCTCCGTTTCGCGGATGGCGATCAGGTCGCCGCGCAAAAGGCGATCGATGGTTTGGTAGAGGCTGTTGCGCTGACCGACGTTGATCACCTCATCTTTGCCGCGTGCCTTGATGAGCTGCTGCATTCGGTAGGGATGCAGCGGCGTTTCAGTCAGCATGGAGAGGACGGCGAGGGCGAGCGGAGAGTGGCGGACCATAGTCAAAGTGGCTGCAAGTTAGTCATTGTTTGGCTAGTCATAATATAACTATGTATTTTGGGATTGGCAAGCACGAAAAGTCGGGGTTTTCGGTGGGCGTAACGTTTCCCGCGCTGGTCCGCGACGGATTGCGCCGTTAGGATGGGGGTTTGCGCCGACGAGCACAGGCGACGACGTTGCGATGGAATAAAGCGCATGACCGAGGAGCACGCGATGAGCGGGACGAATGACCGGAGTGAATCAGCGGTGACGGCTGCAGCGCCAAAGTTCTGGCGCGACGAAGCATTGCCGTTCATCGAGGCGCGTTCTATCGAAGACGGCCGCGAGGTCTGCTACGCCAAACATTCGCACGAGACGTTCTCGATCGGCGCGGTCACCGGTGGGCATAGCGTGTATGTGAATCGCCACGCGAGTGAATGGATCGGCGCCGGTGCGGTCGTGATGATGAATCCAGACGACGTGCACGCGTGTAACCCGGTCGCCGACGAGCGCTGGTCGTATCGGATGCTGCATGTGGATGTGGAGTGGCTCACGGGTTTGCAACACGACTTGGGTTTCAGCGACAACCACGCGTTTCGCGCTTTCTCGCAGACCATGATGATGGACCCGTCGTTGTTCGACGGGTTGAACCGTCTATACGCGACCCTCGTCGACGACGATAGCGAGCCCATGCGCAAGGAAAGCGCCGCGCTCATGTTCTTTTCGGACGTACAGCAGACGTTGAATCCGGCACCCTTGCCGGATGAAGATGCGAGCAGCCAGGTTGCACGAGCCGCCGAATTCATCGCCGAAAACTGCACCCGTGCATTGAAGCTGGAAGACGTCTGCCAGGCGGCGGAGCTTTCCGCCTCGCACTTGATCCGCGCGTTCAAGCAGCGTTATGGCATGACTCCGCACGCGTATCTGATCAATCGACGCATTCAATACAGCCGCGCGCGACTTCGGCGCGGCCACCCGATAGCGGACGTGGCGCTCGACGCGGGCTTTGCCGATCAGGCGCATTTGCAGCGGACCTTCAAGCGGCTGGTCGCCGCTACGCCCGGGCAGTATCGCAGTTGACTTCCGGACGTGTGTTCCGCGGTCCGCGTCACGCTATCAGCAGATACAACGCGCTTGCCGCGAGCAAAGCCCCCATCACACGATTGAATAGCCGCACGCGCTTCGGCTCCTGCAAGTATCGACGCAGGAACGTGCCGGCATACGCCCAACTGGCGATCGACAGATAGCAAATCACGAAGTACACGACGGTGAATTGCCAGACGAGCCGGCCGTCGCCATCGGCCGCATAGGCGGCCATGCCGGCCAGTGAAGCGATCCATGCCTTCGGATTGAGCCATTGCATCGCCGCGCCGTAGGCGAATGATGGCCCTCGAGCGGGTTTGTCCGCGCCGAGCCTGCCGTCATCGACGGTGAGTTTGTAGGCCATGTAAAGCAGAAAGCCGACGCCCGCCCATTTGACGACGTCGATCAGATTGGGGAAATGCGCGAGCAACGCATGCAGACCCAGACCGATGAGCAACAACAGCAGCGTGAATCCGACGGTCGCGCCGGTCACATGCCGCATGCTCGCGGCGAATCCATGCTGGGCGCCGGCGCTGAGTGCGACGACATTGACCGGACCGGGAGAAATCGACGAGGCCAACGCGAAGGCGGCCATGGAGAGTAAGACAGTCATCTGATGCCTCGATACGTGAGTGCGCAGGATTTGCGACGCTCAACGGTATCGGGCGATAGGGCGGGGTGTATTGAAGGAAATTGCTGTCAGTGAAGCGCCGCCGCCGCGCCGCAGCACTTCTTGAATTTCTTGCCACTGCCGCAGGGACACGGATCGTTGCGGCCGACCTTCGGTTCGGCGCGCTGAACGGTGGTGGCCAGCGTCCGTTCGTGAACGGCCTGACGGTAGGGAAGCCAGAAACGATAGATTGCAGCGATGCTGGCGGGGATCTGTTTGGTGAGGGCTTCGCATTGCTCCGGTGTGTCGACTAAATCTAGCACTTCGTCCGTGAGATCCAGTGCGCCCATCAGGCGAATCGGCTCCAGCCATTCCCGACCCTGCTCGCTATCGAATAGCGCTTGCCAGTCTTGGCGGACGAGCATGAGACCTTGCATGAAGCCCATTGCCCATGCTTCGCTGTCAATGTATTCGCGGCCACTGTCGTCAATGCGGCTGACGCCAAATACCGGCTCGAACCCATCGGGGTCGTTCTCAATCTCGGCAATGATGCCGTTCATATACCGCGGGATCAGTCCGAGGATGTGCTGCGCCTGATCCATTGTTTCGAATGCGGGCGTGTCGTTTTCGCTGGGTCCCCAGATGCCCGGCAGCCAGTAACTCGGCGGTACGGCAGTCGGCCCGATGATCATCGCGGTCAGATAACCGTCCAGGCCCATGATCGTGAGCGTCTCGTCCGACGTTATGTCGGAAATCAGAAACTCATCGAGTTCGTCGAACTCTTTTTCGGAGAGCGGGGCATCCAGATCGCCCGGGCTTAACTTTGACTTGGACATAGTGAGGCTCCGGCGCTTCAAATCGTGGATCCCGATGACAGCTCGGGGGAATAAGGAGTCGGCCTGCTCTCATGGTACCGGCGCCGCAAAGCAAAAAGCCCAGTCGCAAGGACCGGGCTTTTTGTTGAATTCTTTGGTGGGGCGTGACAGATTCGAACTGTCGACCTACGGATTAAGAGTCCGCTGCTCTACCAGCTGAGCTAACGCCCCAACAGAAGCGAAATTATGCAGTAACTTTCCGAGATTGCCAAGTCCCTTTAGTAGATTTCTTATAAAAATCCTGACCGGGCGCCCCAGCGCGTGCGCGACCTGCCGTCAGGCACCGGAAAGGCGCATGGATCGCTGTCCGGTATCATGTCGCGGACATCTGCCGCGCGAACCGTCGCGCGGCTTTCGACCGGGAATCGCCATGGATGACAAAGAGATTATCGAACTGCTCGACCGCATCCTCGCGCCTTGGGTCCGCGCGCTCGCGCTGACGCCGGTCAAGGTCGACGAAGAAAGTGCGACTTTGCGTCTGCCATTTTCCGGCGGGCTGCGCCATTCCGGCGGTGTGATCTCCGGGCAGGTCTTTATGGCGGCCGCCGACACGGCAATGATCGTCGCGATTTCGGCCGCCCTCGGCGGCTTCAAACCGATGAGTACCGTCTCGCTCAATATCAGTTTCATGCGCGCGGTTCGCAACGGCGACGTGATGATCACCGCGCGCGTGCTGCGCATGGGCCGCAACCTCGTGTTCGGCGAAGTCGAGTTATTCGACGAAGCCGGCAACATGGCCGTCCATGCCACCACCACCTACGCGCTGTTCGACTGAAGCCTGAAAACGGGCCCGCAAGCCGTATTAGAGGAAAAAGCCAAGATGTTCGATCAGGTTGTATTCGCCGGCGGCGGCAATCGCTGCTGGTGGCAAGCGGGATTCTGGGACGTGGTGCAGCCCGAGCTGCATATTCGTCCGCGCGTCATCACTGGTATTTCGGCCGGCGCCGCCACCGCGTGCATGCTCTACACGCGCGATTCCGACTGGGTCATGCGCTATTACGAAGACGCGCTGCGCCACAACACCCGCAACGCGTACTGGGGCAATCTGCTGCGTGGCGAATCGGTTTTTCCACATTACCGGATCTACCGGCAGGCGCTGCTCGACATCTACCGCGACAAATTCTCGACACTCGCCAGCGCGCCCGAAATCCGCATCGGCGTGTCGCATCTGCCGCGCTGGCTCGGCGCGCGAAGCGCGGTCGCCGCGGGCCTGATCGCGTACAACATCGAGAAATACGTGCGCAAAACGCTGCATCCGACGCTGGGTCAGACCCTCGGCTTTCATCCGGAATTCGTGCGCGCGCAGGATTGTGCGACGGTCGAAGATCTCGCCGATCTGATTCTGCAATCGTCGAGTACGCCGCCGTTCACGCCAGTCTTGCGGCGCAACGGGCGGCCCGTGCTCGACGGGGGGATGGTCGACAACGTGCCGGTCGGCGCGCTCGACGCCGATGCGCCCGGCAACGTGCTGGTGATGGTCACGCGGCTCTATCCCCGGCCGCAGATGTTCGTCGTGCCGCATGGCGTGCAGCAACGGCTCTATGTGCAGCCGTCGCGCAAGGTACCGATTTCGAGTTGGGATTACACGAGCCCGTCGCAGATGGTGCATGCGTACAACCTCGGTCGCGTCGACGGCGAGGTCTTTCTGGAACGCATGGCGGATCTGCTGGAAGCCGGGGCGCACGAAGCGCGCTGAGCTGGGCGCCTAACGCCGACGCCCGCCCTGCAACGCTTCCGGATTCGCCACGCTGGCCGTGTCGCCGGCGTCGAAAGCCAGAATGTTCTGGAATGCCGCGGTGAAATACAACTCGTAGCTCTCGCGTTCCACGTAGCCGATGTGCGGCGTGCAGATCACATTTTCCATGCGCAGCAGGCTGTACCCCTGCAGAATCGGCTCGCTTTCGTAGACATCGATCGCGACCATCCCCGGACGGTTGTGCGACAGCGCGTTCACCAGCGCGTTGTCGTCGAGCAGTTCGGCCCGGCTCGTGTTCACGAGCAATGCGGTCGGCTTCATCCGCATCAGGTCTTCCTGCTTGACGATGCCGCGCGTGTCGTCATGCAGACGCAGATGCAACGACAGCACATCGCTTTGCTCGAACAGCGCCTCGCGGCTCTTGGCCACACCATATCCGTCCGCGCTCGCCGCTTCGCGCGAATGCTCGCGGCCCCAGATCAGCACATTCATGCCAAAAGCCTTGCCGTATCCGGCAAGCAGCCGGCCGATCTTGCCGTAACCCCAAATCCCCAGCGTCTGGCCGCGCAATACCTGGCCCAATCCGAAGTTCGGCGGCAGTGCCGATGTCTTCAGGCCGGACTGCTGCCAGGCCCCTTGCTTAAGGTTTGCTACGTATTGCGGAATCCGCCGCTGAGCCGCCATGATGAGTGCCCAGGTCAGTTCGGCCGGTGCGATCGGCGAGCCGCTGCCTTCCAGCACGGCGATGCCGCGCTCGGTACAGGCCGCCAGATCGATATGGCTGGAAACTTTTCCGGTCTGACTGATCATGCGCAAACGCGGCAACTTGTCGAGTAGTTGCGAGCTGATGCGGGTGCGTTCGCGAATCAGGACGAGGGCGTCGACTTCGGAAAGGCGGCTCGCCAGCTGACCGAGACCGCGGACGGTATTGTTGAAAACCTTGACCTCGTGGTCGGCCAGCAGTTGAAAGCAGTCGAGCTTGCGGACGGCGTCCTGGTAATCGTCGAGAATTGCAATCTTCATGGTATGTGTCTTGCGGCGCACCATAGCGGTGCGGAACGGAGTGTTATGCTGACTGTCCCACCATGTGACCCAGGTCACATGTCGGTCTGGCTGAATGCCTTACTGTAGAAGCTGCCGCGAAGAACGGCAGCGCCACGGCAAGGCCGATTGACATCGTTTTTAACAGTTTGTTGCGTGTTGAGGCAAGTCGCTTTACAGACGGTTGCAGACGACCGTCGGCAAGGTCGTTCACCGGCGCCTCCACACAACAGGCCGTATAGCCCACGATGACCTGCACAATTGCGCGTCGGTTTGTAGAAAAGTCGATGCCACGAATTGAATGCCTCTCGCATGCAGCATTGTTGGGCTTGTACCGTTTTTCTATTGCTTTCAAAACGGAGACAAGTCGATGAATCATCCCTTATTCGAAGGAAAACCCACTGTCGAGGTGTCCGCAGCGGCGCCAGCGTGGGTCAAGCACCGAAAATTGATCGAATGGGTCGAGCGCGTTGCCGCTATGACCAAGCCCGATCAAATCGTCTGGTGCGACGGCTCGCAAGAGGAGTACGACCGCTTATGTGCCCAGATGGTCGAAGCCGGCACCCTCAAAAAACTCAATCCCGCCAACCGTCCCAATTCCTACCTTGCGTGGTCCGATCCGTCGGACGTCGCGCGCGTCGAAGAGCGCACCTTCATCTGCTCAAAACGCCGTGAAGATGCCGGGCCAACCAACAACTGGATCGAACCGGCTGAGATGCGCTCGACGCTCGACGGCCTGTTCGACGGCGCCATGCGCGGCCGCACCATGTACGTGGTGCCGTTCTCGATGGGGCCGCTCGGTTCGCCGATCGCGCACATCGGCGTCGAATTGAGCGATAGCCCCTATGTGGCCACCAACATGCGCATCATGACGCGCATGGGCCGCAAGGTGTATGAGGTGCTGGGCGAAGACGGCGAGTTCGTGCCGTGCGTGCATACGGTCGGCGCGCCGCTCGCGGCGGGCGCGAAAGACGTGCCGTGGCCGTGCAACGACACCAAATACATCGTCCATTTCCCCGAATCGCGGGAAATCTGGAGCTATGGCTCAGGCTACGGCGGCAATGCGCTGCTGGGCAAGAAGTGCTTCGCGCTACGCATTGCGTCCACCATGGGCCGCGACGAAGGCTGGCTCGCCGAACACATGCTGGTTCTCGGCGTGACGTCGCCGGAAGGGCGCAAGCATCACGTCGCGGCGGCGTTTCCGTCGGCGTGCGGCAAGACCAACTTCGCGATGCTGATTCCGCCGGAAGGCCTGAACGGCTGGAAAATCTCCACGATCGGCGACGATATTGCATGGATCAAGCCGGGTAAGGACGGCCGTCTGTACGCGATCAACCCGGAGGCCGGCTATTTCGGCGTCGCACCGGGCACGAGCGAAAAGACCAACTTCAACGCGATGGCCACGCTGAAGGAAAACGTCATCTTCACGAATGTGGCGCTGACCGACGACGGCGACGTCTGGTGGGAAGGCATGACCGACGAGCCGCCCGCGCATCTGATCGACTGGCAGGGCAAGGACTGGACGCCGGCGAGCTCGAAGGAGAGCGGGCGCAAGGCCGCGCACCCGAACGCACGCTTTACGGCGCCGGCCTCGCAATGTCCGTCGATCGACGCCGACTGGGAGAACCCGGCGGGCGTCCCGATCGACGCGTTCATTTTCGGCGGCCGCCGTTCCACCACCGTCCCGCTCGTTACCGAAGCGCGCAACTGGGTCGAAGGCGTCTACATGGCGGCGACCATGGGCTCGGAAACCACCGCGGCGGCGGCGGGGCAGCAAGGCGTGGTGCGCCGCGATCCGTTCGCGATGCTGCCGTTCTGCGGCTACAACATGAGCGACTACTTCGGGCACTGGCTGAAAACCGGCGAACGTCTCGAGCAACTGAACGCGAAGCTGCCTAAGATCTTCTGCGTCAACTGGTTTCGCAAGGGCGCGGACGGCAAGTTCGTCTGGCCGGGCTTCGGCGAGAACATGCGTGTGTTGAGCTGGATGGTTGGGCGCATCGAGGGCAAGGCGCATGGTGAAGAGCACGCGTTCGGTGTGTCGCCGCGTTATGAAGACATCGACTGGAGCGGCCTCGATTTCAGCCGCGAGCAATTCCAGCAGGTGATCTCAGTCGACGACGCCGCCTGGCGCGATGAACTCGCGCTGCATACCGCGCTGTTTGACACATTGCAGCAAGGCCTGCCGCCGGCTTTGACCGAGGCAAAACGCGCGCTTGAGGGAAAACTCGCTGCCTGAATACGTGAGTATTCACTTCGCATGAAAGCCGCCTTCGGGCGGTTTTTTCTTTTTCATTCCGACCCCGTATTGCGACTTTTTCTGATTTCGCAATGCCGGGGCGCCTTTGCATCTGTTCGAACAAAAAAGATAGTGCAAGCTGCGGCGCAGCAGATTGTTGCTCTTGTTGGAATAATCGGGACCTCTGCCTCACACTTGGGAGCACAGTGGTACAAATATCGACAATATTTCCGCTTCGGCGGGCAACTTCTGCACGATTTCGCGAGTCGTAGGAGAATTCCAAGTTCGCTTCACTGGTTTTCACTAATTGTCAGGAAGCTGTAACACGGCAGGAGTTGTCCCATGGATCATTTGCAGTCGATGCGAGTTTTCGTCAGAGTGGCGGATCTCGGCAGTTTTGCCCGCGCTGCGAGCGCGATGGATATTTCCAACGCAGTTGCCACCCGTCACGTTGCCGATCTCGAAGGCCGCCTTGGTACGCGGCTGCTCAATCGCACAACTCGCAGCTTGTCCCTGACCGAATCCGGCCAGGTTTATCTTGAGCGCGCACGCCAGATTCTCGACGAACTGGAAGACGTCGAGCAGATGGTGGTGGCGCGCAATCACGAACCCGTCGGCACGTTGCGAATAGTCGCACCGGTCGTGTTCGGGTTGCATAACCTCGCGCCCGTCCTGCAGACGTACGCGCAGCGTTACCCGAAGGTCATTCCCGATGTCACGCTGGTTGACCGTCAGGTCGATCTGGTCGAAGAAGGTTTCGACGTGGGGGTGGTGGTCACGCGACAGATGCGCAGCGCGAGCATTGTCACGCGGCGTTTGACCACCGGCTGTATGACGGTGTGCGCGACGCCCGCGTATCTCGAAAAGCACGGTACGCCCGCGCGTCCCGAGCATCTTCTTGAGCATCCGTGCCTGAGCTTGCCGTCCGAGTACTGGGGCGACGAGCGTGTATTTACAAGCTCGGAAGGCGAAGTGCGGGTGCGTCCGTCGAACGTGATCGTGGCTAACAACACGGAAATGCTGCGGCAGTTCGCGTTGCTCGGTATGGGCATCGCGATTTTGCCGAGCTATCTGATCGGCCGCGACATGACGCGCGGCAGGCTCGTGCGTTTGCTCGGCGATTTCCGTTTGCCGCAGGTTGAGATCAACATCGCGTATCCGAGCCGTCGCCACCTGCCGGCAAAGGTGCGTACGTTTATCGATCATCTGGTCGAGCATTTCAGCCAGACGCCGAACAGTCTGCTCGGCGAGCAGTGGATCAAGGACGGCCTTGGCAGGCCCGCCACGTCCCCAGCGCTCGATTCGGCGGACCCCATGCCGCCGGAAGCGTTCGATGGCGCTGAGCCGCTGTCACGGCTGCTGGATAGCGAGTTGTCGCCGATGCCGAAGACCTTGGCAAAGACGACGAATCGTCCGCGGCCCACCGCGCTGTCGCCGCTGTAACTAGTTGGGCGTGGGGGGCGGGCAGCGCTTGAGGTAAGCGCCGTCTGGCCGACAAATAAAAAGGCGCAGTCACGTACGTGACTGCGCCTTTTTTCGTGGCACTAACCGGGTTAGTGTTGGCCAGAAGCTGAAAGCTCTTCCGGCCAACCGCCCGAATTACGAACCGGTCTTGCGCGCTGCCGTTTTCTTGGCAGGTGCCTTCTTGGCCGCCGCGGTTTTGCTAGCCGTGGTCTTGGTCGCGGCCGCTTTCTTCGCGGCTACCTTCTTGGCGGCCGGCGCAGCCTTCACTGCGACCGGTGCGTCTTCGTCATCCGACTCCGCCGCGGCCTTCGCTGCAGACTTAGCCGCCGCGGTCTTTGCTGCTGTCTTGGCCGACGGTTCCTTCTTCTCGAATTCGAAGCCGATCTTGCCGTCGTTCTGCTTGACGAGGAACGCCTTGAAGTTGCGGCCGGTGCGCGAAGACTTGAAGTTCGTCAGCAGGTCGGTGCGGCCTTCTTCGAGCAATTTCGCCATCTGCTCACGCGCGATTTCCTGCTGCAGAATCACCTTGCCCGAGCGGAAGTCGCACGTCTTCGGATTGGCAACCGAGTTCTCGCAGACATAGCTCATGCCGTGTTCGAACACGCGACCCTGGCACTTCGGACACGCGCCAACGGCTTGTTGATCGGAGAAGTCAGGCGGTTCGCCATCTTCACCGCCGGAATCCTGACCGAAGTCGAATTCGAGCTTGTAGTTCTTGATCTCGTCGTCGAGCGAGAGTTTCAGGATCGCGGAGAACGGACGGCCCATCTTGCTGCGGAAACCCGACAGCGGTCCGATCGTCTTGTTCTGCAACAGCTCTTCAACTTCCGGAATCTCGAACTGACGTCCGCCCGGAATCTTCGAAATCGAGAACTCGCACTTCGAGCACGCGAAGCGCCGGTAGTTTTCCTTTACCTGGCCACCGCAATTCGGACACGGCGTCTGCAACGTCGCGTAATCGCCCGGGATCGTGTCGGAATCGTACTCTTTCGCGCGCTTGACGATGGTCTGCGTCATGCGGGCGATTTCCTGCATGAACGCGTCGCGCGGCAGGTTGCCACGCTCCATTTGCGAGAGCTTGTATTCCCACTCGCCGGTCAATTCCGGCGCGGTCAGTTCTTTCACGCCGAGACCGCGCAGCAGCGTCATCAGCTGAAATGCCTTGGCGGTTGGAATCAGATCGCGACCTTCGCGGATCAGATACTTTTCACCCAGCAGGCCTTCGATAATGGCGGCGCGCGTGGCCGGCGTACCAAGACCCTTGGCGGCCATGGCTTCGCGCAATTCGTCGTCTTCGACGAGCTTGCCCGCGCCTTCCATGGCCGACAGCAAGGTCGCTTCGTTGTAGCGTGCAGGCGGTTTCGTGACCAGTTGCTGCGCGGCGATCTTGTCGGTCTTGACCTTCTCGTCTTTTTGCACCGGCACGAGGTTGGCGTCTTCACCGCTGATCTCGCGGCCATAGACCTGCAACCAGCCCGGTTCGACCAGCACCTTGCCTTCAGTCTTGAAGTGATGGCCGACCACTTCCGTGATCCGCGTCGTCACCCGGAATTCGGCGGCTGGGAAGAACACCGACAGGAAGCGCTTCACCACCAGGTCGTAGAGTTTCTGTTCCGGCTCGGACAGATTCTTCGGTGCTTGTGCCGTCGGGATGATTGCGAAGTGATCGCTGATCTTCGAGTTGTCGAAGATGCGCTTGTTCGGCTTCACCCAGCCCTTGTCCAGCACCTGCTTGGCAAACGGGAGATAGTTGTTGCTCTCCTTGAGCATGCCCAGCGTTTCCTTGACCGTATCCATATAGTCTTCCGGCAGCGCGCGCGCGTCGGTGCGGGGATAGGTCAGCACCTTGTGCTTTTCGTACAGCGCCTGAGCGAGGCCCAGCGTGTTCTTGGCCGAGAAGCCGAAGCGGCCGTTGGCTTCACGCTGCAAGCTGGTCAGGTCGAACAGCGCCGGCGACAGTTGCGTCGACGGTTTCGATTCTTCCGTCACCGTGCCGATCTGGCCACGGCAGGCCGCGACGATCGTTTCAGCCGCGGGCAGCGCCCACAGACGTGAATCGCGCTTTTCAGGATCGAACTCGTCACGCTTGAATTTCGGATCGAACCAGCGGCCTTCGTAGAAGCCGCCCGCGCAGACGAAATCCGCCTTCACTTCCCAGTAATCGCGCGGCACGAAGCGGCGAATCTTTTCTTCGCGCTCGACGACGATCGACAGCGTCGGCGTCTGCACCCGGCCGACCGTGGTCAGGAAGAAGCCACCGCCCTTGCTGTTGAACGCGGTCATGGCCCGCGTGCCGTTGATGCCGACCAGCCAGTCCGCTTCCGAGCGGCAGCGCGCCGCATCGGCGAGCGGCTGCATTTCTTCGTCGCTACGCAGACGGGCAAAACCGTCGCGGATCGAACCGGCCGTCATGGATTGCAGCCACAGGCGCTGCACCGGTTGCTTGGCTTTCGCGTGTTGCGCGATCAGGCGGAAAATCAGCTCGCCCTCGCGCCCCGCGTCACATGCGTTAATCAGGCGGTCGATGTCTTTACGCTTGAGCAGCTTGGTCAGCACCTTCAGGCGCGACTCGCTTTTGGCGATCGGATTCAGATCGAAATGCGGCGGAATGACGGGCAAGTTGGCGAAACTCCACTTGCCGCGTTTGACTTCATAATCTTCGGGCGCGGCGATTTCCAGCAAGTGGCCGACTGCCGAGGAAAGGACGTAGTCGTCGCTTTCGTAGTATTCGTCATGCTTGGTAAAGCCGCCCAAAGCGCGCGCGATGTCGTTCGCGACGGAAGGCTTTTCGGCGATGATCAGTGCTTTGGACATGACTCGATGTGAGGTTGGTAGATCCGGGTTGATGGCCTTGAGTGCGCTTTTACCAGCGCGACCCTCGTTTGCGACCTTTGCGACCCAATAACGACCGCTTTATAGCACACGGCGCGAGAGCGACGTGTCAAGTGCCATTAAAAGCGCGCCATGATAATTGCGTGCCCATTAACTGGGCACGCTATGGAAAACGCGCCGTGTACCGCCCGCAATGCCCGTGCCGTAAGGTTCAACGGCTGATTGCCAGCTTCACGCGACGGCCAGCGCGGGCCTTAATTTGGGCGCGCCGCTGACGCCGGGCACAGCCGTCAGGTCAGACAACATCCGCTCCACAATCGCCGCCTGCGGCAAAACCGTGCCAAAAAAACGTGTCGTTACTGAGTCTTCGATCAGGACGGTCGGGAAATTCTCGACATCCAGGTCTTCGAAACGGTCCGCATGGGTTTCGATGTCGATCCAGGCGAAACAGATCTCCGGATGCTTGTCCGCCAGCCGGTCGAAGGCCTCGCGATACTCGCGGCAGGTCCCGCACCACTCCGCGCACAGGCAGGCAACGAACAGCGTGTCGGGCTGATTGACGCGCTCGGCGATCCGGTCTTGGTCGGTGTCGAGATTCAGCGCGGGCATGGTCGTTCCTTGCGTACTTTTATCGGGTGCTTTGACGCGAATGTAGCATGGCCGATCCCGAATCGTGGGCAACCCATGGTCCATACGGGGTCAGCTATGAGTCGCTCGTGTGAAGCGGCCGCCGGGCAGTGCGGTCACCTGGCCGGCGAGTTCGAGCTGCAGCAGCGTGTTTTGCAATGCCGCGTCACCCATCTCGGTGCGGGTGGCAAGAATTTCAAGCGTGGCGGGGGCATGACCGAGTGCGTCGAGGAGTTGCAGTGCCTCGGTGCTCATGGCCGGCGGGGCAGCGGCTGATGCATGCGCCGCGCTTAACTCCTGCGGGACCGTCGCTGTGTGGGCCGTCGGCAAATCCGGCTGAACCTTTTCTCGCGTAGGCTTCTTCGCCGGTTCACGCGTGCTCGTGACGTCCCAAAGAGCCGTCTGCTTGCTGGCGGGTTTTGTTGGCGCCGGCCTGGCGAAGCCCAATTCCTCCAGCACCTCATCGGGCGTTTCCACCAGCTTGGCACCCTGCTTGATGATGCGATGACAACCGCGCGACAACGGTGCGTGGATCGAGCCGGGCAACGCGAATATATCGCGCCCCATTTCATTGGCAGGCCGGGCCGTGATCAGCGAGCCCGAGCGCATGGCGGCCTCGACGATCACAACCCCGTTGACAAGGCCGGCGATCAAACGGTTACGTTGCGGAAAATTGGCGGCGCGCGCCGGCGTGCCGAGCGGCCATTCGGAAAGGATGGCGCCTTGCGCCGCAATCTGCCGCGCCAGCGCGTGATGCGCGGACGGGTACACGAGGTCCGCGCCGGTGCCGATCACGGCCACTGTGCCGCCGACGCCTTCCAGGCCGCCTCGATGCGCGCACCGTCGATACCCAGCGCCAGCCCCGACACGACGGTGACGCCGGCTTGCAAAAGCTCGCGCGCGAAGCGCTCCGCGTCTTCAGCGCCTTGTGGCGTCGCGCTGCGGCTGCCCACCAGGGCGACCGCCCTCGTATGCAACAGATCCAGCCGACCCTTTATATATAGTAGCGGCGGCGGATCGGGCATGGTCAGCAACGCGGGCGGGTAGGCCGGATCGTCAAGTGTCGTCACGTGGTTGCCGGGCTGCTCGTGCCAGGCGATTACCGCGTCGAGCTGCATGTCGAAGTCTGGGCCGGGCGGGGCCAGCACGGCGCGCGCCGCAGTCTCGCCGGCAATCTCGGCAAGTGCCTTGAGCGATTGATTGAAAATCGCTTCCGGCAGTCCAAAAGCGCTCAGCAGTAAACGCAGCGCAGCGGGTTTCAGACCCGGTGCGAGCGAAAGCCGCAGCCAGGCGGCGAGTTCAATTTGGATTGCGGGCAAGGTACGCATTGAAAGTCGATCCTCTTACAGGGCCAGCGGGCTGGCAGGCGCCATGCTAAAATTTTCATCATCCGAAATAACTGCAGCGCCGCGCCCACCCGCGCGGGCTCGTCGTTTAGCGCACGTGGCGCGTTGAACCGAACCGGTTCGACACCCCCTAGCGTCTGCGTAACGCGATGCGCCCACAACCTGGCCGAATGGCCAACGCTAGCCTTCCACCGGGCAGCGGCGCCTAAAAACACACTCAAGATCATGGCTTTACTGAACATCATCAATTACCCGGACAAGCGGCTGCACAAGATTGCCAAGCCGGTCGAAGTGGTCAACGACCGCATTCGCCGGCTCGTCGCCGACATGGCCGAAACGATGTACGCCGCGCCCGGCGTCGGTCTCGCGGCGACCCAGGTGGACGTGCACGAACGCGTGGTTGTGATCGACGTGTCGGAAACGCACGACGAACTGCTCGCTTTCATCAACCCGGAAATCATCTGGTCGAGCAACGAGAAGAAGCTCTCGGAAGAGGGTTGCCTCTCGGTGCCGGGCATTTACGACAACGTCGAGCGCGCCGAGAAAGTGCGCGTGCGGGCGCTGAACGAGAAGGGCGAAACCTTCGAGCTGGATTGCGAAGGGCTGCTGGCCGTGTGCATTCAGCACGAAATGGATCACCTGATGGGCCGCGTGTTCGTCGAGTACCTGTCGTCGCTGAAGCAGACGCGCATCAAGAGCAAGATGAAGAAGCTCGCCCACGCGATGTAATGCGCGTTCACCTCGCCTATCGCCCCCGTTCATGAGTCATTCGTTGCGCGTCATCTTTGCCGGTACGCCGGAGTTCGCCGCGGCCGCGCTGGCCGCGATCCACAGCGCCGGTTTTCCGGTGCCGCTCGTGCTGACCCAGCCCGACCGGCCCGCGGGACGCGGGATGAAATTGCAGGCGAGCCCGGTGAAGCGCTACGCGCAGGAGCATGGGCTGACCGTGGCGCAGCCGACTTCGCTGCGCCGCACCGGCAAATATCCGGCTGAAGCCGCCGCTGCGATCGACCAGTTGCGCGCCACACCGCACGACGTGATGGTGGTGGCCGCATACGGCCTGATCCTGCCGCAGGAAGTGCTCGATATTCCGCCGCTCGGCTGCATCAACATTCATGCATCGTTGTTGCCGCGCTGGCGTGGCGCCGCGCCGATCCATCGAGCGATCGAGGCGGGCGACGCCGAAACCGGCATCACGCTGATGCAGATGGACGTCGGCCTCGACACCGGCGCGATGATCTCTGAAGCACGCACGCCGATTTCCGGCGACGACACCACAGCCACCTTGCATGACCGCCTTGCAGAAGACGGCGCGAAGCTGATCGTCGAAGCGCTGATCGAACTGGAGCGCAGCGGCAAGCTGGCGGCGACGCCGCAACCCGCGGACGGCGTGACTTACGCTGAAAAAATTGGCAAGCACGAGGCCGCGCTCGACTGGCGCAAGCCGGCCGCGGTCCTGGCGCGCCAGGTGCGCGCGTTCGATCCGTTCCCGGGTGGCGTGGCCACGCTGGAAGACGGCACGTCGATCAAAATCTGGGCGGCGAGCCCAGTCGAGGCGCACGGCAACAGCGCGCCCGGCACGGTCGCCGAGGTCTCGCCCGACGGTGTCGTAGTCGCCTGTGGCGAAGGCGCACTGTGTCTCACGCAACTGCAAAAGCCCGGTGGCAAGCGCATGCCGGTGCGCGAATTCCTGGCCGGCGCAACGCTGGCCGCGGGTCAGCGTTTCCAGCTTCCCGAAGCAAAATAACCGCTCGGCGCCTACCTTGAACATCGTCCTTTCGGCGGGTGTTCAAGAGCCCCGCCACGACCCTGCGGCGCGTTAGAATCCTCTATGCAACGGCCCGCGTTTAGAGGATCCCCATGTTTGGCATCACCCATTTCGAGTTTTTTGTCGCCGCTGTGTTTCTGCTGAACGTGACGCCCGGTCCCGATACGGCTTACATCGTCGGGCGCAGTGTCGCGCAGGGCCGTGGCGCGGGCCTGATGTCCGCGCTTGGCATCTCCGCGGGCTGCTGCGTTCATTCGCTGGCTTGCGCGTTCGGCTTGACGGCGCTCCTCGCTGCTTCGGCCACCGCGTTCACGGTCATCAAGTTCGTCGGCGCTATCTATCTGATCTATCTCGGCGTGCGGCTGGTTTTTGCCAAGCCGGAGGCGGATCAGGCGGCGGGCGAAGCGCGCGCTGCCGGCGCGCCGAAATCGTTGCGCCAGCTGTTCCTGCAAGGCTTCTGGACCAATGTCCTGAATCCCAAGGTCGTGCTGTTCTTCGTGTCGTTCTTTCCGCAATTCGTCACAACGGGCAGCGACCATAAGGCGTTGGCGTTCCTCACGCTCGGCGTAGTCTTTGTGGTGATGAGCATGATCTGGAACAGTTTTGTCGCGTGGATTGCCGGTAGCGTGACCCGCCGTTTCTCCGGCAAGCCGTCGGTGAAGAAGTGGCTGGACCGCGGCGTCGGCAGCGCATTCGTCGGCTTGGGCATCAAACTCGCCACCGCATCAAGATGATTGAATTTTCCTCACGCGCCTATATCTAACATTTAGCTTACAATCAGCCGCCGCGATCATGCGGCGCAGATATGAACCCGCGTTAGGGCAAGGAGTTGCAGACATGTTCAATTGGGTCAAAACCGCGATGTTGATGGCCGCGATCACGGCCCTTTTCATCGTGATCGGCGGGATGATCGGCGGGTCGCGCGGCATGACGATCGCGCTCGTGATCGCCCTTGGAATGAATTTCTTTTCTTACTGGTTCTCGGACAAGATGGTCCTGCGCATGTACAACGCGCAGGAAGTGGACGAAAACAGTGCGCCGCAGTTCTACCGCATGGTGCGCGAGCTCTCCACCCGCGCCAATCTGCCGATGCCGCGCGTCTACCTGATCAACGAAGACGCGCCGAACGCGTTCGCCACCGGCCGCAATCCGGAGCATGCGGCCGTTGCCGCCACCACGGGCATCTTGCGCGTGCTGTCCGAGCGCGAAATGCGCGGCGTGATGGCGCATGAACTGGCGCACGTGAAGCATCGCGACATCCTGATCTCCACGGTTTCGGCAACGATGGCGGGCGCCATTTCCGCGCTGGCGAACTTTGCGATGTTCTTCGGCAGCCGCGACGAAAACGGTCGTCCGACGAACCCGATCGCGGGCATTGCTGTTGCGTTGCTCGCGCCGATCGCCGGTGCGCTGATTCAGATGGCGATCTCGCGTGCACGCGAATTCGAAGCGGACCGTGGCGGCGCGCAGATTTCCGGCGACCCGCAGGCGCTCGCCTCGGCCCTCGACAAGATCCATCGCTACGCGAGCGGCATTCCGTTCCCTGCCGCCGAGCAACATCCGGCCACCGCGCAGATGATGATCATGAATCCGCTGTCGGGCGGCGCCATCGCGAATCTGTTCTCGACGCACCCGGCCACCGAGGAGCGCGTCGCGCGTTTGATGGAGATGGCGCGCACGGGGCGCTTCGAGTAACGAGCGCACCGACCTGACGTAACGAGAGGCGAGTCTGCGGGCTCGCCTTTTTTGTTCGAGCGCAGGGAAATGCGGGCCGGCAGCGGCTACGGTCATTAGCAGTCATCCGGGCCTCAGCGGCCCCCGCCCCGCGCCACGCTACAATGTGTTCTGTTTGCGCCGCGCGTACCGTGCGGGCTGCCTTAGCCTTTTTCATGACTCCAAAGCCTTCTTTGCGTTCTGCTACTCCATCGGCGCGTCCGCGCGAATCCCGTCTGTCGATGCTGCATCTCGCGCCCGAATCGCTCGGTTTCGCGCTCGACTGCGCGGGCCAGGCCGTCGGCGCCGTGCGCCTCGGCGCGGCGTTGCCGGCCGCGCTGCAATCCGTATTCGTATCCGCGCCTGAAGGCAGCGTCGCCGCTGCGCGCGGTGCCGTGCAGGATATCGCGTACCGCACCATGCGGCGTCTGGCGATCGCGGAGTGGCTGATCGCGAAGCTGGTGAAGAAGGCGCCGCCGCCGCACGTCGGTCATGTGCTCGAGTGCGCACTCGCCTTGCTCGTCGACGACGAAGCGAACGCCGCCTATGCGCCGTTCACAGTTGTCGATCAGGCGGTGAGCGCCATTGCCGCGCGCCGTGAATTTGCGTTCGCAAAGGGTCTCGTCAATGCCGTGTTGCGCAATTTCCTGCGCGAGCGCGAGGCGCTGCTAAGCGCCGCGCAAGCCGACGAAGTCGCGCGCTGGAACTACCCGGCGTGGTGGATCAAGGCGGTCAAAGGCGCGTGGCCCGACGCGTGGCAAGCGGTGCTCGCTTCGGGCAATACGCAAGGTCCGCTGACGTTGCGAGTGAACGCACGCCGCTCGACGGTCGATGCCTATTTGCAAGTGCTGCACGACCATCACTTCCCCGCGGGCAGAGTCGGTGAGTACGCTGTCAGGCTCGCCACGCCGATGCCGGTCGACCGCATCCCCGGATTTAACGACGGTGTGGTCTCCGTGCAGGACGCCGGCGCGCAGCTCGCCGCCGAACTGCTCGGCGTGCGTGACGGCATGCGCGTGCTCGACGCGTGCGCGGCGCCTGGCGGCAAAACCGGCCATCTGCTGGAACTCGCCAATCTGCAGCTCGTGGCGCTCGAAAGCGACGCGTCGCGCGCGCGCCGCATCAGCGAAAACTTGCAGCGGCTCAAGCTCGAAGCGGAAGTGCGGATCGGCGACGCGGGCGCGCCGGCCAAATGGCACGACGATATCGACCAGCCGTTCGACCGCATTCTGGCCGACGTGCCGTGTTCTGCCTCGGGCATCGTGCGGCGTCATCCGGATATTCGCTGGCTGCGCCGCGCGTCCGATATTGCCGCGCTGGTGGCCGAGCAGCGCCGTATTCTCGACGCGCTATGGCCGCTCGTGAAGCCAGGCGGCGAGTTGCTCTACGTTACGTGTTCGATCTTTCCCGAAGAAGGCGAGTTGCAGGCACAGTGGTTTGGAAACAAGTATCAGGATGCGGTACGATTGGACGCGCCGGGGCAACTTTTACCCTCAGTCGCCCGCGCGCCCGCCGATACATCGGCCGGTTCCCATGCCGGACACGCCGCTGAAGATAGCGCCGGCTCGAACTCAGACCACGACGGATTTTTCTACGCGCGCTTTCAGAAACGGTGACCATCAAACGCTTTTTCCCGCTTCGGCTCGCTGCCGTGCTCTGGATCGTGCTGGCCATATGGCTCGCGGTACCGGGCGCGGCGTATGCCGATTCGATCGCGGTGCAGCGCGCCTCGCTGCAATCGGACAACACCGGCTGGAGCCTCGACGCGCGTTTCGACTTCGACCTGAACAGCAATCTCGAAGACGCGGTCAACAAGGGCATTCCGCTGTACTTCACGACCGACTTCGAGCTGAGCCGGCCGCGCTGGTACTGGTTCGACGAACAGCCGGTGAGCGTGTCGCAGAGCATTCGCCTGTCGTTCCAGCCGCTCACGCGTGAGTACCGTGTGTCGAGCGTGTCGTCGGGCGGGTTGCAGCTCGGCTTCACGACGCTGAAGGATGCGCTAGCCGTGATCAAGCACATCACATCGTGGCATGTGATTGACCGTAGTCAGGTGCGTGCCGGCGAGACGTACAACGCCTCGGTACGCATGCAACTCGACATTGCGCTGATGCCCAAGCCGTTCCAGATCGACGCGGTGAACAACCGCGACTGGAATCTCGCGTCCGAGTGGAAGCGTTTTACCTTCACGGTGACCGAACGTGCTAAATAGAGTGCGCCGCGCCACCAGTGTCAGCAGTATCGTCGTGCGCGTGCTGGTGTCCACGGTCGCCGTGACGGCCGTGCTGCTGCTCGTGCTGCTTGCAGCCGCGAGCGCGAACACCGAATTCTTCGACCGCTATTACCAGTGGCTGTATGCGGCCAACCTTGTGGTCGCGATGATCTTTTTGCTGGTGGTGGCGACGCTCGTCATCATCATCATTGCGCGGCTTAAAAAAGGTAAGTTCGGCACACGGCTATTAGCGAAACTCGCGTTTTTCATGGCGCTAGTTGGCGTGGTGCCAGGCGGGATTATTTACGTCGTCTCGTACCAGTTCGTGTCGCGCAGTATCGAGTCGTGGTTCGACGTGAACGTTGAAACCGCGCTGACCTCGGGCCTGAATTTGGGCCGCGGCATGCTCGATGCGTCGCTGTCCGATCTGCAGACCAAGGGCCGCTTGATGTCCGAGCAGCTCGCGAGCGCGGATGCCGCCGGCACCACGCTCACGCTGCTGCGCTTGCGCGACCAGTTCGGCGTGCAGGACGCGACGATCGTCGAACCTACGCGCAGCATGTCGGGCGCGACGCCGGATATGCACGTGGTCGCGCAGGCGTCCGGCAATTACGCGACGCTTGTGCCGAACGATTTGCCCACGCCGTTGATGATCGATCAGGCGCGCGGTCGCGGCTATGCGGCGATCGAAGGCGAAGTCGACGGCGATCCGCACGCGCACGGCAGCAAGGGCGCGCTGCGGCTGCGCATCGTGCAGCGCATTCCCGATTCGAACGCCTTGCTGCTGCAGCCCACCGAGCGCTTCCTGCAACTCACGCAGCCGGTGTCGCCCTCGCTCGCGCGCAATGCCGACGCGGTGCAGCGTGCCTATCGCGAGTATCAGGAGAAGGCGCTGGGCCGCACCGGCTTGCGCAAGATGTACATCGGCACGCTGACGCTCGCGCTGTTTCTCGCCACCTTCATCGCGATGATGCTGGCGCTCGCGCTCGGCAATCAGCTTGCGCGGCCGTTGTTCCTGCTCGCGCAGGGCACCAAGGAAGTGACCGAGGGCGACTACACGCCGAAGCGTGAAATCAAATCGCGCGACGAACTGGGCTTCCTCACGCAGTCGTTCAACGCCATGACGCGGCAACTGTCCGAAGCGCGCGCGGCGGTCGAGAACAACCGCATCGCGCTCGAGCACTCCAAGGCCTATCTGGAAAGCATTCTCGCGAACTTGACCGCGGGCGTGTTCGTGTTCGACAGGCAGTTCCGTCTCACCACGGCCAACCGCGGCGCCGAGCGGATTTTCCGCCAGCAGTTCCAGGAAGTACTGGGGTCGGCGCTGGAGCAGATCGGCGTGTTGAGCGAATTCGGCGGGATGGTGCGCAAGGCGTTTGCCGATCGCGAAGCCGCGAGCGGCGACGGTCACGACGATCGCGGCCACTGGCAGCAACAGTTCTCGGTGCAGGTGCCGGGCGAAACCGAGCCGCTCACCTTGCTTGTGCGTGGCGCGCGCCTTGTATCCGCCACCGACCGCGACGCCGAAGACATGCAGACTTCCGGCTATGTGATCGTGTTCGACGATATTTCGGATGTGATTTCCGCGCAGCGTTCGATCGCCTGGGGCGAAGTGGCGCGGCGTCTCGCGCATGAGATCAAGAATCCGCTCACGCCGATTCAGCTTTCCGCCGAGCGTTTGCAGATGAAGCTTGCTGACAAGCTCTCGCCGTCGGATGCCGATGTGTTGAAGCGCGGCGCGACCACGATCGTCAATCAGGTCGCGGCGATGAAGCAGATGGTCGACAATTTCCGCGACTATGCGCGCACGCCGCCGGCGGTGCTCGCGCATCTGCAGCTGAACGAACTGGTCAGCGAGGTGCTGACGCTGTACGGTATCGAGGAAGGCAAGGGCGCGATTCAGGTCGAGCTCGCGGATTTGCCGGCGATTCGCGGTGACGCGACACAATTGCGTCAGGTGATTCACAACCTGCTGCAGAATGCGCAGGATGCCGTGGCCGACGTCGAACAACCGCGTGTGCTGCTCGAGACGAGGACAGTAGAATACGGAGACCCCGACGCGGAAGGCAAAGTACATGTCGCGGTGCGTCTCACAGTGTCGGATAACGGACCGGGCTTCCCCGCGCGTATCCTCACACGTGCATTCGAACCTTACGTGACGACCAAGGCCAAAGGTACGGGTCTCGGTCTGGCGATGGTCAAGAAGATCGTCGACGAACACGGTGCGCGCATCGACATTCGCAACCGCATGAAAGCGGGCGATGTGATCGAGGGCGCGCAAATTTCGATCCTCTTCCTTCAACTGGCAGACGATGCCGCGGCACCTGGAGAGGGGCTGCGGCCGGCGCATGGCAACGCGTCGCAGGGAACGACAAAAGCAACAGTGCAGACAAAGGCAGCGTAAATGGCAACCATCCTGGTGGTAGATGATGAAATGGGCATCCGGGAATTGCTCTCGGAGATCCTGAGCGACGAGGGGCATGTCGTGGAGGCCGCGGAAAACGCGCAGGAAGCGCGCGAATTCCGCTTGCGCCAGGCGCCGGACCTGGTGCTGCTCGACATCTGGATGCCCGACACCGACGGCGTGACCTTGCTCAAGGAATGGGCCGCGCAAGGGCAGCTGACCATGCCGGTGATCATGATGTCCGGCCACGCAACCATCGATACGGCGGTTGAAGCGACCAAGATCGGCGCACTCAATTTCCTCGAGAAGCCGATTGCGTTGCAGAAGCTGCTGAAGGCAGTCGAGCAAGGCCTTGCTCGCGGCAATGCTGCGAGCACGCCGGGCGGCGCGGTCGCCAAGCCGGCGCTGCCGGTCAGCGCTTCGGCGGTGGCATCGGCGGCTGCGTTGCCGATGCTCTTGGCGGATGGCATGGGCAGCGGTGCGTTGGCCGCGCAAACGGCGTCGATCTCGTTCGACATTCCGTTGCGCGACGCACGCGATGCGTTCGAGCGCGCTTACTTCGAATACCACCTCGCGCGCGAGAACGGCAGCATGACGCGCGTCGCCGAAAAGACCGGGCTGGAGCGCACGCACTTGTATCGCAAGCTCAAGCAGCTCGGTGTCGATCTCGGCAAGAACAAAGGGGAGTGAACGGCTGCGCGATATGTGCAGGCGCACACAGGTGCCTGCAGGTTCGGCGTGGCAGATTTTTTCGAAAGGGGGCTTGCCGACCTGCTGACCCTTTGCTATTATCTCGTTCTTCGTTGGCCCGGTAGCTCAGTTGGTAGAGCAGCGGATTGAAAATCCGCGTGTCGATGGTTCGATTCCGTCCCAGGCCACCAGGATTCAGCCCTAGGAAATCGCAAGATTCCTGGGGCTTTTCCTTTTTTGCCCCGTTTATGACGGGCGTTCGTGACGGCATGGCTTGCTTGCCGCTTTGGCGGGCGTGCTCGGCGGTGTTGGGCGTCGCGTGATAAAATCGCGCCAGTTCAAGCACTTGCGTGTGAGCGCGCTACTGGCGGCACCACCGCGCCGAACACGTCTTTTCGTATCCAGAAGCTGGTTTTTTTCGCACTCTGCCGCAATACGGCGATGCCGCGACAAGTGCCGAACCCTTCGCCCGACGATTAACGGTATAAGCGCCCAGCGACTCTGCATGCGGAAGGCGCGGCCTATACTGCTTTGGGCCGGCAGCAGTGCCGGCACGCGTCGCGCCGCGTTGCTTGCATGGCGCACCTCGCGCAGCGCGACGTGGCACTCATCATTCACGGAGTTTCACGGTGACCCGCAAAGACGCTAAACGTAGCGCTCTGGTGCTGTTTTCCGGCGGCCAGGATTCCGCCACGTGCCTCGCCTGGGCGCTCGAACGTTATGAAACGGTCGAAACGCTGGGATTCGATTATGGCCAGCGGCACCGAGTCGAACTCGAATGCCGCGAGGGGTTTCGTAACGCTGTGGCGCGCGCCTTTCCAGTGTGGGCCGATCGGCTCGGCGAAGATCACATGATCGACCTGTCGGTGCTCGGTTCGATCAGCGATACGGCCATGACGCGCGAGATCGAGATTCACGCCACCGCGAACGGTTTGCCGAATACGTTTGTCCCGGGCCGCAATCTGATGTTCATGACGATCGCTGCGGCCATCGCGTATCGGCGTGGTTTGCAGGTGCTGGTCGGCGGCATGTGCGAGACGGACTTTTCGGGCTACCCCGATTGCCGCGACGATACGATGAAGGCATTGCAGGTCGCGCTGAACCTCGGCATGGACACGCGCTTCCTGCTCGAAACGCCGCTCATGTGGCTCGACAAGGCGGACACGTGGCGTCTCGCGCATGAGCTGGGCGGCGACGAACTGGTCGAACTGGTGCGCGTCGAAACGCACACCTGCTATGTCGGCGAGCGTGCCGAATTGCATGCATGGGGTTTTGGCTGCGGCGAATGCCCGGCGTGCCGTTTGCGCAAGCGGGGTTATGAAGCGTATCTGGCCGGCGAGAAGGTGACCGAGCCGGTGTAACGGTGTAACGGTCTGGCGCTTGCACAGCAGTTTTGCGCTGGCGCACCGTGCACACCGCGCAAACAGGGCGCAGCGCAGGCAATTATTTTCAGGAACACACGGCAGAAAGCAGCATGACTTACGCGGTCAAGGAAATCTTCTACACATTGCAGGGCGAGGGCGCGAATGCCGGGCGTCCGGCCGTGTTCTGCCGGTTCGCCGGCTGCAATCTGTGGTCGGGCCGCGAAGAAGATCGTGCGGAAGCTGTCTGCCAGTTCTGCGATACGGACTTCGTCGGGACGGACGGTGAGAACGGTGGCAAGTACCGCACGCCCGAAGAACTGGTGCAGATGATCGCGTCGCAATGGCCGGAAGGCGAGGGTGAGCGCTTCGTGGTCTGCACGGGCGGTGAACCGATGTTGCAGATCGATCAGCCGTTTGTCGATGCGCTGCATGCCGCCGGCTTCGAAATCGCTATCGAAACCAACGGCTCGCTGCCGGTGCTCGAAACGATCGACTGGATCTGCGTGAGCCCGAAGGCCGACGCGCCGCTCGTTGTCACCAAGGGCAACGAATTGAAGGTCGTGATTCCGCAGGACAACCAGCGGTTGTCCGAGTATGCGAAGCTCGACTTCGAGTATTTCCTCGTCCAGCCGATGGACGGCCCGTCGCGCGACCTCAACACCAGGCTCGCGATCGACTGGTGCAAACGCCATCCGCAATGGCGCCTGTCGATGCAGACCCACAAGTATCTGAACATTCCCTGATTTGCCGTGCTGACGATTACACGAAAACTCGAATTCGACGCGGGCCACCGCATCCCCGATCACCGCAGCCAGTGCCGTAATCTGCACGGCCATCGCTATGTGCTCGAAATCACGCTGCAAGGCGACCTGGTCGACACCGAAGGCGCGCCGGATCGCGGCATGGTGATGGACTTCGCCGACGTGAAGTCGCTCGCGGTCGAACATCTGGTCGACAAGTGGGACCATGCGTTTCTCGTCTACGAAGGCGATACGCAGGTACGCGGTTTTCTGGACACCATGGCGGGACACAAGACGGTCGTGCTCGATCGCATTCCCACCGTCGAAAATCTCGCCGCCGTCGCGTTCGACATCCTCGCGAATGTCTACGACGCGCATTACGGCGTGAATCTGCGTTTGCACAAGGTGCGTTTGTTCGAGACGCCGAACTGCTGGGCCGACGTAGTCCGCGATTGAACCCGGGGTCGCGCGACAAGATCCCGCGCGGCCCGATCCTGCGGCCCAACCCCCGCGTTATTGTCACGGTATGATCGCTCCGATAACCACACGGAGCGAGACATGCCGTTCACCGCATTGCGTCGCAGCAAGCATTCAGGCCGTCACGGCCCAGGCGTTGGTCTGTTCCACCACGCCAGCATCCTCAGCCGCGTTTCAGGCGATGTGTCCCATCGCCAGGGAGCGCGACAATGAGTACCTTCACGAACCCCCTCAAGCAACGTCTGAAAGAAGCCGATCCGCTGTTCGGCCTGTGGCTTTCGCTCGGCAGCGATTCTGCAGCCGAGGCGCTCGCGCACGCCGGTTTCGACTGGCTGCTGATCGACATGGAGCATGCGCCCAACGATAGCGGGGACGTCACCTCGCAATTGCGCGCGATCGCTGCCGCGCATCTGCCGAGCGAGCCGGTCGTGCGCGTGCCCGCCAGCGAGGCGTGGCTCGTCAAGCGCGTGCTGGACGCGGGCGCCCGTACGCTGATGTTCCCGAATATCGAAACCGCGGAAGAGGCGGCACACGCCGTGCGTCTGACGCAGTATCCGACCGCTGAAGCGCTCGACGGTCAGCGTGGCGTGGCCGGCGCGGTGCGGGCGGCGGCGTACGGCATGCGGCGCGACTACGTGCAGACCGCCAACGCGCAGATCGCGACTATCGTGCAGATCGAGTCGGCGCGCGGCTTGCAGGAAGTCGAGAAGATCGCGGCGACACCGGGCGTGGATTGCCTGTTCGTCGGACCGGCCGATCTCGCCGCGAGCCTCGGCCACCTCGGCGATTCGAAGCATGCCGACGTGCAGGCTGCGATGGCGCGCATTGTCAGCGCCGCCGATAAGGCCGGTATCGCCGCCGGAATTTTCGCTATGGATGTCGCGAGCGCAAAGCAGCATCGCGATGCCGGTTTTCGATTTATCGCCTTGGCCGCCGACGTCATGTGGATGTTGCGCGCAACCCGCCAGGCATTGCAGGAGGTAAGGACATGAAGGGGATGGTGCAGTGCGTGGCGATGCGTCTGGCGGTCACGGCGGCGTTGATGGTGAATGTCACGGCGTATGCGCAGGACAACCACGCTGCGAAACCGACTGATCCGGAGACGCAAACCGCGGTCGCCGATTACAACGCCGGCAATCTGGGCGCGGCGCTGGCCGAATTCCGCAAAGCGGCGCAGCACGGCAGCCGCCTTGCCGAGTTCAACTACGCGATGATGCTGCTCAACGGCGAAGGCACCACGGCCAATGTCGACGAAGGCAAGAAGTGGCTGCGCAAAGCCGCCGACGCCAACATGTCGCACGCGCAGTACGTGTACGGCAAGATGTACGACGACGGTGAGTTTGTTGGGCGTGATCCGGTCGAGGCGCATCGGTGGTTTCTGAAGGCCGCGCAGCAGGGGCACATTCAGGCGGAACTCGCACTGGCCAACCAGTTCCTCGATGGCCGTGGCACGACTCGCGACAACCAGCAGGCGTTCGTCTGGTACAAGAAGGCCGCGCAAGGTGGCGACATGACGGCGCAGTACGTGACCGGCTCGTTCTACGAGCGTGGTGGCGACGGCGTGGACAAGAATCTGAACGTGGCGCGCGCCTATTACGCGGCAGCGGCGGCACAGGGCGATCCGGCGGCGAAACTCAAGTATCAGCAACTGAGCGCGCAATTGCGGGATCAGAAGGAAGTGAAACCGCAGTAGATGAAACCGCAGTAAATAAAAAAGGGGCGCTCCTGACGGTGCGCCCCTTTTGTTTAGCCTTCGTTCCTTGGCCTGCCTTGATTTTGCAGCCCTGCAGCGTTCACCTCCGCAAGCAAGGCGCTGCTCCGCGCTAACTCTGCATTAACCGCTTCTGCCGCGCGACGCTCATGATGAGGCCAATCGCGACCCCCAACGTGGTCAGCGCGGTGCCGCCGTAACTCATGAATGGCAACGGCACACCCACCACCGGCAAGATCCCGCTCACCATGCCGATGTTGACGAACGCGTAGGTGAAGAACGCCATTGTCAGCGATCCGGCCAGCAGCCGCCCGAACAGCGTCGCCCCATTGGCCGCGATATACAGCCCGCGCGCGATCAGCAGCATATAAAGCGTGAGCAGCACGATTCCGCCCGCCAGTCCGAATTCCTCGGAAAACACCGCGAAGATGAAGTCGGTGTGCTTCTCGGGGATGAACTCCAGATGCGCCTGGGTACCCTTGAGCCAGCCCTTGCCAAGCGGGCCACCCGAGCCGATTGCAATCACCGCCTGGATCGTGTGGAAACCCTTGCCGAGCGGATCGGACGTCGGATCGAGCAGCGTACAGATACGATGCTTCTGATAATCGTGCATCAGAGGCCATTGCACTTCCGGCTGACAGATCTTGTCCTGGAACGCTGCGATTGACGCGACCGCGATCACGCCCGCAATCAGCACCGGCACGATCAGCTTGAAACTGAGCCCTGCGAAGTAAATCACGAAGAGGCCCGCCGCGAACACCAGCACGGCGGTGCCGAGGTCAGGCTGCTTGGCGATCAAACCGACCGGTACGATCAGAATCAGGAAGCCGACCAGAAAGTCGTACCAGCGCATCACGCCTTCGCGGCGCTGGTAGTACCAGGCGAGCATCAGCGGTGTGGCAATCTTCAGAATCTCCGACGGCTGGATCACCACGCCGACATTGATCCAGCGCTTGGCACCCTTGCGCGTGAGGCCGAACATCGCCACCGCAACCAGTAATGCGATCCCGAACGTATAGAGCGGGACCGCGAAGCGCATCAGCGTGGTGGGCGGCACATTGGCCAGCGCCCACATCAGCACGAACGTCAGCAAGATGTTGCGCAGTTGGTCTTCCACCCGGCCGGGCATGTCCAGCGTCGCGCTGTACAGCGTGACGATGCCGACGCACAGCAGCAGAAACACGATCAGGGCGAGCGGCCGGTCGAAACCCACGAACATCCGCTTGATGCGGTCGAGCCAGGCGCGCTTGTCGAATTGCATGCCTTTCTCCTTACTCGTCGATGCCGCCGGAAACCGGCTGGCGTGGCGACGTAGGCTGATTGCTGTCATTCCGCGACGGGGCTGCGGCAGCCGGCATCGGCTCGCTGCTCGGGCGGGGTTTGCGCGGGGCGCCGGATTTACGTGGCGCCGGATTCTTTGCGGCCGTGGACGCGGATGCGGCGATAGCCGCCGATGCGCCGGAAGCGGAAGCCGGGGCTACCGCAGCAGCAGGAGCAGATGCAGTGACCGGAGCCACTGCTGCCGAGGCAGCAGCCGCAGCGGATGCTGCCGCCGCGGCCGAAGCGGCGCTCGGCATCGGCAGTGCCGTGAAGCCCGCCGCGACCTTGACCGGCTGCGCCGCATCTTGCGGCGTCGGAGCGTCGCCCACCTCAGGCGCGGACGCATCCTGCGTCGCCGATGCAGCCGCCGCGACAGCCGCCGCCTCAGCGCCTGGCCTGTTCTTGCCGACCAGGTAGTAGTCGAGCACACGGCGCGCGATTGGGCCCGCGGCTTCCGCACCCCAGCCACCGTTTTCGACGATCAGTGCGACCGCGATTTTCGGTTGATCGACAGGCGCAAAGGCGATGAACAGCGCGTGGTCGCGCAGATGTTCAGCGATCGCGTGACCCTTGTAGTTCGCGCCTTGCAACGAGTAGACCTGCGCCGTGCCGGTCTTGCCGGCGGCCTGATACGGCGCGCCGATGAACAGCTTCGACGCCGTGCCGTTGGTCACGACGCCTTCCATCGCGTGCTTGATGAAGTCGATGTCCGATTGCTTCACGGCGATCTTGTCACTCGGATCGCGCACGACCGGGCGCGTCTCTTTCGTGATCGGATTTTCGATGTCGCGCACGAGGTGCGGCTTCATCACGACGCCGTTGTTCGCGAGCGTGGCGGTGGCGTGGGCAAGTTGCAGAATGGTGAACGAGTTATAGCCCTGGCCGATCCCGAGACTGATCGTTTCGCCTTCATACCAGCGCTGCTGTTCGGGCTTGCGGTATGCCTTGCGCTTCCATTCCGTCGACGGCAGGATGCCGCGCGCTTCTCCCGAAATGTCGATGCCGGTGATCTGGCCGAAGCCCCACGGCTTCATGAAGTTGGCAATGTTGTTGACGCCGAGATCGTGCGCCAGCATGTAGAAATACGTGTCGTTCGACACCACGATCGCGCGGTTCATGTCGACCCAGCCCTGGCCGGCACGCACATCGTTGCGGAACGTATGGCCGCCGAACGTGTACGAGCCCGGATCCTGGAAGCCCCAGCCCGGCGTGCGCTTATGCAGCGTCAGCGCGGCGAGCGCCATGAACGGCTTGTAGGTCGAGCCCGGCGGATAGGTGCCATGCAGCGGGCGATTCAGGAGCGGATGGTCGGGCGAGTTGTTGAGCTCGTCCCAGGTCTGCTGATCGATGCCGTCAACAAACGAATTCGGATCGAAGCTCGGCGCCGATACGAACGCCAGCACGTCGCCGGTTGCCGGTTCGATCGCGACCAGCGCCCCGCGGCGGCCGGCGAAGGCCTGCTCCGCGACCTGCTGCAGGCCGATGTCGATCGACAGTTCGAGGTTATTGCCGGGCGTTGCCTGAGTGCGCGACAGCGTGCGTACAGGCCGGCCGCCGGCGGTTACTTCGACTTCCTCAAAACCGGTCTGGCCGTGCAGTTCGGTCTCGTAGCTCTGCTCGACGCCGATCTTGCCGATGTAGTCGGTGCCCTTGTAGTTGTTCGCGTCGAGGCGCGGATCGTAGTGGTCCGGATCGCTGTCGTTCTGGTCGCTGGCGTCGTCGATGCGGTCCTGATCGCGCTGCGAAATCCGGCCGATGTAGCCGATCACGTGCGCCGCAGTGGGCCCAAGCGGATACTGGCGGAACAGGCGCGCGCGCACTTCCACGCCCGGAAAGCGGAAGCGTTGCGCGGTGAAGCGCGCGACTTCGTCGTCGGTAAGACGGGTGCGGATCGGCAGGCTCTCGAAATTCTTCGAGTCTTCCTGCAGCTTCTTAAAGCGGCGGCGGTCGCGTGCGTCGATCGAGACCACGGTGGCGAGGTTGTCGATCACGTTTTCGAGCGTGTCGTTCAGCTTCGACGGCGTGAGTTCGAGCGTATACGCCGAGTAGTTCTTGGCCAACACCACGCCGTTACGGTCGGTGATAATGCCGCGGTTCGGCACGATCGGCGCGACCGAGATCCGGTTTTCGTCGGCTTGCAGCGAGTACTTGCTGTAGTGCCAGACCTGCAGGACCAGGAAGCGGAAGCCGATCAGCCCGAAGCAGACGAACACGAACACGCCCGCCGCCGCGACGCGCAGGCGGAACTTCGAGAGCTGTTGCTGAGTGTCCTTGAATTCGGTCATGCGATTCTGCAAAAGGCCGTGTGGCGGCCATCAAGAGTGTGCGCCCAAACCGGCCGAGACCGGGAGGCATGAACAGCGATGCGTGTCGAGCGGACCGGCTACCTGGGTTCCATCGGAACGGCCGGCGTGGCTCGATGCGTAATTAAATCGGCCGCGTATCGTCCGGATCGGCCGGGCGACGCTGCGGCATCAGCAGCAGCACGCTGGCGATCGGCCACAGCGCGGCTTCGACGAAACCGTCGATCAGGTAACTCCAGCCCGGAAACGCTGCGCCCGTCAGCAGACGGATCACGAACGGGACCAGTTGCGCAACGACCAGCAGCGGCATTACCGCGAAAGTCTGCACGCCGAGCGACATCCACAGCACCCGGCGATGGATCGTAATCGCGCCATACGACAACAACGTATACGCCAGCGCGTGCTCGCCGAGCAGGCTGGCGTTGTGCACATCCATCAGCAAGCCGAGAAAGAACGCGATGCCCATGCCGACCTTGCGCGGCTGATGCACATTCCAGAACAGCAGCACGAGCGCCACGAAATCCGGCACGCCGGCGAGGCGCCCCCACGGCATCAGGTTCAGCAAAAACGCCGCGGCGAGACTGAACGCGATGAAGTACGGGTTGACCGGCTGCAGGATGTATTGCGGACGGTTCATGGCTGGGCCCCCGGCGTGGCTTGCGGCTTCGCGCTCTTGTCAGCAGCCGGTTTCTTCTCCGCGGCGGCGGGCTTGGCAGGCGCTTTCTCGGCGGGCTTGGCGGCCGGCTTTTCAGCAGGCTTCGCAGCGGACTTATCCGCCGCGGCCTTGCTGTCAGCTGGCTTGCCACCCTTCTTCGCTTTCGCGTCTTTGGCGGCCGTGGCCGCATCGGGCTCTTCCGCCGGACGCGGCGGCACGTTGTTCAGATAGTGCAGCACCAGTAGCTGACGCGCGCCGCGCACCGGCGCAACCGGCAAGCAGATCACGCGCGCGAACGCCGTGTCGGCCTGCTTGTCGACCCGCACGACCTTGGCGACCGGCAGCCCCGGCGGATAAACGCCGTCGAGCCCGCTGGTGACGAGTTCGTCGCCGGTTTGCACGTCGGCGCTGATCGGCACGAAGCGCAGATCGAGCGTGTCGCCCTTCGGCGTGCCGTAAATCACGCTGCGCAAGCCGGTACGCACGATCTGCACGGGCACGGCCTGGTCTTTGTCGGTGAGCAGCGTCACTTCCGCCTGGAGCGGGAATACACGCGTCACCTGCCCGATCACGCCGTCTTCGTTGACGACCGGCGAACCGTCCTGGACGCCTTGCTGGGCACCGCGGCCGATCACGACCTTCTGCGTGAACGGGTCGCGCGTGTCGTACTGGATTTCAGCGGGCAGCGATTGCGTGGTCGAGCGCTGCGAGAGTTGCAGCAGCGCGCGCAAATGGGTGTTTTCGGCGGCCAGTTCGGCGGCCGTATTGGCTTGCTGCGAGAGCTGTAGATCTTTGGCGCGCAGCTTGTCGTTTTCGCTGCGCAAGGTCGCGCTAGTCACGGCCAGGTCGGCCGCGCCCATGAAAATGTCGCGCGGCACGAGGGCTGCGCGTTGCAACGGATAAAGACCCGCGCCGAGCACGCCGCGAACGATTTCGAGCGTTTTGAAGCGTGCATCGGAGATCAGCAGGGCGAGCGCCAGCACGACGAAAAACATCAGCCGTGCGAGGGCGGACGGGCCTTGCTTGAACAGGGGCGGCGGACTGTATTCCATGGTCGGCGCCGGGGGCGTGAGCGGTTGGGTGAGACGGCGGCGCGCGAGGGACTCGCGTTCAGCGCGCGGAGGCTGGCAGACCCAGCCAACGGCAAACCGGCCCGCAAGGGGCCGTTTGCCAGATCCGCGCTACTGACATGGAGACGGGCTCGCTTACTCGTACGAGAAGATGCTACCCAGCTTGTCCATGCGTTCGAGCGCCATGCCCGAGCCGCGCACAACGCAGGTCAGCGGGTCTTCGGCGACGAGCACCGGCAGGCCGGTTTCCTCGGCGAGCAGGCGGTCCAGATCGCGCAGCAGTGCGCCACCGCCCGTGAGCATCATGCCGCGCTCGGCGATGTCGGCACCCAGTTCCGGCGGCGTTTGTTCGAGCGCGATCTTCACCGACGACACGATCTGGTTCAGCGGATCGGTGAGGGCTTCGAGAATTTCGTTGCTGGAGATGGTGAAGCTGCGCGGAATGCCTTCCGACAGGTTGCGGCCCTTCACTTCCATTTCCTTGACTTCGGAACCCGGGAACGCGGAGCCGATTTCCTTCTTGATGGCTTCGGCGGTTTGTTCGCCGATCAGCATGCCGTAGTTGCGGCGGATGTAGTTGACGATGGCTTCGTCGAACTTGTCGCCGCCTACGCGCACCGAACCCTTGTACACGATGCCGCCGAGCGAGATCACGCCGACTTCGGTCGTGCCGCCGCCGATGTCGACGACCATCGAGCCGGTTGCTTCCGACACCGGCAGGCCTGCACCGATTGCCGCAGCCATGGGCTCTTCAATCAGGTAGACCTGCGAAGCGCCCGCGCCGTGTGCCGCTTCTTTAATCGCGCGACGCTCGACCTGGGTCGAACCGCATGGCACGCAGATGATGATGCGCGGCGACGGCGAGAACATACGCGATTCGTGAGCCGTTTTGATGAACTGCTTGATCATCTGTTCGGTGACGGTGAAGTCGGCGATCACGCCGTCTTTCATCGGGCGGATTGCCTCGATGTTGCCGGGCACCTTGCCAAGCATCTGCTTGGCTTCCTTGCCGACTGCCTGAATGGTTTTTTTGCCGTTGGGGCCGCCTTCCTGGCGGATCGAGACCACTGACGGCTCGTCAAGAACGATTCCCTTGCCACGCATGTAGATGAGCGTGTTGGCAGTGCCAAGGTCAATCGCCAGATCGTTGGAGAAGTAGCTGCGCAGAAAACCGAACATTCAAAATCCTGTCTCGCTTGGAGCCGGGCCTCGCAACGTATGCGCAGGGCGGCAGCGGAAAAAATAACAGCTTCAACCGGGCGGAAGTAGCGCCACTGGAACTTGAAGCTGCGGGGGAGTCTACCGGAGGCCGGTGCAAGGCCCAGTCAGAAAAATCCGAACTATCTTTGGGAATTGTTCAGAAAGGCCTTGGTAAGTCGGTCCGGGTTTGGGTCGAACGCGTAATGATACCTTATAATTTTGGATGTTTTGAAGGAAACGGACGGCACTTTTTGCCGCCGCTGGCCCCTTTTTCGAGGTCTTCCTCCAGTGTCGTAACCCGCTGTCGCAGCATCGTTTTTCCCGCGCTGCGGCGGTCCACCACATTTTCCGGTGACAGCATGGCTCTGACCCTGACCGATGTTAAACGCATCGCGCACCTCGCGCGGCTCGAACTGGCTGACGCCGACGCTGAGCACACACTTGTCCAGCTCAACGATTTCTTCGGCCTCGTCGAGCAAATGCAGGCGGTCGATACCACCGGCATCGCCCCGCTTGCCCATCCGATCGAGCAGATCGAAGACGTCGCGCTGCGTCTGCGTAACGACGCGGTGACCGAAACGGTCGACCGTGAAGCTTTCCAGCGCCCGGCGCCGGCCGTCCAGGACGGCCTGTACCTCGTGCCGAAAGTGATCGAGTAAGACCCGCGAATAAAGCCCAGGATAAAACGCAATGCATGAAAAAAGCTTGACCGAACTGCGTGCCGCACTGGCGGCCAAGGAATGCTCCGCAGTCGAACTGGCGCAGCTGTATCTGAAGCGGATCGACGCGGCCAACAGCCTCAACGCCTTCATTCAGGTCGACGCCGACCTGACGCTCGCGCAGGCGAAAGCCGCCGACGCGCTGCTTCACACCGGCCACGCCGGCCCGCTGGTCGGCCTGCCGATCGCCCACAAAGACGTGTTCGTCACCAAGGGGTGGCGCTCCACGGCCGGCTCGAAGATGCTGTCGAACTACGAAAGTCCGTTCGACGCGACCGTGGTCGCGCGTCTGCAGAGCGCCGGCATGGTGTGCGTGGGCAAGACCAATATGGACGAGTTCGCGATGGGCTCGTCCAACGAGAATTCGTACTTTGGCCCCGTGCAGAATCCGTGGGATCGTCTGGCTGTGCCTGGCGGTTCGTCGGGCGGTTCGGCGGCTGCGGTCGCGGCGCGCCTTGCGCCCGCTGCCACCGGCACGGATACCGGCGGCTCGATTCGTCAGCCGGCGTCGTTCTCCGGCATTACCGGCATCAAGCCGACGTACGGCCGCGTGTCGCGTTACGGCATGATCGCGTTCGCGTCGTCGCTGGATCAGGGCGGCCCGATGGCCCAAACCGCCGCGGATTGCGCGACGCTGCTCAACGCCATGGCCGGTTTTGACGAGCGGGATTCGACCAGCCTCACGCGCGACGACGAGGACTTCACGCGCTATATCGGCAAGGCGTGGAAAGAAGACGGCGCGGACAAACCGCTCGCCGGCCTGCGTATCGGCCTACCGAAAGAGTACTTCGGCGCAGGTCTCGCCGATGACGTGCGCGCCTCGATCGACGCCGCGTTGAAGCAATACGAAGCGCTCGGCGCCACGCTGGTGGAAGTCTCGCTGCCGAAAACCGAGCTGTCGATCCCGGTGTACTACGTGATCGCGCCGGCGGAAGCCTCGTCGAACCTGTCGCGTTTCGACGGCGTGCGCTTCGGCCATCGCGCGGCGGAATACCGCGATCTGCTCGATATGTACAAGAAGTCGCGTGCGGAAGGCTTCGGTCCGGAAGTGAAGCGCCGCATTCTGGTGGGCGCCTACGTGCTGTCGCACGGCTATTACGACGCGTATTACCTGCAGGCGCAAAAGATTCGGCGCATCATTGCGCAGGACTTCCAGGAAGCGTTCAAGCAGTGCGACGTGATCATGGGACCGGTCGCGCCGTCGGTGGCGTGGGACCTCGGCGCGAAGGGCGACGATCCGGTGCAGATGTATCTGGCTGACATCTACACGTTGTCGGTGAGCCTGGCCGGTTTGCCGGGCATGAGCGTGCCGTGCGGCTTCGGCGCAGGCGCGAATGCGCAGCGTCCGGTGGGTCTGCAGATCATCGGCAACTATTTCAATGAAGCCCGGATGCTGCAAGTGGCCGACGCGTTCCAGCGCGCCACCGATTGGCACCGTCAAGCGCCGGCAGGAGTGTGAGCACCATGACCAAACAATGGGAAGTCGTGATCGGTCTGGAGACCCACGCGCAACTGTCCACCCACTCGAAGATTTTTTCGGGCACCGCCACGCAATTCGGCGCAGCGCCGAACACGCAGGCCTCTCCCGTCGATCTGGCATTGCCGGGCACGCTGCCGGTGATGAACCGCGGCGCGGTGGAGCGTGCGATCCAGTTCGGCCTCGCGATCGGTTCCACGATTGCGCCGCGCAGCATTTTCGCGCGCAAGAACTACTTTTACCCCGATCTGCCGAAGGGCTATCAGATCAGCCAGTACGAGATCCCCGTCGTGCAGGGCGGCCAGGTGACGATTCAGGTCCCTGCTAATGAAAAGGCGGGTAAGGAAGCGTACGAGAAGGTCGTCAACCTGACGCGCGCTCATCTCGAAGAAGACGCGGGCAAGTCGCTGCACGAAGACTTCGCGGGCATGACCGGCATCGACCTGAATCGCGCCGGCACGCCGCTGCTCGAAATCGTCACCGAGCCGGAAATGCGCAGCGCGGCTGAAGCGGTCGCGTATGCCAAGACGCTGCATACGCTCGTCACGTGGCTCGGTATCTGCGACGGCAACATGCAGGAAGGCTCGTTCCGTTGCGACGCGAACGTGTCGGTGCGCCCGGTCGGTCAGGCGGAATTCGGCACGCGTGCCGAGATCAAGAACCTGAACTCGTTCCGCTTTCTCGAAGAAGCGATCCAGTATGAAGTGCGCCGCCAGATCGAATTGATCGAAGACGGCGGCACGGTGGTGCAGGAAACGCGTCTGTACGATCCGGACAAGCGCGAAACGCGTTCGATGCGCAGCAAGGAAGACGCGCACGATTACCGCTATTTCCCCGACCCCGATCTGATGCCGCTCATGATCGACGCGGCGTGGGTCGAGCGCGTGAAGAGCGAACTGCCGGAACTGCCGGTGGCGATTCAGCAGCGCTTCGTCACGCAATACGGCCTCACGCCGTACGACGCCAACGTGCTGACGTCGAGCAAGGCCATGGCTGCATATTACGAAGCGGTTGTGCTCAAGGTCGGCCCGGCGAACGCGAAGGTCGCGGCTAACTGGCTGATGGGAGAAGTGTCGTCGCAATTGAATCGCGAAGGCCTGGACATAGCGCAGAGCCCGGTTTCGTCCGCGCAACTCGCGCTGCTGCTGCAACGTATCGCCGACGGCACGATCTCCAACAAGATCGCCAAGGAAATTTTCCTCGCGATCTGGGAAGAGAAAGCCACCGACGAAGCCGCTGCCGATCGCATCATCGAAGTGAAGGGTTTGAAGCAGATTTCGGACACCGGCGCGCTGGAAGCGATCATCGACGAAGTGCTCGCCGCGAATCCGAAGTCGGTTGAGGAATTCCGCGCCGGCAAGGAAAAGGCGTTCAATGCGTTGATCGGCCAGGCGATGAAAGCCACCAAGGGCAAGGCCAATCCGGCGCAGGTGAACGAACTGCTGAAGAAGAAGCTGTCCTGAGTTGAAGCAATCTGGCCGGCGCGAGCGCGCCGGTCGTCGCGGGCTGTTGCCGGAAACGAAAGTGGGGCAACGGCCCGTTTCATTTTGCGGGCGATGGTTTAACGCAGATTACGGAGCGTGTGAATGGCGAAACAACCCGAACTCGACGATTTCCGCGTGCCGTATTTTGACGGCGGCAAGAAGAACAACACCTTCTCGCTCGACGCTTTCGATCCGGCCGCGAAGCCTTTTTCGACCGGTTCGAAAGAGTCCGACCGGGCGCGTTTGTCGGAGATCGGCGCGAAGCTCGACACGCTGCAGGAGCGCCTGCACGCGCAGCAGAAGCGCCGGATCTTGCTGGTGCTGCAGGGCATGGACACGAGCGGCAAGGACGGCACGATCCGCGCGGTGTTTCACGAAGTCGATCCGCTCGGTTTGCACATCGTGCCGTTCAGGGCGCCGACGCCGGTCGAACTGGCGCACGATTTTCTCTGGCGTCTGCACGCACAGGCCCCTGCTGCCGGTGAGTTGACCATCTTCAACCGCAGTCACTACGAAGATGTGCTGGTGCCGACCGTGCTCGGCACTCTGGACGCCGAAGCATTCGAACAACGCTGTTGCCACATTCGCCAGTTCGAAAAACTGCTGGCCGACAGCGATACGGCCATCATCAAATGCATGCTGTACATTTCAAAAGATGAGCAGCGCGAGCGTCTGCAGGCACGTATCGACGATCCGAACAAACACTGGAAATTCGACGTCGCCGATCTCGAAGCCCGCAAGCAGTGGGACAGATATCAGGCGGTGTACCGCGATGCGCTGGTCGCGACTTCGACCGATTACGCGCCGTGGTACGTGATTCCGGCCGATTCGAAAACCCATCGCAATGTGATGGTCGCCGAGTTGCTGCTACGTACGTTCGAAGCGTTAAAGCTCGAATATCCGCCCGCCAAAGAATCGCTGAAAGGTGTCCGGGTCGAATGACCCAGCGCCTTTGGCCCTTTGCTCCAGAAACGAATTGAACCGAATTGAACATAAAGGAAACGACATGTTGCGTGTGATTACCGCCAACCTGAACGGCATCCGCTCAGCGGCGAAGAAGGGTTTTTTCGACTGGTTCGGCGAACAGAAAGCCGACGTGCTGTGCGTGCAGGAAATCAAATGCTCGCAAGACGATATGACGCCCGAATTCATGGCGCCGCACGATTACACCGGCTATTTCCAGCATGCGGTGAAGAAGGGCTATAGCGGCGCGGGCGTGTACACGCGACATGAGCCGGATGAAGTGGTGATCGGATTCGGCAGCGAGGAATTCGACCCAGAAGGGCGCTATGTCGAATTGTGCTTCGGCAAACTCTCGGTGGTCTCGGTATACGTGCCGTCGGGATCGAGCGGTGACGAACGCCAGCAGGCCAAGTTCCGCTTCATGGACGAGTTCATGCCGCATCTCGCGGAACTGGCCAAGGAGCGGGAAGTGATCGTGTGCGGCGACGTGAACATCGTCCACAAAGAGATCGACATCAAGAACTGGAAGAGCAACCAGAAGAATTCAGGCTGCCTGCCCGAAGAGCGCGAGTGGCTCACGAAGCTGTTTGACGAGGTCGGTTACGTCGACGTCTTCCGCACGCTCGATCAGCGGCCGGAACAGTACACGTGGTGGAGTAATCGCGGTCAGGCGTATGCGAAGAACGTGGGGTGGCGGATCGATTATCAGATCGCGACGCAGGGCATCGCCGGCAAGGCGAAACGCACCGACGTGTTCCGCGATATCAAGTTCAGCGACCATGCGCCGTTGACGGTCGATTACGACCACAAGCTCAAGAAGTAAGGATCACTCGCTGATCGGTTTGCGGCGCGGGCGGCCGATGCCGGCATAGTCCGGCAACGCGTCGACGCTCTTGCCGATGGCTTTCGCATAGAGCGGCAGCATATCCGGCAAGCGCTTGATGATGTCCTGGCGCCGCGCCGGCGTGTACGGGTGCACGTAGATGTAGCCCTGCTCGCGATTGCTGCGCGTTGCCGTGGCCAGCTTGTCCCATAGCGTGACTGCCGCGCGCGGATCGAACCCGGCGCGAGAGGCGATATCGCTGCCGATCACGTCGGCCTCGGTTTCGTCGGTGCTCTCGTACTTCATCTCCAGCAACCGCGAACCGATGCCGAGCGGTGCCACGCCCAGATCGGCGAGCCCGAATAGCTGCGGGATCGTGCCGGAGGAGTCGAGCTGGCTCGCCTGCAGTTCGCCGAGCCGCTCGCGCGCATGCTCGCGCAACGCGTGTGCGATCTCGTGACCGATCAGCATGCCGAGTTCGTTGTCGTTCAAACGCGCGCGATCGAGCAGGCCGCTATACACGACGATCTTGCCGCCCGGCAGGCAGTACATGCGGATATCGGGCGAGCGCACCACTGCCACATCCCACTTCCAGTTTTTGGCCCGCTCGTTCCACTTCAGCGAGTAGGGAATCAGTTTGTCGACGATCGAGCGCACCCGCGTGACGTGGGCGTCGGTGTCGCCATAAAGACGGTTCGCGTGATCTGCGCCATACACGATCTGGTTGAACTCTTCGGCGGCTTGCGCCTCGAGCATGGGCGAGGGGATCAGGTTGCGAAACACGAGGTAGCCGCCGTAGTGCAACTGTGTGTTTGGCGCACTGTAAGTCGGCGGCGCGGGGATGTTGGTGGTTGCGGCGGGCGTTGAGGTTGCGGCCGGCGCTTTGGCCGTTACCGGCACCGGTGGCGGCTGCGTCGAAGCGGGCGGCGTGGCGGCGGCCGGTGCGCTGCCGGCGTTCGTGGCGCTGGCAGCGCCAGCCACCGCCGATGTCGCGTTTTCAGCACTCGCCGTGTTCGGCGCCGATTTTGCCGCTGCCGCCGCTGGTGCCGTTGGCGCCGGCGTGGCAGCGACCGGGGCTGCCGCACCGGTGCTGACCGCGGGCGCCGCGGCCGCGTAGTTGCTCAACGGCGCCGCCGACGCCAGGCTCGCGCAACCGAGCGCCAATGCCGTACGCAGCATCGCGCGACCCGCCTTGGGCGAAGGCATCCCAGGCGCATCCGCTTCGGAGCGCGCGAGGCGCTTTGACTGACGCACCGTCACGGCCGGGTTCTCCAGGGCGCGATGCGCAGCAGAAGCAGCATGCCGGGCAGTCCCAGCGCGGTACACACGATGAAGTAGTCGAACCAGCCGATCTTCGCGACGACATAGCCGCTTGCCGCCGATGCCAACGTGCGCGGCACCGAAGCCAAGCTCGTAAAGAGTGCGAACTGCGTCGCGGTATAGCGCGGATCGGTGGTGCTGGCGATATAAGCGGTGAAGGCCGCCATCGTCAGACCGGTCGCGAAGGTTTCGAGGCCGTAGACCAGCGCCAGCGCGACTGAGCGCGGATCGAGCTGCACGGTCCAGTCGATGCCGACCAGCGCGAGCAGTTTTGATGTGCCCTGGCTCAACCCGACGGCGATGTCATAAATTGCGGTGAGACCAGGCGACGCCGGGCCAAGATGTGCAAGCCAGGCGAAGCCGAGCGTCGACACCATCTGCAGGACGCCGAAGATCCACAGCCCGCGGCCGATGCCGATCTTCATTAGCCAGATCCCACCGACGATCCCGCCCGCCAGACTCGCGCCGAACGCGGTGGTCTTGGCGATCACGCCGATTTGCGTGCGCGAAAAGCCGATGTCGAGAAAGAACGAGGTGGACAGCGTGGTCGCCATCGTGTCGCCGAGCTTGTAAAGGAAGATGAAGCCGAGCACGAACAGCGCGCCGCGCCAGCCGTCGCGTTGAATGAATTCCCTGAACGGCTGCACGATCGCTTCGCGCAGATTCTTCGGCGGCGTGCCGTGCACTTCAGGCTCGCGCACCACCAGCGTCATGATCATGCCGGGCACCATGAACGCGGCGGTGACGATGAAAACGGTGGTCCACGGCAAATGGTCTGACAGAATCAGCGCCAGCGAACCCGGCACCAGCGCGGCGATCTTGTACGCATTCACGTGCACCGCATTGCCGAGACCCTGCTGCGTGTCGCTTAGAAGTTCGCGCCGGTACGCATCGATCGAGATGTCCTGGCTCGCGCCGAAGAAGGCGACTAGCGCTGTCAAAGCCGCCACCGTCCAGATCGAATCGCGTGGAGACACGAAACCGAGCGTGGCAATCGCCCCGGCGACCAGAATCTGCGTGACGAGCATCCAGCCGCGCCGTCTGCCCGGCCGCCAGCCCGGAAAGCGCGGCACGTAGCGGTCCATCAACGGCGCCCAGACGAATTTCCAGGTGTACGGGAACTGGATCAGCGCAAAAAGGCCGATTTCCTTCAGATTGACGCCTTCGGAGCGTAGCCACGCCTGCACCAGATAGACGAGCGTGAACAGCGGCAGTCCCGACGTAAAACCGAGAAAGACGCAAATCAGCATGCGCGTATTCAGGAACGCGCGCCAGCCGGGATGTTCTTCGTGAGCGGTAAGTGCAGGCGCCTCGTGCGGCGGGTTCGACATGTGGATAAGTGGCGTTAGCTTTTCTTGACGCGATAGACCGCAAGACTACCACGCCAGTTCACCCCCCAACGCACCACCTGGCCATCGTGAAGCACCACGCGGTCGAGAATCTCGATGCCGACTTCCGGCGCCAGCGCCTCGAAATCCTTGATCGTCAGCACCCGCACGTTCGGCGTGTTGTGCCACTGATAAGGCAGCGACTTCGACACCGGCATGCGGCCTTGCAGCACCGAAAGCCGGTGTGCCCAGTAGCCGAAATTCGGGAACGAGACGATGCATTCCTTGCCCACCCGCACCGTCTCGCGCAAGATCGCGGCCGTTTGATGGATGGTTTGCAGCGTCTGCGACAAAACCGCGAAATCGAAGCTGCTGTCTTCGAACAGACGCAGGCCGTCTTCCAGATTCTGCTGGATCACGTTGACGCCGTTCTGCGTCGACGCCAATACCCCGGCGTCGTTGATTTCGATGCCGTAGCCCTGCACGTCCAGTTCTTCGGTCAAAAGCGACAGCAACGAGCCGTCGCCGCAACCCAGATCGAGTACGGTGGCGCGCGGTTCGACCCAGCGGGCGATCGCGCGGAAGTCCGGGCGCAGCGCCAGATAATCGAGTGCTCGCTGGTTCATGCGGTCACCTCGTTCGCAATACGTTCGTAATAGGCGCGCATCAGGTTGTGATAGCGCGCGTCGTCGAGCAGGAAGGCGTCGTGGCCGTGCGGCGCGTCGATTTCCGCGTAGGTTACCGTGCGCTTGTGATCGAGCAGCGCCTTCACCAGTTCGCGTGAGCGGGCCGGCGCGAAGCGCCAGTCGGTCGAGAAGCTGGCGATCAGGTACTTCGCGGTGGTGTGCGCGACGGCGGCGGTCAGATCGCCGTCGAAGGCCTTGGCCGGATCGAAATAGTCGAGCGCGCGGGTGATCAGCAGGTACGTGTTCGCGTCGAAGTAGTCGGCGAATTTGTCGCCCTGGTAGCGCAGATACGACTCCACTTCGAATTCCACGTCGAAGTTGAAGTTGTACGCGTCCACCGCGCCTTCCGCGCGGCGCAACGAACGACCGAATTTCTCGGCCATGTCGTCATCCGATAGGTACGTGATGTGGCCGATCATGCGCGCGACGCGCAAGCCGCGCTTCGGCTTCACGTTGTGCGCGTAGAAGTTGCCGCCGTGGAAGTCGGGGTCCGACAGGATCGCCGAGCGTGCTACTTCGTTGAACGCGATGTTCTGCGCGGAGAGTTTCGGTGTGGACGCCACAACAATGCAATGGCCCACGCGCTCCGGATACATCATGCTCCACGCGAGCGCCTGCATGCCGCCGAGGCTGCCGCCCATCACTGCCGCGAAGCGCGCGATGCCGAACGCGTCGGCGACGCGCACTTGGGCGTTCACCCAGTCTTCAACCGTCACGACAGGAAAGGTTGCGCCGTATGGATTGCCCGTCGCCGGATCGATGCTCATCGGCCCGGTCGAGCCGAAGCACGAGCCCAGGTTGTTCACGCCGATCACGAAGAACTTGTTGGTGTCGAGCGGCTTGCCCGGGCCGACCATGTTGTCCCACCAGCCGACGTCTTTCGGATTGTCCGCGTACACGCCCGCCACGTGGTGCGAGGCGTTGAGCGCGTGGCACACCAGCACGGCATTGCTGCGCGCGGCGTTGAGCGTGCCGTAGGTCTCGACCATCAGGTCGTAACCGGCCAGCGAGCTGCCGTTCTGCATGAGCAGCGGCTCGGTGAAATGCATCTTTTGGGGAGCGACGATACCGATCGATTCCATTCATTCCGCCATTTAACAAATACAGGGCGGCTAGATTGGCGTCGGCGAGGCACGGAGGAGAAACGGTGTGCGCGGCTGACGACCTCTTTAGCCGCATTTATAGTGAACCGCGGGAAACGTTCCCGGCAGTTCGCGCGCCCGCAATCGAGTCAGCAAATCGGCGCGTGGTAGTACGTGTCAAGGTGTTCAGGGTGCTCACGACGGCGGTCTCAGATGATTCGGCGAGCCGCAGTCAGGCGCAAAGTATAGCGGAAAATTTCATGCGGCAGCGTCGTGGGCGCCGCTGCCAGCTCGCGTGCCGCGCGGACTACTGAAGAATCAGGAGCAGTTGTGCATCGGCGTGTTCGGCGGGCGGCCGCGCAAAGCCACTGCGCACATATCGATGCCAGCGCCCGATGATGTAGCTCAGCAGCAAGCTCGCGCGGATCGCGGGATCGTAGCCGGCGGGCAGCGGGACAGCCTGTGTATTGGCGCTCGGGCTTGCGTTTTCACCTGCGTTCGCGCTTGCATTTGCCTCCATCTGAGCCACGCGCAAACATTGCTTCAACGACGCCTCGATCCGTTCCAGCATCTGATTGACGCGCTCGGTCAGCCGCTCATGCTCGCCGACCAGCGCCTCGCAGGTCAGCACGCGCGTCATGCCGGGATTCTTCGCGGGGAAGTTGAGCAGCATCAGCGCGATCGCACGGGCTTGCAGCACGCCGTTGCTTTCCTTGTCGGCGATCTGGTTGATCAGGCCGAAGATGGTCTGCTCGATGAACTCGATGAGCCCTTCGAACATTTGCGCCTTGCTGGCGAAATGGCGGTACAACGCGGCTTCCGAGACGCCGAGCCGGGCGGCGAGTGCCGCCGTGGTGATTTTTTCGCTCTTCGGCGCCTCCAGCATCGCGGCAAGCGTCTGCAGGATATGCACGCGGCGCTCGCCCGGCTTCAGGCGCGCTGCGCGCGGGGTGGCCGGTGAGGTGGGTTCGTCTTCGGTTACGGCTTCGTCAGGCTTGTCGATCGGCTGCATGGCTGCGTCCCGTCTGCTGTCCCTTCAATCGAACCGAGCGGGTGCCCAGTCGTAGCGATTTTAACGAACGAATGCATCGATCGACATAGTGCGGCCTGCCGGTGCCGGGCAAACGCGTGGGCACGCCGTCCGCGTGCGGTTTGCGCGGCAGATGGCCGGTGATCCACACGGTGCGGATGCCGAGACGCCGGTAGTTCTTGAGATGCGAGCGCGTGTCTTCCACGAGGATCACGTCTTTGAGCGAGACGTGCGCGTCGCGCATCGTCTTGCGCAGCATCGAATGGTCGGGTTTGGCGCGCCAGTGGCGGCGATCGCGCATATGTTCGATCGCAATCACCTGTTCGAACAGACGCTCGATACGCAGCTCTCCGAGCACCGCGCGCGCATAGGTCTCGGGCGCATTGGTCAGCACGATCTTGCGGCCGGGCAGCGACGCGACGAGCCGCGCGACGCCGCGTTCGTGACGGATCATCGAACCGAGATCGGGGAACGTGTGGACGACTTTCAGAAAATCGTTCGGGTCGAGCGGATGATGCCGCGCCAGACCAAGCAGCGCCGCGCCGTAGCGTTGCGTGTAGCCGGCGCGCAGCCGGTTGGCTTCGTCGATATCGACTTGCAACGTGTCGATGATGTACTGCGTCATGCCCTGATTGATCGCCGGAAAAATCGCGTGCGAGGCGTGATGCAGCGTGTTGTCGAGATCGAACAGCCAGACCGGACTGCCGCCTGCGATGTGCGGACGACGGCGTCGGAAAGTGGGAGTGCGCATGATGGAGGCGCCGTTCAGACGCAGGCAGTCGCTTCGCGCAGCGAACGCCGACGACGGTTCGCGATGCGGAAAACGATAGAAGAGGATAGCGTGTTTTTGCGCCGGAGGGCGGCGCGCTGTGCACCACCGGACGCGGCGGCAGCGCAACTGCACGGCCCACGTGACACGCCTGACTGGCGTACCGTGTGGGCCGGGTGTGAGGCAGGAATCAATGCGAGCGGATCATCGTGCCGAACGGCTGTTCGGTGAGAATTTCCAGCAGCACCGAGTGCTCGATGCGCCCGTCGATGATGTGTACCGAACGCACGCCGCTCTTTGCCGCATCCAGCGCCGACGAGATTTTCGGCAGCATGCCGCCGGAGATCGTGCCGTCTGCGAACAGGCCGTCGATTTCACGCGCCGACAGATCGGTCAGCAGATTGCCTTCCTTATCCATCACGCCGGGGATGTTGGTCATGATCACGAGCTTTTCGGCGTTCAGCACGACCGCCAGTTTGCCCGCGACCAGATCCGCATTGATGTTGTACGACAGGCCGTCTTCGCCGAAGCCGATCGGCGAGATCACCGGAATGAACGCGTCGTCTTGCAGCGCTTTCACGACCGCCGGATTGATCGCCTCGACTTCGCCCACCTGACCGATGTCGACGTACTGACCCGGATTGTCGCGATCCGGCATCTGCATCTTGCGCGCGTGGATCAGGCCGCCGTCCTTGCCGGTCAGACCGACCGCGTGGCCGCCGAAATGGTTGATCAGCGTGACGATGTCCTGCTGCACTTCGCCGCCGAGCACCCATTCGACGACTTCCATCGTCTCTTCGTCGGTGACGCGCATGCCTTGAATGAACGTGCCCTGCTTGCCGATCTTCTTCAGCGCCTGGTCGATTTGCGGACCGCCGCCGTGCACGATGACCGGATTGATACCGACCAGCTTCAGCAGAATGACGTCGCGCGCGAAGCCTTGCTTCAGCCGCTCTTCGGTCATGGCGTTGCCGCCGTATTTGATGACCACGGTCTTACCGTGATACTGGCGAATGTAGGGCAGCGCCTCGGCCAGAATTTCAGCCTTCAGGGTGGGCGCGATCTGCGAAAGGTCGGGAATCTCGGACATGGCGGCAGGCTCAGGCACAGGACAGTTGAAACACGGCGAATTGTACAGGACTGGCGCGCTGCAACAGGGTTTTCGACAGCGCTGCCGGTGACGGGCGGCGTGGGCTTTGCGCACTGCGCAATGGGGACCCAGGGCGGTGGACGGCCGTCAAGCCTACCGCCGTTCAGAACTGCCGGTGAATTGGCCGAACGGGCGATGGCCGACTGACGGCGCCATGCCAGTCGTGGCATCATTTCCTGATCCAGGCTGAAGCGAGATCGCCAGTCCGTCATGAAATCGTCAGCTTCCCGCTCCACAAGCAGCGCGCTTTGTCCGCACTGTGGTCAGGCGTTCGATTGCGCCATGCATGGCGTGCCGTTCGACTGCTGGTGCCGTGAGATGCCAGCCCTGCCGGTAGATCGGCTCGGTCCGTCCGGCCGTTGCCTGTGTCCTGAATGTCTCGCGGCGGAGATCGCGCAAGCCGTACAGCCGGCGCCGGGAGCCGGTTCACCTTGAATGTGACGCTGCGCGGGTGGCCGCGTTGCCGACCTATTCCGCGTGGTGCCGGGCCGCAAGCACACTCAGATCATGTGCAACAGCCTTTAGTGCCGGATCCCATTGACCGAACTGTGGCTGCCGGTAGAGCGCGGCGCTCGGATACCATGGGCTGTCGAGCCGGTCGAGCAACCAGACCCAATGCGGATTGACGTCTAGGAGCACCCAGGTGCGCTGGCCGAGCGCGCCGCTCAGATGCGCCACGGAAGTGCAAACCGTGATGACGAGATCGAGCGCGCTGACAAACGCCGCCGTGTCGTCGAAGTTGGCGAATTCGGCGGTGTAGTCCGACATCGGCAGACCCGCCGCCTGGGCGGCCGCGACGTCCGCCTCGGCGCCCGGTTGCAGCGAGTAGAACGCCACGTTCTGCATGCCGTGGAAATGTTCCGCGTAGCGCTCCCAACCCACCCGCCGGAATGGATTGCGCTGATGGCCCAGGCTGCCGGTCCATGCCAGTCCGACTTTGAGCCTCGCCTCCCCGCTAAGCTTCGTTCGCCACGATTGGCTGGCTACGGCGTCCGCGTGCAAATACGGAATCTTGGCGGGGATGGTCCCCCCGCGCGTGTCGAAAATCAACGGCAGGCTGAGCAACGGAATTTCATAGTCAAACGGCGCCAAAGAGTCGACGCCGCCGCCTGCCGAATAGTCGTCCACGTGATCACCGAGGCTGCGAGCGGGCAGCGCGCCCATTTGCGGAAATGAATTCCAGATGAGACGGCCGCGCTCCTGACGAACACGCTCGGCGAGCGGAGCGATGTAGCGGCTGAACTGCAAGACATCGCCCATGCCCTGTTCGCCCCATACCAGCAGCGTTTTACCGGCGAGCGATTCGCCTTGCCAGGTCGGCGCGGGCATGGCGGGGCGGTTGCCGCCCAATTCCAACGAGCCGTCCCAGCGCGCTTCGTGGTTTTGCCAGCCGGGCGCGTAATCGCCGCGCATGAGTTGCAGCATGCCGAGATTGGAGCGCATGGCCGCGTCGTGGGGCGCTAATGCACAGGCCGTTTTTTCGGCGTGCTCCGCTTCGTCCCAGCGTTGCGCTTCACGCAGTGCCAGCGCATAGTTGTTACGCGCCAGCGGGCCATGCGGCGCGCATTGCACGGCTCTTGCGCCGGCTTCGAGCGCGCGCGGCAGATTCAAATTGACGCGGCTTGCCTGAGTGAGATTGGTCCATGCATCGCCGTGACCGGGATCGTCATGAACCGCACTTTCCAGCAGGGCGAGTTGCTCGTTGAGGTCGCAGCCAATGAGTGCGAGGGCGCCGGCGAGATTGTTGCGCAACCGCGGCAATGCCGGATCGATGGCGAGCGCGCGACGATAGGGTGCGATTGCCTCGCCATGCCGGTTTGCCATTTGCAGCGCGTAGCCGAAACGGAAGTGGGCAAGCGCGCGATGGGAATCGAGTTGGGCAATAATGGCGGCGAGTTCGATCGCGTCATCGTGACGATGTTGCCCGAGCAACGTAGCAATCAACGATTCGATCGACTCATCGTCGAGTGGATGAAGTTGTGCGGCCGTATCGAGCCACCGGGTTTCTGCTTCCGTTGCGCCGTTTTGTCGGGCTGCGGCGGCCTGTCGCAGGAAAGTCAGGAAAGCTGACGAGGTGGGCGTCTCGCGATCGGAGACAGGTAGCATGGACGGGTTGGGGTGGCGCAAGAACCGATGATGAGCGATCGGCACAGGCAACGCTATCGCAAAAACCTCATGTTAACGACACGGGACCGCGACGTAAGTCAGACTAGTCCGAACCGTTAAACTAAAGTCATGCATCGTATAACCAACACCGGCCGGGTCAACCTCGGTCATCTGTTCTGGCTACGCAGCCTCGCGATCATCGGCCAGCTGGCGACGATTGCGGTCGTGCAGCACTTCTTCGGTGTGCATTTGCCGTTGCCGGCCATGCTGCTCGTAATCGCCCTCGAGGTGATCTTCAACGGACTCACGTGGTGGCGTGTCTCGCAGCAGCGGCCCGAGTCCAATCTCGAACTGTTCGGCCAGATCTGGGTCGATCTCGGCGCGTTGTCGGCGCTGCTATTCCTCTCCGGTGGCACCACCAACCCTTTCGTGTCGCTGTACCTGCCATCGCTCGCGATTGCCGCAGCCGTGCTGCCATGGCAACTGATGGCGTGGCTCGCCGCGTTCGCCGTGGCCTGCTACGCCGTGCTCGGCTTCGATTCCGTACCGCTCAATCTCGACAATCCGGCGAACCTGTTCGACTACTATCGCGCCGGCATGTGGGTGAACTTCATGGTCAGCGTCGGCCTGATTGCGTGGTTCGTCGCGCGTATGTCGCGCGCGCTGCGACTACGTGACGCAGCGCTCGGAGACGCGCAGCAGCGCTTGCTTCACGATGAACGCGCGGTTGCGCTCGGCGTGCAGGCTGCCACGGTTGCGCACGAAATCGGTACGCCGTTGTCTACAATTGCAATGTTGTCCGAAGAATTACGCGACGCCGCGCGAACCGATAAAGGGCTTGCGCCGTACAGCGCCGATCTGGAATTGCTAGAACAGCAAATGACGTTGTGTACTTCCGCGCTTGCGCGGCTGCGTAGCCGCGCATCGACCGCGACCAACCGGCAAACGGTCAGCGAATGGCTCGAGTCGTTCGCCGAGCAATGGCGCTTGCGTCATCCGCATGTGAAGTTCGAGCGCATCGGCGTACCGCCTGTGGATGTCAGCCTTGACGATACAGTCGCCGTCAGCCAGATTCTGACGATTTTGCTGGACAACGCCGCGCGTGCGAGCCGGGACCACGTCACGCTGTCGTGCACGCTCTCAGGTCGTGGCGATCAGATCGTATTCGAGGTATGTGATTCGGGCCCAGGCATTCCTGCCGCGTTGCGCGGGTCGCTCGGCACGATGCCGGTCGACAGCACACAAGGCGGACACGGCGTGGGCCTGTATCTGGCATTTTCAGCGGCGGCACGTCTGAAAGGATCGATCGAGCTGGGCGACGTCAGCGAGATCAAGCCGCGTGGCACGCGCGCAGTGTTGAGACTGCCGCTTGCCACGCGCAAATTATCAGGTGCGGGCCGTCACGGCACTGCGCCATCCAACACGGAGAAACAGGCATGAGCGAAATGAATTTTCTGGTGATCGACGACGATGAGGTGTTCTCCGGCATCCTCGCTCGCGGTTTGACGCGGCGTGGTTATACGGTGGCCGAAGCGCACAACGCGGATGAGGCGATCAAGTTGGCGAACCAGCAAAAGTTCAGCCAGATCACGGTCGACCTGCATCTCGGCAACGACTCCGGCCTGACGCTCGTCGCCCCCTTGCGTGATTTGCAGCCTGACGCGCGCATGCTGGTGTTGACCGGCTATGCCAGCATCGCCACGGCAGTCCAGGCGGTGAAAGACGGCGCGGACAACTACCTGGCGAAGCCCGCCAATGTCGAGACGATTTTGTCGGCGCTGCAAAGCGAGGCGAGCGCATTGCAAGCTGAGGAGGCGATCGAGCATCCCACGCCGTTGTCGGTTGCGCGTCTGGAGTGGGAGCATATTCAACGCGTGCTCGCGGAGCATGGCGGCAATATTTCGGCCACGGCGCGTGCGTTGAACATGCATCGTCGAACGCTGCAGCGGAAGTTGGCGAAGCGGCCGGTTAAGCAGTAGTCAGGCAGTAGGTGCTTGCTGGGACCTGCTTGCGCTTGCGGGCTATCAAGCAAAACGGGCCGTCTTTCACAAGACGGCCCGTTTTTTTATGCGTCACACAGGATCGGGTGTGTGCGAGGCGCGCGGCTTTAGCGCGGCGTTAGCATCGACACCAGCACCGACGCCGACACAAGCATCACAACACGTAGCGCGACAGATCCTCGTCTTCCGCCACTTCGTTCAGCGCGCGATCGACATACGCCGCGTCGATCTGCACCGTCTTGCCCGAGTGATTGCCGGCTGCGAACGAAACATCTTCGAGCAGTTTTTCGATCACCGTATACAGACGGCGTGCACCAATGTTTTCAGTCTTCTCGTTGACCGAATACGCGATTTCGGCCATACGCCGAATGCCGTCGTCGGCGAATTCCAGGTGCACGTCTTCCGTAGCCAGCAGCGCCTGATATTGCTTGACGAGGCTCGCGTCGGTCGACACCAGAATCGATTCGAAATCGCCCACCGACAGCGAATCCAGTTCGACCCGGATCGGGAAGCGGCCTTGCAGTTCCGGAATCAGATCGCTCGGCTTGGCCAGATGAAACGCGCCGCTCGCGATGAACAGGATGTGGTCGGTCTTCACCATGCCGTACTTGGTGTTGATCGTGGTGCCTTCGACGAGCGGCAGCAGATCGCGCTGCACGCCCTGGCGCGACACTTCACCGCCGCCTGCCTCACTACGCGACGCGATCTTGTCGATTTCGTCGAGGAACACGATACCGTTCTGCTCGACGTTCTGCACCGCCTTGGTTTTCACCTCTTCGTCGTTGAGCATCTTGCCGGCTTCTTCGTCGGTGATGACCTTGAGCGCTTCCTTCACCTTCAGCTTGCGGCGTGTTTTCTTGCCGCCGCCGATGTTCGCGAACATCGAACGGATCTGCTCGGTCATGTCTTCCATGCCCGGCGGCCCCATGATGTCCATGCCGACTTGCGGCTGTTCGACGTCGAGTTCAATTTCCTTGTCGTCGAGCAGACCTTCACGCAGACGCTTGCGGAAAGTCTGACGCGTGGTGCTGCCTTCGTCGGCCGTATCCGTCGCGCTCGAGCTCGCACCGAAACCTACCGGCCGCGCGCTCGGCAGGAGGATGTCGAGGATGCGGTCTTCGGCCTGATCTTCCGCCTTGGTCCGCACCTTGCGCATTTCTGTTTCACGCGTCTGCTTGATTGAGATCTCCATCAGATCGCGCACGATGCTATCGACGTCGCGGCCCACGTAGCCGACTTCGGTGAATTTGGTGGCTTCGATCTTGATGAACGGTGCGTCGGCCAGTTTCGCCAGACGCCGCGCGATTTCGGTTTTGCCGACGCCGGTCGGTCCGATCATCAAGATGTTCTTCGGCGTGATTTCCTGACGCAGCGGGTCTTCAACCTGCTGACGGCGCCACCGGTTGCGCAACGCCACGGCAACGGCTTTCTTCGCGCGGCCTTGGCCGATGATGTGCTTGTCGAGTTCCGAGACGATCTCGGCAGGGGTCATTGTGCTCATCGTGGGTCCTTACTCGATCGTCTCGATGACGCGGTTATGGTTCGTATAGATGCACATGTCGCCGGCAATCTCCAGCGACTTCTCCACGATCTCGCGCGGCGACATCTCGGTGTTGTCAGCGAGCGCCTTGGCGGCGGCTTGCGCATAGGCGCCGCCCGAACCGATCGCACAGATACCGCCTTCCGGATCGAGCACGTCGCCATTACCGGTAATGACGAGGGTCGTGGTGGCATCCGCGGCGATCAGCATGGCTTCGAGGCGGCGCAGCATGCGGTCGGTGCGCCAGTCTTTGGCGAGTTCGACGGCGGCGCGAGTCAGATTGCCCTGATGTTTTTCCAGCTTCGCTTCGAAGCGGTCGAGCAGCGAAAACGCGTCGGCCGTGCCGCCGGCGAAGCCGACCAGCACCTTGCCGTTATAGATGCGCCGGACTTTCTTCGCACCGCCTTTCATGACGATGTTGCCCAGCGTAACCTGGCCGTCGCCGCCAAGCGCGACCTTGTCGCCGCGGCGCACGGAAACGATCGTCGTGCCGTGAAATTGCTCCATATGCGTTCCTCTTTGCAAAACGGGTAGGACACGGTGGCGCAGCACCACCGCAGGAATCCTGAAAGCGGACGGCGCGCAACGCTGAAACGATCAACCGGTTGGCGCGCGCTCGTGCAACGCATGTCCGACTTATTTTAGGGCGTGCGCGGTCATATCAAGAGCCGGCAAATGGCATAAGACAAAAACACGGGATTCGGCGCGGAGGGCAATGCGAAGATTGTGCGGAGGGCCACACAAAAGAAAAAAGGCGCACAGATCACCGTGCGCCTCTCGACGAAGCAGCTTAAAAGGGCGCGGAGCCGAAGCCGCGCCGCAGGCGTTCAGTCGCCGAACAGCTTCTGGCGCAGTTCGCGGCGTTCCTGCGCTTCGAGCGACAGGGTGGCCGTGGGCCGTGCGAGCAGACGCGGAATGCCGATCGGCTCGCCGGTTTCTTCGCACCAGCCGTAATCGCCGGAATCGATGCGCGCGAGGGATTGCTGAACCTTCTTCAGCAGCTTGCGCTCGCGGTCGCGCGTGCGCAGTTCCAGCGCATGCTCTTCCTCGATCGTTGCACGGTCGGCCGGGTCCGGCACGATTACTGTTTCGCGCAGGTTCTCGGTCGTCTGGCCGGCATTGCGGAGAATTTCCGCCTGCAGCTGTTCGAGCTTGTTCTTGAAGAAAGCGAGCTGATCCTCATTCATGTAATCCTTGTCGCTCATCTTCAGGATTTCGGCTTCAGTCAAGAGTCGTTTCGTCGTCATCTGGCTTGCTTCTTCAATGTGAGGCAAAACTCTTACATAGTGCCCGCACTTTCGTATTGCCCGCAAAGACGCCACGAGGACGCTGAGCGCTGGGCGGGCACGGACGATGGGCTGTCGGTGACGCCGAAGCGCCTTGCGCCCACGCGCCGGGCGTCGCTACGCCTATGCGGGGCCGAACTCCTCTGGAAACCGCTTCTCAATTGCTCCTGAGGCATTGCTTGCCGGCAGCGCGCCTGTCGGGCTGTGCCAGCCGGCATTGTCGGCGTTATTTCCGGACAAGATTTTCCGGCGCCGTTTCAGGCCCGGCGCACAATACGCGCTGACCGGGCAATTCGTTGTCATTCTCCAGTGGGCACGTATTGTAACTGAATCACAATCCAGCACCGCAACTGGTAAAAATCCCCCGGCGGCGCACTGATATCCCGAAAATATAACGCGCGCACGGTCAAAAAGCGATGGTCGTGCACGGTTTAATACAGCAGGGTTTTCACGTGCTTTTCACACAACCGACATTTCAGCGGGCTTTTTGACCGCACCCCTGCGGATTCTGCAGACAATTGCCTCGGTGCCCGCGGGGCGCACGCTCGTCATCAGGGCGCTTCAGCATGCCGCGTGCCACGCCACCTGCACGGCGCGGCAGGCGTTATGCTTACGCCAGACAGGCGTCCAGGCCGTCGGTGATCAGGTCCTGCGGCAGTTCGATGCCGATGAACACCATCTTGTTGGTCTTCTTCTCGATCGGCTGCCATTTTGCTGCCAGGTCGCTGCCCATCATCTGGTGCACGCCCTGGAATACCACCTTACGGTCGACGCCCTTCATATACAGCACGCCCTTGTAGCGCAGCAGGCGCTCGCCGTAGATCTGCAGGATGCCGCCGAGGAAATCCTCGAGCTTGTTCGGATCGAAGGGACGGTCGCTGCGGTAGACGAACGATTTGATCTTGTCGTCATGGTGCGCGTGATGGTGATGCGCGTGGTCGTGGCCTTCGTGGTCGCACTTGCCGTGGTCGTGATCGCAGTTTTCGTGGTCGTGACCGTCGTGATCGGCATGGGTGTGGCCGTGCTCGTCATGCGCGTGAGCGTGGCTGTGCGCGTGTTCGTCTTCAGCAAGGAAGTCCGGGTCGATTTCGAGCTTCGAATTCAGGTTGAAGCCACGCAGGTCGAAGATTTCCTTAATGTCCGCTTCACCGAAATTGACGATCTTGATCGCCGCTCGCGGATTCATGTGCAACAGACGGTGACGCAGATCGTCCACGTGCTGTTCGTCGACCGTATCGGACTTGGTGATGAACAGGCGATCGGCGAAGCCGACCTGGCGCTGCACCACTTCATGCTCGTCGAGTTGATGATTGGCGTGCTTCGCGTCGACCAGCGTGATGATCGCGTCGAGCAGGAATTCGTTGGCGATCTGGTCGTCCATGAAGAACGTCTGCGCGACGGGGCCCGGATTGGCGAGACCGGTGGTTTCGATCACGACACGGTCGAAATCCAGTTCGCCGGACTGCTTCTTCGCCGCCAGATCGCCCAGCACGCGCGACAGATCGCCGCGAATCGTGCAGCAGATGCAGCCGTTGCTCATCTGGATGATCTGCTCGCTCGTATCCTGCACGAGGATTTCGTTATCGATGTTCTCTTCGCCGAACTCGTTCTCGATCACGGCGATCTTCATGCCGTGCTTTTCGTTCAGGATGCGCTTGAGCAGGGTGGTTTTGCCGCTGCCGAGAAAGCCGGTCAGGATGGTGACTGGGATCATGTTGGTCGCCTGTATGTACGTGAGTCTGTGCGTAATCTGAATATGCAGCGCGAATTTACAGCGCCAATGCACCGCGCGGGATCTGCAGCGAATGCGTCTGCGAATCCGGCTTGCCGGGCGCGGCAGCCTGACGGCGCGCGACCCGATCTAGCCGGATATTGAAACATATCTGCCGAGCCGGCGCTGGCGGCGGAGGCGAACCCCTTTCGCGGCGCGCGGGAAATAACCCTGAAGCTATGGGCGATCAGGCAATTTGCAACAGCAGGCCCTTCAGGTATTCGCCTTCGGGGAATGCCGTGAGCAGCGGGTGATCGACCCCGGCGCCGAGGCGCTTGAGAATCCGCGCATCGACGCGGGCATCGGCCGCCGCGCCGGACACGATCTTCTGAAACAGTTCGGAGTCGATCGCGCCGGAGCACGAGTAGGTGAACAGCAGGCCGCCCGGGCGCAACAGCTTCATGCCGGTCAGGTTGATGTCCTTATAGGCGCGCGAGGCGCGGTCCACGTGCTCACGCGACGGCGCGAATTTCGGCGGATCGAGCACGACCAGGTCGAAGCGTTCGCCTTCGTCGTAGAGGCGGCGCAGGGTTTTGAACGCGTCGGCATCGAGCCAGGTGGCGCGCTCGGCGTCGAAACCGTTGGCAGCCACGTTCTGTTGGCCGATCGCAAGTGCGTCGCCCGACGAATCGATCGACACCACGCGCTTTGCTCCGCCTTTCAATGCCGCCAGCGAAAAACCGCCGGTGTAGCAGAAGCAGTTCAGCACCTCGCGATCTTTCGCCAGTTCCTGCACCAGCAGGCGGTTGTCGCGCTGGTCGACGTAAAAGCCGGTTTTGTGGCCGTTGCGCACGTCGACGTGATAGCGCACGCCGTTTTCGCTCGCGATCAGCGCTTCTGACGGCGCATCGCCTGCCAGCACGCCCGTGATCTGTTCGAGCCCTTCTTTCTGGCGGATCGACACGTCCGAGCGCTCGTAGACGTTCGGGCAGCCGGTCGCGTCGACCAGCGCGGCGACGATCGCCTCCTTCCACGCTTCGACGCCCGTCGCCATGAACTGGCACACCAGCTGGCTCCGCTGGCCCTCGTCCTCGGCGACGTAGTGATCGACGATCAGGCCCGGCAGGCCGTCCGCCTCGCCGAAAATCAACCGGACGGCGCCGGTGTTGTGCACCATCGTTTGACGATGGGCGAGCGCGCGCTGCACACGGCGCTTGAAGAACGCGTGATCGATCGGCTCGGCTTCGTCGAAGCTCCACACGCGCGCGCGAATCTGCGAATGCGGGCTGTAGGCTGCACGCGCGAGGAAACGGCCGTCGTGCGCGCGCACCAGCACGGTCACGCCGGGAGCGGGATTGCCGTCGACGCGATCGATCGCGTTGGCATAGACCCACGGGTGGCGGCGCAGCAGCGATTTTTCTTTCGACGGTTTGAGCGTAACGATATTCATCAGGGTGTCAGCAGGAGCAGTTGGCCGCGTGGACAAAGAGGCACACGGCAGGTGAAGCGAAGGCGGAGACCGCAAGCCGCAACAAGCAAGGAGCGGAGTCAGTCGCGTTTTTTGGCGCGCGGATGCGCCTGATCGTAGACGTGCGCGAGATGCTGGAAATCGAGCGCGGTGTAGACCTGCGTGGCGGTGATGCTGGCGTGCCCGAGCAGTTCCTGCACGGCCCGCAGATCGCCGCTCGACTGCAGCACGTGGGTGGCGAACGAATGCCGCAGCACGTGCGGATGCACGTTGGCGGGAATGCCGGCGACCAGCGCCGCGCGCTTCACACGGTCACGCACGACATTCGGCGACAGCCGATTGCCGCGCGCCGAAAGAAACAGCGGATGCGGGTCCTGCCTGACCATCTGGTCGCGCACCGCGAGCCACGCGTTCAAGGCGTCAATCGCTTTGCGGCCGACCGGCACGATACGGCGCCGGTTGCCTTTGCCGAGCACTTCGACTTCGGCGGAGTCGAGCTTGAGCCAGCCCGCGGAGCGGTAGCCGTCGGCATCGGCAAAACGGGCGTCGAGGCCGACCAGTTCGGACAGGCGCAGGCCCGACGAGTAGAACAGCTCCAGCATCGCGTGGTCGCGCAAACCTTCGGGCGTCGCAGCGGGCGGGCTTTCCATCAGGCGCGTGGCGTCGTCGACGGAAAGCGCTTTGGGCAGGGCTTTGGCCTGCTTGGGCGCCCGCACGGTGGCGACCGGATTGGCCGGCAGATCGACGCGGCCCGCGAACCAGCGGTAAAACGCCCGCCAGCACGACAGCCGATGACTGATCGAGCGCGCCGTCAGGCCGCCGGCGTGCGCCCGCGAAACCGCGCCGCGGATGTCGACAGCGGTGAGGCTTTCGAGCGGCCGGCCTTTGGCCAGCAGCTTGAGCTCCTCGAGTTCGTGGGTGTAGCCGCGCAGCGTATGCGCCGACAGTCGCCGCTCGTGCTCGAGATTCGACAGATAGGCGGCGATCAGGTCGGCTTCGGTCACGATGGCCTTTAGCGGGATCGGTGGCTCAGCGCGGCAGCAGACGGCTCAGCGCCGCGCTCGCCAACGCGCCGATCTGCGTCAGGAAATCGGTGGCCATGCCGTCGTGGAAGCGGCGTGCGTCGGCCGAACCCATGACCAGCAGGCCGAAGGTGGGCGCTTCTTCATTGCCTTCCGGGTCGCGCAGCGCGAGCAGCGCAATCGATTCGGTGGCGTGCGCGGACTCGCTCGCACCGCCTGTGGCCCCATCCTCGCTCACAGCCGACACCGCCGGCGCCAGCCACTGCGCCGCTTCGAAGCCGGTGTTCGCGCCACAGTACGGGGTGGTGAGGCTATTCGCGAAGATTCGCACTTCCTCGCCGACGTGGCGCGCGAACTCGGCCTGCGAATACGGTTCGGAGACGTCCCATACGCGCAGCGCCGCTTGCGGCACGTCGAAAATTTCCCGCAAACCGGTGGCGATCGTGCGCGGCAGCGCGTACGGATCGCGCTCGGCCATCACGCGGATGGTCCAGCGATTGAACTTCGAGGCTATGCTGTCGTTTTCGTGACCGTAGCGCAGCAGCTCGGCCAGACGCCGTTCGAGATGCTTGTTCTTGTCGCGCAGCATTTCCATCTGCCGTTCCTGCAGCGACACCGCGGCTTTGCCGTGCGGGTTCGCAAGCCGGATCGTCGCGAGCATTTCCGCGTGTTCGGCGAAGAAATCGGGGTTGGCGAGCAGATATTCGGCGACTTCGCGATCGTTCATGGTTTCGGCTAAAGGACTACGGGACGACGCCTTCGGGCGGCGCATCGGTCAGCCGGTGAAAGAGCCGCTTGGTCCGGCTTTTCATCGGCTGCTTAATTGGCTGCTTCATCGGCCTATTTGAGGCCATGTGTCGGGTACTTCCTCGGCCGATCGCTCGGCCGCTAATTCGGGTACTGCGTTGTGTACTTCGCCAGCGCGACTCAGTCGGCCAGTTCGATCTCGCCTTCGAAGACGGTTGCCGCAGGACCGGCCATGAGCAGCGGCGCGCCTTCTTGCGTGCTGTCACACGTGATGGTCAGCTCGCCGCCGTGCGTGTGCACCAGCACCGGCGCATCCAGCAGCCCGCGGCGAATGCCGGCTGCGACTGCCGCGCACGCGCCCGTGCCGCACGCCAGCGTTTCACCGGCGCCGCGTTCGTAGACCCGCAGCTTGATCTCGCTACGGCCGACGATCTGCATGAAGCCCGCGTTTACTCGCTGCGGGAAGCGTGCATGCCGCTCGATCACCGGGCCTTCGACGAGCACCGGAAAATCTTCGACGTCGTCGACCACTTGCACCGCGTGCGGATTGCCCATGGACACCACCGAAATCCAGCGCGTCACACCGTTCACGTCGAGCGGCCAGAGCGTGTCAGCACCCTCGCGGCGGCCTTCGATGCCCTTGGTGGCGAACGGTACGCGCTCCGGTTCGAACACGGGGGCGCCCATGTCGACCAGCACTTCGCCGTTGTCCTGCATGGTCAGCAGGAGGGTGCCGTTCTGCACTTGCACGCGCACGCTGCGCCTGTCGGTCAGGCCGGTGTCGCGCACGAACTTCACGAAGCAGCGCGCGCCGTTGCCGCAGTGCTCGACCTCGCCGCCGTCGCAATTGAAGATGCGATATCTGAAATCGACGCCCTCCACGGTGGGCTTTTCGACCAGCAGCAACTGGTCGGCGCCGACGCCGAAATGCCGGTCCGCGAGCGCGCGCACCTGCGCCGGCGTCAGGTTGACCGGTTGGGTGTAGCCGTCGAGCACGACGAAGTCGTTACCCGCGCCGTGCATTTTGGTGAATTTCAGTTTCATCACGCTATTGTAAGTGACGCGCCTGCAGGTGGGCCGAACGCGGCCTCATTTGCCACTTTATTTGCCACGTAGTTGCCACTCTATTTCCGCATTCTGGCGCTTTTTTCCAGGATCGCTCAGTAGACGCTGGGCTCGCCCGGCGGACGGGTCTTGAAGCGCTTGTGCACCCAGTAGTACTGCTCGGGGATCAACGGAATCTGCTCTTCGAGGAAGGCGTTCATGCGGCGCGCGTCGGCGTCGTCGTCGCCAGTGGGGTAGTTGTCCCACGGCTTGAAGACCTTCAGCCGGTAGCCTTTGTAGTTCGGCAGCACCTCGCCGATGAACGGCACGACCTGCGCGTTCCCGACCTTCGCAAGACGCGCCACGGCGGTCAGCGTGCAGGCCGGAACGCCGAAAAACGGCACAAAGGTGGAATTGCGCTCGCCATAGTCCATGTCGGCGCCGAGCATGACCGGCTTGTGGTCGCGCAACCAGCGCAGCACGATGCGCGCGCTGTCGGCGCGGCTTGCCATGTCCGCGCCGAAGCGGCCGCGCGCAGCTATCGCCACGTCGTCGAGCACCGTGTTGGACATCGGCTGGTAAAGCGCTCCGCACTGCCGGTGCAGCGCGTGATTGATGAACACCGAGCCCGCTTCGATGCCGACGAAATGTGCGCCGAGCAACAGGGTGGGCGGCATGTCAGGATCCAGCAGATCGATCTCGCTATCCACCTGCACGAGTTTCTCCAGCTTGCTGGCAGAGCCGAACCACTGCACGCTGCGCTCAACGTAGCTGCGGATCGCGTGGCGGAAATGCTTCTGCGCGATCTCTTCGCGGTGCTGGGCGCTCCACTCCGGGAAACACAAGCTCAGATTGATGTGGACGATGCGCTTGCGGTTGCTGGGGATCTGATAGAGCAGCCAGCCCAGCCCGTCGCCTAGTCGCGCAACGAAACCGTATGGCAACAATGCCAGAAATTTCAGCAGTCCAATGGCCAGATGGGCGCCAAGGCGACTCAGCATGCCGCCCCTCCGTTTAGGGCGTCGAGCGACGCTTTGCTCAAGAAATCTGAGGACGGGTCGAAATACAGCACGGGTGATCACTCTGTGACAATCAAAAGAAGTCGCTATAATAAGGGCTTCGCCGAGTTAATAGACAACTTGCGGGGCGAAGCTGGCGGGTGCGATCCATTGGAAAGCCCCAGCCATCAAGGTAATCCGCTAAAGCGTCGCCGCTTCAAGGCTCCCGAAGCTGGCTACGTGAAACTCAACCGTAACCACTCAACAGGAGTCTGCAACGTGGCAAACGATTATCTCTTCACTTCCGAATCCGTGTCCGAAGGCCATCCCGACAAAGTCGCGGATCAGATCTCGGACGCCATCCTCGACGCCATCCTGGATCAAGACAAGTACTCGCGTGTTGCAGCAGAAACGCTGTGCAACACCGGGCTCGTCGTGCTGGCCGGTGAAATCACCACCACCGCGAACGTCGATTACATCCAGGTCGCGCGCAATACGATCAAGCGCATCGGCTACGACAACACCGATTACGGTATCGACTACCGCGGCTGCGCGGTGTTGGTGGCGTACGACAAGCAATCGCCGGACATCGCCCAGGGCGTGGACCGTGCGCACGACAACAACCTCGATCAAGGCGCTGGGGACCAGGGCCTGATGTTCGGTTACGCGTGCGAAGAAACGCCGGAACTGATGCCGCTGCCGATCCACCTGTCGCACCGTCTGGTGGAGCGCCAGGCGAATCTGCGTCGCGACGGCCGTTTGCCGTGGCTGCGTCCGGATGCGAAGTCGCAGGTCACCGTGCGTTATGTCGACGGCAAGCCGCATGCGATCGACACCGTGGTGCTGTCCACGCAACATTCGCCGGACATCGATCTCGCGGTGCTGCGCGAAGCCGTGATCGAAGAAGTCATCAAGCCGACGCTGCCGGCTGAGCTGATCAAGGGCGACATCAAGTTCCTGGTGAACCCGACCGGCCGGTTCGTGATCGGCGGCCCGCAAGGCGATTGCGGTCTGACAGGCCGCAAGATCATCGTCGATACGTACGGCGGCGCGGCGCCGCACGGCGGCGGCGCATTCTCGGGCAAGGATCCGTCGAAGGTCGACCGTTCGGCAGCGTATGCCGGCCGTTATGTCGCGAAGAACATCGTGGCTGCCGGTTTGGCGTCGCGCTGCCTGATTCAGGTGTCGTACGCGATCGGCGTTGCCCAACCGACTTCGGTGATGGTCAACACGTTCGGCACGGGCCGCGTATCGGATGCAGTCATCACGAAGCTGGTGCTGGAGCATTTCGACCTGCGTCCGAAGGGCATCATCCAGATGCTCGACCTGCTGCGCCCGATCTACGAGAAGAGCGCGGCCTACGGTCACTTCGGCCGCGAAGAGCCGGAATTCACGTGGGAAGCCACGGACAAGGCGCTGGTGCTGGCCGAAGCCGCTGGCACGGAACCGGTCGCCGCGCTCGCTTAATCAGCGCACAGTCCGCTTCAGCAAAAAACCCCGCCGGCGGCGCGAGCCGAGCGGGGTTTTTTTATGACCTTCGAAGACGCTGGATCAGCGGCTCGCAAACGCGAACGCAAACCAGCCGGTGCTGCCGTTCGTCGACATACGGCGCGGCCGGCGGCTCGTGCTTTGCGGCGCTGCGACCGGTATATTGCGCGGTGCGGAGAGGCGCAGCGGCGTCGGTTTGCGCAGCAGCGTGCGCAGCGAAAAAACGGCGCGAACTGCCTTGCAGGCGCAGCGCGGAGAAGAAAGTGTGGAACCACGTGCGAATGCCATCCACCGCTTTGGCTTCGCGCCATTGTTCGCCTAATGCGCGAGTGCGCGTGGCATGGTGACGCAGCGCGCGCACGACATGGCGGCGCGCCGGACGCGCCGCTTTCAAGGCGGCGCGGGTAAGACGGGTGCTCAGGAGAGTATGCATGGCTTCACAAGTAGGCAACGTGTCGCGCGACGGGGGTGTCCGCCATAAAGAGCACCAAATGTGCCAATGACGGTGTCGCGATGGACGGCGCGAAAGCCCGGAATTCGGTGGAAAAGGGCACGGAGGACGGCGTAGGGGCCGGTCACAGCGGCGCGTGCGCGCCACAGAAGTGCGGGGAGTAGCGATCAACATGTGTGCAGGCTACACGCGATTCATGACGTCAGAAAGTCCGTTTTTACCCTGCGAATGCGGGTTTTTACGGATAAGTACGATGCGCACATTTGCGGGGTCGCGCCCTTTGCGGTCGATTTTCGTGCGTGCTTGCCCTGACAGCGTGCCATGCAAACCGCCATTTCGCGTGAAAGTAGTGCGTAAGACCCCGGCTTCCCGACAGGCGAAACTGCGCACAGTCCGATCGCGCCCGTTTTACAATCGAGCATCGGTCAGTCGAAAGTAACGGAACACCATGTCACTTCACTCGAAGAAAGAACAGATTCAAACGTTGCGGGAGCAAGGATTTGTCGTTGTGCCGGGATTGGTGTCGCCCGAGCGTTGCGCCGAGCTGAAGCAGATTGCGGAGCGGCAGTTGCAGGAAGCGGCGGCGCCGATCGAGTTCGAAGCGGATTTGCGCTATCCGGGCGCGCCGGAATCCAAGCATGCGCCGGGCGGCCATACGGTTCGCCGCTTGCTGGATGCGTACGGGCGCCATCCGCATTTTGCCCATTGGGCGACCGCGCCGGAAATTCGCGGCTGGATGGAGTTGTACTTCGGCGAGGAGCCGCGCTTATCGCGGGCGCATCACAATTGCATGATGACCAAGCACCCTGCTTATGGCAGCTTGACTGGCTGGCATCGTGACGTGAGGTATTGGTCGTTCGAGCGTGATGACCTGGTCTCGGTGTGGCTCGCGGTCGGGTCGGAGACGGTCGATAACGGAGCATTGTGGCTGGTGCCGAAGTCGCATAGCGCGGCCTTCACTTCCGACCGGTTCGACGAGGCCAAGTTTTTCCGCTCCGATCTTGAAGAGAATCAGGCGTTGATTCGCACTGCGGTTTCGCCCGAGCTCAACGCCGGGGACGTGGTGTTCTTTCATTGCAACACGTTGCATTCCGCTGGCAAGAACATCAGCGATCAGGTGAAATTTTCTTTGGTGTTTACCTATCACGGGGCGAGCAATGTGCCCCTGCCGGGATCCCGCTCGGCGGCCAAGCCTGAAATTGCCTTTTAGGTTTTTTTGCCCGTGCGGCGCACATCTTCTTTAGTCTCGCGCCGCGCAGGCACACAACGCTTTATCGCTTGCGCCCGGAAAGGGCTACGCCGGTCAGGCCGGCAATCGTGGCGATAACGCCGCCCACGATCAGCATGATTGCCTTATTGGTCGGAGACCCGGTAAACACGCGAGACACCTCGCTGCTGACCGAGTTGAACGCCTGCCCGCCGAAATACAACAACACGATACCGCCGACAATCAGCGCGATTGAAATCGCCTTCGTCATGAACCTGCCCCTTTCTAAGCCTTGATCGGCCAAAGTGTAGGGGAGCCGTCAGCAATCGTCTATCCCGCATAGTGGGCCTCTGCAGGCAGCACGGCGATTGGCTACCATAACGGTCTGGTCTCACCCACGCCTGAACATAAAACCTGCGCGCCTCCCGCAGTACGTGATGATTTCCCCCCGCCCGTGATCGCCGGGCGCCTTCAACATCAAGGACACTAGCAATGGCTTACGAAGCAGCTTCAGGACGCTATTCGGACATGCAATACCGCGTCTGCGGGAAGTCGGGTCTCAAACTGCCGGCGTTGTCGCTGGGCCTGTGGCACAACTTCGGCGACACCACGCCGATCTCCACGCAGCGCGATATCCTGCGCACAGCCTTCGACCTGGGCATCACGCACTTCGACCTCGCCAACAACTACGGTCCCCCGTACGGTAGTGCCGAAACCAATTTTGGCCGGCTCTTCAAAGACGACTTCAAGCCGTATCGCGACGAACTCTTGATCTCGTCGAAAGCGGGTTGGGATATGTGGCCGGGTCCGTACGGGCAGGGCGGCGGCTCGCGTAAATATGTACTCGCGAGTCTCGATCAGAGCCTGCAGCGCATGGGCCTCGACTACGTCGATATTTTCTATTCGCATCGTTTCGACGCCGATACGCCGCTCGAAGAAACCGCCGGTGCGTTGGCGAGCGCCGTGCAGCAGGGCAAGGCGCTGTACATCGGTATTTCGTCGTACTCGGCAACCAAGACGCTTGAAATGGCGAAGCTGCTCGCCGAGTACAAGGTGCCGCTGCTGATCCATCAGCCGGCATACAACATGCTCAACCGCTGGATCGAACACGAGCTGCTCGACACGCTCGAAAAAGTCGGCGCGGGCGCCATCGCGTTCACGCCGCTCGCGCAGGGCCTGCTCACCGGCAAGTATCTGAACGGCGTGCCCGAAGACGCGCGCGTCAACAAGCCGGGCGGCGGTTCGTTGAAGCAGGAGCATCTGAGCCCGCAAAACATCGAACACGTGCGCAAGCTCAACGACATCGCGCAGCGTCGCGGACAAAGCCTCGCGCAGATGGCGCTCGCCTGGGCGCTGCGCGATCCGCGCATCACCTCCGTGCTGATCGGCGCAAGCCGGGCGGAACAGGTGCGTGAGAACGTCGGCGCGCTGAAGAATCTCGCGTTCTCGAAGGAAGAGCTGGCGGAGATCGACCGCTACGCGACGGAAGGCGGCATTAATCTGTGGGAAAAGCCGTCGACGGATCAGGCGATCTGATCGCACGGCGTTTCAGGTTGTAGAAACAAGGAAAGCCGCCCGTGAGGCGGCTTTCTTTACCGATGCAAATCAAGTGCACACGCTTCCCGCACAGCGGCCGAAGCGACTGCGTTCAGTCGACCGAACCATCGGCGAAGCGTCCAGGCTGTCTTCGCCAGGCCCCGCTAAACTAGCGCAGGCAAGCCTTCGACCAGCACGACCGCGAACACTACGCCGATCAAGGCGCCGAGCACGCGCAATGCGTTGTGACGCAACTCCGTCTTGCAGGGCAGCGCGCCGACAAACAAAGCGCCGGCCAACGCCATCGGAATAACCAGGATGAAATCGCCGATCGTGAAGTAGGTCGTCATACCCGTCTCCTTATCTAGTACCTGCGAGGGCAGTGGCTCTATTTCTGGAGTCATGCACTGCCAACGCTCGATTCGAGTATAGGCGACGGTTAGAACAGCATAACAACGCTTTGCGGCGCTGCAGCGCATCTTCGCAACCTGCAGAACCCAGTGCTGCAAGGGCCGCCGTGATTGTCGCGTCGCAGCAAAAACACCGTAAATAGTGAAGTATTTGCTTACGCGGCCCTTACTTTTTGAGCTGGTTCAATGCCCAGCGGATTGTTCGCGCTGACGCAAGCGCGTGGCCGCAACGATGCCAATGACGAGCAGCGCGCCCACCAACCCGGCAACACCGTTCCAGCCATACCCGGCCCATACATGGCCGCCATAAGAGCCCACCACGCTCGAGCCGATGTAATACGCGAGCAGATATAGCGCGGCCGCCTGCCCCTTGGCTTCTTTGGCGAGGCGTCCGACCCAGCCGCTCGCCACCGAGTGTCCGGCGAAGAAACCGAACGTCACGCATGCAATCCCGATTGCAATGGTCGTGATCGGATGGAACATCGTGAGGGCGAGTCCGAGCGCCATCAGCAGGAGGCTGCCGGTCAGGACGCGCGCCCGACCGAAGGTGTCTGCCATGCGCCCCGACCACGGAGAGGCGACCACACCCGTCAGATAGACGACGAAAATCGCGCCGATCTCCGTTTGACTCAACAGGTAGGGCGGCGCGAGCAGCCGGTAACCGATGTAGTTGTAGAGCGTGACGAAGCTGCCCATCAGCACGAAGCCGAGCAGAAACAGCAGAGGCAAGCCGGGCCGCGTGAATTGCTTCAACAGCGCAGCGCGGTGATGGCCAAAGCCGAGCCCGCGACGCGGCACGAAATGGCGCGACGGCGGCAGCAGCGCGCGAAACGCGAGCATCGAGAGAATGCCGAGCACGCCGATCGTGCCGATAGCCACGCGCCACGAAAACAGATCCGCGACGACGCCGGTAATCACGCGCCCCGCCATCCCGCCGATCGCCGTGCCGCCGACGTATAGCCCTATCGCGAGACCCAGTCCGTCGGGGTGCACTTCTTCGGCGAGGTACGCCATCGCAACCGCGGGCACGCCACCGAGCGCGAGGCCTTCGAGTGTGCGCAACACGAGCAATTGATGCCAATGCGGCGCGATCGAGACACCGATCGTCAATAGCGCCGACAGCGTGAGCGACGCGGTCATCAGCTTGTGACGGCTCCAGCCTTCCGACACCAAGCCGGCCACGAAGATGGCGAGCGCAAGCGCGGCTGTCGTCAGCGAGAGCGACAAGCTGCTCTGTGCCGGCGTCACGCCGAACGCCGTGGAGAAAGCGGGCAGCAGAGGTTGGACGCAATACAGCAGCGAGAAGGTGGCGTAGCCGGCGAACAGCAGCGCGATGCTGGCGCGCCAATAGGCACGTGTGCCGCGTTCGAGATAGGGGATGTTGGGCACGTCAGGCGCGGCAACGGAGGTGGGAGAAGCAGACGAAGCAGAAGAAGCAGGAACGGCCGAAGTAGCAGTCCGGTGGGATTCCGGCGATGCGGTCACGAAAAAATCTCCTTGGGGCGCGAAAAGTACTCAAAGGAGTTAAGGATACGCTGAAAAATCTGGGCGGGTGCGCGAGACGCGCAGCGAGGCCAACCGCTAACCGTGCGCCACCGCGTCGCTCGCGGGCGCAGCGGGATGCACGATCTGTTCGTCGGTCGGCAAGGCTGATACGTCCCAACCGCCCCCCAATGCCTTGATCAACGCGACGCTCGCCGCCATACGACGGCGCGCGATCGACACTGCACTGCGTTCGTTGGCGAGCGCGGTGGTCTGCGCAACCACGACGTCGAGATACGTGATCGCACCGTTCTTATAGCGGTTCGACACGACCGCCAGCGAGCGCTGGGCGGCGGCCACCGCGTCGTCCTGCGCGGCGGCTTCCTGTTCGAGCACGCGCAATGCGGCGAGGTTGTCTTCCACCTGGCCGAACGCGGTCAGCACCGTTTGGCGGTATTGCGCGACGCTTTCGTCGTAGTGCGCGCGGGCTTGCTCTTTTAGCGACGCCCGTCCGCCGAAGTCGAGCAACGTGCCCGCCAGTGTCGGCCCGAGCGACCACAGACGGCTCGGCGCCAGCAGCCATTGGCTGTAGTTGGTCGCTTCGAGCCCGCCCGTCACTGACAAGATCAGGTTCGGAAAGAATGCCGCCTGCGCCACGCCGATCTGCGCGTTCATATCGGCGACGTGCCGCTCTGCCGACGCGATGTCGGGTCGTCGCTCGAGCAAGGCCGAAGGCACACCGGCCGCCGCGACCACCGGCACGGCGGTGAGCGGCGCAACCGGCAGGGAAAATGTTGAGGGTGTTTGGCCGGTCAGGATCGCGATCGCGTGTTCGAGCTGCGCGCGCTGCACGCCGAGGTCGAGCGCCTGCGCCTGAGTGGTTTTCAACTGTGTCTCCGCCTGTGCAACATCGGCGTCGGTGGCGATGCCGCCGGCGTAGCGGTGTTGGGTGAGATCGAGCGCTTCCTTGTAGGCCTTGATGGTGTCGTCGAGAAGTTGGCGTTCCTGATCGTAGCCGCGGAGTTCGAAGTAGTCGGTCGCCAGTTCGGCCTGCATCGAGAGGAGCGCGCCCTGCGTGTCAGCAGCGCTCGCCTGTGCCTCGGCTTTCGCGCCTTCCACGCTGCGCGACACGCGGCCCCACAAGTCGGGTTCCCACGAAGCGTCGGCTTGCACGAGGTAATCGTTCAGCGCGAGACCCGCGGTCGATTTGTGCAGCACATTCTCCGATGTCCTCGCGCGTGAATAATCGCCGTTCGCCGTGACGAGAGGGAAGAAGTTCGAGCGATATTGCGCGACCGTCGCGCGAGCGGCGCGAAAGCGCGCCTCGGCGGCCTGCACGTTCTGGTTCGCGCTCGCGACCTGCTGCTCGAGCATGTCGAGCGACGGGTCCGCATAGACGCTCCACCATGCGCCGCGCGCGAGGGTGTCGGCGGGTTGCGCGGGCTTCCAGCCGGTGCCTTCGAGTTCCTTGTAGGTCGCAGCGGTGACAGCCGGTGGCCTGACGTAGTCGGGGCCTACGGTGCAGGCCGTGAGCGTGCCGGCGAACGCCGCGGCAAGTAGTGCGACGCGAGCGGCACGAGCGGCGCAGACGGGCGTGTTCACGATGCACCACCTGCACTAGCTTCCGCAGTCGCGCCCGCTTTGCCCGGCACGATTCGCACCGGCGCGCCGTCCACGATCGAATCCTGCGGATTCAGAATCACCTGCTCGTCGCCGTGCAAACCGGATGCGATTGCCACGCGTGTGCCGAAGTCCGTGCCGAGCGAAACCGGCAGCAGTTTCACCTTGTGCTGTGGATCCACGGTGGCGACTCTCACGCCATCCGGCCGGAACAGAAGCGCGTTGCCGGGCAGCGTGAACGGCGCTGCGCCCGCGCCCAAAGCGAAATGCACTTGCGCGTAGGCGCCCGGCAGCAGATCGCCGCTGCGATTGTCGACATCGACTTCGACAAGCATGGTCCGTTGTTGCGGATCGACGGCGCCCGAAGTGCGCGCCACGGCTCCCGGATAATGTTTAGACGGCGTTTCCGTCAATGTCAGAAACGCCGTTTGCTGTGCGCGGACCTGCTGCGCGTAGGCCTGCGGCACGTTCACGTACACGCGCAATCTGTCCGCCTGCACGACGTGGAACAGTTCCTTGGCCGGTCCGCCGGAACTGCCCGCATCGATCAGCGCACCCACATCGACATTGCGCGCCGTCACCGTGCCGTCGAACGGCGCGTAGACCTTCTGGAACGATTGCGTTTTCTCGAGGCGCGCCACGTTGAAGCGCGCGGCGTCCAGCGTGCCTTTCTTCGCGAGCATGTCGCCGACCTTCTCGTCGGTCTCCTGCTTCGAGACCGATTTGCTTCTTAGCATTTCAGTCCAGCGATCGGCTGTACTTTTCGCGAGCGCATAATTGGCGTCGGCATTCGCCAGGTCCGCGCGGGCGGCGCGCAGTTGATCGTCCACTTCGGGTGTGTCGATTTCCGCGAGCAACTGGCCATTCTTGACGTGCGCGCCGATGTCCGCATACCACTTCCTCAGATAGCCGTTGGTGCGGGCGTAAATCGGCGTGTCGAGAAATGCCTGCACGTTGCCGGGCAGCACGAGGTCGAGCCCCGCGGTCGACTTTTGCGGGCGCACGACTTCGACACTCGTCTGGCTGGCATGCTCGGCGTCGCGTTCGAGTGCAGCATGCGCGTCATGACGCGACCAGATGCCTTGTGCCGTGAGACCGACGATCACCACGGCCGCCACCACGATCACCCAGCGCGTGCGCTTGCTCTTCGCAGCATCGAGCGTGGCGTCGGATCCGTCTGGACGTTTTCCTTCCATCAAGCTTCCCATATCAGAATGCCTGGGCGGTCAAAGCCGCCTCTTATGCTTCGTGTGGCGTGTGTCGCGCTATAGGTCATGGCTTTTGCACCACGTGTTCGGCCGCACGCTGACGCCGCGCCGCGAGCCGCCGGTAGATCATCGAAAACACGACGGGCACGAAGATCAGCGTGGCCAGCGTGCCGACCGTCAAACCGCCGATCACCGCGCGCCCGAGCGGCGCATTCTGCTCACCGCCTTCGCCCAGACCGACCGCCATCGGCACCATGCCGATCACCATCGCGAGCGCTGTCATCAGCACCGGACGGAAACGCGTGAAGCCTGCATCGATCGCCGCGCGCGTCGCGTCGCCGTGCTCGAGCAACTGTTCGCGTGCGAAGCTGATCACGAGAATTGAATTCGCGGTGGCGATGCCGATACACATGATCGCGCCGGTCAGCGCCGGAATCGACAGCGTAGTGTGCGTGAGAAACAGCATCCACACGATGCCCGCCAGCGCGCCCGGCAGCGCCGTGATGATGATGAAGGGATCGAGCCACGACTGGAAATTCACTACGATCAGCAGATACACCAGCAGGATCGCAAATACCAAACCGGCGAACAGACCCGAGAACGATTCGTTCATCGTCTGCACCTGGCCGCGCACGATGAGGGTCGAGCTTTTGGGAAGATCGGCTTTGGCGTCCGCGATGATCTTGTTGATGTCGTCGGAGACGCCGCCGAGATCGCGGCCGTCGGCGGTGCCGAAAATGTCGATGGTGGTTTGCGCGTTGTAGTGCGTGAGCACCGCGTTGCCGGCTTCGCGTTTCATCGTGGCGAGCGAGCCGAGGATATTGCTGCGGCCGTTGGCATTCAGCGGAATGTTCGCGAGCGATTGCAGCGAATCGATCGTGTATTGCGGCGCTTCCGTGATCACGTTGTAGCTGACGCCGTTGTGCGGATTGAGCCAGAACGTCGGTGTGGTTTGCTGGCTGCCGGACAGCGTAATCAGCAGGTCGCTTGCAATGTCGCGTTGCGAGAAGCCCGCTTGCTGGGCGCGCGTGCGGTCCACGTCGATAAAGATGCGCGGCAAATCGGCGGGCTGCTGGACGCGTGCGTCGGCAAGACCCGGCACCGTGCGCAGTCGATTCAGCAATTGCGCGGCGAAGGCGCGATTGCCCGCTACGTCGCGCCCGACGATCTGAATGTCGATCGGCGAGGGCAAGCCGAAGTTGAGTGTCTGACTGACGATATCCGCCGGCAAGAAAGCGAACTGCACGCCGGGGAATTCATCGGTGAGCGTTCGGCGCAGCGTACGCACGTAATTCGCGCTTGGATGATGATCGGGATTCAGCGTGATGAGGACGTCCGAATCCGAGGTGCCGATCGTGCCGGTGTTGCTGTACGACAGATTGATACCCGAAACCGGCAAGCCGATATTGTCGATGAGCGAATGCAGCTCGCTCGCCGGTATCAACTGACGAATCCGCGTGTCGACGCGATCGGTCACCACCGCGGTCTCCTCGACCCGCATGCCAGTTTTGGCACGCAGATGCAGTGCGATCGTGCCCGCATCGACTTGCGGGAAAAAGTCGCGTCCGAGAAACGGCATCAACAACATCGACGCGCCACAGCAGACGAGAAACAGCGTCACGAACAGTCCCGGCCGTGCCACCCGCGCTTCGAGAAACACGCGATAGCGCGCGCGAAAACGTGCGAAGCCGCGTTCGAAGGAATAGTGCACGCGCATGAACGGATTGCGTGTCTGCACGGGTGCGTGATGGAGGTCGGCCGGCGTGTGGTGATAGCGGAGCAGATACTTCGCGAGCGTCGGCACGAGCGTACGCGAGAAGAAGTAGGACGCCAGCATCGCGAACACGACCGCTTCGGCGAGCGGAATGAACAGATAGTGCGCGACGCCGGTCAGCAGAAACATCGGCACGAATACGATGCAGATGGAGAGCGTCGAGACCAGCGTCGGAATGGCGATCTGGTGTGCGCCGTCGAGAATCGCCTGCTCCAGGGTCTTGCCCTGTTCGAGCTGATGACTGATGTTTTCGATGGCGACGGTGGCGTCGTCGACCAGGATGCCGACCGCGAGTGCGAGCCCGCCCAACGTCATGATGTTGATGGTTTCGCCGAGCATCGACAGCGCGATGATCGAGGTGATCATCGACAGTGGAATCGACACGGCGATGATCAGCGTCGCGCGCCAGTTGCCGAGAAACAGCAGAATCATCAGGCCGGTCAGACACGCGGCGATCAGCGCCTCGCGCAGCACGCCCTGCACGGAGGCGCGCACGAACAACGACTGATCGGCGACCGGATCGATATTCAGCGAAGCGGGCACGAGATTGCGCAGCGTGGGCATCATCGTCTTGATGCGGTCCACGATTTCGAGCGTGGACGTGTTGCCGCTTTTGTTGATGGTCAGCAAGGCGGCGCGCTGGCCGTTCACGCGCACGATGTTGGTTTGCGGCTGGAAGCCGTCGCGCACATGAGCGACGTCGCGGATATAGACAGTGCCGTTAGCAGTGGATTTGATCGGAATGTTATTGAGCCCGGCGAGCGAATCCGGACTGCCGTTCAGTTCCACCGAATATTCCGTCGAACCGATTTTCGCGGTGCCCGAGGGCAGGATCAGATTCTGCGCGGTGACGGCGTTGACCACGTCCATTGGCGACAGATTGCGCTCCTGCAGCCTGCGCGAATCGATATCGACCATGATTTGCCGCTGCTTGCCGCCGTAAGGCAATGGCGCGGAGGCGCCGGGCACGGTGGCGAGCTGCGTCTTCAGGAAGTTGTTGCCGAAGTCGTATAGCTCCTGCTCGGTGAGCGAAGCGGACGACAGCGCGAGGCGCAGGATCGGCACCGTCGAGGCGTTGTAGCGCAGGATGAACGGCGGGTTGATGCCCGGCGGCAGCGAGCGCAATTGCGCTTGTGACAGCGCGGTGACTTCGGCGAGCGCTTCATCGATATTCGCGTGCGGCTGAAAGAAAATCTTGACCACCGCGATGCCATTCAGCGAGGTCGACTCGGTGTGTTCGATATCGTTGACCGCCACCGACAGCCCGCGCTCGTAGTTGAGCACGATGCGCTTTTCTATTTCGTCGGCCGGCAAGCCGTTGTACGACCAGATTACCGACAGCACCGGAATGTCGATATTTGGGAAAATGTCGGTCGGCGTACGCAGGATTGTCAGCGGACCGACGATCAGCAAAAGCAGGGCCAGCACGACGAATGTATAAGGGCGCCGCAGCGCCAGCCGAACGATCCACATGACTAGTTAGGTCGACGAAAGCCGGCGCTGCCGGCGCGGCACGAACAGCGGCCATGGCACATACCGCCGTGCTGGGCGGCGGATACGATGGGCGGATCAAGCAGATCGTTCTGGCGGTGCATGATTTTGATATATCACCCCGGCAGGGTTTATGATGGACTCGTTACGACGCTTTACGCCCAGATCATCGGCCCGGCAAGCTGTAATGGGAATAGGGCGAAACGACGGGTGAACAGCCCCGAGTTCGCACTTTCCATGGCCCCGCACATCGGGAACAATGACTCGAACCTCTCACGCGTCTTACGCGCAGCAGATTGGGTGCGTACGCAACGTTATTGGCGAAGCGGCGCTTTTATCATCACCTTGACCGGCGCGGAAACCATAAAGCCGGCTATAGGAGAAACGGGGAAACATCATGCAAATCGGTTCCATTGTCCGATCGGTGCATATCGCCGTGCCGCAAGGCGCACGCGGGATTGTCATGCGCATTCTCGGCGACATGGCCATGGTGGCCTGGTATGCCGGCGAGCCCGGTACGTCAGAGCATCTGAACACTGAACCCTTTTTCCTTGAAGATCTGATCGATACGGGCGAGCAGGTACGCCCGGCGAGCGCGCAGGTACATTGACGCTGGTTTGAGTCCGATTCATGTCGTTGCAGGTGGTAGGCAAGCGCAAGGTGAGCCGGCGCCCTCGTCTTTGACGGCGGCGCGGCGCACAATGCGGACATGAACGACGACAACCTCGACCTGCAGGACGGCGCCGATTGCGCTGTTCCTTTCGCCCGGCTCAAGCCGGAAATCGTGCTCGACGCGCTCGACAGCGTGCTCAGCAGCGTCGGTGTGTACACCGACGGCCGCATGCTGCCGCTCAACAGCTACGAGAACCGCGTGTACCAGGTGGGCGTGGAAGATGGTCCGCCGGTGGTCGCCAAGTTCTACCGTCCCGAGCGCTGGACCGACGCCGCCATTCTCGAAGAACACGCCTTTGTCGCCGATCTCGCCGCGCGCGAAATTCCGGCGGTGCCCGCGCGAGTTTTCGAAGGCCGCACGCTGCATACCTTCGACGGTTTCCGTTTCGCGATCTTCGAACGCCGCGGTGGCCGCGCGCCCGATCTGGACCGGCGCGATACGCTCGAATGGCTCGGGCGTTTTATCGGCCGCATCCATGCGGTTGGGCAAACGCAGAACTACACCGAACGTCCCACGCTCGACATCAATACGTTCGGCTACGAGCCGCGCGATTTCCTGCTGTCGCATCGTTTCGTGCCTGACGACGTGCGTGCCGCGTGGGAAACCGTGGTGAATCTCGCGCTTGAAGGCGTTGAACGCGCGTTCGAGCGTGCCGGCGAGATTCGCATGCTGCGAATGCACGGCGATTGTCATCCGAGCAATGTATTGTGGACCGACGCGGGCCCGCATTTCGTCGACTTCGACGATAGCCGCATGGGTCCGGCAGTGCAGGATTTGTGGCTGTTGCTGCCGGGCGAGCGTGTCGAGGCTTCACGTGCGCTCGCCGATCTGCTCGCCGGTTATGAAGACTTCTGCGACTTCGAGCCGCGCGAACTGTATCTCGTCGAGGCATTGCGCACGCTGCGGCTGATTCACTACCAGGCGTGGCTCGCGCGCCGCTGGGACGACCCGGCATTTCCGGCGGCGTTCCCGTGGTTCAACACGCAGCGCTATTGGGAAGACCGCATCCTCGAGTTGCGCGAGCAGCTCGGCGCGATGCACGAAGGGCCGCTCTGGCCGGTTTGAGCGTGTGCGTTTCTACGGCGCCTGCGACGCCACGCTCGACGATTCCACCAGCGTCGATTTGACAATCACCTCGGCGCGCACGTCGCGCCCGATCGCTTCGATCGCGGGACGCATCTGCACGAAGTCGTCGGGCGTGCAGACGTCGCTGTCGAAATGGGTGGCGCCGTCGCGCGTCATCGTCACCACGTTGCTGAGCGGGTCGAACGCGTACTGCGACTGAAAATCGACGAAGCGGTCCTGGGTTCGTTTCGCCTCCGGCATTTCGAGCACGTGGAAATTCGCGGGCAATTCAATGCGCGCGCGTTCATGCAGCTTCAGGTTGTGGCAGATGAACGGCTGCGTGCGCTGCCGTTCGCCGAGCCAGTAGCGGGTGTCCGCTTCGAAGCCGCCGGCCAGACTCGTAAGTGCCGGAATCGATGCCGCCGCGCCCGGCACCACGAGACTTTCGAACGAGCCTTTCATCGTGATCGTCAACGGGCCGTCGGTCACGCCGAGGTCGCTGGTGGTCAGCGTGGCGGTGCCGCGCAGGTTGACGCTGCGCAGTTCCGCCTGGATCGAGTCCTCACGTTGCGCGGGCGTCTGCGTGCGCAACATCGTGCGCGCCTGTTCGGCTGTGGCGCCCGATGCCTCCAGTCGATACGTGAAGCTCGCCGAGCCGTCCGGTTCGACCTTGATCGACAGGTCGCTGCTGCGCGTCGTCAATTCGGTGGCCGGCGTTTGCGCGAGCACGCCCTGATTCACGAGTACGGTGGGCCGGTTCATATCGGACGACGGCAGAAAACCGAATTCGACATTCGACGCCGTCGAGTCGGCGTATTGCTGCAAATCCGGCAGCCACGTGATGGCGTGATTGATGACGCCGTAGCCCGGCACGCTGGGCAGCGTATAGATCGAGCCGCTGCTGATCAAGGCCGGCTCATTGCGAATGCCGACTGCGTCGAGCAGCGCGCCATATAGCGCGACGTGATCCTTGCAGTCGCCGTAACGGTTTCGCGAGGATCGCGCTTGCGCTGTGCGGGACCACCGAGCCGCGCCCGACATAGATCGCCACATAGCGGACGTTGCGGCGTACCCAGTCGTACAGCGTCCTGGCTTTATCGTGCGGGGTGTGGTCGCGCGCGGTGAGGTTTTGCGCGAGACGCGTGACGGCGGGCTCGCGCACGCTTGGGTCGGCGCTGGACGACCTGTAGCTCGCGGCGAAAGCGGCGTAGTCCCGAAAGGTCGAGACCATCAGCCGGTCGCCATACGATACGTACGCGATCGAGCCGTGCTCGAGCCGGCTGAAATGCGCCTTGTCGTAATGATATTCGTAGCGGGTGCGGCCGTCGCGCGTGACCGGTTGCAGCGTGGTGAAGCCGCGCGCATCGGCATAAAGCGGTTTGTCCGCGGGCAGGTCGTAGATGAGGTGAAAGTTGTGGGTCGGCGCGAGATCGGGCGGCGTGAAGTCGCTGAACTCGCCGGGCACGATCGGCTGCTTTTGCGTCTTGCGATAGGTGAGGTGCACGCGCGCGCCGGGCTCGACCGCGGGGAACACGATCACCTTTTCCTGGATGTCCTGGAACATCGGCGCGTCGAACGAGCGGGCTTCCTGCACGTCGCGGATCTGATCGGGCTGCACGTCGTGACGCACGCCGTCGGCGGTGATGGTGTACGCCTCGAGGATCTGCACGTCCGCCATATTGCGGTTGAACCAGACGTATTGCTGCGCCACCCGCGCGACGCCTGCTTCGTTGTTCACGCGCAGCGTCATTGAATCGAGCTTCGAGAAGGAGCCGTCGGCGTTGACGGTGAAGGTTTGCGTTTCGCCTTCGTTGGTATAGGGATCGTCCAGTTTGGCGGCGATACTCGCGCTCGCGGCGTGGGTGCACGCAAGCCAGCCGAGAGAAGCAAGACAGACCCAGGAGGCGAGGCGCATGGCAGTCAGGTATCCGGAACGGCAACGTTGACGGGATCGCCAGCTAGAGTCGGATTGCGCCGCCTGGATGTCAAGCGGATACCGCGTGTTGCGATTGAGCAAATGTCCTAATTGTGTAATGATATCCATTCTCAATTGAAAGGCGCCGGCAGCTTTTCGTCGCATGTCTCCTCCTCTGTGACTGCCAGCCAGCCTCTCAGCCGGACGGCCTGCACCGCAAGCCGGGTTTGTCCGGCCCTTCCTTTCGAACTTTCCTTTGTTGCTGATGTGAGCGAGCGCTTTGTCGTTGCCTGTCGGCTGGGGTTTAACTTGCTGCGCCTGGAGCCTGGATGTGAACGCACCTGATTCGATCGATATGAAACCTGCTGCTGGTGGCGGCACGCACTACACCGCTCATACGCCGGAGCGCGGTCATCATCTGATGGACGATGCCGAGCAGGCGGCGCGGCGCCGGCGTTCGCGGCGGGCGAATTTCATCAAGTGGTTGCGCAAGGTGCACGGCTGGGTCGGTTTGTGGGGCGCGGTGTTGGGGCTGATGTTCGGCGCGACCGGTTTTCTGCTGAACCATCGGGGCGGGCCGTTGAAGGTGTCGTCTGGTGAGCCGCAGGTTGAAGAGATGCAGATACCTGTGCCTGAGAAAAAGCTGGGTTCGCCGATGGAGATGGCGAAGTGGCTCAAGGGCGAGTTGAAGATTGACGGCAAGCCGGGGAGGGTGAAACGTGAACCGGCGCATCCGGTGGCGTGGGGCGATCGCAGCACGATGCAGCCGGAGTTCTGGCAGGTCGGGATTGTTGGGCCTGGTCAGAATGTGCAGGCTGAGTATTGGGTTGGGAATGGGTTTGTTGCGGTGAAACGCACGCAGAACTCGTTTCTCACGACGATGAATAATTTGCATCGCGGTGTGGGGTTGAGTGTTGGGTGGGTTTTGTTGATCGATACGATCGCGGGGGGGATGGTTTTGTTGTCGTTGACGGGGGTTTTGCTTTGGACTGAGTTGAATAAGCGGCGTGTAGTGGGGGTGGTTTTGGTTGGGGGGGCGGTTGTTGCTGCTGTGGTTTGTGGTTTGATGTGATTGGTTTTTTTTGCCTGTGCGGCGCTTGTTTGTTTGCCTGCGGCGTTGGCCATTCCTTGTTTTGTTAGTGGTCTATTAGCGTCGCCCCTGTGCGGGGCGGCACTCACTTCTCTTTGCCGGCCGCAAAGAGAAGCAAGAGAAAGCGGCTCAAACCGCTAATTCTTAAGCGGGTCCCTCGCGCAGCCACGGTAGTGGTGCATCTGGAATCTGTGTTCTCGCACATTCCGCGCGAGTGACAAGGCCGTCATACTTCCGGCGGCGCTGCGCGCGCCGACGCGTATTTCATAGAACCATCTGGTCGGTTTTGCGGCGAGCTTCATTCGACGCCGCGATTCGCCGTTGCATCACCAACGTTTTTCGAATGGGCGGCGCTTCATTCGAAGTGCGAATCCACACCCGCATGCTTTGCCAAGGTTTGTCGCCGCCCGGAGCGCCCGGTGGCACGTCCCAAAACAGATGTATTTTTTGGCGCCACGCCACGCCACGCCACGCCGAGGCGAAGCCGATTGCCCCCACCAAGCGCAAACGAAGCCCATGGTTTCCCATGCAGCCCCATCCGCGACGCACGCAGTGCGGAGTGGGAGCTGATGAGCCCTTAGTCACTAACGGTGAGTGTGCGGGGGCACGGATTCCAGATGCACCACTACCGTGGCTGCGCGGGGGACCCGCTTGAGAATTAGCGGTTTGAGCCGCTTTCTCTTGCTTCTCTTTGCGGCCGGCAAAGAGAAGTGAGTGCCGCCCCGCACAGGGGCAACGCTAATAGACCACTAACAAAACAAGGAAAGGCCAACGCCATAAAAAACACAGACAACAAGCGCCGCGCAGGCAAAAAAAGCGACTAGACACTACAAGCAGTGCCCCCAGAAGCCGCAACTTCCCGCGCAGCCTTAGCCCCCTCAACCTGCAATAAAGTCGGCAACGAAACCCCATTCTTAGCCGCAGTCACCTCAGCAAGAATAGAAACAGCAATTTCAGGCGGCGTCCGGCTGCCAATATAAATCCCGACCGGCCCATGCAGCCGGGCCAACTCCGCATCATTCAGATCGAACTCCTTCAACCGCTCGCGCCGCGCCTGATTATTCCTTCTCGACCCCAAAGCACCCACATAAAACGCCGGCGTCTTCAACGCCTCCATCAAAGCAAGATCATCCAGCTTAGGATCATGCGTCAGCGCAATCACCGCGCACCGTTCATCAAGTTTCATCTCGATCACCGTATCGTCCGGCATCGTCCGCACAATCTTCGTGCCGGGAATGCTCCACTCCTCGGTGTATTCCTCGCGCGGATCGCAAACAGTCACCTGATAATCGAGCCCGACCGCGATATGGCACAGATAGCGCGACAACTGCCCCGCACCGATCACCAGCATCCGGTAACGCGGGCCGTGAATCGTCGACAGACGCTCGCCGTCGAAATGCACGCCGTCCGTGGCCTGCGCCACATTGAGCCGCACCGCGCCCGTCACCATGTCGACTTCGCGCGCGATCAGACGGCCGTCCTCCACCGCATGGCACAGCTCGGCAATGCCGCTTTGTGGCGTCAAAGGCTCCAGCACCAGCTGGATCGTGCCGCCGCATGGCAGGCCGAAGCGATGCGCTTCTTCCGCCGTGATGCCGTACTTCACCGCCTCCGGACGCGTCTGTTCAATTCCCCTTTGCCGCACGCGGTCGATCAGGTCATCTTCGATGCAGCCGCCCGATACCGACCCCACCACGAGTCCGTCGTCACGCACCGCGAGCATCGCGCCCTCGGGACGCGGCGACGAGCCCCACGTCTTCACCACCGTCACCAGTAGCGCGCGATGTCCCTCCGCCAGCCAACGTGCGCTGGACTTCAGAACTTCGAGATCCACGCTTTCCATGATTTCTTCCTTTTTGTGCCGTCACCGCCGGACTCCGTGTCCGCAGCCTCATTCGATTCCGTATTGTGCGCCGCCTCGTCAGTGGCTGCAGTGACCCCCCCGTCATCCGGGGCCGCTGTGCCGTTAGTGCCGCCGCCGACCTGCGCGCCGAAGCGCTTGAAAAATTCGCCCGCGATTTTACGCGCCGCGCCGTCGACCAGCCGCGAACCGATCTGCGCGAGCTTGCCGCCGACCTGTGCCGTCGCCGTGTACGTGAGCCTGGTCGCGGCGTCGCCCTCGGGTTCGAGCGTGACGCGCGTATTGCCCTTGCCGAAGCCCGCCGCGCCACCCTGGCCTTCGAAAACGATCGTGTAAGCGTTCGGCGCCTCGATGTCGGTCAACTCCATACGCCCTTTGAAGCGTGCCTTCACGGGGCCGACGGACGCGCTCAACACCACCGCGTACGCGTTTTCGCCATCGGGGTCGATGCTCTCGCAGCCGGGAATGCACGCGCGCAGGATCTCGGTATCGTTCAGCGCATCCCAGGCGCGCTGCTGGGAAACCGGCAGCGTATGGGTTTCACTCAATTCCATGGCGTTGCTCCTGCAGTTGTCGAGGCGGGTACATCGCGACGAGGCGCGCGCGTGAGCTGCGCGAGATCGCGGCCGAACGCCGCCAGACTGTCCAGATTATGAACGGGACGATGCGCGTCGACATACGGCAGGATCGCCTGCACACCACGCGCCTTCGGTGAAAAACCGCTGAAACGCAGCAGCGGATTGAGCCACACGATACGGTGTGCGAAGCGGTGCAGGCGCGCCATTTCGGTGTCGAGCACGTCGATCGCTTCGTGATCGAGGCCGTCGGTGACGAGCAGCACGGTGGCTCTGCCAGTCAGCACGCGGCGTGCCCAGCGTCGGTTGAATTCGGCGAGCGCCGCGCCAATCCGCGTGCCGCCCGACCAGTCGACGACCTGATCGGTGAGCGTCGCGATCGCCACGTCGGGATCGCGCTCGCGCAGCGCGCGCGTCGCGTTGGTCAGGCGCGTGCCGAACAGGAATACCTGCAGGCGTTCACGCGATTGCAGCAGCGCATGGCAGAAGTACAGCACCGCGCGCGAATAGCTGCTCATCGAGCCGGAGATATCGAGCAGCAATACCAGCGGCGGTTTGCGTTCCACCACCGCGCGATATTTCCACACCGTCCAGTCGCCACCCGCGCGCACCGCGTGCCTGGCGCTCGCGCGCAAGTCCGCATGCGTGCCGTGCGAAGCGGCCTTCAGGCGGCGCGTCGGTTCGGTGGCAAGCGGCAGACGCTGGCCGCGGATCAGATGACGCAAGGTGCGCCATTCGTCAGCGGAAAGCGTATCGAAATCGCGATGACGCAAGCGCTCTTCTGCACTGAAGGTGACGTGCGCGTGCAGGTCGTGCTGGTCGGTTTCCTGCGGCGCTTTGTGGTGCGGCGAGGGCGGCGCGCGCACGGCAAGCGCATCGGCGAGACGGTTGTTGCGTTTGGGCGGCAGCAGGCCGTCGCGGACTTTTGGCAGCAACAGCGCGCGCAGCTTGCCTTCCCAATCCGGGTCGCGCCAGAACAGATCGAAGGCGGCGTTGAAAAGGTCGCGTTCGTCCGGCGCGCGGACCAATAGCGTGGCGAGCGCGGCGCGGACATCGTCGCGCCGGCCGAGGTCGATCCAGTGCAAGGCGGCGAGTGCATAGACGGATTGTGCCGGCGACATCGGCAAGCCCGCGCCGCGCAGCACGCGCACAAAGTGCACGACGTTGCGGGCCAAAGTGGGCGTATCGATCGGTGCGGCCGAACTGTCGATCGAGGCATTCGCCGGACGCGCGCCGACCTCGCCTGCGGGCACTCCGCTGCCTGCCGACGCCTCGTGGTTTCCGTCCGTTGGCTGTGCCATCGCCGCTACCCCGGCACCGCGAGACATTGCGCGATCTGCGCGGCATCGACGCGCGCCAGATCGTCCTGATACTTGAGCAGCACTCCCAAGGTGTTCTGCACCGATTGCGGGTCGAGTTCAGTCACCGATAGTGCCTCTAGCGCGCGGCACCAGTCGATCGTTTCGGCGATGCCGGGCGCCTTGAACAGATCCATGCCGCGTAGCCGATGCACGAAATCGACGGCACGCCGTTGCAATTCCGCCGACGTTTGCGGCGCGCGCGCGGCGACGATCTCGAGTTCACGGTCGCGCTCGGGATAGCCGATCCACTGATACAGGCAACGGCGCTTCAAGGCGTCGTGGACTTCGCGCGTCCGGTTCGACGTCATCACGACGAGCGGCGGCTGTGCCGCGCGCACCGTGCCGTACTCGGGAATCGATACCTGGAAGTCCGAAAGCAGTTCCAGCAGGAAGGCTTCGAACGGTTCGTCGGCGCGGTCGATCTCGTCGATCAACAGCACGCGCCGCGCGCCCGGGTGATGTTCGTCGGGCATCAGCGCTTGCAGCAGCGGACGCTTCAGCAGGAATTCGCTGCGATAGAGTGTGTCGTTGCCGGGCCGCTCGCCGGCGGCTTCGGCCAGACGCAGCGCCATGATCTGGCGCGGGTAGTCCCATTCGTAGAGCGCGCTGGCGGTGTCGAGTCCTTCGTAGCATTGCAGCCGCAGCATCGAGGTGCCGAGCATCCCCGCAGCGGCTTTGGCGAGTTCGGTCTTGCCGACCCCGGGCTCGCCTTCGACGAACAACGGCCGCTCCATGCGCAGGGCGAGATACAACGCGGTCGCGAGTTCGCGGCTGGCGAAGTAGTTCTGGGCTACGAGTTGCGCGAGGGTGTCGTCGATTGAAGCAGGCTGCATGGTGTTCCTGAATCTGGACGGTGAAGCGGCTAACGCACCATGCCGAGGCACGTCACGTCAGCCGCCAACCGCAAGGATCGCTAACCGTTCGCCCTGGTCACCGCTCGCGCGGCCAGCGCCGGAATCAGATGCGCGCGATATTCAGCGCTCGCGTGCATGTCGGTGTTCAGGTCGGCGTCGGGCACGGTTACCGCTCGCGCAGCCTCGGGCGTGAAATTCGCCGATAGCGCGCTTTCCAGGTCGGCCACGCGAAATACCGAGGCCGCCGCGCCTGTCACCGCGACACGCACGCCGCTCGCGAACTTCGCAACGAACACGCCGACCAGCGCAAAGTGCGAAGCCGGATTCTCGAATTTCACGTACGCCGCCCGTTCGGGCACCGGAAACTCGACGGCCACGATCAGCTCGTCGGGCGCCAACGCGGTCTCATACATGCCGACGAAGAAATCGCTCGACGAAATCCGTCGCCGATCGGTGACGATGGTCGCGTCGAGCGCCATCGCCGCAGCCGGATAGCAGGCGGCCGGATCGTTGTTCGCGAGCGAGCCGCCAATGGTGCCAAGCGCGCGCACTTGCCTATCGCCAATGTGCCCGGCGAGGTCCGCGAGCGCCGGCAGCACGCGCCGAAGCTCGGCGTGATCGGCGACGTCCGCGTGACAGACGGCGGCGCCGACGGTCACCTTGCCGGCATCGACGGTGACCGACTTGAGCGCCGGAATCCGCGTCACGTCGATCAGTTGCGAGGGCTGCGCGAGACGCAGGCGCATGGTGGGCAGCAGGCTTTGTCCACCGGCGAGGAATTTCGCTTCGCTGTCGGCGGCAAGGGCGGCGACGGCCGCTTTCGGATCCGTCGCGCGTTGATACTCGAATGAATACATGTCGAATGCTCCGCTCAGGATCTCAGTGGGGTTGCTTGGCGGCGCGGATCGCGGACCATACGCGATGCGGCGACGCCGGCATTTGCAGGTCGGTCACGCCAAGTGGCGCAAGCGCGTCGAGAATCGCGTTGATCACCGCCGGTGGCGAGCCGATCGCGCCCGCCTCGCCGCAGCCTTTCACGCCGAGCGGATTGTGCGTGCAGGGCGTGCCTTTCGCGGTTTCGACGGTGAAGTTCGGCAGGTCGGACGCATGGGGCATCGCGTAGTCCATGTAGGAGCCGGACAACAGCTGGCCGCTCTCGTTGTCGTATACGCAGCGCTCCAGCATGGCCTGCCCGATGCCCTGAGCGAGCCCGCCATGCACCTGGCCTTCGACGATCATCGGATTGATCACGTTGCCGAAATCGTCGACCGCCGTGAACTGCTGGATGCGGCTCACGCCGGTCTCCGGATCGACCTCGATCTCGCAGATGTACGAGCCCGCCGGATACGTGAAATTAGTCGGATCGTAGAACGCGGACTCGTCGAGACCCGGTTCGAGCACGTCGAGCGGATAGTTGTGCGGCACGTAGGCGGCGAGCGAGATGTCGGCGAATGCCCTGGTCCGATCGGTGCCCGCGACGCGGAACACGCCGTCCTTGAACTCGATGTCCTCCACTGCGGCTTCCAGGAGATGGGCGGCGATTTTCTTCGCCTTCGTTTCGATCTTGTCGAGCGCCTTCATGATCGCCGAGCCGCCGACCGCAATCGAGCGCGAGCCGTAGGTGCCCATGCCGAACGGAATGCGGCCGGTGTCGCCGTGCACGATCTCCACGCTTTCCAGCGCGATGCCGAGGCGGTCCGCGACCACCTGCGCGAAGGTCGTCTCATGTCCCTGACCGTGGCTGTGCGAGCCAGTGAACACGGTGACGGAACCGGTTGGATGCACGCGAATCTGGCCGACTTCGAAGAGCCCCGCGCGTGCGCCGAGTGCGCCGGCGATGTTCGACGGCGCCAACCCGCAGGCTTCGATGTAGCACGAGTAGCCGAGGCCACGCAGCTTGCCGTTCTTTTCGGATTCCTGCTTGCGCGCGGCGAAGCCTTTCACGTCCGCGAGTTCGAGCGCGCGGTTCAGCGTGGCGTCGTAGTCGCCGGTATCGTAGGTGAGGCCGACTGGCGTCGCGTGCGGAAACGAGCGAATGAAGTTGCGGCGACGGATTTCGGCGGGATCGAGCTTCATCTCGCGTGCCGCGGTTTCGACCAGCCGCTCGACGACATACGTCGCTTCCGGACGGCCTGCGCCGCGGTAGGCGTCGACCGGGACGGTGTTCGTGAAGACCGCTTTCACCTCGGCGTAGATGGCGGGCGTTGCGTACTGGCCGGCGAGCAGCGTGGCGTACAGGATGGTTGGCACGCACGACGCGAAGGTCGAGAGATACGCGCCCATGTTGGCGGTCGTATGGATTCGCATTGCGAGGAACTTGCCGTCGGCGTCCATGGCCAGTTCGGCTTTGGTCACGTGATCGCGGCCGTGCGCGTCGGACACGAACGCTTCCGAGCGTTCCGCTGTCCATTTGATTGGGCGGCGAATCTTTTTCGAGGCCCACGTCAGCGCGACATCTTCGGCGTACAGGAAGATCTTCGACCCAAAACCGCCGCCGACATCCGGCGCGATGACGCGCAGTTTCGATTCCGGCAGCGACAGCACGAAAGCGGCCATTAGCAGGCGTTCCACGTGCGGATTCTGACTCGCGACGTAGAGCGTGTAGCTATCGTCCCGCATCGAGTAGCTTGCGTTGACCGCGCGCGGTTCGATCGCATTCGGGATCAGGCGGTTGTTGACGATGTCGAGCGTGGTGACGTGCGTGGCTTTGGCGAAGGCGGCATCGGTCGCGGCTTTGTCGCCGTGGCCCCAGTTGTAGCAGACGTTGTCGGGCACTTCATCGTGAACCGCGGGCTGGCCCGGATCGGCCGCGTGCGCGGTATCGACCACGGCCGGCAGCACGTCGTAGTCGACCTCGATCAGTTCGGCGGCGTCTTTCGCGGCCTTGATCGAATCGGCGATGACGAGCGCGACCTGATCGCCGACGTGGCGCGCTTTCGTGTGCGCGATGATCGGATGCGGCGGCTCATTCATCGGCTTGCCGTCGGTGCTATGGATCAGCCAGCCGCACGGCAGTCCGCCGACATTGTCCGCGGCCATGTCCGCGCCGGTGAAGATCGCGACGACGCCGGGCGACTGTTTGGCGGCAGTGGTGTCGATGCGGTTGATTTTTGCGTGCGCGTACGGTGAGCGCAGGAACACGGCGTAGGTTTGTTGCGGCAGGACGATGTCGTCGGTGTACTGGCCGTTGCCCGTGAGGAACCGATAGTCTTCCTTACGTTCGACGGAGGCGCCGATGAGGTGGGTGTCGGGTGCGTTCATCGTCGTCTCCTCAGGCGGTGGCGGGCGCGGTGGCTGCGGCGTTGGCGCTGGCCGTGCCGGCGGACTTCATGCCTTCGGCGCCTTCGAGCACTGCTTTGACGATGTTGTGATATCCCGTACAGCGGCAGAGATTGCCGTCGAGTTGGGCGCGCACGTCGTCGCCGGTGAGATTGGGCTGACGCTCGACGAGCGAGATCGCGCTCATCACCATGCCGGGCGTACAGAATCCGCATTGCAGGCCGTGGCAGTGTTTGAAGGCGGCTTGCATCGGGTGCAGGGCGCCGTCTTTGGCGAGTCCTTCGATGGTGGTGATGTCCGCGCCTTCGGCCTGGGCTGCGAGGATGTTGCAGGATTTGATGGCGCGGCCGGTCAGGTGGACGGTGCATGCGCCGCACTGGGCGGTGTCGCAGCCGACGTGGGTTCCTGTCAGGCGAAGTTGATCGCGAAGGAACTGGGCAAGCAGGGTGTTCGGGTCGATTGAGGCGCTGATGGGCGCGCCGTTCACCGTCAGACTGATGCTGATCGCCATGAAGTTGTCTCCTTATGGGGTGAAACCGGACCTTTGTTTTTCCTGCCTTCAACTGCCTGTTCGCGGGGTCCGATGAGGGGGCTGCGGGTTGGCCGTTTTTGCGGTTTGTTTTTTTATGGGTCTGCCGAAAAGTAAAGCACAAAATGCTTGGGGGCGCTATTCGGGTTGGGGGCCTGCGGCGCTTTGTTTTGGTTGTTTGCCGGTGGCGGTGGCTTTTTCTTGATTTGGTTGTACGCGCGGCGGTTTTTGGCTGGGTTTTTATGGTGTTGGCCTTTCCTTGTTTTGTTATTGGTCTATCAGCGTTGCCCCTGTGCGGGGGCACCTACTTCTCTTTGCCGGCCGCAAAGAGAAGTAAGCAAGAGAAAGCGGCTCAAACCGCTAATTCTCAAGCGGGTCCCCCGCGCAGCCACGGTAGTGGTGCATCTGGAATCCGTGCCCCCGCACATTCAGCGTGAGTGACTAAGGGCTCATTCGCTTCCACTCCGCACTGCGTGCGTCGCGGATGGGTGTGCATGGGAAACCAGGGGCTTCGTTTGCGCGTGGTGGGGGCCATCGGCTTCGCCTCGGCGCGGTCGGGTCTGCAAGGCGAACGTGGGACTTCGGTCGAGGTCCATGGCGCCACCGGCTTTGCCTCAGCGAGGTGCCAGAAAATACATCCGTTTAGGGACGTGCCACCCTGCGCTCCGAGCGGCGACAACTCGTGGCAGCGCCTGCTGGTGTGAATTCGCACTTCGAATGAAGCGCTGGCGCAGCGGAGAAGGGGATACACCGGCGAGCCACGGCGTCAGGCGAAGCTCGCGCAAAACCGACCAGATGGTTCGGGGAAATACGCATCGGCGCGCGCAGCGCCGCCGGAAGTATGACGGCCTTGTCACTCGCGCGGAATGTGCGAGAACACAGATTCCAGATGCACCACTACCGTGGCTGCGCGAGGGACCCGCTTAAGAATTAGCGGTTTGAGCCGCTTTCTCTTGCTTCTCTTTGCGGCCGGCAAAGAGAATTGAGTGCCGCCCCGCACAGGGGCGACGCTAATAGACCACTAAGAAAACAAGGAAAGGCCAACGCCGCAGGCAAACAAACAAACAAGCGGCGCTGCCAAAAAACAACCCTAAACCTTCATTTCGCCAACTTGGAATGCCGCCGCGAATAGCCAAAATAAATAACCATCCCAATAAGCAACCAAACCACAAACGCCACCCAGGTAACAACCTGAAGATTAACCATCAAAAACAGACAAGAAGCAACCGCCAACACCGGCACAACCGGCACCCCAGGGCACCGGAACGCCCTCGGCAATTCAGGATGCGTCTTCCGCAAAACCAGCACCGCAATCGACACCATCGAAAACGCGGCCAACGTACCGATATTGATCAGTTCAGCCAGCACATTCAACGGCACCAGCGCACCAATCAGCCCGAAGAAAATCCCCACGAGCCACGTCGTAAAGAACGGCGTAGCAAACTTTGGATGCACACGAGAAAGCCGGGCAGGCAACAACCCATCCCGCGACATCGCGAAAATCACGCGCGTCTGGCCATAGGCCATCACCAGAATCACCGTCAACATGCCCAGCACAGCGCCGAGGTCGATAAAACCCGCAACCCACTTCTCACCCACCACCTGCAACGCATACGACACCGGATGCGAAATGTTCGCGAACTGCGCCGACGGCACGATACCGGTAACCACAGCGGCTACAGCGACATACAGCACCGCGCACACACCCAGCGACGCAATGATCCCAATCGGCAAATCGCGCTTAGGATTCTTCACTTCTTCCGCGGCGGAAGACACCGAATCGAAACCGATGAACGCGAAGAACATCACGGCCGCCGCGCCGAACACGCCGTTCCAGCCATTCGGCATGAATGGATGCCAGTTCGCCGGCGTCACGTGGAAAACACCCACGCCAATCACCAGCAACACCACGACCACCTTGATCGCCACCATGATGTTGTTGATCCGCGCGGATTCACGCACACCAAGCGACAACAGCGCCGTGATCGCCATCATCACGAGGAAAGCAGGCAGGTTGAACCATGTGTCGTGCCCCGGCAAGGCGCCCGGCGCCGCCGTCAGCATAACCGGCAGGCTCACGCCAAAGCCCGACAGCAACGACTGCAGATAGCCCGACCAGCCGACCGACACCGCCGACGTTGCCAGCCCATATTCGAGCATCAAGTCCCAGCCGATAATCCATGCGGCCAGTTCGCCAAGCGTCGCGTACGAATACGTGTAGATGGAGCCCGCGACAGGAATCGTCGACGCGAACTCGGCATAGGCAAGTGCGGCGAATCCGCAGGCAATCGCCGCGATCAGGAACGACACCATCAGCGCCGGGCCGGCCTGAACGGCGCCCGTGCCGGTCAGCACGAAAATGCCGGTGCCGATAATGGCGCCAACACCAAGGAAAGTCAGGTCGAGCGCGCCGAGCGCTTTCTTCAGGCCGGCGTTCTGAGCGCTCGCGGCGATCATGTGCTCGACGCTCTTCTTGCGGAACAGGGACATTGGCGGTGGGTCTCCAGTAGTGCACGCATCTTGCGCGCCGAATGTCAGGAAAAACCGCCGATTTTAGCGGATGCGCGCTTCTGCACCGTTTTGGGACAGTGTTTTTTCCGGCCGCGTGACAGGAGGAAAATACTTCGGCAAGGGCGTTGGGTGCGCTATTGGTCTGAAGATACCGCGCCGCGGAAAGGCTTTCGCCCGTCGCGCGTCCAATCGGGTGGGAATCGCGCTCTTGTCAGCTGATCCGTGGCCATCGCGCGCGTGCCATGCAGCGATCGCGGAGGGTGAACGTCAGCCGGCCATCGCCGGATTCAGATCGACGAGACGGTTGCTCATCACATAGAAGGTCAGCTCGGCGTTGTTGCGCAGCTTCATTTTCTCGAGCAACCGGGTGCGGTACACGCTGACGGTCTTCACCGAGAGCGAGAGCGTCGTGGCGATATCCGTCAGCCGCTTGCCGGACGCGAGCATGCATAGCGTCTGGTATTCGCGGTCCGAGAGCTTTTCGTGCGGCAATTGTTCGCCATCGAAGGAGACGTAGTCCGCCAGCGCCTCGGCCATCGCCGGGCTGACGTATTTGCGGCCCGCCGCGACCTGCTGGATCGCGCCGATCATCTGCGCGGCATCGACGGTCTTTGACAGGTAGCCGGCGGCGCCGGCCTTCAGCGCACGCACGGCGTACTGGTCCTCGCGGTACATCGAGAACATCAGCACGGCCACACGCGGCGCCTTGCGTTTCAGACGCTTGAGCACTTCGACGCCGTTCATGTCGGGCAGCGAAATGTCGAGCAGCACCACGTCGTAACTATGTTGGGCGACGGCTTCGAGCGCTTCGGTGCCGCTTTGGGCCTCGGTGACTTCGCGCGCCACGCCACGATCGAGCAGCAACTGGCGGACGCCCTGGCGAACCACGGCGTGGTCGTCGGCGAGCAGGATGCGCAGGCTCATGATGGCGTACTCACGATTGCAGCGCGCGGCGCTCGGCGCCCGGTGTGCTCGCCAGCATGGCGTCCCACGCAAAGCGGGCACGCACGAGCGTGCCGCGTGATGCTTCCGCGCCGTCGCCGCGGCGTGAGGCGATGCGCCGGGCGCTGACGCGCAGGGTGCCGTCGAAGGCGGCGCAGCGCGCCTGCATGCCGCTCAGGCCGAAATGGCCGCTACGGCTGCGGGCGTTGCGCGTCAGGCCGATGCCGTCGTCGCTGACGAGCAGCGTCAGGTGACGGCGGCCGGCTTCGATCCGTACGTCGGCGGATTCGGCGCGCGCGTGCTTGGCAATATTGTTCAGCGCTTCCTGGGCGACCCGGAACACCGCCAGCGCGGCGTCGGGGGGCAGGCGCGTGAGCCGCACGTCGGCAGCGCAGACGAAACTCGTGCGCAGGTTCGTGCGTGCGGCGAAATCGCGGGTCCATTGCGCCAGCGCCCCGACGATGCCCGCCTCGAGCGACGGCGCATGCAATTCCGCGACGGCCTGGCGGCTGGCGGCGCACACGGCGTCGAGCGAACGGTTCGCGACGGCGAGCGCGGCGGCGCACTGCGGCGGCGCATCGGCAGGCAGCCAGGTCTCGATGCCGGCAAGCGCGAAGCGCGTCGCGGTCAGCTCGGCGCCCACGCCGTCGTGCAGCTCGCGCGCTACATGGCGGCAGGCAGCTTCCTGTGCCTGCACCAGTTCTGCCGACAGTTCGCGCACGCGGGCGCGCAGCAGCGCAAGTTCGCGCTCAGCAGCGGATTGCGGCGCGGCGTGTGCAAGTGAAGGCGGAACGGGAACGCTAAACGGGACGACAGTCGACGTATCCATGACTTTCCCTCTCAGGAAGCAGTGTGGACGGCGAAGCGGATGCGCATCGGCGGCGCGAAGACAAAAGAACGCATGCGAGTCTCTGGCCTCCAGTGATGTCCTCGACGCGCTGTGCGCGACGGACAAATACTACGGTGCGGCGTAACGAAATTTACATTCTGTAACATGCAAGGTGTGCCAAGGCAGGTAGTTATACCGGCCGATCGTGCGCCGCGATGATATCTTAAAAAAATAAAAAATGCAGGCGCACCAAGGGTTAGCGCGCACATCTCACGCAAAGGTTGATGTTTTGTCACGTGGGGCTTGTAGGAATAATACCGACGCCAAATGTAAAAACGATGGCATCGATTTGTAACTGCGCAACAAAAAAGGAGCCCGAAGGCTCCTTTTTTTGTGATGACGCGGCGTGAGCCGCTCAATGTAGATGTCCGCTTAACCCACGAAGGCCTTTTCGACCACGTAGTGACCCGGCGCGTTATTGCTGCCTTCCTGGAAGCCCAGGTCATCAAGCAGCTTGCGCGTGTCGCGCAGCATGTGCGGGCTGCCGCACAGCATCACGCGGTCGTTTTCGAGCGAAAAGCCCGGCACGCCGAGGTCGGCGAAGAGCTTTTCGGTTTCGATCAGTTCGGTGATGCGGCCGCGGTTCTCGAACGCTTCGCGCGTGACCGTCGGGTAGTACAGCAGCTTTTCCTGCACCAGCTCGCCCAGATGCTCGTGCGCCGGCAGGTGATCCGTGATGTATTCCTTGTACGCCAGTTCGTCGACGAAACGGCAGGTGTGCGTGAGGACCACACGCTCATAGCGGTCGTAAATGTCCGGATCTTTAATGATCGACATGAACGGCGCGAGACCCGTGCCGGTGGACAGCAGCCACAGCGTCTTGCCCGGCAGCAGGTTGTCGGCCATCAGCGTGCCGACCGGCTTCTTGCCGATCAGGACTTCGTCGCCAACCTTCAGATGCTGCAAGCGCGATGTGAGCGGGCCGTCCTGCACCTTGATGCTCAGGAATTCGAGGTGCTCTTCGTAGTTCGCACTCGCAAGGCTGTAGGCGCGGATCAGCGGCTTGCCTTCGACTTCGAGGCCCACCATCGTGAACTGGCCGTTTTCGAAACGGAACGACGGATCGCGCGTGCAGGTGAAGCTGAAAAGCGTATCGGTCCAATGATGGACGCTCAGGACGGTTTGTGAATTCAGGTTGCTCATGGCTTCTTGGATAGTGCGAAAACAAAGGCGGCCAGTCGTTTTAGCCGGCCGGCACGGCAAGGGCGATGCTGCGCTAACCCGAGATCGGGAATCACGCGCAATCCGCTATTTTACCGCGCCCGCTGCCTGAGGGCTGCGGCGCGGCGGTTGAGCGTGGTGAAGCGGGTTACCGGACCTGGAAGCGTCGGCGCCGGCGGTTGTGACGATCGGCGCCGCGAAGTACGTTGGCGCGGTTGCAGCCGCGCTTCAGCAAGGGTACGGCGATGGGCGAAAACCGCGCAGGGCGGCTGCCATCGGCTGTCCGGCATGCGCCGGATAGGCGCGCCGCGCGGGCAACATTTTCAGGATGATACCGAAACCCGCCGTGCGCCGCAGCATTGACCCTGCTGATAAAACTGGCAAAAGCGGAGAAAACGGGCTGGGAAGGTGAGGAATTGGCCTGAATCGATCGAGATGCGCCGCGAGGCGTGACCGTGTGGATTTAGTCGGTTACTTTGGTACACAAAGGCTGCCAGGCGGCCATCGAGGCCGCCGGAAACTCAATCTGCATAAGCGTCGGTGCTTTGATCACGCCGGAGCCGCCACGCGCCTTTTGCCGCGCTGCTTCAACACTCTCGCCTGCAGCACGATCACCAGCAGCAGGAACACCCCACGAATCACCGATTGCCAATACGCCGACAAGCTGATGAACCCGAGCCCGTTTTCGAAGTTCAGCAGGTTGAACACAAGCCCGAGCAACAGCACGCCGGCAATCGTCATCGCGATCGAGCCCTCGCCGCCGGTCAGCAAGGTGCCGCCGAGCACCACCGCCGAAATCGCGAACAGCTCCCAGCCCACCCCTTCGTTCGGCTGACCGGCGCCGAATTGCGCGGCGAGGATCACGCCCGCCATGCCGGCGAGCAGCCCGCTTACCGCATAAGCCGTCACCAGCGTGCGGTCGACGTTCAGTCCCATCAGCCGCGCCGCTTCCTCACTGTCGCCGATCGCCAGCGAATGCCGCCCGAAGCGCGTGCTGCGCAGTGCGAGCCACCCGGCCACCGCCGCTACAACCGCGACGATGCCGGGAATCGGCAGTCCGAACAGATCGCCCTGACCGAAGTTGCCGAAATTCGAGTCGGCGGCAATCGACACCGCATCGTTCTTGCCGAGCAACAGCGCGACGCCATGCGCGCCGAGGCTGGTCGCAAGCGTCACGATGAAGGGCAGGATTTTCAGCCGCGTGATGATCAGGCCGTTGAGCACGCCGACGGCCATGCCCGCCGCGCAACCGGCCAGCACCGCGACCCAGCCGCCGTACACGCTGGTCAACGCGGCGACCACGCTTGCCAACGCAGCCACCGTGCCGACCGACAGGTCGATGCCGCCCGTGATGATCACGAAGGCCATGCCGATCGAGATCAGCGCGAACATCGAGTTGTAGCGCCAGAACGAGGTGATGTTGTAGGCCGAGCCGAAATGGTCGTAGCGCACGAGACCGAGCACGACCAGCGCGACGAGAGCAAGCAGGATAGGAAGGTTCTTTTTCATCGCATCGAATCCGGGAGTGTCCCTGAAGCGTTAGGGTTACCGCGAGCGCCGCTGCACATAAACCGCCGCGACGATGATGCCGGCCTTCACCACCAGCGCCGCCGCGTCGGGAATGCCGTGCGCGAGCAGCGTATAGCGCAGCAACTGGATGGTCAGCGCACCGATCAGCGTGCCGCCGATAGATGCTTTGCCGCCCGTCAGCGCCGTGCCGCCGACCGCCACCGCGGCGATCGCGTCGAGTTCCACGCCGAGCCCCACCACATTCGCATCCGAGGACGAATTCACCGAGATCGAGATCAGCCCCGCCAGCCCCGCGAGCGCGGCGCACACCGTGTAGGCGATCAGCTTCACGGTGGCCGTCGGCACGCCGCACAGATAGGCGGCCTTTTCGTTGCCGCCGGTGATCAGCAGATACTGGCCGAACAGGGTCTTGCGCACGATCCACGCGAACAGCACGACCAGCGCAAGCATCAGCAGCACCTGAAACGGCACGCCGGCGACCTTGCCCAGTGCGATCCACTGGAAGGCGGGCGTGTTGAACGCCTGCAAGCTGCCGTCGGTGACGACCTGGGCGATGCCGCGCCCAGCGATGAACAGCACCAGCGTCGCGACAATCGGCTGGACGGAAAGCCTCGTCACCAGCAAGCCGTTGAATACGCCGCACGCGGCCGCCGCCAGCACCGGCAGCACGAACGCGAGCGCAATGCCGCCCGGCCCCGGAATGTTCAGGAACAGCATCGGTGCGAGCGCGCCCGAGATCGCCATCGACGCGCCCACCGACAGATCGATGCCGCCCGTCGCCACCACCAGCGTCATGCCGATGCCGACGATCACGATCGTCACCACCTGCGTCATGTTGACGTTGAAGGTTTGCAGCGACCAGAAGTGCGGGGTGAAGATCAGGTTGAAGAGCACCATCGCGAGCAGCACGATCACTTCGCGTTGCATGGCGAGGCGCCGCCATGTCTTCACCGTCGATGCAGTCGCGACGTGCGGCGCGGCAGAGGCTTGCATCGGCGGTGCGGTTTCGTTGTGCAACGACTCGGTGTGCAACTTAAGCGCCATGACGGTCGCCCTCCAACGCGTCTTCGATATGGGCGGCATGGGCGGCTTCGACCAGTTGCGACGGGCCTTCGCTGCCGTAGGCGATCGCGTCCATGATCGCGGCCTCGCTCATGTCGGCGCCGTTCAGTTCGGCGACGGTGCGGCCGTCGCGAATCACCACCGCGCGGTCGGCCACCGCGGTCAGTTCCTCGAGTTCGGAGGCGGACAGCAGCACGGCGAGGCCCGCATCGCGCAGTTCGCGCACGATCTTCGCCACGTCGGCTTTGGCGCCGACGTCGATGCCGCGCGTCGGTTCGTCGAGCAACATTAACGAAGGCTCCGCGGCGAGCCAGCGCGCGAGCAGCACCTTCTGCTGATTGCCGCCGGACAACTCGCGAATCGGCTGATCGGCCGAGCGCAGCTTGATGCCGAGCGATGCAATGAAACGGTCGACGATCGCCTGCTGTTTCTTCACGTCGACCACGCCGTTCTTCGCCAGCGTGCGCAAGCAGACGAGCGTGAGGTTGTCGCGCACAGAGAGTTCCGGGACGATGCCTTCGGCTTTGCGGTCTTCGGTGAGGTAAGCGAGGCCGCGCGCGATCGCGTCCTGCGGCGACTTCAACGCCACCGCCTCGCCGCCAATCGACAATGAACCGTGTTCGAGAGGATTGGCGCCGAACATCAGACGCATGGTTTCGGTCCGGCCCGAGCCGAGCAGGCCCGCCAGACCCACCGCTTCGCCTGCATGCACTTCAAGCGATACGTCACTCACTTTCGGATGCGTGCCCAGATGCGTCGCGGCGATTGCCTGCTTGCCGCGCCGCGCGAGGTTTGCTTCGCGCGCGGCGGCGTCCTCCTGCACGACGGCGGCCAGCGTGCGGCCGAGCATCGTGGTGACGAGCTGCAGTTTGTCCATCTCCGCCATCGTGCTTTGCGCGACCGTCTGGCCGTCGCGCATGACGGTGACGCGATCGCACAGCGCGTACAGTTCGTCGAGCCGATGCGACACGAAGATCACCGCGCGGCCGTCGTCGCGCAGTTTGCGCACCACGGTGAAAAGCAGTTCCACTTCGCGTTCATCGAGCGACGAAGTGGACTCGTCCATGATGACCATCTTCGCATCCGACGACACCGCGCGCGCCAGCGCCACCATCTGCTGAATGGCGGTCGAATAGCGGCCGACCGGTTTCTTCACATCGATCTGCAAACCGAACGATTCGAGCAGGGCGGCGGCGCGTGTCTGCACCGCGCGCCAGTCGATCAGACCGAAGCGGCGGGGTTCGCGGCCGAGAGAAATGTTCTCCGCTACCGAGCGGAACGGCACCAGGTTGATCTCCTGATAGATCGTGCTGATGCCGGCTTCGCGCGCCTGTTTTGGCGTGCGGAAATCGACTTCACGGCCTTCGAAGCGCACGCTGCCCGAGCCGCGCCGATACGCGCCGGTCAGGATCTTGATCATGGTCGATTTGCCGGCGCCGTTCTGGCCGATCAGCGCGTGCACTTCGCCGGCTGCCACGCTCAGATTGGCGCTGCGCAACGCGGGTACACCGCCGAAGCTGATGCCGATGTCCTGCATCTCCAGCAGCGGCGACCGGGTGAGGGGAGAGAGCGGTGTCTGCGTGCCGGATTCCGTCACGGGTGTCCTCCTGATGCGAGTGCTGCTTCGTGTCCTGCGTGCGCTGCATGCATTGCTCGTGCGAGCCGCTGGGGCCGTTCGTTCGGGCGCTCTGCGGGCGGTATCTCCGAATCATGTCGAACCATCGCGAACCATCGCGAACCATGTTACGCCGCATAAAAGCGAAGCGACGGCTCGTGTTGCCACGAACGCGTCGCTCCGAACCCTTCCCGTCACCCGCCCCTCCGAGGAGATTGACTCGGGGCGGGGACGTCCTGCGGGCACGGCCTCCCGAAAAGGTTTTCTTCGGGCTACGGAGTGCGTGGACACTCCGTTAAAGCCCTGTCCTCAAGCTACACAACCGCACGTACCACAGCCTGCTGTCGATCAATAGCCGTACTGCATGCTCTGCTGCACGTTGCTCTTGTCGTAGAAGCGGTCCGACACCTTGACCCACGTCGGGATCTTTTCGCCCTTCGCGTAACGCTGGGCAACGTCGCAGGCGAGCGGGCCGAAGAACGGGCTCGATTGCACGCTTGCGCCGAGTTCGCCGGCGGCGATTGCATCCATGCCGCCCTTGGTGCCGTCGATCGTGACGATCTGGATATCCTTGCCCGGCTGCTTGCCGGCCGCCTTGATCGCGGCGATCGCACCGAGCGCCATCTCGTCGTTATGCGCGTACACGGCGGTCACGTCCGGATGCGCCTGCAACAGCGTTTCCATCACCTGGCGGCCCTTGTCGCGCGCGAAGTCGCCGCTTTGCGAGGCGATGATCGTCATGCCCGGATTCTTCGCGATGATTTCGTCGAAACCCTTCTTGCGATCGTTCGCCGCGGACGCGCCGGTGGTGCCTTCGAGTTCGATGATCTTCGCCTTGCCGCCGGTCGCCTTGACCAGCCACTCAGCGGCGCGATGGCCCTGATCGATGAAGTCCGAGCCGATGAAGGTGATGTAGTCGCGACCCGCCTTGGCCACCGACTGATCGACGTCGCGGTCGACCAGGATTACCGGAATGCCGGCCTTTTTAGCTTGCAGCACGACCGGCGCAAGCGGTTTTTCTTCGCGCGGCGGGAACACCAGCAGATCGACGTGTTGCGCGATCATGCTTTGAATGTCCGAGACCTGTTTGGAATTGGAGCCGTTGGCGTCGGTCATTACGATCTGCCAGCCGCACTTCGCGGCGACTTCCTTGAAGCTCCGGGTTTCCGCGAGACGCCATGGATTGTTGCTTTCGGTCTGCGCGAAGCCGACCTTCAGCGGAGTCTTGTTGGGCAACTTCGGCAGCGCGTCGTCGGCGTGCGCCGTGGCGACGCCGAAACCGATGGCCAGAGCCAGCAGCGAACCTGCCAGCGGACGAATCTGCTGCATGCGCGCGTGCTTGCGCGACTGCGTGTTGAGCGACGCCATTGTCTTCCTCCAGTACCTGGTGAGGTGTATTTGCTTTTTAGTGTTTCTCCTGTCGGCCGGGCTGTTTCACTTTGACCGGACGTGCCGATTATTTCATCGAGAATTATTATCGGTCAATCACTAATAATATTAATTATTGGCTTTTCTGCCTCGGTAATTACCCTGACCGAGCTGCGTTCGACGAGTGGTCCGTCGAGTTTCACGAGGCGATGGCGCACCGGTGCGCCGGCGGCGCGATTGTGTTCTTCCTGCAGCAAGGTTTCGACGGCCCAGCGTCCCAGTTCGTAGTTCGGCAGCACCACCGTCGACAGGGGCGGATGCGTGTGGCGGGCGATTTCCTGGTCGTCGTAGCCGAGCACGGAAACGTCTTCCGGCACGTGCAGGCCGAGTTGTTTCAGCGCTTCGATCGCGCCCAGCGCGGTCAGGTCGTTGGCGCAGAAAATGGCGGTCGGCGGATGCGCCTCGCGCATCAGCGAGAGCGTCATTTCGAAGCCGAGCCCCGAGCTCCAGTCGCCGTCGCGCACCAGTTCCGGCGCGTACGGCAGGTCGGCGGTGGCGAGCGCTGTGCGATAGCCCTTGAGGCGGTCTTTCGAGGCGTCTTGCCACGGCTCGCCGTTGATATAGCCGATTCGTCGATGCCCCGACTGCAGCAGATAGTCGGTCGCCAGATGTCCGCCCGCGACCTCGGCGGGCACCACCGACGAAACCCCGCCTTCGCTCGTGTAGCAGTTCAGCAGGACGGTAGGCACCCGCGAGAGCGCCGCCGGCAGGGTGACCTTGCGGGTGTAGACGGTTGCGTAGATCACGCCGAATACGTGCGGGTTCGACAGCGTCGCGTCGAGCACCTGCTTTTCGATGTCGGCGTTGCCGTGCGTCGAGTAGACGGCGAGCATCTTGCCGCTTGCATAGGCCGCATCGCGCGCGCCGTCGACGTTGACGACCGGGTGCGGACTGGTCGAGATCTCGTCGGCCAGATAGACGATCAGGTTGCGTTCATCGTTCGACACCGACACCGGTTCGCGCAGCGAGAGCCTGTAGCCGAGGTCGTGCGCCGCCTTCATCACCTTGTTGCGGGTGGCCTCGGAGAATTTCGCACCGGTCGCGTTGTTCAGAACCAGCGAGACAGTGGATTGCGACACGCCGGTGAGCTTGGCGATGTCGGTCATGGTCGGACGGCGTTGAGTCGATTTTTTCATTGTGCGGGCCGCGCTGCAGCGGTGCGAAAGCAGGAGCATGCCGGTGGCATGGGTGGTGCTGACGGTACCACTAATAATATGCGCGCGGCAACGCGCGCTAACCCGCCATTTGGGAGATCTAGTCAGGCATCAGCTGACTTGTTTTGATGAAAATTATTACTAATAATATTGACCGATATGCTTTGGCGTGCGATTCTCGATCGCGCGGACCTTGACGGGTTCGCCGGCCGCGCGCGGTGCGCGGCATGTCTTGGGAGACATCGATGGGCGTTAATACCGCCATCCGCCTGACACTGCGCCTTTGCTGACCATGCGCGACGTGTCCTCGAATCCAACCCGGCCGGTCCTAACCGGACTCACATGGCTCGACGACCCCGCGATCGCGCTGGCGCTAGTCACGCTGACAGCGGGCGCCATGCGAGTGGTGGTCGCGCCGGAAATTGGCGGCGCGCTGGTGGCTTACTACGAGTCGACGCCCGAAGGTCCGCTGCACTGGCTGCGACCGGCCACGCGAGCAGCGTTCGATGAACGCGATCCGCTGCGCATGGCGAGCTTCCCGCTTTTTCCCTACTGCAACCGGATTCGCGACGCGCGCTTCCAGTTCGACGGCACCCTGGTCGATCTGAGCGGCAATGACCTGCGTTTTGCGCACGCGCTGCATGGCAATGCGTGGCGGCATCCCTGGCAGGTGGGGACGCGCACGGAGAGCTCAGTGGCGTTGCACTTCGAACACGAACCTGATTCGCAGCAGCCTGGCGACTGGCCGTTCCGTTATCGCGCGCAGCAGCGCATTGCATTGATCGGCGGCGCGCTGCGCATCACCTTGTCTGCGCAGAATCTGGGCGACCGGCCGATGCCCTTTGGCATGGGGCATCACCCGTACTATCCACGCACCGCGCAAACCCGTGTCTACGCCGATGTGCAAGGCATGTGGCACGCCGACGCGGACGTGCTGCCCACGCATTTTGGCCCGCACCCTGCGGTCGAGGCGCTGCGCCTCGGCATGTCGCCGGACGCGTTCGCGCTCGACAACAACTTCGCCAACTGGTCGCGTGAGGCGACGATTGCGTGGCCCGACGAACACCGTCAATTGACGATGACCGCCGACGCGCCCTTCGATCATCTGGTGGTATTCGCGCCCGCCAACGATTCGCAACTGTGCGTGGAACCGGTGACCAACACCACCGATTGCTTCAACGTGGACGGCATGCGGGAGCAGGTGGGCGGCTGCGTGTTGCAGCCCGGCGAGGAGATTGCGGCGACGCTAACCTGGACGCCGCGCAGGGGCTAGTTCACTCCACCCGCAACCGCGCCATATACGGCAAATGATCGGACAGCCACGCGGTTTCCTGCGTCGGCTGGATCCATTCGACCGGCGCCATCCCGCGCACGAACATCTTGTCGAGCGCGAGCGCGGGGGAGAAGGCCGGGAAGGTGCGGCCGGATTCGCCGAGCAGCGTGGCCACTTCCTGCAGGCCGTGTTCGGCGAAGAGCGGCACGGAGTCGTTACGCCAGTCGTTGAAATCGCCGGCCAGCACCAGCGGGCCCTCCGGTGCTTCCTTCGCGATCCAGTGCGCGATCCAGCTCATCTGCCGCAAGCGCGCCGAGCGCGTGAGCGCAAGATGCGCGCACAGCAGCGTCACGGAATGACCGCCGAAGGTCGCTCGCGCCACCAGCAGTCCGCGCTTTTCGAAACGATGCGCGGAGATATCCCAGCGTCCGCCGAGATCGAGCGGATGCGGCGACAGAATCGCATTGCCGTGCCGCCACGACGGCTTGAAGACGTTCGGCCCAAGCGCGATTTCGAGTTCGGCCGCGCGTGCGATCTCGGTGGCCTGACAATGCCAGACGTCGCTCAACGGATCGGCGATCGGCGAGCCGAAACTACTGGCGAGGATCGGCGAGGGCATGCGCCGCGCCATCGCTTCCTGTAAAAAATACGCGTCCGCATGGGTCGACTGAACCCAGCGCTGCATCGCCTGCCAGGCCTGAAAGCCGAGCGGCGTGCGGCCCTTATGCAGATTCCAGCTCACCGCGATGAAATCCTTGGGCGCGACGCTCTCGCGGATCAATTCTTCTGGGTTTCGCATGCCGCGTTGTCCACGTGTTCTGTTGGGGCTTCGGTTAGTCGCTTGAGTTTGCCTAAGTTTGCTTAAGCCGGCGTTAATTCGCGCGGGTTTGCCGCCGGGTTGCCTTAGCTCGGGCTGCTCGCAAGACTCGCACGCACGCGATAGACCAGGTTCGGATTCTTGTCGACGATCGTCCAGCTCGTCCACTGGCCGGCCGGCACCGTAAGGCCCGGATGGCTCGCGCTTACCTGTCGCGGTTGCGGCGGCAGCTTGCAACCGGTATCGGTTTGCTGCGCGGTGTCTTCTTCGAACGTTTCCTGGGCTTCGATCGACAGCGTGACCTCTTTTGCATCCGCCTGCAGCGGCGAGACCGTCAGCGTGCGCGTCAGATCGATGCTGCCGCCCGGCTGGTCCTTACAGCCGACGTTATGCTGCACCACCTTGTGATGCGTGTCCGTGCGCGCCTGGCCGACGGTGGTCGTGGCGTCGAATGAATCGATCTGCTGGCCGTCGCGCATGACCTGCAATTGCCATTGCACGACCTGTTGCGGCGACCCTTGTGCGTTCGCAAACAGCGAGGTGCCGAACAGGGCGGCGGCTAGCGCGGTGGCTGACACGGCGGCGATACTGGTTTTCCACATAAAAAGAGTCTCCGGTCTTTGCGTCCGGCAGAGTAGTCAGAGGGCCATCTTACGCCTGATGGGCTGAACGCTTTTCTGACACTTCAAACGGGACCGGGTTCTGCAATACACCATTTCAGGTGGGCGGGGAATCCTCATGGGCGCTTCCCCCGGGGCGTTGCCGGGAGCTGACCGTTGTTAGCAGCAGGGCCGCACGACTGCTGGCTTGCACACGAATATGTCGTCGTTACACTGGACTTGGAACGGCGCCGGCAAGGTACCGCAGCAGCAGGGCCAGTCAGACGGGGTAAGCCATGACAACAGCAATGGTCAAACAGGAAATCGCCGTGGCGTCGTTCAGCCGCGTGTACGACCTCGATCAGGTCGAGCACGCGCTGAACGATCTCGGTGAAGGCGCGAACGAGGCGCTGCGCGCCACTTACGAAAAGATGCTGAAAACCGGCAATATGCGCTTCTGCGTCAAGCCGAACCGGATGCCGTCGATCGACGATCTGATCGACGCGCTGCCCAACTTTTCAGCGCCGCTCGACGACATCCGCAAGCAGGTCGCCTTGTGCCTGGAGACCGAAGACCGGCTCGAACTGATGCCGATCCTGCTGCTCGGCGATCCGGGCATCGGCAAGACGCACTTTGCCAAGCAGTTGGCGCGGCTGCTCGGCACCGCCTATCAATACGTGGCGATGAGTTCGCTGACGGCGGGGTGGATTCTGTCGGGCGCGTCGTCGCAGTGGAAGAACGCGAAGCCGGGCAAGGTGTTCGATGCGCTCGTGAACGGCAGCTACGCGAACCCCGTGATCGCCGTCGACGAAATCGACAAGGCCACCGGCGATTCGCAATACGATCCGCTCGGCGCGCTGTACGCGCTGCTCGAACACGACACGGCGCAGACCTTCATCGACGAATTCGCCGAGATTCCGATCAATGCCGGTCATGTGATCTGGATTGCAACGGCGAATGACGAACGGTCGATTCCTGAGCCGATCCTGAACCGGATGAACGTGTACGAGATTCCGCCGCCGGATCATGACGGCGCACGCCGTATCGCTCAATCGATCTACGACGAGATTCGCTCGGCGCATAACTGGGGTCTGCGCTTTCCCGAAACGCTCGGCGACGCCGCGCTCGACGCGCTGAAGCTTGCCTCGCCCCGTGAAATGCGGCGCGCGATTCTTAATGGCTTCGGCGCCGCGCGCATCGACGGGCGCGATTGGATCGAGCCTGGCGATATCCGGCTGGACTACGGAAATCGACGGAAACCGATCGGGTTTTGAGGTTTTTTGCCCTTTTGGGGGCCAAAAAATCGCCTTTGAAGGATTTTTTGCGATCCCCAATCGGGCGTCTATACCGAAAACGCGATGAATGCTTCGGCAATTGTTTCTGATTACGAGGTGCTAGTGCAAGCCATCAAGCGGCGCCCGGCTCGCGCGAAGAATCGGGCGCAAGGAGCGTCGACGGCGTACACTAATCTTGTCCGGCCCAACCGTTTTAGACCTGCTCAAGACCGAATGCCCGCAGTCATCGCTGCGGGCATTTCTGTCTGTGCGGCGTCGTACAATTTTGTAAAGCGGTTGCGTAAGGCCAGGTGCGTTCGACAGCGAGCGGTGTGCGGTTCTCGATAGCCGTACCCTGTCTTCATGGTTATCGGGTGAACGAGGCAGCGCGCGGCGAAGTCGGCCGCGTCAAGGGACATGGATCAAATCGAATGTGTAGTGATCGGCGCAGGCGTGATCGGTCTCGCGGTGGCGCGCGCTCTCGCGGCGCGCGGGCGCGAGGTGATCGTGCTGGAAGCGGCCGAAGCGATTGGCGTAGGCACCAGTTCGCGCAATAGCGAAGTGATTCACGCGGGGATCTACTATCCGCGCGGCTCGCTGAAAGCAGCGCTTTGTGTGCGCGGCCGCGAGATGCTCTACGACTACTGCGTCGAGCACAACGTGCCGCATTCGCGCTGCGGCAAACTGCTGGTGGCCACCTCGCGCAACCAGATTCCTCAGCTTGAAAGCATCATGGCGAAGGGCCGTGACAACGGCGTGCTCGACCTGATGCGGATCAACGGCGACCAGGCACAAGCGCTCGAACCCGCGCTCGAATGTGTGGAGGCCGTGTTCTCGCCGCAGACCGGCATTGTCGATAGTCACCAGTTGATGCTGGCGATTCAGGGCGACGCCGAGCGCGACGGCGCGGTGTGTGCGTTCCATGCACCAGTCGAGGCGATCGAGGCGAGCAACGGCCGCTTCATCATCAAGGTGGGCGGCGGCGCGCCGGCCACGATCAGCGCCGCCTGCGTGATCAATAGCGCCGGTTTGCAGGCGAACGCGCTGGCGCGCAAGATTCGCGGCCTCGACGCGCGCCATGTGCCGCCGCTCTACCTCGCGCGCGGCAATTACTTCAGCATCTCGGGGCGCGCGCCGTTCAGCAGGCTGATCTATCCGATGCCGAACGAAGCTGGCCTCGGCGTGCATCTGACGATCGATCTCGGTGGCCAGACGCGCTTCGGTCCCGATGTCGAATGGGTCGACGCGATCAATTACGACGTCGATCCGCATCGCGCGGATTCCTTTTACTCGGCGATTCGCGCCTACTGGCCCGCGCTGCCCGACGATGCCTTGCAGCCCGCTTATGCGGGGATTCGTCCCAAGCTCTCCGGCCCGGGCGAGCCCGCCGCCGATTTCGTGATTCAAGGTCCGGCCGCGCATGGCGTGCGCGGGCTCGTCAATCTGTTCGGTATCGAGTCGCCGGGACTCACGGCCTCGCTGGCGATTGCGCAGCGCGTCTGCGAAGTGAGCGGGCGCGCCTAATCGTCGCACCCCGGGTTTTCACCCGGGCGCCTGCACTACGCGATCAACCGGCATGCCGCGCTCGATATTCGAGCGCGGCGTCGTACCAATTCGCTTATCTCTACCATTTGAGCGCTCACGCGCGACAGCTTCGTTGCTATCCTTGGGGACCGCTGTCATCAGAACGGCGATCAGTTCAATATAAATGGAGTGAGTCCCCATGAAATCTTCCCGTCGTACGTTTTTGATCACCAGCATTGGTGTGGCATCCACTTTCGCGCTGTCGCGCCAGGCTTTCGCCGACGCACCGAAGGTTGCCGAGACCGATCCGACCGCACAAGCGCTCGGCTACAAAGCCGACGCGACCAAAGTCGACAAGGCAAAGTTCGCAAAGTACGTTGCAGGCCAGGACTGCGGCAACTGCAGCTTCTATCAAGGCAAGCCGACCGACGCCTACGCAGGCTGCCCGATGTTCGCGGGCAAGCAGGTCGCGAGCACGGGTTGGTGCAGCGCATATAACAAGAAGGCCTGATCAAGCTCCAGCTGCGCGCGCATTCAGTGGCGCGGCAAGTGCGCTGCAACATGACGGCGCCGGACTACGGTTCAATCATCGAGGCGTCTGCCGTCCTGCACGGCAGACGCCTTTTTGCTGCTTGAAAACAGCTTGCGCGCTCTTTACACTCCATGCGATTGCGGTCAGCGCTGCCTTTTTCTTAGTCACTCTTCCAAGGCGCGCTAACGCGCATCTACGCTGAGACGCCGTACCACGCGACACTTTTCGCAGGCTGGAGATTCGAATGGCACCAGCGTCAAAGAGCCTCCACACACGCGCCGTCGCGGCGGCTGTGATCGGCAATGCGCTCGAATGGTACGACCTCACCGTGTTCGGTTTCCTCACGGTGGTGATCGCACAATTGTTCTTTCCGGCAAACAGCGACTATTCGTCGTTGCTGCTGACCACCGCAACCTTCGGCGTTGCATTTGTCATGCGGCCGATCGGCGGCATCGTCCTCGGACTTTACGCGGATCGCGCGGGACGCAAAGCGGCGCTGTCGCTTGTCATCGCGCTGATGACGCTCGGCATTCTGCTGCTGGCGATTGCCCCACCGTATTCCGCGATCGGCATCGGTGCGCCGTTGATGATCGTGCTCGGGCGTTCGCTGCAGGGCTTTTCCGCCGGCGGTGAATTCGGCAGTTCCACGGCTTTGCTGATCGAAGCGGCGCCCTTCTCGAAGCGCGGCTTCTACGGCAGCTGGCAGATGGCGAGCCAGGCGGCGGCGCTTCTGCTCGGTGCGGTGGTTGGTGCGTTGATCACGCACGGCCTTGCCCCCGAAGCGCTGAAGTCCTGGGGATGGCGCGTACCGTTCATTCTTGGCTTGATCATCGGGCCGATCGGCTTTTATATCCGCCGGAATCTCTCCGATTCCGAGGCCTTTCTGCATGCGCAAAAAACGGCGCGGCGCGCGACGCTTGGCGAAGTGTTCAGGTGCCATAGTCGCGATGTGCTGTGCGGACTCGGCGCGGTGATCGCGCTCACCGTGACGATTTACGTGCTGATCAGTTATCTGCCGACCTTTGCGGTCAAGCAGCTGAAGCTCCCCTGCGCGCAATCGTTTTACGCGGTGATCGTCGGCAATCTGCTGTTGACCGTGCTCTCGCCGCTCACGGGCGCGTGGTCGGACAGGATCGGACGCAAGGGGCTTTCGCTGTGGTCGCTGATCCTGACGCTCGTGATTATCTACCCGCTGTTCGCGTGGCTCGCGGCGGAGCCGAGCGTGTCGAAACTGATTCTCGTGCAGGCGCTGCTGTCGATTACGCTGTCCGGATACTACGGGCCGTTCGGCGCGTTGATCGCCGAACTGTTTCCGGCGAACGTGCGCTCGATTGGCTTATCGCTCGCGTACAACGCCGCGGTGGTGCTGTTCGGCGGCTTCGGGCCTTTCGTCGTGACGTGGCTCATCGACATCACGGGTTCGTCACTCGCGCCGACTTACTACGTGATGGGTGGACTGGCGTTGTCGATCGTCGCAGTGGCGTGCATTCCCGGCAAGCGGCATGCGGATCTCGATGCGCAACGCAAACCGGCTTGAGTCGATACGCCGAAGCCTTTTCTTCTAGCTGCGCGCCTGCATCAACGGCGGCCGTTTGTCGAACCACGGCCGCGCCGCTTCGAGTTGCGCGGCGAGGCGCAATAGCGTTGCTTCACCGCCATTGCGCGTGGCGAACTGCACGCCGATAGGCAACCCGCGCGCGTTCCAGTAAAGCGGCACCGACATCGCCGGTTGTCCGCTCAGATTGAACAATTCCGTGCATCCCGCCCATGCGAACGCCTTGTTCGACGCCTCGGTCAGCAGCTTCTTCATCAGAGGTTCGAGCGGTATCGTCGTGACGGCGCGCATCTGCATGCGCTCCGCGGAGGTAGGATGCATTTCGCCGATCTTGATCGGCGCGCCCGCGAGCGTTGCACACAAGAGCACGTCGTAGCGGTTCAGCAAATCGGTGAGACGTTCAGTAATGCGGCGCTGTTCTTCCAGCGCGCTGGGGAGGCCGCGCTCGCCGAGTTTGCGGCCGACATGCGCCATGGCCCACGTGGAGATTTCGAACTCGTCGCGCAGCGGTTTGCGGCCGGAGATGCGATCGGCGTTCAGTACCATTTCTTCCGCCGTCACTGACCAGAGCATCAGGAACGCATGGCGGACTGCCTCGAAATCGATCCCGAGCGACACCGGTTCGATGTTGTGACCGAGCGAACTGGCGAGTTGCGCGGCGTCGTCGAGCGCGGCGCGTGCGTCGGCCGAGAGCGAGGGCGCCAGCATCGATTCGGTGACGTAGCCAATGTTCAGCAGCTTGCAGGGCTCGCGGCTTGCGCCGAGAAAAGTGCCGGGCGCGCCGAGCGGTCTGTCTGCGTTGCCCGCCAGCAGGTCGAGCAGCAACGCGCTGTCGCGCACGCTGCGCGATACCGCGTGATCGATACCGAGCTCGCCGACCGCGGCGGTTGGCGTTGCGCGCGGCACGCGTCCGCGGGAAGGCTTGAGGCCGAACAGTCCACAACATGAAGCGGGAATACGGATCGAGCCACCGCCGTCCGATGCATGCGCGAGCGGCACGATGCCCGCGGCGACCGCTGCGGCCGCACCGCCGCTCGAACCGCCAGGCGTGTGGTCGAGACTCCACGGATTGCGGCACGCGCCGAACAGTTCGGGCTCCGTATAAGGCATCTGACCGAGTTCGGAGGTGCTGGTCTTGGCGAAAATGTTGAGGCCGGCCGCTTTCGCGAGCGCGACGACCGGTGCGTCCTCGGTAGGAATGAAGTGGCGATAGTGGCGGCTGCCCATCGTCATCCGCAACCCGGCGACCGCGGCGCCCAGATCCTTGATCAGATAGGGCACGCCCGCGAGCGCCGCTTGCGCACTCTCGCCATCCGGATGGTTCGCACCGTTCGCTCTGCTCGCATCGTCACGCGAGGCACGCTGACGCGCCGCGTCGTAATCCTTCAGGACAATCGCATTGATCGCGGGATTGACCGCCTCGGTGCGGGAGATCGCGATGTCCAGCAACTCGCGCGCGCTTGCTTCGCGGCTGCGAACCAGCTCGGCGAGGCCGATGGCGTCATGGGCAAGATAGTCTGATTGCACGACGGAGATGCCCTCTTGATCGAGTGTTGGGTCTGTCGGTTGCAGCCGCGAGTTGCTGACGTAAGTTTCAGCCGCGAGTTACCGCGCCGAGGTACAGCGGCGAGTTACAGCCGCTCCCCGAGGAAAGTCAGCGTGCGGCCATGCGCGAGCGCCGAAGCGTGCTGGTTATACGACGCGCGATCCGAGCAGTTGAAGCCGTGATCGGCGTTCGGATAAATATTGAATTCCGCATCGGCGCGCCCGGCGAAGCGTTCCTGAATCTGGCCGACAGCCGACAGCGGGATATGCGCGTCGAGCTCACCGTAGTGGAATTGCATCGGCACTTTGATCTTCGCGGCCTGATCGAGCTTGTTCTGGATGCCGCCGCCGTAGTAGGCAACCGCGCCGTCGAGCGAACCTTGGGCGGCTGCCAGATACGCGAGATGACCGCCGAAGCAGAAGCCGATCGCCGCAATCTTGCCGGTCACTTCCGGCATTGCGCGCAGCGCCGCGGCGGCTGCGCCGATATCGGCCACCGCCTGGTCGACGTTGGTCTTCTGCATCAGCTCGATGCCTTTCTCGCGATCCGCGCCGTCATAGGTCAATTCGACGCGCGGCTGCACGCGCCAGAACACGTCCGGTGCAAGCGCGACATAGCCGTCTTGCGCGTACTGATCCGCGATCGAGCGGATATGGCTGTTCACGCCGAAGATTTCCTGAATGATGATGACGGCCGGTCCCTTGCCGCCTTTGGGCAGCGCCAGATAGCCGCCGAAACTGTCGTTGCCGGCGGGAATGTCGATCCAGCGGGAAGTCGTGCTCATGTTGCTCTCCATTTACCCGTGCGTTGATGCGCGGGTCGGTCTGAATGAATGCCAGAGGCCTCAATGCCCGAGGCGGGCGGTCAGTTTGCCATCAAAAGAAACGCCTTGCAGCGAGGCCACGCGCGACCTGACGACGCCCGCCGCGCCACGACAATCTCGTAAGGTGAATGAAACATTCTCGATTATTCATTTTTCCATCCGCGCACGGCTCGGTAGAGTCAGCAGTCCTGGCTCGTCCATGTTGCGAGCGCATTGCCGGAGAGGAAATCGATCATGAATGAAGGCAGTTTTGTGACGCCGTTCGCGGCGCGTTTCGAGTTGCGGGTGCCTGTCGTGCAGGCGCCGATGGCCGGCGGCGCGACAACGCCTGCCATGGTCGCCGCAGTATCGAACGCCGGCGGTCTCGGCTTTCTCGCGGCCGCAGCGCTGCCGCCCGAGAAGATCGCGAGCGAAGTCGCGGCAATTCGCGCGCTGACGGATCGCCCCTTCGGCGTGAATCTGTTTGTGTTGGAGCCGGCTGCGCCGGACGAAGCCACCGTGCGTCACGCGCTGGAAGCAATCGATCCGTTGCGCGCGGACCTCGGTTTGCCGCCGGGCCAGCCGCTCGAACGCTATGCGCCGGATTTCCGCGCGCAACTGGACACGCTGATCGAATTGCGCGTGCCGGTGGCGAGCTTCACGTTCGGACTGCTTTCTGCGGATGATGTCGCCCGCCTGCATGCAAACGGCCTCTATGTAATAGGCACCGCGACGCATGTTGCCGAAGGCGTCGCCTGGCGCGATGCGGGCGCGGATGCCGTCGCCGCGCAAGGCGCGGAGGCGGGCGCGCATCGCGGTACCTTCATCGGCGCATTCGAGGAGGCGCTGGTCGGCACGATGGCGCTCGTGCCGCAACTCGTCGATGCAACCGGCCTGCCGGTGCTGGCCGCCGGCGGCATCATGGACGGACGCGGCATCGTCGCCGCGCTCGCGCTCGGCGCACAAGCCGCGGTGATGGGCACCGCGTTCCTCACCTGTCTGGAGAGTGCGATACCGCAGGCATGGAAAACCCGCGTACGTTCAATGTCCGACACGTCGACCTCCGTGACGCGCGCCATCACCGGCCGTCATGCGCGCGGCATACGTAATCCGCTGATGCAGCGTTTGAGCGAGTCGGCGCATCGGGTCGCGCCTTATCCGGTGCAAAACGCCTTGACCCAGGAACTACGACAAATCGCGAGCCGCGCGGATAACGGCGACTATCTGTCTCTATGGTCGGGCCAGGGCGCGCCGCTTGGCCGCAAGCGTCGGGAAGGCCTCGGTGCGGCGGAACTGGTGGGACAACTCGAAGAGGAATGGCATGCCGCGGCAGCACGGATCGCCGCGCTCAAGCGTTGATTCTGCATGACTCGGGCGCGCCTCGCGACTCCCTGCGACGCGCCTTATCTTTAAGCACAAAGCCTATTCGAAATATTAACGGTTTAACACGCTAAAAGCTTTAGGCTGCGCTGTTAGACGAAAGGCTCACCTAGCGGAAACCCGCATGGGCTGGTGCTTTCCAGCCTGTCCTTCCAGTCGGAATCGGCACCTGTTGGATAAACGCTATTAGTGTTCATCCCACTTCCTCAAAAAAGTCCCACAATTTAATTTGATGGCCTACACTTGCGCGCAAGTACGGTTTGCCGCCTGCCACAAACAGTTCGGTAAACGTGCTGGCCAAGTGCATGAACGATGCAACCGGCGTGGTCGTCCACGGGACTGAGCGACACGTGTAGGGAAGCGGGGGCACAGGGCGATTACGTTGTTTTTGGGACCGAAACTGGAGACTTACATGAACATCAAGATTCAAAAGCTGTTGCCGATCAGCGCTGCGGCCATGTTGTTTGCGTCGTTGGCAACCGGCGCGGTGGCGGACGAGGTCGTCAAGATCGGCCACGTTGCACCGTTGACCGGCGGTATCGCTCACCTGGGTAAAGACAACGAAAACGGCGCGCGCCTGGCGGTTGAAGAAATCAACGCCAAGGGCCTGTCGATCGGCGGCCAGAAAATCACGCTGCAACTCGACGCACAAGACGACGCAGCTGACCCGCGTACGGCTACGCAAGTCGCGCAGAAGCTGGTTGACGATAAGGTCGTCGCAGTGGTCGGCCACTTGAACTCGGGCACGTCGATCCCGGCTTCGAAGATCTATAGCGATGCAGGCATCGTGCAGATCTCGCCGTCGGCAACGAACCCGGCTTACACGCAACAGGGCTTCAAGACGACGTACCGCGTCGTGGCAACCGATGCGCAACAAGGTCCGGCACTGGCTAACTACGCATCCAAGACCATGAAGATGAAGAGCGTCGCAATCGTCGACGACTCGACCGCTTATGGCCAGGGTCTCGCCAACGAATTCGAGAAGACCGCCAAGTCGCTCGGCATGAACGTGATGTCGCATGACGCGACCAACGACAAGGCTGTCGACTTCCGCGCAATTCTGACGAAGATCAAGGGCGAAAACCCGGACGCGATCATGTACGGCGGTATGGACGCAACCGGCGGCCCGTTCGCCAAGCAAGCCAAGCAGCTCGGCCTGCGCGCGAAGGTGCTGGCAGGCGACGGCGTGTGTACCGACAAGCTGTCGGACCTGGCTGGCGACGCAACCGACAACATCGTCTGCTCGGAAGCCGGTATGGCGCTCGAGAAGATGGCTGGCGGCGCAGCGTTCCTCGCCAAGTATCAGAAGCGTTTTGGTCAGCCGATCCAGATCTACGCTCCGTTCACGTATGACGCTGTGTACATCATCGTCGACGCTATGAAGCGTGCGAACTCGACCGATCCGGCGAAGATCCTGGCAGCGATGCCGGGCACCGACTACAAGGGTGTGATCGGTGAAACCACGTTCGACTCGAAGGGTGACCTTCAGCACGGCGTGATCTCGCTGTACAACTACAAGGGCGGCAAGAAGACGCTGCTCGACGTAGTGAAGATGTAAAGGCCGCATGACCGAAGACAGCTTTGGTTGTCTTCGGTCAAGCAGTTAAAAGGCACGCGCGCCGCAAGGCTTGCGTGCCTTTTCTTTTGGGCATCCGCGTGCGAGGCTGACAGGTTTGAGAACATTGATTGGGAGAATGCCGTGACCACTGAGATCCGTTCGATCGATAACGGCTGGCGCCGCTGGATTGCCGAGAATCTGCTGCTCGACGCACCGCCGCCCGCCATGCACGGCGCACTGGTCGGACATGGTTTCGACCCGGCCGAAGCCGCGCGCGAAATCGAGGCAGCGCTCGCGAGTCCTTACTTCGAGGGTGCCGTGCGCTTGCGCAATCGTTTGCGCAAGCGCGAATGGATATTGTCGGTGTACAGCACGCTCAATCGGATGCGCGCTGGAAGCGGGGTGATCGAAAGGCGCGAACGTTTGTCGCGTGACGAGTTCTTTGAGCAGTACTACTTTCAGAACCGGCCGGTCATCATCACCGGTGCTTTCGATTTCTGGCCGGCGCGCACGCAGTGGCGTTTCGACTACTTTCGCGAGCGTTGCGGGGAGTGTGAAGTCGAAGTGCAGTTCGGGCGCGAGTCGGATGCGAATTACGAAATCAATCAGCCGAAGCTCAAGCGCATGATGCGCTTTGCCGATTATGTCGATCTCGTCGAGCGCGGCGGCCCGACCAACGATTTCTACATGACCGCAAATAACACCTCGCATAATCGCGCGGCCCTTGAGGCGTTATGGTCCGATGTGCCGGCCATTGGCGAATATCTCGATGCCGGATCGCCCGACACCGGTTTCTTCTGGATGGGACCGGCTGGGACGAAGACGCCGTTTCACCATGATCTGACCAATAATTTTATGGCGCAGGTGATCGGCCGCAAACTGATCAAGCTGGTTCCGCTGTCCGATACGCCGCATATGGCGAACATGCTGCATTGCTATTCGCAGGTGGACGGCGGTGCGATCGACTACGAACGCTTTCCGTCGATGCGCAATGCGCATTTGATGGAATGCACGCTCGAACCCGGCGAATTGCTGTTTTTGCCGATCGGCTGGTGGCATTACGTCGAAGGACTCGATGCATCGGTGACGATGACGTTTACCAATTTTCTGCAGCGTAACGACTTCTCGCGGGATTACGTTACGTATCACGAACTGTGACGGAACCCCTACCTGTCGCGACGATAAAAAAACGGCGAGCCGGTTGACCCGGCTCGCCGCCCCCCTTTGACGCTTGTTTTTATCGCGCCATTATTTACTGTCGTTATTCGTATTCGTCACTTCTTCGTCGTCAGACCGCCCAAACCGCCGAGCAAGCCGCCGCCCGTAGTTCCGCCGGCCGAGCCCGCCGTACCGGTCAATGCGCCGGTGACGGTGTTCAGTAGACCCGTGATCGGTGCAAGCGGATTGCTTGTGCCGCCGGAGCTGCCAGTGCCGCCCGAACCCGCCGCCGCCCCGAGTGCGCCTGTCAGCGACGACACCGCTGCCGTCACCGGGGCGAGCGGGTTACCGCTGCCGCCGCCCGTCGTGCCGCTCAATGCGCTGGTGAGCGAGTTCACCACGCCGGTCAGCGGTGCAAGCGGGCTGCCCGAAGCGCCGGAGACGCCACCGAGACTGCCGGTTACCGTACTTAGGACGTTGGTCAACGGCGCAAGCGGACTACCCGAGCCGCTGCCACCCGTCAGGCCGCCACTCAAGGTGCCGGGCAACGCGATGAGAATGCTGGTCAACGGCTGAAGTGGGTTGCCCGAAGCGCCGCCGCTGCCACCCGGATTCAGAATGCCGGTGAGGCCGCCTAGCGGGTTGCCGCTGCTCGAGCCGCCCGCGGTCAGCAGGCCGCCGGCGGACGTGACGGTGTCGCCGAGCTTGGTCACGACATTGCCGAGATTCTGGCCAATCGGGTTGTTGGTCGCGCTGCTGACCTGGCTGCCCGCGGTGTCGAGGCCATGACCGATGGTCGACAGCAGACCGTTTAGCGGAGCACCGAGGCCGGTCGTATCGCCCACGGTTTGGGTCGTCTGCGCCAGCGTGGTGGTGATCGGCGTGATCGCGGTGCTGACGGTTTGCGTCACTTGCTGGATCGGGCCGTTCGTCAACTGCGAGCCGAGTTGCGTGCCGAGGCCGCTGATGGCGTTGCCGAGCGTCGAGACCGTGCTGCCGAGCGGCGTGGTCAGCGGGCTGAGCGGCGCGGTGGGGCCGCTGCCGAGACTCGTCACGAGCTGGCCTGCGCTGTTGACGGGCTGGCCTGCGTCATAAACCAGGTTGCCGCTGCTCGCCAGCGTCGTGCCGAGCGGGTCCGTGGAATTGCCGAGCTGGCCGAGGCCGTTCACCGCGCCTGTGCCGACCGCTGTGACGCCGGCGCCGAGATTCGAGACGACGTTGCCAAGCGCGGTCGTGGTGGCCGGGTTCGCGCCGGGGATCGGCGTGAGACCGATCTGGCTGCCGATCGCGGAGACGGTTTGGCCGGTGGCGGTAACTACATTGCCGGTGTTCTGGACGACCACGCCGATCGGGTTGGCGCTGGATGGCGTCGGTGTCGGTGTCGGTGTGGGCGTCGGCGTCGGTGTCGGCGTGGGTGTTGGCGTCGGTGTTGGCGTCGGAGTCGGTGTTGGAGTCGGAGTCGGCGTCGGTGTTGGCGTCGGCGTCGGTGTTGGCGTCGGCGTCGGCGTCGGCGTCGGCGTCGGCGTCGGCGTCGGTGTTGGCGTCGGCGTCGGCGTGGGCGTGGGCGTAGGCGTGGGCGTAGGCGTAGGCGTAGGCGTAGGCGTAGGCGTAGGCGTAGGCGTAGGCGTAGGCGTAGGCGTAGGCGTTCCGCCTCCGCTTCCCGAGCCGGAACCCGAACCGCTTCCCGAGCCACCACCGACGCCGACGCCCGCACCGCCGCCGGCACCACTACCCGCCCCGCTCGGGACGGTAGGCTTGACCAACGTGCTTCCGCATCCGGTCAGAAAGATCATCGACGTCACGCACATGGCGATCGCCGACATTTTGAAATTGCGATTCATGGTCTGCTCCCCCGTAATCTGAAAATTGCTGGGGAGCTAACTGCAAGACCTATGCCATTTGTGATTGTACGACCTGCGCGCAGATTAAATTCATACAAATCAACAGGTTGGGGGCGTTCTTGTGAGATGGGGAAGGTGCTGATGCCGCCGATGTGGCGGGGAACACATCTGCGTGCAGGGCCCGCGTAACGTAACGTAAGGCCGCGGGTTTTCATATGGCGTAACGTCCGTCGATGCAACAGCAGTGCGCGTCTGCGTTAAATCTTCAAACGCCGTAGCACCTTCGGGCCCGCGATCGCGATCAGCGCCGAACACACGGCCACCACGGACAACCCGATCGGCAAACTGGTCACCTGCGTCACCGCGCCAATGATCACCGGCCCGAACAACAGCCCGAAGTACGCGAGCCCGGCCACATGCGCGAGTCCTTCGGCCGCGTGAATACCTTTGACGCTCGCCGCTGCCGCGAACAGCACCGGCATCATGTTCGCGAGTCCGAGACCCATCAGCGTGAAGCCAATCAGCGCGGCCACCGGATTCGGCAACAGCAGCGCGCCGACCATCCCCGCGCAGGCAAGCGACGCGCTCGCCATCACGAGTTGCGGTGCGCCGAAGCGGGCGCGCACGGCGTCGCCGGCGAAACGCGCCGCTGCCATGCCGCCCGAAAACGCCGCGTAGGCGGCGCTCGCCAGGGCCGGCGTGGAGAGCACGACGTCGCGCATGTACACGGTGGCCCAGTCGTACATCGCGCCTTCCGCGATCAGCGCGACCAGCGCCATCGCGCCGAGCGCCCACAAGGCTGGCGAGCGCCAGCGGTTGGCGCGTGGCGTGGCGGCGTCGGGATGATCGGCGTGCGGCACGTGGGGCAGGACGGAAGGGCAGGCCGCGATCAGCACCAGCGCGCTGACGGCCGCCGCCAGCGCGAGATGCACAGCGGGCGCCATGCCGCGCGACAACAAGGCGCCGCCCACTGCCGCGCCGAACATCCCGCCCAGGCTGAACATGCCGTGCAGCGACGACATGATCGGTTTGCCGAGCGCCTTCTCCACAGCGCTGGCTTCCGCGTTCATCGCGACGTCGAGAGTGGCCATGCCGGCACCGAAGATGGCCAGCACGATCAGCAACATCCAGTAAGCCGGAACGATCAGGATCAGCGCCGCGCACACCGCCATCACGAGACCGCCGGTCAGGCAGGCGCGGCGCGTGCCGACCCGCGCGATCCACGAGGCAGTCGCCGCCATGGCGCCGATCGAGCCGCCGGCCACGGCCAACAGGGCGAACGAGAGCAGCGCCGGGTTCAGATGGAAGCGGTCGCGCACGGTCGGCACATGCACCCCCCACGACGCGTACATCATGCCGGCGATGAAGAACACCGCCATCGTCGCGACCCGGGCGCGCTGCCGCGCGGTGTCAGAGAGATCGCGATGAGCGGCGGGGAGGCGGGCGAATTCGGAGGAGCGGTCGGACACTGAAATCTCGTGGAGGGACGCGCGAGAAAGCGCGCTGAAAGCGAATTTCCGATTCTAACGAAGCGCGCTGTCTTATGCTTGAAGCGGATCGATCCACTACTTATCCATCGAGGGCCGCGCACTTGAACATTCCCGCTCACGCTCCGCTGCATTTGCTGCATAGCGCCGCTATCGGTACGCTCGCGACTCATGCGCGTCAGCCGGAAGGATTTCCTTATCCTTCGGTGCTGCCGTTCGCACCGGACCCGCAGCACCGCCCGACGATCCTTGTTAGCCGGCTCGCCGAGCATACGCACAACCTGCATGCCGATCCGCGCGCCGGCTTTCTGGTTGTCGACGCACCCGACGGCGATGTGCTGAGCGGCCAGCGCGTCACCTTGCTTGGCACGTTCGAACCGGTCGACTCGACCCCCGAAATCGTGCAGCGCTATCTGCGCTACCACGCGGATGCGGAACGGTACCTGGCCCTCGGTGATTTCACGTTCTGGGTAATGAGTCTTGAATGCCTGCGCTACATCGGTGGCTTCGGCGCAATGGGCTGGCTCGGCGGCGCTGAACTCGACCCACTGCCGCCACTCGGCTTCGATGAAGAAAACGCGCTGATCCAGCGCTTCGCCGGGCATGCCGCGAATGCCAGGGGCATTCAACTGCTCGGCGTGGATCGATATGGCGCTGATCTGAAACTAGACGGTGTGCGCACCCGTTTCGCTTTCGATGACGCCAAACGCAATACCGAAACCTTGCATGCTGCGCTAGAAGATTGCATCCAGCGCCATGCTGATTAAGTCTTCATTGCTGTTTCGGGAAAACACTCATTCCGGTAATAACGATGCTGCGTGAGCGTCGCAATATGTTCCGACGTTTCATGTTAAAGCTTTCATGGCATGAAATGTTGAGACGATTTTTTTATCTTAAATTTCATTTTTTGATAGTTAAATCAACAATTACTGATAGGTGGCGGTGCTTTTCAGCAAAATGCGAAAATTAGCTATTTGAAAGGGTTCGCTTAACATCACGTTCGGGTGAAATTTTTTGAAACGAATTGAGATTAATTTTACAGCGGTGCTTTTGTAGTCTTTCTATTTTGTGTTAATCTCGCCATCAAATTCCGAGGCATGATCACTTCAAAGGGCAAGCTGGCTTAAGACTGGCAGTCATTTATCCAAACCACAAGGGAACCTATGTCTTCCTACAAGGAACTACTCGCCCAGCGCGAGAAGCTCGAAAAGCAGATCGAAGAAGCAAAGTCGCGCGAATACGCAGAAGTGTTGAATGAGATCAAGCAGAAAATGACCGATTACGGCATTTCGCTGACTGAACTCGGTGGTGGCCGTGGTGCCAAGGCGGCTAAAGCCGGTCGTCCGCGTGCAGGCGTCGCGCCCAAGTATCGTGACCCGGATAGCGGCAGCACGTGGTCGGGCCGCGGCAAGCCGCCGCGCTGGATCGCAGGTCTGGATCGCGAAAAGTTTCTGATCCAGAAGTAATACCAATACGGTCAATCAGCGGCGCTTGCAGTCCGCGCTGATGCCAGAAAAAAACCGCGTACCGTCAAGGGCGCGGTTTTTTTATTGCCTCCGCGAATTGCGGTGACGTTTTGCCACACGCACTCCATGAAACGGAACGCGAATGCTTTTCGTTTAGATAGGCAACTGATTTAAAAGGATTTTTTATGGATTCTCCTGCGCATGTCGAGATGCGCCGGGTAGAATGCAGGCATTGAACTTTTCATGCCGTTTCAGAGATGCCTTCCACCGCCGCTGTCCAGTCCGCCGAGAAACATCGCGTTGCGCGCAAAACTACCTTTGTCAGTATTGCGCTCAATACGGTGCTGATGGCGTTGCAAATCGTCGTCGGGGTGTTCGCGCATTCGCAGGCACTGGTCGCCGACGGTATCCATTCGCTAGCCGATCTGATTTCCGATTTTGTCGTGCTAATCGCTAATCGGCACAGCGGCGCCAAGCCCGACGCGGATCACAATTACGGGCACAGCCGCTATGAAACGGTTGCGTCATTGTTTTTGGGTGCGCTGCTGATTGTGGTCGGCGTCGGTATGTTGTGGCGTGCCGGGACGCGTCTCGCCGATTTGCAAAGCATCCCCGCCGTGCATATGAGCGCGCTCGTGGTCGCGGTGCTGGTGCTGATTTTCAAAGAAAGCCTGTTCCGCTACATGCTGCGCGAAGCGCAACGCGTGCGTTCTGCCATGTTGATTGCGAACGCATGGCACGCTCGTTCTGACGCCGCTTCGTCATTGGTGGTCGCGCTCGGTATTGTCGGGAGTCTCGCGGGCGTGCGCCTGCTCGATCCGATCGCCGCGGCGATTGTCGGCTTTATGGTGGCGCGCATGGGCTGGATGTTCGGCTGGGACGCGCTGCAAGATCTTTCCGACCGCGCGCTCGACGAAGCCGCCTCCGCCGACATGCGCGCGCTGTTGCTGGCGACGCCGGGCGTGCGCGACGTGCATGAAATGCGCACCCGCAAGATGGGCGACTTCGCGCTTGTCGACGCGCACATTCTGGTCGACCCGCTGATCTCGGTATCGGAAGGGCACTACATCGCCGAATCGGCGCGCTTGCGCGTGCTGGCCGACAACCGCGTGCTCGACGCGCTGATCCACGTCGACCCGGAGAACGACGCGGTTGCGCGCCCGCCCGTCAATCTGCCTACACGGGAGCGGGTTGTCGCTGAAGTCAACGCGGCATTCGCCGCGGGTGGCATGAAGGCCGCGTCGGTGAATATGCATTACTTGAGCACCGGGCTCGATGTGGAAGTGGTTTTGCCGACAGCGGGCTCACGCACGGCCCAGAGCGATCCGTCATCTCTTGATCGTGTCGATCTGGAGGCGCTCAGGCGTAGGCTGGGTGCCCGCAAGCTGGACGTGATGCAAGGCTTGGACACGCGACCGGCCGAAAGCACCGTCCCGACGGAAGCCGGCCCCGGGGAAGCGATCGCCCGCATCAAGGACGCGGAACCGCACAGCGCTACCTGAGCGGCGTCACGCGCGCCGATCCGCCCGGACCGCGAGCCGCCGCCTCACAGGTTCACAGCGGCAACTGCGTATCGAATTTGATTTCGCGCAGCACGACGCTCGTTCGCACCTGCGCAACGGCAGGAATCTTGAAGATGCGTTCGTGGAGAAAGCTGTCGTACGCCTTGATGTCCGGCGCGACGATCTTGAGGATGTAGTCGGATTCGCCGGTCGTGCTGTAGCACTCAGTGACCTCCGGGCAGGTGGCGATTTCCCGCTCGAACTGTTCGACCCCACCCTCGGTGTGGCGCGTGAGATGGATATGCGCGAGTGCGCAGACGTGCAACCCCAGCTTTTCGCGATCCAGCAATGCCGTGTAGCGCTGGATCACCCCCGATTGCTCCATATCCTTGATACGGCGCCAGCATGGGGTGCTCGACAGGCCGACCTGGTCGGAAATCTCTTGCACGGACCGGCGTGCGTCGAGCTGCAACAGGCGCAGGATTTTTTGAGAGAACGTATCGAGTGTCAACTGCGCCTCCGTTGGCGTCGCCTTATCAACGCATGGTAGAGGGCTCGAAAACGAAACGCAATGTAAAACGGCTTCGACGAGGGAGATTCCCTAATTTGCCGGTTCCTCAGCGGCGTTTTGTCCTGAGCCGTCCCCATCTTGACTGGCCGCCAGCGTGGCCGCCTGGACCGCGCGCAGATCCTTGAGCATGTTGCAGAAGAGCGCGCCTTGCTCGATCGCGTCGTCCAGCGCGACATGCGTATGCGGATGTTCGTCGAACCAGTGTTTCGGGAAGCGCGGCTTGATGTTCTTGCGGTACGGCAGGCCGGTCAGTGCGAAGGCAAGCGTCTTGATGTCGAGCGCCGACCACGAAAACGGGCAGCGGCCGACGAACCGCATCATGTACCAGAACATATAGGTGAAGTCGAAACCGGCCGGCATCGCCACGAACACCGGCTTGCCCGGCAATGCCTCGACCCATTCGACGTAGGCCGTCAGCGCGGCCTGCGGATCCTGCAAATCCTTGCGGCAGGCCTCCCAGGCTTCCGGCTGCGTCTTCCACCATGCTTCCTGGACCGGATGCGGCGTGGCGCCCTCGAGCAGGTTGAGATTCGCCGAGAAGGTGGCGATCAGCTGCTTGTCTTCCGTGTACGCGGCGGAGGCGAAACTGAGCATCGAATGCGGACCGGGAATCGGACCGTCCGCTTCGACATCGGTGCTCACATAGATTTCGCTGCTCATGCTTTGACTCCGTCGGCCACATACGGATTGGAGCGGCGCTCGGCGCCGAACGTGGAGGTGGGGCCGTGGCCCGGAACAAAGGTGACGTCGTCGCCGAGCGGCCAGAGTTTTTCGCGGATCGCGCGGACCAGGTCGGCGTGATTGCCGCGCGGAAAATCCGTGCGGCCGATCGAGCCGGCGAACAGCACGTCGCCCACCAGCGCGAGCCGGTGCGCGCGGCTGAAGAACACCACGTGGCCCGGCGTGTGGCCGGGACAGTGATAGACCTCGAGGGTTTCGTCGCCGAATTGCACGGTCTCGCCGTCTTGCAGCCAACGGTCCGGTTCGAATGCCTCCGCAGCGGGAAAGCCAAAGCGCGTGCTTTGATCCGGCAGCTTGTCGAGCCAGAAACTTTCGTCGGGATGCGGGCCCTCGATCGGCACGCCGTAATGCGTGGCGAGCGTCTTCGCGCAGGCGCAGTGATCGATGTGGCCATGCGTGAGGAAGACTTTTTCGACCGTCACGTTCTGGCGCGCGATTTCGCCCTGGATGACATCCAGATCGCCGCCCGGATCGACGACAGCCGCGCGTCCGGTCGCCTCGCAAACGAGCAGCGAGCTGTTCTGCTGAAACGGCGTGACAGGGATCAAGGTGACTTTCATGGGTGACGGCGCCGCTGGAGAAACGTTGATTGTACCGGCGTCTCGCCGACCCTCGCCGAGGGCGCTGAGACCGTGCTGCAGCGGGCTTTTGACTGCCCATTTTTGCAGCAGGAATGAAAATTCTTCAAGGTTTTCAGTCGCTTGTCATCTCAAATTTTTCTTTTGGGTATAATGGCCTCCATGCACAAGGAATTGTGTATGCCACAAGGCGATGCGTCCCCATCAAAAATGGGCACGCGGATTGCCACTCAAGTATGGGCTGTCGCAGTTTTGGGCGGCCATCAGGTATCGATGCATTCGATGCACACGTCTTACCCAGCCAGGCGCCGCGCGCCTGCAACGGACTTAAATGCCGTGACGCTGGGTGGGGCCTACGCCGCTGTTCCTGTGCGCTGAGTTTCGCGCACAAGAACGTGTTTGCCACGTTCGATGGCGGCATGTGGGGTCTGGTCAGGCTGCCGGGGACAGGTTGCGCCAGACGTGAAAATTAACCGTGCGGTAGCGGCTGGGTGAGCCGCATCCGGGCTTTGACGTACTGCGCTTTTCTGCGCGGCGCGTTGTCGTCCCTTGCCGCCGGAGTCGCAGGCAACACGCTCAACTTTTCGCGTGATGCGGCTCGACAATTTGATTGCACGTCTTATGAAAACTCGGTTATCCCGTGGTCTGGGGACTCTTTTTGCCTTTTTTGTGCTGGCCGGCTGTGCCACGCCTCCGGGCGCGAGCAACACGTCTGCAAGCGGCGTTCCGCTCGGCACGAAGAATGCGCAGGCAGGTTCCTTCGGCCCGCAAGCTTTTGGTAGTGCGCCGGCATCCGATGCAGCCGCCAAGGGCTCATCGCTGGCCGATGCCAAGCCCCTGGCGGACGATAGTTCGGGCATTTCGGACTTTCAGCAGACCGGCCGCGCTTCGTGGTACGGCCGCGGCTTCCATGGCCGCCGTACCGCGAACGGTGAACGTTACGACATGCACGCGCTGACCGCGGCGCATCGTACGTTGCCGCTCGGCTCGTATGTTCGCGTGACCAATCCGGCTACCTCGCGCTCGGTCGTCGTACGAATCAACGACCGCGGCCCGTATGCGCGTGGCCGGGTGATCGACCTCTCGATGGCCGCCGCTACCGCGCTCGACATGCGCCATGCCGGTACGGCGCGGGTCAAGATCGAAGGGTTGACGCGGCAGGAAGCACGCGCAGAGCTGAACGAAACGCTGGCGTCCAATTCGGGTTCGGGCGCAGAGAAGTAATGTAGTGGCCGCGAGCGTGCCGTAAGCGCGTTCGGGGTACCGGGCTGCACGGCGGCAACGCATGCCGTGTTTGCCGAAAGATAAAGGGCTGCATCGCGCGGCCCTTTTCTTTTGGCCCTTTTCTTTTTCTCGTCCGCTTTATTCCTCGTCTTTCTTCAACACCAACGCGCGCGCGTAGAGCGCATTGCGCGACGCTCCGGTGAGGGTCGCCGCGATCTTTGCCGCGCTGCTCACCGTCAATTCTTCCAGCAGGATGCCCAGCAACGCGTCGTGATCGTGTTCGCCTGCGGCTTCTGGCTGCGCGCCTTCCACCACCACCACGAACTCACCGCGCTGCCGGTTCGGATCGGCGGCGAGCCACGTTGGCCCTTCGGCCAGGGTGCCGCAATACAGCGCTTCATGTAACTTCGTCAATTCCCGTGCGATCAGGAGTTTGCGCTCGCCGCCGAATGCGTCGGCCAACGCCTGCACTGTTTCGACGATCCGGTGCGGCGCTTCGTAGAACACCATCGCGTGAGGATGGCTCGCGAGCGGTTGCAGTGCCGCGGCGCGTGCTTTTGCCTTCGGCGGCAGGAAGCCGAGGAACGAGAACGTCGCAACCCAGTCGCCGGCCACGCTCAAGGCGGTTGCGAGCGCGCTTGCGCCGGGCAGGGGAATGACCGCGAAGCCGGCTTCGCGCACCGCGTCGACGAGTTTCGCGCCGGGGTCCGAAATGCCGGGCGTGCCCGCATCGGACACATAGGCCACGCGTTCGCCCGCTTGCAGATGTTCGATCAGGCGCAGCGCCGCGGCCCGCTCGTTGTGCTGATGAACCGCGACGAGCGGTTTCGAGATGCCGTAGCGCGCGAGTAGTTGGCCTGTATTGCGGGTGTCTTCGGCGGCGATGCGATCCACCAGCCCGAGTACATGCAACGCGCGCAGCGTGACGTCGGCGATGTTGCCAATCGGCGTGGCCACCACATACAGCGCGGCGGCAGGGTACTGCTGCCCTTGCGCGAGTTCGGAGAGAGGAGTCATGAGGCAGAAGACGCAGACAGACAGAACGAGGCCGCCATTGTGCCACCCAAACCACCCGCACAACTTTTCGAGACCAACCGGGTCCAAACTCGTCGGCGCGGCTTTCGAGGCGCGTGCGATGGAGTTTTTGCAGCGGCAGCGTTTGCGCTTCGTCGCGCGCAATGTGCTGTGCCGAGGCGGTGAGATCGATCTGGTGATGCGCGACCGTGATGACGCACTGGTGTTCGTCGAAGTTCGCGCGCGTGCGCAGCTACGCTACGGCGGCGCGGCAGCGAGCGTTGGGTGGCAAAAGAAGCAGCGCATCGTGCGTGCCGCGCGGCACTATCTGGCCATCCGCAGCAGGCATTCGCACGATGAGCCCGCGTGCCGTTTCGACGTGATTGCGTTCGAAGCGGGCCGGCTAGTGTGGCTGCGCGATGCATTTCGTGCCGACGAAGTCTGACGTAGTGCGCGGAGAACGTCCGTGAGTGCGATAAACTTGCGCTCGCGTGCGGGCCTCGTGGACGCCGCCGGCAGATAGAAAGCAGCGAGGAAGCTGCGTATTTCGCGACGATTTTGCACTTGCGTTCCGCGTTGCCGGCAGGGTCCATCGGAGCGGTACGACTTCGCAATACGACTTCACAACACGACCGCGCATTGCGGTCCATTCGCGGTAGAAAACAGAGACTCGATGTCAGTCGAACGCATTCAACAACACTTCCGCGACAGCGCGGCAGTCAAACTCGAAGCCCTCGAAACCCTGTCGATGCCGATCGCCGCTGCGATCGACACGATGTTCGCCGCGCTTGCCAACGGCAGTCGCATTCTTGCGTGCGGCAACGGCGGCTCGGCGGCCGACGCGCAACATTTCGCCGCCGAACTGATCGGCCGCTTCGAGCGTGAGCGCCCGGGCTTGCCGGCGATCGCGCTGACCACCGATACGTCCGTGCTCACCGCCATCGCCAACGACTACTCGTTCGAGCAGATTTTTTCGAAGCAGGTGTGGGCCCTTGGCCAGCCCGGCGACGTGCTGCTGGCGATCACCACGTCCGGCAATTCCGCCAATGTGCTGGCCGCGATCGAGGCCGCGCACGAGCGCGAAATGATCGTGGTCGCGCTGACCGGCAAGGGCGGCGGCCGCATGCAGGACGTACTGAGCGATACCGATATCCACATTTGCGTGCCATCCGATCGCACTGCGCGCATTCAGGAAGTGCATTTGCTGACCATCCATTGTCTGTGCGACGGCATCGATGCCATGTTGCTGGGCGAAGACTGAGATTGATTCCGAAGGAGAGCTAGTTGATGAGCGTATTCCGCGTCAAGAAGACACTGGTGAGAACCGTGCTGGTGGTCGGGTTCGCGGCGGGACTGTCCGCGACGTTGCAGGGTTGCTTTCTGGCCGTTGCCGGCGCGGCGGGCGGCGGCGCGCTGGTGGCGACCGACCGGCGCACGCTTGGCGCGCAGACCGAGGATCGCGAGTTGCAGGTGAAGGCGATGTCGCAGATCAGCCAGAATTTGCCCGACAACGCGCACGTGAACGTGACGGTGTTCAACCGCCGCGTGCTGCTGACTGGCGAAGTGGCGGGGGATGTGTCGAAGCAGCGCGCGGAGACCATCGTACGTGGCTTGAACAACGTCAACACGATCGTCAACGAACTGGCGATCATGCCGGCGAGTTCGTTCTCGTCGCGCACCAATGATACGTATCTGGAAACGCGCGTGAAGACTGCGCTGATCGCCGAGAAGAACATCTCGGCGAACAACTTCAAGGTCGTGGCCGAGCGCGGCTCGCTGTATCTGATGGGTCTTGTCACGATGGACGAAGGCAATCGCGGCGCCGACGTCGCGAGCCGCGTGCCGGGTGTGACGCAGGTCGTGAAGGTGTTCCAGTACATTCAGCCGCAGGAAGCTGTGGCGGCGGCTGCAGCAGCGGCGAGCGCACCGGCAGCCGCGTCGCAGCCTGACGCGAGTGCGCCGACCGTTGGTGCGATTCCCGATTCATCGGTGAGTGCGCGTCCGCTCGATCAGCAGGCGCCGGCGCCTGTCAGCAATTCGACGTCGGTGCATCCGGGTAATCCGAAGGCAACGACGCCATGAAGCAGCGCGTTGCTTTCGTTGCAGCGATGTTGACGGTTAGCGCGTTGGCGGGTGCTTTTGCCTCTTCGGCAAGTGCGGCCGATGCGCCGCGCGGTCAGGTCGTTGCGAGTTCGAATGCCTGCATGGGGTGCCACGCGGTGGACCGCAAACTGGTCGGCCCGTCGTTCCAGCAGATCGCGGCAAAGTACAAGGGCGATGTGCAGGCGCCGGCGAAGTTGGCGCGCAAAGTGAAGGACGGCGGCTCGGGCGTGTGGGGCATGATTCCGATGCCGGCGCACCAATCGATGAGCGATGCGGATATCCGCTCGGTAGTGGGTTGGGTGCTGGCTGGCGCGCCATCCAAGTGATGTTTTGCCGCTCGTTTTGCCACCCCAGGGGCTTGGCAAAACGGAAAATGCTTATGCTAGAATTGTTTGCACGTTGGGGGGGTAGCTCAGCTGGGAGAGCGTCGCGTTCGCAATGCGAAGGTCGGGAGTTCGATCCTCCTCCTCTCCACCAAGTTTTCCTTTAAAAACAACGTACTACGTCTTGCGATGTAGTGCGTTGTTTTGCATTTCGGCGCAGGTTTTTGCACACTCGGTGTGGCAAATTTGTGGCGCCACACTGTATTCCACGTCAAGCTCGGGACATTGGTAGAAAACGCTTCACAACTCTACCGAGATTTCACCGACCGCAAAACGCAATCTTGCATACATCAGCTAACCAACGCCGCTGTGTGCACGAATGTGACATGGCGCAAAAGGGCCATTGTCCATGCAAGCATTACTCACGGTCGATCAACTGGCGCAATGCCTCCGTAAATCGGTTGCAAGCATTCGTAGCGATGCAACTCGAAACCCTCAGTCCTTACCTCCCGTCTGTCGCCTGCCGGGGACGAAGCGTCTTCTATGGCGGGTCGAAGATGTCGAGAATTGGCTAGGCGCACACGTGAGCTTGGTGGTCGTGGAAGCCGAGCCTGAGGAGAAGATTGCCGCCCGGAGGCGTGGGCGCCCCACGAAGGCAGATCAGGTCGCCCGGCAACGTCGCGAGGGAATGTTATCGGGCAACGTGCCGACGAGTCAGTCGGCTCGTTGATTCATGACACTTACATTGGTGCGGGCGAAGCAGCCCGGCGCCGCAGATGCGGCGCTCGCACGGTTGGCGGAAAATCGTCGCGCTGCTGCAGCAGCAACGAAAGTCCAGGTTAGCGCGTCGCCGCACGAGCTTTTTCTCCCGGGCCTAGACGAGTTCAGGCGCGCGATGCCGAACCACCTCGCTCGCTCGAGCTAATTTTCTCCAATCGCTAGAGGGCCGAAGGCGCTACATCGAGAAACCGTTCTAGTAACTCGTAAGGACGCGGTTATCAAGTTTTGGGGGGAGCAACTCGATGAGACGCTGGCCGATGTTTGGATGCAGATTATGTATGAGGCGAGGATACGTCCGTTAGGCGAATCGATCCTGATCTGCCGCGCTCGATTTCTGCGCGCCATTGGCCGACACACTGGCAAGTATGAGTATGCGTGGCTGCACCGCACGATGAAAGCGCTCTCCTTTGCCATGCTCGTGATCGAGGCGACGAGCGCCGGCAAGCCCAAGCTGCACGTCGGAGCCTCCCGCGCACTGCATATGCTTGACGGCCTTGACTACGACGAAATTCGCAAGGAGTACTCAGTTCGGATCGATCCGAGGTGGCACTCTCTCTACGAAAATCGCGAGTTTGCATTAATCGATTGGACAAAGCGTCTGCAAATACGGCAGGGCCAAGATATGGCGAAAACGCTTCAGCGCCTTATCGCAACCTCGGACGATGTCGTGCAAAGATTCCGCCTCGAGTGGCTGAAGGAGAAGATGCAGTATTGCAGTCCGATGCGAAAGTTCAAAAGCTCGCTGACCGCTGCGATGGAAGAATTGGAACGGTTAGAGATCATAGCAGCGGGGCGCATTGAGCTTAGCACCAAGGGGATTGAGCAGGCCGTGTGGACACGGATTGATAACCAAAACAGCCATCGGGGTAGCGTTCCTCTTCCATCGGGGCAGCGTTCCAGTTCCTCGGGGTTGCATTCCGCTTCATCGGGGTAGCGTTCCGGGTGTCCTGCCAGGATGCCTGCTGGCAAAGGCTTTGAGGGACGCTGTTTGCCCTCTATCTTTTTCTACCTTCCTACTACCGCAAGAACGAGTGGACAACCCGCAAATTGCGATGATTCATTGAGGGGGGCTTGAGCGCTGCGTGATAACGACGGTCCGTTGGACACGGTGGCTGGGGCGATGCGCTTCCAGTCGACCAGTGCGCCGCCACTCGGTAAGCGAAACGTTTTCAGAGTCAATCGCAATGAACCAAAGTATTGAGGGGAAGGCGGTGTTAGTCGCTTGGTAACTGGGAGTTCATCTGTGTTGTCTCGTCGTGAGGAGACGTTGTTGAACACGTTCGAGATTCGTTTACCCAGTGTCGCATGCAGATTTCGGTGGATGTAATCAGCCGGAACGGCGACCGGCTTACCGAGATCGGCGTTCACGAACACCGAACCGGCGATTCGACCGGAGACCGTTCTCGACCCACTGCCGACGATCGACGAAGCGTGACGTCATCGGCTGCTTTCAGGGTGTAGCGGTCATCGTTTTCTTCGAGCGCGCTACTAATCAGACCAGCACGCCACCGCCGTCCACAATTATGGTCTGTCCCGTAGCATAGCGATTGGTCATCAGATAGACGTACGTTTGCGCGAGGTCCTCCGCCTCGCCGACACGACCGACTGGCAGGGCCGCGCCGCTCGCGGCGTAGAGCGCTTCGCGCTCGAGTTCGGGCAAGTCATCCCACAGCGGCGTGCGCACCAAACCGGGACTCACGAGGTTGACGCGAATGGGCGCCAACTCCACCGCGAGTGCCCGTGTGAGACCTTCATTCGCACTGCAGACGCCGGCCAGCCCCGCCCACCCCTTTTGTGGCCGCAAGCTCGCAATACCGCTGGTCAACACCACGGAGCCGCCGGGACGGAGATACGGCGCCGCATGTTTGACGGCGGCAATGGCGCCGAAGACTCGCACTTCGAAAATCTGACGGACCGTAGCGAGGTCCATGTCGGCGAGCGCCCCGGTTCGCAACGAATCCCCCGCGCTGTAGACCAGATGGTCGAAAGCGCCAATTTGCCCGAACAGCGCGCGCACGGCGGACTCGTTACTCAGATCGGCCGTGTATCCCTTGACCCGGTCGCCGAGTCTCGCGACGGCTTTGGCGACTCGCTCACTGCGCGATGAAACAACGCTCACTGAGGCGCCGACTGCCAGCGCGGCTTCAGCCGTGGCAAGGCCGATTCCCGAGGTGCCGCCCAGCAGGACGACGTGTTGATGCCGAAGCTTCATGCTTGCAATGGTCATGGTTGAGTCCTCGCTGTGGTTTGTAGTTGAAGCCATGACCCTAGTATTATTCATTAGCTTGACTTGATAAACTCCGCATCCCTTCGAACACTCCTTAATGAAACTTGCGAATGGACCGATTCAGCAGCATGGCAATATTTGCACGCGTGGTCGAACGCGGCAGCTTTACCGCCGCGGCCGAAGGCAGCGGTATGACGCCCACGATGGTCGGCAACCATATTCGCGAGTTGGAGCGACGCCTCGAAGGCCGGCTGCTGAATCGCACCACGCGGCGTCAAAGCCTGACCGAACTCGGCATGCGCTATCATGCGCGATGCCTCGAAATTCTGGCGATGGTGGATTTCGCCGAGCTGGATGCGCGAGAAATGCAGAGCAGCCCGCGTGGCCGGTTGCGGGTGAGTTGCCCTGCTATCTATGGCACGCGTGTGCTCGTACCGGCGCTTGTCGCGTACCTCGACCGCTATCCTGAGGTTCAGGTCGAGCTGTCCCTAAGCGATCGCTTCGTCGATCTGGCGGAAGAAGGTTTCGACGCCGCCATCCGCGCCGGTGTACTGCCGGACTCGGGCTTGATTGCGCGGCCGTTGACCCATTCGCCGCGTATCGCCTGCGCATCACCGGCCTATCTGGCGCGCCACGGGCAGCCGCTGGTGCCAGCCGATCTGTTGCAGCACAACTGCCTCGCTTTTATGGTCACGACTGGACCCGAACGTGAATGGCGTTTCCCACGTCCCGATAGCAATGGCGTGGAGCGCATCGCGGTGCGCGGGCGTCTCGACGTCAATGGCGGCCTCGCGCTTCGCGAAGCCGCGCTCGCGGGACTGGGGGTGATTTTTCAACCTCAGGTAATGCTGCAGGAAGATCTGGATGCGGGCCGGCTCGTTCGTCTTTTCCCCGACTGGCCGGCGCAGACCTGGCCCATCCATGTGGTGCACCTGCCCGATGCGCACATGCCACCGAAGCTGGCGAGTTTTATCGCCTTTCTCCAGGAAACGTTGGGGCATGACAGCGAACCGTAGACCGGCCATGTTATGGGAAAGCGGCATGTAGCTACTCGACAGCGAGTTTCTGTGACGGCTTGAATGGCGAGTCTGGTCAATCACACGCCTAACACTCTCGGCTCGCGAAGGTCCGCTGCTTGAGCGGAGCCGCCGCTCGAATGACCGTGTAGCCGCGACGGCGAATGGCGGCTCCTGGCCGACTGCTGCCCGACGCGGTCGGCCGAAGCCGCCCCGAAGGAGCCGGTCAGGCTGACACAAAGCAGCCATTCATCCATGAGCGCTCTTCAGTCCCTAGCGATCCAAACAACTCGAACGTCGGCAACGGCAATCACGTCTAGTAGGTCTTCCATGCAGACGATCGAAAAGTGTTGGCGATTCTCGGTGCCGGGTAGATCCATATACTGCGACAACCACGTGGAGTTTTCGACGACGACTACGGGCAGTACCCAACGGGCCCACGCTCCCTCTTGGCACTTGGGTCTTGACGGTACAGGCGGTTGAACGATAGAGCCCTGAAACTCCGGTACCCATCGGAGTCCGATGACGCCCGAAAAGCGTAGTTCCAAGTCTTGCTTTTGCGGTTTATCGCCGGTGTTCAGTTCCGAGAAGTGCATGACTACACGCAGATCGTCGTCATCGGAAAATTGGAATTCGAGCCGAGGACAAGGGTAGTTCACCGTCGCTAAAGGCTCCCACGGTACGGCTCTTTCGGACATGTCATCTTTTCACTATGAGGGCAATTCAGAAGGACAAAACGCTACCCATTGTCGATGATTCACGCCGTGCCGTCGAACGTCCCCTCCTGGCCAGCCACTGCCCGATGCGGTAGGACGGAAGCGACCCACAAGCCCTCTTATGCGTCGCCAGAGCGGGCGCTCGCTCCGTGGCCGACACCGGACATCATGATATAGCTCAGCGCAACCTTCTACCCGGACTCCCAATATACTGATCAATTGCCTTCTTAGCCTCTTTTGTTTCGACGGTGACGGCAAAGTGTCGGCCGTATACCTGATCCGTTCCATATCGAGCGTTCAACATTTTGATGCCAGAGAATGCTATTCGATGTTTGTCACAAAGTCCCGGAAGTGCATCACGATAGAGATGAATTGCGCGTTGTAACTTAATTGAGATCGGGCTGCCAAACGCCGTTCCATCAAGGAAGTTGACGATGATAAAACCTTCGGAACCCGCTGCTGCCTCTGCGAATACATCGACGTCATACACGCCGATCATCAAGCCGATGCCGCTAGCCAGTGAATCGGCGATATTGTGGCCAAGTGACCTCAGTTCTCCAATCTTCACACGGACTGCTCCTTGATTTTCCTTCGGCAATCGCTCGCCGCCGATAGATTGTCGCCGATCTCCGACCAGTAAGCGACGGGCCGCTATTGGCCGGACTCTGCCTGACGGTGATTGGCGCGTCCCGACCCGTTTCAGCCGGTCGAGTCTTTTGAGTAGCAAGGGCTGATACCAGAGTGGAGCGGCCGTTCCGTATCCTGCATAGAGGACAAATCGTCGGCCTTAGCCGAGGTTCGAGCGGACAGGACGTGACGACAGCAATGTGGCGCTATGCCACATGTCCGAGAGAAGTCGGGCCGCTCAACCGTCGTCGAGTATTCCATCCACTTGTGCGCGCATTCAGCGGGCAGCGTCAAGGCTTTCAAGCGCGTCTTGTTCTTTCATTTTTAAGACGCTCAAGACACTGTTTAGGATTGCCCCCTCTAAGGCTGAACTCACAGCATCGACACATCCATGCGGGTTCCCTATTAGGTCCAGGTCGTACAGAAAAAGAGCGCCCATCCACTCGTTGTTGATAAGCTTCGCCCCAAGAAGTCGATCCTTAGCATTCCGGCAACTTGGAAAGATTGCGCGATGGGTGTGCGCCGAGTCGACGCGGTAGGGTTCCCCGCTACTTTGGTCGAAGTCGGGCAGGCGGAACAAGATTTCAGTTTTTTCTGGCAGCGCGACGTCCGATGCAAGCCGAGCGGAAATCGCATACTCGTCGCCATAGTGCATGCCACGGCCGGATGGGCCGCCGAGCGTCACGACAACTTTCAGGTTTCCCGCCGTCGCAGGATGAGTGATGACGTGATTAACCACCAACTCTCGAAGTACGCTGCTGGCATTTCGCCCCTCCGCCTCGCAGATACGCACAAACTCGACTTCAAGGGCGTGGTCGAGCCTGGTCTTCAAGACTGCGTCTTTGTTTGCCATTTTGGGCCTCAAATTAAATTTGGTACACAATTTAGGCGACGTCGGCCGCGGAGTCAAGCCCCACGATCTGCCGATGTCTGCCGCAGGTGAAGCATCAGGCACAGCGTGGGCGTGCGTTACCGTAAAATTGGGGCCATCCTGCTTGAATGAGCACATCAGGCGATAAAGGAACACAGTCGGGTTGGCTTTATCAGGCAGCCCGTTGAACAACAACATTTAGTCCGGACCTTATGTCAGATCCGCTCAAGTTGATGATTTCTTCGACCGTCTACGGTGTAGAGGAAGTGCTGGACCGCGCCTACACTCTTCTTACCGCCTTTGGATATGAAGTCATCATGTCGCACAAGGGCACGGTTCCGGTTGTCTCGACTGAGACCGCATTTGATTCGTGCCTTGCCGCGGTCGACAAATGCGACCTTTTTCTCGGGATCATCGGCCCCAAGTATGGAAGCGGCAAAATCGGTAACGACTTATCCATCACGCACAAGGAAATGCTAAGGGCGATCGAACTCAAGAAGCCGCGGTGGTTTCTTGCCCATGACCAAGTGGTCTTTGCCCGACGATTCCTGATGGACTTGGGTTACCCGACCAAGGTTGAGCGGGAGGCACTTGAACTCAAGAAAGGCGCATCGACTCTCGGCGATTTGCGGGTCATTGACATGTACGAGGACGCGACGCTCGAGAAGCTGCCGATTGCCGAGCGTCAAGGCAATTGGGTGCAGAAATTCGATCGTACTGACGATGCAAGCGTCTTCATCACCGCACAGTTTTCGCGGTATCAAGAGCTCGAACAACACCTTAAAGAGCAGTTCGAGAACGTCGCCCAGGTAAAGGCCCAGATCCGAGGTACCGAATGAGCCCCAACGTTGCGGCGGTCAAGCGGATGCTATTGCTCGGCGAGGGACAAAACGTCGAGTTCAAATCCTTTGCGCAGTTGGACTCATGCGGTCCAATCGTGTGTTCTTTCCTGAATAGTCAAGGAGGTTATCTCGTCTGCGGCGTGAGCGACGATGGTGAGGTGCGTGGTATCGAAAATGCCCAAGAAGCATCTGAGCAGCTTGAACGTGACCTCAATCGTACTGTTCAGCCAGCCGCCCTATTCTCCGTTGATGCGCAGGAGATTGGCGGCAGAAGTATCTTGGTAATCGAGGTTCCTGCTGGCAAAGACGTGCCGTACGCGTACGAGAATACTATTTATGTGCGAGACCGAGAAACTACTCGGAAAGCAGACGTTGGAACAATCCGCAGCATCGTATTGAGCAAAGGTATCGAGCCAGAACGGTGGGAGCGACGCTTTTCACCCGAGTGCCAAGAAGAGGATCTTTCTCTTTCTGCCTGCAAGAAGTTATTGAGCGCCAAGCGGATTCCACCACAGGTCCATGAGGTCGAGCAGGACTTGATGAGTCAGCTTCAGGTCCTTGGACTCGCCAAATACAGTCGGCTCACAAATGCTGCTGATGTGTTGTTGGCAACCAATCCCGCAGTCCGACATCCGCAGGTTAGAGTGCGGGCAGTCTCCTATGGAAGCAAGGCGGCGGACGAGTATCAGGATTTGCAGCATTTCGAAGGTCCTGTGACTCTTGTTATTGAGCAATTGATTGCCTTCATCGCTCGTAATACACCACAACGCGCTGTGTTTTCATCTTCGAAAAATCAAAGGGAAGACTTGTCGCTTTTTCCAGAGCAAGCTGTTCGCGAAGGCATAGTGAACGCGTTCGCTCACCGTGATTACAGCAACTTCTCGGGGGGGATCAAAGTCGAGGTTTCGCCGGACCAACTTCGGATATGGAATTCCGGAGGTTTTCCACCTGGCATCGATGCCTCTAAGCTCGCGAAGGGGCACATCTCCATTCTGCGCAATCCAGACATCGCGCATGCGCTCTACTTGCAGGGCTACATGGAGAAACTCGGCCGGGGCAGCGTTGTGATTGCTGAAAGCTGCCGAGCAGCAGGCTTGCCAGCACCCCGATGGGAATCCGACGACTCAGGCGGGGTCGATCTGGTCTTCCTTGCTCCAGCCGGTGAAGCTCGTGCGCGAAGCAAGGAGACTTTGAAAGTCGACGTAGAGCCCGACGCTCTTGAAGCCACCCCGGAAGTCACCCCAAAGGTCACCCCGGAGGCCGCCCCGGAGGCCGCCCCGGAAGCCACCCCGGAAGCCACCCCGGAAGCCACCCCGGAAGCCACCCCGGAAGCCATTCTGGAAGCTAGGCTCCGAGGCCTTACCAAGGAGCTTGAGCGGCTCCTGGTGGTTTTGGACCGGCAGAGCAGTCGCGCTGACATTCAGCGAGCTTTGCAGTTAAGCGACCCCGATCATTTTCGCAAGAGCTACCTGACTCCTGCGTTAGAAGTCGGCCTCATCGAAATGACACTTCCCGATAAGCCCACAAGCCCAAACCAACGGTATCGCCTCACGACATATGGCAATAATCTACGCACTAAAATCATGTCCCGCTCTTAGAAGCTTTACAAAATGACATTTTCAGCCGTCGCCAGCATCTGACGCAGCAAGCGATTTTCATGAAGGCTTCGTGGATGAACGCAAGCCGTTCGAAGCGGATGCGCAGTCGGCGCACCGCCAGCGACAAACAGAACAGCAGGCGTCGACAATCATCCGGCGATCAACAACAAGGCACGTGCGGGCAGGCGTCGAACAAACCTCAAGATGAAGAAGAGTTAGTCTTTGGCAAACGGATGGCCGTTTACCTGCACTACGTCTTCGATCTCTGGGCCAACCGATGGCGACGGCGGGAAGCCAAAGGCAACGTGATCATCCTGCGTTATGCGGATGACATCGTTGTCGGCTTCGAGCACGAAGCCGACGCGCGGCGATTCTGGGACGCGATGCGTTTGAGGTTGGAGGAGTTCTCGCTTGCGCTTCACCCGGACAAGACGAGACTGCTGGAGTTCGGCCGCTACGCAGCGGTCAACCGCCAGAGTCGAGGCCTTGGCCGACCTGAGACCTTCACCTTTCTGGGTTTCATCTTTATCTGCGGCCGGTCTCGTCGCGGGGCTTTCCAGTTACAGCGGAAGACCCGAGGGGATCGGATGCGGGCGAGACTCAGACAGATCAAGGAGGCGCTACGGAAGCGCATGCACGAACCGATTCCTGCACAAGGGAAATGGCTCAGGCAGGTGGTTCGCGGGTACTTTGCGTACCACGCAGTACCTACGAACTCGCGCGCACTCTGCGCGTTTCGATACCACGTCGTTGATCTGTGGAGGCGGGCGCTCCGGCGCCGCAGCCAAAAGGATCACATGACGTGGCAGCGAGTCGAGCGGATCGCAGATGCCTGGCTCCCGCAACCTCGAATCCTTCATCCGTGGCCTGACCGGCGATTTGCCGTCAAACACCCGAGGTAGGAGCCCGGTGCCCGAATTGGGCACGCCGGGATCTGCGCGGGGGGTGCTCAGTAATGGGCATCCCTACCGCAATCCTCGGCCGGACTGAGCCGCACGACCTTTTGGACTTCCGCCGCACCGCAAATGCAAGCGCCCCTATCCGTGGCTCACTCACCGCGTCGCCAATCCCGCCCGCCGGCGCCGTCGGCGTCGATCCGGCCCCGTCGCGAGAGTTCGGAGTTGAATGAACAAAGGTTCAGACCTAGATAGACAGCGTCAAGCAGCATGGCCGGCGCATTGACTCATCAGAATTGCAACTCGCGTTGACCTGTTGCCTCACGTAGTTTGCTACCCGTCGGATGGTCCGGCGGGAGCGGCACGAGGTGACGAGGCAAATCAGCATGACGACACGCAAGGAGTTGGTCGCAGCATTGCAATTGCGGTATAGAAGCGCGACGTTCGGTGACCGGATCAGGATTCTCGACGAGTTCGTGGCTTTGACCGGCTATCACCGCAAGCACGCCATCCGGTTGCTGCGGGAACAACCGGGCCCAACGAAGGGCACACGCGAGCGAAACCGGTTATACGACGCGGCGGTATGTCAGGCGCTAACGGTGTTGTGGGAAGCGGCCGACCGGGTTTGTGGCAAGCGCCTGAAGGCATTGATTCCGAAGCTGGTTGATGCCATGGAACGGCACGGCCATCTCGAGCTGGATCCGGTCGTTAAGGCCAAACTCCTTCAGGTCAGCGCGGCGACCATCGATCGCCTGCTGGCCAATGCGCGTTTGCACATTGACGGGCAGCGCAAACGCCGCAAAGGTGTGGGCTCGGCCATACGGCGTAGCATCCCGGTTCGCACGTTCGCAAACTGGCGCGATCCGCCGCCAGGTTTCTTCGAGATCGATATGGTCGAACACTGCGGCGGCTCAAAGACCGACGGCGAGTTCGTCCATACGCTGACATTGACCGATATTGCCAGCGGCTGGACAGAATGTGTGGCCATGCGTACGCGCAACCAGATGCTTGTTATCGAAGCGTTTGAGAAGTTAGCCGCCGATCTTCCATTCTCAATGCTTGGAGTGGATTCGGATAACGACACCGCATTCATGAACCAGAGCGTCTTCGACTACTGCAAGGGACATGGCCTTGAGCAGACCCGCTCGCGTGCATACAAGAAGAACGATCAGGCCTGGGTGGAACAGAAGAACGGCGCCGTCGTGCGACGGCTGGTTGGTTATGGCCGTCTGAGCGGCAACAATGCGAAGAACGCGCTCGCGCAGCTATATGCGTCATCACGGCTATACATTAACTTCTTCCAGCCCTCATTCAAGCTGAAGTCCAAAACGCGCGACGGCGCCCGTGTGCACAAGGTCTACCTTGCGCCGGCAACGCCGTGCGATCGGCTGCTGGCGTACGACAGCGTCGAACCGGCGATCAAGGAAAAGCTGAAGGCGCAGTTCAACAGCCTCGATCCCGTGCGACTGCTGCAGGAGATGCGAATGGCGCAGCAGACTTTGAGCGAGTTCGCGGCCCACGGTGTGCCCGCCCCGTCTTATGCGAATGGCATCACAGCCCTAACCTCACAAGGCCACGACCGCGGCAAGCGACCCCAAACGGCCTGTCGCGGAAGAGTAACGCACGTCCGCTGTACAACTCTAATCCGCCATTCGTCTACGGCAGTTGATTATTCGCAATCCAGCTTGGGGATATAGCGATCCGGGAGAACAATGAATTGACAGGTACGCCCGCGTGAGAAAGCGCACGTGCCAGCTCCTCAAACTGATGCCGGCGCGGAATTAGAACCGGTGCACGATCCCGACCTGTACACCGCGTGCGTCTGCACCCGGGTAGGCAAGCGGCAAGCCGGGGTTCGCCGCGCCGGCAAGCGTATAATTCGCAGCGTTTCGATTACGCAGGAACGACAGCGCGCCATAAAGATTGGTGCGTTTCGACACGTCGTACTCGTACATCAGGCCAATCTGATCCGCGTTGTTGTCCTGCGAGGTCTGATCTCGCAGGATCGCATAGCCCAGCGCGAGACTGTTGGCAGCGTTGAACTGATACTTGGCGGACAGGCCATAAACCCGTGCGTTGAGCCCGATATCGTCCCACTTCATGGTCGAATATCCGCCATAGACGGTTGCCTTGCCGATCGCATACGACGCCCCTGCCATGATCGTGTGGTCCGTCGTGGAGGCACTCGCGTTCTTCAGCCACTGGCCGGCCACGAACGCCGCAAACGGTCCGTGCTCGTAAGTCACGTCGAACTGTTTGCTCGATCCGGCGGACTGCAAACCACCGGCATCGCCAAAGCCAAGGTAAATCCCCGCTTGAAATCCGGCCAGTTCCGGTGTCATGTATGACACGGTGTTGCTCGTGCGGTAGACAAACGTCGTCAGGTTATCCATGTCGGATGCCTGAGTGACGCCGCCGAACGCGTCCTGACCGCTCTGGTCGTAGAAGAGCGGGGAATTCTGGCGCCCCGCGCGCACTTGCCCCCATGCGCCCGACACGCCCACCCACGCCTGCCGGTTGAACATCGAATTACTCTCGGCAAGCGTGCCGTTGGTCGGATTGAAACCGTTCTCAAGGTCGAAGATGACCTTTTGCCCGCCGCCGATATCCTCCGAACCTTTCACGCCGAAGCGGCTGCCCCATTGCCCGCTCGAACCGAGCGCGGCGGTATAACCGTTGCCGGTGTTCACGTACTGCGCGAATTCGTCGATCAAGCCGTACAGGGTCACGTTGTCCTGCGAATACGCATAGTGAGGCGCCAGCAGGACGGTCGCCGCGCAGGCAGTCTTCAGGCCGGCGCTGATACAGGAGAATAGGCGGCGAGATCCGTTCTTTTTCATGATTAGTACAACTATTTTGTTGGATGGGAATAATTGCAGCGCCGGCGGCGCAAATCGTCTTGTCATGCAAGGCTGCATTCAGTCCCGAAGACCGATGTGCAGCGGCTTGCCGAGCCGGTCAGCCGCGAAGCTGCCCCCTGTCACGCGCGGGGTTTGCGCCGCGCGTGACAGGGGGAGTCATTAAAGGTGAAGTACGCTACGCGAACTCAACTACGCGTGCTGCCTTGCTCAACAGGAAGAATGAGACGCTCAGGGATGGTGCGCGACGAAGCGCGAGCACATACGTAATACAGCACCGCGGGTGCGACAAGTCCGAGAATCCACGAGATGTCCGTTCCGCCGAGTGCATCGACGAGCGGTCCCGTGTAGAAGCTGGTGGAGATGAACGGCAGCTGGACCAGTACGCCGGCAACGTAGATGGCGATCGCCATGCCGTTCCAGCGGCCGTAACGACCATCCGGATTCGACAGCGCCGGGACGTCATAGCGCGATTTCGTAAAGCAATAGTAGTCGACCAGGTTGATCGCGCTCCACGGCGTGAAGAAGGCGAGCAGGAACAGAATAAACGCGGAGAACTCTTTCAGGAACGAGTGGCGTCCTGCCAGCGCAACCAGTGTCGACAAACCCACCATGCCGAGGATGTAAAACAGACGGTGACGGGTCGATATCGTGCGCTGTCCGCGAAAGCCGCTGACGATCGTCGCCATCGACATGAAGCTACCGTAGGCGTTGAGCGTCGTCACGGTCACCTTGCCGAATGCGATGCTGAAGTACAGCAGCGCGGCGACGGCGCCGCTCGCTCCGAGCCCGACGATGTACGACACCTCGTGATGGGAAAACTGGCTGCCAGCCAGCGCCGCGGCAAACACGCCGAAGGTCATGGCCGCCTGGGCGCCAATGACCGAGCCGAGCCCCACGGCAAAAAACGTTCGCACCGATGAGGTCGAGCGCGGCAGATAGCGCGAATAATCCGCGACATACGGGCCGAACGCGATCTGCCACGACGCCGACAGCGACATCGAGAGCAGAAAGCTTGCGAGGGTGAAGTGCCGGTTCGTGAGCAATGCACCGATATCGTGATGCGCGAAGAGTTGCGCGAACATGAAGACAAACGCCGCTACCCCCACCACGCTCGCGATGCGTCCGGCAAAGTGAATCGAGCGGTAGCCGAAGATCGTCAGGAGCACGATCACGACGGCGAAGATCACGATACCGGCCGAATCGTCAACGTGGAACAACTGGGCGACCGCCTGGCCGGCCAGCACCGAGCCGCTAGCCGAAAAACCGACATACATCAGGCACACGAGGACGATCGGGATCATCGCGCCATATACGCCGAACTGCACACGGCTCGAGATCATTTGCGGGAGCCCGAGCTGAGGCCCCTGCGCGCCATGCAGCGCCATGACGGCGCCGCCAATGATCTGCCCGATCAGCAAAGCGACGAGCGACCAGAAAACGTCCCCGCCAAGCACGACGGCGAGCGCGCCGGTCACGATGGCCGTGACCTGCAGGTTGGCCGACAGCCAGAGCGTGAACTGGCTAAACAGGCTGCCATGCCTTTCCGTATCGGGGATGTAGTCGATCGAACGGGATTCGATCAACGCGCCGCTAGCGGGGTTTTCGGTGGGAATAACCACGGAACATTCTCCAGAACGCTTTAGATGTCGGCTGCGCTACGTTTAGTCGGGCAAACGAACGATTAGGGTTACAGGCGATCCGGCACAGGCCGGCTCTTTTTGTCTATCTGGCGAATCGGAGGCGAGCGGCTGTTTGCTCACCTGGCGGCCGGTTTTTTGCCACTTGACCGTTTCGAACCTGATTGCACTGGAAGAAATTTACTTGTATAGACAAGTTAACGCCAATAGGTGGTTACCCGATCTGCATAGACAGATCGCATCTCTCGCTTTTGCTAAAACGATAGTTTTGGAAATTTGGCTAAGATCGCGAAAAATAGCAGATTTTTGGCCTGTTATTCAGCAGAATATCCATGGGCGAGCTTGCCCACGCACTACTGTCGTATTGAGCGGCATGAGTGATATGTATAGGCATGTTGTAATGCTCTGCTCGGCGAGTGGCTGCTGTTCGACCTCGGCGCGAGCGCAGATAGAACGCGAATTGCGACTGATCGCTAGCGCTCGCAGTCGCCCGTCTGCCGGTAGCACTTCCTGGACGGCTAGGAGGGCTGATCAATTCAGCACGGCAGTCGCAATGGACAAGCGAAACCACTACTCCGTAGAGCTAGGCACTTCGACTGTCGGAAACCTGATACTTACATCGATAGCCGCGGTCTGCCGGTCGGCAACACTCGATCCACCCGGGTCGTTGGCGATCAGTGATCTAATGTCCGTTGCTCTTTCGGTTTGTGACTTTCGCGCGGGGACCGTGTACGACCGTTCCTGGCCGCTCTCTGCCTCATGCAATGTGAATGCTCAGCGTGAACGTCGCATCGCCACGATCGTCGGCACGCGACCCCGAGCGGGCTTTCGGCGCGCTCGATACCGAACGACCGAAGTCAGACCGTCATCGCCCTTCGCGAAAGCCCCAGCTAGACGCGTGCGCTGCCGCCCACCTATCCTTGAGGTTGACCCGGTTGGACGGACAGATTTGCAGTTGAGTTTAATGTGTTGTTGATCCTCCATGGATTGTTGGATCTCGGGTTGTCCACGGCCGGGCGGCGGGTCGCCTGTCACGACCGTGACGCTGCCCGGCGGTGGGCAACCCGCACTGCGATGGCGTTTGCTCCTGCGCATGCAGGCTTTCGAATTCGAGCGGTGCGCGATAACCGATGCTGCTTTGCAGGCGCATCCGTTCACTGTCGGGCGGCAGCGCGCCCTCCATGACTCCGCTCCTCGACGCTCCCGCGCATCGGCACCTGCATGCCGGTCACCGCTCGCACGATGTCGTGCACATCGCCTTGTCCATGTCGCCGAAGAAGGCCTGGTAGTACGCGGGCTCGACGACGGTCTTCATCCGCGAATCGCCATTGCTGTTCCACACCGTGCGGTCGAATCGCGCACGTACGATCGCATCGTGCGCCCCGGATGCGCGAACCGTCACGACGGCGGCCACGCGCTCGTGATCCGCTTTCGCGGGCAAACCGCCAATCCGGGCCTTCAGCGCGCCGCGCAGCAGTTGCCGCCACTTCGGAATCAGCGTGTCGCTGCGCCCGCCTTCGATCAGCCCCGCATCGCGGTCGACCGTGACCGGCGCATAGCCCTGCGCGCGCAGCACGCCCGCCACCGCGTCGAGCGTGTGCGCCTGCGTCGCGCCCGCATAGCGGCGGTCGGTCAACATGCGCAGCGTCTGCTGCTCGCTGTCCGTCAGGTCGACTTCGGTCTGGCTGGAGCTGTAGCGCACCAGCGATCCGCCGCTGCCGATCTGGCGTTCGTTTTCCGGCTTCGCCGCACACCCGGTCAGCACCGCGAACAGCCCGGCACAGGCGAGCGCCAGCGCACCGCGGCCTCGCACCGGCGGCATCACTGCCGCGCCGCACATCGCACGCCGCGCCGTTCGCCGGCCGCGAAGACGGCGGCGAATTCCGGTTGATCGGCAATCGGGGGGCGCTATGATCGTCATCGGGGCTTTCTCCTGTCGGCGCCATGATAGGGACGTGCCCCAGCCTCGACAAACGACATTTTTTGACCCACTGTGTAGCTTTTCTTCGCGATCTCACGATGCGCCGATTGCCGCCCCTGAACGCGCTGCGCAGCTTCGAAGCCGCCGGCCGCCTGCAGAGCCTCACCCTCGCCGCCGAGGAGCTGAACGTAACCCAGAGTGCGATCGCGCAGCAGATCCGCGTGCTCGAATCGTTCTTCGGGCAGAAGCTGTTCGAGCGCGACGGGCGTTCGCTGCGGCTCACGCCGCGCGCACGGCATTACCTCGTCGACGTCGCGAGTTGCCTCGGCCGGCTCGCGCAGGCGACCGGGCAGATGTTCGAGCCGGTCGGCGGCCATTCGATCCGGATCAATGCGTCCGTGTCATTCGCGCATGGATGGTTGCTGACGCAACTTGCCGTATTTCAGGCCGCGCATCCCGACATCGACGTGCAGCTCGTCACGACCGCCGACGTCGAGCGCGATCACATCGACGAAACGTGCGACGTCGTGATTCGCCGGTATACACCGGAGCTGCGCCGCAAGGGCTTCGTGTCGCGACCGCTGCTCGAGACCGTCGCGGTGCCCGTGTGCGCGCCCGGCCATCCGGTGCTCGAACAGGCGCGCGTGCCGTCGGACCTGCGCAACGCGCCGCTGCTCCACTACGCGGGGCTGCCGCAGGCATGGCAATACTGGTTCCACCAGGCCGGCACGGACGTCACCGAGACGCTGCGCGGGCCGTTTTATCGCGAGTTCTTCCTGCTGATCCAGGCCGCCGCGAGCGGGCTCGGCGTGTGCCTCGCGCCGCGCGCGGTGGTGCGCGACGATCTCGCGGGCGGCCGGCTCGTCGCGCTGTTTCCGGAGGTCCACCTGGAAGGGCCGCCGTTCCATTGCCTGTATCGCAACGACGACGATCCGTCACTGCGCACGTTCGTCGACTGGCTGTTCGTGCGGGCCGAGGAACTGGACGGGCCGCCGCCGCAGTAGCCGGCGGCGGGCATTACCTGGCTACGCGTTCTGCCGCACCACGCCCAGTTTGAGCCCCAGCATGCCGAAGATGCGATTCATGGGGTATTCGTCCTTTTCGTGCATGTATGGACCCGGCGCCTTTTGCAAGCTTCTTGTTCGTGATGTCGAAACGGTCTGCATGCATGTATCCGGCTTGCAGTTGGACGATAGCCGAAGCACGCCCGCAGCCTTGATGAGATCCGCGCACCCTGTCCTTAGCAAAATCGCGGCTTGCCTAAAAGAGCAGCCGGCACGAAAAACAGGCTTCAGGATGCTGGTTCAACCAATTTCGTCATCGCTTTTGAGAAGCTTCGCAAACCTACGCTGGTGGTACTCTCCATTGAGAACTGTTTGCCTATGCCGTAGTGCCTGGTGCAACGTAACTGGCCTCGCCGCTGAGCAGCGCCTGGATGATTCGCGCGTTCTTGTTGGCCAGCGCGACCGCGGTGCAGTTGTGCCCGCGTCGGGCAATCATCTGTTGTAGCCAGACGCTATGTGGATCGGTCTTGCCCTTCACATATCTCAGGACTGCGCGGGCGCCGTGGATCAACAGCGTGCGCAGGTAGGTGTCCCCGCGCCGGCTGATCCCCTGCAATCGTGATTTACCGCCGGAGGAATACTGACGTGGCACAAGACCGAGCCACGCTGCAAGATGCCGGCCATTCCGGAACTGCGTGGCATTGCCGACGGCGCCGACAATTGCCGTGGCGGTAATGGGGCCGATGCCCGGGACGGCGGCAATCTTCTTGCATAACGTGGAATGCTTCATGAACGTCTGGATCGACGTGTCGATGAGATGAATGCGATCTTCAATCGCAGTCAGGTGCTGCAGCAGTTCGGACAGCAGCGTCTGGCAGAAGGCGGTTAGTTCGTCGCCAGCCGTGCGCAGCAGTTCCGGGATCGCACACTTGAAGGCTTCCGGTGACCGGGAAATCGTGAAGCCGCGCTCTCCGAGCAGACCGCGCATCTGGTTGATCAGCGCGGTACGGTGGCGAATCAGGATGGCGCGCATGCGGTGCGCGGCCAGGATATCCTGCTGCTCGACCGATTTGACGGTCACAAAGCGCATGGTAGGCCGGCTCGCGGCTTCCACAATCGCCTCTGCATCGTTGCGATCGTTCTTGTTGGTCTTGACGAACGGCGTCACGTACTGCGGGCTGATCAGGCGGACCTCGATGCCCAGCGACTGGAAACGTCGTGCCCAGTGGTGAGCGGTGCCGCACGCCTCCATCACGACCACTCCGGGCGCGAGGGTGCGCACTGCTTCGAACAGCGACCCACGCGATACCTTCGCCCGGTGCACTGCTCTTCCGCGACGATCGGCCCCGTGGAGTTGGAATACCTGCTTGGCGAGATCAATGCCGAGAATATCGATTTCCATGATGAACCTCCATCCAGACGTCCGGTTGAGTCCGTTAGTGTCCCCCGAAGGGAGGCGTCGGGTCCATCTCAGTAAAATCTGGCGGTTGTCTCCCGGAGAGCCCCGTCCAGTAAGGCTTTCGCTTTTGCGTTCGTTACGCGACGCCTGATCCTACAAGCCATTGAAAACGCAAGGATTTTCAGAGCAAAGCGCCAGATTTTGCACGAAAAGGACGAATACCCCTCTACGGTCGCCCGGCGTCCCCTTCAACCGTTGCCGCTCTCCTCAGACGAATGCTAAAGTCTGACGGACTCAGCCTTCAAGGGGAAATCATGCCGAATGAATCAATGCGTCTGAGCCTTGCCGGATGGGCGGATTTGCGGCGTCGAGAAGGTGCCGTGATGAACTACTACAACGACGTAGCAAATAACTGCGCCTACGGAGTCGGTACGCTTGCTCATTTGGGATTTTGCACCTCGGATGAACTTCAACGGCCCGTGTCAATCGCGCAGGTCAATGCGCAACTTGTCACAAAGGTCCGACTCACCGAGCAGATCGTTCGCCGCAATGTGCGCGACCACGAACTCACACAGGCGCAGTTCGACGCACTGGTCAGCTTCGCCTACAACTCAGGGGAAGGCGGGTCGCGCGATACGTTTGCTGCCGCGAATAGCGGTAACGACAGACTGGTCGCAAGCAACATGGCTCTCTGCGTGTACGTACATCCGCGCGACGCACAAGGTCACCGTCTGCCGCCACGTCGAGTGAATGGACTCGTCAACCGCCGTCGTGAAGAGGCGGCGCCATTCGCTCAGGGGTTGAGATGAAAGTCGCTTTCCTCGCACTCGCATTCGCACTCGGGTGCTCGCCAGCAATGGCTGGCACCGTTGATCCCACCGACGTAATCTCGCGGCAGAGCGGGCTACCCGCGAGTGAGGTGCAAGGCATGCTCGCGAACTGCGATGCAAATCAGACCAGCCTGAATTTCTGCGCGTGGCGCGACAGGGTTGTTGCCGAGCAGAAACTGCAGGACATCGTCGAGGACAGAGCCGCAAAGTCACCTGGCTGCAAAGCGCGCCTCGACAGCAAAATCGCTGCATGGAAGAAGCGACGCGACGCGAGTTGCAAAAAGTCCGCAGAGGCAGAAAACGGAGGCGGTTCGATCGTCCCGATGGAGATTGCCGCCTGCCAGGCTGCAGAGACCGACCGTATGGCGAAGGCGATCGCATCGGCACATCGGTGCAATTGACCTACGTGCCGGCTAGTAGCTGACAACAAGGGATAGAACTCATCCATCGCCTCGCCTTTCAGTTGAGGCATCCGACTATCGACCGATTCAGGCGCGACATTTGCCAAGGTCGGTCGAGCGAAGCCCGCGGCCATTCGTCTCAGCTCGGCCACTTTCAGCCGTTCGATGTCAGCGCCTGGATTGGCGACAATCGATGTGGGGAACAAGTTGTTGAGGATGGGGCGGCGGCTCTATCGAATTGTTCCGCTACGCCCTTGATAATTTTCGCTGAACTTCCTGTAGCAAACTTGCCAAGGCGCTGACCTTGGGTTGCCGAGCGTCTTTGCGCCAGATCAGCAGAGTGCGGACGCTACGGTATTCGCCTTTCAGGCTATGCACTGACAACCTGGTTCGTTCGGTATAGGTGTCAAGGACCGCAGCGGGAATCAGTGCAACTCCCATACCTGCAATACAGCAGCCTAGAATCGCGTGATAAGAGCCGACCTCGACGACTCGCTGAGGAGCCACATTGTCACGCGCGCACCATGCTTCCAATCGCTGACGATGCGGACAATCTGGCTCGAAAGCCAGTAGCGTCCCCGTGCGCAGATCGCGAGCCGAGCGGATCGGCGGATGATCTTGGGGTCCAATAATCACAAGATCTTCGACATAGGCGAGCATGGTCTCCAGTCGCGTATCGGAAACCGGCTCGGCGACTAACGCGGCGTCCAGTTCACCCGAGAGAACGCGCGCGGTCAAAGGCCGCGGCGCGCCAGTTCGCAGTTCCACTGACAGATCGGGATAGCGCTCATACATCTGGCCGAGTAGTGATGGAAGGCGGATGGCCGCGGTGCTTTCCATTGCCCCCAGGTTAAGTACACCACGCGGGACTTCATCGTGCATCGCTCCTCGCGCCTCTTCGGCAAGCGCCAGGAGACGCGTCGCGTAGTCGAGCAGAACCTTGCCTTGTGGCGATAGCTGAAAACGCTTGCCCTCACGTATGAAGAGCGACACATCGAGGTCGCCTTCCAGTTGCTGAATGCGTGTGGTGATATTCGACGGCACTCTGTGCAGCAATGCTGCGGCGCGAGTGATGCCACCCGTGCGGGCGACAGCTTGAAATACACGCAGATCAGTCAGGTTCATTTTCTTGAAACGAGAAAATAATGTTCATATTTATTCATTTTACATGAAGAAGTGATGAACTTAGACTCCGCAATGCCAGCTGCAATGTCGCACGCGTGGCCTTGTGAAGGAAGTGAAAATGATCGTGACTGTCTTCAGGTCCAGGCTGAATCCTGAGGCTCAAGATGAGTACAAACAGTGGGCGTCCCGGATGAGCACGCTGGCCGCTGACATACCCGGCTACATCTCACACAAGGGCTTCGTTGCCGAGGATGGTGAGCGCGTGACCATCGTGGAGTTCGAGTCTGAGGAGGGAATGCGTGCCTGGGCAACGCATCCGGAGCACGTGGCTGCAAAGAAGAAGGGGCGTAGCATCTTTTTTACAGAATTCAGAGTGCAGGTCTGCAACGTCGTGCGCGACACAGCCGACCATTGGTCGCGCACGGCAGGGGCGCGGAGGATATTATGATGTGAGGCGATATACCCCGGTGCTCTGGATGTCCGTTGCCGGCAGACACGAGAGACGGTTGTGGGTCGTCAGTTGCCATCTGGCGAATGCGCCACACCGGGTCGACCTGAGGCAAGACCGGGGCCGCTGCGAGCACGTCGTATAGTGTGAGAGATGCGATTAGACTGATAAACTTTATTATCAGTCCATCTTTGTTTTTCATCTAAACCGGCGATCATGAAAACGCGTGAGACCGAACCCACCTCCTTCCCCGACGACGCCGAGCTGGCCGCGCTGCGTGCCTGGTACGCCGGGCTCGACGCTCGAGCAGCCGTCGCCCGCTATCTGGGCGACCGGAAGGCGCCAGGAGCATCCGCGCGCGGCATGCTCGGCCGCATCCGGCGCACCTTGGCTGCGTTCGCGACGAGCCGTCACCGAGCCGATTTGGCCGAAACATTCGGCGGGCGATCCGCCGTGTCGGCCGACACCGTCGCGCACGCGGTCGAAACGTTGCGCAGACTGCCAGCACCGGTGCCGCACATCGCCGACGAGGTCGATCAATGGTTGCCAACGCGCGCTGTGGCCGCGCTGCGGGCGCATGGTATCCGGACGCTGGCCGAGCTAACCGTGCGCATTCCACGCCGGCGCCGCTGGTGGACGGCGATCGCCGGGCTCGGCGTCGCCAGCGCACGCCGCGTGGAGGCGTTCGTTGCCGCCCATCCGGCGCTGACCGAACGGGCGCGGGCGTTGATCGTCGCAGCACCGCCCGGGAACATCGTGCCGTGGGAGCAGTTGCGGGTACCGCACGAAGTCGACGGGTCGCATGGACAGTTCCGCGCACCGCGGGCCGCCTGCCTGCTGAATGCGTCCAACGACTACGAGGCGATTCGATCCTGGCTGTCGCTGCATGAATCGGCCACCACGCAGCGCGCCTACCGCAAGGAAGCGGAGCGCCTGATCCTATGGGCCATCGTCGAGCGAGGCCGAGCGCTGTCGTCACTCACCACTGACGACGCGATCGCGTACCGGGCATTCCTGCGACGGCCCACGCCGCGCGAGCGTTGGGTCGGGCCGTCGCGGCCACGGCACAGTGTGGAATGGCGACCGTTCATCGGCGCGCTCTCGCCCCGATCGGCAGCGTACGCGCTGAATGTGCTGTCGGCGCTGTTCCGCTGGCTGGTTGAGCAGCGCTACGTGCTGGCGAATCCGTTCGCCGGCGTCAAGGTCAAGAGCCACGCGCCGCGCGCGGGATTGGACGTGTCGCGCGGCTTCTCCGAGGGCGAGTGGCTACTGATCCGCACCGTTGCCGATGGCCTCGAATGGTCATACGGCTCGAGTGTGCCGGCCGCTCAGCGCGTGCGGTTTCTGCTGGACTTTGGCTATGCAACGGGCCTGCGCGCCGGCGAGCTGGTTGGCGCGACGCTCGCCGACATCCGGCGGGATGAGCACGGCGATCACTGGCTGCACGTGCTCGGTAAGGGTGGCAAGCGAGGTAAGGTGGCGTTGCCACCGCTTGCGCGAACGGCGCTCGACCAGTATCTCGTGCAACGGGGCCTGCCAGTCACGCCCGCGCGCTGGAACCCGGCGACGCCGCTTGTCGCAAACCTCGAGGAGGACGGCGCCGGCATCGAAAGCACGCGGCTTTGGCGCGTGCTGAGACGGTTCTTCGTGCTGGTGGCCGATGCGATTCAGGACGAGCGGCCCGCGACGGCCGAGAAGCTGCGCCGCGCGAGTCCGCATTGGATGCGCCACACGCACGCCTCGCACGCGCTCGCGCGGGGTGCCGAACTGATTATGGTGCGCGACAATCTGCGCCATTCGTCGATCTCGACGACGTCTACCTATCTGCATAGCGACGAGGTGCAGCGAGCGCGGCAGTTCGACCAGGCGTTTGCCGCACGGGTCTTCAAGCAATAGGCCGTTTATACCGACTCCCGCATAAGCACGCGAATTTTCATAACTGCGCGACTTATGATAGGAATTTACGCTTTTAGGCACAGTTCCCGGTTATGCCCAGCTCGTCGACCGGTGTCCGCCAGCTTTGGATCGCCGGCGACGAGACTGTAGATAGTCAGAGCTGTTGCAGGAAGGCGAGCACGCTATCGGAAGGCTTGAACCGGAACGAGGCGGCTTCCGCTGGTGCCAGTTTCTCGAGTGCCCGCTGCTTCGTCGCCATATCAGCGTCGATGTAGACGTGAGTCGTTTCGATGCTCTCGTGCCCGAGCCAGAGAGCGATGAGACTGATGTCGACGCCCGATTGCGCTGCAGCGCATAAGCGCTTACCTTGTCCGCTCCCCTCATCGGCGGCATTCGTCTTCACCTGAAACCTTTCAAAGAAATAACATGAAGGCCTGCCGGTAACGCTAATTTACGCGTTAACGATAATTAGTATGAAGAATACATTCTCGCTGCCGTTAACTGAATACATGAAGCATTTGTCGCATCCCCGGCCGGCCAGGTCTGGATGCTGACTTTCCGGCGACGCGCGAGCGTTGCTGGATCCATCTTTCGGTTCCGGTTTTTTTCAGGTCGACGAAGCGAGCTATGAATATCGGCAATATGAAACTGGGCGCCAAGCTAATCAGCGCCTTTATCCTGGTAGCGGCCATCAGTGCCATCGTCAGCGTGGTCGGTGTGCGCAACATGGCGCAGATCAGCGCAAACGCAGACAGGACCTATCGATTGGATCTCGTGGGGCTTAACCTGATTCAGCAGGCGAACGCCGATGTGCTGAGGGCCGGCACCTATCTACGCAACGCCATTCTGGCTTCCACCGCCGAGCAGCGGACTGCCTCTCTGGCCCAGGCTGGAAAAGCCCTGGCCTCGGCGCGCGAACATCTCGATCAGGCTGAGCCCCTCGTCTACACCGAGAAAGGGAAGGCCACCTTCGCCGATCTCGATCAGAGCTGGCACGATTACCTACAGGCCTTCGATGAAATGAAAGGCAGGATCAACGCCGCTGGGCTACAGGATCAAGGCAGCCTGACCAGCTATCTGCTGGGCGAATACCACGAGAAGGGTTTCAAGACCTTGGTCCTGATGGGCACCCTGGTTGATGTGAAACAGGGCGACGCACAAACGACGGCCGGATCTAACGATACGGTGTACGTCGAAGGCCGCAATCTGATGCTTGTTCTGGTGGTCTTTTCTGTGGCGATCGGTTTGGGAATCGGCGTCTGGATGGCGCGTAGTCTGACGCGGCAACTGGGAACCGAGCCGGCGACAGCCGCCAACCTGGCCAGAAGCGTGGCAGCCGGCGATCTCGGCGTAAGCATCGACCTCCGGCCCGGCGACACGACCAGCCTCATGGCATCGCTGAAGGCGATGCGCGATGCCCTGTCGCAGGTCGTGGCGGAAGTTCGCGAGAACGCCGAAGGGGTGGCGACCGCGAGTGCGCAGATCGCGCAAGGGAATCTGGATCTGTCGAGCCGCACAGAGGAGCAGGCAGCATCACTCGAAGAAACCGCCTCGAGCATCGAACAACTGACGGCCGCTGTCCGTCACAACACGGACAACGCGAAGCAGGCGGCAACGCTCGCCGGCACCGCATCCGGCATCGCACAGCAGGGCGGCGAGGTCGTCGGGCGGGTGGTCGAGACAATGCGCGAGATCTTCACCAGTTCAACCAAAATGTCCGAGATCATCAGCGTGATCGAGGGTATTGCCTTCCAGACCAACATCCTCGCGCTCAACGCGGCGGTCGAGGCGGCTCGTGCCGGCGAACAGGGGCGGGGATTCGCTGTCGTTGCCGGTGAAGTCCGCGCGCTCGCGCAGCGCAGTGCCAGTGCCGCAAAGGAAATCAAGGACTTGATTGCCGATTCAGTCGACCGGGTGGAGGTGGGCTCGACGCTTGTCGAGCAGGCGGGCGGCACGATCAATGAGATCGTCGCGTCGGTGAAGCGTGTCACCGACATCGTGGGTGAAATCTCGTCCGCGTCGCAAGAGCAGAGCTCCGGCATCGAGCAGGTCAACCAGGCCGTCAATCAGATGGACCAGGTAACCCAGCAGAATGCCGCGCTGGTGGAAGAAGCTTCGGCGGCGGCTCAGTCGATGGCGCAGCAGGCGCAGGGCCTGCGTGCAGCGGTAGCCTTCTTCAAGGTCGACGGCAGGCGAGTATCGGTGTCACCGGCGAACACACCTCGGAAGGAATCACGTCGGGCGCCGCCGAAAATTCACGCGTCGTCCCCCGCGAAGTTGGCAAATCCCACGACGACGCCACGCCTTACAACTGGCGGTAGCACCGTGGTTGCGACCAGCGCCAGTGAGTCCCCCGACTGGCAGACATTCTGAACGCGTCTGGGCATTCAGGCCGGACGACAACCTGTAGCAGAACGGACCGAGATTCGCCGCGATCCACGCGTGTCGTATGGTGCGATAGCACCTCGCAGCGCAAGCCCCAGCCAATGAGGCAATGCCCGCGAGCAACGTTGTAGCCGGGAAAGAGTACTCACGGATGGAGACACGGGCCCGTTTCAGGCGGGCTCGACGAAGCAGCACGAGACGCGACTGCAGCCGGTGTGCAGCGCGTTCAGGGCCGTCTCGCTGTCTCCACATACGGGCGTTGTGCCGCCGGCTTCGTCACGTTGCTCTTTCGAGGGCCACGCGCGACGTCCGGATGAGGGATAGCGAGATCCGATTATTGGTTTCTACTCGGATCGTACTCAAAAAACATGGAATCACACGCTACCCTCAATGTATCGACAACGGTCGTGAAGTCATTGGAAGTCGCGAAAATCGACCACGTCTTCCTCGTGCCGGGGAAGATGATCTACCCGCTGCTGGATGCAATCGACAAGTCGCCGTCGATTCGCGGAATTGTTTGCACGCATGAGACCAGCAGTGCTTTCATGGCTGACGGTTATGCACGAGCCAGCCGGAAATTCGGCGTGTGCGTGGGGATTTCCGGGCCGGGCACCATGAATTTCGTGCCCGGTATGGCGGCCGCTCACGCCGACCGGATTCCCATGCTCTATATTGCCGGAGGGGTTTCGTCGCGCGCGGAAGGCAAAGGCGCGTTCCAGGACGCTACGATGAGCGGCATTTTCGAAAGCGGCGTAGTAAGAAGTCTGGTGGAAAATGTCGTTGAACTAAAGAACAAGGACAATCTTCAGGCCGAAATGCGTCGCGCGACAGACGGGTTGAACTGGATGCGTCGAGCGCAGTCTTTCGTGAGCATCCCCGTCGACGTTCAACGGCAGGAAGTGCTACCCGGCCACGACGCATCACGGCAACCGTACGATCATGACGAGTTCAACGCCTGCGAGGTCCCCGCGAACCGTGCTGCGTTGGATGCATTGTGCGAGCAGTATTTGCTCAAATCCAAGAGGGTCGCCTTCCTGATCGGCAGTCGAGGCAATGACGCGGAAACCGCGAAGGTCCTGCTCGACGTGGCCGAAAAATTTTGCATTCCTGTTGCGACCACCCTATCGGGAAAGGGCGCGTTTTCTGAGGATCATGTCCTTTCGCTCGGCGTTTACGGATTCTCGGGCCACTCGCGGGCCGTTCGCGTGATCAACTCGGACGAGCTCGATGTCCTCGTCGTGTTCGGCAGCGACCTGAATCAGCGCGACAGCATGAACTGGACAGAGAAGCTTGCTGCCTGGAAGGAACTGATCATCTTCGACGACAGCTTCGACGCACCCGCGACAGGGCATGTCGCGCGCGGCAGAATTTTCTCCGGAATTGGCGCCACATTCCGCTTGCTATCGCAGATGGACACGAACCGGAGCGCCGACTTTCATACGGCGGTGGAAAGAAGAAAAGCATGGGTCGCCGAGGTCAACCAGACCCCCCTGTACGACTATAAGTTCGAGCAGCCGGGCGTACGGGGTGCGGATGGCGATCAATCGCTCTATACAGGAGACGTCGTCAAGCAACTGTGTCAACGCCTGCCGAAGGACGCAAACGTTGTCGTGGATTCCGGCGCGCACCGGATATTCATGGCTCACTACTGGCTCTCGTCGGGCATTGGCAACTATTTTTCGTCCAGCTCCCTCGCGCCGATGGGTTGGGCAGTCGCCGCCGGGATCGGCGTCAAGCTTGCGGCTCCGGAGCGTCCATGTGTCGTAGTGACCGGAGACGGATGCATGCTGATGCATGGAATGGAGATCCAGACCGCAGCCCGATACGGGATAAAGGTACTTTACGTCGTGCTGAACAATGCTGCGCATGGCGCGGTCCATATCGACGCAATCAGCAATGGCTCCATTCCGGAGCAGTTCAGCAAGCTCCCGAGTCATGACTGGGCCGCCTTTGCCGCTTCGGTCGGTGTCGCGGCGCGCAGGGTCGAGCGCCTCGATGACCTGGCCGATGCGCTGAGCGAGGCGTCCCGGCTAAACGGCCCATTCCTGATCGAAGTGATGACCGGCGTCTTTCCGGCACCGAATCGGTACTACGCGGAATGCGCGGCTTGACCGTGAAAACCTGCGCTGGATTCGGCTGCCATAGGGCGGGCGGGTTATAGGCAAACTCATTGCCAGTGACCGCGCCCGCTGCGTCGCCCGTGAGCGACGCGTCATCGGAAAAAACCCGCTTAGAACTTATCCCACCCGTCACCCGCAGCCGTCGCTCCCGCAGTCGCAAGCGCTGCAACGGGCGCAACTGCCTTAGCCGGCGCAACGCGCTTAGGGGCAACAGCAGCCGCGACCTCGCGACGCGGGGCTTCCCGACGGGCAGGGACCGCCGCAACCGCATCCCCAGCTGCGGCATCCTTCACCTGAAAAAACGCCACGGCTTCATTCAACTGCTGCCCCTGGTCTTCCATCGACCGCGAAGCCGCCGCCGCTTCTTCCACCAGTGCCGCATTCTGCTGCGTGACGTTGTCCATCTGGGTAATCGCCTGATTGACCTGCTCGATCCCTCGGCTTTGTTCAATCGATGCCGCCGCGATCTCCGACATGATGTCGGTCACGCGTGCGACCGCCTGAGTCACTTCGGCCATCGTCTTGCCCGCCTCGCCGGCAAGCGCCGAACCATCGCGGATCCTGCCCACGGAGTTGGCGATCAGGTCCTTGATCTCCTTCGCCGCGCTCGATGAACGTTGTGCCAGGCTTCGAACTTCGCTCGCGACCACCGCGAAACCCCGCCCTTGTTCGCCCGCCCGCGCGGCTTCAACGGCGGCGTTCAGCGCCAGGATGTTGGTCTGGAACGCAATGCCTTCGATGATGCCCGTGATGTCCGCGATCTTGGTCGAGCTATCGCTGATGTCGTGCATGGTGTTCACTACCTGGCCGACGACCTCGCTGCCCTTTTGCGCCACCGACGATGCATTCGCAGCCAGCGTGCTGCCTTGCTGCGCGTTGTCGGCGTTCTGCTTAACGGTCGAGGTGAGTTCCTCCATGCTGGAAGCGGTTTCCTGCAACGACGCCGCCTGCTGCTCGGTACGCTGGCTCAGGTCCATATTGCCCGCCGCGATCTGGCGCGCCGCGCCGGCGATGCTGGTGCTGCTGTCGCGCACACGTCCGACGATCGCCGTCAGCCGTTCGTTCATCTCGCGCAGAGCGGTCAGCAGTTTGCTGGTTTCGTCGTTACCGTCGACCGTGATACGCGTGCGCAGATCGCCTTCCGAAACGGTGCGCGCGACGTTGATCGCAAAACGCAGCGGTCCGGTCACGGCACGCGTAATTACCACGCACGCGCCGACGGCGAGCCCCAACGCGATGAAGCAGATCGCGATCAACAGATTGCGCTGGTTTTCGTAATGCGCCGTGTACTCGTTGACCAGTTGTTCCTGGCGCGAGCGCGTGTAATCGGCATACGTATTGGTCGCACGAATCAGCGAGGCAAGCAGCGGCCGGCAATGCTCGTCCATCTCGACGATCGCGTCGTCACGCTTGTTGGTCAGCGCGAGATTGACGATGTTGAGGGCAACCGGACCATACGCCGATTCGACCCGATTGATCTCGGCGACGAGGCTGCGTGCTTTCTCCGACGTATCGGTCGCGATCGCGATCATGTCGTTGAGCTTTTTCAGGTCGGTCTGCACGTCTTCGTGCGCGCGCGTCACATCGGCTTTCTCTGTTTCGAGGTCCTGAGGTTTGGTCACGAGCACGAGATTGCGTGCTGCGATCGCCCGGCGATCGACTGCGGTTCGGACCTGTACCGCCATATCGGCGCGTGCGTTGATGCCGTGCACGTAATTGGAAAACCCATCGGTGGAATCGCTCAGCGCCTTCAGGGAAAGTCCGGAAACCGCGACGACAATGAAGGACAGCATGCCGAAACCGACAATGAGTTTGGTCTTGATGGTGAGGTTTTTGAGTGCCACGATTATTTTTCTCCAAAAACGAAACGTTGAAGTGTTCGCAATGGACTCTCAGGTCCGGGCATGGGAGCGTCTATCTGGCTGCCGATCATCGCGGCAGCCCCGCGCGGTTGACCCCTCGCGCCTCCCGTAAGACGCGTCGCTAAAACACGTCGAACGTCGGGCATAAAATGGGTACCCCATCTACCGGTTATCGGTTCGGATTCCCACATACTGAAGGTATGAAGGGTATTCCTCTATCAAGCTTGCACGCGATGCGCGAAGAAGGCGCCATTTCTAGCCAGTTTGAATATATTTAGGTACACGGTGAAAACGTTCACCTTGCGTTTTCATTTCATATTCCGGGATGTGCTCAAACAGATGGCCGTCCGGCGAGCGTCAAGCAACAAAAAATAGCTTGAACAAACGAACGCCCATGATTATGATTGAGCAATCACTCATTTATTGTTTGCAGTCGAAGCGAACCACCTATCCACTGTCCACGTATGGCCCGTCCGAAAAGCGAAGACAAACGCAACGCCATCCTTGCCGCGGCCGCCGAGGTCATTGCCGAGCAGGGCTTGGGCGCACCCACTGCGCGTATCGCGAAACTCGCGGGCGTGGCTGAAGGAACGCTGTTCACTTACTTCGAGAATAAGGACGAGTTGCTGAACCAGCTCTACCTGGACATCAAGGCGGAGCTGCGCGAAGTGATGATGACGACTTACCCGAAGCAAGCCAGCGTGCGCGATCGCGTGCAACACGTATGGAACAAGTTTGTCGATTGGGGCGTGGCGCAGCCGCAAAAACGCCGGGCAATGGCGCAATTGTCCGTGTCGGAGCGGCTGACCGACTGCACACGCGCAACGGGCATGGAGTCCTTTGCGGACATCAACACGATGATTCAGGCAAGCGTAGCGAGCGGCGCCTTGCGTGATCATCCGCCGGCTTTTCTGTCGGCGATCATGGCGGCGCTGGCCGAAACCACCATGGATTTCATCGCTCGCGAACCGGCCAATGCCGACCGTTATCGCAAGGCCGGCTTTGAAGCGTTCTGGCACGCGATTGTCCAGAGCTAAATTTTTTTGTCTGATTAATGAGTGATTACTTGCTCATGTAAATTAAGGAGCGCACGATGTCGAAGGTCTGGTTGGTTACGGGAAGTGCCCGTGGGCTTGGGCGCGAAATTGTGGAAACAGCGTTGCGAGCCGGTGAGCGCGTCGTCGCCACTGCGCGCGATCCGCGGCAGTTGGCAGATTTGCTGGCGCGCTATGGCGAGCAGGTCCGGGCAGTTGCGTTGGATGTCACGGATCAGGAGGCGGCGCGCAACGCGGTGCAGGCCGCTGTCGATGCATTCGGCCGGCTCGATGTGGTTGTCAACAATGCGGGCTTCGGTCACCTGGCGCCGTTCGAGCAAGCTACCGAAGACGATTTCCGTGCGCAGATCGACACCAACTTCTATGGTGTGGTTAACGTCACGCGTGCGGCGCTGCCGGTGCTGCGCAAGCAGCGAGCGGGTCATGTGATCCAGATTTCGTCGGTGGGTGGCCGGGTTGGGATTGCGGGATTGAGCGCGTATCAGGCGGCAAAGTGGGCGGTCGGCGGGTTCACCGAGGTGCTCAGCCAGGAGCTCGCGCCGTTCGGCGTCCACGTGACTGCGCTCGAACCCGGCGGCATGAAAACCGACTGGGGCACGGAGGCGCGCGGCGCCATGCCGGAATTGCTGCCGGACTATGTGCCATCGGTGGGCGCCATCGTGGACATGCTGTCGCATCACATTGGGCATGAGACCAGCGATCCAGCGAAGGTTGCGCAAGTTGTCCTGAAGCTTGCGTATCACGATGCATTGCCGGCGCATCTCTTGCTCGGAAGTGACGCATTGCATTACGCGGGCGAAGGCGACAAGGCGCGCGCGGCAAGCGCCGAAGCCTGGCGAACGGTAAGTACCGCGACCGATTTCGCCGCGCCGGCGCAGTTGCCGGCGTTTCCCGCCGCATTGGCGAAAGCCTGAGCAGGACTAACCAACGCGCGCCGGCCGGGCGCGATCACGGAGCACGCATCATGAAGGTTCTGATTTTTGGCGCGACCGGTATGGTCGGGCAGGGTGTATTACGCGAATGCCTGCGCGCGCCCGACGTCGAGGCAGTTCAGACGGTTGGCCGCACCCGCACCGGTCAGCTCGATCCGCGCCTCGTCGAACTGATTCAGCCGGACCTGATGGACTACCGGGCGGTGGAAGCATCGCTAACCGGTTTCGATGCGTGCTTCTTCTGTTTTGGGGTGTCGTCCGCGGGCATGCAAGAGGCCGACTATGCGCGCCTGACCTATGACCTGACGCTGGCCGCCGCGCGCACGCTCGCCCGTCTCAATCCGCGGATGACCTTCGTCTACGTGTCAGGTGCGGGGACCGACAGCACCGAAACCGGCCGCAGCATGTGGGCGCGGGTCAAGGGCAAGACCGAGAACGCGCTGCAGCGGCTGCCGTTCAAGGGCGTCTACCTGTTCCGTCCCGGCGTGATTGAGCCGCTGAACGGCGCGCGCTCGAAGACCCGCTCGTACCGGCTGTTCTACACAACGGCCGGGTTTCTCCTGCCGATGCTGCGCGCGCTTTTCCCCAACCACATTCTGAGCACTGAAGACGTCGGCCACGCGATGCTGGCGGTCGCTCGCCATGGCGCCGCCAAAGCGGTTCTCGAGGTTGCCGATATCCGCGCGCTTAGCCGAGCCGCAACCGAGCCGGCGCTCGATCTGCACGCCGGCCTGAGGGACCCGATCGACGTGACGTCCGCGGGCCGCCCTGCTGCTTCCTGGGTGAAAGTGCGTGCGGGCGTAAAAGGCAGGCAAAAAATCTAACGTCCGTGCGGTTTCGGAGGCAGGACGAGAGCCCCTTCGGCTCGAGGCGCGCCATTGTTAAATTATTTCGCCCAATCCGCCAAAAACCCCGCCATTCCCCCGTTTGACGCGCTTGCGCCTCTGGTAGGCTACGGTTTCGTGGAGCGCGCCTTCCGGACGCGGCCAATCTCTTTACGCGCGCAGGTCCGCGCATGCTCGAACGAACAGCTCATGGTCACGCGCCGACCGAACATCGTGATTGCTATCAGTATCGTGCTGGCGAGCGCGATACTTGCGATTGCGGTGTGGGTCCTGGCGCAGATGCGCGATGACGCACTGCGGCGCGCACAGGATTCCGTCTTCAATGTCTCGCTGCTCGTCGAACGCGACGTGTCGCGCAATCTCGAGATCTACGATCTGTCGCTGCGGGCTGTCATCGACGGACTGAAACAACCCGGCGTGCTCGACTTGCCGCCGGCGATTCGCCAGATGGTGCTGTTCGACGGCTCCGCCAGCGCCAAAGACATGGGTTCGATTTTCGTACTCGACCCTGCCGGCAACGTCATTTTTGATTCGCAATCCACGCCTGCGCGCCAAATCAATCTCGCCGAGCGCGACTATTTTCAGGTTCATCGCGACTCTCCCAATGTTGGCCTGTATGTCAGCCATCCGTTCATGCCAAAGGTAACCGGCAAGGACGTGAGCATTGCGTTGAGTCGTCGTATCTCACGGCCGGACGGCAGCTTCGGCGGCGTGGTGGCCGGCACGATGCGGCTCACTTACTTCAGGCATCTTTTCGCCGGCATGAATCTCGGCGCGGGTGGTTCGATGGCGCTGATGCTGAATGACGGCACGATGCTGATGCGGCGCCCCTACGATCCGAAAATCATCGGCCGGGGTCTGGCTGGCACCGCGAACTACTCACGCTTCCTGCTGCAGCCGAGCGGGGACTTCTTCGGCACGGCGGCGATCGACGGTGTCGAACGCTGGTATGCGTTCCGCCATATCGATATGTATCCGCTGATACTCGACGTGGCGCTTTCTACGCACGATATCTACGTGGAGTGGCGGCATCGCGCGTGGATCATTGGCACGCTGATCGCGGCGCTCGACGTGGCGATCATTGCCCTTGCGGTCCTGTTCTCGCAGCAACTGCGGCAGCGCCGCGCGGTCGAAGAAGAGTTGCGCGTGCTGGCGAGCACCGACGGGCTGACCGGCCTGAGCAATCGCCGTACTTTCGAGGAACACGCCGAGGAGGAGTGGCCGCGCGCGAAACGCAACGGCTGGCCGTTATCGATGCTGCTGATCGACGTCGACACGTTCAAGGGCTTTAACGATCTATACGGCCATTCGGCCGGCGACGACGCGTTGATTGCCGTGGCGCGTTGCATCGGAGAGAGCGTGCGGCGGCCAGGCGATACCGCGGCGCGTTACGGCGGCGAAGAATTCGCAGTGCTGCTGCCGGATACCGACGAAGCCGGGGCGGCGTGTATCGCCGAGAAAATTCGCGCCGCGGTTCAGGCGCTCGAACTTCGCCATGTCTCGAGCTCGCACCATGTGCTGACCATCAGCATCGGCATTGCGTGCACCAGGAGCCAGGTCTTCGCCACAAGCCGCGCGCTCGTCAATGCCGCGGACGAGGCGCTCTACGAGGCCAAGGACGCCGGCCGCAACCGCGTGCTGTGCTACCCGGTGGCGGCGCGGGCGGATCGGCGCAGCGACGTCGTGTCGCCCGCGCGATGAGGCAGGACCATTTCATCGGTGCGCCGATGTACCTGTTCGCAGATCGAGCCGAGTTCGAGTAGAAAGCTGGCGCCGATAGACGGATGGCCTGGCGCGCGCCCGTCCGAATAATTTTATCCGGGTAATTAATTGCTTTTTATTTATACCCGGATATAATTCGACAAATTCATCTTTCTGGAGTTTGTCATGACCCCCCATCCTGCTACCTGTACCGCCTTCGAGGGGCACCGTCGCATTGCCTCGGGTCCCTTGGCCGAGGTGGCGCTCGTTGTACGAGAGGTGCTGGCGCGCGGCGAACAGGCGCCCGTGCTGATTTTCGACGACATCACGAGTCGCCCGGTCGAGTTTGATTTGCGCGGCACGCCTGAAGAGATTCTCGCGCGGCTGGCAAGCCAGGCGCCCGGCGAGCAATCCGCACCGATCGCCGATGCCGGAGAAGACGACACCCCGCGTGGCCGTGGCCGGCCCAAGCTCGGTGTGGTGGCAAGAGAGGTCACGTTACTGCCGCGTCATTGGGATTGGCTCAACGCGCAATCGGGAGGCGCTTCGGTTGCGCTGCGCAAACTGGTCGAGGCGGCGCGGCTCGCGGGCGAGGACAAGGACCGCAAACGCGCAGCGCAAGAAGCGGTGTATCGCTTCATGACCGCGCTCGCCGGCAATCTGCCTGATTATGAAGATGCAACGCGCGCGCTGTACGCCGACGACCAGGCGCGTTTTGACGACATTGTCGCGGCGTGGCCAGAGGACGTGCGAAGCCACACGCTCTGCCTTGCCGAAGATGCCTTCATCAGTCATCCATAAATTCGAACGCGCACTGAAGAGTGCGCCGCCAACGAAGCGTAGGGACGGACAAGGCAAAAAAAACCGCTCACACTGGGGGAGCGTGAGCGGAAAGTCGGAGAGTTACAACAACATCACATGCGCTCATGGGGGCGAACGCAGCAAACAAAGTTTAAAAGCTGAGCCCGTCTCCAACTATCAGACAAATCCCAATCGCTGCGCCGACCTGCGAAGCGCATGGATATAGCGATCCGGCCCCTTGCGCCAGGCATTGCTTACATCATCCTGTCCCGGTTATTCCCGGCATTTATCGCATCAAGTCTCTATTATGGCCGCCGTAAAAGAGGTGGGAGCGTCGCCACGAATCTAAAAAACGCGAAGTGTTTCGCGATGGCGCAGCGGCGTGAGCATCCCCTCAGGACTTATGAAGGATGGTGAGATGAAGTGGTTCGACCGCATGACCGTATTCAGGAAACTGCTGTTGGCGTTTGCCGTTGTGATCGGGTTCTGCGTCGTGATCGGCGGGACTTCGCTGAAGACGCTGTCGTCGATGCACGACATCACCGACGCCATCTGCGACCAGCACATGAACGGCCTCTACTGGATGGAAGAGGCGAACCGCCACAAGATCGATTCCGATCTTGCCGCCGCGAATCTCGGCTACGCAGCCGACGACGCCGGTCGTCAGAAGTTGAAGGACAGCATCGTCGCATCGCTCAAGGAGATGCATGCGGCCTACGACCAGTATCGGGCGACCAACGCTACAGCCAAGGGTCAGGAGATGTTCGACGAAGTGCTGCGCAAGTCGGCGGTGTGGGAGGGCATCGTGCATCAGCAGATCGGTCTCGAACCGATTCCGGCCGGCGTCGACAACAACGAACTCGTGCGCCGCGCGATTGCGTCGAGCGAAGCGCTGCGCGACCGCATCACGGCGCTGATCGACTATCGCCGTCAGCAAGCCAACGAAGCCCAGCAGGAGGCAGGCGCGGATTATCAGCACATGCGCATCGTGATGCTCGCCCTGGTGTTGGGTGCGATTGCCGTGGGCACGTTGCTCGCGACGGTGATCGCGCGGCGGCTCGCGCGTCAACTTGGCGGTGAACCGGATTACGCGATGCACATCGCCAACCGCATCGCCGACGGCGACCTGAGCGTGCGTGTCGAGACCCGTGCGGGCGATTCCGGCAGCATGCTGTTCGCGCTGCGCAACATGCGTGAGCGGCTCGCGGGCATCGTATCGGGGATCAGCGAGTCGAGCGAATCGATCCTGATGGCCTCGGGCGAGATCGCACAGGGCAACACCGATCTGTCGCAACGCACCGAAGAACAGGCGGCCGCGTTGCAGGAAACAGCGTCGAGCATGCAGGAATTGACCTCGACCGTGAAGATGAATGCCGAGAACGCGCAGCAGGCGGGCGGCGTCGCGCATGGCGCGTCGGAAGTGGCCGCGCGCGGCAGCGGCCTGGTCGGCGATGTGGTCGAAACGATGCGCGAGCTGGCAGCGGGTTCGAAGCGCATGACCGACATCATTGCCGTGATCGAAGGGATTGCGTTTCAGACCAACATTCTCGCGTTGAATGCAGCGGTGGAAGCGGCGCGCGCCGGTGAACAGGGCCGCGGCTTCGCGGTGGTGGCGGGGGAAGTGCGCTCACTGGCCCAGCGCAGCGCGGTGTCGGCCAAGGAGATCAAGGAGCTGATCGAAAGTTCGACGGCGCGCGTGGGCAGCGGTGCTGAACTGGCCGAGCGCGCCGGTCAGACGATGGCGGAAGTCACGCATGCGGTGAAACGCGTGACCGACATCATGGGCGAGATTTCGTCGGCGTCGCAGGAGCAGAGCACCGGCATCGAGGAAGTGAACCGCGCGGTCGCGCAGATGGACGACGTGACCCAGCAGAATGCTGCGCTGGTCGAGCAGGCGGCGGCCGCGGCGGCATCGATGGCGGACCAGGCGAGGCAATTGCAAGCGGCGGTCACGGTGTTTTCGCTGGACGCGCGGCAGGGTTGATCGAGTGGATGAAGACGAGGGGCGTTGCTGACTGCGCAGGTCATCGTTAGGGCGTGACTGTTTGCGCCGGGTGATGGATCAGGGGGCGCTGCTCGCGGTAGTGAGAACCGGGGGCATGGTTGCTCGCGTCGGTGATAGATCAGGGCGGTGCCTGGCAACGTTCGCGATATTTGGCGGCGCAGCGTGCGTAGCGCTCTTTGCGCGATTTTTGCCGCCCTTGCCAGGCCTGGTGGCTCTCCGTACACTCGCGCGTAATTCACCGACGGCGCAGTGACCGGCGCCGCCCACCATAACGCCGACAGAGGAGAACCCCCGCCATGGCCGATTCCTACTTCCCACGCTGGCGCGCCCAGCCGAACGCTGCCGAGGGCCGCATTGTCGGCACCGACGAACGGCTTGCGTGGCCGCAGATGTTGGCGATGGGCGTTCAGCACGTCGTCGCGATGTTCGGTTCGACCGTGCTTGCGCCGTTGCTGATGGGCTTCGATCCGAACCTGTGCATCTTTATGTCGGGGATCGGCACGCTGTTGTTCTTCGTGCTGGTGGGTGGTCGCGTACCGAGTTATCTCGGCTCGAGCTTCGCGTTCATCGGTCTGGTGATCGCGGTGACGGGGTATGGCGGTCACGGTCCGAACCTGAACATCCCGGTGGCGTTGGGCGGGATCATTGCGTGCGGGGTGGTGTACGCGATCATTGGCCTGATCGTGTCGGCGGTCGGCACGACGTGGATTGAAACGTTGATGCCGCCTGTGGTGACCGGGGCGATTGTCTGCGTGATCGGGCTGAATCTTGCGCCGATCGCGGTGCATGGTGTGAGCGGCAGCAACTTCGATGCGTGGATGGCGCTGGTGACGGTGCTGTGCGTCGGCGCGGTCGCGGTGTTTGCGCGCGGCATGCTGCAGCGGTTGCTGATTCTGGTTGGTTTGCTGATGGCGTACGTGATTTACGCGATCGTCACGAATGGTCTCGGCATGGGTAAGCCGATCGACTTTGCGATTGTGGCGAATGCTGCGTGGTTTGGTATGCCGCACTTCACCGCGCCGGTTTTCAACTTTCAGGCGATGACCTTGCTCGCGCCGATTGCGGTGATTCTTGTTGCTGAGAATCTTGGGCACATTAAGGCTGTGAGCGCGATGACCGGTCAGAACCTGGACCGTTACGTCGGCCGTGCATTTCTCGGCGATGGACTCGCGACGATTGTTTCTGGTTTCGCCGGGGGCACTGGGGTGACGACGTATGCCGAGAACATTGGCGTGATGGCTGTGACCAAGATTTATTCGACGCTGGTGTTTGTTATTGCTGCGGTTATTGCGCTTGTGCTGGGTTTTTCGCCGAAGTTTGGGGCGGTGATTCAGACTATTCCCGGGCCGGTGCTTGGTGGGGTGTCGATTGTTGTGTTTGGGTTGATTGCTGTGACTGGCGCGCGGATTTGGGTTGTCAATAAGGTGGATTTTTCTGATAACCGGAATTTGATTGTTGCGGCGGTGACGCTGGTGCTGGGGGCTGGGGATTTTTCGCTGAAGCTGGGTGGGTTTGGGCTTGGGGGGATAGGGACTGCTACCTTCGGGGCGATTATTTTGTATGCGCTTCTGAGGAGGCGGGCGGCGCCAGGGCCCGTGGCTTAAGGTTTGGTTTTTTTGCCTGCTCGGCGCTTTTGGGTTGTTCGCTTGTGGTGTTGGCCTTTCCTTGTTTTCTTATTGGTCTATTAGCGTTCCCCCTGTGCGGGGGGCACCTACTTTTCTTTGCCTGCCGCCGCAAAGAAAAGTAGGCAAAAGAAAGCGGCTCAAACCGCCAGCTTATAAGCGGGTCCCCCGCGCAGTTGCGGTAGTGGTGCATCTGGAATCTGTGTTCTCGCACATTCGGCGTGAGTGACAAGGCCGTCATACCTCCGGCGGCGCGGCGCGCGCCGACGCGTACTTCATTGAACCGTCTGTTGTTTTTACGTTTAGCAAAACTGAATAAAGTCGCCCGCATTATTCGATGTCGCGCACTCCATAAAGCTGACTGCCGCATTTGATGCTCGCGGTATTTCACACCAAACGGTGTGCGGTATTGATGCTCGCAGTACTTCACGAAACTGCCGGCGATATTCGATGCCCACGGTACTTCAGGAGGTAGCTTGCCGTCTTCAGCGTGCCGCACTTCAGATATTGTTAGGTATGTATGCCGTCGGGGGCGAAACACCGGGTCCGTCGGCATCTCACCGAGGCGCGGCCGATGGCCCCCGCCAAGTCCAACCGAAGCCCGAATTTCCCGATGAACCCTTCCGGCGAGCACGTAGTGCGAGGCGGGAAGCATGACTGCCTTGTCACGAACGTCGAATGTGCGAAGACACAGATTCCAGATGAACCACTACCGCAACTGCGCGGGGGACCCGCTTATGAGCTGGCGGTGTGCCCCGCACAGGGGCAACGCTAATAGACCACTAACAAAACAAGGAAAGGCCAACGCCATAAAAACACAGACAACCAAGCACCGCGCAGGCAAAAAACCAAAGCAATCCTCAAGACCAAAAAAACTGCCCCCGCAAAGGCAAACCCCAACCCTTCACTTCCTCCGAACAGTCAACGCGGTCTCCGCCAAATCCACCTCCCGCATCAACTTATTCAAAGTCTCATCATTAATCTCCTGAGAATTGCGCATCGCCAGCAGCGCCTTCCTCTCAGCCCGCATCGCCGCTATCTTCATCCGAAATTCAAGCGCATCGGCACGGCGCGCCAACTCACGTGGCTCCTGCTCCTCATCGAGCGTGGCGAGCCGCCGCCGATACACATCCATCACCCTCGCGGTGACATCCGCGGCATAAGCCGATGCCGACTCATCAAGATGCGCACACTCCACATCGTGCACCTCATCGACCGCGCGAATCGCCGCTTGCGCCGCCGTCGTGCGCGCCAGCGCTTCCTCCGCAGCATGCGGATCCTTGCCCCGCCGCCAGCCCCTCAACAGCAACGGCAACGTCACCACCGCCACCAGCAACGAAAAAAGAATCACCCCCGAGGCAATGAAAATTGCCAGATCCCGTCCCGGTAGCGGTGCGCCCCCCGGCAACAGCTCGGGCAGCGACAACACGCCCGCCAGCGTCACCGCACCACGAACGCCGGCCACCGTCATCACCGTCACCGTGCGCAATCCGGGCACGGCGTTCGCCACGCCATGCTTCGTCGCGCCGCGGCTCGCGAACCAGCGCAGCAGCCATACCCACACAAAGCGCAGCGCGTAAAGCGCCGCCGCCACCGCGGCGATGTAACCAATCAGCAGCCACACCTGCGCGTTGCTGGTCTCGTGCGCGTCGAACAACGCCCGGCCAAGAATGTGCGGAAACTGCAGCCCCAACAAAATGAACACCATGCCGTTGAAGACGAACTCGATCATCGTCCACGTGCTGTTCGCCCGCACTCGCGACGACACCGGCCCGACGTTCACAATGCTCGCGTAGTTCATCATCATGCCGGCCGAGACCGCCGACAAAATGCCCGAGAACTCGAAGCGCTCGGCAATCAGGTAAGCCGCGAACGGAATCAGCAGGGTCATCACGACACCGGGCGCGGGATCGCCTTCTTCGTTAAGGCTCAGAAAGCGCGCCGACACAAAGCTGAATACCCAGCTCACCGCCGCGCCGGTCGCGAGACCGCCCGCCGCGATGATCACGAAGCTGATCGACGCGTCGCGTAGTGAAAACACCCCCGTCAGCGCCGCGGCAATCGCGAACTTCAACGCGACAAGGCCCGAGGCGTCGTTCATCAACGCCTCGCCTTCAAGGATATGCATCAGCCGCCCGGGAATCTTGCCCTTGCCGACGATGCCGGAAAGCGCCACCGCATCGGTCGGCGACAGTACCGCGGCCAGCGCGAACGCAACCGGCAGCGAGATCGACGGCACCAGCGCATGCACGAAATACCCGACCGCCAGGACGGTCATGAAAACCAGGCCGAGTGCAAGCATCAGAATGGAGCGGCGCGCCATGAACAATTCGCGCTTGGGAATGCGCCATCCATCCGCGAACAGCAGCGGCGGAATGAACAGCATCATGAATATTTCCGGATCGAAGGTGACGTGCAGCCCGAGCCTCGGCCATGCGAGCAATGCGCCAGTCGCGATCTGCACGAGCGGCAGCGGCAAGGCAATCGGCAGCATCCGGATAACGACGCCGGAAGCGGCGACGGCGAGCAACAGAATCAGTACGGTAAAGACAATATCCATCGGGCTATTTCTGGAGATATAACGGCGCGTCCTTTGCGAATGACGACGATACCGTCGCAATTCGGCCAAGAGGCGTGCATGAGGCGCAAGGCCGAAGTTTAGCCCGACGACGCGGCACGTCATCGCCAACCCGGCACGCTCTTCCGAGCGCGGGTGGCCAGCCTCCCGGTAAGGCAATGCACCTTAACGGTGCGCGTCACGCTCGCGGGCGGCGCATAGTCCCTGTCGCCGGTGCAAACGGACATGCAAATTTCCTTCGAATGTGCGCCGGCACGCGCACGGAGCTTGCTTAAGGAATATCGATGAAGCACATTTTGGGAATCGGTGCCGAGGTTGTTCGCTTCCGCGTTCGGACCGGCCCGGCTCTCGCGTGAGAGGATTGCATGACGATTGCGCAACAGGAAAGGACGGCCAGCGCGCCGCATGGTTTCGATGTCGAAGTGACGTCGGGGCTCGAACGTTTTTCGGCGCAGCATGGCGAGCTGACGTTGACCAGCGTGTTTCAACCGATTTTCAGCCTGTCGCATATGCGGGCGGTCGGCTACGAGGGGCTGCTGCGCGCGCACGACGCGCTCGACCGGCCCGTGTCGCCGCTCGACGTCTTCGGCGAAGCGGCGCGTCTGGGCGACGTGCTGCAAGTCGACCGGCTCGCCCAGACCTTGCATCTGGAGAACTTCAAGGTGCTTGGCGCGGAGCGCGAATGGCTGTTTCTGAATGTGCACCCCGGCGCGCTCACCGATCCCTATCTTGCCGCCGCTTTGCTGGCCAACCTCCGGCGGCTCGACTTGCCGCCGCGGCGGATCGTGCTCGAGGTGCTCGAACAGCGCGCGGAAGATCTCGAACGTCTCGCCGACGCGGTGCGCCAGTTCCGTGAGCGCGGCTTCCTGATCGCGCTCGACGACTTCGGTGCTGGTCACTCGAACGTTGAACGGATCTGGCAGCTGAATCCCGATATCGTGAAGCTCGACCGCATCATGCTGTCGCACGCCGCGCATCGTGCGGATATGGCGACGATCCTGCCGGGGCTGGTGGCGTTGCTGCACGAAGCGGGCAAGCTGGTGCTGATCGAGGGCGTGGAAACGGAGCATGAAGCGCAGATGGCGCTCGCCTGCGACGCGGACTTCGTCCAGGGTTTTTTCTTCGGCCGACCGAACCCCGGCGCGGCCGATGCGGCGCACGCCATGACATGCATCAGCGAAGTCACCGAACGCTATCGCGATCAGGCCGAAGCGCGCGAGCGCCGCAACACGAGCCGTCTCGCGCCGTACCTGCGGGCGTTCGAACGCGCCGCGGAACGGCTCGCCGCCGGCGAACCGCTCGAGGAAGTGTGCTGGAATTTTCTCGCGCTCGATCATGCCGCGCGCTGCTTCCTGCTCGACGCGAAGGGCCGGCAGGCGGGCCGCAACGTCGTGTTGCGCGCCGATCGCGCGGCGCATGAAACGCGCTTTTTGCCGCTCGCGGATGCGCAAGGGGCGAACTGGCTGCGTCGTCCGTATTTCCGCGCGGCGATCAGCGCGCCGGAACGCGTGCATGTGACGCGCCCGTATCTGTCGATCAACGAGGCGTTGCCGTGCGTGACGCTCTCGGTGGCGACGCGTGTCGGTGACCAGACGTGCGTGTTGTGCGGCGATATCGATTGGATCGAGGAATAACGATCCGGACGGTCCGACTGGCAGCGTGAATCAGCAGTTCTGGTGGCTCAGATTGCGAGGGCGCGCGGCGGTTCTGAGATCATGTCGTTTTTAACGACACTCAGCCGCGCCTATGTCAGTCCTACTCGAAGTCATCGCCACGACCGTTGCCGACGCCCGGCTTGCCGTGCAGGCGGGTGCGAACCGCCTTGAACTCGTCACCGCGATGGGCGAGGGTGGTCTCACGCCGAGCATTGGGTTGATCGAAGCGGTGGTTGCAGCGGTTGAGATCCCTGCAGCCGGCGTATCAACGGCCGCCGCTCCAGTCAACGTGATCGTGCGACCACATAGCCGCTCATTCGTCTACGACGCCGACGACTACGCCGTGATGCTGCGCGACGTGCGTGCAGTCAAAGCTGCCGGTGCGAACGGCGTGGTGATCGGCATGCTGACCGCAGACGGCGAGATCGATCGCGAAGGCCTCGCGCGCGCAATCGATGCGGCCGATGGTCTCGCCATCACGTTCCACCGTGCGTTCGACGAAACGCGCGATCTGCAACAAGCGCTCGACGTGCTGCTCGGTTTCGACGCCGTGACGAACGTCCTGACCTCGGGCGGCAAACCGTCGGTACTGCAGGCGGAGTCGATCGTGCGCGATCTCGTACGGCAAGCATCCGGCTCACATTGCACGGTGCTGGCGGGGGCGGGTTTGACGGTTGATGCCGTGGCCGGCTTCGTGAGCGCGACGCAAGTTCAAGCGGTTCACTTCGGTTCGGGCGTACGTGTTGGCGGCAACGGCCTCGCTCCCGTCGATCCGGTGAAAGTCGCGCAGGTGAGAATCATGCTGGACGCAATGCATAGCTGAATCATCGAGCAAAGACCAGCTCCATCGAACAACCCGCAAAATAATAAGCGCTGCTGAACGCCACGCGTAGCCAAACCATCAGGCAAAAAAATGCCGCTTCGAGGTTCAACCCGAAGCGGCATTTCTCATCCAGGCAGCGAAAGATTTACTTCGCGACGACCACTGGAATGCCGCGCAACTGCCCGGCACCCTTCACCTCTTCCAGCGACTTCTTCACCGAAGCGCCCGTCGCCGCTTCAATCTGCAAGCGCGCAGCAAGGTCACGCTCGCCGCGCTTCACACCGGCGAGATTTGCCAGCTTCACGTGACCATAACCGCGTACACGCGCATGCAGATCGGCGAGCTTCGCGACGTCTTCGAGCGTGTTCATATTGAGCTTCGAGAACGCGCGTTGCATCGTGGTTTCGTAGTCGCCGGCGAGTTCGCGCTCCATTTTGCGCTCTAGAGTGCGGCCAAACGGATCTAGCATCGTGCCACGCAGACTGCTGAATTTCGCCATCACGCCGAGCACCGGCCACATCCACTGACCGAAAGTCCTCTTGGTCGGATTCACACCTGATTGAGGACGCGCAAGCGTCGGCGGCGCGAGGTTGAACTTGATACCGAAGTCCTTGCCCGCGACACCTTCGAATTGCGCTTCCAGTGCTTCACGGAAGGCCGCGTCCGTATGCAGGCGGGCCACCTCGTATTCGTCTTTCACCGCCAGCAGGCGATAGAACGTTGTCGCCACGGCCCGCGTGATGCGTTCGCTCTTTGCATCAACCGTGGTTTCCGCACGACGCGCCGCATCGACCAGCGCGCGATAGCGCTTCACGTAGGTCGCGCCGCCGTACGTTTGCAGACGGCCCTCGCGATGCGCGATCAGTTCGTCGAGCGTATCGACGCGCACCTCCTGCTTCGCCAGATGCCGTGCCTGCCACAGCGATTCTAGCGCAGCCGGGTCTTCCGCCGCCACACGCCCGATCGAAAACGCCAGCTGATTCATCTGCACGGCAACGTTGTTCAATTCGATCGCGCGCATCATCGCGGCGAACGACACCGGCACAAGACCGAGTTGCCAGGCATAACCGAGCATCAGAATGTTCGCGCCGATGGTGTCGCCGAGAAAACGCGTGGCGAGTGCCTGGGCGTCGCACGTCGACATGCGGTCTTCGCCGGCCGCGTGGCGCATCTTGTCGATCAACGCATCGGCATGCAGCGTCGCGTCCGGATTCTGCACGAAGGTCGCGTTCGGAATGGCGTGCGTGTTCACGACGATGCGCGTGCGGCCATGACGCACCGTTTGCAATGCATCGGCGCTCGCGCCCACCACCATATCGCAGGCAAGCAGTACGTCGGCCTGTTGCGTGTCGATGCGGACCTGGTTGAGCCACTCGTCGCGCGCGGCGAAACGCACGAACGACAGCACCGAGCCGCCCTTTTGCGCGAAGCCCATGAAGTCGAGCACCGACGCGCTCTTGCCTTCCAGATGCGCGGCCATGCTGATCAATGCGCCGACCGTCACGACGCCCGTGCCACCAACGCCCGTTACCAGAATGTCGTACGGCGCGGCATCGAGATGCCGCGCGGGAATCGGCAAAGCGTCGACGCGTGCGGCGAGCGCGGCCGGATCGAACGCGGCGCCCGCGGCTTTCTTCAGCTTGCCGCCTTCCACCGTAACGAAGCTAGGGCAGAAACCGTTCACGCAGGAATAGTCTTTATTGCAGGACGATTGATCGATGCGGCGCTTGCGCCCCAACGCGGTCTCCACCGGTTCGACCGACAAACAGTTCGATTGCACGCCACAATCGCCGCAGCCCTCGCAGACTTCCTCGTTGATAAAGAGCCGTTTGTCCGGATCGGGAAACTCGCCTTTTTTCCGGCGACGCCGTTTTTTCCGCCGCACAGGTCTGGTCGTAGATCAGCACGGTGACGCCGTCGGTATCGCGCAATTCGCGCTGCACGGTATCCATTTCGCTGCGATGGTGGAAGGTCGTGCCCTTCGGAAACTGATCGTGATGGCCGTCGTATTTTTCCGGCTCGTCGCTGACCACGACGAAGCGCGACACACCTTCAGCCTCCACCTGACGCGCGATCTGCGGCACGGAGATGCTGCCGTCGACGGGTTGACCGCCCGTCATCGCGACCGCGTCGTTATAGAGAATCTTGTACGTGATGGTGGCATTCGCGGCCACCGCCTGGCGGATCGCGAGAATGCCCGAGTGAAAGTAGGTGCCGTCGCCGAGATTCTGGAAGACGTGGCGCGTTTTCGTAAACATCGAATGCGAGGCCCAATCGACGCCTTCACCGCCCATCTGAATCAGGCCGGTGGTGTCGCGCTCCATCCACGAGGCCATGAAGTGACAACCGATCCCCGCATGCGCGATCGAACCTTCAGGCACTTTGGTCGACGTGTTGTGCGGACAGCCCGAGCAGAAATACGGCGTACGCTTCACGCTATCCGCTGCATTCGAGAGGATTTGCGGCGCGACCAGATCGACCACGCGCTCGCGACGATCGAGCGCCGGCTTGTGCTTCGCGAGCCAGTTCGCGAACACCGGCAGAATGCGCGAGGGCCGCAACTCACCGAGCGACGACAAAAGCAGCGTGCCGTCTTCGGCGTTCTTGCCGACCACGATCGGCCGCGTGCCTTGCGTGCGGTTGTACAGATAGTTTTTGATCTGTTGCTCGATGACAGGGCCCTTCTCCTCGATCACGAGCACTTCGGACAAACCGGACACGAACGCGTCGATGCGCGTCATTTCCAGCGGAAACGACAAGCCGACTTTGTAGATCCGCACGCCGGCCGCTTCCAGATCGGCGACGGTCAGATCGAGCCGGCGCAGCGTCTCCATCAAGTCGAGATGCGCCTTGCCGCACGTCACGATACCGACGTTCGCATGCGGACTCGGCGAAATCCATTTGTCGATGCTGTTGGTGCGCGCGAAATGACGAACCGCGTCGAGTTTCGCATGCATCCGCGATTCGATGGCCAGGCTGGGCAGATCGGGCCAACGGTTATGCAGGCCGCCGCTGGGACCTTCGAAATCCTGTGGAATCGTCCATTCAGTTTGCAGCGCATCGAGGTCGACCGTGGAGCCGGATTCGACCGTTTCCGAGATCGCCTTGTAGCCGACCCACGCGCCCGAGAAGCGCGACAGCGCCCAGCCGTACAGGCCGAACTCGAGCATGTCGGCAATGTTCGACGGATTCACCACCGGCATATGCCATGCCATCAACGCGAAGTCGCTCTGATGCGGCATCGACGACGACACGCAGCCGTGGTCGTCGCCCGCCACCACCAGCACGCCACCGTGCGGCGACGAGCCGTACGCGTTGCCGTGCTTCAGCGCATCGCCCGCGCGATCCACGCCGGGGCCCTTGCCGTACCACATCGCGAAGACGCCCTCGACGGTGCGTTCCGGGTCCGATTCCACCCGCTGCGTACCGAGCACCGCGGTGCCGCCCAGTTCTTCGTTGATCGCCGGCAAAAAGCGAATATCACTCGCGGTGAGCAGTTTCTTCGCTTTCCACAATTGCTGGTCGACCATGCCAAGCGGCGAGCCGCGATAGCCGCTGATGAAGCCGGCTGTGTTCATGCCGTGCGCGCGGTCGGCTGCGCGCTGCATCAGCGCAAGGCGCACCAGCGCCTGGGTGCCGGTCAGGAAGATCCGGCCGCGCGTGGCGGTGAGGTTGTCGGACAGCTTGTAGTCGGCGAGAGCGGGCGTGCCGTCGATGGGCAGGCGAGCGGTCATGGGTGAGTCTCCGGTGTTTTGCATCCGCGCGCCGTGGATGGGGACCACAAAGGGTGACGCGGCGAAAGAGACTCTATTTTTTAGCGCCGATTGGAGTGGATTTTTTCTACTTGTTCAGGCGTTCAACGAAACAGCGCGACGGGTCGCGCGTTTTAATGAAGTTTTGAGATGGATCTGCCACGCAGCGGACCGGTTCGGGTATGCCCTGGTGCGTGGCGCGAAGACGAGCGCGGCTTTTGACACACGCACAGCGAGCCTCGTGAGAGGCGGCTGGGCGGCCAGCGCGGATGCACGGCCTAGTGGGAATGCCGCGCAGCAGGACGGTGCCCGACGCGACCGGTTTCGCTTCAATACCCGGTCCACACCGCCAGCGCGAGTGCGCCGGCCGACAGCACCAGCAGCAGCACAAACAACGGCAGGATGAACCTGATCCACTGGCCAAAACCGACCCGCGCGGTGGCGAGATACGCGAGCAGCATCCCGGAGGTCGGCGTCACCATGTTCGTCAAGCCGCCGCCCAGGACGAAGGCGAGCACCGAGGTCTGGCCGCTGACACCGGACAACTGGGCGATCGGTCCGATGATCGGCATGCTGACCGCGGCCTTGCCGGACACGGACGGAATGAACACGTCGAGCACCATCTGTACGGCCATCAGGCCGTTCGCCACCCACACCGCCGATTGACCGCGCGCGAGCCGCGTGAAATGTTCGATCAGCGTGTCGAGAACCAGACTGTTCTGCAGAATCAGTTCGACGGATGCCGCGAGACCGATCAGCAGGCCGGCCAGAATCATCCCCTTCATACCGTCGACGAAAGCGTCGGCCGCGCTGCGCGAATCGAGCCTGCCCACGGCGGCCGTCACGATGCTGATGAACACATAGAACGCGGACAATTCCACATTGCCCCAATGCAATTCACGCGTGCCGATCACCAGCATCGCAGCGGCGATCGTCAGCACGATCAGCGTTGCCTTGTGGCGGCCCGAGAGTTTTACTTGCGGGTGCTGGCCGAGACTCTCCCGCGCGGCGGCCAGCCGGTAGCCGCTCAAGCGGACATGGGCCAGCAGATACAGAATGCCCAGCGTCAGGAACACCACGAACACGCCGATCCGCATCGCGATACCGCTAAAGAGCGGCACGCCGACAATCGGCTGCGCAACCGCGAGCGAGAGCGGATTGGTCACCGAGGCGATATAGCCGATCTTCGCGGCAATCGCGACGAGCCCCACCGCGAACAGGTTCGACAAACCGAGCCGCCGCGCCAGCACCATCACCATCGGAATGATCACGAGGTATTCGGAGATGAAGCCGAGCAGCGTGCTGCCCAAGCCGATCAGCACCATCAGCAGCGGCGCCAGCACATAGACGTTGCCCGCGGTGAGTTGCAGGAGCCGGTCGATCCCCGCATCCACCACGCCGGTCTTGCGCATCACGCCGAACATGCCGCCGACGAACATCACCATGAAAATCAGCGGCGCGTTCTTGATGAGGCCATTGGGCACCGCGACGAACGCCGACACGAGGCTCGCCGGCGCGGCCTGCTCGGGCGTGCTTTTGACGACGCCCGGCGCGACCAGCGTGGCGAGGCTGTGGCTCTTCGGTACCACCTGATAGGTGCCCGGCACCACCAGCTTGTCGTGACGCTCGAAGTGGCCGGCGTCGATCACATAGGTCATCGCCACGGCGGCAAGCACGACCCAGATCATCATCACCACAGGGTGCAGCATTTTGCCGTGAGGCTTCTTTTCATCGCTGCCGCTGCCGGGATGGCTGCCTGGCGGTTGATCGTCGTCGGCGGTGGGCGCCGCGGGCGGTGCAGGTGGCGTGAGCGTGGTCATGGGCGGGTTCCTGTCATGCCGGCTGTGGGTTCATCTGCGGCGCGGTATAGCCGAGTTCGGCGGAGATCGTGCGGCTGCACGCTTGCAAACGTTCGAGGTAGTCGGGGATCTCGATCCGGCTGATGCGCATTTCCGGCCCCGAGATGCTGAGCGCGGCCACCGCATCTCCGGTGACGTCGCGCACCGGCACCGAAATCGCTACCGCGCCGGCCGTGACTTCGCCCACGCTGACCGCATAGCCTTTGCGCGCGATCGCATCGAGTTCGTCGACGAGCTTCATCAGGTCCGGCGGCTGCGGCAGTTTCTTCAGGCGCGCGAAGTATTCGGTCTTGACCGCGTCAGGCGCGAACGCGAGCAGGATCTTGCCGGACGCACCGCTGTTGAGCGGGCGCCGGTTACCCACCGCGCCGATCGTGCGCATCTCGTGCGTGCTTTCGCAACGCGCGACGCACACCGTTTCCAGCCCTTCGCGCACGCGCAGCACGACGTTTTCGTTGATCGCCTGGTTGAGCGCGAGCATGTGCTTTTGCGCCGAGCGCACCAGCGTGTTCTGCTGCGCGGCCGCGACGCCGATCACGAAGGCCTGCGGACCCAGCGAGTAGGTCGAGGCGCGCGTGTCCTGCACGACGAAGCGGTGCAATTCGAGCGTGCACAGCATGCGGTAAGCGCGCGACTTGTTGATGCCGAGCTGATTGGCGAGCTCGGTGACGCCGAGGCCAGGATGTTCGGCCACGTGGCTCAGCAGTTTGAGCGCGCTGTCGACGGAATCGACGATGTAGTTCACGGTAGTTCCTTCCATTGTTGCTTGCTGCAATGCTTCCGGGGTTGCGTCATTCAGCGAGGCGTGGCGCGGCAAGTTCGGCGCGCACGTACCCGGCGAGCGCGGCGACGAACGCGTCGAGGTCGCGCTTGAGCGTGTCGAAGCCGGTGCTTTTGACGAACGCGGCTTCGTCCATATACAGCCCGCGATTCAGTTCGATCTGGATGCTGTGCCTGCGCCGCGCGGGATCGCTGACGGCCGCGAGCAGATCTCCGCCCTGATACGGCTCGTTTATCTGGACGCGATAGCCCGCGCCGCTGAAATAGTCCGCCACCCATTGCGTGAAGGCCGGATCCGCGGTGGTGCCGCGGCGGTCGCTGATCACGAAGTCGGGGCGAGCAGCGCCTGCGTCGACGTTCATCTCGTTGCCGCGCGATTTCATCGAATGACAGTCCACGTGCCACAGCGCGCCGTGCTGCGCATAAGCGCGCTCGGCGGCGGCACTCAGCGCCGCGCGGTAGGGGCGGTAGTACGCGTCGATACGATGCCGCACTTCGGCGACCGACAGCTTGCGGTCGTACATCGGCATGTTCGGCAATGCGTCGCGCCGGATCAGGCCCATGCCGCGCAACGTGTACTTCTCCGGCGCGAGCGGTTCGGGCCACGGCTCGGCGAGCAGTTGCGCATCGATATCGGTGATCGCGCGGTTCGGGTCGATGTAGGCGCGCGGGAAATGCGCGCCGATCAGTACACCGCCTTGCGCCGGCACGCCAGCCCACAGTTCGTCGACGAACGCGTCCCACGAGGTACGAATCGCGGCGGCCGGCGCGGACGTGCCGAAGTCGACTGGCAGCGCGATGCCGCTGTGCGGTGAATCGAACAGGATCGGCAGAAAAGCCGCAGCCGGTTCCGCGACGAAGAACGGTGCGTGTGTGGGCGCGGCAAAAGTGTTGCTATCGGGCGTCAAAACAAATTCCTTTCGGGTGGCCGACGCGCTTTGAAGGCCGTCGTAGCCAGAGTCAGTGGCCTGTGCGTTTTATTAAATAAAACAACGTATCAATATTTAACGACGAACGGTATTGCCGGTCAAGTGACTCGTCGAAAGCCTTGCTGTCCGGGTCTTCTATTTTGAAATCATTGATGGGTAAGGATTTGCGACGTATTGCTCAGTAAAACCCCCAGCGCCGAGGTTGACCGTCAATGCGGGCAAACCAGAATTTTTACGACGCCTTGACCAAGCAATTTTGCATTTCGAATAATAAATAATACGTTGTTTTATTCATTAAAACAAATGATCGAAGCGTTCGAAGAACGGCCGGCTTCGGCGAGACAGGCTCACACACTCACAACAAGGAAATGCAGATGAACAGGAAAGGTTTGCGGATGACCATGGCGCTCGCGAGCGCGGGGATCGGCGCGGTGCTGAGCGGCAACGCCGCGGCGCAGTCGAGCGTGACGCTGTACGGCATCGTCGACTCCGGCATTACGTACACGAGCAACCAGAAAGGCAGTTCGACCTGGCAGGCGACCGGCGGCAACGAACAGGGCACGCGCTGGGGCATGGTCGGCACGGAGGATCTGGGCGGTGGCACCTCGGCGATCTTCAAACTGGAGAATGGCTTCAACATCGAGACCGGTACGGCGAGCGCGAATGGCCGCATGTTCGGCCGTCAGGCGTGGGTGGGGGTGTCGAACCCGCGCTGGGGGACTTTCACGATGGGGCGCCAGTACAACGCCGCTCAGGATTCGCTGGCGCCGTTGCAGATCGGCGCGAGCACGTCGCTCACGCAGTACGCGCTGCATCCCTTCGATACCGACGACCTGAACAACACGTTTCGCACCGACAATTCGGTGAAGTACGTCACGCCGACTTTCGCGGGCTTCCAGGGTAACGCGATGTACGGTTTCTCCAACGCGACCAACTTCGCGGCGAACCGCAGCTGGAGCGTCGGCGGTACGTATGCGCAGGGTCCGGTGCGCCTGGGCGTGGCTTACGTGGTTCTCGATAACCCGGCGCTCGACCCAACCGGCGCGATTCCGTCGGACAACTACTACACGTTCCTGAAGGGCATCACGAAGCAGCAGATCTGGGGCACGGCCGGCACGTACGACTTCGGCAACGCGACGTTCGGCCTGATGTACACGACCTCGCTGTTCAATCTGCAGACGGGTGCGTCGCAGCGCTTCAACAACTACGAAGGCAGTTTCCGCTATCGCTTCACACCGGCCGTGATGTTCGCAATCGGTGAAACGTACACGCAGGTTCATACGACGCAAAGCACGAAGCCGAGCGTGCACTACCTGCAAACCAGCGCGGGCGTGCAGTACTACCTGTCCAAGCGCACCGATCTGTACGTGAACGCGATCTATCAGCGCTCGTCGTCGAATGCGGTGGCGGCGGTTGAAGGGATCAGCAATCCGTCGAGCTCGAACACGCAGGTGGTGGGCGTGGTGGGGATTCGCCACAAGTTCTGAGCGGGTGATGGGGCGGCAGCACAGCACCCCTGCATGATTCGCGCAATGAGTGGTGCAATGTGGCGGAGCGATCCGGCTGCGTAGCGCGGTGCGAGCTACGCAGCCGGCACTTCGCCGTCTTGCCAGGATCGCGCGCTTTACGGCGCGGGCGCTTTCGCCATAGGCGCGGCGACCGGCGCCGAATCGAGCGGCGTGACCTCGTTGAAATGCGAGTAATCGATGTGACTCACGCCATCTTCCTCGCGCATGATGTCGACGAACCGGTGTTGCCAGCGGATCAGCTCGCAGGGCCACGAGTAGCGCGCCTGCATGGTTTGCGAGGTCGATTCGTCGACCCCTTCAAGCGTGAGCAGCAGCGACATGTCGCGGCCCTTGAGCGTTTCGGCGGTTTCGCCGAACAACGGGCTGCTTTCGTCGATGACATGCATCAGGACCCAGCCCAGTTTGAACACGGGATGCTGGTCGCGCACCAGCGTCAGATCGTAGAGCTTGCGCAGCGTAAAACCTTCGACGGTGGTCTCCAGCCGCATGATGCGCAGCTTCGCTCGCGCTTCGGCGATCACGTTCTGACGCGCGTTGGCGGCGCGCACCATCAACGTCATGCGGCCCTCGAGCGGCCGCACGACTGCGTAGCGGGCGAACATGATCTTGGCGTGCGGGCGCGAGAAGCGCGCGAAGATCAGCCCGGTTGCCAACGCGATACTGGACATCCCTACAAAGATCTCGAGTGTCGCGATCCAGTGGGCGTAGACCGTTTGCGGGTGCATGTCGCCATAGCCGACCGTCGCGAGCGTTTCGACGCTGAAGAAAAATGCGCCGCCAAAGCCCGATGGAAACTGATTGGCGATCGGTGCGTTGCCGACCATGTAGAGCGCGGCAAACACGGTGTTGAGCAGCAGAAACAGGACCCCGAGCGAAACGAAAAACGTCGGCCAGCGGACGACGAGTGCGCGGTGATAGAGATCCTGCCAGAGCGGCGTCGGCATGCCGTGCGCGATCACGACGCGATCGTCCAGGCGCAATTCCCGGCTGCCGCGCGCGCGACGTCCATGCACCGGCGTTTCGTCGTCGCGGATGCCGGAAAGGCGGTCTGACGGTTCAGTAGCCATCGCGTGTCTGTGGAGATGAAAACGCGCAAAGCGTAGCACGCCGCCTCACGCGAGCGTGCCGACCGATGGGTCTGTTTTGCGACTACGGAAAGGCCCGCGGCTTCGGAATGCCGGCCCCGTGTTCGATGTCGTCGACGGCTTGCTGGTGCGCGGCGGCGATGGCTTCGGTTTCGTCGCCGTAGCCGTTGTCACCGCCAACGGTGGTCCACGACTTGACGGCTTTCTCGCGATGCCGGATTTCGTATTCCGCGTCCCAGCGTGCGCCGTTGAGTTCGAGAGGGCGGACGTGAATCGAGTACACGCCGTAGAGGAAGAGCTGTTCAGCCATGGTCGCCTCCAGCCGGTTGTTTCAGGGGCGGCGCGGTGCAACAGGCACGGCGCCGGCTTGCCTAGAGTTCGATTTCCCCAAGGATACGGTGGGCGAGGGCCTTGGCTTCTTCGAGCGCTTCCTCCGGCGTGGACGAGGTGGTGTCGACCTCGTAGACCGTGGTTTCCTGGTCGGCGCTTGCTTCGCCTTCGTCGCGGGAAAGGGTGACGAGACCCTGCCACGCGTCGCTTTGTACTTCTCTTATCGACGCCGTGGCCGTGTAGATGCCTTTGGTGTAGGTGATGTCCTCCATGACGACGCTCCTTGTTCCAAAGGGTTGGGTTTTTTCATCCTAGCACGATGATCGATGTTCGGTCGTTCGCCTGCGCGGCGCCCGATATCTTCAACCGATGTCGCCAACAATACGCGCCGCACAAGGCAAAAAAACTACAGCAGCGCCACAACTTCATCCAACGAAGGCGCATGTGCGCCCGCGTGGCGGCAAGCCGCTGCGCCGGCGGCCAGCGAAAAGGCAAGATGCTCCGGCAAGCCCCGCTGCGGCGCGGCCATCAGGCTGAACAGCAGTCCGCCGATAGACGCATCTCCCGCGCCCACGGTATCGACAACCTCGACCCGAGGCGGTCGGGCCTCCACCACCATGGCGCCGTCGATCAGCATGGACGTCTCCGGTCCGCGCGTCACCAGCACAGTGGCGGCGGGATTCATGGCGCGCAACTGGGCAAGCGCGCCGGCTTCGTCGTCCGTCTTGAAGAGCATGCGCAAATCCTCGTCCGAGACCTTGATCAGATCGGCCAGCGCAGCCATCTTTCGCAACGTGGGCTCGTACCCCTGCTCCATCAGGTTCCGGTAGTTCGGATCGAAGCTGATCTTCACGCCGCGCGAGCGCAATTCGGCTGCCAACGCGGCAAGCGTGTCGCCAAGAGGCTGGCGCACCAGGCTGATGCAACCGAAATGCGCCCATTTCACCTGCCCGATCCAACCGGTCGGCAAGCGCGCCGGATCGAACGCCAGATCGGCGCCGTTCTCACCCATGAAAAAGTACGCAGGCGGATGGGTCTGGTGAACGATCGCCAGCAGGGGTGGGCGCTCCACGCGCTGCATGAAGCGCATGTCGAGGCCCGCGGCAATGCTCGCGTTCCACAGATCGTCGGAGAAGTTGTCGACGCCCAGCGACCCGGCGCACGCCGTCGGCAAACCGAGCCGCGCCACGCAGCGCGCGACGTTCCAGCCCGCGCCGCCAGGGCGTGAAAGCCATTGCGAGGCGCCGGTCCGCACGAGATCGGTGAGGATGTCGCCGGCTGAGACGAAGAGGGGGAATTCGGTGTTCGCGCTCAGGTTGCTCATTTTGCTTGCTCCGCGGATTCCGGCGCGGCGGCCGCGCCGTCAGGCAGTGCGTGCGCCAGCACTTCGTAGCACGCGCCCATCGTGTGATAGTCGGTCTTGCCGGCGGGACTCTTTTCGTCGCTGTATTTACGGTTGTCGCAGGTGAGGATGCGGTACCACGCGCCGTATTTGTGATCGACGAAATGCGTCCAGCTGTAGCGCCAGATCTCGTCGTACCAGTCCCAGAAACGCTCGTTGCCGGTGCGCCTCGCAAGCAGCGCCGCGGTCGCGAAGGTCTCCGCCTGAACCCAGAAATACTTGTCGTGATCGCATACGGTGCCATCCGGGCCGAAGCCGTAATAGAGGCCGCCGTGATCTTCGTCCCAGGCATGCGTCATGGCGGCGTCGAATAGCTCGATGGCGCGCGGCAGCAACCACGGCAACGGACGATAGCGTTCGAGAATCAGCAGCAGCTTGGCCCACTCGGTCTGATGCCCGGGCTGGAAACCCCATGGGCGGAAGATGTTCGAACTGTCTTCCTCGTTGTAGTGCCAATCGACCGACCAGTCCGCGTGAAAGTGCTCCCACACGAGACCTTGCGAGAGCTTCGCCTGACGCAGCGTGATGTTCGACGCCACCCGCTCCGCGCGATCGAGATAGACCAGGTGCCCGGTGGCTTCGTGCGCGGTCAGCAGAGCCTCGGTGGTGTGCATGTTCGCGTTCTGGCCGCGGTATGAACTGACGCGCCAGTCGGGTGTCGCCTCGTCGGCATAGAGGCCGGCGGCGGCGTCCCAGAAGCGATGCTCCATCAGTTCGAAGGTCGCGCCGATCATCGGCCTCGCTTCCTCGATGCCGGCCATCGCGGCATGCGAATACGCGAGCAAAACGAACGCGAGGCCGTAGCAGTGGCGCGTGGCGTCAAGCGTGTGTTTCTTGCCGTCGCGCCATTCGAGCTCCCAGTCGTGGCCTTCGTGCGCGGCGTCCCAATGCGCTTCGCGCAGGAAGCGCAAACCGTGGCGCGCGTACTCGAGATGCTGCGGGTCGCCGAACTTGCGATACGCCATGGCGTAGTTGAAGACGTAGCGGCACGTACTCACCAGATGCCGCGTGGTCTTGTCGTACACGGAGCCGTCGTCACGGAAAAAATGGAAGAAGCCGCCGCTCGGATCGAGCACGTTCGGCGCGTAAAAGCGCAGCGTGTCCTGCACATGCGCGAGCAGGAAGTCGCGGCTGCGGAAGTTGTCGACGGGCGGCGCCGCGGCGACGCCGTTGGCGGGGTGAAGCGGATCGGATTGCGTCATGGCGTCTTTACCAAAGTACTGGCACGGGCAATGAGATGGACGGGCAAGTGGACTTCGAGTTCAGCGGGTGCGTCTTCAAGCAGGAGCTCGACGCCGCGCCGGCCGAGCGCTTCCTTGTCGACCGAAATGGTCGACAACGGCGGCGTGGCATGCGCGGCGGCGGGAATGTCGTCGAAGCCGATGATCGCGATGTCCTCGGGCACGCGGATGCCGCGTGCGAGGCACGCGCGCAGCGCGGCGAGCGCGGCAGCGTCGTTGTAGGCGAATACGGCGTCGGGCCGCGGGCCGGGCGCATCGAGCAACTGATGCATGGCACGCGCGGCGCCGGTGTCGGGATCGAGGCCGGCGTCGATCGTGACTTCCAGCGAGGGGTCGAACAGCAAGCCCGCTTCGAAAAACGCGCGCCGGTAACCGAGCGCGCGCTGGGCGATGCTGAAGTGCGCGAGCGAGCCGCCGATGAACGCGACGCGCTTGCGCTGCTGTTCGAACAGATGCCGCATGGCGAGCGTGGCGCCGGCGGCGTTGTCGAGATTCACCGAGCGCAGGCCGGGCGCCCAGAGGTCGATCAGCACGAGCGGGCGTTGCATCGTCACCAGCGTGGCGAGCGTTTCGGGCTCGACGAAACCGGCGATCGCCACCGCGTCGGGCGCATGAAGGCGCATCTGATGGATCACGTCTTCGGTCGGACCGGCGGTCAATACGGACGGCACAATGGCGCGTTCGCGGCACGCGTCTTCCACGCCGTGCAGCACGTGCGAAAAGAATGGGCTGACGGCGAAGTTGTTGTGCTGACGGTGCAGCAGAAAGGTCAGACGGCGGATGCGTGGGCGCAACTGGGCGGCGTCATAGCCGAGCTGCCGCGCCGCTTCGACCACGCGTTCGCGGGTGGCCTCGGAAAGGCCGGGCTGATTCTTCAACGCGCGTGAGACGGTGCCGATCGACACGCTGGCGGCGCGGGCGACGTCGCGGATGGTTGTGGCCATCGAATGAAGCGGCCGCAAGAGGGGCCGCCGTACGCTGTTTGGGTTCGGGCGATTGTATAGTAAAACTTCGCCGAAGCCGCCCCATGATGAGGCGATCCCTACCCGTAGATACCCGTAGACAGTGGCACTGGCCTGATTTATGTTGTTTAGTAAAATCTGCTAAACAGGACGTGCGCCCAAGCGCTCATTCAGTCGAATGGCATCGCCGCCACGTCGGTCTGCCCGCGCAGCAGGGCCACGCTCTCATCCGCATCGATCAGCACGAAGCCGCTCGTCTCGTGCTTCGCGCGTCGCTTCGCCAGCGCCGCGACAGACGCGATTTCCTCGCTGCTGTACAACGACGGACCGCCGTCAGACTCGACGCGCACGCAGCCGATCGCCATCGTCACGAAGCCGAAGAAGGTTGGATTGCCGCGCCGGTCCTCACCGTGGATGCCGCCGGCCAGCCGGTCGGCGGGCGCGTAGAAGCGCTGTGCGCCTTCGTTGAACAGATGGATCGCGCGCAGCACGCGGTCCTGCCAGTCCTCGCTCTGGAACAGGATCAGGAAGTCGTCGCCGCCGACGTGGCCGAGAAAATCGCGGGTCGGATCGCAGACGTCGGCGAGCACGGCCGCGGCGAATTTCAGCACTTCGTCACCCTGCCAGTAGCCGTACTGGTCGTTGAAGGGCTTGAAGTGGTTCAGATCGACGTAGCAGGCGTAGAAGCCCGCGTCGTTGCCCAGCAGGCGGGCGATGTGCGAACTGATCGGGATGTTGCCGGGCAGGAAGGTCAGCGGGTTCGCGTAACGCGCGGCTTCGATGCGCACCTCGGTCACCGCGCGCACCAGGTTCTCGCCGGTGCCGAGACCGGCGTACTTGCCGTCGCGGTCGGTGATGACGAAACCGTCGGCGAGATAACGCTGGTCGTCGCTTGCAAGCAGTTTGGCCATTTGTTCGACGGTCATCGATTGCTCGATGATCACCGGCGACGCGTTCGCAAACTGCAGGCACGGCCGCTTGCCGAACAGCTCGCGGTGGTAGGGCAGCGCGTAGCGGTCCATGAAACTGCGGCGATTGATCAGCGCGACCGGTTTGTCGTGCTCGACCACCGCCACCGCGTGCAGATCGGGCAGGCGGTTGAACAGTTCGAGCACGTCGTTGTTAGTGGCATGGCGCGGCAGCGCGGGCGCATGCACCATCATCTTCGCCGAGGCCATGCCGCCCGACGGCGACGCGCTGCTCACCGTGCGCGTGGTCTCCGGGAACACGGCAATGTGGCCGGCGCGCAGTGCGTCGCGAGCGTCGTCGGTCACGCTGCGGGCCGGCTGGGCATGCGGACGGCCGAAGAAAAACCCCTGCCCGCAGCCGATCCCCATGTCGCGCACCACGATCAGGTCCGCTTCGTCCTCGATGCCTTCGGCCACGAGCCGTGCGCCGCTTGCGTTGGCGAAGTGCTGCATGGCGCGCACGGCTTCGAACTTGAGCGAATCGCCAGAGATGCCGTGAATGAAGAAGCGGTCGATCTTAACGATGTCCGGTTGCAGGCGCACCCAGAGATTCATGCTGGCGTTCGCGGTGCCGTAGTCGTCGAGCGCGAATTGCGCGCCCTCGGTGCGCAGCGCTGAAACCACCGGCACAAAGCTGGCGACATCCAGAATCGTGCTTTGCTCGGTCAGTTCGATCACGATCCGTTGCGGATCGACGCCGCGGCGGCGCAACAGGTCGAGCGTGTCGTCGCGTGTTTCCGCCAGTTGCCGGATCGCGCCCGCGCTGAAATTGAGAAACAGCTTGCCGTCGAAATCGAGCCTCGCAAACGCTTCGACGCAGGTACGCGCGGCGGCCTGCTCGAGTTCAAGCGTGCAGCCTTCGGCGAGCGCCTGCGAAAACAGCGCGAACGGCGCTTCGAGCGAGGTGTTGGCCGGGCCGCGGATCAGACCTTCGTAGCCCAGGATCGCGCCGTCGTCGAAATCGATGATCGGCTGGAAGACGGCGGACAAATCGCGCCGGGCGATCAACTCCTCGATGCGCGGCGCAGCGGATCGGGAGGGCGAACGAGGTTGCATGGCAGTTAGGCGTAGCGATCGACCTTCGTCTTATCGACCCATCAGGCATGGAATTAAGTGAACTTTTGATGAAACGTTGCACCGGAGTGGTGCGTTCCGGCGCTGAGCTCGCTCCCGGCTGGTTTTGCCACGGCCAGGACTTTGCCTATGCCATCCGGCTGAGGCGACAGCGGCGGCGTTTGAGCGTGAAATAAAAAAAAAGCCGCACGAGGCGGCTTTCTTCAAATAACGCTCAGGGAGGGCGCTTATGAATGTCCTGTTTGCATTGCGCGCGTATTCAACGGCGCGCAACCGCGGCGGCGGGCTGCTCGCGCGAGGCAGCACGGGTTTCGCCGCTGAGGTCGCGAGCACCCCAACGCTGCGCGAGCGCGGCGCACACCATCAGCTGGATCTGGTGGAACAGCATCAGCGGCAAGACCACCGCGCCCACCGCGTGCGAGGCGAAAATCACCTTGGCCATCGGCACGCCGGCGGCGAGGCTTTTCTTCGACCCGCAGAAGATGATCGTGATCTGATCGGCGCGGTTGAATCCGAGCCGCTTGCTGACCAGGATCGTCAAGGCCAGCGCGAGCGCGAGCAGTACCACGCAGATCAACAGCAGGCCGCCGAGCGCGGACAGCGGAATCGTATGCCACAGGCCTTCGTTGACGGCCTCGCTGAACGCGCCGTACACCACCAGCAGGATCGAGCCCTGGTCCACGAACTTCAGCACGCCGCGATTGCGCTCGATCCACTTGCCGATCAGCGGGCGCAGCAACTGCCCGGCCACGAACGGCACCAGCAGTTGCAAAACGATGTTGCCCACCGTATGCCACGGCGAGGCGCCGCCGCTCGCGGCCTGATTGGTGACGACGAGGCTGACGAGTGCGGGCGTGATGAAGATGCCCAGCAGGCTCGAGGCCGACGCGCTGCATACGGCGGCCGGCACGTTGCCTTTGGCAATGGAGGTGAACGCGATAGACGATTGAACCGTAGACGGCAGCGTGCAGAGGAAGAGGACCCCCGCATAGAGCGCCGGCGTGACAAGTGGCGAAAGGAGCGGCTTCAGCGCGAGGCCGAGCAGCGGAAAGAGCGCGAAGGTGCTGAGCAGCACCACCAGATGCAGGCGCCAATGCGTCGCACCCGCAATGATCGCTTCGCGTGAAAGCTTGGCGCCGTGCAGGAAAAACAGCAGGCCGACTGCGACGTTCGTCACCCAGTTGAACCCGACGGCGGCCTGCCCGTGAACCGGCAGGACGCTGGCAAGGATCACGGTGCCCACGAGGCACAAGGTGAAATTGTCGGGAAGCAGTTTCGGGCGAGCCATGGCGGAATCTCGATTCGGTGATGCGAAAAGCAGGGCGCGCGAGTGCGCCCGACTCAGGCTATGAAAAACGCCTATTGTTGTCGAAAATCGATTAAATATGCAAATTCATTTGCCGAATCGATTAATGAGTATTGCGCATCAAATATGCTGTGTCGGCAATGCTTCAGCCAATGTCCACGGTGAGTTTCAGTATTGGTGAGCGCATCTGTTTGGTCCACTGCCGTTTTGACATTCCGACTAAAAATCCGCCTGAAATTCGTGCATACGCAAGCACGTTCAGCGCATCCGGATATAGCCGCCGAAGCAAGCTGCTTCAAGGCTTTGGCGCAAGGACTCTGTCGCGGAAAAACGTCGCAGTAACAAGGTGTTACAACAGCGGTCGAGGCCTAACACTTTTTGGCTCGACACCCTTTGCCGGCACCCATAAATTACGCTCAAAGGCCATCGGGATGCCCCGCGCCGCGACAGATACGCAGCGCTCGTGCCGGTCCCAGAACAAGTCCATCGCAGCTCGAACGGTGGACTTCAGGCAGGTCTTCGGGCATGTGAGTCACGTGGTGGACGGGTTGTCGAGAACGAAGCACTGGGCGTTGGGCGCGGTTATCGCCGCGTTGTGCTCGTTCGCCTATGCAAAAGTGCCGGGCATACCGCATGGAGGCGGTGGCGGCGGATACTCGCACGCCGCCGCGGACCACGCAATGCGCGGTGATGCGCGCAACCGCGGCTACTACTATGGCGCCACCAATGTAAGACCGGCTCGCAACAACGTGGCCGACAGCAACGCGCGCTTGCCGCGTGGCGGCGCGAACTTCGCCACCGGCAGCTACGTCAACGGCTTTGGCGGTTACAACCCGGGCATGCGTCATGTTGCCGGGCCGGCTGGATATCCTAACGATAGCCGCGGCGGCATGCAGTACGCCGGCGCTATCACCCCGGTCAGCGCCGAATCGCGCACGGTGCCCCGGCCGCCGCCCAACGCGCCGGTTCGCGCTGGCTCGATTCGCGCCGATGTTGCCCGCTACAACGAAGAGCGCGGCTCTTCGCGTGCCATGCAACGCCCGGCGGACGACGCGCGTCAGCAAGAAGGTTCGCCCTACCGTAACTAATCGCGGACTAAAAGCACCGCGTTAGTGCGGTCCTACACCGCCCCTCGTTTCACTTAATCCCCTTCTCAAGCTTCGCCGAATCCGCTTCTCCGGCTTTCAAACCGGTTTGAGGTGGCATTGCGCGTTGCTGTTGTCCAAAAAGCCCCCGTCAATGTGACGTTTCGACGCCACACTTTCTTGAAAACACTCGGCAGCAAACCGCGTCCCGTCGTCAAATTTGGTCGATTTCGCCGCGGCGCGTCATCCGCTTGTCATCTCAACCGTTATCACCCAGTCGGGCGCAATGTCAGTAACGCTTTGCGCTGAACCGCGAAGTCCGCGGCGACGCGGCGATAACGTACACGGCCAGCGCTTTATCAGGCCGATAAGTGACAAAACTAATCAGACCGCTATACCCGCAATAACCCACGATATTTTTGTCCATAAAAATGGTCCGCAAAGATGGTCCCGCCCAGATTGGCTCGATGATCGAACGGACAACAACAACGATTCGCGCGAGCTCCCCCTTTCGCACAGCCACACCCTTTTTGACAAAGACAGGAGAACCCATGAAAACAAGCATCAGCAGTGCGCTGAAGACCACCCTCAAGGCAACCGCGTGTGCCGCTCTGCTGGCCAGTGCATCGTCTGCTTTTGCGCAATCGAGCGTGCAACTCTACGGTCAGGTCGACGAATGGGTGGGCGCGCAGAAATTCCCAGCCGGCAAGACGGCAGTGCAGGTGTCCGGTGGCGGCATGTCGACGTCGTACTGGGGCTTGAAGGGGGCCGAAGATCTGGGCAACGGCTACAAGGCGATCTTCACGCTGGAAGGCTTCTTCCGTGCGCAGAACGGCCAGTACGGCCGCTTCCAGGGCGACACGATGTTCTCGCGTAACGCGTACGTCGGTATCGAATCGCCGTACGGCACGGTGACGGCCGGCCGTCTGACCACGCCGCTGTTCGTGTCGACGATCCTGTTCAACCCGTTCATCGACTCGTACGTGTTCTCGCCGATGGTGACCCACGTGTACCTTGGGCTCGGCACGTTCCCGACGTACTCGACGGATCAGGGCGTGACGGGCGATTCGGGCTGGAACAACGCAGTGTCGTACTCGTCGCCGAACTTCGGCGGCCTGTCCGCTACGGCGATGTACGCGCTCGGCAACACGGCGGGTCAGAACGGCTCGAAGAAGTGGAGCGGCCAGGTGCTGTATTTCCACGGCCCGTTCGCGGCGACCGCGGTGTACCAGTATGTGAACTTCAACAACACGCCGGGCGACCTCGGCAGCTTCGACTCGTCGGGCGTTCCGGGCCTGAAGAGCCAGAGCGTGGCGCAAGCCGGCGTCTCGTACGACATGAAGTTCGTAAAGTTCTTTGGCCAGTACATGTACACGTACAACCAGCAGACCATTTCGAGCTGGCATGTGAATACGGCGCAGGGCGGCGTGTCGGTCCCGGCCGGCCCGGGTACGGTGATGGCGTCGTACGCCTATTCGCGCGACGGCGGTGGCCTCGACCAGACCCGTCAGACGGCTGCGCTCGGCTACGACTATCCGCTGTCCAAGCGCACGGATATCTACGCGGCTTATATGTACGACAAGATCTCCAGCCAGACGAGCGGCAACACGTACGGCGTCGGTCTGCGCGCGAAGTTCTAAACGTCTGGGTCAAGGCGGGCGGTGCTTGCGAGCAGGTGCCGTGCGACGCCGACCCTGTCGAGACAGGTAACATCGGCAAAGCCCATCTTCCCTGGAAGATGGGCTTTGTCGTTTCTGGTGTCCGCTTCCGGCACCCGCCTCCGGAGCCCCATCTCCCCGATTTGCCGACCAGCTTTTGATAAACCCGGCAAAATGGCGCCGATTGATTCCTGAAGCGAGCGATTGAGATGGATACCCTCGTCAGCATGAAAGTGTTCCGCCACGTGGTCGAAGTCGGCAGCTTTGTCGGCGCGGCCGAGCGGATGGAGATGTCGGCGGCGATGGCGAGCAAGCACGTGATGCACCTCGAACAGCAGCTCGGTGCGCGCTTGCTGAACCGCACCACGCGTCGTGTCGCGCCGACCGAGGCGGGCCGCGAATACTACGAGCGTCTGAGCCAGGTGCTCACCGAACTCGACGAAGCCGGGCAGGTGGTCGGCGCGGCGAGCGTCGTGCCGCAAGGGCGTTTGCGGGTGTCGTCGTTGTCGGCGTTCGGCTTGAGCCACGTGATGGCCGCGGTGGCCGACTACGCCGAGCAGTATCCGCAAGTCACCGTCGACATGACTCTGTCCGATCGCGTGGTCGAACTGATCGACGAAGGCTTCGACGTCGCGATCCGCGCTTCGCCGGGCGGGCTGAAATCGTCTTCGCTGATCGCCCGGCAGATTGCGACCGCCCATCTGGTGCTGTGCGCCTCGCCGGCCTATCTGCGGAAGCACGGCACGCCGAAGACGGTCGCCGATCTGGCGCGTCACAACTATCTGCAATACGCGGGCGTGGCTCCGCTGGAAGTCGCGACCGCCACCGGCAACGGGAACGGCACGCCGCGCGTGCGTCTGTCCGGCAATCTGATCGTCAACCACCTGGAGGCGCAGCGCGTGATCGTGCTGCAAGGCGCGGGCATCGCGATGCTCGGCACCGAGGTGATCGGCGACGATCTGGCTACGGGACGCCTTGTGCCGCTGCTGGTGGACGACGTGCCGCCGCGCGAGTTGCCGATCCACGTGGTCTATGCGAGCCGCCGGCATCTGTCGGCCAAGGTGCGTTCGTTTGTCGACTTCCTGGCCGAGCGGTTCGCGAACGAATCGCTTTGGCCTTCGCTCGAGCAGATCAAGGCGCTCGCGATGCGATAGGCACGTTGCGCGGCTACGCGAGGCCGGTGCGCAAGCGTGCCGAGTAGCCCGATCAGGCTCCACCCCCATTTCGCTATACTGGTTGCAGCACCCATACGCGTAACGATCTGGGGGAGACATGACCGATCTGTCCACGCCGCAGCGCGCCGGTGGCCACAAGCTGCCCGCGGGCCGGCGCCTGCGCTTTGTCACTGCCGCCGCCTTGTTCGACGGCCACGACGCGTCGATCAACATCATGCGGCGCATTCTGCAAGCGAGCGGCGTCGAGGTGATCCACCTCGGCCACAACCGCTCGGTCGATGAAGTCGCCACCGCCGCACTGCAGGAAGACGCCGACGGCGTCGCGGTGTCGAGCTATCAGGGCGGCCACAACGAATACTTCCGTTATCTCGTCGATCTGCTGCGCGCGCGTGGCGGCGAGCGCATCAAGGTATTTGGCGGCGGCGGCGGCGTGATCGTCCCCGAAGAAATTGCCGAACTCGAACGGTACGGTGTCGAGAAGATCTATTCGCCGCATGACGGCCAGCGTCTCGGTCTGCAAGGCATGATCGACGACATGATTGCGCGCTGCGCTGAAGTCGTGCGCGCCGCTGCAGCCGTACGGAAGAGCCCGATTGGCGAGTGGGTGGGTGATTTGTCGGCGTGTGGGCTGCCGCGGTTCGAACCGGGTGCAGCGTCGCGCATCGAGTCAAATGCCGATGATCGCGCCAACGCACGCGATTCTTCCGCTACAGCCGAACATCCCGACCCAGCAGCCTTCACTTTCCGCCGCCTTGCCCAACTGATCAGCGCGTATGAAGCGGGCCGCGTCAATTCGGCCGAGCAGGAAATACTATCGGTCCTTGCACAGGCGATCGAGGTCCCCGTCCTCGGTATCACCGGCACCGGCGGCGCCGGCAAATCTTCGCTCACCGACGAACTGATCCGCCGCTTTCGCCTCGATTATGGCGACGCCCTCACCATTGCCGTGCTGGCGATCGACCCGTCGCGCCGTAAATCCGGCGGCGCGCTGCTCGGCGACCGTATCCGCATGAACGCAATCGGCGATTGGGGCGGCGGCGCGCGCGTCTACATGCGCTCGATGGCGACACGCAACGCATCGAATGAAATTACCGATTCGTTGTCCGACGTGCTCACGCTGTGCAAGGCCGCGGGCTTCGATCTGATCATCGTGGAGACGTCCGGGATCGGGCAGGGCAATGCGGCGATCGTGCCGTTCGTCGACGAATCGCTGTATGTGATGACGCCGGAATTTGGCGCGGCGAGCCAGTTGGAGAAGATCGACATGCTCGACTTCGCCAGCTTCGTCGCGATCAACAAGTTCGACCGTAAAGGCGCGCCGGATGCGTTGCGCGATGTCGCCAAGCAGGTGCAGCGCAATCGCGGCGACTTCGCGAAGTCGCCCGGCGCGATGCCGGTGTTCGGCACGATCGCCTCGCGCTTTAACGACGATGGCGTGACCGCGCTTTATCAGCACGTGGCCGATGCGCTGCGCACGCATGGCCTGCGTTCGGGCGGAGGCCGTCTGCCTGTGCTTGATGACCTGCGCCATTCGAGCGGGCGAAATGCCATCGTGCCCCCGGCACGCGTGCGCTATCTCGCGGATGTCGCGCAGACCGTCCACGCGTACCGCGAGCGTGCCGACGCGCAAGCGCGCATCGCACGTGAGCGCTGGCAACTCGTCGAAGCGCGGCGGATGCTCGACGAAGCTGATGCAGGCAACCCCAACTCAACCCAACTCGACACAGTCATCGCCCAACGCACCGCCGCCCTCGGCGAACGCGAACGCAAGCTCCTCGACGCCTGGCCGCAAACCGTTGCCGCCTATTCCGGCGACGAACACATCGTCAACATACGCGACCGCGACATTCGCACCGCGCTCACCGTTACGACACTATCCGGCTCCAGGGTCCGCAAAGTCGCGCTGCCGAAATTCGTCGACCATGGCGAAATCCTGCGATGGCTGATGCTCGACAATCTCCCCGGCTACTTTCCGTTCACCGCGGGCGTATTCCCGTTTCGCCGCGAAAACGAAGACCCGACGCGGATGTTCGCCGGCGAAGGCGATCCGTTCCGCACCAACCGCCGCTTCAAAATGCTCTCCGAAGGCATGCCGGCCAAACGTCTTTCCACGGCCTTCGATTCGGTCACCCTCTATGGCGAAGAGCCGCACGAGCGCCCCGACATCTACGGCAAGGTGGGCAACTCGGGCGTCTCCGTCGCGACGCTCGACGATATGAAAGCGCTCTACGACGGCTTCGATCTGTGCGCGCCCGAAACGTCGGTATCGATGACGATCAACGGCCCAGCGCCGACGATTCTCGCGATGTTCTTCAACGTCGCGATCGATCAGCAGATCGCGCGCATGACGCAGCAGCAAGGTCGCCCGCTGACGGAGGACGAACTCGCAGCCGCTCGCCGCACCGCGTTGGAAAACGTGCGCGGCACGGTACAAGCCGACATCCTGAAGGAAGACCAAGGCCAGAACACCTGCATCTTCTCGACCGAGTTCAGCCTGAAAGTGATGGGCGATATTCAGGCGTACTTTGTCGAACACCGCGTGCGCAATTTCTATTCGGTGTCGATCTCCGGCTATCACATCGCCGAGGCCGGCGCGAATCCGATCTCGCAGCTCGCCTACACGCTCGCGAACGGCTTCACCTATGTCGAGGCCTATCTCGCGCGCGGCATGTCGATCGACGACTTCGCGCCGAATCTGTCGTTCTTCTTTTCGAACGGCATGGACCCGGAATACACGGTGCTGGGCCGTGTCGCGCGACGCATCTGGGCCATTGCCATGCGCGAGCGCTACGGCGCGAACGAACGCAGCCAGAAACTCAAGTATCACGTGCAGACCTCGGGCCGCAGCCTGCACGCGCAGGAGATCGACTTCAACGATATCCGTACCACGCTGCAAGCGCTGATCGCGATCTACGACAACTGCAATTCGCTGCACACCAATGCATTCGACGAAGCGATCACCACGCCCACCGAAGATTCGGTGCACCGCGCGGTCGCGATCCAGTTGATCATCAACCGCGAATGGGGGCTGGCGAAAAATCAGAATCCGAATCAGGGCAGCTTCGTGATCGAGGAACTGACCGATCTGGTGGAAGAAGCGGTGCTGGCGGAATTCGATCGACTGACTGAGCGCGGCGGCGTGTTAGGCGCAATGGAAACGGGTTATCAGCGCGGACGCATTCAGGACGAATCGATGCTGTACGAGCATCGCAAACACGATGGTTCGTATCCGATCGTCGGTGTGAACACGTTTTTGAGCGCGCATCCGCATGAAGCGCCGCCGCCGATCGCGCTCGCCCGTTCAACCGACGAAGAAAAACAGAGCCAGTTGAAGCGTCTGCGCGATTTTCAGGCGCGGCACCAGCACGATGCACCCGCTGCGCTTGAACGCCTGAAGCGCGCGGTGATCGACGATGACAACGTGTTCGCCGTGCTGATGGACGTCGTGCGTGTCTGCTCGCTCGGGCAAATCACGCACGCGTTGTTTGAAGTGGGCGGGCAGTACCGCCGCAATATGTGAAACCGAAGCTTGCTGGGCTGCGGCTTCGCTCCGGGCGGAACCGCAGCAGTACCGTCACCCATGCACGCGCGGCGCCTTACCGCGCGATGCCGAGCCGCGCTTTCGCGTCGTCATATTCCTTCGTCAAACGCTGAACCAGCTCACCCACGCTCGGCACGTCGTCCATCAGGCCGACGCCCTGGCCTGCGCCCCAGATGTCTTTCCACGCCTTCGCCTTGTCGCTGCCGAAGTTCATCGCGGTCTTGTCCGATTCCGGCAGCGCTTCCGGGTCCAGCCCCGCGTTCACGATACTTTCGCGGATGTAGTTGCCGTGCACGCCGGTGAACAGGTTCGTGTAGATGATGTCCGACGCCGTGGAATTGACGATCGCCTGTTTATAGCTGTCGACCGCGTGCGCTTCTTTGGTCGCGATGAAACGCGTGCCCATGTAGGCGAGGTCCGCGCCCATGGCCTGCGCGGCGAGAATCGAGCCGCCGTTGGCGATCGAGCCGGACAGCACGATCGGGCCGTCGAACATGCGCCGCACTTCGCCGACCAGCGCGAACGGTGAGGTCGTGCCCGCATGGCCGCCGGCACCCGACGCCACCAGGATCAGCCCGTCGACGCCCGCTTCCAGCGCCTTCTGCGCATGCCGCAGGTTGATCACGTCGTGCAGCACGATGCCGCCGTAGCTGTGCACCGCGTCGACGATCTCACGCGCCGGCGCGCGCAGGCTGGTGATGAAGATCGGCACCTTATGTTCGACACACACCCGCACGTCGTGCTCGAGCCGCGTATTCGACTGATGGACGATCTGGTTGACCGCGATCGGTCCGATGATCGCGTCGGGGTGAGCCGCCTTGTGCTCGGCGAGCTGCGCCTGAATCTGCGTGAGCCATTCGTCGAGCAGTTCAGCCGGGCGTGCATTCAGCGCGGGGAACGACCCGACGATGCCGGCCTTACATTGAGCCAACACGAGTTCGGGATAGCTGACGATAAACATCGGCGAAGCGACGACGGGCAACGCGAGTTTTTGCAGGACGGCGGGCAATGCCATGGTGCGAGTCTCCTGATGAACGGACCGGTGCGGTGTAGAGCGCCCGGCAATATTGAGTTTAGCGGCACATGGCCGGTGGTGCGCCGCGACTGACCGATGGCATACAGCCGCCTCGATCCCGCTACGCGTTTGCCACGCATTTGCCACGGTCGCCCAAAAATTTAAGAACGATCGTTCGATTATAGGGCAAGCGACCGTATCGTGTCCGTTCGAAACAGTTGGAAGGAGTGTTCAGGTTCTATGCTTGCGTGGGCTATCCCACCCCGCGCCGACACATTGCGCTCATACAATGCTTTGACTCCCAAACGACACGAGACCCGCTATGGCCTTCGAGGATTTCACGCCTTTTCGCGTTGCCGTGGGCGACGTCGATATTTTCGGAGTGAAGGGCGGGGCAGGGCCGCCCCTTCTGTTGCTGCACGGCCACCCGCAGTCGCACCTGATCTGGCAGCGGTGCGCGGCGCAACTGGCGGAACACTTCACCGTCATCGCCACCGACTTGCGCGGCTACGGCGCCTCGGGCAAACCGCCGAGCGACGCCGATCACACGCCGTATTCCAAACGCGCAATGGCTGCCGATCAGGTCGCCGTGATGCGCTACTTCGGTTTCGAACGATTCCTCGTGTGCGCGCATGATCGCGGCGCCCGGGTCGCGCACCGGATGGCGCTCGATCATCCCGACGCCGTCGAGCGTTTGATGCTGCTGGACATCGCGCCGACGCTCGCGATGTACGAAGCCACCGACCGCACCTTCGCAACCTTTTACTTCCACTGGTTCTTCCTGATCCAGCCGGAGCCGCTGCCGGAGACGCTGATCGGCGCGAACCCGGCCGCGTATGTCGACTCGGCGATGGGGAGCCGTCACGCGGGCCTGGCGCCGTTCGCACCCGAAGCGCTTGACGCTTATCGCAGCGCGCTGGCGCAACCCGGCGCCGTGCATGCGATGTGCGAGGACTACCGGGCGTCGGCGAGCATCGACCTCGAACACGACCGGACCGACATCGAGCGCGGCCACAAGATCGGCTGTCCGCTGCGCGTGCTGTGGGGCGAGCAGGGGGTGATCGAGAAGTGCTTCGATGCGCTGGCGGAATGGCGTCACGTCGCACGGGATGTGAGCGGGCGCTCATTGCCATGCGGGCATTACATTCCCGAAGAAGCGCCGGACGAACTGGTGGCGGAAATGCTGTCGTTCTTCGAAGCGGTCGAACAGTAAGCGGAACAATAAGCGGTTTTGTTCATACGCAATGCGGCCGCCGTTCGCTCAGGCGCAAGGTGACGCGGCCGCGCAGCCGTTTCTTTCTCTCAGCCGAGCGGCGGCAAGCGGCGCGCGACCGGCGTCGACTTGACGATTGCGGTGCTGGTCTCCGCGCGCTCGGTGACTTTCGACAGAATCTCGTCGAGCTGCTCGATCGAATGCAGACAGAGGCGGCAGATGAAGCAATCGTCGCCCGTCACCTTGTCGCATTCGACAAATTCCGGAATTCGCCGGATCACCTCTTCCACCAGATGCAACTGTCCGGGCAAGGGCTTCACGCGCACGATCGCCTGCAGCGTGAAGCCGAGCGCCCGTGGATCGATCTGCACGGTGAAGCGCTCGATCACGCCCTGCGCTTCGAGCCTTCGCACGCGCTCGGCCGTACTCGGCGCCGACAGGCCAACCAGACGCGCCAGTTCGCTGACCGGCTGGCGGGCGTCCGCAGCCAGCGCGGCGAGCAGCGCGCGATCGGTTTCGTCGAGTGTCGCGGGCGTGGTGGGAGCAAGGCGTTTGGTCATGACGGCCTTCGATTATTAGGTTCCTTCCTGGCAAGACCTAAGTTTAGCCATGTATTCAGGCGATCGGATTAATTACACTGCTTCTCATGCAGGAATCAATCCGAGGATCGAATCATGGCGTCAAATGAGATTCGCCGCGGCGCGGCGGAAATGACCATGGCCATGCTGATGTCCGGCACCATCGGCTGGCTGGTGGTGTCGTCGCAGCAGAGCCCGTTCAACGTGGTGTTCTTTCGCTGCATCTTCGGCGGCGCGACACTGGCGCTCGTGTGCGCCGTGCTCGGCCTGTTCAGGCGCAAGCTCTTTTCGTGGAAGATGCTCGGCCTCGCGCTGCTCGGCGGCGCGGCGATCGTCATCAACTGGGTGTTGCTGTTCGCGGCCTATTCGCGCGCGTCGATCTCCATGGCAACCGCCGTCTACAACACGCAGCCGTTCATGCTGGTCGCGCTCGGCGCCTTGGTGTTTCGCGAGCGCATCAGCGCGTCGACGGTGGCCTGGCTCGTGATCGCGTTCATTGGCCTCGTGTTCGTGGTGAAGGTCGAACCGGCGGTGTTGGCGGTGCCGGGCCAGTATCTGACCGGCGTCGCCTATGCCGTGGGCGCGGCGGCAATGTATGCGGTCTCGTCGATCATCACGAAGCGCCTGAAGGGCACGCCGCCGCATCTGATCGCGCTGATCCAGGTGTCGCTCGGCGTCGTGATGCTGGCGCCGTTCGTGCGCTTCGATGCGCTGCCGGCGAGCGGCGTGCAGTGGTTCGAATTGATCGTGCTCGGTGTCGTCAATACGGGGCTCATGTACGTGCTGCTCTACGGCGCGATCCAGAAGCTGCCGACTTCGATGACCGGTGCGTTGTCGTTCATCTATCCGGTGGTGGCGATCATCGTCGACCGGGTGGCGTTCGGGCAGACGCTCGCGTGGATTCAGGTGCTCGGTGCGGTGCTGATCCTGCTGGCAGCGGCCGGCGTGAATCTCGGCTGGCGGATCGTGCCGCAGAAACGTCTGTCATCGACCTGATGGAACGACTGCGATGCCGGCGGATCGAGTGGCAATAGTACGGATTCCGGAGCAAACGGCGCGCCGCATTGTTCATATAGACGGATCAATCACGTCCAACTCACACAACTACGAGGCTTCGTAGCAAAGCCTGTATGCGCGTTTAAAAGGTGTCGTCAAGCTTCTGTAGGGAAATCACCGATGCGGTCCAAAAACCAGCACGCGTATCATTCATAGCGACGCTGATCACGTCCGACAGAATTTCCGCCGCTCGCCTTGATGGTCGAGCGGCTTTCTTTTTGTGGCCACGGTTTTGGTGTTTCGCGTGCGGTACGCGGCTTACCGCTCTTCTCCTGCCGCCCGGCCGCCTATGCCGCCTGCGTCACGTCTGACGCGCGACAATGCGTTCGCCATCGATTTCCAACGGCCCATTCCTGGCCGCTAGCTCCTCGACGATCGTATGCACCAACGTGGACCATTCGCCACGCGGCTTGAGCATCGTAGCGGCGGCGCGCATCACGGCGGCATCGTCGAGCATTCGCAGCAGGGTGTCGAAGCTCATCGCGCGAACTTCGAGCAGCTTGAACACGATCAACACCTTCAACGCATTTTTCGCATTGCGCGCCGGATCGGCGCGTAGCCACGCGACGCGTGAAAACGCCCGCTCAAGCGCCTGCTCGACATTCGTGAAGGGTGCGCCATGGCCAGGGATCACGAGCCGCACGTCGAGATTCGCGATGGTTTCGAGGACCGCCTGTTCTTCGGCGAAACCGCTTTCGCCTTCCAGCTCGGGAAAGATCACGCCGAAGCCGTTTTCCCACAGCGCGTCCGCGCTGATCAGGATGTGCTCGTCCGGGCAGAACAGCATCAGCGAATGCGGATCGTGGCCCGGTGCGCCGAGCACTTGCCAGTCGAGCGCGCCGAGCCGCAGTTGCGCGCCGGGCGCGATCGTCTCGGTGAAGGTGAAGCGCTCGCAGGTCTGACCCGTGGCGTGAAATGTCAAACGGGTTGCGTCCCAGTTGCGCACCGCGTCGGCTTCGGACCCGGGAATCGCGGTGCGGCACGGCCACGCCGACTGCAGGAGCGCGTTGCCGCCGCAGTGATCCGAATGCAGATGCGTGTTGACGATCAGATCGAGCGGTCGGGCGCCGAGCGTTCGCTTCACCAGCGCGAGGGTCTGCGGCGCGTGCGTTGCGTAACCCGTATCGACGAGCGCGGCACAGGCGTCGTCGACCAACAGTACGTTGTTCGACGAAAGCCAGCCGCGTTCGAAGACTCGGATCGATTCCGGTAGCCTGATCATGGTGCGTTTTTGCCCGCGCTTGTGCTTGTATCCGCCGATGCCTCGGGTTTCGGCATCACCAGAATCGTCGACGTGCCGATCAACACGGTGTCGCCGCGCTGATTCGTCACGCTCCCTTCGAGATGCGTCAGATCGCCGTTCAGACTCGGCTTCCAGTAAGCGTCGCGCACGCGCCAGGTGATCGTCAGCGTATCGTTCGCGTGGACCGCTTTTTTCAGCTTGATATCGAACTCGAGTCCGAGCGGTTGCGCGTAGGTCGAGAAATGCGTGGCCAGCAGCGCCATGAAATGCGCTGTGGGCTGCGTGCCGGATGCGATCAAACCGCCGAAGCGGCTTTGCGCGGCGTAGGCGTCGTCGTGATGCAGCGGGTTGAGGTCGTTGACGAGCGTGGCGAACGATTTCACCGATTCCGCCGACAGTTCGAGCGTCGAGCTGAACGTCTCGCCGAGCGTCACGATGCGTGGCGCAGCGTTCATCGCCGCACCTTTGCCTGCCTGGCCATGAACTCCGCGTGACGCTCCTCGATCGCGTCCCGGACGGCGCGCTTCGCGTCGTCGTCGAACAACGACCAGCCGGCGATTTCGTCGATGGTGCGCAAGCACCCTTCGCACCAGCCGGTCGAGGCGTCCATCCTGCACACACTGATGCACGGCGACGGCACGGCAGGCTCGTCGTCTTCGTTATCGATGCCGGCTGTCATCGCTTCACGCCGTCTCGCGCAGCGCCACGTCGATCACCGGCGCGCCCGTCAGCGCAATCAGTTCCTGCGCCGTCAGATTGAACACCGCATGCGGATGACCCGCGGCGGCCCACAGGCTGTCGAGTTCCAGCAGATCGGCATCGATCAGCGTGACGGGTTCCGTCGCGTGGCCGATCGGGCACACGCCGCCGATTGCATAACCGGTTTTCTCGCGGACGAACTTCGCATCCGCACGGCCGATTGCGCCGACTTGCGCCGCGACCTTCTTTTCGTCGACGCGATTCGCGCCGCTCGCGACCACCAGCACTGGTGCGTCGTCTTCGCGACGGCGAAACAGGATCGACTTGGCGATCTGCGCCACCGAACAGCCGAGGCCGGCGGCGGCTTCGGCGGACGTCTTGCCGGTTTCCGGCAGCATCACGATCCGGCCCGCGTGGCCGCGTTCACGCAACAACTGGGCGACGCGGCGCGCCGAGTCGGGTAACGCGGCGAGATCGTCGGATTCGAGAGAAGCGTGGTCCGTCATCGTTCTATGTCCTGAATGGATTGCGATGGGTTGCAACGGGTTGCAGCGGGTTGCAAGTGTCAAACGCAGTTGGCCTGTTCGCTGCGCGCTTTGGCAAGCAATGCCTTGCCGGCGCGCGATACGTTCGGCCGGCCGATCGACGTCGAAATGAAATCGCCGATCGCGACGACCTGCGCGAGGTTGATACCGGTCTCGATGCCGAGGCCGTTCATCAGATACAGCACGTCTTCGGTCGCCACGTTGCCGGTTGCGCCCTTCGCATATGGGCAGCCGCCGAGCCCGGCCACTGAAGCGTGATAGATCTCGATGCCTTCCTGCAACGCCGCGTAGATGTTCGCGAGCGCCTGTCCGTAGGTATCGTGGAAGTGCCCCGACAGACGTTCACGCGGGAACACCTTGGTGACCGCCTCGAATACTTCTTGCGTGCGCTTCGGCGTGCCGACGCCGATCGTATCCGCGATATCGATCTCGTCGCAGCCGAGCGCCGCGAAACGTTCGACCACATCGACCACCGACGCGACCGGCACATCCCCTTGATACGGACACCCAAGCGCGCACGACACGCTGCCGCGAATGCGCAAGCCGTGTTCCTTCGCCGCTTGTGCGACCGGCACGAATCGATCGATGCTTTCCTCGATGCTGCAATTGATGTTCTTCTGCGAGAACGCTTCGCTGGCCGCGCCGAAGATCACGATCTCGTCCGCGCGCGCGGCGAGCGCGCCTTCGAAACCGCGAAGGTTCGGCGTCAGCACCGAGTAGATCGTGCCCGCGTGGCGCTCGATGCCGGTCATCACCTCGCCTCCGTCGGCCATCTGCGGCACCCATTTCGGCGATACGAACGACGCCGCTTCGACGTTGCGAAAGCCCGCCGCCGACAAGCGGTTGATCAGCTCGATCTTGATCGCGGTGGGGACGAAGTCTTTTTCGTTCTGCAGTCCGTCACGCGGGCCGACTTCGACGATTTTGACGCGTTGGGGCAAGGCCATGATGTCTCTCCTGTGTCGACCGGAGTTTGCGCTTTAGCGCATTACTCCGGTCCCATGCAAAGCGGTCGACCGGAGTTTGCGCTTTAGCGCGTTACTCCGGTTCCATGCAATGAGCCCGCGCGTGGCGGTGCTCCTTCAGTTGGATTCGGGGGTGTTCAGAACCCATGCTCAATTGGTGTGTTCAGTTCAGGTGTGTTCAATATCCACCCTCAGTATCCACGCTCAACGTCGACCACGCCGCCCACTGTTTCGCCGCGCATCAGCGCCGCCATTTTCCGTGCAACCTGCGCGACGCTCTCTTCGCGCAAAGTCAGCGCGGACATATGCGGCGTAATCGTAATGCGCGGCTCTCGCCAGAACGGATGATCGGCCGGTAACGGTTCTTCGCGGAACACGTCCAGCGTCGCGGCGGCGAGCTGGCCGCTTGCGAGTGCGTCGAGCAGATCCTGTTCGACCAGATGCCCACCACGTGCGACGTTGATCAGATACGCGCCTTTCGCGAGCCTGGAAAAGGTGCGCTTGTTCAGCACGTCGCCCGTATCCGGCGTATGCGGCAACAGATTCACCAGCACTTTCACGCCGTCGAGAAATGCATCGAACTGCGCCTCACCGGCGAACGCCGTGATGCCGTCGATTTGCCGTGCAGTGCGGCTATAGCCACGCACCGGCATACCGAACGACGCGACCGTTTGCGCGACCTGCGCACCGAGTACGCCGAGGCCGAGCACGCCAACCGTAAAGGTCTCGCGCGGATGCGGATCGAGCACCTTCCAGCAGCGCTCGCTTTGCAGCGTCTGGTATTCGTCGAAACGGCGCAGGTAGCGCAGCACCGCATGCGTCACATACTCGGCCATTTGCGGCGCCATACCGGTGTCTTCGAGCCGGATCAACGGGGCGTTGCGCGGCAGCGTACCGGGGTGCTCGTGTTCGAGCGCGAGGATTGCGTCGACGCCCGCGCCGAGATTGAAGATCGCGCGCAGATCGTCGCGGCCGGCCAGCATCTCACGCGGTGGGCGCCACACAACCGCGAAATCGGCCGGCTCGGTGTCGCCCGTCTGCCATTCGCGCAGTTCGGCTTCCGGCAGCGCGCGGGCGAAGTCGTGAAGCCACGCGGTGGCGTCGTCATGCGGCATGTAGAAGAGGATTTTCATACGGTCCGGAAGGCGCATGCGTTGTCGAGTCGGATGGCAGGAAAGGCCCGGTAGAACGGCTGCAACGCCCGCGGCGCTTCAAACGACGCTTGCGGCATGGGGCCCCTCCTTTTATGGATAGGCTTCATTCTACTTTTTCGACGCGAATCGCGCGCGTTTGCGCACGGACGTGCAGTTTTGGCCAGACATTTACCCCTGGGCATTTACCCCCGGCATTTACCCCATAACCAAAGCACAAAAACTTGGTTCGCCCTTGCGGCGCCCGGCGGGACAATCACCTTCCGGATTCCGGCAGCGAGGGACTGACATGCTTTCATGCACCACATCGACATGGCCGCCGCGGCTCATCACCGTTCCCGGCCTGCACGGCAGCGAGGGCGCGCACTGGCAAAGCTGGCTCGAACGGCAATTCGCGCGCTCGTTGCGCGTCGAACAGGCCGACTGGGACGCGCCGGACGTCGCCGTCTGGGCAAAGTCGTTGCGCGATCTGCTCGCGCGCGAACGAGGGCCGTTCGTGCTGGCCGCTCACAGCTTCGGCTGCCTCGCGGCCGCGCATGCGTTGCAGCAGGCGTCGTATGCGAACGACGTGGTCGGTGTGCTGCTCGTCGCGCCGGCGAGCCCCGAGAAATTTGCCTTCGCCGGTCCGTTCGACGCGCGGCGTCTCGGCGTGCCGTCGATTCTGATCGGCAGCGAAACCGACCCGTGGATGCCGCTCGCCGGTTCGCGCGACCTCGCGCAGCGGTTCGGCAGCGCGTTCGTCAATCTCGGCGACGCGGGGCACATCAACACCGCGGCGGGATACGGCCCGTGGCCGCGTGCCAAGTATTTCATCGACACGTTGGTGCATTGCGCGGCGCCGCTGCGCTTTCGCGAGGAGGCGTTCGAGGTCGCGCAGCACGCGTTTGTTTGAGCGCGAGTGAACCAGTAAGCGATCCGTTAGAATCCCGCTTCACGCCGCACCGTTGTGCGGCCACAGATTTTCATCATCGATAGGCGGGCACAAGATGGCGGGCAAGACGGGGACATCGCGCTGGCTGGCAGCCGGCATGGCGGCAATGACGCTCGCGCTCGGCGGCGTATCGACGGCGCACGCCGACACGTCGCTGCTGAACGTCTCGTACGACGTGACGCGCGAGTTGTACAAGGACATCAACGCCGGCTTCATCACGGCCTACAAGCAGAAGAGCGGCGAGACCGTATCGATTCGCCAGTCGCATGGCGCGTCAAGCGCGCAGGCGCTGTCGGTGCTGCAAGGATTGCAGGCCGACGTCGTGACGATGAACCAGCCGAACGACATCGACCTGCTCGCCGAAAAAGGTCAACTGGTGCCCGCCAACTGGCGTGCGCGTCTGCCGGATGACAGCGCCCCGTACACCACGACGATGGTGTTCCTCGTGCGCAAGGGCAATCCGAAGCACATCAAGGACTGGGACGATCTTGCCAAACCGGGCGTGCAAGTGGTGATCGCCAATCCGAAGACGTCGGGTAACGGCCGCTACTCGTATCTGGCGGCATGGGGTTATCGCAAGCAGCACGGCGGCACCGATGCACAGGTGCTCGACTTCGAGAAGGCGATCTTCAGGAATGTGCCGGTGCTCGACACGGGCGGCCGCGGTGCGACGACGACCTTCACGCAACGCGGTATCGGCGACGTGCTGGTAACGTTCGAAAACGAAGTGTCGTTGATCGACACGGGGGTGGGCGCGGGGAATTTCGAAGCGGTGTATCCGTCGGTGAGCCTGCTGGCTGCGCCGCCGGTGTCGATCGTCGACAAGGTGGTCGACAAGCGCGGCACGCGCAAGCAAGCGCAGGCGTATCTCGACTATCTGTGGTCGCCGGCTGCGCAGGAAATCATTGCGCAACACCATCTGCGTCCGCGTGACAGGAACGTGCTCGCGAAGCACGCAGCCGAGTTCAAGCCGATCAAAACCTTTACCGTCGAAGAGATGTTCGGCAGCTGGCAGAATGCGCAGCAAACGCATTTCTCTGATGGCGGGACGTTCGATCAGATCATTGTGGACAAGAAGTAAATTTTTGCTTGAAAGTAGAAAGGCCACCTCGGAAACGAAGTGGCCTTTTTTATTGCGCGTTTGATCACGCGCGCCTGGTATGCCTGGCTCTTTAGTTCGGCGCGGCGTGCGCGTTGTGATCATGCGCGCACTCACGCTCGCAACCGCTCTGATCCAGCGGCATCTGCTGAGCCGCTTCCGCGCGAATGCCGAGACGTTCGAGCAGCTTGCGATCCGCTTCGGCTTGCGGGTTGCTGGTGGTCAGCAACTGGTCGCCGTAGAAAATCGAGTTCGCGCCAGCGAGGAAGCACATAGCCTGCAACGCTTCGTTCATCTGCTCGCGGCCTGCCGACAGACGCACCATCGCGCGCGGCATCGTGATGCGGGCAATCGCAATCGTACGGACGAATTCGAACGGATCGATGGCTTCGGTGCCGGTCAGCGGCGTGCCTTCCACTTGCACCAGGTTGTTGATCGGCACCGATTCCGGATACGGTTCCATGTTCGCCAGTTGCGCGATCAGGCCGGCGCGCTCACGGCGCGATTCGCCCAAACCGACAATCCCGCCGCAGCACACGTTGATGCCCGCATCGCGCACGCGTTCCAGCGTGTCGAGACGGTCCTGATACGTGCGCGTCGAAATGATCTGACCGTAGAACTCCGGCGACGTGTCGAGGTTGTGGTTGTAGTAGTCGAGACCCGCTTCGCGCAGACCCTGTGCCTGGTGCGTTTCCAGCATGCCGAGCGTCACGCAGGTTTCGAGGCCCATCGCCTTCACGCCGCGGATCATGTCCTTGATCGGTTCGAGGTGGCGGTCTTTCGGATTGCGCCATGCCGCGCCCATGCAGAAGCGCGTTGCGCCGTTGTCCTTGGCGACCTTGGCGGCGGCCAATACTTCATCGACCGGCATCAGCTTGTCGGCTTGCAGGCCCGTGTCGTGATGCACCGACTGCGGACAGTACGCGCAATCTTCTTCGCAACCGCCGGTCTTGATCGACAGAAGCGTCGACAGTTGCACTGTGTTCGCGTCGAAGTGTTCGCGGTGGGTTTGCTGCGCGCGGAACATCAGGTCGTTGAACGGCAGTTCGTAAAGCGCGACGATGTCGGCGACGCGCCACTTGGCTACCGGCTTTGCGTCTGCGGCGGCGTTGTTGGCGTTGTGATTCAAGGCGGCCGTGTCGGCTGCGCCCGAAGCGATGTTCAGTTGCGTCATGTCGTCAATCCTTATGGATGGATAGATGTGATGGTGTTTCAGCGCTGCGCGTGGCGCAGCGTCTGCAGGAGTCGGTTGATGTCGAGTTGATCCGCCGCGAGTTCGGGCGAAGCCGGGCTCAAATGCGGCACGATACCGAGCAGGGGCGCGTCGTGTTCGCGCGCCAGATGCTCGCGAATCGACGCGATGTTTTCGTCGGGGAACGTCATGTCCGGATCGACGCGATTCGCCACCCAGCCGGCAAGCGTCAGCCCACGCGCGGCGATCGCCTCGGCGGTGAGCAGCGCATGGCTGATGCAACCGAGGCGCATGCCGACCACCAGTACGACCGGCAGTTTCAGCGCGACGGCGAGATCGGCCGTGTCCTGCGTGGCGGTCAGCGGCACGCGAAAGCCGCCGACGCCTTCGACCACGACGATCTCCGCCTGCTGCAAAGCTTGCGAATGGCAATCGACGATATGGTCGATATCGAACGTGACGTTTTCCAGTGCGGCGGCGATATGCGGCGCGGCGGGTTCCTTCAGCAGGTACGGCGTGCGAATTGCGGGCGGCAGCAGGACGTTCGACGCGGCGTCGAGTTGATCCGCGTCTTCGTTATGCAACACGCCGTTCACTTCGAACGCACCCGCGGCGATCGGTTTCATCGCGGCGGCTTGCCGGCCTTCGCGAACGAAACCGCGCAGGAGTGCGGCGGACACGAACGTCTTGCCGATTTCCGTGTCGGTGCCGGTGACGAATAGCGACAGCGCGTTTTGACTCGAACGACTCATGCCGCCTTCGCCCCGAGTTGCTGCAAACCGGCTTCGAGCCGGTCCAGGTCCGCTTGCGAATGCGCGGCGGAAAGCGAAATGCGCAGTCGCGACGTACCCACGGGCACGGTCGGCGGACGGATCGCCGGCACCCAGAGACCCGCACGATCGAGTGTGGCCGCGATCTCGAGCGTGGCGTCGTTCGCGCCGATGATGAGCGGTTGTACGGCAGTGTGCGAATCGACCGGCAGCCACGGCGTGGCTTTAAGCATGGCGCGCGTGCGTTCGATCAGTTGCTGGAGATGAGCGCGCCGCGCGTCACCTTCTTCACCGCCGATGATGCGCAGACTCGCCGACACCGCATGCGCCGCAGCGGGCACCGACGCGGTCGTGAAGATGTACGGGCGCGCGCGCTGTACGAGCCACTCGATCACGGTTTCATGCGCGACGACGAATGCGCCCGAAACCCCTGCCGCTTTACCGAGCGTGCCGATCGAAATCAGATTCGGCGAGCGCAATGCGGCCTCGGCGATCGCACCGCGGCCTTGCGGACCGAGCACGCCGAAACCGTGAGCGTCGTCGACGATCAGCCATGCGCCGTGCTGTTCCGCGAGTTCGAGCAAACGCGCGAGAGGGGCGATATCGCCGTCCATGCTAAACACGGTATCGGAGACGATGACTTTGACGTCGGCATTCGACGCGTCGAGCATTGCGCTCAAGGCATCCGTATCGCAGTGCGGATAGATCTGCACGTCTGCACGCGACAGGCGCGCGCCGTCGATCAGCGACGCGTGATTCAGTGCGTCGGAGAAGAGCGTCGTGCCGCGGTCCGCGAGCGCGCTGAGCGTCGCGAGATTCGCCATGTAGCCGGTGCTGAAGTAGAGCGCGCGTGCATTGTCGACGAATCCGCCGGCGAATTCGGCGAGATCGTCTTCCAGTTGCGCATGCGCGCGCGAGTGGCCGCCGAGCAGATGCGAACCGCCGCTGCCCGCGCCATAACGCTGCGCGCCTTCCGCAATCGCGCCGATCAACTGCGGGTGCGCGGCGAGACCGAGATAGTCGTTACTGGCGAAGCCGATGATGGCGCGGCCGTCGACCGTCATGTGCGCGGCGCAGGGCGTGTCGGCCGTGCGACGGCGACGGCGCAGACCGCGCGCGTCGATGTCCTTAAGGCCTTCGGTGAGTGTGTCGAGCAGATGCATTAGCGAGCCTCCGCGAGCGTTGCTTCGAAGGTTTCGCGCGTGCGCGAGGCGAGCAGCGCGATTTCTTCGTCGTCGAGGATGTAGGGGGGCATCAGGTACACCGTCGTCGAAATTGGACGCAGCAGCAGTTCGCGCTGCAACGCGTTTTCGAAGAAGCGACGCGAGAATGTTTTGGCCTGCTGAGCGTCGTCGATCACTGCGTCGAATGCGAAGATCGTGCCGCACTGACGCAGATTGCGTACCTGCTTGTGTTCGGCGAGCGGTGCGAGCGCGGCCTTCAGCTTCGCGGATTTTTGCGCGTTGACGGCGAGTACGTTGTCGGCGGCGAAGAGATCGAGCGTGGCGAGCGCTGCGCGGCACGCGAGCGGATTGCCCGTGTACGAATGCGAGTGCAGGAAACCGCGTGCGGTGTCGTCGTGATAGAAGGCCTCAAAAATTTCGTCACGCGACAGCACGATCGAAAGCGGCAGATAGCCGCCGCTGATGCCTTTCGACAGGCACAGGAAGTCCGGCCAGATGCCGGCTTGTTCGCATGCGAAGAAGGTGCCTGTGCGCCCGCAGCCGACTGCGATTTCGTCGGCGATCAGATGCACGCCGTACTGATCGCACAGCGCGCGCAATCCGACGATATACGACGGATCGTGCATCGCCATGCCGGCCGCGCATTGCACCAGCGGCTCAACGATCAGCGCGGCGATTTTCGTGGCACGTGCTTCGAACAACGAGCGAACGTGATCGAGTGCGCGGCGTGCGACGTCGGCTGCTGTTTCGCCGTCTCGTGCGAGGCGTGCATCGGGCGACGCGACGACGTGCGCGTGGCGGATCAGCGGATCGTAGGCATCTTTGAAGAGGGCGACGTCGGTGACGCCGAGGGCGCCGATGGTCTCGCCGTGATAGCTATTGGCGATGCAGACGAATTCCTGCTTGTCGGCGAAGCCGCGATTGCGCCACGAGTGGAAGCTCATCTTCAGCGCGATTTCGACGGCCGATGCGCCGTCGGACGCGAAGAATGCGTGACCGAGCGTGTTGCCGGTGAGTGCGCCGAGGCGCTCCGCGAGTTCGATGGCTGGCTCGTGCGTGCAGCCGGCGAGCATGGCGTGTTCGAGCGTGTCGAGCTGGTCTTTCAGTGCTGCGTTGATGCGCGGGTTGGCGTGGCCGAACAGGTTGACCCACCAGGAGCTGATCGCGTCCAGATACCGGTTGTTCGCGCGATCGTAGAGCCACGCGCCTTGACCGCGCGCGACCGGCACGAGGGGCAGGCGCTCGTGGTGCTTCATCTGGGTGCAGGGGTGCCAGACGGCACGCAGGCTGCGGGTGATCCAGTCTTCAGGTGATGCTGACTTTTCCAAAGGGTACTCCGGGGTGCTTTTTTTGCCGTTGCACGGCGGGCTTTTTTAGGGCCTTTTCATTCGGGCTGCGGGTTTTTCTTTGCGCTGCGCGCGGCTTTGATTGGCGTAAGGGGTCGAGATTAGCGGTTTATTTCGTGCTGTGCACTAGGGGTTGGGGGGCGGTTTTTGCCTGCGGCGCTGGGGTTTGGGGATGTTCGCTACAGGTGGTTTAAGTTTCGTTCTGAACGTCGCTGATCGGCGGAGTTGACGACGACAAAGTAGTTCGACCTTATGGGCGGGAATTTGGGGGTTTGCTGCGTTTGCTTTGTTTGTTGGTCTGCGTGGCGATTTTGGGGTGTTCGCCCTCGGGCGTTGGCCTTTCCTTGTTTTGTTAGTGGTTTATTAGCGTTGCCCCTGTGCGGGGCGGCACTCACTTCTCTTTGCCGGCCGTGCCGCAAAGAGAAGCAAGAGAAAGCGGCTCAAACCGCTAACTCTTAAGCGGGTCCCCCGCGCAGCCACGGTAGTGGTGCATCTGGAATCCGGGCTCCCGCACATTCGGCGTAAGTGACTAAGGGCTCATCAGCTCCCACTCCGCACTGCGTGCGTCGCGGATGGGTGTGCCTGGGAAACCAAGGCTTCGTTTGCGCGTGGTGGGAACCATCGACTTCGCCTCGGCGCGGTCGGGTCTACGTCGGAAACTCGGGACTTCGGTTGAGGTGCGTGGCTGCCATTTGGCCTTGCCTGAGCGAGGCGCAAAAAATACATCGGTTTCGAGATGTGCCTCCCGGAGCTCCGAGCGGCGACAAGCCGTGGGAGCGTCTGCAGGTGTGAATTCGCACTTCGAATGAAGCGCCGGCGCATTGCAGAAACGTTGGGATGCCCCGGTCAGCCGCGGCGTTGAGCGAGGCGCGAGAAACCGAACAGATGGGCTCTATGAAGTAGGCGTCGGCGCGCGGCAGCGTCGCCGGAAGTATGACGGCCTTGTCACTGACGCAGAATGCGCGAGAGCACGGATTCCAGATGCACCACTACCGCAACTGCGCGGGGGACCCGCTTAAGAGTTAGCGGTTTGAGCCGCTTTCTTTGCTTATCTTTCTTTGCGGCGGCAAAGAAAGTAAGTGCCGCCCCGCACAGGGGCAACGCTAATAGACCACTAAGAAAACAAGGAAAGGCCAACACCCCAAGCGAACAACCCAAAAGCGCCGAGCAGGCAAAAAACCAAACCTCAATTCCGACTAGCAATAGCCCGCCGATCCCCGGCAGCACCAGCACCGGCAGAGCCAGCCGAAGAAGAATCCGCCGTTTGCGAAGACCCAGAACCCCATACAACAGAGTTATCCACCGCATACAACCGGCAAGGCGCCGAACTCTGCTTCTGGCAATTAGCAATAGCCACCGGCATCGGATCGTCGCCACCCTCGGCCCACGACCACGCACCCGTATCCGACACAGCAAAAGCCCGGCTAGGATACTGATGCAGAAAATTACGATATCCATTACGCCCAGCTTCGTCGACATACGGCACAGAGTCGACCGCATCGACAGCAGCAAACCCTGTCGGCTTCGGCAACGAAGGATCCGAAACCCGATACTGCACGGCAGTAGGCATCCCCACCCGAGCAAGGAACGCCTCGACCGCCGGCCACCACACATGCACGCCATCGCGATCGCCCACCAGCCGATGCGCGTCATTCTTGTAGTTGCCGAAATCCACCATCTTCGCGCTCGCGCCATGCGCGGAGTACGCAGCGTACATGCCGGCTACCAGCGGCGCCGTCCACACCGAATCGTTATCGCCATACAACCACAGCGACGGCACCTTCGTTTTCTCGCCATACGCGCCGAATGCGCGCGTCAGGTTGCCCTGCCAGTCGGTGCACGCGTCCTGCCGCAAACCGCCCGAAAAATTGATCAAGGCCCGGACGCCCGGTGCAGCCTCGGAGCCGTACGCCATCGTTGCCAAGCCGCCGTGCGACGTGCCGGCCACCACAATGTGCGCCGTATCCACGTACGGCTGCTTCGACATGTATTCGACCGTCGCGGCCACGTCGCCGGCCTGGCCGACACCATTGCGTTCGACGTCGCAACCGTCCTGCTGATAAGTGCCACCCGAATGGCCAAAGCCCTGGCGGTTCGGCGCCACCACGACGTAACCGCGGCGCACGAATTCGCGCGCAAACGGCAGCGGGTCGCTGCGTTCCTGCGCACGCGGGTCGCCAGGAATCTTGCCGTGGTTGAACACGATCATCGGAAACGGGCCCGCGCCGTCCGGTTTGTAGATCGTCGTTTCGAGCGTGACTGTGCCGGCAGCGTCGACCGGTACACGGATGATCCGCTCGTTGAGGCCGGCGGTGGGCAGATAGACGTCGTCGTCAAGCGCGATACGCGGCACGTGCGCGCGGGTCAGAGGCCCGGCCTGGGTGTCGGCGAGCGGCTCGGCATGCGCGAGCGCGACGGCGCATATCGCCGCTGCACACGTCACCGCACACTTCGCCAGAACCTTGCTGAACACCATCGACACACCTGCCTCAAAAACCTGCCCTGAACGCCGTGTTGCCCTGTCAGCCGAATGCCATTACTGACAATTGCCTTTCATTGGCGTTTTCGACAAACAAAAACACACTCGCGTACGTAGTGCGCCACGCGCACGCACGCTAATCGAGATCGCACGGGATGAACCCAAACGGCCGACGCGACCCCACGCGCCGATGATGAGCGCCACACATATGCCGCCGGGAACCGCCGTCGAATCCTTACTGGAAGGGTATCGGCAGGGCGCCTGCGCATTTTGCGGAATCGGTATGGACCTGTTCTCGCAATGTGACGTCACAAACCTACGGCCTCATCCTGGCACGACAATTTTGTTTTGTGCAATCAAGGAGAACCCGCGACGAAAAAATTGCCGCGTGCGAATCAGTGCGTGTCCTCCCGTCCGAGGGCCCGCAAAGCGCCCGTCGGACGGTGCCTGGCTGCGCGAAGTAATTTGTCGCAACATACGTGCTGTGGTGCCGGGCCAACACGAAAAAAAGCCCTCGCTTGAGGGCCATATGTGATCGCAGTGCCATCTGCGTCGTTGAGTGATGTCAGGCTGTGGAAGATAAATCCTATTCGCTCACGTCACCGTCGACATAGCGCCAGCACCCGTCTTCGCCGCGGACGAAGCGGCTCAGTTCGTGCAGCCGATGAGCACGGCCACCCACCTTGTATCGTGCGACGAATTCGACAGTCGCATGATCGGCGCCGGTTTCTGCGAAGGCCTTGATCTGCAGTCCGAGCCAGCGGGGCGCGTCGGGGTTGGCAGGGTCGGCGTCAAGATCCGTGGGGCAGGTGTGCGGCGACCAGGTCGCGCGCAAATAATCCGTTGCGCCCACAACATACGCGCTGTAGCGCGAGCGCATCAGTTCGAGCGCGCGCGGCGCGGTTTCACCGCCGTCGATATAGCGGCCGCAGCATTGCGCGAAGCGGGGCGGTTTGGCGCCGCTGCGCTGATCGGGTACGGCGCCGCCGCATGGGCAGTCGGCGGGTCGTTGCGTTGACAACAATGGCTTATTCATCAGACTTTCAGGCAAGACCGCGCGCGATCAAAATTTTCTGGATGTCGCTAGTGCCTTCGTAAATCTGGCACACGCGGACATCTCGATAGATGCGCTCGACAGGGAAGTCGCTCAGATAGCCGTAGCCGCCGTGAATCTGCAAGGCGGCCGAGCAGATACGCTCGGCGGCTTCCGAGGCGAACAGCTTGGCCATCGCGGCCTCGGTCAGGCAGGGTTGCCCGGCGTCCTTCAGCGAAGCCGCGTGCCAGATCAACTGGCGCGCGGCTTCGAGTTGGGTCGCCATATCGGCGAGACGGAATTGCACGGCCTGGTGCGAAAACAGCGGCTGGCCGAAGCTCTCGCGTTCCTTTGCGTAACCTAACGCCGCCTCGAACGCGGCGCGCGCCATCCCGACGCTCTGCGCCGCGATACCGATGCGCCCGCCTTCGAGCCCCGATAGCGCAATCCGATAACCTTCGCCTTCCGCGCCAATCAGATTCGCGGCCGGCACGCGGCAGTCTTCAAAAATAATCTGGGCGGTGTCCGACGAATGCTGGCCAAGCTTCTCTTCGACTCGCGCGACGACGTACCCCTTTGTATCGGTCGGCACGATAAACGCGCTGATGCCGCGCTTGCCCGCCGCCTTGTCGGTCACGGCCATGACGATCGCGACGTTGCCGTTCTTGCCGCTCGTGATGAACTGTTTGACGCCGTTCAACACGTAGCCGTCGCCATCGCGGGTCGCGGTGGTACGCAGCGCGGATGCGTCGGAGCCCGCTTGCGGTTCGGTCAGGCAAAACGCGCCGAGCATCTCGCCGCGCGCAAGCGGCGTGAGCCAGTCGCGTTTCTGCGCGTCGTTGCCATAGGTCAGCAGAATGCTGCATACCGGGCAGTTGTTGACGGAGATCGCCGTCGATGTACCGCCGTCGCCCGCCGCGATTTCTTCGAGGATCAGCGCGAGCGCCAGCGCGTCCATGCCGGCGCCGCCGTACGCTTCCGGCACCAGCACGCCATACGCGCCGAGTTCGGCGAGTTGGCGGTGCACGTCTTTCGGAAAGGTGCGCTCGCGATCCCATTGCGCCGCGTGCGGGGTGACCGCTTCGCGGACGAACGTGCGGACCGCGTCTCGGACCATCAAGTGATCCTGATCAAGCACCATGGCGTGGTCTCCTCGTCGGTATTCTCATGTAATTCCTCACCAGTCGAGCGCCGTGCCGTCGTACTGATAGAAGCGGCCGTTGAATGCATCGCGCGACGCCGCTGCCTGCGCGAGCACATCGCGCATGCCTGTGACGCTGCGCGACGGATCGATCGCCGCTTGCGCGCCGCCCATGTCGGTGCGCACCCAGCCAGGGTGCAGCGAAATGCACGTTGCGCGCGTGGTATCTAGCGAGGCGACTTTCAGCGCGTCGTTGAGCGCCGCCTTACTCGCCCGATACAGCCAGCCGGTCGTGCCGCTTGCGTCGCCGATGCTGCCCATCTTGCTCGAAATCACCGCGAATACACCGCCGGCTTCTTCGACGAGCGGCAGCAGGATCGGCATCAACTGCATCGGGCCGCGCACGTTAGTGTGCATGACCTGGTCGAAGTCATCGGCGGTGATCGTTTCGATGTCCTCAGTGCGCGGGCCGTACACGCCCGATACCAGCACCGCCGCGTCGAGCCGTTCGCCGTCGAGCTTCCAGCCGAGCGCGGCGATTTCTTCGGGCGCGGTGACGTCGAGTGAGAAGGTCTCCGCGCCGAGCGCTTTCAGCGCGTCGAGCGCGGCGCCGTCGCGTGCGGTGGCGAGCACGCGCCAGCCGCTTTTCTTGTATTGCCGCACAAACTCCTGGCCGATGCCGCGCGATGCACCGACGATCAACACTGTCTTCATCGAATCACCTCAAGCTATCGAACGCTTCGATATAACGCGTTAAACCAGTTCAATGCCCATCGCGGTCGCTTCGCCGCCGCCGATGCACAGCGTCGCGACGCCGCGCTTCAGACCGCGATTTTTCAACGCGCCGATCAGCGTGACGAGAATCCGCGCGCCCGATGCGCCGATCGGATGGCCGAGCGCACAAGCACCGCCGTTCACGTTGACCTTTTCATGCGGCAGATGGTGTTCTTTCATCGCGGCCATCGTGACCACCGCGAACGCCTCGTTGACTTCATACAGGTCCACTTCGTCGGCGCGCCAGCCGTTCTTTTCGAACAGCTTGCGAATCGCGCCGACCGGCGCGGTGGTGAACTTCGCCGGTTCTTGAGCGAAGGTGGAGTGGCCGACCACGCGAGCCAGCGGCTCGACACCGAGACGCTTCGCGGTCGATTCACGCATCATCACGAGCGCGGCGGCGCCGTCGGAAATCGACGACGAGTTTGCCGCCGTCACCGTGCCGGTTTTGCTGAACGCGGGCTTGAGCGTCGGAATCTTGTCGAGGTTCGCCTTGAACGGCTGCTCGTCGTGGTCGATGGTCACGTCGCCCTTGCGGCGTTCCACCTTCACCGGCGCGATTTCCCATGCGAACGAGCCGTCTTCATTCGCGCGCTTCGCACGATTCAGGGACTCGACGGCAAACGCGTCCTGCGCTTCGCGCGTGAAGTCGAACGACGCCGCACATTCCTCGGCGAAGGTACCCATCAACCGGCCTTTTTCGTAGGCGTCTTCGAGTCCGTCGTAGAACATGTGGTCGATCACCTGGCCGTGGCCCATGCGCATGCCGTTACGCGCTTTGGGCAGCAGATACGGCGCATTCGTCATGCTCTCCATGCCGCCCGCCACGATCACGTCGACCGAACCCGCGGCCAGCATATCGTGCGCGAACATTGCCGCGCGCATGCCGGAGCCGCACATCTTGTTGACCGTGGTGCTGCCGGTGGCGAGCGGCAAGCCGGCGCCGAGCGCGGCCTGACGCGCGGGCGCCTGGCCTAGGCCGGCGGGCAGCACGCAACCCATCACCACTTCGTCGATCTGCTCGGGTTTCAACCCGGCGCGTTGTACGGCGGCTTCGATGGCGACCGACCCCAACTGCGGTGCGGTGAGCGAAGCGAAATCGCCCTGAAATGCCGCCATCGGCGTGCGGGCCACGCCGACGATTACGATCGGATCAGCTTTTGTGTCAATCATGCCTGTCTCCTTCATGTTTCAGTTCCTTGATCACACCTTCGACGACTGCCGGAACGTCGCCGAGCTGGGCCGCATCGGCGGCGACCATGTCGTTGTCCGCCTGGTACGCGCCACCGGCCGATACGGCCGCGACGCAGCGCTTGTAGGTTGCATCGAGTGCCGCCGCGTCGCCGATGGTCATGCCGAGGTTGCGCACCTTACCGTCGTGCACGCCGTACACCCAGCCGTGCACGGTCAGTTCCTGGCCGCGTGCCCACGCGTCGTTGATGATGGTGGTCCGGCATACGTTCATGACCTGTTCGATCGCATTCAGTTCGACCAGACGCCGATGGCGTGCCTCACCGAGCGGCCACTCTTCGATCAACGCGGCATGTTTGGTGCGCACGTCCTGCACATGATGCAACCAGTTGTCCGCGAGGCCCACGCGCCGGCCGTGCAGCGCCGCGCCGACGCCCGAGCAGCCATAGTGACCCACCACCATGATGTGCTTGACCTTCAGCAGATCGACGGCGAACTGGATCACCGACAGGCAGTTCAGATCCGTATGCACCACCACGTTGGCGATATTTCTGTGCACGAACACTTCGCCCGGCGGCAGGCCGATGATCTGGTTGGCCGGCACGCGCGAATCGGAACAGCCGATCCACAGATATTCGGGGGTCTGCTGGTGCGCGAGGCGCGAAAAGTACTCCGGATCTTCGGACAGCTTGCGGGCCACCCACGCGTCATTGTTGTCGAACAGATGAGCGAGCGGATTGGCGGCGGGAGAAGCGTTCGTATTCATGGATGAGTCTGGGCGGTTGCTCGACCGATTGACCGGTCGATGTCGTTACATAAGGTTCGGACGATGCATTCAACAATGCGGGCGGGGCGTGAAGGACATGAGACGCATGAAGTTCAAGCCGCGCGCACGGTGCGTTCATCTGCAGGGTTTTCCGCCAGTCCGGACGCCACATCGGCGAATCGTTCCGGATAGCGGATGCAGAAACGCACGCTGCTGTCGTACGGGAAAAAGTCGGGCAGTTCGCCTTTTAATAGATGATCCTTGTGCCGTTGCCACAGCGCCGGATCGAAGAAGTCCGCGTGATGCTGCATGAAGCATCGGCGCACGCGTGGGTCGCCGAGCAAAAACGTGCCGTATGTCTCCGGGAAAATGTCGTGCGGGCCGACCGAATACCACGGCTCGTCCGACATCTCGTCTTCCTCGTTACGTGGCGCCGGCACCGCGCGCACGTTGCATTCCGTCAGGTATTCAATTTCATCGTAGTCGTAGAACACGACGCGGCCATGACGCGTCACGCCGAAGTTCTTGTACAGCATGTCGCCAGGGAAGATGTTCGCCTGCATCAATTCCTTGATCGCATTGCCGTATTCCTTGATGCCGTGATCGATGTCGTCGTCGTTGCCGTTTTGCAGGAACAGATTGAGCGGCACCATGCGGCGTTCGATGTACATGTGTCGAATCACGAGGTTGTCGCCGTCGTATTCGATCAACGAGGGCACTTCCTTTTCGAGTTCGCGCACCAGTCCTTCGTCGAGCCGCGAAATGGGCAGCGCCACGCTCGAATATTCGAGCGTGTCGGCCATGCGGCCCAGGCGGTCATGCCGTTTGACGAGCTGATATTTCCCCTTGATCTGCTCGCGCGTGGTTTCCTTCGGCGGCGGAAAATGGTCTTTGATCAGCTTGAACACGTACGGAAACGACGGTAGCGTGAACACCAGCATCACGAGCCCCTTGATGCCGGGCGCGATGATGAACTGATCGCTCGAATGCTTCAGGTGGTGCAGCAGATCGCGATAGAACAGGTTCTTGCCCTGCTTCTGCAAACCCACGGAGGTATAGATTTCCGCCTTCGGTTTGCCCTGCATGATCGTGCCGAGAAACTCGACGTAAGCGGAGGGCACTTCCATATCGACCAGGAAATACGAATGCGAGAAGCTGAAGATGATCAGCAACTGATCGCGTTTGAGCAGCACCGTATCGAGCGCGAGCACGCCCGGCTTCACATGACGCAACGGCACGGCGAACGGCAACAGCAGATCGCCGTTGATGATCCGTCCAACGATATACGCCGACTTGTTCCGATAGAACAGCGACGAGAGCACGTGAATCTGGAAGTTCGGCGCTTCGTCGAACACGCCGAACGCGTCCTGGATCGCCTGCATCACGCACGCGACGTCGCGTGTCAGGTCCTCAAACGGCGGTTCCAGCTGGAAGTTCGTGACGATGCGTTCGAGCGTCGCGGCAAGCCCATCCTTGCCGGGGTAATACGCACGATAGGTCGGCTTCGCCGCCGGTTCGTCATTCTCGATATATTCGGTCGAGATCGCCGGGCGCACGAAAATGAAGTCGTTGTTGAAATACGAGCGGTGCAGGATCTTGCAGCAGACCGAATTGAAGAACGTCTCCGCGCACTCGGGCTGGCGGTGGGTGGTGAGGAGGCCGATGTAGTGCAGCTTGATCTGCTGCCACACTTCGTCGTCGATATTCTCGGCGTCGTATTCGTCTTCGAGCAATTCGACGCATTCCTCGACGCGGTCGTCGTACGAGGTAATGCGCTCTCGCGCCAGCGTTTGCAGGCCATGCCAGTCGCCCGCTTCGAAGAGCGATTTGGCGTGGATCGCGGCGTCGCGGAAAATCCGGTAGTGCCGATCGAATCCTTCGAGCATCGTCTGCGCGACGTCAAAGCCGATCTGTGACGACAACAGTTTGGGGAAGTGATTCATGTCGACCGTGCATTCATCCCATGTCGTGAAGTCACCCGTGATTGTATCGTCCGGGTGGGCCCTCGACGCATTGCGCCGCTCTCCGCGCCTCTTTCCACGTTTCTTTCCGTGCCTCTTTCCGCTCAGGCAGACCGGGTTTCTTCGCGTGCACCGCTCTCCAGCAACGCGCGCGCCTGGGATTCGTATTGCGCGAGGTCTTCGAGCGTCGCGTTCAGATCCTCCAGTTGACGTTCGAGCACATCGCGATGACGCGCCACCGTGGCAAGAAAGGCGTGCAATTGCGGCACGGTATCGGTTGGCGACTCATAGACGTCGAGCAGATCGCGGATTTCCGACAGCGTAAAGCCGAGCCGCTTGCCGCGCAGCGTGAGCTTCAGACGAGTTCGGTCGCGGCCCGAATAGACGCGCCTCAGACCGCTCGAACCCTCGCGGCTGGGTGAGAGTAAACCCTGATCTTCGTAAAAACGGATTGCCCGCGGCGTGACGTCGAATTCCCGTGCGAGCTCGGTGATCGTGTATTGCGTGTTCATCGGGGCGTCCCGTAACCGGGCGGAAAATCGGATTGAACGATAGAATCGACGTTTACGTTATCGTCAACTTGATCGAAACGCAACTACGGCGCAATACGGCACGGGTATGTCCCGACCCGGCCGCAACCACGCTTTCCGGCATCGCATACCTCGCCATGCCGGACGGCCGACGGAGGAAGACAACCGCAATGAATGCACTCGAACATCAACTCGACTACCCGTTCAACGACACCTTGCCCGAAGCGGGCCATGCGATGGAAGTTGCGCCCGGCGTGTTCTGGCTGCGCATGCCGCTGCCGTTCGCCCTCGATCACATCAATCTGTGGCTGCTACGCGATGAGATCGACGGTCAGCAAGGCTGGACGGTCGTCGACTGCGGCATTGCGTCGGACACGATCAAGGAGAACTGGGAGAAAGTGTTCGACTCCATGCTCGACGGCCTGCCGGTGCTGCGCGTGATCGTCACGCATTGCCATCCGGACCACATCGGCCTCGCGCACTGGCTCTGCGCCGGCGGCGACAAAAAGCGCTGGGACGTGCGGTTGTGGATGACGCTCGGCGAATACATGCAGGCACGCGTGATGGCGGCCGGCGGTGGTTCGAATGCGGGCGGCGAGGGCGCGGCGCGGCACTTTGCGCGGCATGGTCTGAACGATGAGGCGTCGCTCGAAAAGCTGCGCAATCGCACGAGCTATTACTCGAGCCTCGTACCGGCGATTCCCGGTCAATACCGCCGCCTGCGTGAAGCCGACGGCGTGAAGATCGGCGGCAAGACGTGGCGTGTGGTGACCGGCTTCGGCCATTCGCCGGAGCACTGCGCATTGCTTTGCGAAGAGACGGGCACGCTGATTTCCGGCGACATGGTGCTGCCGCGCATTTCGACGAACGTTTCGGTGTTCGACATGGAGCCGGAAAGCACGCCGCTCGCGCTGTATCTGGAATCGCTCGGCCGCTACGAGACGATGCCCGAAGACACGCTCGTGCTGCCCTCGCATGGCAAGCCGTTTCGCGGCGTGCGCACGCGCATCAGGCAATTGCGTGAGCATCATGACGCGCGTCTGGCTGAAGTGCGCGAGGCCTGTGCGGAGAAGCCGCAGAGCGCCGCGGATATCGTGCCGCTGATGTTCAAGCGCCAGCTCGACATCCACCAGATGACGTTCGCGATGGGCGAAGCGCTGGCGCACTTGCATCTGCTGTGGCTCGCGGGCGAGTTGAAGCGGACACAGGATGCGGATGGGGTGATCCGGTTTTCGGCTTGATCGAGTCGCCAGGTCGATACGACGATACGTCGATAAAAAAGCCCGATTGCGCAAGCAATCGGGCTTTTTTTATTCAAGCGGCGTAGCAGAAGCTTACTGCACGGCCACCGTGCCAAAGTTCTGCCGTCCGAACGGACTCACGTGATAGCCGCTCACATTCGTGCGCGTGATGGCCGCTGCCGTTGGGTAGCCCAACGGAATCCACAGCGCCTGATCGTGGATGATCTGCTGTGCCTGTTCATACGCCTTCGCACGTTTGGCCTGATCGGGCGTTGTCTTGCCGTCTGCGATCAGCTTGTCCAGATCCTGATCGCAGAAGCGCGCGAAATTGATCCCTGACTTCACCGCATTGCAACTGAAGAGGGGCGACAGATAGTTGTCCGGATCGCCGTTATCGCCGGCCCAGCCCATGAACAGCGTGTCATGCTGGCCAAGCTTTGCCTGCTTGATCAACTCGCCCCATTCGATCACCTTCACATCCGCCTTCACGCCGATCTTCGCGAAGTCGGCTTGCAGCAGCTCGGCGCCGGCCTTCGGATTCGGGTTCAGTACGCTGCCGTTCGGACGCACCCAGATCGTCGTTTCGAAGCCGTTCGGATAGCCCGCGTCCGCGAGCAGCTTCTTCGCCTTCGCCGGATCGTATGGCCACGCCTTCACGGCCTTGTCGTAGCTCCACGTGTTAGGCGGATACGGATTGACGGCCGGGGTCGCGGTGTTGTCGAAGATCGCCTTCAGATAGGTGGTGCGGTCGAACGCCATGTTCAGCGCGGCGCGCACCTTCTGGTTGTCGAGCGGCTTTTTCTGCGTGTTCAGTGCGACGAAGGCGGTCATGAAGGCCGGTGTCTGCACGATGGCGAGCGACTTGTCGTCTTTCGCTTCGGCGAGATCCTGTGGCTTCGGCGACAGTGCGATCTGGCATTCACCCGCTTTCACCTTTTGCGCGCGCACCGTGGCGTCCGGCGTGATCGCGTAGATCAGGCGGTCGACCTTCGGTTTCGCGCCCCAGTACGTCGGGTTCACGTCGTAACGGATCACCGCGTCTTTGGTGTAGCTCTTCAATACGAACGGACCGGTGCCGATCGGCTTCGAATTCAGGTCAACCTGTTTGCCGGCCTTGAGCAGCTGGTCGGCGTATTCAGCCGAATAGATCGAGGCGAAACCCATTGTCAGGATCGACACGAAGGTCGCGTCCGGCGCGTTCAGTTCGAACTTGACAGTGTTGTCGTCAACCTTGCTGACCGACTTGATGAGCTTCGGCAAGCCCATCGATTGCGCATGCGGAAAGCCGCTCGCGCCCGCCACCTTGTGCCACGGATTGCCGTCGTCGAGCATGCGGTTAAACGTGAAGACGACGTCATCGGCATTCAGCGGTCGGGTGGGCTTGAAGTAGTCGGTCGTCTGGAACTGCACGTTCGGGCGCAGATGGAACGTGTAGGTGAGGCCGTCGGCGCTCACGTCCCACTTGTCGGCCAGCGAAGGCTCGACTTTCTTCGCGGCCTCGTCGTACGAGACCAGCGAATTGAAGATCACATCGGCCGACGCATTGGTCGTGACGAGCGAATTGAACTGCACGACATCGAAGCCGTCGGGGCTCGACTCGGTGCAGACGGTCAGCGGTTTGGCGAGCACGAGCGCGGGCGCCGTGAACAGTACGGCGGCTGCGAGCAGTTTGAAGCGCATAGGATCTCCCATAACAAGCGCAGTCAGGCAGTGCGTCTGGTTGTGTTTATGTTCCGGTGACGGGGGACGGCCGGCGACGGGCGACCCACCCTCTTTATTCTGATACGTTTCCGGCGCTGGCGCATGGCCTAAGTGTGGCAGCCCGTGCGCGGCTCGGCCTTCGCGAAAGCTTATCGAAGGGTGGTTGCGACGACAACAACTTAATCCGCATATCCATATGGACGGCGAGAATCGGTGCGCAAGCACGTGGCCCGGCGCGCTGGCTTTGCCGGGAGTTGGCTCCAGGCGGCGTTACCCGGCGAGGTGGCCTTGGCTCTGCGCTGCCGCTCAAGCTTACGACGCGGCCGCGCGCCCAAGCAGATAGGCAATGCCGTCAATCGCGCGCACGCCGTACCACGAGACCTGCTCGCCGTCGATCAATTCGATGCGCTTGCCGGCGAGCCGCGGATCGCGTTTCAGCGCGTCGCAGTGCGTTTGTGTGAAGCGATACGGTTCACTGGAGAGCAGGATACGGTCGACGTTGTCGAGCCACGGCGCATGCTCGAAATCGAACCTGGGATAGCGCCAGGCACCTGCCGCTCCGCCTTGCACGTCGGGCAGCGTCTGCCAGTTCACGAGCCGCAGCATCGCGGCGATGTACGTATCGCGCGCGACGGTCATCCATGGTTCGCGCCAGATCAGGTACAGCACGTTTTGCTCGGGAAACGTCAGCGCGGCGGCCTCGTGCAGTCGCGCTTCGAGCGCTTCACTCAAGCGTTGCGCTTCCTGCTCGCGGTTGAAGATGGCGCCCAGCAGCGCGTACAGCGGGAGATTGTCCCGCGGCGTCTGCGGATGGGTGACGACGATATGCGACACGAACGCGCGCAACTGCTCGACGGTATCGCGCTCGTTTTCGTCGATATTGACGATCAGATGGGTGGGCCGTAACGCTCGAATCGCGTCGACATTCACGGCCTTGGTGCCGCCGACTTTGCGCACCTGCCGCACCTTGTCACGCGGATGCACGCAAAAACCGGTGCGCCCCACGATCTGACTGTCGAGCCCCAAAGCGAACAGCAATTCGGTGATGCTCGGTACGAGCGAGACGATGCGGGTATCGGCGCCGGACGCGTTGGCGCCCCACATTTCGTGCGCGACGCCGGCTGCATCGACCGCACGCGGCTGCATGATTTACTCGGTGACGGCGCGGGGCTTGCGCGGCGCGCGTTCGAAGACGAGGTCGTAAACCCGGCGCGGCAGCACATGCAGCAGCATCGCCACGACGCGCATCTGCCACGGGAACACCGCGAAGCGCGTCTGCCGTTCGACCGCGCCCGCGACCTTCACGGCGAAGCGGTCCGCGTCCATCAGGAACGGCATGCTGTACGGGTTGTGCTCGGTCATCGGCGTGCGGACATAGCCGGGCGCGATGGTGACCACGCCGACGCCTAGCGGACGCATCTCGACGCGCAACGCCTCGAGATACTTGAGCGCGGCTGACTTCGACGCGCTGTACGCGCCCGACCCCGGCAAGCCACGCACGCCGGCGACGCTGGCGATCCCAACCAGCGTGCCTTTCTTCGCGACGACCATGGCGGCGGCGAACGGCTCGAAAGTGGCGACCATGCCGAAGTAATTGACATCCATGACTTCGCGGAAGGTGCGCAGATCGCCGTGCCCGGTGAGCGCGCCGCGGCTGATGCCGGCATTGGCGATCACGACGTCCGGCAAGCCGTGCTGCGCAATGAACTGCGCGGCCGCGTCGGCGAGCGCCTCGGCGTCGCGGACGTCGACGGAATAAGTGGAGATGGAATTCTGCGGATGGGACTGCTGGAAGGCGGCGAGCGCCTCGCCGCGGCGGGCAACCAGGCCGAGAATCGCGCCGCGCCGCGCATATTCGGCGGCGAGCGCGAGGCCGATGCCACTCGAGGCGCCGGTAATGAAAACCTTCAGGGGTGAACTCATTCCGGCGCCTCGGCTTTACATCTTCTTGGCGCGGACCTGCTGCACCAGGTAGTCGAGCACCTGGATCGTGCCCGGCAGGCTGTTGGTCGCGGCCGGGCCGGTTTCATACTTGCCCTGCACGGCCAGCGTCGGCACGCCGTCGATCTTGTAGTCTTCCATCAGCTTCTTGTCTTTTTGCAACGCGCTTTGCGTCGAGAACGAGTTGTACGCGTCCATGTACTTCTTCGGATCGACGCCGTTCTTCGCGAGGAATTTGGCCTGGTCTTCCGGCGTCAGCAGGTAGTTCTTGTTGACGTGAATTTCATTGAAAACCTTCGGCGTGAGCTGTTGCTGCAGGCCGAGTGCGTCGAGCGCGTGATACATCTTCGAGTGCGGAATGAAGTCGTCGCGGAAGGCAACCGGCACGCGCTTGAACACCACGTCCGGACCTTGCTTCTTCACCCACGCTTCGAGGTACGGGTTGAATTCATTGCAGTGCGGGCAGCCGTACCAGAAGAATTCGGTGACTTCGATCTTGCCGGCCGGCTCATCGGTAGGTTGGGGCGTGGACAACACGGTGTAGTCCTTGCCCGAAACCGGTGCGGCCGGCGATGCTTGCGCCGTGGCGGCAACCAGGCCCAGCGAAAGGAACAGAATGCTCAGCAGTTTTTTCATGTTGTGTTGATCCAGGTAGGCGGTAAAGCGGTGGCGCCACGCAAATGCCCGTCACCGTTTTCAATGTCGGCGTTAGACGCTCTTGTCGTCCGTTGTGCTTGTCGGTTCTGCTTGTCGGTTTTGCTTGTGACCCGCGCCGCACGCCGATAGTTCGGCGGCGGCGCGTTCCGGCAAATCGCCGATTGTTGTTTGCTTATTGCTCGCTTATTGCTTCGTAAAGCGGATCACGGCTGTATCCACGCCCGCGTCGGACAGACGCTGACGGCTCGAATTCATGTCTTCGAACTTCGAGAACGGCCCGATCCGCACACGGTAGTACGTCACGCCGCCAGCATCGCGCTGCGTGACCTTCGATTCGAAGCCCTGGAAGGCGAGACGCGCACGCTGCTGCTCGGCGTCGGCCGAGGTCTTGTAGGCGCCCACTTGCAGGAAGTAGCCCGTGTTCGCGTCAGCCGGCGCCGCACCCGAACCCGGCTTGGCGTTGGCAGCCGTGGCGGGCGTCGTGCTCTTCGGCGCCGAGCCTGCCGCGGTGGCGGCCGGAACGCTTGCGCCTTGCTGCTTCTTCGCCGTTGCGGCGGCCGTGCCGTTATCCTGCGCGGGCTTCGGTGCGACTGCCGTGCCGTTCGCGGTTCCGCTCGCGGGCGGAACTTCGACGATCTGCGGTTCTTCCAGCATGCCGGACTGCGTCTGCGAATTGGTCTGGCCCGGCGCGGTGTTCGGCGGCGCCGGTTGCGCGGCTTGCGGCACCGGCTGCCCCGGTGTCTTGCCTTGCAACGGACGGTTCGGGTCGTACTGCTGCGCCTGGCTCGCGCCGGTGTCGGTTGCCGCGGGCGGCGCCACCTTCGAGACGAACGGCGTAGGCGCACGGGTGATATACAGCGCCACCACTACCGCGATCGCGAGACCGACGATCAGGCCCAGCACGATGCCGAGAAAAGTCCCCCCGGTTTGTTTCGATTGCGATTGCTTTGTTGTGCGGCGTGGTTTTGCCATCGTATGAATCACCTGCAAAAAGAATCCTGGAACGGCCGTCGATTATAACGACGGCCGCGTGCATGTTGCGCCGGAGGACTTACATCTTGACGGGAGCGGAGACGCCGATCGTCGCGAGACCGTTCGCCAGCACCTGACGCGTGGCGGCGAGCAGCGCGACGCGCGCATTGCGCTCGGCAGCGTCGTCGACCAGCACGCGTTCGGCTCTGTCATTGTAGAACGAGTGGAATTCCCCGGCGAGGTCGCGCAGATAGAACGCGACCGCGTGCGGCGCGAGTTCGTCGGCGGCGTGTTGCAGCATGTCGGGGAACTCGGCGAGCTTGTTCAGCAAGGCCATGGCGCGCTCGCTGGTGAGCGGCGAGACGTCCATCTGCGCCAGCGTGCTTTCGTCCGTGCTGTAGCGCGCCTTGCATTCGGCGATGACCGAGCAGATCCGCGCATGCGCATACTGCACGTAGTGCACCGGATTTTCGTCGTTTTGCTTCAACGCCAGGTCGATGTCGAACACGAATTCCGTATCCGCCTTGCGCGAAATCAGGAAGAAGCGCACGGCGTCGCGGCCGCGGCGAATTGTCTCTTCGTCGATCAGGTCGACGGCGGCTTCCGAGCCCGGCGTCGCGCCCCCCGACCATTCGATCAGGTCGCGCACCGTCACATAGCTGCCGGCGCGCTTCGAGATCTTCACCTCTTCGCCGTTGCGCATTACCGTGACCATCTTGTGCAGGATGTAGTCGGGATAGCCCTTCGGAATGCCGACGCCGAGACCTTGCAGGCCGGCGCGCACGCGCGCGATCGTGCCGTGGTGGTCCGAGCCCTGAACGTTGATGACTTTGGTGAAGCCGCGCTCCCACTTGGCGACGTGATAGGCGACGTCCGGCACGAAGTACGTGTAGGTGCCGTCGGTCTTGCGCATCACGCGGTCTTTGTCGTCGCCGTCATCCGTAGTGCGCAGCCACAGCGCGCCTTCCTGTTCGTAGGTCTTGCCGGCGGCGATCAGCGCCTCGACCGTTTTCTCGACCCGGCCTTCCTTGTACAGCGACGACTCCAGGTAGTACTGGTCGAACTTCACGCCGAACGCCTGCAGGTCCATGTCCTGCTCGCGGCGCAGATACGTAACCGCGAAGCGGCGGATCGCGTCGAGGTCTTCGACGTCGGCCGCGCCCGTGACGGGCTCGCCGTCGCTCGCGGCAACGGTGACGCCATTCAGATAGTCTTTGGCGATGTCGGCGATGTACTCGCCGTTGTACGCCGAGGCCGGCCAGCCTGCGTCGCCCGGGGCAATGCCGCGGGCACGCGCCTGGGTCGACACGGCGAGCGTGTGAATCTGCACACCGGCGTCGTTGTAATAAAACTCGCGGTGCACGTCATAGCCTTGCGAGGCCAGCACGTTCGAAAGCGCGTCGCCGAGCGCGGCCTGCCGGCCGTGGCCGACGTGCAGCGGGCCGGTTGGGTTGGCCGAGACGAATTCGATCAGCACGTGCTTGCCCGCGTCGCGCTGCGAGCGGCCGAAGGCCCCTTGCTCCGCGAACACGGCGGCGATCACCGCCTGCTTGGCGGCGGGCGCGAGGCGCAGGTTGATGAAGCCGGGGCCGGCAACTTCGGCGGCTTCCACGAGACCCTTGGCCCGCGGCTGCGCGAGCAGCGCGTCGACGATCTGTTGCGCCAGCTGGCGCGGGTTGGCGCGCAGCGGCTTGGCGAGTTGCATCGCCACGTTGCAGGCGACGTCGCCGTGCGCGGCCACCTTGGGACGCTCCAGTGTGATCGTGGGCGAGACGAAGGCGGCTTCGCTCGCGCCCTGGGTTGCGTCGGCAACCTGCTTCACCGTGTCGGCGAGCAGTGTTTCGAGAGTATGTTTATGTGCAGGCAGCATGCTTGTTGCGAGTCCAGTGAGGCAATCCGGTGATGCGGAAGAAGCGGCGGCCGCGCGCGAAGCGCAGCCGATTCGTCAGAAGCGGGGAAAGCGGCGATGCACCGGCCGGCACGCGCCGGGCACATCGGGGCGCCATCAGGCACCATCGGGCACCATCAGGCACGTCGCGTGCAGCGCGGTTAGTGCGGTGCGTGGCGGCATGCCGAGGCGCGTGCAAGTGCGGCCTGGCGCGGCGACAGGCGGTTGCGGCCAACCGGCCCAGCCATGCCGCCTGTGCAACGCCGCGCGCGGCGCATTGCGGCGCGCTTTTCCGTCCAGACGGATTTTAGCAGGTGCTAATATGTTCAATGAGATGCCCACCAAGGGCCGTGGCCGCCGTGCCTGATCGGCGTGTCAACGTAGCGCGCGCCGGCGGCGAATGTGGAGCTGCCCACGCGTCGATCCAACATAACGAAAAAGGGAACAGTCATGCTGATTACTTTCAAATGTCGCGCTGCGCCGGACGTGATGATGCTGGAAAATCTCGCTCAGTACCTGGTCGGCATTGTCGGCAAGCGCCTGGGTGAGCGCGGTGTCATCACCCACGACGAACTGAGCGTCGCGATCTCGAAACTCGAATCGGCCATCCATACCGACAAACAGGAACGTGCCGAGCACGAGGGCCATTTCCACGAAGGCGAAGACGGCCACGAACATCATGAGATTCCGCCGGGACTCGCCCAGCGCGCGTATCCGTTCCTCGACATGCTGCGCGCCGCGCAGAAGGAAAACGCGGATATCGTCTGGGGTCTCTGATTCCGGAGCGCTGCGCCGGTAGTGGCGTTTCGCAGCGCCTCGCGGCGCGGCGCAGGCTGTGACGCACCAATGAAAAGAGCCCGCATCAGCGGGCTCTTTGTCTTTCACGGGCCTTAACCTTAGCGGGGCCCGTTTGCCGAACCTGCTTACTGGCTGGCGGCATCCGCCGGTGCAGCCATTGGCGCCGACGCACCCTTTTTCATTTTTTGCTTCTTGGGCTTCTTGACGTGTTTTTCCGTAGGCGGCGAATAGGAACTGACCGAGCTGGCGGGCTGGGCCAGCGCCACCGAGGCGCCTGCGGCGAGGGAAACAGCAGTCAATAACAGCGTCAGCTTTTTCATACGATTCTCTCCGTTGACGATTGCAATTTGATAGGCCGACGCGTTTTGGCCGCGTCTGGCGGGTTGAAGCTATTTCAGTCTACAAAGCCGAAATTTGCACTGCCGCAAATATTCAGCCTAGCGAGCCCGATATAGTAGGCTTCCCGCCCCGCAAGGCTTACAGCAAAGGCGCGAGAGCCCGTTCGGCGTCTGTTTTCGACAACGACATGCGTTTTGCGTAGTCTTCCAGCTGGTCCTGGCCGATCTTGCCGACCGAGAAATAGGTGCTGTCCGGGTGGGCCAGATAGAAGCCGGAGACGCTCGCCGCCGGCAGCATGGCCAGCGATTCGGTTACGCTCATGCCGATTTCAGTGGCTTGCAGCACGTCGAACATGTCGCTTTTCACGAGGTGGTCCGGGCAGGCCGGGTAGCCCGGCGCCGGGCGGATGCCGTGGTACTTTTCGGCGATCAGGTCGTCGTTCGACAGGGTTTCGGTGTTCGCATAGCCCCAGAGATCGCGGCGCACGCGGGCATGCATCGCTTCGGCAAAGGCTTCGGCGAAGCGGTCGGCGAGCGCCTTCAGCATGATCGCGCTGTAGTCGTCGTGATCCTTTTCGAACTGCTTTTCCTTCACGTCGACGCCCAGACCCGCCGTGACCGCGAACATGCCGATGTAGTCGGCCACGCCCGAATCCTTCGGTGCGATGAAGTCGGCGAGCGAGCGGTTGGGGCGCATCACGCCGTCCACCACCGGCCGCACGCTTTGCTGGCGCAGATTGCGCCACGTGAGCGCCACTTCCGAGCGCGATTCGTCCGTGTAGATCTCGATGTCGTCGTCGTTCACCGTGTTGGCCGGCAGCAGCGCGATTACGCCGTTGGCCTGCAGCCAGCGGCCCTGGATCAGGCGCGCAAGCATCGACTTGCCGTCCGAGAACACGCGGCGAGCCGATTCGCCGACGATCTCGTCGTTCAGGATCGCCGGGTACGGGCCGGCCAGGTCCCAGGTCTGGAAGAACGGACCCCAGTCGATGTAGTTCGCCAGCTCGCTCAAGTCGAAGTTCTTGAATACGCGGCGGCCGATGAACTTCGGCTTGACCGGCTGGTAGCCGGCCCAATCGACCTTGGTCTTGTTCGCGCGGGCTTCGGCGAGCGTGACCATCGGCAGGGCTTTCTTGTTGGCGTGCTGGTCGCGGATACGGTCGTAGTCGGCCTTCAGTTCGTCGACGTACTTCGCCGCGCCTTCATCGGACAGCAGGCTCGAGGCCACGGAGACCGAGCGCGATGCGTCCGGCACGTACACCACCGGGCCTTCGTAATGCGGCGCGATCTTCACGGCGGTATGCACGCGCGAGGTGGTCGCGCCGCCGATCAGCAGCGGGATCTTCTTCACGCGGAAGTAGTCGTCGCGCTGCATTTCCGAGGCAACGTAGGCCATCTCTTCGAGGCTAGGCGTAATCAATCCGGACAAGCCGATGATGTCCGCGCCCTCGACTTTTGCCTTGGCGAGAATGTCGTTGCACGACACCATCACGCCCATGTTGACCACTTCGAAGTTATTGCACTGAAGTACCACCGAAACGATGTTCTTGCCGATGTCGTGCACGTCGCCCTTCACCGTGGCGATGACGATCTTGCCCTTCGCGCGCACGTCGGCGCCGGCTTCGGCCATCAGCTTCTTTTCTTCTTCGATGTACGGGATCAGATGCGCGACCGCCTGCTTCATCACGCGCGCCGACTTCACGACCTGCGGCAGGAACATCTTGCCCTGACCGAACAGGTCGCCGACGACATTCATGCCGTCCATCAGCGGGCCTTCGATCACGTTGATCGGACGGCCGCCGGCTGCGGTGATCTTGGCGCGCACTTCCTCGGTGTCTTCAACGATGAAGTTGGTGATGCCGAGCACGAGCGCATGCGCGAGCCGCTGCTCGACCGGCTGGTTACGCCATTCGAGGTTTTCTTCCTTCTTTGCCGCGCCGGTCTTGAACTTGTCGGCGATTTCCAGCAGGCGGTCGGTGCCGTCTTCGCGACGGTTCAACACCACGTCCTCAACGCGCTCGCGCAACTCCGGATCGAGGTCGGCATACACGCCGAGCTGGCCCGCGTTGACGATGCCCATGTCCATCCCCGCCTGGATCGCGTGATAGAGGAACACGGTGTGGATCGCCTCGCGCACCGGATCGTTGCCGCGGAACGAGAACGATACGTTCGACACGCCGCCGCTGATCTTCGCGTACGGCAGGTTTTCCTTGATCCAGCGCGTGGCGTTGATGAAGTCGACCGCGTAGTTGTTGTGTTCTTCGATGCCGGTGGCAATCGCGAAAATGTTCGGATCGAAGATGATGTCTTCCGGCGGGAAGCCGACTTCTTTCACGAGGAAATCGTAGGAGCGCTTGCAGATCTCGGTCTTGCGCTGGTACGTGTCGGCCTGGCCTTTTTCGTCGAAGGCCATCACAACAGCGGCCGCGCCGTAGCGGCGAATCAGGTTCGCATGATGGCGGAACGCTTCTTCCCCCTCTTTCAGCGAGATCGAGTTGACGATCGCCTTGCCTTGCACGCACTTCAGACCGGCTTCGATCACCTCCCACTTCGACGAGTCGATCATGATCGGCACGCGCGCGATGTCCGGCTCCGAGGCGATCAGATTCATGAAGCGGACCATCGCCGCTTTCGAATCGAGCATGGCCTCATCCATGTTGACGTCGATGATCTGCGCGCCGTTTTCGACCTGCTGCCGCGCGACCGCGATCGCGTCGTCGAACTGGTCGTTCAGGATCATTCGCGCGAACGCCTTCGAACCGGTCACGTTGGTACGCTCACCGACGTTGATGAAGAGCGTCCCGGACGTGACGTTGAACGGCTCGAGGCCGGAAAGGCGCATGGTGTGATCGGTCATGGCGTTAACTCGTATATTCAATGTTTGGTTGCTGCGCCTGTAGCGCAGGCAGCTTCACGATGCGGTCGTACCATTGGCGGAAATGCGGGCATTGCTCGCGAATCCTGTCGAGACCAATGCGAGCGGCAGCGACGGGGCCGTGTCGGACCTTGCGATAGCGCGGCTGCAATTGTTCAAGACGCTTCGAAGGCGCGGTTTGTGGCGAATCGTTGATCCATTCGGGATCGTCGACGGCGGCTCGCGCTGCAATCAGCGGTGCGCTTTGTTCCTGCCAGCCGGGCTCGACGTCGCATAGCGAGGCGATGTCCGAAAATAGCAGCGATTCGAATTCGTGCGGCTGGACGTGAGGAATGAAGCGTTCCGGGCGGCAATCAGCGAAGGCGACGACGTCTTCGTGCATCAGTTTTCCGATGCTGGCCGCGCGTGCGGCTGGCGTCAGGCCCTTGGTTTCCGCGACTCCGCGAAACGTCTTGTCCAGCCCATACAGATCGAACAGCGTCGTGACGTAGGTGTCGGAGCGCTGGCGCAGCGTATGGCCGATGAATTTGCGCGCGCGTTCCAGGCTGAGCGCGCCGCCGCGCTGCTCACGTGATGTGTTGATGAGGCGTGCGCTGGCGTAGACGTGGTTCGCGCTGAGTGCTGGCGCGAGCACATCGCGTACAAAGGTTTCCTCGGTCTGGCCCTCGCCGACGACGATCGATTCAACCATTACGCCGGCCTCCCGCCCAACACGTTCTGTTTCCAGAGGTCGCCTAACGAGTAGTTGCCGAGCCAGTCTTGCAATTGGGTGGCGTCGAGGCGATGGAAGGTTGACGCGTTGTCTTTGCGGTCGACCACGATCACGTCTTCCGGGTCTAGCCGATTCAGCAGTTCGACGGATTGCGGTGAGACGATCAATTGCTTTTGCTCTGAGGCGCGCTTCAGCAGGTCGGCGAGGAGATTGATCGCGTACGGGTGCAGGCCGAGTTCGGGTTCGTCTATCAAAATCGTCGCGGGCATCAGGTCCCACTGCTGGAGGAGAAGCGTGCTCAGACAGATGAAGCGCAGCGTGCCGTCCGACAATGCGTGCGCAGTCAACGGCGTATCAGGGTCGCCACGTTCGGTCCATTCGAGTTGCATCTTCGAACTTGGGCCGGCGCGAAAAATGAATTCATCGAAGAACGGTGCGACGAGACGGATCGTTTCGACTATCTGGCGGTAGCTGTCGGCGTGCTCGGCTTTGAGCATGCGCAGGTATGCGGCAAGGTTGGCGCCGTCGGCCTTGAAGCGAAGCGTGTCGTTCGAGGCGTGCAACTGCTTGACCTTGGCATTTTCGCCCGTGTCGTGGAAGTGGTAGACACGGGTGCTGTCGAGGACGGCGGCGTATAGGGGCAGGTAAGCGTTGAGAAACGGCTTCAGCGAAGACTCTGGCACTCCACTGCTTCTGCCGGACAGATCTCTCATCGCGCCGTCTGTTCCGTAATCCAACACCTCTTCGGAAAAGGTCACGCGGTTGTCGTTGGTTGCAGTCACGCGAACACGATAGCAATTGCGTTCGTCGGCCTCGTAGGTGTGGTGATCGCCAAAATGTAATGCGATGCTGATCTCGTCGGTCGTCTTTCGCGAAAAATGCAGCAATGCATCCGGTCCACCTTGCTGCTGCACGTACAACTGAAAGCGCCCTTCGTACATCTCCGCCAGCATCCGAAACAAACCAATAAAGTTCGACTTCCCCGCGCCATTGGCGCCAATCAACACGTTGAGATTGCGCAACTCGAAGTCACGCAACTCACGTATCGATTTGAAACCCGCAATTGTCAGTTTGGTGACGCCAGCCATCGATCGATCCCCGTCCAGGTACGCGCCGCGATCAAGCCGTTTCGGTATCGGTTTCCCGATAGTTTGCCCACACCCGCGGCTTCACACCAGCCAACTGCTGAGCAATCGCCGCAATATGCTCCGGCGTCGTGCCGCAACATCCGCCGGCGATATTCACGAGGCCCGCCTGCGCGAACTCCTTCAGCAATCCCGAGGTATCCGCCGGCAATTCGTCGAAGCCCGTATCGCTCATCGGATTCGGCAAACCGGCGTTCGGATAGCACGACACATAGGTGTCGCACAGCTTCGCCAGTTCGGCGACGTACGGTCGCATCAGCGCCGCGCCCAACGCGCAGTTCAAACCGAAAGTGAGCGGTTTGGCGTGACGCAGCGAGTTCCAGAAGGCCTCGACGGTTTGTCCCGAGAGAATCCGGCCCGATGCATCGGTAACGGTGCCCGAGATCATGATCGGCAGGCGCTCGCCGGTGTCTTCGAACAGCTCGTCCAGCGCGAACAGCGCGGCCTTGGCATTGAGCGTGTCGAAGATCGTTTCGACGAGGAACAGATCGCAGCCGCCATCGAGCAAGGCCTTCGCCTGCTCGTAGTACGCCGCGCGCAGTTCGTCGAACGTCACGTTGCGCGCACCCGGATCGTTCACGTCTGGAGAAATGCTGGCCGTCTTCGGCGTCGGTCCGATCGCGCCGGCGACAAAGCGCGGCTTGTCGGGCGTCGAATATTTATCGCAGGCGGCGCGCGCGAGCTTCGCCGATTCGAGATTCATCTCGATGGCGAGGTCTTCCATGCCGTAGTCGGCCTGCGCAACCGTGGTGGCGCCGAACGTGTTGGTCTCGATGATATCCGCGCCCGCCGCGAGATACTGCTCGTGAATCTCGCCGATGATCTGCGGCTGTGTGATTGACAGCAGTTCGTTGTTGCCCTTGATGTCGCGCCCGTAGTCCTTGAAGCGCTCGCCACGATAGCGGGCTTCGTCGAGCTTGTAGCGCTGGATCATCGTGCCCATCGCGCCGTCCAGAATCAGGATGCGCGACTTGAGCAGCGCGGGCAGCACAGTACCGCGCGTGTAAGCGGCGTCGGGACGGACTGGCGTGGCGGATTGAGCAGGCTGGTTCATGGCGGACGAGGGCTTGCGCCGACTTTTTCGGGAAACCTGTCATTGTAGCCGCAGTGGGGCGGTTCCGCCGGGCAGGGGCCGGGTGGGTGCGCGCGTGTGTCAGGCCGCGGCGGCTGCGGTTGCAACGGAATCAAAACGGTGGAAAACAAAACGGCCCAGTCAGGTGAAAGCCTGCTGGGCCGCGTTACGACTGCTGACCGCCTTATAAAGGCCGCCGGCTATGCCGGACGGCGCGGTCAATGGTTGTCGCCAAACCGTTACGTCAATCCCTTCAGCTAGTGAAGAATCACCGGTTGATGCATCAGGCTGTCGAACTGTCCGAGGAATTCGTCGACCTCGTCCAGTGACGGCTCCTCTTCAATCAGCTTTTGCACATGCTCGCGGAAACGCGCCGCCATTGCACCGTCTATGTAGATTTCGCGCTGCAAGTTCTTGTCGACGATCTCGTAGCCTCCCGATTTCATGGCCAGCGGGCCTTCCTGCGGCGGAAACTCGACGACACAATAGTTGGGGCTGTTATAGATCATTTGCATGGCGACACTCCTTATTTCCGTTGGCTCCAGGCCATTCCTGCGCCATAGATGGAGCTTGTGGTGTGGAATTCAAGGGGTGGGTCCGGATTGACGCTTGTAAAGTTCCGAACCTACCGGTTAGACCGGCCTTTCAAGAAACGTTTCAAGCAGTGCAGCAAAACGGTGAGATTGTTCGATGGGCGCGAGATGAGCGGCATCGAGCAGTTCGAACTGTGCGCCTTGGATGGCGTCTGCGATTGCCTGCGTTGCAGCAGGGGGCGTGCCCGTATCGTGACGACCCGCTACGGACAAGGTTGGACGACGTATTGTTCCCAGCTTACTGCGTACGTCGAAATCGCGCAGCGCTTCGCACGCCATGGCGTAGCCTTCTGGCAACGTATGCGTCAGCACGTCGCGGATCTGTTCGGCGGCTTCGGGATGCGCGGCCTGAAAATCGGGCGTCAGCCAGCGGCTCATGGTCGCGGGTATCAGGGGCGCCATACCTTCCGCGCGTGCCGTCGCCGCGCGTTGATCCCACAGCGCACGGCCGTCGGGCAGCGTGCCGCCCGTGGTGTCGGCAACGGTCAGTGTGTCGACGCGCGACGGGTGGTCCAGCGTGAATTGTTGCGCGATCATGCCGCCCATCGACATGCCGACAAGATGCGTAGTGGGTGCGCCGAGCGCATCGAGCAGCGCGGCGAGATCGCGCGACAGATCGGCAATGCCGAAGGGCTCGCTCGATACCGCGGTCTTGCCGTGGCCGCGCAGGTCGTAGCGCAGCACGGTGTAGTTGTCGCGGAAGTAGCCGGCGAGCTGGTCCCACACAGACAGATCGCCGCCGAGCTGGTGAACGAACGTCAGCCACGGGCCGCCGCCCTCATTGCTCAGGACATAGCGCGTCTCGATGCCGTTGATTTTCACTTGCATGCGGGCTCCTTGAAGGGGTACGCAGTGGAAAGAGCCGTTGGCGCGCTGCTCCCGCCTTCACTATAACGTGGCGGCCGCGCGAACGGTTGTCGCTCAATGTGCGAGTGAGCGCCAGCGCGGAAGTTTCAACGATCTGTTCGAGACCCTGCTCGGATTCAGGGCTTTTCGGGCGGGTTGCCAGGAAGGGTCGAATTGTCCGATGAAGAGGGGGCGGCTTGAGGCGCCATGTCGGGGGCGTTAGCGGGCGGCTGGGTTGCCGAATTGTCAGGCGAAGTCATGCCGCCGCCATGGCTACTAGCGCCATCGGTGCTGCTGGTGCCATCTGCATTGAGCTTGCCGCGCCACACCAGTTCGAATTGCGTGCCGTTCGGCTCGGTTTGCATGATTCGCGCGGGCAACCAGCCGAGCGACGGCGCGAGCCATACGTCAATGCGGCGTAGATCGCCGTCATGACGAGGCAATCGTTTGAAGTGGCGTGTCTCGAGGTAACCCTGCGCGGTGCGGATGGTCTCGTCGCCGATCGTCTCCACTGGCCAGTTCTCGCCGCTATCGTTATCGACGACGAAGAATTGCCGCGTCACCCCCGGCTTGTATGCGGCCGGGTCGCCGCGCACGAGGCTGGCAAGCTGCATCACCATGCTGAAACGGTCTTGCGCGCCGTCGGGCAGTGGCAGCGTGGCCGGGGTGCGCGTGAAGGCGATCTGTTTGTCGGTGCGATTGAAGATCGCCACGTCTTCCGGGCGCCGGCCGCGTTTTTCGATGTACTGGTCCGGCGCGAGGCCAAATGCGTCGATCCGGCCGTGGCTCGAATACACGAACGTGCCGACGAACGGCAACGGCACGGAGACAATCATCTCGTAGCTTTGTGCGTTGCTAGCCCAGTGGATTGTGCCGGGCTGGTTGCGCACGCCGTTATAGAACGTGTCGTACTGCAGTTCTCCGGATGGCGGAACGGAGAATTTCACGCCCGCCGCGGCTTTGGGTGCGCTGGCGGCGGCAGGGGCGCTGGCTGTACCGGCGGTGGTCGCACCCGCATTGGCGTTGGCATGAGTACCGGGGGCACTCGCTGCGGCCGATGCGCTTGCCGCGGCATCCGATGCGGCGGTGACCGCGGTTGCCTGCTTTGCCGGTTGCGTCGCCGTCAGCACGTGTTCGCGCGGCTTGCTCGCGGCGGCCTTGTGCGCCGGAGCAGGCGCCGCAGCCGGCTGCGCGTCGGCGGGTTTGCGCTCGATACGTTCGGGTGTCAGCAGTGCGACCTGCACAGGGATATGCTGGTTATCCGATGGATTCAGCGTCGCGCGGTTGCGCTCGACCCATTGCGCCGCGATCCAGTGCAGGACGGCCACCACCAACAGAACCGCAAGCCATCGCCATACCCGCAAACCGGCGCGCGGCGTGCGATCCGATCGGCGGGTGGCAGAAGGTGAAGACATCGGCGAATGAATTCGAACGGGCGGACGGTAAAGGGATGGGCGGGGACACGTCCAGCGGTCCTGCGCGAGGGCAACGGTGAAAGCCTTCAGGCCCGGACACTGAACGGGCACCGAACGAGTTCGACCGCCCACCGGCGAACGGTGTTCCTGAGCTCAGCGTCAGCGTGGCGTCGCACTATACCCGAGCTCGTACGAGAGCTTCTGTGCACAATCGCGTAGCGCCGTATCGATCTCGCCGCCCCAGCGGATATCGAACGCACCTTCGTGACCGAGCGCGATCAGGCCGAGCGCAAGATCGCCGGTCGAGTCGAATACCGGCATGCAGAACGCGTGGATTGTCGGCAGCAACATGCCCTCAACACGCGCCGCTTCGTGCTGCCGCACTTCAGCCAGCAGCCGCTCCACCTCTTCCGGCGTGCGCGGGCCGCCCATATGCGACGAGCGGCGCGAATCGGCCAGTTCGCGCTCGATCATCGCGGCGGTTTTGCTCGGCGGCAGATAGGCGGCAAACAGCAGACCGGTGGCGGAACTGAGCAGCGGCATCACGTCGCCGAGCTTGAGCGACGCCTTGGCCGGATGGCTCGATTCCATCCAGTGGACCATCGTCGGTCCTTGGTTGCCCCACACCGCGATGCCGACTGTCAGGTCGAGCCGGTCGCGCAGTTCAGCGAGCGCAATGCGCGCGAGCTTCACGCCGTCGACGCGTGCAAGCCGCGCGAGCCCCAATTGCAATGCGAAGCCGCCCAGTTCGTAACGGCCCGACAGCGGATCTTGCGCCACCACGCCGAGGCGCAGGAAACTCACCAGATAGCGGTGCGCCTTCGCAGGACTCATACCCGCGCGCTGCGCCAGATCGCGCAGCATCATCGCGCGCGGTTCGTGGGTGAGCACGTCGAGCAATCTGAACCCGACTTCGATCGACTGGATGCCCGAGCGCAGCTTCTCTTCGCCCGTCTCGACGCTTTCGTCGTCGGATTCGGGCGCTTCGTGCGGTTCCGACGGTTCAGCGGAGTCGGTGTCGGTGCGGGCAGTTGGAGACATGAGCGAGGCGCACGGAGCGCGTTTAACGTTCAAAAGACAGTGGAAAAAGGAAACTGGACGGAGGTTCCCAGCCGGGCCCTGCAACAGCGTTTGCAGTCAACCCGACAACGAGGCCCGGCAATCGGTCCTTAAAGTCGGGTTCGAGTCGGGTTCGACGTCGATGCCGCCACGTTGCGCAAACCGCCGCCGGGCACGGGCACTTGGGCCGCGCCGATTCACCATCGTAGAATAGATTCCTTCTATCGTCACTAACGGTTCACTCCCCTATGAAACTTGCCACGCTGAAGGACGGCACGCGCGACGGTCAGCTGATCGTCGTGTCCCGCGACCTGCACACCGCGGCCGTCGCCGACGCGATCGCGCCCACCATGCAGCGCGTGCTCGACGACTGGGCCTTCTACGCGCCACAACTGCAGGACCTGTACGACGCGCTTAACCAGGGTCGCGCGCGCAACACCTTTCCGTTCGACGCCAGGGAATGCATGGCGCCGCTGCCGCGCGCGTTCCAGTGGGCCGACGGTTCGTCGTACGTGAACCATGTCGAACTGGTGCGCCGCGCGCGCGGTGCGGAAATGCCGCCGGAATTCTGGACCGATCCGCTGATGTACCAGGGCGGCAGCGACGACTTCATCGGCCCGAAAGACGATGTGCTGTGCGCATCTGAAGAATTCGGCATCGACTTCGAGGCGGAGGTCGCGGTGATCACCACCGACGTGCCGATGGGTGCCACGCCCGATCAGGCGCTCAGAAGCGTGCGTCTGGTGACGCTCGTCAACGATGTCTCGCTGCGCAATCTGATCCCCGCCGAACTCGCGAAGGGTTTCGGCTTTTTCCAGAGCAAGCCGGCCACGTCGTTCGCGCCGGTGGCGGTGACGCCCGACGAACTCGGCGAGAGCTGGCGCGAAGGGCGCCTGCATCGCCCGATGATCGTTCACTGGAACAACAAGAAAGTTGGCCAGCCTGACGCCGGCACCGACATGGTGTTCCACTTCGGGCAACTGATCTCGCACGCGGCGAAAACGCGCAACCTGCGCGCCGGCGCGATTGTCGGTTCGGGCACGGTGTCGAACAAGGACGCCAAGCGCGGCTATTGCTGTATCGCCGAGAAGCGTTGCCTTGAGACCATCGAGCACGGCGCGCCGCAAACCGAGTTCATGAAGTTCGGCGATACCGTGAAGATCGAGATGTTCGACGAAGCCGGCAAGTCGATTTTCGGTTCGATCGACCAGGGCATCGCGCCGCTGGATTAAGGTGCCACGTTAAGACGCCGGTTTTATGCGGTACGCGGCTTGGGGCCGCGTCCGCACGCAGTTCCGGCGTTGACGAAAGGGTTTAGCCCGATGCCGATGCCACCACGCGCCGCTACACTGACTGGCGCGCCGGCGGGCTCGGGGTAGCGGCTGTGCGTTGATTGTTAAACCGACGCCGGATCAACACGAAGCCGACACGAAGCCGACATGAAGCCGCACGTGAGCAGGGCACAAGAAGCGCATCGGCAGTACATCAAAACGAAAAACCGACGTGAGGAGACAGCATGCCGCGATTTGAATCCTTCGAACAAGGAAACCGGCGAGCAACCCAGGGCGCCCGCGCATCGAGCGCGCGCGCAACACCATCGCGGCGCGGGCTTGCCCGCCTTGCTGCCGCGCTATGTGCCGCGTTACCCGCCATCGCCCTTGCGCAGGTGAAGATCGGCCTTGTGCTGTCGCTGACCGGGCCGGCTGCGTCGCTCGGCATTCCCGCGCGCGACACCGTCACGCTGCTGCCCAAACAGATCGGCGGGCAGAGCGTCGAATACATCGTGCTCGACGACGCGTCCGACACCACCCAGGCGGTGCAGGACACCAAGAAGCTGATCTCCGAGAATCACGTCGACGTCATCATCGGTTCGTCGATCACGCCGAATTCACTCTCGATGATCGATGTGGTCGCCGATGGCGAAACACCGATGATCTCGCTCGCTTCGTCGGCAAAAATCATCGAACCCGTGGATGCAAAACGCCACTGGGTATTCAAGACCCCGCAGACCGACGCGATGATGGCCTCGGCGATCGCCGCGCACGCCAGCGCGCACGGCGTCAAAACGATCGCGTTCATCGGCCAGGCCGACGCGCTCGGCGAAACGTTCTACACCGAAGTCGCCAAGTTCGCGCAACTGCATCACATCGACATGGTGGCGAGCGAGCGCTTCAATCGTACCGATCCGAGCGTGACCGGTCAGGTCCTGAAGATTCTCGCGACCCATCCGGATGCGGTGGTGGTCGGCGCGGCCGGCACGCCCGCCGCGCTGCCGCCGAAGACGCTTCGGGAACGCGGCTACAAAGGGCTGATCTATCACAATCACGGCGTGGGCAATAACGACTTCCTGCGCGTGTGCGGCGCCGATTGCAACGGGACGTTCCTGCCCGCGAGCCCGGTGCTGGTCGCCGCGCAATTGCCGGCGGACCATCCAGCCAAACGTCTCGCGCTCGACTACATCGCGCGATTCGAGGCATTGCGCGGACCGGGCAGCGTGTCGGCGTTCGGTTCGTACACATGGGACGCCGGCATGCTGCTCGGCAACGCGTTGCCGATCGCGCTTAAGGCGGCCGCGCCCGGCACGCCGGAATTCCGCCGTGCGTTGCGCGACGCGCTGGAAGCGACGCGCGGTCTCGCGGATACCAACGGCGTGGTCAACATGAGCGCCACGGATCACCTCGGACTCGATCAGCGCGCGCGCGTGATGGTCGAAATCAAGAATGCGAAGTGGGTTTATCAGCCGTAGTGAATTTGCAGCGGGTTTGCGCTGACATAGCGCGGAATGGGCCGGATGTGTTGGATGTGCCAAATGTGCGCTTAACGCGACGGCTTCAACAGATGGACAGATAGACGGACTGCTCACCATGTCTCATGCACCACACAGTAACGACGCGTTTTACGCGCACTACCAGTCGCTGCAATTGCACCGCCACCCGCACGGCGTGCTCGAAGTCGTGATGAGCGGCGAGGGCGCGAACAAGAGTGGGCTGGCCACCGCTAACGCACGGATGCACTTCGAGCTCGCCGAAATCTGGCGCGATATCGATCGGGATCCCGACACGCGGGTCGCGATCATTCGTGGCGAGGGCAGGGGTTTTTCGGCCGGTGGCGACCTGCAACTGGTCGAAGACATGGCGACCGATTTCGACGTCCGTGCACGCGTGTGGCGCGAGGCGCGCGATCTGGTCTACAACGTGATCAATTGCAGCAAGCCGATCGTGTCGGCGATGCATGGTCCGGCGGTCGGCGCGGGGCTCGTGGCCGGGCTGCTCGCCGATATCTCGATTGCGGCGAAGTCAGCGCGAATTATCGATGGCCACACGCGCTTGGGCGTTGCGGCGGGCGATCACGCGGCCATCGTCTGGCCGCTCCTGTGCGGCATGGCGAAGGCCAAGTATTACCTGCTGCTGTGCGAGCCGGTGAGCGGCGAAGAGGCCGAGCGGATCGGCCTCGTGTCGCTCGCCGTCGACGAAAACGATTTGCGGCCCAAAGCATTCGAAGTCGCGCAGAAACTGGCTCACGGCTCGCAAACGGCGATTCGTTGGACCAAGTATGCGTTGAACAACTGGCTGCGCTCGGCCGGGCCGGCGTTCGACGCGTCGCTGGCACTGGAATTCATGGGTTTTGCCGGGCCGGATGTGCGCGAAGGCGTGAGTTCGCTGCGCGAGCGGCGCGCGCCGGATTTTGGCGGCGCGGACCCGTGGAGCGGGCGGCCGCGCCAGACGCCGGGCGGCGGTCACTCCAGCGGTGAACGCTCCTGAAACCGGAGACTGGCGCGTAGTGCGCAAAGCCCCGCCAGCCGGCACGTGAGGTGCCGCGCGAGCGGGGCGAACAGCAGCCTGAACCAGGCGCGATTTGCCGCGTCACGCGCGGTATGATCGAACCGGACGCGCGCCGGACGGCGCTATTTCCTTCCCTTTATGCAGCGAGGCGACAAGCATGACCGACACACCTGGCACCACGCCGCCCTTTCCCGGCTTTCCTGGTTTTCCGCCCGCTGAAATGCTCGAACAGATGTGGGGGATGATGCGTCTCTCGCCGTTCAGCTCGGCGTTTTCGGGCGCGCAGGCTGGCAGCAGCCTCGGGCCGTCGCTGTCGATGATGTCCGACATGATGGCGCCGCTGACCAACGTCGAAGAACTCGACAAGCGCATTACGGATATGCGCGCCGTCGAGCAGTGGCTGAAGCTCAATCTGAACATGCTGCAGTCCGCCATTCAGGCGCTCGAAGTGCAGCGCGCCACGCTCGCGACGCTGCGTGCGTTCGGCGCGTTCGCGCAGTCGTCGATGGCGCAGCCGGCTTCCGCGACTGCCGCACCGAGCCCCGGGCCGACTGGCTGGCCGCATCCGTCGACATCTTCGGCTGCTTCGGCTTCGGGCAGTGCGAACGCATCAGCCGCCGAGCCGGCAAGCGACGAAGGCGAGGCCGCCGCAACGCCACCGTTCGACGCCTCCGCCTGGTGGAATCTGCTGCAATCGCAGTTCAATCAGATCGCCCAGTTTGCGATGACGCAGCCCACTGCGGCAGCCGCCGCATCAGGCGGTTCGACGCCGGACTCGCCGGCAGCGGCTTCGGCAAGAAATGCGGCTGGCGCGCCGAGCGAGGCCGCCGCAGACGCGGGGCCCGCCACCAAACGGCCGGCAGCGAAGCGGGCCGCGCCGTCGGCTTCAACGTCCGCTTCATCGTCTGCAAAACGCACGGGCAGTACGAGCACCGCAACGCGAGCGACGAAGAAAGCCACTTAACGAACGGCAGAAACGAAGCCAGGCAGCGCGACCCTTGCGACGACGACGCAGAGCCTTGGGGGATCGGTGGTGAAAACGCAGCCAAACGAAGCGAATTCACCGCCTGTCATGGTTTTGACCCCGATCGTCGGCCACACTCCGCGAAACGGACGGTTTATTGAGAGAGGTCAATCCGGCAGGGGAAATGCGTCTGCTAGCGCACGGGATCCGTAAAGTCAGCGTGCTATCATTGTGTAAGCTTCATTGGGCTTTTGGGCGTGCGCTGAAAACAACCAATCCAGCCGCCCTTGCTCCATTCGCCGCCGGTACTCCCGGCGCAGGGCTGGACGGTGCGGATTCATCGCAAACTGGCTCGACCTCAGGCATAGGGTATCCCTCACCCACGGTTGGCCGCGTAGCGCGTAACTTCTGGTTAGCCGCGCCGCGCAAACGGCTGGACTTCTTTGCTGCCCGGTGCATCTGGGCGGCCGATTACCGCGTAAAATTGAATGCTTGGCCGATAAACGATGCACAAAACGGTGCGCTTCGTTCGTCATCAGCAAAAGTGCTACACGAAGTAGTTACAGACACAGACAGTATGCGCAGAACAGGGGTGGGACTATGAACACCATGCTTTATCCGGAACTTTATAAATCGCTCGAATCCGTTCGATGGGACATGGAGAAAGACATTCCCTGGGACAAGTTCGATGCATCGCTATTGACCGACGAGCAGGCAGCGACGATCAAGATGAACGCGATCACCGAATGGTCGGCGTTGCCCGCCACGGAAATGTTCTTGCGTGACAACCATCACGACAGCGATTTCTCCGCGTTCATGAGCGTGTGGTTCTTCGAAGAACAGAAGCATTCGCTGGTGCTGATGGAATATCTGCGCCGCTTCAAGCCGGAAATGTGCCCGACCGAAGAAGAGCTGCACGCCGTGCGCTTCGAATTCGATCCGGCGCCGCCGCTCGAAACGCTGATGCTGCACTTCTGCGGCGAAATCCGCCTGAATCACTGGTATCGCCGTGCTGCCGAATGGCACACCGAGCCGGTCATCAAGGCCATCTACGAAACCATTTCGCGCGACGAAGCGCGTCATGGCGGCGCGTACCTGCGCTACATGAAGAAAGCGATGGTGCAAACCGGCGATATCGCGCGTGCTGCGTTCGCCAAGATCGGCGTCCTGATGGCATCGGCGCGCCGCACGGAAAAGCCGCTGCACCCCACCAACCTGCACGTGAATCAGGCGCTGTTCCCGCGCGACACGATCCAATCGCGTCTGCCGGATCCGGAATGGCTCGAGCGCTGGCTCGACGATCAGATCCGTTTCGACGACGGCTGGGAAAAGAAAGTGGTCGAGCGCATTCTGCACAACCTGTCGATTCTGTTCGAGCGCACGTTCAATACGGCGCAGGAACTGAACCGTTATCGCAAGGAAGTGGTCGCGCGCCTGCAGGCCGATCAGAAGTCGGCTGAACAGCCGGCTTGATGGTTTAGTCGGGGTTTAGTCGGTTTAAGGTTTCAGGAACGGCCCGGCAGGCGTGAGCTTGCCGGGCTGTTTTGCTTCATGCCTTTCGCCGTGTATCGTGGCGGCACTTCTTTTTTCTTCGCGACACCATCATGGCCGCTATTTTTGAACGCAAGATTTTTACGCGCGACGCGCTGGTGAAGCTTCGCGCTTCGATGTCCGCGCCGGTTGTATTTACCAATGGGGTGTTCGACATCCTGCATCGTGGGCATGTCACTTATCTTGCCGACGCCAAAGCGCTCGGCGCTTGCCTGATTGTCGGCGTCAATAGCGATGCGTCAGTGCGCATGCTAGGCAAAGGGGACGACCGGCCGATCAATAACGAGGCCGATCGGATGGCCTTGCTGGCGGCGCTTGAGAGCGTCGATTACGTGGTGTGCTTTGGCGAAAAGACGCCCGTGGAGCTGATTTCGGCGTTGCGGCCGGACGTGCTCGTCAAAGGCGGCGACTACGACATGGATGTTTTGCCCGAGTCGGCCATTGTGCGGGGATGGGGCGGCAAGGCTTTGGCAATTCCCTTCGAGCACGAGCGCTCAACCACCGCGCTATTGAAGAAGGTTCGCGCGCAAGGGTGATCGTTACTGCGGCAGTGCCGATGCCGCGATCGGCGCGGTTGGCGCCGGGCCGCCTACGACTGCCTGGTCGGCGGCTTCGGCTGCCGTAACGGGTCGCACCTTCAACCACTCCGCATGGAACTGACGGTTCAGATGGTTCGGCTCGCGGTTGCCGGCTGTGGGCGCCGGGCCGAATACGCCGCGCACTGCGACGAAGGCCAGCATGTTGGCAAGAAACAATATGGCGATCAGCCAGCGCAGCATCGTTAGTATTCCCCGTCGATAAGTTCAGCCGCCGTTATCCCGCGGTTATCCGTATGGCCGCGACTCAGGCGTCGTGTTCCATCGCGCGTTCGGCGGCAATCAGTGCAAGCCCCGACAGCACCAGCGAATCGTGGCGAGTATGCGGCACTTTTAGCGCGCTTGTCACTTCGTCCACGGCGCCGCCGCTTACTATGAGGCGCACCGGCACCTGCCATTCGTCCTGCAAGTCACGCCACATCCGTTCGATCAAACCGGCTTGCGCCAATGTGCAACCGGCCGACAACGAACGCGGCGTATCGGTCGCGAAGAACGGACCGCTGCGTTCTCGATCAGACGAGGCGTCCGGGTCGAGCAGGCCGCGCGCCGCGTTGGCGTCGAGCGTCGGCAATTGCGCCGTGTGCTCGCCTAGCGAGCGCATCATCAAGGTCCAGCCCGGCGCAATCAGGCCGCCGACAAAGCAGCCGTCCGCACGCAACGCTTCCAGCGTGGTCGCCGTGCCGAACGTCGCAATGAGCAGATTCTCGCCGGGAAACGCCGCGTGCGCGCCAATCAGGCCGGCCCAGCGGTCGCTGCCGAGAGCATGGGGTGTCGTGTAGCTGTTGGTCACGCCGCATTGCTGAGCGCAGGCGCGGATCGTCGTGTACGGCAGGTGCGGCCAGTGAGCGTCGAGTAATGCGGCAATCCGCGCCGCGACACTTTTGCCCGCGACGTTCGATAACCATGCGCCGCCCGGCGTCGGCAAATCCGACCAGTCAGGTTGGTCAGCGCCGCCGTGCGCGAGCGCGCCGGCCGCGATTGGCGTGCCGTCCGGCTCCACCAGCGCCCACTTGATGCGGCTATTGCCCGCGTCGATCAACAGGTAAGGCGCGCTGCGTGTCATGCAGCACCGTCGGCCAGACGCAGCGAGACGTCACCGGTCGCGACGGTCAGAGGGCCTGCCGCCGTGTTGAGCAGCAATTGCCCGCGCTCGTCGACGCCCGCCGCCACGCCGCGCGCCAGTTCCTGACCTTGCTCCAGGAGCACGACTTCGCGGCCCGCGTAGGCGTGCACGGCATTCCAGCGCGCCTGGAATGGGGCGAAGCCTTCGGCGCCGAAGCGCTGCAACGCAGGTTCGAGCGCGTTCAGTTCCGCCGCCAGCGTATCGGTGAGGTTCGCATTCGGCAGCGCGCGTTGCAGCGCCGTCGGCACGGTGCTGCGCGCTTGCGCCGGCACGTCCGCGTTCAGCGCGCCGACCTTGGCGGCAAGCTCGTCGGCACCCTTCACATTGGTGCCGATGCCGATCACCACGGCGCTCGCGTCATCCGTGCTCCACGCCGTTTCGATCAGGATGCCGGCCAATTTGTCGCCTTCGAGCAGGACGTCGTTCGGCCACTTCAGTGCGATCTGTCCAGGACCCGCGACCGGCAACGTGCGCAGCCCGTCGACCAGCGCCACGCCGACCGCGAGGCTCAAACCCGCCAGCCCTTCGAGCGGACGCGGCAGCACGCACGCCACCGAAAACAGCAGCGCGTTGCCCGGCTCCGCATACCACGGGCGGCCACGGCGGCCGCGGCCGGCGGTTTGCAGATACGCGACCCGCACGATCGGCCGCGGCAGCGCATTGGCTTTGCGCGGCAGTGCCTTGACGCGCGTCATCAGGTCGGCGTTGGTCGAGCCGGTTTCCTCGACGATTTCGATCGGCCAGTCATGCGCGTGCGGGCCGAATAGCGCGACGGCGCGTTCGCGGTCGATGCGCCAATCGGAAGCCGCGGCGGCTTGGGGTGGGGTCTTGGAGGCGTTCATGTCTCATATTGTAGCGACAGCGAACGCTGTAAGCCCGTGAGCACGGTTCATCGGCCGCGCCTTCGTTACAATGACCCCTAATCCGATAACCAGATTGCAGCGATCCTTGAACTACGACACTCCGCCCGGCCTTGAAGTCGCGGCAGGCAGCCAAGGCAAGATCGTCCGGCTCTCCGGCCAGTGGACGGCGCTCGCACTCGCGCGCGACAAGGCCACTGGCCACGTGATCCCGCTATTGCGCTCGCTGACTCACGCTGAAGGCATCCGCCAATGGGACCTGTCGCGCATCGACCGGATGGACCACGTCGGCGGCCAGGCCCTGTGGCGCGTGTGGGGCCACAAGATGCCCCCGGACACCACGCTCACCGATACGCAACGCGACATTTTCGAGCGCATCGCGCTGCTCGACACGGTGCGCGAAAAGGTCGAGCCGGTGATCAGGTTCGATCCGTTCACCCGCCTGGGTCTGGCTATCTTCTCGTTCTTCGAGCATCTGTACGGCGGATTCGGCATGCTCGGACAGGTCGTGCTCGATATCCTCGCGATCCTGCGCAAGCCGAAAATCACGCCGTGGACCGAGATCTCCGCGAACGTCTATAACGCCGGCGCCAAGGCCTTGCCGATCACCGCGCTGGTCGCATTCCTGATCGGCATCGTGCTGAGCTATCTGTCGGCACAGCAACTGCGGCTTTTCGGCGCGAATCAATACATCGTCAATATTCTTGGGCTGTCGGTGATTCGCGAGCTGGGACCGGTGCTGTCGGCGATTCTGGTCGCAGGCCGCTCGGGTTCGGCGATCACCGCGCAGATCGGCGTGATGCGCGTCACCGAAGAACTCGACGCCATGCGCGTGATGGGCATCCCGCACGGCCTGCGGCTGATCCTGCCGCGCGTGGTCGCGCTCGGCGTGGCCATGCCGCTCCTCGTGATGTGGACCAACATCATCGCGCTGACGGGCGGCGCGCTGGCCGCGAAGATCGTGCTCGGTATCGACATGAGCTACTTCGCGCGCGCCTTGCCGAGTGTGGTGCCGGTCGCGAACTTGTGGATCGGCCTTGGCAAGGGCGTTGCGTTCGGCATGCTGATCGCCATCGTCGGCTGTCACTTCGGCTTCCGTATCAAGGCCAATTCGCAAAGTCTCGGCGAAGGCACGACGACCTCGGTGGTGACTTCGATCACCATCGTGATTCTCGCGGACGCGGTGTTCGCGATCCTCTTCCAGAACGTGGGGCTAGGATGATCGCGCCACTCACCCAGGCCGTACGCGGCCAACCGATGCCTGAGATTGCGGAGCCAGTGATCGAGGTGATCGACATCACCAAGCGCTATGGCCGCAACATCGTGCATCAGCATCTGGATTTCGACGTGCGGCGCGGCGAGATCGTCTCGATCGTCGGCGGATCGGGCTCGGGCAAGACCACGCTGGTGCGTCAGATTCTCGGCCTGGAGCGGCCGTCGTCGGGAACCATCAAGCTGTTCGGTGAGGACATCGCCACCATTTCGCCGGACACCGCGCTGCTCATGCGCAGCCGCTCCGGGATGCTGTTTCAGCGTGGTGCGCTGTTCTCGTCGCTCTCGGTGTTCGACAACGTCGCGCAGCCGTTGCGCGAACTCGGCAGGGTGCCCGACGACCTGCTGCGCGACATCGTGATGCTCAAGCTCGAGATGGTCGGCCTGCCGTGCAAGCATGCGTCGAAGATGCCGTCGGCGCTCTCGGGCGGGATGATCAAGCGCGTGGGTATTGCGCGCGCCATCGCGCTCGAGCCTGAGCTGCTGTTTCTCGACGAACCGACCGCCGGCCTCGATCCGCAGGCGTCCGACGAGTTCGTCGAACTGATCTCCGCGCTGCATCGTGCGCTCGGTCTGACGGTGGTGATGGTCACGCACGATCTCGACACAATGATCGCGCTGTCTACCCGCGTCGCCGTGCTGGCGGATCGCAAGGTGCTGGTCGCCGCGCCGGTCGAGGAGGCGGCGGGCGTCGATCACCCGTTTATCCGCGAATATTTCCTCGGCCTGCGCGGGCGTCGCGCGCTGCAGGCGCTGCCGCCGGAACGCCGCGCGAAATTGCCGCGCGCCGCGCTCGAATCGGCATCGTCCGAATTGCCGCTGTGAACCAGGGAACCTGACAATGGAAAACAAATCACATGCCTTCTGGGCAGGGATTTTCACGGTGGCCCTGCTGGGTGCAATCGCAGTGGCGGCATTTTTGTTCAACGTCGACCGTTCCGTGCGGGTGCCGTACGATCTGATCGCGCGCACCAACGTCACTGGGCTCTATACCGACGCGGCGGTGCGCTATCGCGGGCTCGACGTCGGCAAGGTGCAGTCGATCAAATTCGACCGGGACCATCCGGGGCAGATTCTGATCCGCATCCTCGTCGACACGCACGCGCCGATTACGCATTCCACGTTCGGCAGCCTCGGGTTCCAGGGCGTGACGGGTATCGCCTTCATCCAGCTGGATGACAGCGGGCGCGATCCGACGCCGCTCGCGTCGTCGGCGAAGCAGGTGGCGCAATTGCCGATGCGTCCGGGCTTGCTCGATCAGTTGCAGCAGCGCGGCGACGTTTTGCTGCGCAAACTCGAAAGGGTCACTGACGACGTCGACAATCTGTTGTCGCCGGAAATGGTCAGCCAGTTGCAGGGCACCGCGGCGAGTATCCAGAAGGCCGCGGATGGCGTCGCCACGCTGACCCAGCAGATGGCACCGGCAGCCGGCAAGCTGCCCGCCACGATCAACGCACTGGATCGCACGCTGGCATCGACCAATCAGTTGATCACCAGTCTGAACCGCCCGGACGGGCCGTTCGAGATGAACCTGAATAAGGTCGGGACGGCCGCGCAGCAAGCGGGGGACGCGCTGGTGTCGATGGACAGTTCGATCCAGGAGTTGTCGGCGCGCGTCGGTTACGACACGCTGCCACGCGTCAATTCGCTCGCCGAAGACGTGCGCTCTGCGGCCCGTTCAGTGGACCGAGCGGCCGACACGTTCAGTACCAATCCGCGCAGCGTGCTGTTCGGTGCGCCGGGCGCGTCGCCAGGCCCGGGCGAGGCCGGCTTCACGTGGCCGGCCGCCCGCACCGCTACGCACGCCGCCCAATGAAATGAATTGAAGGTCTTGAAGAAGGAACATGGTTATGTCACGCTCGATTCACCGATTGTTGTCCTCGAGCGCCGCGCTTGCGATGCTGCTCGCGTTCGGCGTGCTGGCGGCGGGCTGCGCCGGTAACCCCGCGGCGATCTCCGACATCCGCTACGACCTCGGGCCGCCAAGCCCGGCGGCCTCGGCCGGCACGCTGCCGGCGGTGAAGGTGCTCGATGTCACCGCGCCCGATAACCTGGAATCCGACAAGCTGATTTACCGGCTCAGCTATGCCGACGCGCAGCAGACGGCGTCGTACGCGAATAGCCACTGGACCATGGCGCCGTCGCAACTGCTGACCCAGCGTCTACGCGGTGCGCTCAGTTCGCGCGGCACCGTGCTGACGGGCGCGGACGGCGTGCACGCGCCGGTCCTGAAGGTCGATCTGAGCGAGTTCGAGCAGGTCTTCGATAGCCAGTCGCAAAGCCACGCCGCGGTCACCGCGCGCGTCACGTTGACGCAAAGCGGCAAGGTGATCGGTCAGCGGACCTTCATCGCGCGTGCGCCGTCCAGTTCGGCGGATGCCGCCGGCGGCGCGCAGGCGCTTGCCGCGGCCAGCGACGATCTCGTCGCGCAGATCGGCGCATGGCTCGGCGTGCAGGCGCTGGTCGCAGCGCAATGACCGGCTCACAGCGCACGCAACGGAGCGCTGCATGAGCGTTAAGCCCTGGCAGCGCCGCCCTTCGGCGCTTGCCCGCCAGGCGCTGGGGCTGTACGCGGCGCTGATCGTCTACGGTTCGTGGTATCCGTTTTCCGGCTGGCGTTCGCTCGGCCTCGCGCCGTTTGCCTATCTGTCCGATCCCATGCCGCAGTACCTGACGGCGTTCGACGTCGTGACAAACGTGCTCGGCTATATGCCGTTCGGCGCGCTGGTGGTGCTCGCGGTGTATCCGCGCTGGCGCGGTGCGCTGGCGGTCGCGCTGGCCTTCGTGCTCGGCGGATTGTTGTCGGGCGTGATGGAAGCGGTGCAAACCTATCTGCCGACGCGCGTTGCCTCCAACCTCGATCTGGCCGCCAATGCGCTCGGCGCGCTGCTCGGCGCCGCGATCATGTCGCCGGCCACGGGTGCGTTGCTCGATCGCGGCTTGTTGCGACGTTTGCGGCTTCTCTGGTTCGAGCGCGACACGGCGGCGCTCGCGTGTCTCGTCGGCTTGTGGCCGTTCGCAACGATGTACCCGGCGCCGCGCCTCTTTGGTCTCGGCAACTGGCCACGCGAACTCTGGCTGCGTTTCGATTCGGCGACCCAAGATGCCTTGCTCGCATGGACGCCGCCCGCCTGGCACGTCGGCACGTGGCCGGCGCTGGTTGCCGCCTGGCTGCCGGACGACGCCTGGGAAGCCGTCATCACCACGCTCAATCTGTTTGGGGCACTCGTCCTGGCTTCGCTGCCGGTACGCCGCCATGCGCCGCTCGTGCGCCTCTTGATCGTGTTTATCGTCGCGACCTTGTGCGTGAAGGCGGGCGCGACCTTTTTGCAATCGCAATCGGGCCTCGCATTCGACTGGGCGACGCCGGGCGCACTGGCGGGGCTCGTGTTCGGCAGCGTCGCGGCATTACTGGCGCTGCGCTTGCGGCGCGGATTGCGAGCCGCGCTCGCGGCCGGCGCGCTCACGGTCGCGCTGGTGTTCGTCAACCTGCTGCCGGTGAATCCGTATTTCGATGCCGTGCTGGCCGACTGGCGCCAGGGCCGGTATCTGCACTTCAACGGCCTCGCGCACTGGATTGCGTGGATCTGGCCGTATGCGGCGCTGGTGTGGCTCGCCTATCTCGTCGAACAGGTGTGGCTCAAGCGGCGCTTGAAGCACGCATGAGGCACGCATGAGGCACGCATAGAGCACACATCCGCACGGCCGGATGAGTCGCGCGAAGCTACGCAGGGCGCACGCCAGAAGGTGCGCTGCGATCCCGGCCGGGCCGTCGAGTCGTCCTGCCCTCCGTTCAGCGACCGCCGCCCCCGCTCGCTATAATCGTTCGCACACTAGGCGCGCCGCAGCGCTTCCAGCGCCATTCCTACTCTTACAGTCTCGCCTCCGGACATCATGGACTCCTTCTACAAGTACCACGTCTTCTTCTGCCTCAATCAGCGCGAACCCGGCGCGGAGCGTCCGAGTTGCGCGAATTGCAACGCACAGGCGATGCAGGAATACGCGAAAAAACGCGTGAAGCAACTTGGCCTCGCCGGCCCCGGTCAGGTGCGGATCAACAAGGCCGGTTGCCTCGAGCGCTGCGAGCTCGGCCCGACGGTCGTCGTCTATCCGGAAGGCGTCTGGTACACCTACGTCGACGAGAGCGACATCGATGAAATCGTCGATTCGCATCTCGTGAACGGCAAGATCGTCGAGCGCCTGAAAATCGATCAATAAGCCTCGTCATGAATGCACATACGAAGAAATATCTGATCGACGGCCCGGTCGGCAAGATCGAAGTCGCGCTGGATCTGCCCGACGACGTGCGTGAAAACGGCGCCGCACCGCGCGGCATCGCGCTGGTCGCGCACCCGCACCCGCTATTCGGCGGCACGATGGACAACAAGGTCGCGCAGACGCTCGCGCGCACGCTTGTGCAGTTGAACTACGTGACATACCGCTCAAATTTCCGGGGTGTCGGCGAAACGCAAGGCGAGCATGACGCCGGCATCGGCGAGCGCGGCGATCTGCGCGCCGTGCTCGATCACATGCGCGCGCAAGCGGGCCAAAGCGATCTGCCCCTCGTACTGGCGGGTTTTTCGTTTGGCACTTTCGTGCTGTCGCACGTGGCTGCGAAGCTGCGCGAAGAAGGCCAGGCGATCGAGCGGATCGTGTTCGTCGGCACCGCGGCGAGCCGGTGGGAGGTCGCGCCCGTGCCGGAAAACACGCTCGTGATTCACGGCGAAACCGACGAGACCGTTCCGATTCAGTCGGTGTTCGACTGGGCGCGGCCGCAGGAATTGCCGGTCGTCGTGATTCCGGGGGCAGAGCATTTTCTGCATCGCAAGCTGCACGTCCTGAAGCGGATCATCGTCGACGCGTGGCGTTAATGAGGTGCGGGGGCGTGCCGCGTGTGTTTTTCGGGGTACAGGTACGTGCAAACGCAAATTAATCGCCACCCTTTGGTCAAAGATACCAGGACAGCGCGCGTATAATGGGCGCTCTTTTTTGGGCGCAGCTTCGCCCACCCGGCAGTTCGCGCGACGCGTAGCTTTTTTGCGCGCGCAGCGGTGCCGGATGCGAGGCGTGCTGCGCGAACCGATCGCGTGGCCGGAAGTCCAATGGGCGCCGCGCCGTTTTTACGGCCTGACGCTCGCCGACCGGCTCCTCAAAACTATGCGCCTTGCGCGCGATGTATTTTTCCGCACGAATCGACCCTATGCGTTTCTCCACCTCCGGCCGCACGTCATTCCCGTCAGTTTCTTCTTTCGTTCCCACTACGCTTAGCCGTGCCGTCACCCTCGGCGTCGTGTTGCCGGCAACGCTCGTTGCCAGCACGGCGTTCGCGCAAGTGCCGCCGCCCGCGGTGAATGCGCGCTCGTGGGTGCTCGTCGACGCAACCAGCAATCAGGTGCTCGCATCGGGCAATGCCGACGAACGCGTCGAACCGGCCTCGCTGACCAAGCTGATGACCGCGTACCTCGTCTTCGAAGCACTGCAGACGAAGAAGATCACGATGGACCAGACGGTGATGCCGAGCGAAGCGGTGCGCCGCGTACGCACCGACGAATCGCGCATGTTCATCGAAGCGAACAAGCCGGTGACCGTGCACGATCTGGTGTACGGCATGATCATCCAGTCGGGTAACGACGCGGCGATCGCGCTGGCCGAACTGGTGGGCGGCAGCGAGTCGCAGTTCGTCAACATGATGAACACCGAAGCGGCGAAGCTCGGCATGAAGAACACGCATTTCGCCGACGTGAACGGCATGCCCGACCCGCAGCACTACACCACGGCGGGCGACCTCGCAGTGCTGTCGGCGCGCCTGATTCGTGACTTCCCCGACTACTACAACATTTTCTCGGTCAAGGAATTCACGTACAACAAGATCAAGCAGCCGAACCGCAACCGTCTGCTGTGGATCGACCCGACGGTGGACGGTCTGAAGACCGGCCACACGCAAGCTGCCGGCTACTGTCTGATTGCGAGCGCGAAGCGTTCGCTGCCGGGCACGGCTGACGGTTCGCGCCGTCTCGTCTCGGTGATGATGGGCGAGACCAAGGAACACGACCGCGTGCAGGACAGCCTGAAGATGCTGAACTACGGCTACACCGCGTACGACACGGTGCGTCTGTACAAGGCGAATCAGGTGGTGGGCACGCCGCGCGTCTACAAGGGTGCGCAGGACACCGTGCAGATCGGCGTGAAGGGCGATCAGTACATCACCGTGCCGAAGGGCATGGGCGACAAGGTGAAGCCGCAGATCGAGCAGATCGATCCGCTGATCGCACCGATCGCGAACGGTCAGCAGGTCGGTACGGCGAAGCTCGTGGCCGACGGCAAGGTGCTGGCGCAATTCCCGATCGTCGCGTTGCAGGCTGTGCCGCAAGCCGGTGTGGTCGGCCGCGTGTGGGATTCGCTGATGCTGATGTTCAACAAGAAGAAGTAAGAGCCTGATTGCGATGACCGCTGTTTCCGATGTGTCGCTCGACCCGATCGTTTATCTGAACGGCGAGCTGGTGCCCTTGTCCGAAGCGCGCGTGCCGGTTCTCGACCGCGGCTTTATTTTCGGCGACGGGATTTACGAAGTCGCGCCCTTGTATCCGCATGCGAGCGGCCGCACGGCGTTTCGCTTCAAGCATCATCTCGCGCGCCTCGCGCGTTCGCTGGACAAGATCGGCATCGTCAATCCGTTCGACAACGCCGGCTGGCGCGAGCTGATCGAACGCGTGGTCGCGGCCAATGAAACGGACGCGGGTCTGCGCGCCGATCAGGACGCGATTGCCTACGTTCAGGTCACGCGGGGCGTTGCGAAGCGTGGTCACGCGTTTCCGTCCGGCGTTCAGCCGACCGTGTTCGTGATGGTCACGCCGCTGAACCTGCCGGACGCAGCACAGCGCGCGCAAGGCGTGCGCTGTGTTACCGCCGAAGACCGTCGCTGGCTCAATTGCGACATCAAATCGGTGTCCCTGCTCGGCAACGTGCTGATGGCGCAATACGCCGCCGAAAACGACGCGTTCGAGACAATCCAGTTTCGCGACAGCATGCTGACCGAGGGTTCGTCTTCGAATATCTGGATGGTGAAGGACGGCGTGCTGTACGCGCCGCCGCGCAGCAACAAGATTCTCGAAGGGATTCGCTACGGTCTGATCGAAGAGCTGACGAGCGAATGCGGCATCCGCTTCGAAGCGCGCGAGATCGCCGAAGCCGAGCTGCGTGCCGCGGACGAGATTCTGGTCAGTTCCGCCACCAAGGAAGTGCTGCCGGTCACGCAGCTCGATGGTCAACCGGTTGGCAACGGCAAGCCGGGGGCGGTGTTTGCCGCGTTGTACGCGGCCTATCAGCGAGCCAAGGCCAAGGAAGCGCAAGAGGCGCAAGAAGCGCACGAAGCGTTGCAAGGAGTAGAAAGTGAATCCCGCGAAAGAATCATTGCTTGAGTTTCCGTGCGACTTTCCCATCAAGATCATGGGCAAGTCGCATCCCGAGTTCGCCGAGACGATGGTCACGGTGGTTCAGCAGTTCGATAACGAAGTCGACCCCGCACGTGTGGAAACTCGGCCATCCAGTGGTGGCAACTACACGGGTTTGACGATCACGGTGCGCGCCACGAGCCAGGTGCAGCTCGACGATATCTACCGCGCGCTTACCGGCCATCCAATGGTGAAGGTGGTGCTTTAACGCCAGGCTTGGTGCTTGGCGTTTATGGCGTGACGCGCAACGCGTCCGCCGCCAGATCGGCGCATGCTTCAGGCCCGACCTCGCAAGCTTGGTCAAAAAGCTGTTTGAACCGCCCGACTTCTTCGAATACCCAGGCACGGAACGCCTTGACGCGCGCAGTTTCAAGCATCTGCGGCGGGCAGATGAAGTAGTACTGCCACGGGCTCGGTCCATCCACGTCGAATAGCCGTACCAGGCGGCCTGCTGCGATCTCGTGCATTGCCAGCGAACGGCGCGTGAGCGCGATCCCCTGACCGTCGATGGCCGCCTGCAGCAGATTTGACGAATCCTGGTACAGCACTCCGCGCTTCGGTTCCGGCCAGTCGACGAGGCCGGCGGCGTCGAACCACGGACGCCAGAGTTCGTCGTCCGAGCGCAGCAACGGGACCTTGGCCAGATCGGCCGGCGTTTTCGGCAGTTTGCCGCCGTTGAAATTCGGCGCGCAGGCCGGAAAGAAAATCTCCTCCAGCAGCAACTCCGAGTGCAGCCCCGAATATTTGCCGTAGCCGAAGCGGATCGCTACGTCGACGTCGTCGCGCGCGAAGTCCGTTAGCGCGTTAGTGGACAGCAGTTCGAGGTCCCATTGGGGGTGCGCCTCGATAAAGCTGCCGAGGCGCGGCGTCACCCAGCGTGCCGCAAACGAGGTCAGCATGGAAACGACCAGGCGCCGCTCGCGGTCGCCGGCGCGGATTTCGCGGGTGGCGTCGACAAGCGCCGTCAGCCCGGCGCGCACGCGCGCGGCGTAGCGGCGGCCCGTGTCCGTGAGCCGGACGCGTTTGCCGTCGCGGGCGAAGAGCGCGACGCCCAGCTCCGCTTCAAGTGCGCGAATCTGGTGGCTGACGGCGCCGTGCGTGACAAACAGTTCGTCCGCGGCGCGCGAGAAGCTCTCGTGGCGGGCTGCAGCTTCGAACGCCTTGATGGCGTTCAGCGGGGGGAGTTGCCGGAGGTCCATCGCAATATTTCTCACATAGAGGTGAAAATAGATCGTTTTGCGTAAACCCTTGCTACGCCTACGATTGTAGTCACGAAACGAACTTTGGCGAGGGCATCATGCGAGAAATTTCCTCTAGCATCGGGTTTGAAATCCGCAACGGCGAAACTATTCCTATGAAGGTAGCACGCAGCACCAAGCTGGTAGTGCACGGCGGCGCGGTGTGGGTCACGCGCAGCGACGATACCGAAGACTACTGGCTGCAGCCAGGCCACACACTGCGGCTGCGGCGCGGTGAACGGTTGTGGTTGAGCGCCGAGGGCAGCACGCATGCGAAGGTCGCGTTTTCGGTGCCGACGCGCTGCGACGAACGTGCGCTGAACTGGCTCGCGCGGGTCGGCGAACGGCTGGCGGCCCGGATGCGCGGGGGCTGGCGCACGGTGTGACGATGCGCTCGGGCCGTTTAGCGAGGGCGCACCTGCGTCGCCGCTAAACGGCCGCGACGGCAAAGGCGCGCCAGATGTTCGATGTGCCGGCGCCGCGAATGCCGGCACGTCCGGCGGGGTTTCCCAGATTTCGGTAAACTGTCGGGATCATGTGTGCCACCCCGGTTTCTCCGTCTCCCTTGCCCGCCACGGCGCCGCTTACGCTGCGCTGGCTTGGCAACGAATCATACGAAGCCAGTTTCGAAGCGATGCGCGCGTTCACCGACGCGCGCATCGCCGATACACCCGACGAAATCTGGCTGGTCGAACACCCTCCTGTCTTTACGCTCGGCCAGGCCGGCGATCCGGCGCATCTACTGGCCGCCGATAGCGGCATTCCACTGGTCAAGGTCGACCGGGGCGGGCAAATCACGTATCACGGGCCCGGACAGGTCGTCGCCTATCTGCTGCTTGACCTGCGCCGGCGCAAGCTGATGGTGCGCGAGATGGTCACGCGGATCGAGCAGGCCGTGATCGACACCCTCGCGGCGTATAATCTCGCCGGAGAACGCAAGGCGGGCGCCCCCGGTATCTACGTGGCGCCCGGGCCGGACGCCGTGCTGCACGCCGGTGCCAAGATCGCGGCTCTGGGTCTGAAAATCCGCAACGGCTGCAGCTATCACGGCGTGAGCCTGAATGTGAACATGGACTTGCGGCCGTTTCTGGCCATCAACCCATGCGGCTACGCGGGGCTCGAAACAGTCGATATGGCAACGCTGGGCGTTGCCGCCGGCTGGGACGACGTGGCCCGTACCTTTGCAGCACGCCTCACCGCAAACCTCGACGGCAGTCCCGCGGCCGTCGCCCAACCGCAGGCCGGTGCTCTCACCGCCTGACTGGACCGAACGAATGACTGACGTTACCGCGAACCTCGCAGCCTCTCCCGCTCCCGACGCCGTGCCGGCTTTCGCCGCTGCTTACGACGCTACCGCGAAGCAGAAAGCACAAGCCAAAACCGCCCGTATCCCGATCAAGATCGTCCCGATCGAAAAGCTGAAAAAGCCGGACTGGATCCGCGTCAAAGCGGCCACCGGCAATTCACGCTTCTACGAAATCAAGCAGATTCTGCGCGAGCACAACCTGCACACAGTGTGCGAAGAAGCGAGCTGCCCGAATATCGGCGAATGCTTCGGCAAGGGCACCGCGACGTTCATGATCATGGGCGACAAGTGCACGCGCCGCTGCCCGTTCTGCGACGTCGGCCACGGCCGCCCCGATCCGCTCGACGTGGACGAGCCGGGCAATCTGGCTCGTACCATCGCCGCGCTGAAGCTGAAGTACGTGGTGATCACGAGCGTGGACCGTGACGATTTGCGCGACGGTGGCGCGGCTCACTTCGTGGAATGCATTCGCCAGACGCGCGAACTGTCGCCGGAAACGCGCATTGAAATTCTGACGCCGGACTTCCGCGGCCGTCTGGACCGCGCGATCGGCATTCTGAACGCCGCACCGCCGGACGTGATGAACCACAACCTTGAAACGGTGCCGCGTTTGTACAAGGAAGCGCGCCCGGGTTCGGACTACGCGCATTCGCTGAAGCTGCTGAAGGACTTCAAGGCGCTGCATCCGGACGTCGCGACCAAGTCGGGTCTGATGGTCGGCCTCGGTGAAACCGAAGAAGAAATCCTGCAGGTGATGCGCGATCTGCGCGAGCACAATGTGGACATGCTGACGATCGGCCAGTATTTGCAACCGTCGGAGCACCATCTGCCGGTGCGCTCGTATGTGCATCCGGACACCTTCAAGATGTACGAAGAAGAAGCGTACAAGATGGGCTTCACGCATGCAGCGGTAGGCGCGATGGTTCGCTCGAGCTACCACGCCGATCTGCAGGCGCATGGAGCTGGGGTGGTCTGAACGGTTGAGTGTGCTGTCAGTTTGAAAAAACAAAGCCCGCACGCGTTGCGGGCTTTGTTTTTTGGGGCTTGCCGTTGCCGCTTGAGTGATGCGTTGGCAGTCTACTCGAGCGAGCTACCGGTAATACCTTGCAAGTAGCATTGAAATCGAGGCCAAGGTTCCACCGATGATGGTGAAAGGGTACATGAAGTAGATAAAGCGCTCGCGAAACGCACGGTTCTCGATGACGTAGTCGATGAGATTGGGCATCTTGGTTCCCCCTGCGAGAGTGGTTGAAAAAGTATATCCCAACGGCTTTAAATTAGTTAGGTTAACGAATAATTAGATATGGAAAAGGAGAACGCTACGATTGCTGTCATCAACGGCGAAAGCCATATCAGCCCCTGGTCACGTGCTCTCTCGCGCTCGTTATATACCGGGCAGGATGCCGAATCCGCCGCGGCAAACGACACGAGTACGGAGGCCGCGACGATAAACAGCACGTGCCAGATCAGTCCTGCCAACATGAAAGAGAGCGTGAGGTTCGTCGACGCTTCGCCAAGCGCACAACCAATTTCATAGCAGGCGCTGGCGCACATCGAAATGACGACCCATGGCAACTGGCCGTCTCGAATGGCTCTCGTCGCGATGCCTTTCGACGCGTGGCGATAGAGGCGCGAGAAGCTCAATAGAGGCAGCAGGGCAATCGGCGCGAACACCGGTACACCGACGTTGAAAAACAACCGGCTCAAGCGGCTAAGATAATCGACCATAGGAATGCGAATTGAAGGAAACCTGCTGATCATGCCGCTGCTGCGGAAGCGCGACAATCCGCCGAACGGCCAGCTTGCGCCCAGGCGTCCCAAGCCGTCATCATCCGCTTGAGCCGCGTCGCCAGGGATCGCGGCCGGCGGTCCCGTCCAACCGAACGTGAAAAGCAATGCTCGAACAGCATCATTAGCAATCGCGGATTAATTGGAACCGCCCGCGGACAAACTCCCTATAGTCGAAAGCCTCCCAGACAACACGCACTAAAGGGGCTTCCCGATGAACCGCTTCCTCCGTCCGCTCGCCGCGTTCGCTACGCTACTGGCACTGTCCGCGCCGTTTTCTTCCGCGGCATACGCCGACACCAAAGAAGTCGTGATCGCGTATCAGGACATGGTCGTGCCGTGGCGCTTTGCGCAGGCCACGGGCGTTGTCGAGAAAGCCACCGGCTACAAGGTCACCTACCGCAAGCTCGGCAGCGGCGCCGACGTAATCCGCGCGCTGGCTTCGGGCTCGGTGCAACTCGGCGAAGCAGGGGCGGGCCCGATTGCAGCCGGACTGTCGCAAGGCGCCGATATCTCGCTGTTCTGGATTCTGGACAACATCAACGACGCTGAAGCGCTGGTCGCGCGCGACGGTTCCAACGTCACCAATATCGCCGGCTTGAAGGGAAAGAAGATCGGCGTGCCGTTTGTGTCCACGTCGCACTTTCACACGCTGGTCGCGCTGCAGAACGCCGGCGTGAATCCGTCCGATGTGAAGATCGTCAATCTGCGCCCGCCTGAAGTCGCGGCGGCGTGGGAGCGCGGCGACATCGACGCGACTTACATCTGGGACCCGGTGCTGGCGAAGGTGAGGAAGAACGGCAAAGTGCTGATCACATCGGGTCAGGTTGCGCAGCAAACCGGTAAGGCAACTTTTGACGGCTTCGTTGTCGATCGTAAGTTTGCTAGCCAGAACGCCGATTTTGTCGCGCGCCTTGTGAAGGTGCTGGCCGCGACCGATGCGAGCTACCGCGATCACACGTCGGCATGGACGGCGACGTCGCCTCAGGTCGAAGCGGTGGCGAAGGAATCCGGCGCCACCGCGCAGGAAGTGCCCGCGAGTCTCGCGTTGTATGCGTTCCCGACGCCGGCCCAGCAGGCGTCGAATGCATGGCTTGGCGGCGGTGCGCAATCCGGCGCGGCCAAATCGCTCGCCGCGACGGCTGCATTTCTGAAGACGCAAGGCACGATCCAGAATGTGCTGGCCGATTACTCGACCGGCGTCGACCCCCAGTTCGTGCAGCGTGCGGCGCATTGACGTTTGCGGATACTTATCCATCAGCATCATGAGGCACGGCGATGAGCGGTCTTGAGATACGGCGGTTGCACGTCGCTTACGAAGGCGCGCGCGGCGCGGCGCCGCACATCGCGCTCGCTGACGTCGATTTGCGCATCGAGCCGGGCGAATTCGTCGTCGCGCTGGGTGCGTCCGGTTGCGGCAAAACGACCTTGCTGAACTGCATCGCCGGTTTCATTCAGCCGACTGCAGGCGAGGTGCGGTTGAACGGTGAGCCCGTGCCTGGGCCGGGCGCGGACCGCGGTGTCGTGTTCCAGAAGTACGCGCTGATGCCTTGGCTCGACGTGCTCGGCAACGTCGCGCTCGGCTTGCGTTTTCAGCGTGTGCCGAAGGCGCAGCGCGAGCGCATCGCGCTGGAGATGCTGGCACTGGTTGGGCTTGAGAAGCATGCGCGCTCGCGGGTCTATGCGCTGTCGGGCGGCATGCAGCAGCGCGTGGGTATTGCACGCGCGCTGGCAAGCGATCCGCAAGTGCTGCTGATGGACGAACCGATGGGCGCGCTCGATGCGATGACACGCGAGTCGATGCAGGAACTCGTGCTGGATGTCTGGGGCCGCACGCGCAAGACGGTGTTCTTCATCACGCATAGCGTGGAGGAAGCGCTGTTTCTGGCGACACGCCTCGTCGTGATGACGCCGGGGCCGGGCCGCATCGCCGAGAGCTACGACCTGCCATTCGCGCGGCGCTTTCTGGAGACACGCGACGCACGTGCGGTCAAGTCGTCGCCGGAATTCATCGAATGGCGCGAACGGCTGGTGCGCCGTCTGCACGAACGGAGTGAACGGAATCAGGAAGAGGTGCTGTCGTGACGGCTTCGCGTAAATCTTTGGGCACTGTGCCGCTGACCCAGGCAAGCGAGCCGTCGCGACGTAAAGCGCGGCCGGTGCGCGGCTGGCGTTTGCCGGGCGAAGGCCCGACCGCGGCGCTGAGCGCAGTCTCGGTAACGACGCTCGCGGCGCTTTGGTGGCTTGCTACGCATCTGCACTGGCTGCCGCCGCTGTTTCTGCCGACGCCCGAGGCTGTCTGGGCCGCGTTTCTGGACGCCTGGCACGGCCGCATTCAAGGCGGTTTGCCACTCTCCGAACATCTCGCGTGGAGCGCGCTGCGCGTGTTCGGCGCGTTCGCGCTGGCCGCGGTCACGGCTGTGCCGGTTGGAATCTCGATGGGCGTGAGCCGGGTTGCGCGCGGTTTGCTGGATCCGCCGCTGGAGTTCTATCGGCCGTTGCCGCCGCTTGCGTATCTGCCGCTGGTGGTGATCTGGTTCGGCATCGACGAAACGGCGAAGATCGTCGTGATCTATCTCGCCTGTTTCGCGCCGATTGCGATGGCGGCGCGTGCCGGCGTGCGCAGTGCGACCATCGAGCAGATTCATGCCGCGTATTCGCTAGGCGGCCGCTTTACCCAGATCGTGCGCGACGTGGTTCTGCCGGCGGCGTTGCCTGAGATTCTGACCGGCTTGCGGATTGCCATCGGCTTCGGCTGGACCACGCTGGTGGCCGCCGAGATGGTCGCGGCCACCGCCGGCCTCGGTCAGATGGTGCTCAACGCGTCGAGTTTTTCTGCGTACCGATGTGGTGGTGATGGGCATCGTGCTGATCGGATTGATCGCCTGGCTGTTCGATCTCGGCATGCGCGCGCTGGAGCGGCGGCTGGTGCCGTGGAAGGGGCGTGTGTAGCTGTCAGCCCGTGCCGGCACGCGCCAAGCCCACACAGTTCAGGCAAACAGTTCAATCACCGGCCAGCCGCGTTCCGTGGCAATGACGCGCAACCGCGGGTCGGGATTGGTCGCGACCGGATGCGTGACACGCTCGAGCAACGGCACGTCGTTGATCGAATCGCTGTAGAACCAGCTCTTCGGAAAGTCCTGCAGACGGTGGCCGAGCGAAGCCAGCCAGCCCTCGGTGCGCGTAATCTTGCCTTCGCGGAAGGTCGGTACGCCGACGGCGTTTCCCGTAAAGCGCGCCAAGGGATCGCCGCCCTCGGTGCCGAGATCGATCCCAAGCAGATGTTCGAAGCCGAGTGCTTTGCCGATCGGCTTCGTAATGAACACATTGGTGGCCGTGACGATGCAGCACAGATCGCCTGCTTCGATGTGGCGCTGCACGAGCTCTCGCGCGGCCGGCAGGATGACTGGCGCAATCACATCGTTCATGAACTGCGCATGCCATGCGTCGAGCTGCTCGCGCGAGTGGCGAGCCAGCGGCGCCAATGTGTAGTTCAGGTAAGCGGTCATATCGAGCGTGCCGGCCACATATTGCCGGTAATAATCGTCGATTTCTTCCGCGTGCCGCGCAGCGCCTTCTATGCCCAATCCGGCGATGAAGTGGGCCCACGCCTGATCGCTGTCGAGCGGCAGCAGCGTATGGTCCAGGTCAAACAGCGCAAGGTTGCGGCTCATCCAGAGTCCTCATGATGAAGTGGGCAATTTAAATAGTTGAGCGAATCGCGTGCCCGGGCCATCAGCCGGCACACAGCGATCCACCGCTTTGCGCGAGCGTATAGTTAAAAGCACAAAATTACAATAAGGCAAAAATGTGCAACACTACTGTCATAAACGCCCCGGGTGCCGGTTCGTGCGGCATGCGGTTCGGATCATGGCAGCAGGAACGGATGCGCAGCGCCTTATGTTGATTCTCCTAAACCTCCTGGCTGGTGTGGCGCTCCTCGTGTGGGGGTCGCACATCGTACGTACGGGCATCCTGCGCGTGCTCGGCGCCGATCTGCGCAGCGTCCTCGGCCGCAGCATCAGCAGCCGCTGGTGTGCCTTCCTCGCGGGCGTCGGCGTCACGAGTCTCGTGCAGAGCAGCAACGCAACGACGGTGATCGTCACGTCCTTCGCGGCACAAGGTCTATTGCCGCTCGCCAGCGGCCTTGCGATCATGCTTGGCGCCGACGTCGGCACCGCGCTGATGGCGCGCTTGCTGACACTCGATCTGTCATGGCTGTCGCCGATCCTGATTCTGTCTGGCGTGCCGATCTTTCTGTCGCGCAAGCAAACCCGCCTCGGCCAGATTGGTCGTACGCTGATCGGGCTCGGCTTGATCCTGCTGGCGCTGCATCTGATCGTCGAAGCCGCCCAGCCGATGATGCAAGGCGCCGGCGTGCGCGTGATGTTCGGCGCGCTAACCGGCGACACCATGCTCGACGCGCTGGTCGGCGCGGCATTTGCAATGCTGTCCTATTCGAGTCTCGCTGCGGTCCTGCTGACAGCGACGCTTGCCCCGTCCGGCGTGATCTCGCTGAAGGTGGCGCTGTGTCTCGTGATCGGCGCGAATCTCGGCAGCGGCTTGCTGGCGCTGATGGGCACGTTCGCGCAGAACGTGGCGGCGCGGCGTCTGGCCTTGGGCAGTCTGGCGTTCAAGCTGGCCGGCGCATTGCTTATCCTGCCGTTCGCGCCGCTGCTTGCGCGCGGCCTGCCGGTGCTGATCGCGAATCCACGCGAAGCGGTGGTCGGCTTTCACGTGATCTACAACACGCTGCGTTGCTGCGCGTGCCTTTCGCTGATCGATCCGGTGGCGCGCATCTGCACGCGGATGTTGCCCGACCGGCCGCAGCCCAACGGCGAACTACGGCCGCTGCATCTGGATACCGCCGCGCTTTCCACACCCACGCTCGCACTCGCGCACGCTGCACGCGAGGTGCTGCGGATCGGTGACATCGTGCGAACCATGCTCGATAACGTCGCGGACCTGATCCATGACAACAGCCTCGAAAAGGCGCGTGAAACGATTCGCATGGACGATGACGTGGACGAACTCTACGCCGCGGTCAAAAGCTATTTGACACTGATCTCCCGCGAGCAGCTCGACGAAGCCGAGAGCCGCCGCTGGACCGACATCATCTCGTTGACGATCAACCTGGAGCATGCGGGCGACATCATCGAGCGGATCGTCTGCGATATTGAGGAAAAGAAGATCGCGCACCGGTTATCGTTTTCGGAGGAGGGGCTAGGCGAACTGGACGACCTGCAGGCGCGGCTCGTCAGCAATCTGCAGCTTGGCCTGTCGGTGTTTCTGAACAACGATCTGCGTTGCGCCGAGCGGCTGCTGGCGGAGAAGGAGCGCTTTCGCGATCTGGAGCGCGCGTATTCCTATAAACACCTTGACCGGCTCGCTGGGCAAACCTTGCGCAGCATCGAGACCAGCGCATTGCATCTGGATTTGATCAGCGACATGAAGCGGCTCAATTCGCTGTTCTGTTCGACGGCCTATCCAGTGCTCGACGCAGCCGGCGCACTGCGCGACTCGCGCTTGCGCAAGCGCGTGCTCGATACGATGCATGTGAAGGAGTAGCCCAGTGCGCCAGGTCTCACGCACTAAGCCAGCACGATCTCTTCCAGCTTCTTTTTGAGCGCTGCAAAGTCGGCGGTTTCGGCCGCTTTTTTGTTGGTGACCAGCACGTCGATCCGATCAACCGGACAGTACGAAATCCGGCTGCGCTGACCGATCTTGCTGTAGTCGGCGAGGATCACCACGCGGTCTGCGTTGGCGACCATGGCGCGCGCCACTTCGGTTTCAGCGTGATCGTAGCTGGTCGCGCCGTGCCGATGATCGATGCCGACCGGCGAGAGCAAGGCCATGTCCGCACGATAGCGCTGGATGTCGAGCACGGTGGTGGCGCCGGTGGTCGCCATGGCGCGATCGCTGATCGAGCCGCCGAGCAGGATCACTTCGTTGGCCGCCTCCGTTTGATCCGCGACGCCACGCATTTTCAGCGCGACGTCGATGGAATTGGTGACGATCGTCAGGTTCGCCAGTTTCGCCAGCTCTTCAGCGAGCGCCGTGGTGGTGGTGCCCGCGTCGATGAAAAGTGTCTGCCCGCTTGTGATTAGTCCGGTGGCTGCCTTCGCGATCGCCGTTTTGGCTTTGACACGCATGTGGGCGCGCTCGGCGATCGGCGCCTCGTCGGCGGGTTTGATTGCGCCGCCATGCACGCGCTTCAGCTCACCGAGTGCTTCCAGGTCGAGCAGATCGCGCCGCACTGTTTCGCGCGATACCCCAAGGTCCGCCATGATCCGTTCGGTCGACACGCGTTGAAGCGTGGACAGCAACGCGCGAATTCTCTGATGACGGTCTTCCTGCCACATGCGTTTTTCCTTGGATGCGAACGCGCTCACACGGCTCGTTTTTTAATAGTGCCATCGTGGACATGGATGTGTGTCCGGACGATGTCAAGCGTACTACTTTAGCCGGATTGTGTTGTATTTTTTTGGCAGCTTGCAAGTTTGTGTATTTCATCTTAGCCTTCGCAAATCGAAGCGCCTTGCCGATTTCGAACATCAAATGTTCGGAAAGGAATTGGAATATCCGATTTCGAGCATTTTGCGGCGTTTTTTGGCAATTTGCATGATTCATGTCGTTGCCATTTATGGATACTGGAATCTGCCGCCTGAACCATTCGCTGCTGCATCCGGCGCTGCCTGGAAACCGCACGGTTCGGCATCCTGACAATCAGATTGCAGGGCGTCGCGGGTAGCTGGGAACGTGCCGAGAGCATACTTGATCCGCTCAATCTGGAAGGTAACGAGACGTGGCAAACGGGATTGATCGCACTTTATCCGCAGACTGGCCGTATCCGCAGCTGGTTGCGCATCGTTGCGGCGGCACACTGGCGCCGGAGAACACGCTGGCCGGTGTCGACGCGTGCGTGCGCTACGGCTACCGCATGGTCGAATTCGACGCCAAGCTCTCCGCCGACAATCAGCTCTTTCTATTGCACGACGACACGCTGGAACGCACGACCAACGGCCATGGCGCCGCGGCGGAACACGCGTGGGACCAACTGGCCGCGCTCGATGCCGGCGTCTGGTTCGGTCCGCAGTTCGCCGGCACGCGCCTGCCGACGCTCGCCGAGGCCGCCGGGCGCTGCGCGCGGGACGGCATTGCCGCCAACATCGAAATCAAACCCTGTCCGGGTCGCGACGAGATCACCGGGCGTCTCGTCGCAAGCGGCGCGCTGACTTTGTGGCAAGGGCAGACGCCGCCGCTGCTGTCATCGTTTTCGTTCGAGGCGCTCGCCGCGGCGCGCGATGCAGCGCCCTCGTTGCAACGCGGCATGCTGTTCGAAGAGGTCCCGGTGGACTGGCTGCGCGTCGTGCGGGAACTGGATTGCGTGTCCTTGCACGCGAGCCACCGGCATCTGAGCGAGCCGCTGGTTGCCGAAATCAAGGCGGCCGGATTGCGCGTGCTGGCCTACACGGTGAACGACCCTGAGCGTGCAAAGCTGCTGGCCCAATGGGGCGTCGACATGATTTGTACAGATCGCATCGATAGACTGGACTACGACATGTTTTCGGCGCCGGCGAATCCGGACTGAACATGGCGCGGGCGCGTGCGAGCTTGTTCAGGGGCGCGCCCATGAAGCTGGAAACAGCTAGAAACTAGAAATTTTCCAAACGTAGCAGTTTCGACAGAGGATGGGGAAGACCATGAAGCGCACCGCGTTAGCTCGTTTATTTTCGATGTCAGCCGCTGCGGGTGTCGCCGCAGCCGGCGTGAGCAGCGCCACCGCCGCGCCGCTCGACGCTCTGATCGCAGCCGCCAAGCAGGAAGGCCAACTCACCGTGATCGCGTTGCCGCACGATTGGTGCAACTACGGTCAACTGGTGGCCGGCTTTCAGAAGAAGTACGGCATCAAGATCAACGAACTGAATCCGGATGCGGGTTCGGGCGACGAAGTGGAAGCGATCAAGGCGAACAAGGGCAACAAGGGTCCGCAAGCGCCCGACGTGATCGACGTGGGTTTGTCGTTCGGTCCGACCGCGAAGGCCCAGGGTTTGCTTCAGCCGTACAAGGTGGCTACGTGGAACTCGATTCCGAAAGAGTCGAAAGACGCCGACGGCTATTGGTATGGCGATTACTACGGCGTCCTGTCGTTTGAAGTGAACGCCGACATGATCGACAAGGCGCCGGCCGACTGGAGCGATCTGCTCAAGCCCGACTATAAGAACGCTGTCTCACTGGCAGGCGACCCGCGCACGGCCAACCAGGCGATCCAGGCCGTGTTCGCCGCAGGCCTGTCGCAAAGCAAGGGCGATGTGAGCAAGGCCGACCAGGCCGGCCTCAAGTACTTCGCGGACCTGAACAAGAGCGGCAACTTCGTGCCGGTGATCGGCAAGGCCGCATCGCTTGCGCAGGGCACCACGCCGATCATCGTGCGTTGGGACTACAACGCGCTCGCCGACCGCGACACGCTGAAGGGCAATCCGAAGGTGCAGGTGGTGATTCCGAAAACGGGCGTGCTCGCCGGTGTGTACGTTCAGGCGATCAGCGCCTACGCGCCGCATCCGAACGCCGCCAAGCTGTGGATGGAATATCTGTACTCCGACGAAGGCCAGATCGGCTGGCTGAGCGGCTATTGCCATCCGATGCGCTATAACGAACTGGTGGCGGCGAAGAAGGTTCCGCAAGCGCTGCTCGACAAGCTGCCGCCGCCGTCGTCATACAAGAATGTGGTCTTCCCGACGCTGTCCCAACAGGACGCGTACAAGGACACCATCACGAAGCATTGGGACGAAGCGGTCGGCGCGAACGTCAAGTAATCGTCGCGGCGCAAGCGGTTGCGGCGGCAGCGGAGCAGCGATCATTCGCTTGCTGCGCGTGCCGCAGCTTCTAACCGCAACGTGCAGTTTCCAAAGATGACGCGCCGCTCAACCAGAGCGGCGCGTCTGGTGTTAGCCAACGGGCCCCAAGGGTGAGCTATGAGCGCTTCATCGAATGCTGGATCGGTGCAGCCGGAATTAATGGTTCCGCCTGTGCCTACGCCAACGCCTCGCGTCGACGGTCCGCGTCGCGCGTCGCAGTTTCTCGCCTGGATCGGCGTGGTGCCGTTTTTCACCTTCGCGCTGTTATTCCTGATTCTGCCGACCGGCTTTCTGATGGTCGGCGCTTTCCAGGATCCGCAGGGCCATTTCACGCTCGCCAATTTCCGCGACCTGTTCCAGCCCACGGTGATGGACGCCTACTGGATCAGCTTCAAGGTGAGCGCGGCATCCGCGCTCGGCGGCGCGCTGATCGGCTCGCTGCTCGCGTGGGCGGCGGTGCAAGGCAAATTGCCGGGCTGGATTCGTCCCACGCTGATGACGTTCTCGGGCGTCGCCTCGAATTTTGCGGGCGTGCCGCTTGCGTTCGCCTTCATCTGCACGCTGGGGCGTGTCGGTCTCGTGACCGTCTTGCTGAAGAAGTACCTCGGCTTCAATCTGTACTCGACAGGCTTCAGCATCCTGAGCTTCTCGGGGCTCACACTGACGTATCTGTACTTCCAGATTCCCTTGATGGTGCTGATCGTCACGCCCGCGCTCGACGGCCTGAAGCGCGAATGGCGTGAAGCCTGCGACTGCCTCGGCGGCACCGCTTTCCAATATTGGCGTCACGTAGCGTTACCGGTGTTGTGGCCGAGCGTGCTCGGCGCCACGCTGCTGCTGTTCGCCAATTCGTTCGGCGCGGTCGCCACGGCTTACGCGCTGACCGGCAGTTCGCTGAACATCGTCACGATCCTGCTCTATGCGCAGATTCGCGGCGACGTGATGCACAACCAGAACCTCGGCTACGCGCTCGCGCTCGGCATGGTGCTCGTGACGGGGCTCTCGAACGGCGGCTACATCTGGTTGCGTTCACGCGCTGAAAGGGGGCGTCGATGAAAAGCCAATCGCGTGTGGGCGCATGGACCGCGATGATCGTCGGTTCGCTGTACTTTCTGATTCCGTTGCTCGCCACCTTCGAATTCAGCCTGCGCATGAAGCGCGGTGTGTATAGCTTCGAAGCATATAGCGTTGTGCTCGGCGACCCGCGTTTTCAGGCCTCGTTCGGCTATTCGATCCTGATGGCGGTGCTGACGATTATCGTCGGCATCTTGCTGGTGGTGCCGACTGCGTACTACGTGCAATTGCGGTTGCCGAAACTGCGGCCGGTCGTGGAATTCATCACGCTGTTGCCGCTGGTGGTGCCGGCGATCGTGATCGTGTTCGGCTATCTGCGGATCTATAACAGTAGTTCGATTTTGCCGCTCACCGGCAACGAACGCGCGACCGACCTGCTGCTCGTGTTCGGCTACGTCACGCTCTCGCTGCCGTACATGTATCGCGCGGTCGACGCCGGTTTGCGCGCCGTCGACGTGCGCTCGCTGACCGAAGCCGCCGAGTGTCTCGGGGCGAACTGGCCGACGATCCTGTTCAAGGTGATCTTCCCGAATATCCGCTCGGGCATTCTGTCCGGCGCGTTTCTCACCTTTGCCGTGGTGATTGGCGAATTCACGCTGGCGAGTTTGCTCGACCGCCCGGCGTTCGGGCCGTATCTGCAATTGATCGGTGCGAACCGCGCCTACGAACCCTCGGCACTCGCGATCATCGCGTTCGTGATTACGTGGGCCTCGATGGGGCTGATCCAGGTGTTCGGCTCAGCCCGCGCGCTGAGCGGCCAGAAAGTTTGACGCACTAATTTGACGTACTAATTTGACGTACTAAGGCAGCGAATCATGGCATTCCTTGAGATCGAAAATCTGCATAAGGCTTTCGGGGCGAACACGGCGCTGCATCACTTCGACATGAAGATCGAGCGCGGCGAATTCATCACGTTCCTGGGACCGTCCGGCTGCGGCAAGACCACGGTGCTGCGAATGATCGCCGGCTTTGAAACGCCGACGCGCGGCATCATCCGGCTGGATATCAAGGACGTGACGCATTTGCGTACGCGGCAGCGCAAGGTCGGGATGGTGTTCCAGTCGTATGCGCTGTTTCCGAACATGACGGTGGCCGACAACATCGGCTTCGGGCTGAAGATCGCGCACCGTCCCCAGGCAGAGATCAAGAAGCGCGTCGAGGAGATGTTGCAACTGATCAAGCTGCCGCATCTGGGCGAGCGCTATCCGTGGCAATTGTCGGGCGGTCAGCAGCAGCGCGTGGCGTTGGCGCGCGCGTTGGCCGGCAAACCGCAGGTGCTGTTGCTCGACGAACCGCTCTCGGCGCTCGACGCGAAGATTCGCATTTCCTTGCGGCAGGACATTCGCGCCTTGCAGCGCGAGTTGGGTATCACGTCGATTTTCGTCACACACGATCAGGAAGAGGCGCTGTCGATTTCGGACCGCATCGTGGTGATGAACGAGGGGCGCGTCGAACAGGTCGGCTCGCCTTCGGAGATCTACAACTATCCGCGCACGCGCTTTGTCGCTTCGTTTGTCGGCACGCTGAACATTCTGGCGGGGCATGTGATCGATCCGAAAACCGGCAAGATGGTTGTCGACGGTCAGGAGCTCACTACCTCGCAAGAACTGTCGGCAGACGATGCTGGCAAGCAACGCATGCTCGCGCTGCGGCCCGAAGCCATTGTGCTGGAACCGGCCGCGCCGGGCCGCAACACGCTGAACGCGATCGTCGAGGAGGTGAATTTCCTCGGCGCGGTGGTGCGCATCAGAACGCGCGTGAAAGATGCGGTCATTTCGCTCGATGTGTTCAACGACCCGAATCGCGGTTTGCCCGAACGCGGCCAACCGGTGTCGCTGGGTTTCTCGCATGAGAACTTGCTGGTGCTGGAAGAGGGCGGTGCATAGAAACCGAATGGCGTGCCCGATGTGAGCGGGAGGTGAGCGAGAAGTGAGCGAGCGCCGCGCACAAAAGCCCAGCGGTTTCAGCTGAAACAGGCGAACGCCGCAGCGCAAAAGGCGCTCCGGGTTTTCCCGAATTCGTGGCCTCGACCGATTCCGGATTCCCCGACACCCCTCGTCCGGATTTCCGGAATCCCGGACGGTGAGCGTTGTGCCTCGCTGAAAAACCTATAAAAATCAAAGCGATTCATTTCGTATCAAGCTGGCATCGACCTTGCAATTTAGAATCCGCGGCCGCAACGGCCCGACAACTAAAGCAAGGAGACAACGATGTCTGATTTCTCTTTCCGGTATTTCTGAATTCGTCGTCTTGTCGCGGCCTAATGCCGTGCACAGGCGTGACGATTTTTCGTTCGCATGATGCGCAGCGTGGCAGGCCTTGAGCTCACCCATATCGCAGGAAACATCGTGAAGAAACCTATCCACAAAGTGCTGTACGTCCAGGTGATCGTGGCGATCATCATCGGCATCGCGCTCGGCCATTATTCGCCGGACTTCGCCATCGACATGAAGCCGCTCGGCGACGGCTTCATCAAGCTGATCAAGATGGTGATCGGGCCGATCATCTTCTGTACGGTGGTGACGGGTATCGCCGGGATGGAAGACATGAAGAAGGTTGGGCGCGTGGGCGGCAAGGCGCTGCTGTACTTCGAAATCGTCTCGACGTTCGCGCTGGTGCTCGGCCTGATCGCGACGCACGTGCTCAAGCCCGGCGTTGGCTTCAATATCGATCCGGCCACGCTCGACGGCAAGGCGGTCGCGTCGTATGCCGCGAAGGCACACGGCCAGACCACGGTCGACTTCCTGATGCACATCATTCCGGACACGATGGTATCGGCGTTTGCCCAGGGCGAAATCCTGCAGATCCTGCTGATCGCGCTGCTGTTCGGCGCGGTGCTGGCCACCGCTGGTGAGAAGGGCAAGGTCGTCACGAACTTCATCGACGGGCTCTCGCATGTGCTGTTCGGCATCGTGCGCATCATCACGAAGCTGGCGCCGATCGGCGCGTTCGGCGCGATGGCGTTCACGATCGGCAAGTACGGCATTGGCTCGCTGTTGCCGATGCTCAAGCTGATCGGCACGTTCTATCTGACGTCGATCGTGTTCGTGGTGGTCGTGCTCGGCATCATCGCGCGCGCGGTGGGCTTCAACATCCTGCGCTTTGTCGGCTACATCAAGGAAGAAATGCTGATCGTGCTCGGTACGAGCTCGTCGGAAGCCGCGTTGCCGCAACTCATGCTGAAGCTCGAAAAGCTCGGCTGCTCGCGCTCGGTGGTGGGCCTCGTGGTGCCGACCGGTTACTCGTTCAACCTCGACGGCACCAACATTTACATGACGATGGCCGTGCTGTTCATCGCTCAGGCAACGAACACCGACCTCACGTGGACGCAGCAGCTCACGCTGCTGGCGGTGACGATGCTGACTTCGAAGGGCGCGAGCGGCGTGACGGGCGCAGGCTTCATCACGCTGGCCGCAACGCTCGCTGTGGTGCCGACGATTCCGCTGTCGGGCATGGTGCTGATTCTCGGTATCGACCGCTTCATGAGCGAATGCCGCGCGCTGACGAACATCGTCGGCAACGGTGTGGCGACGGTGGTGGTGTCGGCATGGGAAAAGGAACTGGACCGCAACAAGCTGAACGCCGCGTTGCGGGGTGACGTGGCGGTCAAAGAGCCGGCTGGCGTTTAGGCTGCGTACCGGCCTTCGACACCTTCCTGGGATCCCAGGCACGGCGGCGGACGCTCGCTCATGAAAGCGTCGGCCGTGCGCCGTGACCCCGCGCCGCCGGCCGACGAAGCTCGCGCCGGCGGCGCGTCGCCTTATGCCACAATAGCCGATCCACACCGATCGGGAATTGCCAACGTGACGCGCCGCCTGCTGATTCTCTTCGCGCTCGTCGCTGGGCTCGTGGCGGCGTGCGGGCTCACCTACAGCATCGCGTGGCAGAGCGGGATCGACACTTTGCGGCGCAACGCCGCAGTGCGGGTCGATCGCACGACCAACGCGCTGAAGAGCACGCTTGAGCGCTACGAATCGCTGCCTTATCTGCTGGCCGAACATCCCATCGTCCAAGACGTGCTGGTCAATCCCACCCTGGCCAACGTCGAACGCGCCAATCTGTACCTCGAAGACCTCAACCGCCACGCGCGGGCAACGGTCACCTACATCATTCCGCTCGACGGCTACTGCGTTGCCGCGAGCAACTGGCACGGGCCGGGCAGTTTCATCGGCGCGGGCTATCAATTCCGGCCGTATTTTCTCGATGCCGTCAAAGGCGGCGTGGGCCGTTTCTTCGGCATCGGCACGATCTCGCAGGCGCCGGGTTACTACATTTCGCAGCCGGTGCGGCGCGACGGCAAGATCGTCGGCGTAGCGGTCGTCAAACTCGATCTCGAATGGTTTCAGGGCGCTGATGCGTCCGAGCCGCTGGTTGTGACCGACGACCACGGCGTGATCTTTTTGTCTTCGATGCCGGCGTGGAAATATCACACGATCCGGCCGTTGTCGGGACAGGTCGCCGATTCGATCTACCAGGCGCGCCAGTACGCGCAGCAACCGATCGCGCCGCTGCCGGTGACGATCGAGCGCACGCTCGAAGGCAATGCGCAAATCGTGCGGATCGGCGGCGGCCGCTATGCACCGCGTTATCTGGCGTCGCGGCGCGGCATGGGCGAGCCGGACTGGCATCTGATCACAATGTCGCCTGTCGATCCGGTCGACGCCGACGCGCGCAAAGCGACCATCGTTACCGGCTTCGGATACGTGTCACTGGTGCTGCTCGCGTTCTACTGGAGAATGCGCCGCGCCCGGGTGCGCGAAGTGATGCGCAGCCGTTCCCTGCTGCAAAAGGCGTACGCTGAATTGAACCAGCGTGTGGCCGAGCGCACCGCGGATCTCTCGCAAGCGAATGAGCAGTTGCAGAAGGAAGTCGCCGAGCGTACGCGCGCCGAGCAGGAACTACGCGCCGCGCACGATGAGTTGATCCAGGCGAGCAAACTCGCCGCACTCGGTCAGATGGCGGCCGGCATCACGCATGAATTGAATCAGCCGCTCGCGGCGCTGCGCGGTTTCTCGGACAACACACGCGTGCTGCTCGAACGCGGCGACCAGGTCTCGGCGCGCGAAAATCTCGAAGCGATCGCGGCGCTCACCGAGCGCATGGGCAAGATCACCAATCAGTTGAAGCTCTTTGTGGGACGCGCGCGGCCGCGCAGTGCGCGTGCGCCGATCATGCGGGCGTTGCGCAACGTTATCGCGCTGCTGCAAAAGCGGCTGCAAGGCGTCGACGTCGAATTTGCGTTGCTCGACACGGGCACTGGCGTGCGCACACCGCTGAATCTCGCCGACGATCATCCCGAGCTGGTTGCCCATTGCGACGATCTTCGGCTCGAACAGGTGCTGATCAATCTGCTCGGTAACGCGCTCGACGCAACGGCGGCGATGACGCCGCCGCGCATTTCGATCGAGATCGACGCGGCGGAGTCGAGCGTGTCGTTTGCCGTGCGCGACAACGGCCACGGCATTCCCGACGACGTACTGCCGCGCCTGTTCGAACCGTTCTTCACGACGAAGGAGATGGGCCAGGGGCTGGGACTTGGACTTGCGATTTCGTCGTCGATTGCGCGTGACTGCGACGGCACACTGGTGGCGCGCAACGCGCCGGACGGCGGTGCATTATTCGTGTTGACGTTGCGCCGCGCGCGCGTGCAGACGAGCCCTACCTCGGACCCGCTCACCACCGGCTCCTGAATCAAACGAGAACGACATGCTGAACCACGGCCTGCAAGTGCTTTACATCGAAGACGATGAACTGGTGCGGCGCGCCAGCGTGCAGAGTTTGCAACTGGCGGGCTTCGACGTGATCGGCCACCCCTCGGCGGAATCCGCCGCGAAGATCATCAGCGCGGATTTCTCGGGAGTGATCGTCAGCGATATTCGCCTGCCGGGCGCAAGCGGCCTCGAACTGCTCGCGCAGTGCCACGAGCGCGCGCCCGACGTGCCGGTGATTCTGGTCACCGGTCATGGCGATATTTCGATGGCCGTGCAGGCCATGCGTGACGGCGCGTATGACTTCATCGAAAAGCCGTTCGCGTCCGAGCGCCTGATCGAAACCGTACGGCGTGCGCTGGAGCGCCGCAAGCTGGTGCTCGAGAACCACGCGCTGCGGCGTGAACTTGCCGGGCAGAACTCGGTGGCGCCGCGCATCATCGGCCGTAGTCCGGCGATCGAGCAGGTGCGGCGGCTGATCGCGAATATTGCGCCGACGGATGCGTCGGTGCTGATCAATGGCGACACCGGCGCCGGCAAGGAATTGATCGCCCGGAGTCTGCATGAACTGTCGCCGCGGCGGGACAAGCCGTTTATCGCGGTGAATTGCGGCGCGCTGCCCGAGCCGATGTTCGAGTCGGAAATGTTCGGCTATGAACCGGGTGCCTTCACTGGCGCGGCAAAACGCCGGATCGGCAAGCTCGAACATGCTTCGGGAGGCACGCTGTTTCTCGACGAAATCGAGAGCATGCCGCTCGCGTTGCAGGTCAAGTTATTGCGTGTTTTGCAGGACGGCGTGCTGGAACGGCTCGGCTCGAATCAGCCGATTCGCGTGAATTGCCGCGTGGTGGCGGCCGCGAAGGGCGACATGGCCGAGCATGTCTCGGACGGTTCGTTCCGTCGCGATTTGCTGTACCGGCTGAACGTGGTGACGATCGCGCTGCCGCCGTTGGGCGAGCGTCGCGAAGACATCGTGCCGCTCTTCGAACACTTCCTGCTGGATGCGGCGGTGCGTTATCAGCGCCCCGCGCCGATTCTCACCGATCGGCAGCGCGCCAGCCTGATGCAGCGCGAATGGCCGGGGAATGTGCGCGAACTGCGCAATGCCGCCGATCGCTTCGTGCTCGGCGTGGCCGACGATCCGGTCATGTCTTTCGCCGACGAGGACGCGGCCGCCCAACCGTTGAAGGAGCGGGTCGAGCAATTCGAGCGGGCGGTGATCGCGGAGGCGTTGGAGCAGGCAGGGGGGGGAGTCGCGGTCGCGGCGGACAGGCTGCAACTTGGCAAGGCGACACTCTACGAGAAGATCAAGCGATATGGCCTCGCGGCCAAAGGGGAAGGGGAGCGGTGAGAATGTGAAACGCCGGCGGCAAGGTGCGGCGCCGGCGTGTTTGAATCAGTAAGATCGACTTCAGGCGTTGTGCGGCAATCAGGCCGCGTTCAGCGCTTTTTCCAGCAACTGGTCGAGTTCCGCGAATTGCGGCTCGCCGACGTAGCGCTTCAGAATCTTGCCGTCCTTGTCGACCAGGAAGGTGGTCGGCGTGAGCTGGACGTTGCCGAACTGCTTGGCGGCCGAGCCGTCGTCCATCGCAACCTTGAACGGCAACTGGCGAGTTTGCGTGTAGTTGGCCACGTACATCGGCGCGTCGTAGTTCATGGCGACGGCGACGAATTCGAGCCCTTTGCCCTTGAAGCGGTTATAGGTCTGGACCATCTGCGGCATTTCCTTCATGCAGGTGTCGCAGCTGGTTGCCCAGAAGTTGACCAGGTAGACCTTGCCTTTCAGGTCGGCGGTGGACACTTTCTGGCCCGACAGCAACGTGAAGGTCGCATCGGGCACACGCTGCTGGCCGGCGAACGCGAAATAGCCGGCAATCGCGATCGCGACGGCCACGACGGCGATGATGATGTACCGAATCGGATTCGCGCGCCGCGCGGCGGTGGACTGGGTGGAGCTCATGAACGGAACCTCGAGAGTCGCGCAGAACGCGCGGAACAGTGCGTTGGTTTGGACAGCGTTGGGACGATTAAATCCGGTGCTGCCAAGCGTCGCCATTGTAGCCCCATTCCGGGCGCGCGGCAGCGAGCGGCCCGGGAGGGGATAATAGGACTTTACGTTCCGGTTACCCCGTTCTTCTGTCCCCATGCTCCGAACCGCTTTTCGCCTCCTCGCCCGGATCTCGACAATCCCGTTTGGCCGTTCCGTTAGCCGTTCCTCAAGTGTCTCCCTGGCCGATGTGGCCGATGGCCGTCCGGCCGGCGCCGCTTCCCGCTTGCCACGGACGCGCCCGGTGCTCGGTACGATAGCCTGTGTGCTGGCCTTGACCGGCGCGTTGGCGGCATGTTCGCCGACCTTCGACTGGCGCACCATCATGAATAATGACAACGGTTACGCGGTCGACCTTCCGGCCAAGCCTGGCAACGATCAACGTACGGTCATGATCGACGGCAAGCAGATGCAAATGGCCATGCAGACCGCCGAGGCCGGCGACGCCGTGTTCGCCGTTGGCACCGTCATGCTGCCGAGCGACGACGAAGCAACCCAGCGCGCCGCCCTCGAATTCCTGCGAACGGGCCTTGCCCGTAACGTCGGCGCCGCACCGGACGCGCACGCCGTGCAAATTCCGCTCGCCGCCGGCGGCCAGGTGCTGGGTCTGGAAATGAAGCTGACTGGCGAAGCCGGTTCGCAACATGAGACTCGCACCGTCTATGCACGGCTGGTCGCGCGCGGCCGGCATGTGTATCAGGCGGCGATCATCGCTTCCAGACCCTTGCAACAGGAACAGGTCGACCAGTTTTTTTCGTCGTTCCAACTGTATTGAGCGCCGCAGTTCTGATCGACTCGGCGCGCGGGAGGATTGAAGTGCGTAGTGAAAGTTCCTTCGCAGCATCGCGCGCTAATTCCCGGTTTACGTTGAAGTTTTTCGATTACTCACAGGCCCTGTGGATAACTCTGTTGAGAACTTCGCGTTTTTTGCCGCTAATGCCCATCCGGTGGGCCTTCTGTCAGCGCGAGTCCGCTTCGGGCGCTCGAAATAACCCAATTAAATCAATGCCGTCTGGATGTATGCTTCCATGTGCCTTTCAGATGTTTCCAGATTTATCTGGAACGCGAACATGTGCATAAGTCAAGTCTTGACAGGCGATTTTTCGCCTTATACCGACCCAAAAGCGCGCCGATACTGGATGGCTTCACCGATCTGCGCGGCGCTCGTCGCCCAGAGGACGACGCGCCATTCGTTTCAGAATCCTTCGGTGGTGCTGTTCCGCCCGGAATAGGCCTTACACCGCTTGCAGATTGGCTTGCCCTTTCACAGCCGCATCTCTATGCCAGCGAAATGTGGGCCGTCGATCCGTTTCGGCTGGCCGAAAAAAATTGACCGACCTCCTCGAACGTCCCTTCGTGGCCGGGTGTCGCCTCATGCGATTGGCATGCCTGCTTCGACCTTGCGCGGCTGCGAACAGCAGCACGCGACCCGCTCCGGCCGTTCGCCGTCTCTCCGAGCTGACGGCAGCTTTCGAGTGCGGAGCGGCCACTGACGTAGGCTGACCTTGGGGCAGCGAATGATCGTTTAGGGCCGTTATTCGCAGCTTTGCGACGATTGACAGCGTAGAGCGACCGGCTTCGGTTAATTCGATCTCCCTCAAGTTCGCCCTCATGCATCGTCTTCAAGTTACCGGAGCGCCTAACCATTCGCGGAGCGCCTGTTCGATCAGTTTCACACCGGGAGGGACGGTGTTTTGCGCAGAGGTAATGAAGAGCATATGGCCGGTCGAAAACGGCGGTGCTGTCTGGATCGCCCGGATCCTTGAGCGATCCGCATAGTGCCGCACTGCGCACTCCGGCGCGACAGTAACGAAATGGCTGCCGGCAACGAGTGGCAAGCTCGTATGAAAGGAAATCGATTCGATATGACAGACGGGAGGAATCAGGCCGACATCAAGGAAGTGCTGATCAAATACGCGACGCGTGTACGAGGACGGAGGTGGCAGTATCCAGTCGCCGTCCTGCAACGCGGACAACGGTACTTTGTCGCCATGCACGAGCGGATGGTCAAGCGAGGCGACTGCGACGATTCGTTCGGCCCAAAGCGGCTTTACGTTGAAGCGTGCAATCGATTGGGCGGCCTCGCGCGATTCGAGGCGGCCAATCACGCAGTCCAGTTCTCCGGCGAGCAATAGCTCCAGCAGGTTGTCTACCGTCGCCTCGCGCAGGATCAGCCGGGGCAGGTTTTGCTGCGTGGCGAGGCTAGCAACCACGTGGGGCATGGCTTCGACGCCAACGAGGGGCAGCATGCCGACCCGAACCAACGGCTCTTCCGGCCGCACAGCGAGCGCCGCGCGAGCCGCATCAAGTTCACCTAGCGCGACGCGCAGTCGGTCAAGCGCATGTGAGCCCGCGCGACTCAGGTGGCCGCCGCGTGTGTTGCGCTCAATCAGATTGCAGCCGAACGCGCTTTCGAGTTCCTGAAGCATCTTCGTCGCCCCAGGTTGGCTGATGCCCAGTTCCTGCGCTGCTGCACTGAGCGATCCGGTGTTTGCCACGAGTTCCAGCAGACGCAGGTGGCGGATGCGCAAGCGATCGATACGTGACGCCAGTTGGCGACTGGTGAGCACCTCTGACGAAGCGCGGGACATTTCAGTCATATCAATTCGTGAAGAGTGTTTTCGAATTTGATAATTGTCTGCTATGGCCGACGTAGGCACAATCAGCATCAACCTGAGGGAGACGGTTGGAATATCAGGTGCCCGGCAACCAGGTCGGAAAATGCCGGCCGGCGTCGACGGTCAACTGGCTGCAAAGATTTCGCGCCACGCAACGCACGCCCATATTCGCCGTTTTGCCTCAGATCCTGAAACTTTGTCTGTCACCCACTAAAGCGACTCATGACCACCAGCCGTGCGCCGTCCACTTCGAATACAGCCTTCGCGCCGCTCGCCGGTGTGAAAGTGCTGGACTTTTCCCACGTAATCGCCGGTCCTTTTGCCACGTTTCTGCTTGCGCAGCTTGGTGCCGACGTCATCAAGGTAGAGAGTGCGGACGGCGGCGACGTGATGCGGCGCACCGGGCGAGGGCGGCAAAGTTTCGTCGCGCTCAACGCAGGCAAACGAACCACCGTGCTCGACCTTGCGACTAACGAAGGGCGCGAGCAGGCGATGCTGCTGGCGGCCGAGTGCGATGTACTGGTCGACAACCTGCGCCCGGGCGTGCTGGAAAAGCATGGCTTGGGCTTCGATGCGGTCCATGCCGCTTATCCCCGCCTGCTCTATTGCAGCATTTCCGGATTCGGGCGAGGCGCGCAGGCGTGGCGGCACCGGCCCGCCTACGATCACGTGATTCAGGCTGCGACCGGCATGGCGTGGATGGCCGGCAATGAAGGCGATCTGCCGATCAAGACCGGCTTTCCCGCGGTAGATTCGGCGACCGGTCTCCTCGCTGCGTTCGCAATCCTCGCGGGGCTGCGCGAAATAGAGCAGACCGGCACGGGGCTGCTGCTCGATGTGTCGATGGCCGGTGCGAGCCTTCAGTTGATGTACCCGATGGCGTGCGCCGCGCTGACGTCTGGCGAAACACCGCCGCGCGTTGGCAACCAGGGATACTCCAACAGCCCCGCGGCCGATTTCTTCCGAACCCGCGACGGCTGGCTGGCGCTCGGCGCGAATACGCCGCGTCAGCTGCTTGCGCTGCTGGACGAACTGGGCCTTGGTTCGCTGGCGACCGATCCGGCGTTTTTCGCCGTGCCGCTTAGTAGCGATGCACCGCCCGCATTTGCCCGCTCGGTCGATCCGGAAAGGCTGAAGAAAGCACTCGCCGACGTTTTGTGCAATTGCGATGCCGCCGAAATGGAACGGCGACTGAACGAGCGGCAGGTGCCGGCTGCGCGCCTGCGCACGCTCGGCGAGTTTGCCGACGAGGTGCGGGAGAACCATTGCGTCGACGTCACGACGCTGAGCGAGGACGACGTGACGGTTCGGTCCCCAGGACTCGGGTTCACCGTATATCGCCCGCACTAACCGGGCACCTTAAAAAATTACTACGAATACAGGAGACGTCAGGATGCAAGAACCCATTCGATTCGCTGCGCCGGCAGCAGTGCCAACAGATGCCCAATCCACAGAGGCAAACGCCGGCGCTGAGGACGATACGTCCGTCATGCGGGGCTTTCCGCCCGCCCCGGAAAATCAGGTGACCTTGCATAACGCGTCAAGTCCCCGCTTTTTGCGCTGGAGTTTGATGAACGGAGCGTCCCTCCACCCTACCGTTCGCGTACTGCGCGGCGAGGGGACCGCAATGCCGCTTCCAGCGGGCGAGCCGTTCGATCCGGAAAGTCTGGGCCTCGATGACGAGTGCGGTGACACTCTGACGGTTGAGCGTTACTTTCGCGAATGCCGGATCGATGCGATGCTGATCATGCACCGCGGCCGCATCGTCTACGAGCGCTATCTCGGTGAGATGCGGCCCAACCGGCTGCATTCGCTGTTTTCGTCCACAAAGAGCCTGATCGGCACGCTTATCGCGGTGCTCGCGCACGATGGCGTACTGGATTTAAATGCAACCGCCGCGACCTACGTGCCGGAGCTTGCGCATTCAGCGCTAGGTAGCGCGACGTTGCAGCAACTGCTCGATATGCGTGCGAACTTCCGCTTCGGCGAACAAATGCACCTTGGCGATCGCGTGCAGGTTGATTTCCACCAGGCGCTTGGCGTACTCGGCAGACCCGCGGACTACGATGGCCCCGACGGCGCCTATGCGCTACTGAAGTCGGCGAAACCTGCGGGCGAGCATGGCATTGGTCCCTTCCGCTATGACAACGGCAGCACGGAAACGCTGGGCTGGGTAGCGCGCCGTGCGACTGGCAGACCGCTCGCGCAGTTATTGGGCGAACGTTTCTGGGAGCCCCTCGGCGCGCAGCAGGACGCCGACCTCACACTGGACTGCCGCAAATCGGAATGGGCTGCGGCCGGCATGAGTACAAACCTGCGCGACCTCGCCCGCTTCGGCGAAATGATGCGGCTGGATGGGACGTGGCAGGGCAGGCAGATAGTGCCACGAGCCGTCGTCAGCGATATTCGCCGTGGCGGCGACCGTGCCGCCTACGCTGCAAGCGGATCGACATTCAAGCGCCCGGGGGGCTCCTACCGGAATCAATGGTGGGTGCACCATGACCGGTACGACTCGTTCAGCGGAAACGGACATTTCGGGCAATGCCTCTGGATAGCCCCGAAGGGCGAAACGGTTATCGCGCGCTTCGCATCCGACCCGCAGCCGACCGGCACATTCGAGGCGTCGCACCGTCGCGTCGGCTATGCGGTCATCGACGCGCTGCAGGCCCGCTGAGCAATCCTTCCGCTCCGATTCCGAGCGGGCAGATCCGGAAGACGCAGAAAGTCCCCGATGAAGCCGCTTGCGCAGGGCTCGTTTATCAGGCGTTGCACCGTCGACGCAAAAGGCGCGCACAAAATGTCACAGGACTATCGGGCCGGGCGGGCGTGGATCGTTACCGCCATGCTGACACTACTGATGTTGATCAATTTCCTCGACAAGGTAGTAGTCGGACTCACTGCGGTGCCGATCATGCGCGAACTCGGCCTCACGCCGCGCGAATTCGGCTGGATCGCAGGGAGCTTCTTTTCATTATTCTCGGTGTCGGCCGCAGCGGTCGGCTTCGTCGCGAACCGCGTCGCGACACGGTGGCTGCTGTTCACCCTGGCGGCTATCTGGTCCGTGATCCAGGTGCCGTTTCTATTCACGTCGTCGGTGGTGATTGTGATCGTGTGCCGCGTTATTCTGGGTGCCGCGGAAGGACCTGGTACGCCCGTGGCCACGCATGCGCTCTATAAATGGTTTCCGGACCGCAAACGCAATCTGCCCATCCTGGTCATGAACCAGGGCGCGGTGGCTGGCCTGTTGCTCGCTGGAATCGGCATCCCCTGGATCAGCAACCATTGGGGCTGGCGCATGAACTTCGGGATCCTCGGTGTGGCGGGACTCGTATGGTGCGCTATATGGCTCGTGCTGGGCCGGGAAGGGTCTGTCGCACGCCCCAGCACGGTGCCCGGCGCGAGCGCTGACATGCGCGTTCCTTACCGTGTGCTGCTGGGCGACGCCACAATTCTCTGCACGTACCTGACGGGCTTTGTCACCTATGCAGGGCTTGCATTGATGCTGACCTGGATGCCGGTGTACCTGCAGCTGGGGCTCGGCTATGACCCGATCCATGCCGGGCGCATTTTCGCCGTGATCGTCGCCGTCAGCGCGCCTGTCAGTCTCATGTTCGGCAGTTGGTCGCAGCGGCTTCTTAAACGCGGCACGTCATCACGCGCTGCTCGCGCGATCTTCTCCAGCGTCTGCGTGATTGGCGCAGGAGCGCTCCTAGCCGGCCTGCTGATTCCAGGACTGGCTCCGGTTCAAAAAGTATTGCTACTCGCGATCGCCGGCGCGATGCCTCCTGTGATCTATTCGCTGCACGCGGCGATTCTGGCCGAGGTAGCACCGGATGCACAGCGCGGCGGCATCATCGGCCTAGGTACCGCGGTTTCCAGCCTGGCGGGTCTGATTGCACCCGTGATATGCGGGCAGCTGGTTCAGGCATATTCGCACCCCGTGTCGCGTGGCTATGAAATCGGATTCGCCGTGGCGGGTCTGGCGATGATGGCGGGCGGCATCGCGGGATTGATCTGGATGAAGCCGGAGGACTCCACGCGCCGCGTGCGCATGTCGGCGGCCTTCGGACGCCGTGTGGGCAATCGGCAATCCGACCTACCGGCGACGGAGCAACTGATACATAAACAGTGACAATTATTCGGGTGTCGCTGACGCGGCATCCGAACCAGCGCGGCTCACGATCAGAGACTCCGATCTCCTTTGGCAGTGGATCAGCAAGCCAGATATAGGTAAAAAATAAGCGGCGAAATAACGATCCTGATAAGGGAGACACGCGGAAATACACGCGCATCCGGAAAGAAAAGGGTTGCGGCGCAGTCGATCGGCGTGCTCACGCTTCAGCGTCACGCCGGCCAGATCTGACTTGACTCTGTACTCAGAAAAGCCCGGCCACCATCCAGCCTGGCTAGTTTTCGGGCTACGCATGTCGACTTCACTTCGTCATTGCAACTTCAGGTAGTAGCACGTCGCACGAAAATATAATTAGTTATACTTATATTATAAGGAAATAAAATGGAGATATTTGTACCCTGTATAAGAAAGCTATTGCTAACAGCAGCGCTGGGTGTGCTCTCGAACGCGTCGCATGCGCAGTCGAGCGTGACACTGTATGGCAACATCGGTGGCGGAGTCCGATGGACGAACGGTGTCAAAGGCGGTGCGGCCGTTGCTTTTAACAACAACATCATTGCCGGCAACCAGTTCGGCTTTACTGGCAAGGAAGACCTGGGAGGCGGGCTCAAAGCCATATTCAAGCTAGAAGGCTCGTTCAACAGCGGCACGGGCGCGCTGAAAACGCCAGGCACGCTGTTTTCACAGGCGGCTTTCGTGGGTTTGACCGGTGATTTCGGGCGCCTGACGCTTGGGCGGCAGCTCAATGCCAACGAGGACTTCGGCATTCTGATCGACCCGAGCGGCGGACAGGGGCAGTCCCTCGCGATTGAACCGGGGGTCGTGTTCGGAGCCAACTACTTCACGCTCGACTCTCGATTCAACAACACGATCAAGTACCTCGCGCGGGTTGGCGGCTTCCGCTTCGGGGCAAGCTATTCGCCGGGCGGCGTCACCGGCAACACGCGTGCCGGCACGAACTTCTCTGGCGCGGCGATGTACCAGTGGGGGCCCGTGCTGGCTGGCGCCTCCTATCAGAAAACCTGGAACGCGAACGCAACGCAGTGGGCACAGACGTTCCAGACCGGCGGAACGCTTCAGCTTGGCGGAGCGCGCCTCTATCTGAGCTACAACGACCTGAGCGTCACGGGCAGCGCCCTGAGCGCGCCCAGACGTCGTGACAGGATTCCGGGCGGCGGCATCGTATGGGTCTTCGCGCCGACGTTCCAGGTCACCGCGGCCTTTTATGACGATATCGCCAGCAACCTTGGCAACGTTGAGGCAGCTGGCGGTCACAAGCTCACGACTTATGCGCTCGCCGAATATTTCCTCTCGAAGCAGACCGAACTCTACGCCGAGCTGGATTGCAATGGCTTTTCCGGCGCCTATCGGTACGATCCGGCCAACATTGCGGCGCTTGGGCTCAATCGCGGCGGTCGTACGTTAACGGGCGCGTCGCTTGGCTTTATGACCCGGTTCTAGGTAACGCCTGCGGCGTCATGAGCGCCGCGCTCCCCCTCATTCATATTGACCGAAGGAATTGCATGACCAATCACCACCAAACTCTGCGGGCTCTGTTCGCTACAGCGCTGATCGCACTTTCCGGCAGCGCATCCGCTCAAGCCGCCGCCGCGGATGGAGCGAGCGCGGCTTCCAGTTCGTTGACCGCGGAATCCGCTAAAGCATCGAAAGCCGCGGACAGGAAACTCGCCCACAGCATCGAGAACGCGATCACCCGAACCCGCGGACTGAACGCCACGCGCATCCTCGTCAAGGCTCGCGACGGCCACGTAACGCTGTCTGGTTCAGTGACGGATAATGAACAGATCCAGTTGGCCATTGATGCGGCGCAGCAAGTCAAAGGAGTGAAGTCCGTCCAGAATTTCCTCCGCGTCATTTCAGGGCCAGCGCCATAACGGATTCAGGACATGCGGGCGGTAGCGCCGCTGACACGTGCCGTGCGGTTACAGGCGTTTGCCTCCGGCCATCCGCGCGTGAGTTCGCGGATAACCGACTATAGTGGCGCCACGATCCGCACGCTCGGTGGGGTGCCTGGGCCGACTACGCGACGGGTATGACCGGCGCACGAATGACTCTTGCCTGAGTGGAACGGTCATCTGAACGTCCGCTAGAAATAGCACGCCGCTGTCCGTACCTGGCCGACAGTCGCCAATTGCGGGAAGGCGAACTCATTTGGCGCCTATTTGTAGTGAGGCCATCAGTTGGTCGCATGAGCGACCACGAGCAAACAGACACGAGGCTAACCCGGTTACAAGTGGGGTTTAATTGGCCACAAGTCAACACATGGTGTCCACCGGCCGCGGCGACTTCAAGTGCGCGGCGCGCGCCGCGCTGGCCGATCACGTCGGTCATGTCAGGGGCAGTGGCAGGTGCGCTCTCGCTGAGGTCGGGTGCCGCGACCGGGTAGAGCCGGGCGTCAGGCGCTCCCGCCAGATGCGCGCACAGCGACGGCAGATCGGCGGCTCCGTAAACATCGACACCCGGCACGAGTGCTGCCTCCGCTGCACTTGCCGCGGGTAGATAGAGCTGCGGCGTCTGCTGAACGCCCGTTCCGGGTGCCTGCTCGCTGGACATGGCGAACGTTGGAGTACTACCAGAAGCGCCGCCCAGACCGCCGTGAGAAGCGCGACTGCGGGCTGTTCCGCAGGCCATCGCGAACGCCCCGCGCATCGGCCGCAACGCGCCGGTGAGTGAGAGCTCACCGGCAAATTCACGATGCAGCAAAGACTCCGGCGGAATTTGCCCGCTCGCCGCCAGAATGCCTAAAGCGATCGGCAGAACGAAGCGGCCGGACTCCTTCGGCAAATCGGCCGGCGCGAGGTTGACGGTAATACGCCGCACGGGGAAATCGAAGCTGCAGTTCTGCAGCGCCGCGCGCACGCGCTCGCGGCTTTCGCGCACTTCCAGATCGGGAAGGCCGACGATCGAAAAAGAGGGTAATCCGTTCGCGAGGTGAACCTCGACGGTTACTTCGGGCGCGCGGCCAGAGGCCGGCGCGCGACTGCGCACCACGGCAAGCGACATGTTTTCTCCCGTCGGACGGCGCGCCGAGGGCGCGCGCAAATCCCCTAAAACGCTGATGACGTCACGGCTCGCTTGCCAGTGATGTGCAGCACGGCGCAGCTAAGGCGCTGCGAGCAAACCTTAGGAGGTCTGCGTGGTGACCGGCAGCTTCTGCTCGAGCTCGGCGACGCGGCGCTCCAGCTCTTCCAGGCGCGCACGGGTACGCACCAGCACCTGGGTTTGCGTATCGAATTCCTCACGCGTAACCAGGTCGAGCTTGGAAAAGCCCTGCGACAGCATGGCTTTCACATTGCGTTCGACATCTTTGGCCGGCGAGTTCTTGAACAGCTCGCTCATGCGGGCCTGAAAATCGGTAAAGACATCGTTCGGTTGTTTCATGGCGTTCCCCTTGGTGCACAAAAAATGTGCATGTTTCGTTACGTCTGTGCTTTGATGCGGCGTATGTTCCGTCTTGGTGCATGGCCTGTTGCCCGGCGCTGTCGCATGAGCCCCTTTGGTGCGCGCTCAAACGTTAAATACCTTCGAACACTCTAGCAACGATCCATACGCCGCGCCACCGTGCCCCGCCAACGTTGGCCGTCCGGCCAGGGCCGCCTGAGCCCGTTTTGCAGCACGCCCCGGACGAAGTCTGACACAACTGGCATGCGAGTTGCTATTACTGCCCCGCGCGCACTGCCGGGTACTTTCTGCCGGCAGCGGAACGAGACCACGCGAACGGGTTACAGGTACGCAAACAGGGTTACGCAACGGGTTACGCAACTAAGCGAGGGATTTCATGAAACTCATTACCGCAATCATCAAGCCGTTCAAGCTCGATGAGGCGCGCGAAGCCTTGTCGGCCATCGGCGTCTCGGGCATCACGGTGACGGAAGTCAAAGGCTTCGGTCGCCAGAAGGGCCACACGGAGCTATATCGGGGCGCTGAATACGTCGTCGATTTCCTGCCGAAGGTGAAGATCGAGGCAGCCGTCTCGGACGACATCGTCGACCAGGCGATCGAGGCGCTCGAACGCGCGGCACGCACCGGCAAGATCGGCGACGGCAAGATTTTTGTCACCTCGATCGAGCAGGTGATTCGGATTCGCACCGGGGAGACCGGCGCGGACGCTCTGTAACACCAAAAGATAGCGACACAGATAGCGACAAGAGGAAACAAAGATGCGCAAACTATTGATGTCCATGCTGATGGCCGGTTCGCTGCTCGCGGGCGGTATCGGCGCCGCCCTCGCGGACGACGCTTCCGCCCCCGCAGCCGCCTCGGCAGCTGCTTCCGATACGACGGCGAGCGCGCCGGCACCGGACGCCTCGGCAGCCCCTGCTGCCGCCGCGGCTTCGGCACCGGCCGCTGATGCGTCCGCCGCACCGGCTGCCAGCGCCGCCGCAGCTGCGCCGGCAGCATCGGACGCAGCGCCTGCCGCGCCGACCGCGCCGTTCTCGGTCGATTCGTCGAAGATCAATTCGGGCGACACCGCCTGGATGCTGACCTCCACCGCGCTCGTGCTGTTCATGACGATCCCGGGTCTGGCGCTGTTCTACGGCGGCATGGTCCGCAAGAAGAGCGTGCTCGCGATCCTGATGCAAAGCTTCGCGATCACCTGCCTGGTGTCGATCATATGGGTCATCGTGGGCTACAGCCTCGCTTTCACGCCGGGCAACTCGTTCATCGGCGGCTTCTCGCGCTTCTTCATGGCGGGCATGAACTACATCAAGGGCGACAAGGCCACGACGCTGACCGTCAGCCACCTCGCACCGACGATCCCGGAAACGGTCTACGTCGTCTATCAGATGACGTTCGCGATCATTACCCCGGCGCTGATTACGGGCGCATTTGCCGACCGCATGAAGTTCTCGGCGATGCTGGTGTTCATGACGCTTTGGTCGATCATCGTCTACTCGCCGATCGCGCACATGGTCTGGGAACCGAGCGGCTGGCTGGCTAGCGCGGGCATCCTCGACTTCGCGGGCGGCACGGTGGTGCACATCAATGCCGGTATCGCGGCGCTGGTCTGCGCGCTGGTGCTCGGCAAGCGTGTCGGCTACGGCAAGGAAGCGATGGCGCCGCACAACCTGACGCTCACGCTGATCGGTGGCGCCATGCTGTGGGTGGGCTGGTTCGGCTTCAACGCGGGTTCGGCAGTGGCGGCTGACGGCCGTGCCGGCTTCGCCATGTTCGCAACGCAAGTGGCAACCGCAGCAGCAGCACTCGCCTGGATGTTCGCCGAATGGGCAACCAAGGGTAAGCCGTCGGTGCTCGGTATCGTGTCGGGCGCCGTGGCAGGTCTGGTGGCGATTACGCCGGCTTCGGGCTTCGTCGGTATGACGGGTTCGCTGGTGATCGGCATCGCGGCAGGCGTGATCTGCTTCTGGTCGGCAACGTGGCTCAAGCACAAGCTCGGTTACGACGATTCGCTCGACGCGTTCGGCGTGCACTGCATCGGCGGTATCGTGGGTGCGCTCCTGACCGGCGTGTTCGCGGTCAAGGACATCGGCGGCGCGGACGGCAGCGTGATCCTGCAAGCGAAGGGCGTGCTGACGACGCTGGTCTACAGCGGCGTGGTGAGCTACATCCTGCTGAAGGTCATCGATATGGTGATGGGCATCCGCGTGACGGAAGAAGAGGAACGCGAAGGCCTGGACGTGAGCCTGCACGGCGAACACGTCGAATAAGGACCGTTTCGTAACCGCAAGCTCCAGGGCTTGCGGATCAGAATCAAGCGCAGCGACTTTGGCCCGCCTTCATGGCGGGCTTTTTTCTTGCCCCGTATCTTGTATCTTGTAAACAGACAGCAGTTTTCTCCGCCTATCATGGCGATAGCGAGAATGCATTCGTATCGGCTTGCGAATGGAGAAACCGTCCCCAAATGGACAAAGCATTTGCTCTACAATCTTTTTTCTCCAGTCTGCGAGTGATCAATGGTTCCGCACCTAGTTACGGCGTTAAACGGCCCGCTGCTCGATCTCGAGCGGAAGATCCTCGACGCTACGCCCGCCATCGAACGCTGGTTCCGGCTCGAATGGCAGGAGCACACGCCGCCGTTCTATTGTTCAGTCGATCTGCGTAACGCGGGCTTCAAGCTCGCGCCGGTCGACACCAATCTGTTCCCCGGCGCATTCAACAATCTGCCGCAGGAAGTGCTGCCGCTCGCCGTGCAGGCCGCGATGGCGTCGATCGAGAAGATCTGCCCGGACGCGAAGAATCTGCTGGTGATTCCGGAGCGCCATACGCGCAACGCGTTTTATCTCGAGAATGTCGCCCGTCTGGCCGCGATCATGCGTCAGGCCGGCTTGAACGTACGTTTCGGCACGCTCGACGAAAGCATCGTCGGGCCGGTCACGATCGCCTTGTCCGACGGGCAGAAGCTCGTGCTCGAACCGCTCGAGCGCTCGCCGCGGCGACTCGGTCTGAAGAATTTCGACCCGTGTTCGATTCTGCTGAACAATGATCTGTCAGGCGGCATTCCGCCGGTGCTGGAAAATCTGCACGAGCAGTATCTGCTGCCGCCGCTGCATGCCGGCTGGGCCGTTCGCCGCAAATCGACGCACTTCTCCTGCTATGACGACGTCGCGAAGAAGTTCGCAAAGATGGTCGAGATCGATCCGTGGATGATCAATCCATACTTCGCGCATGTCGAAGGCGTCGATTTCCAGGAGCGCACCGGTGAAGAAGCGCTGGCGGATGCGATCGACGGCGTGCTCAAGAAGATCGCCAGGAAGTATCGCGAGTACGGCATTTCCGAGAAACCGTATGTCGTCATCAAGTCGGATGCGGGCACCTATGGCATGGGCGTGATGACCGTGCACGACGCGTCGGAAGTGGCCGCGCTGACCAAGCGCGAACGCGCCAAGATGGCTACCACCAAAGACGGCCTCGAAGTGCATGACGTGATCGTGCAGGAAGGCGTGTACACCTTCGAGCGCATCGGTGAGGAAGTCGCCGAGCCGGTCGTGTATATGATCGACCGTTACGTGGTGGGCGGCTTCTACCGCGTGCATGGCAGCCGGGAGCGCGATCAGAATCTGAACGCGCCCGGCATGCACTTCGTGCCGCTTGGCTTCGAACACACGGCGCTGCCGGATGCTCACGCTAAGCCCGGCGCGGCGGTGCCGAACCGCTTCTATATGTACGGCGTGGTGGCGCGGCTCGGGTTGCTGGCCGCATCGGTCGAACTGGAAAAGACCGATCCGGAAGCGATCCAGGTTTGAGCCTCGTGAGATGAACGATGGCGGCATGCGTGCCGCCATCGCCATTTTCAACGACTATATTTACGATCAATGCCAAGCCCTAAGGGCGCACCGGAATCCCCATGGACATTCTTTTCATCGCCGATCCGCTTACGCAGTTCAAGATCTACAAGGACTCGACCTACGCGATGATGGCCGAAGCCGCGCGTCGCGGTCATACGCTCTACACGTGCGAGCCGAAGCATCTGGCGTGGACGGGCGGCGACGTCGAGGCGAACGTCCAGCGTTTTGCGATCGTGGGCGACACGACGGACCTGCATCGCGATACCTGGTACGCCGCTGAAGCCGCCGCGCCGCGTTCGCTGAAGCAATTCAGCGCGGTCGTGATGCGTAAAGACCCGCCGTTCGATATGGAATACGTGACGTCGACCTGGCTGCTGGAAATGGCCGCGCGCGGCGGCGCGCGTATCTTCAACAAGCCGCAGGCGATTCGCGATCATTCGGAAAAGCTGGCGATCGGCGAGTTCGCGCAGTTCGTGGCGCCGACGCTGGTGACGCGCGACGCCGCCCGTTTGCGCGCGTTCCATGAAGAACACGGCGACGTGATCCTGAAGCCGCTCGACGGCATGGGCGGCATGGGCGTGTTCCGCGTGAAGGCAGACGGCATGAATCTCGGCTCGATCATCGAGATGCTGAGTCACGACGGCGCGCGCTCGGTGATGGCGCAAAAGTTCATCCCCGAGATCAAGGAGGGCGACAAGCGCATTCTCCTGATCGGCGGTGAGCCGGTACCGTTTTCGCTCGCGCGCATCCCTCAGGGCAATGAAGTGCGCGGCAATCTGGCGGCCGGCGGACTGGGCGTGGCGCGCCCGCTCACCGAGCATGACCGCAAGATCGCCGACACGCTCGCGCCGGTGCTTGCCGCGCGCGGTCTGCTGCTGGTCGGGCTGGACGCGATCGGCGACTGGCTCACCGAGGTGAACGTCACGAGCCCGACGTGTTTCCGCGAGATCATGGAGCAGACCGGCTTCGACGTGGCCGCGATGTTCATCGACGCGCTGGAGCGTGCGGCAGCTTGAGGCGCAACCCTTGAATCGCCGCCGCGGCCCCCAAACTGTGTAGTAAATCCGCATCAAGCCCGCATCAAGCGAAACACCGGCTTTGGCGCGAAAATGAGCCTGATACAATGCCCGCTCTCCCGCGCCAAGCTGAATCGATGGCGTCTGCCGGACACTGCAGGCATGGATTGCGGACTGTTGCGATCTGTAACCGAGCGGGTTTCCGCGCACGCCGCCGTGGCATCAGGCGCCGCGGGCCGCTCGTCAGATGATGCGTTCCGGTCCTCACGACCCACGGCCGGTCGAGGGCGCTTACGAACCGGGCTTTGTCCCGGTCCACGGTTCGGGGCCGTTGTTCTTTTGCAGCAAGGGTGACATGGCAGGCATTCTGATCATTGCGCACGCTCCGTTCGCCACCGCGTTGCGCGATTGTATTTCGCACATTTACGGTGGCTTGCCGGCGCGTATCGGCGTGATCGACGTATCGCCGGATTGCGATCCCGTTCAGCAGGTCGCGTTCGCGCATTCCGAAATTGAGCGGCTCAAGGAAGAAAACGGCGCGCTCGTGCTCACCGATATGTTCGGCGCCACGCCGGCGAATATCGCCGGGCGGCTCGCTTCGGTGCCGAACGTCCGTGTGCTGTGCGGCGTCAATCTGCCGATGCTGGTGCGCGCCGTTTGTTATCGCGCGACGCCGCTCGACACGCTGGTCGACAAAGCGCTCGCCGGAGCCACCAAGGGCGTGCACGCAATCGGGCCTGCCACGCCGGCGCCGGTTGCGCCACCCGCGGGGTGCAGCGACTGTTTGCCGGCTTTGCCGCCCGATACCGCTGCCGCAACCTGTTTGCCCGCGTTGCCGCCTGAGGCCGACCTGACCCAGAAAGCCGGCTCGACCGGGTTGTAAGCGGATCGCACGGCTTTAAACAATGGCGATCGGGTTGCGACCCGAGCGCTACTGGTTTGCAGTTTCACTTTTCACCACAACACTTACCCGCGCTTCGGACCATCACATGCTGCAACAGGAAACGACTATTGTGAACAAGCTGGGGCTGCACGCGCGCGCGTCGGCCAAGTTGACGCAACTCGCGGGCAACTACCAGGCGGAAATCTGGATGAGCCGCAATGGCCGCCGTATCAATGCCAAGAGCATCATGGGTGTGATGATGCTGGCCGCGGGGATAGGCAGCACGGTGCTGATCGAAACGGAAGGCGCCGACGAAAAAGAAGCCATGGACGCATTGCTGAAACTGATTGCCGATAAATTTGGTGAAGGTCAGTAAATTCGCGCGTTCCTCTGCCTCGAGCAAAATGCCGCGCTGGTCCGCGGCATTTTTTTTAGCGCGAGACAATCACGATATTTCGTGCTGCGCTGCACACAGCCCCGGCGTACTGACAGAGGGCGCGGAATTTATAATGATCATGCGAGTCTGAGAGCATTGCAGCGGTTTGCCGCGGCATCACACAACTAGAGGAGGTGCGCGTGTCCTTCACGCTGCATGGAATTCCCGTGTCACGCGGTATCGCCATCGGGCGGGCTTATCTGATCGCCCCGGCTGCACTTGACGTAGACCACTATCTGATCGAACCCGCCCAGATCGAGGGCGAGATCGATCGTTTTCGCGCGGCCCAGCTCCATGTGCATCATGAGCTCGACACGTTGCGCGCCGATCTTGCCGCGGACGCACCGAGCGAAATGGGCGCGTTCATCAACGTCCATTCCATGATCCTGAATGACGCGATGCTCGTGCAGGAAACCATCGACCTGATCCGTACGCGCCGCTACAACGTCGAGTGGGCGCTGACCGAACAACTCGAGCGCCTGTCGCGCCATTTCGACGATATCGAAGACGAATACCTGCGCGAGCGCAAAGCCGACATCGAACAGGTGGTGGAGCGCGTGCTGAAGGCTCTCGCCGGCGCTTCGGTGGCGCTGGGGGATGGCGTGCACGGTACGTGCGACGAGATGATCGTGGTCGCGCACGACATCGCGCCGGCCGACATGATGCAGTTCAAAACGCAAACGTTTCAGGGTTTCGTCACCGATCTCGGCGGACGTACCTCGCATACGGCGATCGTCGCACGCAGCCTCGGCATTCCGGCTGCAGTCGGCGTGCAGCATGCGAGCCAGTTGATTCGGCAAGACGACCTGATCATTGTCGACGGTGATCATGGCATCGTGATCGTCGATCCCGCACCGATCGTGCTGGAAGAATACTCGTACCGTCAGAGCGAAAAAGCGCTCGAGCAGCGCAAGCTGCAAAGGCTGAAGTTTTCGCCTACGCAAACGCTGTGCGGCACGCGCATCGAGCTGTGCGCGAATATCGAATTGCCGGAGGACGCACGCGCCGCGGTCGATTCGGGTGCAACCGGTGTGGGCTTGTTCCGCACCGAGTTCCTGTTCATGAATCACAAGCACCACTTGCCGGAAGAGGAGGAGCAGTTTGCCGCCTACCGTCGCGCGGTCGAGTTGATGAACGGCTTGCCGGTGACGATCCGCACGATCGACGTCGGGGCCGACAAGCCGCTCGATTCGATGGGCGGGGGCGATGGCTACGAAACCGCACCGAACCCCGCCCTGGGGCTCAGAGCGATTCGCTGGAGCCTGTCTGAGCCGCAAATGTTCCTGACGCAACTGCGCGCGATTCTCCGCGCGTCGGCATTCGGCAAGGTGAAGATTCTGATTCCGATGCTCGCGCACGCGCAGGAGATCGATCAGACGCTCGATCTGATTCGCGAAGCCAAGCGTCAGCTGGACGACGCCGGCATCACCTACGATCCGAACGTGCAGGTCGGCGCGATGATCGAGATTCCGGCCGCCGCGATTGCGTTGCCGCTGTTTCTCAAGCGGCTGGATTTTCTGTCGATCGGCACGAACGATCTGATCCAGTACACGCTGGCGATTGATCGCGCGGATAACTCGGTCGCGCATCTGTACGATCCGCTGCATCCGGCGGTGCTGCATCTGATCGCGTTCACGCTGCGCGAGGCGAAGCGGGCGGGCGTACCGGTGTCGGTGTGCGGCGAGATGGCGGGCGATCCGGCGTTGACGCGTCTGTTGCTCGGCATGGGTCTCACCGAGTTTTCGATGCATCCGAGCCAGTTGCTGGTGGTCAAGCAGGAAGTGCTGCGCTCGCATCTGAAGACGCTCGAGAAGCCGGTGGCCGACGTGCTGGCTTCGTTCGAGCCGGAAGAAGTGCAGGCGGCGCTCAAGCGTGTGGTGCTGGCTTGAAACTGAAAACCTGGATCGGGTTCAAATGAAAAAAACGCCGCACATGTGCGGCGTTTTTTTCATTCGGCGTCTTGGCCTGGCCTCAGGTCTGATGCCGTTGCCCACATACCGGGCAATCCGGCTGGCGCGCAATGCGCATCGTGTTCCATTCCATTCGCAGCGAATCGAGCATCGTGAGACGGCCCACCAACGGCGTACCGATTTCGCCAATCACTTTCAGCGCTTCAGCGGCTTGCATCGAACCGATGATGCCCACCGTGGGCGCGAACACGCCCATGGTCGAGCACGCGACTTCCTCGAACGGTTGATCCTCAGGGAACACGCACGCGTAGCAGGGCGACGCGGCGTCACGGAAATCGAAGGTGCTGATCTGGCCGTCGAAGCGCAACGCCGCGCCCGACACCAGCGGCACGCCATGTTTCACGCACGCCCGGTTGATCGCGTGGCGCGTCGCGAAGTTATCGGTGCAGTCGAGCACGACGGTGGCACGCGGCACCTCGCGATCGAGCCACGCATCGTCCACGCGTTGGGCGACCGCGTTCACCACCACCTCGGGATTGATCTGCGCGATCGCGTCGCGCCCGGATTCCACCTTCTTTCGCCCGACCGACGCGCTCACGTGCAGAATCTGCCGCTGCAGATTGGTCAGGTCGACCGTATCGGCATCGACCAGCGTCAAGCGGCCGACGCCTGCCGCCGCCAGATACATCGCTGCCGGCGAACCTAGCCCGCCCGCGCCGACGATGATCGCGTGGGCGTCGATAAAGCGCTGCTGCGCCTCGATGCCGATTTCGTCGACGAGGATATGGCGGGAATAGCGGAGGAGTTGATCGTCATTCATGGCGGGGCGCGTGGAGTGTCGCGCAATGAAATGCAGGACCGGTGGCCTGCCGTGCGCGGTTTCGCTATTTTAATCGCGCGCGGGAGCGGGTGTTCGTGCTGGGGCTGGGTATTGCACTGGGTATTGCAAGGTGTGCTGCAAGGGGCGCTGCAACGTCTACGGCGACGTGCCTTCGCAGCATGTTCAGCTGCGAAGGCACGTTGGGTTTGCTGCTTAGTTGCTTTGCGCGGCAGGCGCCGAGGCCGGGACCGATGCACCCGGTACCGGTTGCGTCGGCTTCACCGCCACCGGCGCGGACGCCGATGTTGCCGGCTTGTTCTGCGCCAGACGCCGCTCGGTCAGCGACTTCGATTCCATCACCGGCTTGCCTTCCAGCTTGTTCAGCGCCTGTGTCAGCATGAAATCGTCGGTCGAACCGAACTCGACCGGCTTGCGCTCACGATCCTTCTGACGCTGTTCCGGCGTCTTCTTGTCGTTTTGCTCTTCAAGCTGGCGCAGTTGGTCCATGCGCTCCTGTTCGCGCTGATCCGCTTCCTTCTTCTCGTTCGGATCCTGCGTGTTCGCAAGGTGGTTCGAGTAGTCGACTTCGCGGGTCACCAGTGCGTCGTCCGGATCGCCTTCCGCGTACTGATCGACCGCGATGTCAGGACGGATGCCCTTGTTCTGGATCGAGCGGCCGCTCGGCGTGTAGTAGTACGCCGTGGTCAGACGCAGGGCCGTTTCGGCAGTCATCGGGCGGACGGTTTGCACCGAGCCCTTGCCGAAGGTGGTCTTGCCGACGATCAGCGCACGATGCTGATCCTGCAGCGCGCCCGCGACGATTTCCGAAGCCGACGCCGAGTAGGCGTTGGTCAGCACGATCATTGGCACAGTCTTGAAGATCGGCGCTTCGTCTTTCAGCGGATCGCTGTCGAACGATTGCAGGCGGTAGTTATCGTACGTGTCGCGATAGACCTGCTTCGAATCCGGAATCTGGCCATTGGTGGACACCACCACCGAATTCGCCGGCAGGAACGCGCCGGCTACGCCGACCGCGCTTTGCAGCAGGCCGCCGCCGTTATTGCGCAGGTCGAGCACAAGCCCCTTCAGGTTCGGCTGTTGACGGGCGATGTCTTGCAGCTTGGCGGCCAGGTCAGGCGTGGTGCGTTCCTGGAAGCTGGTGATGCGGACATACGCGTAGCCCGGCGCAAGAATCTTCATCTTGACCGACTGGACCTTGATGATCGCGCGCGTCACCGTGAGCGGGAACGTACGGTCGTCGGTCTTGCGGAAGATGGTCAGCGTGACCTTGGTGCCCGGATCGCCGCGCATCTGCTTGACGGCCTGGTCGAGCGTCATGCCGCGCACGGGTTTGTCGTTAATGCGGGTGATCAGGTCGCCCGGGCGGATGCCGGCGCGGAATGCAGGCGTGTCTTCAATCGGCGAAATCACCTTGATCAGGCCGTCTTCCGACGAAATTTCGATGCCGAGACCCGCGAAGCGACCCTTGGTCTGCTCCTGCAGTTCTTCGTAATCGGTCTTGTCGAGATACGACGAATGCGGGTCGAGGCTCGACACCATGCCCTTGATCGCGGCGGTGAGGAGCTTTTTATCGTCGACCGGTTCGACGTATTCATGCTTGATTTGCCCGAAAACTTCGGCAAAGAGCCTGAGCTGGTCCAGCGGCAACGGCGCAACGGCGCTCGAGGCGGCGCTGGCGGGTTGCTGGGCCGATGCGGAGAGTTGCAGGGTGGCGAATGCGCCGGTAGCAAGGCCCGCGGCAATCAGGCCGATATTTTTCAGGTTCTTTCGCATAGAGTCTGTTGCGGTCGGAAGCGCGTGGCAGCGTCGATAGAGGTGGGGACGGACAAGTATAACTGCACACCCGCCCACTCAGGGCGCAGCACAGGCAATCGTGATTCGACAGCACGGGCCGGGCCTGGTTCGTGAGATCGGCGCTGCGGTGGTGAAGTAATGTGCGGTAACACCAGGATGGCAGCCAGATGGCGCGCCCGACGGATACGGGCCGCGCCGGCCGGCATGTGTTGCCCGGCGCGGCGGCCGGTTTGCCGCAGCAACCCTGCCGCATTTTTCACGCAGGGTTGCGGCTCTGGGACAGGTTCAGCCCGCCTTGCCTTGCATGGCCACAGCGGCTTGCGCCTTTGCAATCGCGTCCTGGTCGCCCAGATAGTAGTGCGTGATCGGCTTCAGATTTTCGTCGAGTTCATAGACGAGCGGCACGCCGTTCGGGATATTCAGGCCGACGATGTCGTCGTCCGAAATATTGTCGAGGTACTTCACCATGGCGCGGATCGAGTTGCCGTGCGCCGCGATCACGATTTTGCGGCCCGACTTGATGGCCGGCGCAATCGATTCGTTCCACAGCGGCAGAACGCGCGCCACGGTGTCTTTCAGGCATTCGGTGAGCGGCAACTGTTCGCGCGGCACCTTGGCGTAGCGCGGATCGCCGTACGGTGCGCGGTCGTCCGACGGATCGAGCGCCGGCGGGGGCGTGTCGTAGCTGCGGCGCCAGACCAGCACCTGTTCGTCGCCGAATTTGGCCGCGGTTTCCGCCTTGTTCAGACCCGATAGCGCGCCATAGTGGCGCTCGTTCAGACGCCACGAATGCACCACCGGCAGATACATCAGATCCATCTGATCCTGCACATGCCACAAGGTCCGGATCGCGCGCTTGAGCACCGACGTGTAGGCGATATCGAACGCGTAGCCCGATTCCTTCAGCAGCACGCCCGCTTGCTGCGCTTCACGATTGCCCTGCTCGGTCAGGTCGACGTCGACCCAGCCCGTGAAGCGGTTTTCCTTGTTCCACGTCGATTCGCCGTGGCGGATGAGAACGAGTTTGTACATGAGATTGCCAGTCGGTAGTAAGGAAGCGGTAAAGCGTTGCGAGGGTCCTCTGGAGGAGCACCGCCATCGCGTCAGACGGTTATTTTATAATGGCTGGATTGCCCTTTTCGATTTCTCTCTTTTTCGGCGGATTTTCCGTGAAGTTTTTCACTGATTACACAAACCTTGTACTGATCGCAATCGTCCTCATCTCCGGTGGGTTGCTGCTGTGGCCGACGATCATGCGGCGTGGCCGCGGCGGCCTGTCGGCCGCTGAGGCGACCCAACTGATCAACCGGCGCAATGCGGCGGTCATCGATCTGCGTCCGTCCGCCGACTTTGCCAAGGGCCATCTGCCCGCGGCACGGCACCTTGAATTTGCAGAGTTGCAGGTGAAAGTCGCGCAACTCGTGAAGAACAAGAGCAACCCGGTGCTGCTGGTGTGCCAGACCGGCCAGCAGTCGAACAAGGCAGCGCGTATCGTGCAAGATGCCGGATACGCGGAAGTCCATGTTCTCGAAGGCGGTGTCGACGCCTGGCAGAAGGCCGGAATGCCGGTTGTGAAACAAGGAGCAGCCAAGTGAACAAAGTGATCATGTACAGCACCCAGGTGTGCCCGTATTGCCAGATGGCCGAACGTCTTTTAAAGTCGCGCGGCGTCGAGCACGTTGAAAAGGTACTGATCGACAAAGACCCGGCCCGTCGTGACGAAATGATGACCCGGACCGGTCGCCGTACGGTGCCGCAGGTGTTCATCGGCGAGACGCATGTCGGCGGGTACGATGACCTTTCCGCGCTCGATCGCGCGGGCGGTTTGACGCCTCTGCTCGAAGCTGCCTGATTTCGCGCGCCGGGCGGCGCGCGAGTAAGGCGGGTGAAATACAAGTCGGCGCATGCCGTCCCTGCGAGGACACCTTCGAGGGCGGGCGATGCGCCGCAACGATCTGGCGGCCCGTGAAGCCATGGGCCGCCGCCATGCATACCTATCAGGGAATCACTCAATCATGTCCGACGAGAATAACCAGCCGTTCTTCAACATCCAGCGCATCTACCTGAAGGACATGTCGCTCGAGCAGCCGAATTCGCCGGGCATCTTCCTCGAGCAGGAAATGCCGTCGGTCGAAGTCGAAGTCGACGTGAAGGCCGAGCGCCTTGCCGACACCGTGTTCGAAATCCTCGTCACCGGCACGGTCACGGCCAAGGTGTCGGACAAGGTTGCGTTCCTGATCGAAGCCAAGCAAGCCGGCATTTTCGATATTCGCAACATTCCGGCTGAGCAGATCGATCCGCTGGTCGGCATCGCCTGCCCGACGATCCTGTTCCCGTACCTGCGCTCGAACATCGCCGACGCGATCACCCGCGCAGGCTTCCCGCCGATCCACCTCGCCGAGATCAACTTCCAGGCGCTGTACGAGCAACGTCTCGCGCAAATGGGCGGGCAGGAAGGCGCGGTGCAAAACGGCGTCACGCATTAACGCGTCCGTTCGGTGCCGGCTATGAAGGTTGCCGTCCTCGGCGCCGGTGCATGGGGCACAGCCCTCGCCGGCCATCTGGCCGCGCGGCACGACACGGTGCTGTGGGCGCGTGAACCCGCGCTCATCGCCGAGCTCTCCGCTTCGCACGAAAACGCCCGCTATCTGGCGGGCCTTGCCTTGCCGCCGTCCCTTCGCTATGAAGCCGATCTGAACGCAGCGCTCGACCATGCGCTCGCCGACGACGCGTTATGCGTCGTGGCGACGCCTGTCGCCGGTCTGCGGGGTCTGTTCCGGGCGATGCACGACGCGGGCAAAGTGCCGGCGCATGTGGTGTGGTTGTGCAAAGGTTTCGAAGCCGAGTCGCAGTTGTTGCCGCATCAGGTGGTCGCGGCTGAGTTGCCGGGGCATGGCAGCAACGGCGTGCTGTCGGGCCCAAGCTTCGCGCGCGAAGTCGGGCAGGGCCTGCCGGTCGCATTGACGATCGCGAGTGCGTCATTGGCGTGCCGCGAGCGCACGGTTTCCGCGTTTCATCATGGCGCCATGCGCATCTATACCGGCGACGACATCGTCGGCGTGGAAGTGGGCGGCGCGGTGAAGAACGTGCTGGCGATCGCCACGGGTATTGCCGACGGTCTCGGCCTCGGTCTCAATGCGCGCGCGGCGCTGGTCACGCGTGGTCTCGCGGAAATGTCGCGCCTCGGCGTGACGCTCGGCGGACGGGCGGAGACGTTCACCGGGTTGACCGGTCTGGGCGATCTGATCCTGACCGCCACGGGCGATCTGTCGCGCAACCGTACGGTCGGCGTGCAACTCGCCGCGGGCCGTACGCTCGACGATATCCTCGGCGGACTCGGTCACGTGGCCGAGGGGGTGCGTTGTGCGCAAGCCGTCCTGGCGATTGCTCGTGCTCATGCGATCGAGATGCCGATCACGCAGGCAGTCTGCGCCGTGCTGTTCGACGGCGTAGCGCCCAGCGACGCCGTCAGCGCCCTGCTGCGGCGCGATTCGAAAGCAGAATAAGTCTTGTTATTCAGCCGTTTGGCGCGAAAAGCGCTGAACGGCTGCCCGCTATCGCTGTCCACGTTTTATCGACGCTTCGGATCAGCGAGGTTCCCATGCCCAGTTTCAACAATTGCACGCTAGAAGCGCGCGCGGTCGACATCACGACGCTCGCCGTGGATGTGATCGTCAACGCGGCGAATACCTCGTTGCTAGGCGGTGGCGGCGTGGATGGCGCGATTCACCGCGCGGCCGGCAGGGAATTGGTGCATGAGTGCGAGGCGCTCGGCGGCTGCGCGACCGGCGACGCCAAGCTCACCGGCGGCTACCGCTTGCCGGCCAAATATGTGATTCACGCGGTCGGCCCGGTGTGGCGGGGCGGTGCGCATGGCGAGGCCGACCTTCTCGCCTCCTGCTATCAGCGCTCGCTCGAGGTGGCGTATCAGGCGCATTGCACGAGCATTGCGTTTCCCGCGATTAGTTGCGGCATCTACCATTTTCCCGCTGATGAGGCGGTGCGGATCGCGGTCGGCACCGTACTCGAAAGCTTGCCGCGCACGCCGACAACCGAGCGCGTGATATTCGCCTGTTTCGACAATGCCATGCTCGCGCTTTACGAAGCCGAGTTGGAACGGCGTCAGGCGCCGCCGTCGAAGCCGGTCTGACGCCACGCTTCGAACACGACCACGGCGACCGTATTCGAAAGATTCAGACTGCGGTTGCCTGGCCGCATCGGCAGACGCACGCGCTGCTCGTTGGCAAATTGATCGAGCACCGTGTCAGGCAGGCCGCGCGTTTCCGCGCCGAACACGAACCAGTCGCCGGATTGAAACGCATGCTCGTGAAAGCGGCCCGAGCCACGGGTGGTGAAGGCGAACATGCGCGCGGGATCGGGCGTTTCTTTGGCGACGAATGCGGCCCAATCGGCATGCACGTTCATCTGCGCATACTCGTGATAGTCGAGTCCGGCGCGGCGCAACTTGGCGTCGTCGAGCGGAAAGCCGAGCGGCTCGATCAGATGCAGCCGCGCGCCGGTATTGGCGCACAGGCGGATGACGTTGCCGGTGTTCGGCGGGATTTCCGGTTCGACGAGAACGACATTGAACATGATGGCTTCAGGTAGAGACTAGTTTTTCGGTGTGCGCAGGGCGACGAAGTTGGTGATGCGCCGCGCGCCGGCTGCTTTGAGCGTACGTGCCAGCGCTTCGAGCGTGGCGCCGGTCGTCATCACATCGTCGACGATGCCGACATGCAGGCCCTGCACCGGTTTCGCGACCTGGAACGCGCGGCCCACGTTCATGCGGCGCGCGTCCAGATCAAGCCGCGATTGCGGCGCGGTGTGGATCACACGATGCAGCAAGGTGGCGTCGCTGCGCACATTCAGCGCGCGGGCCAAGGGCCTCGCAATCTGCCAGGCCTGGTTGTAGCCGCGCTCGGTAAGACGTTTGTTCGCCAGCGGCACGGGTGCGAGCACATCGGGTTTTTCGGACGCGTCGACCCAGGTGTCCTCCGCGAGACACGCAAGACGTTGTGCGAACTCGCGCGCCAGCATCAGCCGGGCGCGGAATTTCAGGCCGGGTGCCAGGGCGTCGAGCGGCTGGCGGTAATCGGCGAGAGCCAAGGTCGCCTCGAACGGCGGCGGCTCGCCGATGCAATCCGCGCAACGATATTGCGCGTGACCCGCCCAGCGCATTCCGGACAAAGGAACCGCGCACACCGTGCAACGCAACCTGCCTTCATTCCAATAGGTCTCGTCACAACCGGCACACATCGTTTTATGCGACAAATTGCCGCACAGCGCGCACAGGTTCGGCAGCGCGGCGTGCATCACGTGCGGCCATGCCGAATACACGCCGCGTATGAAGCGTACAAAACGTGCGTTCGAGCCGCCGGGAGATGACGAATTTTTTCGGAATGGCATGATTGGACCGCCCGCGAAGGTCTTTCACGCTGAATGGACGGAAGCGAGCGAGTATACTTCGTGCTCTACGCCAGTACGACACCCATGCCCCCAACTTCGTCTCAAACTGGCCGTCCGGCCTATGATTCCCGGCGCCTCAGGCAGATTTTCGACCGCCGTGCGGCGACCTTCGACAACGTCGCGTTCCTGCCGCGCGAAATCGCGCAGCGCATGCGCGAGCGCCTCGACTACATCAAGGTTACGCCGGCGAGCGTGCTCGACGCCGGTTGCGGCGCGGGCGAGGACTTCCCCGCATTGCGCGAACGCTTCCCCGAGGCGCCGGTGTTCGGCACCGACCTGTCGCACGGAATGCTCAGCCGCGCGCTGCGTCACGATTCCGGCGACACGAGTTGGCGGCGCTTTCTGCCGGCCACGCTCGGCAAGGCGCTCGGCGCCCGTGGTCCGCGTTTCGCGCAGGCCGACTTCTCGGCACTGCCGTTCGCGGCCGGCGCCTTCGAATTCATCTGGTCCAATCTCGCGCTGCACTGGCACTCGCGGCCCGACCTCGTGTTTCCCGAGTGGCAACGGGTGTTGAAAGTAAACGGCCTGCTGATGTTCAGCACGCTCGGCCCCGATTCGCTGAAGGAATTGCGCGGCGCTTACGCCGAGGTCGAGGCCGCGCATGGCGTGGCGTCGCGCAAGCATGTGATCGACTTTGTCGACATGCATGACCTTGGCGATATGCTGGTCGAGAGCGGTTTCGAGATTCCTGTGATGGACCAGGAAACACTCACTATTACGTATAAGTCGCCCGAGTCGCTGCTCGCGGATGTGCGCCGCTGGGGCGCCTATCCGTTCGAGCGCGAGGCCGCCTCGAATGCCGTCGCGCGTAGATTGCACAAGGCTTTGCTGGCGGCGCTCGAAGCCCGCCGGCGTGCCGACGGCACGATCGCGCTGACCTTCGAAGTGATCTACGGCCACGCCTGGAAAGCCGTGCCGCGCACCACGGCTGAAGGTCATGGGATCGTGCGGATCGAGGATATCGGACGAGGGTCGTCGAGGAATCGGTGAGGAATCAATGAAGCGGTAAAGAGGACATCTGTTATGTCTGAAATTACCGCTTCAAAAGACGCACAAAAGCTGCGTCAAAACGGCGCGGAGGCTTGTCGCACCTGGCTTGTGAGCCGATTGAGGCTTGCTTGTGGATGCTATGGATCGCGCCTATAATGCGTCAGTTTGTCGCCCGGAGTTCCCACATTTGGGGCGGCAGGCCCGAGGCACAGGGCTGCAACATGAAGTGACGCGGCGGTGATTAAGTGGCCGTTCAGCGGTCGCGAACAACGGCCGCAGGCGGCGATTGGTGACGGTCGGCAGGAGGCAGCGATGGAAGCATCTGATCTGCTGGCGGATTCAGAACCAGTTCTCAAAGACTGGACGATGAAGCGCAACTGTTCGATTTCGCCGCGGCAGTTTGTATGTTTCTACGTGTCGCTTGCGTTGTTCTCGTTGGCAATTGCTTTCATGCTGGTTCTGGTCGGCGCCTGGCTGGTGTTGCCGTTCACCGGTATCGAATTGCTGGCGGTGGGCATCGCATTTGCCATATATGCGCGTCATGCTGTCGATTACGAGCGCGTCCGGCTGTTTCCGAACCGGCTCGTGATCGAGCAGGTCAGCGCCGAGCAGCTCACGCAGTTCGAATTCAATCCGCGCTGGGTGCGGATCGAACCGGGCGCAACGCCGCGTGACCAGATCAAGCTGGTCTCGCGCGGCCAGACGATCATGATCGGGCAACATCTCGCGCAGTATCGGCGCGCGCAGTTTGCAGGCGAACTGCGTATGTGGCTCACGCGGTGTTAGACGTGTTGAGGCGTGCGGCGTTCACGGGGAGCGCGAGACAACCTGCCAGCGGGGTCGAGGGTTTGAATGGAAAATTTGGGTAAGGAAGCTATGAAAACAATCAAGCGAGCCCTCATGGGCGTGCTGGCGATGAGCGGACTGCTTTTCGCCGGTGCGGCCCTGGCAGTGGGCGATGTTCCGGGCGGCCCTGCCGTCAACGAGATCAATCTCCAGCCGCCGGCGACGAAAATCGCAGAGGAGCTCTTCAGCCTCCACATGTTCATGCTGGTTCTTTGCCTGGTGATCTTCATCGGCGTGTTCGGCGTGATGTTCTATTCGATCTTTGCGCACCGCAAATCGAAAGGCCACAAGGCTTCGAATTTCCACGAAAGCACCACCGTCGAAATCATCTGGACGATCGTGCCGTTCATCATCGTCGTGCTGATGGCGCTCCCCGCCACCAAGACCGTCGTCGCGATGAAAGACACCACGAATGCCGACGTCACCATCAAGGTCACGGGCTACCAGTGGAAGTGGGGCTACGACTACGTGAAGGGTCCGGGTGAAGGCATCAGCTTCCTGTCCACGCTGTCCACGCCGCGTGCGGAAACCGATGGCCGTCAGCCGATTTCCACCACGTATCTGCAGGAAGTCGACAATCCGCTCGTCGTCCCGGTCGACAAGAAAATCCGCATCATCACCACCGCGAACGACGTGGTCCACTCGTGGTACGTGCCGGCTTTCGGCGTGAAGCAGGATGCGATTCCGGGTTTCGTGCGCGACACGTGGTTCAAGGCTGACAAGACCGGCACCTTCCGCGGCTTCTGTACGGAACTGTGCGGCAAGGAACACGCGTTCATGCCGGTAGTGGTCGAAGTGCTGTCGGCCGACGACTACGCGAAGTGGGTCGACACGCAGAAGCAGAAAATGGCCGCCGGCCAGGACGATCCGAACAAGACCTACACGATGGCCGAGCTGATGGAGCGCGGTGGCAAGGTGTACGCAGCGAACTGCGCGGTCTGCCACCAGCCGACCGGCAAGGGCGCAGGCGCATTCCCGGCGCTGGACGGCAGCAAGATCGCCAACGGCCCGATCGCCGAGCACGTGAGTCTGGTCCTGAAGGGCAAGAACGCGATGCCTTCGTGGGCGCCGACGCTGAGCGACGTCGAAATCGCTTCGGTCATTACGTACGAACGTAACTCGTGGGGCAACCACACCGGCGACATTCTCCAGCCGAAGCAAGTGCTGGACGCCCGTAACGGCAAGCTGCCGGAAGGCGGCAATCATCTGGCCGACGCAGGCGCGGCAGCTTCGGGCGCAGCGGCTGCTTCGGGTGCCTCTGGGGCTGAAGCGGCTGCGGCCGGTTCGGACAGCGCGGCAGCATCGCAGGCAACGCTCCCGGCAAGCATCTACTTCGACACCGGCAAGAGCACGCTGCCGGCCGACGCGAAAGCGGCGGTCGACGCGGCAGCGGCCTACGCAAAGGCGCACCCGGACGCGAAATTCACGCTGTCGGGCTTCACCGACGCCACCGGTTCCGCCGAAGTCAACGCGAAGCTCGCGAAGACCCGTGCCGAAGCCGTGCGCGACGCGCTGAAAGCAGCCGGCATTGCCGAAGACCATATCATTTTGAAGAAGCCGGAAACGATCACGGGCGGCAGCGACGCGAAAGAAGCCCGGCGTGTCCAGATCAGCCCGGCTGCCTGACGTGTTCATGGTCAGCACCGCAGTATTCGTATTAGGAGATTGTCATGTCTAGCATCGGACACGATGTAACCGCGGGCCACGAGCACGTGCACGGCGACCATGCCCACGAAACGCCGCATGGCTGGCGTCGTTGGCTGTTCGCAACCAATCACAAGGACATCGGTACGCTGTACCTGATCTTCTCGTTCACCATGTTCCTCTCCGGGGGCGTGATGGCGCTGATGATCCGTGCCGAACTGTTCGAGCCGGGTCTGCAGATCATGCGCCCCGAGTTCTTCAACCAGTTGACCACCATGCACGGCCTGATCATGGTGTTCGGCGCGATCATGCCGGCCTTCGTCGGTTTCGCGAACTGGATGGTGCCCCTGCAGATCGGCGCATCGGACATGGCCTTCGCGCGGATGAACAACTTCAGCTTCTGGCTGCTGCCGGTGGCTGCGGTGTTGCTGGTCGGTTCGTTCTTCGCACCGGGCGGCGCGACCGCCGCGGGCTGGACGCTGTACGCGCCGCTGTCGACGCAGATGGGCCCGGGCATGGACTTCGCGATTTTCGCGATCCACCTGATGGGTGCTTCGTCGATCATGGGCGGGATCAACATTGTCGTGACGATCCTGAACATGCGCGCACCCGGCCTCACGCTGATGAAGATGCCGATGTTCGTCTGGACGTGGCTGATCACTGCGTACCTGCTGATTGCCGTGATGCCGGTTCTGGCGGGCGCGATCACCATGGTGCTGTTCGATCGCCACTTCGGCACGTCGTTCTTCAACGCGGCAGGCGGCGGCGACCCGGTGATGTACCAGCATATTTTCTGGTTCTTCGGGCACCCCGAGGTGTACATCATGATCTTGCCGGCGTTCGGGATCGTGTCGCAGGTGATCCCGGCGTTCTCGCGCAAGCCGCTGTTCGGCTATAGCTCGATGGTGTACGCAACCTCGTCGATCGCGATTCTGTCGTTCATGGTCTGGGCGCACCACATGTTCGCAACCGGCATGCCGGTGACGGGCCAGCTGTTCTTCATGTACGCGACGATGCTGATCGCCGTGCCGACTGGTGTGAAGGTGTTCAACTGGGTCGCGACGATGTGGCGCGGTTCGCTGTCCTTCGAAACGCCTATGCTGTTCGCGGTCGGCTTTCTGCTGGTGTTCACGTTCGGCGGTCTGTCGGGCCTGATGCTCGCTATGGCGCCGCTCGACATCCAGTATCACGGTACTTACTTCGTGGTGGCTCACTTCCACTACGTGCTGGTGGCGGGTTCGCTCTTCGCGCTGTTCTCCGGGTGGTACTACTGGGCGCCGAAGTGGACCGGCTGGATGTACAACGAAACGCGCGGCAAGATCCACTTCTGGGCGTCGATGTTCTTCTTCAACCTCGCGTTCCTGCCGATGCACTTCGTCGGTCTCGCCGGCATGCCGCGTCGTTATGCTGATTACCCGGCACAGTTCACCGACTGGAACCAGGTCATCTCGATCGGCGCGTTCGGCTTCGGTCTGGCACAGGTGTACTTCCTGTTCGCGGTTGCACTGCCGGCCTACCGTGGCGGCGGCGAACTCGAAAAGGCTGGCGACAAGCCGTGGGACGGCGCAACGGGCCTCGAATGGACCGTGCCGAGCCCGGCTCCGTTCCACACGTTCGAACACCCGCCGACCGTCGAGTAATCGGCGTTCAGTGAGGGTGCCGGTTCCGGCGGCGGTGTGTAAGCGGCCGCCAGAACCGGGCAGCCATACGAACAGCAATGGCCGCACCGTGTAGTCACGAAAGTATTCAGAAAGTCGAGCATGACGCGCAATCCTCAAGAAAGACGTACACCCGAGCAGATTCGCGCGGGCAACCGGCGGATCGGTATCGTGATGTTTGTCATCGCAGCGGCTTTTTTTGCGAGCGTCATCATCCATCAGAAGTGGTTCACCTGACGCGGTGGTTCAAGTCTGATTTGCAGGTTTGTTGAGGATTGAGATGTCGATGGAACCGCCGGCTCAGGCCGATCGCTCTTTTAACCGTTCGATGTTGATCAAGCTGTTCGTCGTCGCGCTGATGATGTTCGGTTTTGGTTTTGCGCTGGTGCCGATGTACCGCGCGATCTGCCAGATTACCGGCATCAACAACCTCGTGCAGCGTGATGCTACGGCGCGCGAGGCGAAGAATACGCAAGTCGACATGAGTCGCACGATTTCGATCGAGTTCGATGCGAACGCGCGCGGCCCGCTGGGTTTCAAGCCGGAGCAGCGCAGTCTCGACGTGCATCCGGGCGAAGTGACGACAGTGATGTACGAGGTCAGCAACGAGCAGGCGCGCACGATTCAGGCGCAAGCCATCCCGAGCTACGCGCCGAAGCAGGCCACTGAGTACTTCAAGAAGATCGAGTGTTTTTGCTTTACGCAGCAGACGTTGACTGCGAATCAGACGAAGCGGATGCCGGTGGTGTTCGTGGTCGATCCGAAGTTGCCGAAGGATGTGAAAACGATCACGTTGTCGTACACATTCTTTGAGTTGAATACGCCGGCAGCGGCGACGGCCGGGGGCGCAGCGCCCACGGCCAACACGGCGGCAACGGCCGCCAATCCCGCCTGACGGGTCATGCCGCGGGCGAAGGAAACCGGGACAAGATGAGCGATAACGGCGGCAGCCCGCGCAAGAGCAGTTTTGGTCAGTCGATGCGAGCCGTGTTCTGGTCGTTTTTTGGCGTGCGCAAGCGCCGCGATCTGGAAGCCGACGCCGCGCAGTTGAACCCGCTGCATGTGATCGTGGCGGCATTGATCAGTGCGGCTGTTTTCATTGGCGTGCTGATCCTGATCGTGCGTGCGGTGGTGGGCTAAGGCGTTCAGGTGCACACGTAGTACAGGGCGAAGCAGAGCCCACGAATTAGAGTGAAGCGGTGCGGTATCGACGCGCCGCCGAAGATACAGCCGGAGATTCCGGAACAACTGGACTGAAGTGGAGAATCAAGAATGAGCGGTCAAAACGAGAGCCCGTACTATTTCGTACCGCATCCGTCGCGGCATCCGATCAGCGCCGCTGCCGGGTTGCTGGTCATGCTCGGATCGCTTGCGGCCTGGATCAACGATCATGACTGGGCACCGCTCGGCGTCGTCGTCGGTCTGCTGTGGCTGCTTTATACGTTGTGGCACTGGTTCGGCGACGCGATCGCAGAATCCGAAGGCGGGATGTACGGCAAGAATGTCGACAAGTCGTACCGCTGGAGCATGAGCTGGTTCATCTTCTCCGAAGTGATGTTCTTCGGTGCCTTCTTCGGCGCGCTGTTCTATGCACGCGAAATCGCGCTGCATCAGCTCGGCAGCCTCGACTACAAGCTGATCTGGCCGGATTTCTCGGCGGTGTGGCCGAACAACGGTCCGGCCGCGCTGGTCTCGACCTTCAAGTCGATGCAGCCGTGGCCGGTGCCGACCATCAACACGGCACTGCTGCTGTCCTCGGGCGCCACGTTGACGGTTTCGCACCACGCACTGCGTGAAGATCATCGCAAGAAGGCGATCATCTGGCTGGCGGCTACGCTGGTGCTCGGCGTTTGCTTCCTGTTCCTGCAAGGCTTCGAGTATTTCCACGCGTATAACGAACTGAACCTGACGCTGTCCTCGGGGGTGTACGGTTCGACGTTCTTCCTGCTGACGGGCTTCCACGGTTTCCACGTGTTCCTCGGCGGCACGATGCTGGCTGTGGTGCTGGTGCGGATGATTCGTGGCCACTTCACGGCGGAGCATCACTTTGCATTCGAAGGCGCCGCCTGGTACTGGCACTTTGTGGACGTCGTGTGGCTTGGGCTGTACGTCGTCGTGTACTGGCTGTAACGCAGTCTGGCCTGCGCCGACCGGTTTTCGGGAACGTGTGCAGGCCGTTCGCGCATCGCCTCTCAAGGGCGCCGCGCACGAGCAGTACGCAAGTTATGCAGCGCCGCCCTCGACCCTGTCAGGGCGGCGTTTTGTTTGGTGAGTCTGGCGCGGTGGGTGCGTTGGGTGAGTCGGGTGGCGTGAAGTTCTATCCGCCGAATCAACGCCCGTAAGGAATACCGGTCGACTGAATCCAACCCATCCAGTGGGCGAACAGGATGAACAGGAACAGCGAGATCGACAGGCCCACCCGCGTGGCGAGCGACCAGACCATCCGCTTGGTTTTGCCCTTGTCATGCATCATGAAATACAGCGCCGACACCATGCTGGCGATGATCAGGACGAAGGCGATGGGAACGAGAATGTGCATGGAACCAACTGAAACCAGGAAGCGCAGAGGCAAGACGTCTATTATCGCACCGCGCGCCGACGTCTGCCGTACGTTCCAGACGAGGCCGCAAGCGGTGGTGGAGCGCGTCCGATGAAGTTCCGCCTGGTTCCCGCGCTGTTGATTCTGCTCGTCATCGTGGTGACGGTGCGGCTCGGTTTCTGGCAGCGCGAGCGCGCCCATCAGAAGGAAGCGCTCGAAGCCCGGATCACGCAGTTCGAAGACGCGCCCGCGCAGCCTGTCAGCGCTACGCCGGTCGTACTGAAGGACATCGAATTCCATCGCGTGAAGGCGCGCGGCAGTTTCGTCGCGGACAAAGTCGTCTATCTGGATAATCGCCCTTATAACGATCAGCCGGGCTTTTATGTCGTGATGCCTTTTAAACTGGCCGACGGCGGTTATGTCCTGGTCAATCGCGGCTGGCTGCCGCGCAACATGAGCAATCGCGAAACCATCGCGCCGTACAGCACGCCGGAAGGCGAGATCGAAATCGAAGGCATTGCGCGTGCCGATGCTACGCGTGCTTTCGAGTTGGGGCAGCGCGGGTCGGACGCGCATCAGAAGATCCGCCAGAATCTGGATACCGCGGCCTACGCTGCGGAAACCGGGCTGCCGTTGCAATCGTTCGTGATCCAGCAATTGAGCGACGACGGTGACAAGCTGGTGCGCGACTGGCCGGCGCCAACAACCGGCGTCGAAACCAACTACGGCTACATGTTCCAGTGGTGGGGCATGGCAGCCGCGGCCCTGGTCTTCGGCTTGTATGCCGCGCGCCGCGCCGCAAAGAAAGAGCACGCGCCGAGCGTGTAATGCTTCGCCTGTGGTTTCGTGCCCTGAGCAAGGGGCTTGAAGCCGAGCAATTATTGAAAGAGGTCCTGTAGTGTCGACGCAATCTCCCCGTTCGCCGCAAGCCGGCAAACCCGCAGCTCCGAAAGTGATGCCTGGTCAACCTAATGGCGAGGGATCGTGGAAGCGGGGCCGCTGGATGCTGCTGTTGCTGGCGGTCATCTGCGCCGCGCCGATCGCCGTGTCGTATTTCGTTTATTACGTGGTCAAGCCGGCCGGCGGCAGCACGAGCTACGGCACGCTGGTCCAACCGCAACGGCCGATTCCCGATTCGCTCGTCGTCACGGGTGAAGACGGCAAGCCGCTCAGGCTCGCGTCGCTGCGCGGCCGCTGGCTGCTGATTTCCGTCGACAACAGCGCGTGCGATAAAGCCTGCGCCACCAAGCTGTACTTCATGCGACAAATCCGCGCAGCTCAGGGCCCGGAACGCGAACGCGTCGTCGAAGTGTGGCTGCGCACCGATGCAGGCAGCGTGTCCGACGTGATACAAAAGGCCTATCCCGACACCGACATGCTGATCGCCAACCCGGCGCAAGTGTCCGCATGGCTGCCGACCGACACCGGCACTCAACTCACCGACCACATCTACATGGTCGATCCGAACGGCAATCTGATGATGCGTTTCCCGAAAGATCCGAACCCCAGCAAGATCAAGGGCGACGTGACCAAGCTGCTCAAATGGTCGAGCATCGGCTGATGCCGCAACCAGGGTAAGAAAGATGTTCGTACTGCAACTGGCCCTGATCGGCTTGTGTATCGCGTTGTTGCCGCTGTCCTATGTGTGGGTCAAGGCCGACGACAACAAATTCCGCAAGCTGGTGTGGCTCACCACCTTCCTGACGCTGGACCTGGTGATGTTCGGCGGTTTCACGCGTCTCACCGATTCCGGTCTCGGCTGCCCCGACTGGCCCGGTTGCTACGGCACGTCGTCGCCGTTCATCGCGCATGCCGCGATTACCGCCGCGCATCAATTGATGCCTACGGGCCCGGTCAGCATGACCAAAGCCTGGATCGAGATGATCCACCGTTACTTTGCGATGGCGATTGGTGTACTGATCATCGCGCAGACCCTGATTGCGTGGACTGCACGCATCAAGCGCCGCCCGCTGCATGTGTCGCCATGGTGGCCGACTTCGCTGCTGCTGCTGATTCTCGTGCAGGGCGCGTTCGGCGCATGGACCGTGACCATGAAGTTGCAACCGATCATTGTGACGACCCATTTGCTGCTCGGCCTAGCGTTGCTCGGCACGCTCGGCTGGCTGGCCGCTCGACAGACACCGCTGCCCGCATTTGAGCCGGAAGCCGCGCGCTGGCGCGCGGCGGCGATCGCCGGGTTGGCGCTGCTGGTCGCGCAGATCGCCCTCGGCGGTTGGGTCAGTACCAACTACGCGGTGCTCGCCTGCACGGACTTTCCGACCTGCAACGGCCAATGGATCCCACCGATGGATTTCGCGCACGGCTTTCACCTGTGGCGCGCGCTGGGTATGACCGGCGACGGCGACATGATCACGCAGGATGCGCTGGTCGCAATCCACTGGACACACCGCACGTTTGCGATTGTCGTGGTTGCGTATCTGGTGTGGTTCGCGCTGAAACTGCGCCGTTTCGAGTCGCTGCGGCGCCCGGCAAACGGCGTGTTGCTGGTGGTGTTGATCCAGTTCATTACCGGTCTGTCGAACATCGTCCTGCAATGGCCGTTGCCCATTGCCGTCGCCCATAACGGTGGGGCTGCGATCCTGCTGCTGCTGCTCGTTATGTTAAACTTCCGGATCGCTTATAGCCGTCCCGGCCGCGCCGTGTTGCCTGCGCGCGATGCCGCGCCAGCGTGACCCCACATGGACAGCACAACTCTCTCCCAAACGCCTGGTAGCCGGGTCTCCCAGTACATTGCCCTGACGAAGCCGCGCGTCACGCAGCTCGCTGTGTTTTGTGCAGTCATCGGCATGTTTCTGTCGACGCCCGGCATGGTGCCGTGGACCGTCCTGATCGGCGGCACCGTCGGCATCTGGCTGCTGGCCGGTGCGGCGTTCGCCATCAATTGCCTGATGGAACAGAAGATCGACGCGAAGATGCGTCGCACGTCGTGGCGGCCGTCCGCGCGCGGCGAAATTACCACCCCGCAAATCCTGCTGTTTTCGGCCGTGCTCGGCGGCCTCGGCATGTGGACGCTCTACACGTTCGCCAATCCGCTGACCATGTGGCTCACGCTCGCCACCTTCGTCGGCTATGCGGTCATCTATACGCTCCTGCTCAAACCGGCCACGCCGCAGAACATCGTGATCGGCGGCGCGTCGGGCGCAATGCCGCCGGCGCTCGGTTGGGCCGCTGTTACCGGTCACGTGCCGGGCGACGCATGGATTCTTGTGCTGATCATTTTCGTGTGGACGCCGCCGCATTTCTGGGCGCTCGCACTGTATCGCCGCAAAGACTACGAAAACGCCGGTCTGCCGATGTTGCCGAACACGCACGGCGAAAAGTACACGCGCCTGCATATTCTGCTGTACACCGTGATCCTGTTCGCCGTCACCATGATGCCGTTCATCTCCGGCATGAGTGGCGTGGTGTACCTTGCGGCCGCAGTGTTGCTCGGCGCCGTCTTTCTCGCGTATGCGTGGAAAATCTATCGGGAATATTCCGACGACCTCGCGCGTAAGACCTTTCGTTACTCGATCGTTTATCTGTCGCTGCTCTTCGCCGCGCTGTTGGTCGACCACTATGCGCGCGTCGTAATCGGGGCGTAACACCCATGCTGACACAACGCTTTTTGCGCACGGCGCGTGCCGCCGCGCGTATCACCGTGATCGCCTGCGTACTCGGCGGCGCGCTGCTGGTAGCAGGATGCGGCAAGCAGCCGCCGGCGTTCCAGAATCTCGACATCACCGGCAACACGCAATTCGGGAGCAACTTCTCGCTGCCCGACACGTCCGGCAAGGTTCGCACGATGGCGGACTACAAGGGCAAGGTGGTGGTGCTGTTTTTCGGCTACACGCACTGCCCGGACGTTTGCCCGACCACGATGGCGGAGCTCTCGCAAGCGCTCCAGCAACTCGGCCCGGAAGACGCGAAGCGTGTGCAGGTGCTGTTCGTCACCGTCGATCCCGACCGCGACACGGCGGCCCTGCTTGAGCAATACGTGCCGGCGTTCAACCCGACGTTTGTCGGCTTGCGTCCGGCAGACCAGGCGCAACTTACGAAGATCACGAAAGACTTCCGCGTCTACTACGCGAAAGTGCCGGGCAAGACGCCGGATAGCTACACGATGGATCACACGGCGGCGAGCTATGTGTTCGATACGGACGGCAAGCTGCGTCTGTTCGCGCGCGATGGCCAGGGCGCCACGCCGTGGGTGCACGATATCAAGCTGCTGCTCGGTTGATGCCTTGATGCAGATGGGCGCGCGTGCCTGCCGCGCGCCCAAATTCGATTTCCTTCCCTATCGTCCTCAAGCCGGAATCGGCAAATTCATCCCCGGCGCTAGCCGCGTCGTCTTGAACTCCGTCACCTCGTAGCGCGCGAGCTTCTGCTCGGCGAACGGGTCGCTGGCGAGAATCTCATCCAGCTTATCGCGCTCGATGCGCACCGCCAGAATGATGCCGCCGTCGCGCGGCACCTTCGGCCCGGCGGCCACGAATACCCCTGCTTCGAACTGTTTTGCCAGAAACGCGCGGTGCGCTTCGAGTGCGTCGTCGATGCGTTCGAGCGATGCGGTGTAGATGAGATTGATGACGTACATGGGCATTTTCGCAAGCGGATAAATGGGCCGTCTTGGTTCGCGGCATTGGCCTTCGATTATCCGTCAGCGGACGATTCGTTGTGCACATTGAGCGTCGGCACCTCTCTCCCCGGCCGCTCCTCAAGACGTATAACGATATGCGATTGTGATATTTCCCATCTCGCCTGGCATATGAGACCATTTGCGGTCCAGTTGGCGGCACACTGCCGGAGCGCTCAACCGCAGCACGCAAGCGCAGCAGCGCCGCCGCCGGCTTCCACCCGAATCTGGCATCGATCAGAAAAAGCGAGAACTACATGCAGCGCAGAAACATCCTTAACGCCCTCTCGGCCGTGGTCGCCGGCGCGGCGATCGTCACCAGCTTCGGTGCGCACGCGGACGACAAGGTCATCAAGGTCGGCACCATCGGCGGCCCGGATGCGCAAATCTGGGAAGTCGTCACGAAAGTGGCGAAGCGCGAAGGCCTGAATGTCAAGGTCGTCGAATTCAACGACTACGTGCAGCCGAACGCCGCGCTCGACGCAGGCGATCTGGACGCCAACAGCTTCCAGCACCAGCCGTACCTCGACAGCCAGATCAGGCAGCGTGGCTACAAGATCGTCAATGCCGGCCTGACGTACATTTCTCCGCTCGGCATCTATTCGAAGAAGCTCAAGTCGCTGAAGGATCTCGCGCAAGGCGCCAAGGTCGCGGTGCCGAACGACCCGTCGAACGAGAACCGCGCGCTGCTGCTGTTGCAGGCGCAAGGCGTGATCAAGCTGAAGGCCGGTGCGGGTACGAACGGCAATAACGCCACAGCGCTCGATGTCGCCGAGAATCCGAAGAAGATCAAGCTGGTCGAACTCGACGCAGCACAATTGCCGCGCTCGCTGTCGGATGTCGACGCTGCCGCGATCAACACGAACTTCGCACTGGCCGCCGGTCTGCAGCCGACCAAAGACGCGATCGCGCTCGAAGACATCCACAGCCCGTACGCGAACCTGATCGCCGTTCGCGCGCAGGACAAGGACAAGCCGTGGGTGAAGAAACTGGTTGCGGCTTACCAGTCGGAAGATGTGCGTCAGTTCATCAAGACGCAGTTCAAGGGTTCGGTGGTGCCGTCGTTCTAAGCACGAGCGCAGCCGATCCTACAATTCCAGCTCCCATCGCTCGATCAACAGATCCTTGCCGAAGCGCCGCTCCGCGGTCGTGCAGGCGAGCTGGAAGCCGGCGCGCTCGCATAGGCGCCGCGGCTCCTTGAGCGTGCTGGCCGTGGTCAACGTGAGTTTGGTGTACCCCGCGCGCTGCGCGAACCGCACGGATTCGCTCATCAATTGCGTGCCGATGCCGAGCCGCTGCACGTCCGGCTCGACCCACAGGAGCCGGACGCCTGCCACCGTCGTCGAGACCCCGACAATGCACACCGAACCGACCACCATGCCTTCCTGATCGGCAACCCAGCACATTTCGCGCACCGGGTCGCTGCGTTGCGAGTAATCGGCGACGACGCGCGCAAGCAAGCCTTCAAACGATTGATCCCAGCCGTATTGCGCGGCGAACCACTGCGCCTGCCGATGCACGAGCCAGCCGCAGTCGCCCGCGCGTGGTTGCCGAAGGATTACAAGTTCGTGCTTCGGTTTGCTGTCGAGCAGCCGCTCGATCACCTTCATCGCGGTGATCAATTGTTCCTGGGAGAGCACCGTCAGGCCGTCAAGCAGCGCCGATACTTCTTCGATCGCTGCAGCATCGAGCGGCGCGTAGGCCGCGTGACCGTTGTCGGTGAGGGCAATCAGCGACTGGCGCGCGTCCGAGTCGGAGGGGCGCCGCGTAATCAGATCGCGTCGTTCGAAGCTGGTCAGCAGGCGGCTGAGGTAGCCGCTGTCGAGGCCGAGATTGCGCCTGAGCACCGAGGCCGTCTGCGCGCGTCCGCGTGACAGTTCATGAAGCACACGCACTTCCGTCAGCGAGAAGGCGCTCTTTGCCAAATGTTCATGCAGAGCGCCGATGAGCTGGGTATAGAAGCGGTTGAAATGGCGGACGGCCTGAGCGCGCCTTAGCGCCTCGGAATCTGTCAAATGCGGCTCCCCGGGGAATTTTTTGTGGCTTGCTACACAGCACTATATTTGAAGGCATCTCATTAAAAAAGCTGTACGGGTCATTGGCGTATCAAAGTGGTATCAGAAAGGTATCGATCTTGAGGCCTCCGGGCAGCTTGGTAGAGAACCAATATGGACCACGCCGGTGCTGCCTGGCATCTCGAATACGGGTAAATCCCGATCCCTGTAAACCGTCCTCCCACGCCCCCAAATCACCGCCTGGCGCTTATCCAGCAAGGCTTTCCACCCATCCATACCAGCATGGGACCAGTCGGTTGACTGGTATTATGTTGGTTATATAATGGGCTCTAATTTTCGTAGGCCGCATTCTTCGAGACGACCGCCGGAGCCCCATGGAAACTCGCTGGTCCGCACTGATGCCTGACGCTCGCAACGTCACGCCGCTCTACCTGCAGCTCGCGCGCAATCTGGCGACGGCGATCCATTGCGGCGTGTGGTCGGCGGGTGAGGCGCTGCCGTCGGAGCGCACGCTCTCCGATGCGATCGGCGTGTCGCGCATCACTGCGCGCAAGGCGATCGAGCTGCTGGTCGAGCAGGGCCTGATCCGCCGGGCGCGCGGCGCGGGCAGCTTCATTACGCCGCGCGTCGAAGACCCGCTGTCGCGGCTCACCGGCTTCACGAAGAAGATGCAGCAACGGGGTTTCCGGCCCGATTCGGTATGGCTCGAGCGCGACATCCGCGCCGCCAATCGTGATGAGCTGGTGCACCTCGGTCTGTCGCCCGGCGCGGCGGTGGCGAGTCTGCGGCGCTTGCGGCGCGCGGACGGCATCGTGATGGCGGTCGAGCATTCGGCGCTGCCCGCGGCGATCGTGCCCGATCCGCAGGCCATCGGCGTGTCGCTTTACAGCTATCTCGAACAACGCGGCGCCGCTGTCGTGCGCGCCTTGCAGCACTTTCGCGCAGTCAACGCGTCGAGCGAGATCGCCTCGTTGATGGATATCGAACCGCGCTCGGCGTTGCTGGTCATTACCCGTATTGGATATAGCGCGGATCAGCGTGCGATCGAGCTGACCGACACCTATTGCCGCGACGATTACTACGATTTTGTTGCTGAATTGCGCACCTGATTGACGCACCTGAGCAGGACGCGTGGTCCGCCGCTCCATGCGGCGCCATCGAGCGTATTTCAGCCATACCCCGCATTACGCCTCACCAGAGAGACTCATGCTGACCGGAAACATACTCACCACCGATGGGTGGATTCACGGCACGCTCGAATACGAAAACGGCCGCATCACGGCACTGACCGGTGAACGCGCCGACCCGTCGAAGAACGACGCGCCCTACATCTTGCCCGGCTTCATCGATCTGCATGTGCACGGGGGCGGCGGTTCCGACGTGATGGAAGGCGGCGACGCAATCGAAACCATCACCCGCACGCATGCGCGTTACGGCACGACCAGCCTGCTTGCCACCACAATGACCGCGCCGCGCGACGAGTTGATGAGTGTCGTCGCGGAGCTGGGCAACAACGCGCGGATTCGCACGCCGGGCGGTGCGCGCGTGCTCGGCGTCCATCTGGAGGGGCCGTATATCAACCCCGGCAAGCTCGGCGCGCAGCCTGATGCCGCCGTGTCCGCGGTGATGGACGAAGTGCTCAAATATCTGTCAATCGCGCCGATTCGCGTGGTCACGTTGGCGCCGGAAATCGCCGGCCATATGGAGATCATCTCCGAGATGGCGGCGCGCGGCGTGCGCGTGCAGCTCGGCCATTCGCTCGGCACCTACGACGACGCCGTCGCCGCGCTCAAGCATGGCGCGTGTGGCTTCACGCATCTGTTCAACGCGATGTCGCCGTTGCATCACCGCAATCCTGGCCTCGTCGGCGCAGCGCTCGCGCACGCCGAATTCGCCGAAATCATTCCCGATTTGCTGCACGTTCATCCGGGCGCGATCCGCGCGGCGTTGCGCGCGATTCCGCGTCTCTACGTGGTGACGGACAGCACGTCGGCCACCGGCATGCCCGACGGCGAATACCGCCTCGGCAGCCAGCATGTGACGAAGTGCCTCGGCGGCGTGCGTCTCGCCGACGGCACACTCGCTGGCAGCACCCTGACGATGGATCAGGCGCTGCGCAATCTCGTATCGATCGGCTTGCCGATCGCCGACGTTTCAAACCGTTTGTCGCGCTACGCCGCCGACTACCTCGGCATCGAAGACCGTGGCCGCATCGCCCGCGGCGCGTGGGCCGATGTGGTTGTGTTCGATCGTGAACTGGCGTTGACCGCGACATACGTCGAAGGAGAAGCAATTGTCGAATATGCTTAAAGAGGCGCTGGCGTCCGCAGAAACGGTCGCCGTGCAACTCACGGACACCTCGCGCGTCGAGGCGTTGGCGGCGAAGCTCGCCCAGCAACCGCGCCACGTCGCGCTGACGGTCGCGCGCGGCAGCTCGGACCACGCGGCGAGTTATTTCGCAAGCCTGACGATGAGCCGCCTCGGTGTGCCAGTCGCCTCGCTGCCGATGTCGGTTGCGACGCTCCAGCAGGCGCCGCTTCAGGTGCGCGATCAGCTCGCGCTGGCGTTCTCGCAATCGGGCAGGAGCCCGGATCTGGTCGGCACGATGGAGGCGTTGCGCAACGCCGGCGCGTTGACGGTGGCCGCGGTGAACGCGCCGAACTCGCCGCTAGCCGACGCCTGCGAATTTCACCTGCCGCTCATGGCCGGTCCGGAACTGAGCGTCGCGGCGACCAAGAGCTACATCGCCATGCTGTCGGTCTCCGCGCAACTGGTCGCTCACTGGCAGAAAGACAACGCGCTGCCCGGCGCGTTGAACACGCTGCCCGACGCGCTGCATGCCGCGGGCAAGCTCGACTGGTCGAAAGCGGTGGACGAATTGCGTGGCGTCGAGCGCATGATCGTGATCGGCCGCGGTCTCGGTCTCGCGATCGCGCAGGAAGCCGCGCTGAAATTGAAAGAGACCTCCGGCATTCAGGCCGAAGCGTTTTCGAGCGCGGAAGTGCGGCACGGTCCGATGGAATTGATCGACCGCGACTATCCGCTGCTGGTCTTCGCACCGCGCGGTCCGGAGCAAGCCGGCTTGCTGCAACTCGCACGCGACATGCAGGCGCGCGGCGCCCGTGTGCTGCTCGCCGCACCGGAGAACGTGCCGGAAGCGACGCTGCCGCTCGCCACCACCGCTCACGCGGCGCTCGATCCGATCGCCGCGATCCTGTCCTTTTACGTGATGGCTGCCGGCCTTGCCGCCGCGCGCGGGCGCAATCCTGACGCGCCACGCCATCTCAACAAAGTCACCGAAACTCACTGACGAAAAATCAGATGCGACGTGTCGAGGAGTCACGCTTGATGAGCCATTCTGAAGGCCATATTGTTTTGCTTGCGCCGATGACCGGTCCGGTCGTGCCGCTGGCGAACGTGCCCGACCCTGTGTTTTCGGGCGGCATGTTCGGCGACGGCATCGGTGTCGATCCGCTCGAGGGCCGACTCGTCGCACCGTGCGACGGCACCATCACCCATCTGGCGCGCACCGGCCACGCGGTCACACTCGCGACAGCCGATGGCGTGGAGATTCTGCTGCACATCGGCATCGACACGGTCGAGCTGAATGGCAAGGGCTTTGCGCCGATGGTCGCGCAAGGCGCGCAGGTGCGCACCGGCGACGTCCTGATCGAATTCGATCAGGACCAGGTCGCACTGAATGCGCCGAGTCTCGTCTCGGTGATCGCGATTGCCAATTCGGATGCGTTCGAGATTGTCGAGCGTGCGCAGGACGGCATGCTGAAGGCAGGCGAAACGCCGTTGCTGGTGCTGCGCGCTCGCGGCGGCGATGCGGCGCATGCATCGCGTGAGGCGAGTGCTACCAACGTGACCGAAGAAGCCCGTCAGCAAGTGACACTGGTCCACACGGGCGGTTTGCATGCGCGGCCGGCCGCGCGCGCTCGTGAAGCGGCGCGCGGTTTCGATGCGCGTGTCGAAGTGCGTTACGAAGGGCGCAAGGCGGCGATCGAGAGCGTGGTCGGATTGCTCGGTCTCGGCGCAGGCGAGGGGGCGACTGTCGAGTTGCTCGGCATCGGTCCGCAAGCCCAAGCCGCAATCGACGCGATCGCCCACGAATTGACGCGTGAAGCGCACGGCGAAGTCGAAGAAAAGCCCGCACGTCAAAGCTCGCCGGCGCCGCAACCCGTTGCGCGCGCTGCGGGCGAAGCGCTTGCGCCGAACACGCTCGCTGGCGTGTGCGCGGCGCCGGGCGTCGCGGTCGGCAAGCTGGTGCGTTGGGACGATGCGGATATCGATCCGCCGGAAAAGGCGAACGGCACGTCGGCGGCTGAAAGCCGTCTGCTCGACAAGGCAATTGCCACCGTCGACACCGACCTCGGCACGACCGTGCGCGATGCCTCGCAACGCGGCGCGGTGGGTGAGGCGGGCATCTTCGCCGTGCACCGTGTGCTGCTCGAAGATCCGACGCTGCTCGACGCCGCGCGCGATCTGATCAGTCTCGGCAAGAGCGCCGGTTTTGCGTGGCGCGAAGCGATCCGCGCACAGATCGCCATCCTGACCAATATCGAAGACGCCTTGCTCCAGGAACGTGCAGCGGATCTGCGCGACATCGAAAAGCGCGTGTTGCGCGCGCTCGGTTATACGAATGCAGCGGCGCGCACGTTGCCGGACGAAGCCGTGCTGGCGGCTGAAGAATTCACGCCGTCGGATCTGTCCTCACTGGATCGCTCACGCGTTACTGCACTCGTGATGGCGCGCGGCGGTGCGACCTCGCACGCGGCGATTCTTGCGCGTCAGGCCGGCATTCCGGCGCTGGTGGCAGTCGGCGATGCGTTGCTCGCGATCCCCGAAGGCACGCAGGTCGTGGTGAACGCCACCACCGGCCGCCTCGAATTTGCGCCGACCGAACTCGACATCGAACGCGCGCGTCATGAACGCGGCCGGCTTGCCGACGTGCGCGAAGCGAACCGCCGCACGTCGCAGCAGGCGGCAGTGACTTCCGATGGCCGTGCGATCGAAGTCGCCGCCAACATCGCGACGCTCGACGACGCGAAGACCGCCGTCGATAACGGTGCCGATTCCGTCGGCCTGCTGCGCACCGAGCTGCTGTTCATCCACCGCGCCGCAGCGCCGACCACCGACGAACATCGCCAGAGCTACCAGGCCATCGTCGATGCATTAAGCGGCCGCACCGCGATCATTCGCACGCTGGACGTCGGCGCGGACAAGGAAGTCGACTACCTGACGCTGCCGCCCGAACCGAATCCGGCGCTCGGTCTGCGCGGCATCCGTCTCGCGCAAGTGCGCCCGGATCTGCTCGACGATCAATTGCGTGGTCTGCTGGCGGTGCGGCCGCTCGGCGCCGTGCGCATTCTGCTGCCGATGGTGACCGATGTCGGCGAGCTGATCCGCATTCGCAAACGCATCGACGAATTCGCCCATGAATTGGGGCGTGCCGAACCGATCGAAGTCGGCGTGATGATCGAAGTGCCATCGGCCGCATTGCTTGCTGACCAACTGTCGCAACACGCGGATTTCCTGTCGATCGGCACCAACGATCTGACGCAATACACGCTCGCCATGGATCGCTGCCAGGCCGATCTCGCAGCGCAGGCGGACGGCCTGCATCCGGCGGTGCTGCGGTTGATCGCAGCGACTGTGCAGGGTGCGAACAAGCATCGCAAATGGGTCGGCGTATGCGGCGCACTGGCGGGCGATCCGCTGGCCATGCCGCTGCTCGTCGGCCTCGGCGTGACCGAGCTCTCGGTGGATCCGGTGTCGGTGCCGGGCATCAAGGCGCGAGTGCGCAACCTCGATTATCAGTTGTGCCGTCAACGCGCCCAGGATGCCCTGGCGCTCGAGTCGGCGCAGACGGTAAGAGCAGTGAGCCGCGAAACCTGGCCTCTGGACTGAACCCCACACAGTCCGCAACCAGCTTCGCATAGTCAGGGCATAGAGCGACAAAACTTAACGACGACAGTCGACAACGAGACAAGGACTGGAGGTGTCAATGGATGGGAATCCGTTTCTGAAGATTCAGCGCCTGGGGCGGGCGCTGATGCTGCCGATTGCAGTACTGCCGGTTGCCGGCTTGCTGCTGCGATTGGGCCAGCCCGATGTGTTCAACATCAAGATGATCGCCGACGCCGGCGGCGCGATTTTCGACAACCTGCCGTTGCTGTTCGCAATCGGCGTGGCGGTCGGCTTCGCGAAAGATAACAACGGCGTGGCAGGTCTCGCGGGTGCGATCGGTTATCTGATCGAAGTCGCGGTGATGAAGGACATCAACGACAAGCTCAACATGGGCGTGTTGTCCGGGATTGTGGCGGGTATCGTCGCGGGCCTGCTGTACAACAAGTACAAGGACATCAAGCTGCCCGACTACCTCGCATTCTTCGGAGGGAAACGCTTCGTGCCGATTGTCACGGGCGTGGTCTGTCTGGGGCTCGGCATCGCGTTCGGTTATGTGTGGCAGCCGGTGCAGGCCGTGATCGATACGGCCGGCCATTGGCTGACTACGGCGGGTGCGCTCGGCGCATTCGTGTTCGGCGTGCTGAACCGTTTGCTGCTCGTCACGGGTCTGCATCACATCCTCAATTCGCTGACGTGGTTCGTGTTCGGCAGTTTCACGCCGCCGGGCGGCGTCGCGGTGACGGGCGACCTGCATCGCTTCTTTGCAGGCGACCCGACCGCGGGCACGTTCATGACGGGCTTCTTCCCGGTCATGATGTTCGGTCTGCCGGCTGCGTGTCTTGCGATGTTCCATGAAGCACCGAAGGAGCGCCGTGCGATTGTTGGCGGCCTGCTGTTCTCGATGGCGCTGACGTCGTTCCTGACGGGGGTGACCGAGCCGATCGAATTCAGCTTCATGTTCCTCGCACCGGTGCTGTATGTGATCCACGCGTTGCTGACCGGCCTGTCGCTGGCAATCTGCTCGGCGCTCGGCATTCACCTCGGCTTCACGTTCTCCGCGGGCGCAATCGACTATGTGCTGAACTACGGCCTGTCGACCAAGGGCTGGTGGGCGATTCCTATCGGGCTCGTGTATTCGGTGGTGTATTACGGCCTGTTCCGCTTCTTCATCCGCAAGTTCAACATGGCGACGCCGGGCCGCGAACCCGCCGCTGAAGAAGAGCAGATCGAGTCGTTCACGGCAGGCGGTTTTGTGTCGCCGGTTGCGGGTGCCGCTGTGCCGCGCGCGCAGCGTTATATCGCGGCGCTCGGTGGCGCGTCGAACCTCTCGATAGTGGATGCCTGTACGACGCGTCTGCGTCTGTCGGTGGTCGATGCCAGCAAGGTTTCGGAAAGCGAACTGAAGACGATCGGCGCGCGTGGTGTGCTCAAACGCGGCTCGACCAACGTGCAGGTGATTATTGGACCGGAAGCGGACATCATCGCTGATGAAATCCGCACGGTGATTGCGCAGGGCGGTGGCGATGCGGTGAAGCCGGTAGCTGCGGCTCCTGTGGCGGCTGCGAGCGGTGCTCAAGGCGGTCCGCTCGACCCGGATCCGCTGCGCTGGCTAGCGGTGTTTGGCGGCGCGGGCAACGTCGTGTCGCTGGACGCTGTGGCGGCAACGCGTCTGCGAATCGTGGTTCGCGATCCGTCGGCGGTTGATCGTCAACGTCTGGCTACGCTCGATACGGCGTGGGTCTCGGCGGATACGTTCCATATCGTGGTAGGCGACGCAGCTCAGCGCTACGCCGCGCAACTGGCGACGCGTTTGTCGCCCGATGCGGGTGCCGGTACGGCGCCGCAGCCCGCGTGATCTGATCGAGGCTTCGAGCTGCGCTGACCGCGGTTGTCCGCTCAGCCGGGAGCCCGGATAGATAAACGGGAGCAGGCAGGCGCTGTATTGCGCCGAGCCTGGTACAAATAAAAAGCGGCACCTTGAATTCAAGGTGCCGCTTTTGCGTTTGCCGGCTTGAGCCTAACGGCGCTCATCCGGCAACGGATGCATCAACGTGCTTTCTGCTTGCTCGCTTCCAAAGGCCGGCGCGATTCCAGCCACATCACGTTGATAATGCCGAACGCCAACGCCACGCCAATGCCGAGAAGCCAACTGAAATACCACATCACAAACTCCTGTTAATCGTATTGCTGATCAATACATCGAATGGTGATTTTCTTTGAGCGCCGCGGCGGTTACCTTGCCGCGCATCACGCGATACACCCAGCTTGTGTAGATCAGGGTGATCGGCAGGAAGATGATTACGGCGATCAGCATGATCTGCAGCGTCATGCGGCTCGAGGTCGAGTCCCACACAGTGAGGCTGCTGCGGCCGTCGAGCGAGGAGGGCATGATGAACGGGAACATCGAGAAGCCCGCCGTCAGAATCACGCCGGTGACCATCAGCGAGGTCGACAGGAAGGCGATCTTTTCAAAGCGCGAGCGCGCCAGCAGCACAGCGACTACGCCACCGACCAGCCCGGCCACCGGCGCGATCACCATCCACGGGTAGTTTGCGTAGTTGGTGAGCCACAGGCCGGGTGCGCCGATCACATTCTTCAGCAGCGGATTGGCAACCGCATCGAGCGGCGCGGCGTCGACGATCTGATAGCCGCCGATCATCGTGGCGATCAGGGCGCCGGCGAGCAGGAACAGCACCACGGCAGCGAGCGAAGCAATCCGCAGCGCGAGCGACGCACGCTCGGCGACGACGTCGTCCGCCTTCATCTTCACGAAGGCTGCACCGTGCGCGGCTAGCATCGACACGCTGACGAGCCCGCACAGTACGGCGAACGGGTTGAGCAGCGCAAAGAAACTGCCGTGATACGTGACGCGCAGATCGGTATCGAACGAGAACGGCACGCCTTGCAGCAGGTTGCCGAACGCCACGCCGAACACCAGCGCCGGGACGAAGCCGCCGACAAACAATGCCCAGTCCCACGCGCTGCGCCAGCGCGGGTCTTCACGTTTGCTGCGGTAGTCGAAGCCGACCGGCCGGAAGAACAGCGAGAACAGCACCAGCAGCATTGCGAAGTAGAAGCCCGAGAACGATGCGGCGTACACCAGCGGCCACGCGGCGAACATCGCGCCGCCCGCCGTGATGAGCCATACCTGGTTGCCTTCCCACGTCGCGCCAACCGTGTTCACGACGATGCGCCGCTCCGTGTCGGTTTTCGCGATGAACGGTAGCAGAATCGCCGCGCCCATGTCGAAGCCGTCGGTGAGCGCGAAGCCGATCAGCAACACGCCGATCAACACCCACCAGATCAGCTTGAGGGTTGCGTAATCCATGATGATCTTTCCCTTGGAACAGAGTGACGGCGAATCATGCGGCCGTGTTGGTCGGCAGCGGCTGATTCAGCGGCTGTTCGTGGTGATAGCGCCCCGTGTGCAGCGACGAAGGTCCGAGCCGCGCGTACTTGAACATCAGCATGATTTCGATAATGAACAGCACCGTGTAGAACACGACGAAGCCAGCAATGCTCAAGTAGAGATCGCCCGGCGTCAGGCTCGAGGCGGACAACGCGGTCGGCAGAATGCCCGCGATGGTCCACGGTTGACGGCCCACTTCAGCGACGATCCAGCCGAATTCAGCGGCAAGCCACGGCAACGGAATGGCCCATACGGCCCAGCGCAGGAACCAGCGGCGCTTCTCCAGCAGCAGGGAGCGCTGCGCGCAGAACCAGAACGCCAGCACGAAGGTCGCGAGGAACAGAATGCCCAGGCCGACCATCAGGCGGAACGAGAAGAACACGGGCGCCACCGGCGGAATCGTCTTCTTGGCGGCCTGCGCGATCTGATCCGGCGTGGCGTCGGTGACGTTCGGGGTGAACTGCTTGAGCATCAGGCCGAAGCCGAGGTCTTTCTTGTGTGCGTCGAACGCGGCTTTGGCTTCGTCCGTGGTGTCGCCGAGCTTCAGCTTTTGCAGCGCGGCGTAGGCGAGCATGCCGTTCTTGATGCGCACCTCGTTCTCCGCCATCAGGTCCTTCAGGCCAACCACCGGTTCGTCGATCGAGCGCGTGGCGATCAGGCCGAGCGCATACGGAATGCGGATCGCGTAGTCGGTGCGCTCTTCCTTCTGGTTCGGAATGCCGATGATCGTGAACGGTGCGGGTGCGGGCGCCGTCTCCCATTCGGATTCGATCGCAGCCAGCTTGACCTGCTGAACTTCGCCGGTGCGGTAACCGGACTCGTCGCCGAGCACGATCACGCACAACGTCGACGCCAGACCGAAGCCGGCGGCAATGGCGAACGAGCGCAAGGCGAACTCGGTGTCGCGGCGCTTCAACAGATACCACGACGACACACCGAGGACGAACATCGAAGCGGTCACGTAACCGGCCGACACGGTGTGAACGAACTTCACCTGCGCGACCGGATTGAACAGCACCGAGAAGATGCTGTCGAGTTCCATGCGCATGGTTTGATAGTTGAAGGTGGCGCCGACCGGATTGTTCATCCAGCCGTTGGCCACCAGAATCCACAGCGCGGACAGGTTTGAGCCGAGTGCGACGAGGAACGTGACGATCACGTGCTGCACTCTCGAGAGCCGGTTCCATCCGAAGAAGAACAGACCGACGAAGGTCGACTCGAGGAAGAACGCCATCAAACCTTCAACGGCCAGCGGCACGCCGAAAATGTCGCCGACATAGTGCGAGTAATACGACCAGTTGGTGCCGAACTGGAATTCCAGCGTCAGGCCCGTAGTCACACCCATCGCGAAGTTGATGCCGAACAGCTTGCCCCAGAACTGGGTCATGTCTTTGTAGATCTGCTTGCCGGTCATCACATAGACGGACTCCATGATGACGAGCAACCAGGACAGACCGAGCGTGAGCGGCACGAACAGAAAGTGATAAAGCGCCGTGATGGCGAACTGGAGGCGCGACAGTTCTACGACTTCGCTAACGGGCATGTTGATCACCTTGGGACGGATGCGAGGCAGGCACGGACAGCAGCGCCTGCGCGACTTGTTCAGGCGGCAGCGACATATGCTCCGCCTGCGGATGACTGAAGAACGCGTACTTGAGCACCATCAGCAGTGCAAATTTGATGGCGAGGACGATGGCGATATCCCGTGCCAGCGTCGGACCGCGCAGCCAGGCGGCAAACCGCTTGCGCAGGCCCGAGCGACGGGTGTTATGGCGATTCAGGGCTATGGTCATAATCGGTCGAAGGCAACTTCTTACCGGTGAATCCGGCTTGATCCAGGCCGCTTGAGCGGTCCGGCGAGTGCATCCCGATTCTAGGAGCAAGGACCCTGCGCGCGTAAGTCCGGCGCTGCGGCATTGGGTCGCGAACATCACCCCATGCGGACAGTATTGCTATGAGGTTTGTGATACGTCAAGAAACACGTGTCGGGTGGGCAAGTTCTTGAGTGAATGCGCGTGCGTCCGCGATTGAGCGCATGCGTCGCCAGGCGGGCACAAAAAAAGCCCTGCCTTCTTGTGAGGGCAGGGCTTTGCGACTACTAGCCAGCGCGCGCCGGACGAGCCGGCACGATGAACGGTTTTAAGGCTTATGCATATTCGGCCAACGCGCCACGCATTTTCTTCATTGCGCTCGCTTCGATCTGGCGAATACGTTCGGCCGACACGCCGAACTCGTCGGCCAGTTCGTGCAGCGTCGAGCCACCCGAACCGTCGTCTTCCACCTTCAGCCAGCGTGCCTCGATGATGCGGCGGCTGCGGGCGTCCAGCGCCTCCAGCGCGCTCGCGATACCGTCGCTGTGCAGCTTGTCGCGCTGACGCGAAGCCAGCACGGCGGTCGGCTCGCTATGCGAGTCGGCGAGGTAGGCGATCGGGGCGTACGACTCTTCACCGTCTTCAACCTGGCCTTCCAGCGCAATATCGCCGCCGGACAAGCGCGTTTCCATCTCGGCCACTTCTTCGCGCTTCACGTTCAGCTCCTGGGCGAGACCTTCGATCTCGTCCGGCGTGAAGGCGCCCAAGCCCTGCTTGTGGCTGCGCAGATTGAAGAACAGCTTGCGCTGCGCTTTGGTGGTGGCGACCTTCACCATTCGCCAATTGCGCAGAATGTATTCGTGGATCTCAGCCTTGATCCAGTGCATGGCATACGACACGAGCCGTACGTTCTGCTCCGGGTCGAAGCGCTTCACTGCCTTCATCAGGCCGATATTGCCTTCCTGGATCAGGTCAGCGTGCGGCAGTCCGTAACCGAGGTAGTTGCGCGCGATCGAAACGACCAGCCGCAGGTGCGACAGGACGAGGCGGCGTGCGGACTCAAGGTTGTCCTGCTCGCGAAATTCGGTGGCGAACTGGCGTTCTTCCCCCGGCGTCAGCATCGGAATCCGATTTACGGCCTGGATGTAGGCGTCGATATTGCCCAGTTGACCGGGCAGCAGCGAGGAATGCGAGAGCGCCAGCGCACCTGCCGAAGCGGCCTTAGCCGACGACGGGCTCAAAGTACTCGGAAGGGTCATTGCATGGCTCACGTAGGAAACTCCTTTGGAATCAGACAAAAGCGTATTCAGTTAACGACTCCAGCGTTGGATGTTAGCACTCTGATTTGCCGAGTGCTAATACTTAGAGGCAGTAGGGACATCCAAGTTCCGCAAATTCCTATTGAAATTTGAGTTTGATAGCCATGGGATAGCCCTTATTGCCATCTGCGTTGGTCGTACAATTTACCTGACGAAGCGCTTTCAATCTTATAAGTGACCGATATTTTAGAAAAATGAAGTGACTAATTGCGAGAATTTAACTTTCTTAATACGATCCTCCGGATGTACATTGTCTTTAGAATAAACGGGACAGTGACCCGCTGATCAACCTCGGCTAGCTCGGGTGTGCTATGAAGAACAAAAAAAACGCGATTCGTGGTCTGGCTCTAAAAGGCGCTTCGGCGGCTCTTCTGTTAGGCGCCTCGGGACTGGCCGCAGCTGACCAGTTCGGCCTGCAGATTGGCGGCGGTCTGGGAGATCACCACATCAATAAACTCGATCTCGGTCTGGTTTGGGATCCGAATCTGACGTGGTGGCAGATCGGCGATTGGCATTTTTCGCTGATCGGCGAAGCGCACGTGGCCTGGTGGCATACCAGCGAAGGGAACGTGCACGAGAACATCGGTGAGATCGGTGTCACGCCGATCATTCGCTTCATCGACGGAGCGGGTGCGATTCGCCCTTACGTCGAAGTGGGCGCCGGTGTCCGCCTCCTGTCGAGCCCCAGAATCTCTTCTGACCTCACGCTCTCGACGGCGTTCCAGTTCGCCCCCATGGCGGGCGTCGGCGTGCAATTCGGCAACCGCCAGCAGTACCAGGCGGGCTACCGCTTCCAGCATATTTCCAACGGCGGTATCAAAGAGCCCAATCCTGGTATAAATTTCCACCAGCTATATTTGCAATATAACTTCTGACGACCGTGGCCACGTTCGGCTCACCGGTGCGAGGGGCTGAGCAATGGCGGCAAAGATAATCGAAGCGATTCGCGGGCTCGAACGAGAGCGCTTTCGTGCGATGGTCGACGGCGACGGGCAGTCGCTCGATGCGCTGCTCGCGGACAATGTGAGCTACGTCCATACGAACGGCAAGCGCGAAACGAAGCGGCAGTTCATCGACGGAATTACCGCCGGGCGTCGCCGCTATCGGCAGATCGAAGTGCAGTCGCAAGAGGTGCTGCCGGTGGGGCGCGAGACCTGCGTCGTCACCGGGCGCGCGCTGATCGAAATGGAGGCGAATAACGGGGCGCTGCTGTTTCCGATCGCGTACACGGCGATTCATACACAGGAAGACGGGCAATGGCGCCTGATCGCCTGGCAGGCGACGCGCTGCGCGATAGAGTGAGCCTTGTGAGCTCACTCCGTTTCGCCGGTTGCGCCTTGTGAGCGCTCGGGCTGCACGAGCAGGCGCTCAGGCCGCTACGCGCTGCAGATCCTCATCGCTCCACGCCGGCCGCTGCGCCGCATCACCCGCATACGGATGCCGCGGATGCACCGGAATCTGGTTGCAACGCTCGACCACGCTCCGCACCGCATCAATCCCCGAGAAGTCGAGGCCCGGGTCGACGCCCTGCATGTGAAGGTTCATCGCGACCGTCACGAGGTCCACGTTGCCGGTGCGCTCGCCATTGCCGAACAGACACCCTTCGACGCGATCCGCGCCCGCCAGCAGCGCCAGTTCCGTGGCGGCCACGGCGGTGCCGCGATCGTTATGCGGATGCACCGACAGCACGATGCTGTCGCGATAGCTCAGATTGCGGTCCATCCATTCGATCTGGTCTGCGAACACGTTCGGTGTCGCGGCTTCGACGCTCGCGGGCAGGTTGACGATCATCTTGTGATCGCGCGTTGGCCGCCATGTTTGCGCGACCGCGTCGCATACTTCGCGCGCGTACGGGAGCTCGGTCGTGTTGAAGGTTTCGGGCGAATACTGGAATGTCCAGTGCGTATCGGGCCGCGCCTCTACGTGTTGCTTGATGATGCGAGTGCCTTCCACCGCCAGCGCCTTGATTTCGTCCTTCGACTGGTTGAAAACGATCTTGCGAAACGACGGGCAGATCGCGTTGTACAGGTGCACGATGGCGCGCGGTACACCTTCGAGCGCTTCGAACGTGCGCGCAATCAGTTCGGCGCGCGAGGGCACGAACACTTCGATCGTGACGTCGTCGGGAATGCGCTTTTCTTCGATCAGCCTGCGGACGAAATCGAAGTCGGTTTGCGAGGCCGAGGGGAAACCGACTTCGATCTCCTTGAAGCCGATCGCCACCAGCATCTCGAAGAATTCGAGCTTTTGCGCCGCATTCATCGGCTCGATCAGCGCCTGATTGCCGTCACGCAGATCGGTGCTCATCCAGATCGGCGCGTGGTTGATCGTGTGGCTCGGCCATTTGCGGCCGGTGAGGCGCACGGTGGGGAAGGGACGGTATTTCTCAGCGGGATTGCGCAACATGAAGAACCTCGTTCGTTGGGTCGTATGCGAAAGGGTGTGGCCTCGAGCGGCTGGCGGGCTGCCACGGATGCACGGCGCGCCAGCCGGTGGCTAGCGGCAACAACGAACGGGCGCGAACGAACAACGTCATGGTGACGACGAAAACGAACGTGGATGATGCCCATGCAACGTGCATTTGACCCTCGCGCTTCGTCCGAGCGGTAAACGGACGAATGCAAACGACTACAGGTTGTGAAGAACTACGGTCGGGGATGAAACGGGAAATGCGGAACTGCTTTGAGGACCCCGCAGTGGGCAACGAAACTTGCCAATGCGCGGCGCTACGTCTGACTTACGCTAGACGTAGCGATAGGGGCCGCGCTAGGCGGCCGGAGGTAATTCGGAGGGTGTTCGGAAGGGAACGCATAGGTCGAATGTATGACGGCTCGCGGTGGCCTGTCAACCCGCGGCTGTCATATCCGGTGCGCGAGCGCGGCGTTGCACTTACGCCGCGCGCGTTACACAGGCGTTCTTGCGACGTCGACGATCAACTCCACTTGCCGTTCGATCGCACTCGGCACGGGCGCTTCGCCGCGCAGCACGGCGCCGATCCACGCAGCCGTGGTCGCGGCGTCGCGAGCTTCGGGCAAGTCGATTTCAGGCGCGTCGGGCGACGAGCGCTCGTGCGGCACGCGCGTTTCGCAGATGCCGTCATGCAGCCAATCCACTTGCACCTGGCGCCGCGTGTCGGCCACCGCTTCGCCTTCGGTGCCGCGCGCGAGCAGGGCGCCGCCCGCTGCGGCATCCGGGTGCGTGTTGAACAGCTGCGTGAGACTCTCACGATACGGCGGATGCGTGTAGTTCACGAGCCGTAGTCCCGCAGGCGCGAACGGTTGCAGGATTTTCACGAGCGTATGCGTCGAATTGCGCACGCCCATCCGCCGGCGCAACGAAAGAAGGCGCGCAAGCTTCGGTGCGAGCACGTCAATCGGCGCAAACGCGAGACGCCGCTCGGCGAGACCGTCTTCGATATCGGCGTGCGATTGCGCGTGCGGGATCTGCAGATGCGTGAAGATCTCGGCGCTCGTCACGCGGCCCGGATCTTCGGTGACGCCATGCACCAGCACCGGCACACCCTCGCGCGCCAGTAGCAGAGCGAGCAGCGGCACCAGGTTGGGCTGTTTGCGCGCGCCGTTGTAGGTGGGTATCGAGACGGGCCGGAACGCCGTGTGCGGCAAATGAATCGGTTCGAACGACGCATGCGCACCGGCCAGCATGGCGGAGAGTTCGTCGGCGGTTTCGCCCTTCACGCGATACGCGAGCAGCACGGCGCCGAGTTCGAGATCGGCCACGCGGCCGTCGAGCATGGCGGCGTAGAGCGCGCGCGTATCCTCGGCGGTCAGGGCGCGGGCGCCGTTCGGGCCGCGGCCGATTTCCTTGATATAGCGGGCGCAGGGGAATGGATTGGCGGTGTCGGCGGAGTCAGTCATCGGGCGCAGTGGGAGCGGGGCGTGCCGCTTTTGGGCGGTCGGCCTCGGTATTCAAAGGACACTATTCAGTGTGAGTATCGCATCTATGGCGATTGAGCGGACCGGCGGTCCGGCGAGACGATGCACCGGGACCGCCGGTTCGCGTGCCTGTGCCGATCGGCTGCACCGCAGCTTTGCTGCGCGTTACACTCGATGTTTTATTGCCGCACCGGCGCGGCGCAATTCAAAAAACGGAGAACAGGATGAGTTACGTATTTGCACCCGCACCGGTCGTCGCGGTGCCGATCGTGGGGAGCAGCGAGCAGTTCGCGGTGCGTCGCATCTACTGTGTGGGCCGCAATTACGAGGCGCACGCCCGCGAGATGGGGCACGATCCCGACCGCGAACCGCCGTTCTTCTTTGCGAAGCCGGCCGATGCCGTGTTGTATGTCGCGCCTGGCGCGACGGGCGAATTCCCCTATCCGACGCAATCGAAGAACGTTCACTTCGAGATGGAGCTGGTGGCGGCGATCGGCAAAGGCGGCAAGAACATTGCGGCCGAAAGCGCGCTCGACCACGTGTACGGCTATGCGCTCGGTCTCGACATGACACGCCGCGATCTGCAAGCCGAGGCGAAGAAGCTGGGCCGTCCTTGGGATACCGCGAAGGGTTTCGATCACTCGGCGCCACTCGGCCCGATTCATCCGGTCAAGACGGTCGGCCATGTCGGCAAGGGCGCGATCTGGTTGTCGGTGAACGGCGAGGAAAAACAGAACTCGGACGTGTCGCAACTGATCTGGTCGGTCGCCGAGACTGTTGCTTATCTGTCGACGCTGTTCGAACTGCAACCGGGCGACCTGATTTTCACCGGCACGCCGGAAGGCGTTGGCGCCGTGGTCCAGGGCGACCTCATGAAGGGCGGCGTGGACGGGCTCGGCGAACTCAGCGTACGCGTTGTCTGAAGAGCGGTTGGGGGAGGCACACAACATGAAGCTTTACAGCTATTTCCGTAGCTCGGCGTCTTATCGCGTGCGCATCGCGTTGAACGTGAAGAATCTGCCCTACGACTATGTACCGGTGCACCTCGTGCGCGACGGCGGGGAGCAGTTGAAGCCGGAATACCGCAAGATGAATCTGGACGGCATCGTGCCCACGTTCGTCGACGGCAACGAAGTGATGCCGCAGTCGCTCGCGATCATCGAGTATCTGGAGGAAACGCATCCGGAGCCGCCGCTATTGCCCGGCACGCCGGCCGATCGCGCGTATGTGCGATCGCTGGCGCTGCAGGTGGCGTGCGAGATTCACCCGCTGAACAATCTGCGTGTGCTGAAGTACCTGAAACACACGCTGTGTGTCGACAACGACGCCAAAGACGCCTGGTACAAGCATTGGGTCGAAGCGGGTTTCGCGACACTCGAGGCGCATCTGGCGGGCAATGCGCGCACCGGCAAGCTGTGCTTCGGCGACAGCCCGACATTGGCCGACGCATGCCTGATTCCACAAGTGTTCAACGCGCAGCGCTTCAACGTCGATACGGCGAGGTTTCCGACGATTCAGCGTATCTACGATCACGCGATGCAACTTGACGCGTTCGCTCGTGCAGCACCGGGTGTTCAGCCCGACACGGAATGATGTTGTGGTTTGAATGTTGAATGAAAAAAGGGCACTCGGAAAAGTGCCCTTTTTGCTTGTTCTGCGACGAACGTTGCGATATTCAACCGCCCAGCAGCGCGTCCGAGAACTCTTCCGCGCTGAAAGGCTGCAAGTCCTCCACCTTTTCGCCGACGCCGATGAAGTACACCGGAATCGGACGCTGACGCGCAATCGCCGCGAGAATGCCGCCCTTTGCTGTGCCGTCGAGTTTGGTGACGATCAGGCCGGTGAGGCCGAGTGCGTCGTCAAAGGCCTTCACTTGCGCGAGGCCATTCTGGCCGGTGTTCGCATCGATCACCAGCAGCACCTCATGCGGCGCGCCGTCTTGCGCCTTGCCGATCACGCGCTTCACCTTGCGCAGTTCTTCCATCAGATGCAGCTGGGTCGGAAGACGGCCGGCCGTGTCCGCCATCATGACGTCGATCTTGCGCGCACGCGCGGCGCCAACCGCGTCGTAAATCACGGCGGCCGGGTCGCCGCTTTCCTGCGACACCACCGTCACGTTGTTGCGCTGACCCCAGATTGCCAGTTGCTCGCGCGCGGCGGCGCGGAAGGTGTCGCCCGCAGCCAGCAGCACCGACTGGTCGAAGCTCTGCAGATGCTTGGCGAGCTTGCCGATGCTGGTGGTTTTACCCGCGCCGTTCACGCCCGCGATCATCACGACCAGCGGTTGTGCGTGGCCAAGCATCAGCGATTTTTCCAGCGGCTTGAGCAGGTCGATCAGCAGCGTACGCAGCGCTGCTTTCACCTGCTGGGGATCGGTGAGGCGCTCGGTGCGCACTTTCTCGCGCAGCGATTCGAGCAGGAACTCGGTGGCTTCGACGCCCGCGTCCGACATCAGCAGGGCGGTCTCGAGTTCTTCGTACAAATCCTCGTCGATCTTCGTGCCGACGAAAATGCCAGTCAGACTCGAACTCGTTTTCGACAGGCCGGTCTTCAGACGAGTGAGCCACGAGCGCTTTTCGCTTGCATCCTGCATGGGCGGCGGGACGATTTCGACGGTTTCGAGCGCGCTTGTCTCGGGTTCGGGCTCGTTGATGGACTCAGCAGCAGCCGGCTGCGTGTCGACGCTAATCGGAGCCGGCGGCGCGGCGGGCGTTGACGCCACGGCTTCCGGCGCAGTCTGCGACTCTTCTGGCGCGTTATCGGACTCTTTCGAACCCTTGAATCGTTTGAAAAAGCTGAACATGATCTGGCGTGGTGAGAGCGCGCGCCGATGCGCGCAGCCGGGACAAGCCCGTGGGAGCGGCAGGCAGCGTTGCGATGCGGGATGCAAGGCGCTGGAAGCCGCATATTTTATCAGGCGCGCCGCCGCCCGTCGTGTTGGCCGATCGGCCAGGCTGGACGCCGTGCGCCCCTGTGGTAACGTTGGCCCTCCAGCCCACGTGCATCGGCGTCGCGGGCTTCCCCATCACGTATTCGAAACTGCATGCCCCGTTCTACTCCTTCACGCGCTCACGGCGCTTCGTCCAAAGGCGGCAAGCCGCACGCCATCCGTATCATTGGCGGCGACTGGAAGCGCACGCCGCTGCCCGTGCTTGACCTCGACGGCCTGCGTCCCACGCCCGACCGGGTGCGCGAGACGCTGTTCAACTGGCTCGGCCAACGGCTGGACGGCCAGCGCTGCCTCGATCTGTTTGCCGGTAGCGGCGCGCTTGGCTTCGAGGCCGCTTCGCGCGGCGCAGCGCGAGTGTTGATGGTCGAGCGCAATGCGCGGGCCGCCAGCCAGCTGCGCTCGAACCAGGAGCGCCTGTCGGCGCGCACCATCGAAATCGCCGAAGCCGACGGCTTGCGCCTCGCGGCGAGTCTCGCACCGGGATCGTTCGACGTGGTTTTCCTCGATCCGCCGTTCGGCGACGATCTGCTCGACAAGGCGCTCGCTCTGGCCGTGCCGCTGCTGAGCCCGGAAGGGTTTCTGTATGTGGAGGTGGGCGTTGCACTCGAGATCGAGGGTAACGAGACACTTGCCGGTTGGGAAATCGTGCGGCAAGGCAAAGCGGGTGCTGTCCACTTTCATTTGCTGCAGCGCGAAAATAAGGAATAATGCGCGTTCCAAAACAAGCAGCGGATGGGTTACCGTCACGCGTGCGGTCGGTGCCAAATGCGTCGCGTGGACGCTTTGACGTGCCCATTTGTCTGAAGAGAGAGGAGAAGTCTCATGGTAGTCGCCGTGTACCCGGGCACGTTCGACCCGCTGACGCGCGGTCACGAAGACCTCGTTCGACGCGCGTCGAGCATTTTCGATACGTTGGTAGTGGGCGTTGCCGACAGCCGCAACAAGAAGCCATTTTTCACCCTGAAAGAGCGTCTCGACATCGCTCATGAAGTGCTTGGGCACTACCCGAACGTTCAGGTGATGAGCTTCAAAGGGCTATTGAAGGACTTCGTCCGCAGCAATAACGCACGCGTGATCGTGCGCGGCCTGCGCGCCGTTTCGGACTTCGAATATGAGTTCCAGATGGCCGGCATGAACCGCTATCTGCTGCCGGACGTCGAAACCATGTTCATGACGCCGTCCGATCAATACCAGTTCATCTCCGGCACCATCGTGCGCGAAATTGCGCAACTGGGCGGCGACGTCAGCAAGTTCGTGTTCCCGTCGGTCGAAAAATGGCTGACGGAGAAGGTTGCCGCGCTGGACCCGAATGACGGCGTTTCGGCGGGGCAACCGTAACCGGCGTAAACTGTCGGATTGACGGATCAATGTCGGCTTCGGCCGGCGCGAAGTGAGAGAAGTATGGCCTTGATGATTACCGACGAGTGCATCAATTGCGACGTGTGCGAGCCCGAGTGCCCGAACGACGCGATTTCGATGGGCCCGGAAATCTACGTGATCGACCCGAAGAAATGCACCGAGTGTGTCGGTCATTTCGACGAACCCCAATGTATTCAGGTGTGTCCGGTCGAGTGCATTCCGCGCGATCCTGAGCATCTGGAAACGGCCGAAGGTCTGATGGCGAAGTACCACGCGCTGCAGGCCGCGAAGGGCACGTGAGGGTTTGAATGATCGTGAACGGCGAGGCGCCTGCCTCGCCGTTTTCTTTTGCGGCAGCGCTCGGAGTTGTGCGCGTGGCTGTCCCGATCGCTGCCTAAGCGTCACCTAAGCGTCACCCGACCGCTATCCAACGTAAGCGCTGAAAATGTCGCGCAGCGCGTCCAGCAGAATGCCGCATTCGGCGTCGGTGCCGACAGAGATTCGCAGATGCTGGTCGATTCGCTCCGCCTTGAAGTGACGCACGAAGATTTCCCTTTCCCTGAGCCGTGCGACGAGCGTCGCTGCGTCGTAGCCTTCGTGACGCGCGAACAGCAGATTCGCCGCCGACGGCACCACCTCGAAGCCCAATGCCGTCAAGCCTGCCGCGAGCCGCTCGCGGCTGGCAATCACCTTGGCGCAGTTGCCGCGAAACCACGCATCGTCCTCGTATGCAGCGACGGCCGCGACTTGTGCCAAACGATCGAGCGGATACGAGTTGAAGCTGTCTTTCACGCGGTTCAGTGCGTCGATCAATTCCGGATTGCCGAACGCGAAGCCGACGCGCATGCCGGCCAGCGAACGCGACTTCGATACCGTCTGGATCACCAGCAGGTTGGGATAGCGGTCAATCAGCGTGATGGCCGATTCCGCGCCGAAATCGACATAGGCTTCATCGATGACCACGACCGATTCGGTGTTTCGCGCCACCAGACGCTCGATATCGGCGAGTGGCAGCGGTCGTCCAGTCGGCGCGTTCGGATTCGGGAACAGTACACCGCCGTTGGGCGCCGCGTAGTCGTCGACATGAATGGCAAAGCTGTCGTCGAGTGCGACCGTCCGATAGTCGACTTCAAAGAGCCGCGCGTAGGTCGGGTAGAAGCTGTACGTGATATCCGGAAACAGCAACGGTTTGTCGTGCTTCAGCAAGGCCTGAAACGTGAGTGCGAGCACTTCGTCCGAGCCGTTGCCCGCGAACACCTGTTCCGGGCGGATGCAGTGGTACGCGGCGACCGTTTCGCGTAACTTGCGCGCGGTCGGGTCGGGATAGCGCCGCAGTGACTCGCCGGCGTCGCCCAGTTCCTGCCGAATCGCTTCAAGCACGCGCGGCGACGGCGGACAAGGATTCTCGTTGGTGTTCAGCTTCACCGGATGCGCAACCGCAGGCTGCTCGCCCGGCACATACGGCGTCAGACGATGAACGATGTCACTCCAGTAGCGGCTCAAGCGATTCTCCTGTCGATGGGGAAACGGGCGATACGGCGATACGGCGATACGGGTACGGGTACGGGTACGGGCGGAGCGCGCTCAGGGATTATTGCGATGCAGTTGCATCGTCGCGCGTTCAAGCTCCCCCTGGATGATCTGCGGCATCACGGCCAACGCACGTTCGATCGACGCATCGATCACATCCTGTTCTTCCCGCCGCGGCGGTTTCAGCACGTAGTTGGCGACATCCGGCTTGGCGCCGGCTCGCGCGCTTTCGGGAATCAGGTCGCGCGGATGACCGATGCCAATCCGCAGCCGCCAGTACTGTTGCGAGGACAGATGCGCGGTGATGTCCTTCAGCCCGTTATGGCCGCCGCTGCCGCCACCGAGTTTCAGCTTGACGCTGCCGGGCGGCATATCGAGTTCGTCGTGCGCGACCAGAATTTCGTCCGGAAGAATCTTGAAGAACTGAGCGACCGCCACGACCGACTGCCCCGAGCGGTTCATATACGTCTGCGGTTCCAGCAGATGCACTTCTTCGCCGTGAAGCCGGGCCTTCGCGTAGAAACCGTGGAAGCGCCGCTCGTCGCGCAGCGTCGCGCCGGCTTCGCGTGCCAGTTGATCGACCAGCCAGAAGCCGGCATTGTGGCGCGTCGCGGTGTATTCAGCGCCCGGATTCCCGAGCCCGACGATCAGCTTGATCATGATTGCGTAGGTCCGTCTGGCCCGGGCGCCGAACACGGCCGAGCCGAAAAAAACCAAAAAAAAACCCGCCGGGGCGAACCTCGGCGGGTGACGTCGACCGTTTCATTGAAACGGATCGAGAGGATTGCTTGCTTAGTGCCGAAAGGACCAAGAGGACCTTAGGCAGCCGGCGTTTCGCCTTCAGCAGCAGCAGCGGCGTCGCCTTCAGCGATTGCGCCAGCCGGGATCGTTGCAGTTGCGACGACCGGGTTTTCTGCTTCAATGTGAGCAACCAGTGCCACACCTGCCGGCAGGACGATGTCCTTGGCGTGCAGCGACTGACCCGCTTCGATCTTCACCAGGTCGACTTCGAGGAATTCCGGCAGTGCCGACGGCAGGCACTCGATTTCGATTTCGTTGAGGACGTGCGAGATCACCGCGCTCGACAGCTTCACTGCCGGGTTGGTTTCCTGGTTCATGAAGTGCAGCGGCACCTTGGTGTGCAGCTTCTTCTTCGCGTCGACGCGCTGGAAGTCCACGTGCAGCACGAGCTGACGGAACGGATGGTATTGCACGTCGCGCAGCAGAACCTGTTGCGACTCGCCACCGATTTCCAGGTCGAGGATCGACGAGTGGAAAACTTCTTTCTTCAGCGCGTGCCAAAGTGCGTTGTGGTCCAGTTCGACCAATTGCGTGTCAGCACCAGCGCCATATACGATACCCGGGGTCTTACCCGAGATACGCAGGCGGCGGCTCGCACCCGTACCTTGCAAAGAACGCTCGAAAGCGACTACTTTCATGTTAAATCTCCAATGCACTGCCCGCGACCAGGCAGTAAAAACGGGGCCTCCAAGCCTTTTCGGCTGAGGCCCCAGAGCGATGGCACGAACCTTCGTTCGTTCATGCCAATTGTGCAAAAGCGCAGCGCGCGGTAGTGCAATGCGCGCGGCGCCTTCGCAAATACTTAACTTTCAGCGAACAGCGACATCACCGAATCGCCGCGGCGAATCCGCGAGAACGTTTCGGCGAGCAGGCCGGCGCTGCTCAGTGCACGAATCTTGGGGCACGAGCGAGCTTCTTCGCCGAGCGGGATCGTGTCGGTGACAACGACTTCGTCGAGTGCCGAAGCTGCGATACGCTCGCCTGCACCGCCCGACAGAACCGGGTGGGTGGCGTAAGCGAACACCTGCTTCGCACCGCGTTCCTTCAAAACCTGAGCTGCCTTGCAAAGCGTGCCTGCGGTGTCGACCATGTCGTCCATGATCACGCAGGTGCGGCCTTCGACTTCACCGATGATGTTCATCACTTCGGCAACGTTCGCTTTCGGGCGGCGCTTGTCGATGATCGCGAGATCGCAATTCAGTTGTTTGGCCAATGCACGGGCACGCACCACGCCGCCGACGTCCGGCGAAACGACCAGCAGGTTCTCGTAGTTCTGCTTGCGCAGATCGCCGAGCAGCACGGGCGTAGCGTAGATGTTGTCGACCGGGATGTCGAAGAAGCCTTGAATCTGGTCGGCGTGCAGATCCATCGTAATGATCCGCTCGACACCTGCGATTTCCAGCATGTTCGCCACGATCTTCGCCGAGATTGCAACGCGCGCTGAACGCGGGCGGCGATCTTGACGGGCATAACCGAAGTACGGGATGGCTGCGGTGATCCGACCGGCGGATGCACGCTTGAGCGCATCGACCATGATCATCAGTTCCATCAGATTGTCGTTCGCCGGCGCGCAGGTGGACTGAAGGACGAAGACATCCTTGCCACGCACGTTTTCCTGAATCTCGACCTGGATTTCACCGTCCGAGAAACGGCTAACCATTGCTTTGCCGAGGGGAATACCGAGGATTTTGACGACTTCCTGTGCAAGCGCGGGATTTGCGTTGCCAGTAAAAACCATCAGGCCGTCATGGCTGCTCATCGTGCACCTGCTTCAGGCTGGGGGGCGAGGGAAATGCGAGAATTTTTGGCAGGGGAGGAAGGAGTCGAACCTTCGAATGCCGGAATCAAAATCCGGTGCCTTAACCAACTTGGCGACTCCCCTACACTAACTTTGAGCTTCACCGAACGAGGGAACATTCGACGAGGCAAAACTTATGACGCGAAAGCAAAGAGTGGATGCTGATCGAGACCTGCAGTCACTGCGCTGTTCCATTCGCCTGGCAGTTTGGCTTGCGCCGCTTCTGCTTCAGTTCGACTACGGAACGCTGCAAATACACTTGCACCTGACCCAGACATCCGCGCGGGTGCGATGGTTTCAAACCACCGCAGCACTTGCGCTACTTCCGCGTATTTTCCCACGACAACCTGCTGCATGTCATTCCGGCCAAAACTTTCTGGCCATTCAGTGTTGCAGCTAAGTTCTGCAGGAAAGTCCGTAATTATGAGGGGTTTCGAATCTCTTGTCAACGCTTTTTCGGAGAAAATCGCTGAAGTCGGAACCTGAACCCTCGGCGTCACAACCAGGAAATGGCGCGGCGGCAATTGTACAACGTCCAAAGCTTCTCCGACACCCTGTGCGAACGCATTTTTCCCAAAAATAAAGAAGGGCACGTCCGCGCCGAGTTTCAGCGCCAGCGCCTGCAACTCGAGTCGCGGCAAATCGAGTTTCCACAGGCGGTTCAGCGCGAGCAGCGTGGTGGCCGCATCGGAGCTGCCGCCGCCAAGGCCGGCGCCCATCGGCAGGCGCTTGTCGATTTCGATATCGACACCCTCGGGCGAGCCCGTATGCGCCTTCAGAAGCTTTGCTGCGCGAACGGTGAGGTCGTGTTCCGGCGGCACATCGGCGATTTCGGTGCCGCGCGTGATGAGGCCGTCGTCGCGCCGCGTGAAGTGCAGGGTGTCGCCCCAGTCGAGCAGCTGGAAGACGGTTTGCAGCGTGTGATAGCCATCAGGCCGGCGGCCTGTGATGTGCAGGAAGAGGTTGAGTTTCGCGGGCGCGAGGCAATCGCGCAGCGAATCGGTCGTTTCAATCATGAGTCAGGGCTACATGCGCCATCGCGGCGCCGAAGATGCTGCAAGGGTTGTGCGAACACGCGCGGCTACTGGTCAAGCACGAGCTTGATGTCGAGTGGCGGTTCCGAGCGGCTCAGGTTCAGGCGCTTCACGCCGGTGGCCGGCGCCTCGGCATAGGCCAGGTAATCGATCGTCCAGCCGTCCTGCGTGATCTGCTTCAGGCGCGAGGGCTGATCCGGATCGTTCTCGGTCCTGGCGCGCGAAGTCGGCGCCGGCGAAGGCTGCAGCCAGTAGCGCAGCCCTTCGACCGGCAGCACGAAGCCGAGCGCATTCTGCATCAGCGTGGAGACGTTGTCGGCGGTGAGCGGTTGGCGGTTCGGCAGTTCGAGCGTGGCTGAAGCCGGCGACGACGTCACGATCGCCAGGGTCTGGCCGAGCGGATTGCGCAATTGCAGGGTGACCGTGTCACCCGTTTCCTGCCAGGTGAAGTTGCCATAAGCATTGCGCTGCTGGCCGTTCTGATCGTTGTACTGGATCGCGAAACGGCCCTGGTAAGCGCGGGTGGTTTGTGTCGAGACGGAAGTCGCCGCATTCGACGTGGACGGACCCTGCGGCTTCACCGATGCACAACCGGCCAACGCGACAACCGCCGCTGCTACGAATCCGAGCGCCGCGCCACGCGGCGCCCGGGAATAGGAGATCAAGCGGGAAAGACGCATCAAAGATCGTTCACCTGAAGACGTTGCAGCGTTTTAACCAGGGTGTCGTTGTCCGGTTCGAGCTTGCGCGCGTCGCGGAAAGCGGCGCGAGCCTGATCCTGCGCGCCGGTTTTCCACAACACTTCGCCGAGGTGGGCGCCGATTTCGGCGTTCGGCTGCAGGTCGTACGCTTTGCGCAGCAACTTGATCGCATCCGACGTATCGCCCATCCGGTACTTGACCCAGCCGACGCTGTCCATGATGAAGGCGTCGTTCGGCGCCAGCGACGAGGCCTTTTCGACCAGCTTGTCCGCTTCCGACAGGCGTTGATTGCGATCGGCAAGCGAATAGCCGAGCGCGTTGTACGCCTGCGGATTGTCCGGCTGCGTCTGGATCAGCTTGCGCAGTTGCGCTTCCATGATGTCGTAATGGCCGGTTTTTTCGGCGGCCATGGCGTAGTCGTAGGTGAGATCGGGATCGTCGGGGAAGTTCGCCGTTGCCTGTTGCAGGCGTGATTCCGCCTCCGGGTAGCGCTTCGCGTCGAACAGAATAGCTGCGTCGGTGCGGGCAATTAGCGCCTGGTCGCGCGGATCGGGAGCCTGCAGACCGGCCAGCAGCTTGCGCGCGTCTTCAGTCTTGCCCTGCTTGGCGAGCAATTGGGCGCGCGTGATCTGCGCCGGCACGAATTGCTGGCTCGCCGGCGAAACCTTGTTGAGCCAGTCGCCCGCCGCCGCATCGTTCTTCTGTTCGAGCGACAGTTGCGCAAGGTAGATATACGCCTGGCCCGGATCGGCGCCCGGCGTTTTTTCGGCTTGCTGCGCGTACTGCGTCAGGTAGGTCTGCGCGTCGCTGAAATTCTTCTGCTGGATCTTGATCAGCGCGAGCGCCATCAGCGGTGTGAGGTCAGCCGCGTTGTTCTTGTGCATGATCTCGAACTGCTTCTGCGCGTCGTCCAGACGGTCGCTCGCGAGATACATCTGCGCGAGCGCGAGGCGCGCGTCATGCGATTTCGGATTCTGCTGCACGTACTTTTCGAGCGACGCGATGCCTTCCTTGCGCTCCTCCGGACCCATCTGCGACAGCGTCAGCGCAGCCGGTAAATAGTCCGGTTTGAGCGCAAGCGCCTGCTCGAGCGACTTGCGCGCGCCCGGCGCATCGTTGGAAACAAGTTGCTGGTGCGCGATGGCCAGTTGCGCTTCCGGCCGGTTCAGGTCGTTTTTCAGCAGGTCTTGCAGCACATGCAAGCCGCCAATCCGGTTCGGGCCGCGCGAGAGCAGCAGCTGCAGCGCCAGAATCGCGCTGCCTCGATTGTCGGCGGATACTTTTGCGAGCTCCTGGGCGAGGAGCGGCGCGGCGTCGTCAGGCTTGCCGGACAGCACGAGCAGGGACGCGTCGAGTTGCGCGGCGCGTTCCGAATTCGGCGCATACTGCTGCCACAATTGCGCGGCAGCCAAAGCGTCAGACGGGCTTTGCGCGGCCAGCGCGATTTCCGTGGCGCGTTGCGCCATGCGCGGATCGTGCGTGTCGCGCGCGAGCGCGAGATAGGTCTGGTAGGCGGGCGCCGGCTGGTCGCGCTGCAATGCGACCTCGGCGGCGAGCACCTGGAATACGATCTGGCTGGACAGCGGCACGCCGGGCAGAGACTTCTGGTCTTCTGCCGTTGCCGGGCCGAGCGGGTCCGGCAGAGTGACAGACGTGTCATCCGAGTCCGGCGACGGGTCCTGCGCGTGCGCGGGCACGGCAGCGAGCGCCCAGACCGCGAGCGCGGCGGCACCGAGCATGCAACGAGCGGATACGGCGTGCGGCACGCGGGATGCGCTAGCCGGGCGCTTCGAAAACAGCTTCACGAAGGACAAGTTCATGGAAATCCGTTCAATGTTTCGGACGATTGTAACGCGCTCGCTACAATACGCGCACAACCAACGATGCAAGTTGCAGACCAGTTAGACATGCCAGAGTTGCCAGAAGTTGAGGTTACCCGAAGGGGAATCGAACCGTATGTGTCCGGGCGCAAGGTTGAACGCGTCGAGGTGCGTACGCCCGCGCTGCGTTGGCCGATTCCGGCGGACCTTGCGAAAACCTTGCGTGGCAGCGTGGTGCGCAAGGTCGAGCGGCGGGGCAAGTATCTGCTGTTCGAAATCGACGCCGGCTGGTTCATCGTGCATCTGGGCATGACCGGCACGCTGCGCGTGCTGCGCCATGTGCCGCGTCCGCCTGCCGCGGCGAAACACGATCACATCGACTGGATTTTCGACGAATTCATCTTGCGCTATCGCGATCCGCGGCGTTTCGGCGCGGTGCTGTGGCACCCGCGCGAAGCCGGCGACGTGCTCGAGCATCCGCTGCTCGCGGGCCTCGGTGTCGAACCGTTTTCCCCGGCGTTTTCCGGCGCGTTGATGCACCGGCTCACGCGCGGGCGCAAGGTGTCGGTGAAGCAGGCGTTGCTGGCGGGAGAGATCGTGGTCGGCGTGGGTAATATCTACGCCTCCGAAAGTCTCTTTCGAGCCGGTATCCGGCCCACCACCGCAGCGGGGCGCGTCTCGCTCGTGCGTTACGATTTGCTCGCGGACGCGGTGCGTGTCACGCTCGCCGCGGCGATCGAGAAGGGCGGCAGCACGCTGCGCGATTTCGTCGGCAGTGATGGCGAAAGCGGTTACTTCCAGCTCGACTATTTCGTCTATGATCGCGCGGGGCTGCCATGTCGCGTGTGTGGATCGCCGATCAAACAGATCGTGCAGGGGCAGCGTTCTACGTATTTCTGTCCCACCTGCCAGCGCTAATTTTTCGATGCCATCTCGTTTAAGCCCGTTCGCCTCGTCCGCTGCGCCTGTTTTCCCGGTCATGTCTGATTTTTCCGCGCGGCTGATTGCGTGGCAGCGCCAACATGGCCGTCATGACCTGCCATGGCAGAACACTCGCGATCCCTATCGCATCTGGCTGTCGGAAATCATGCTGCAACAGACTCAGGTATCGACGGTGATTCCGTACTACGCAAAGTTTCTTGCGCGCTGTCCGGATGTCGCCTCGCTCGCCGCCGCACCGGCAGACGACGTGATGGCGTTGTGGGCCGGCCTCGGCTACTACTCGCGCGCGCGCAATCTGCACCGCTGCGCGCAGGTGGTGGTCGAGCAGCATGGCGGGGCGTTTCCTGAGTCTGCCGACGCGCTCGCTGAATTGCCGGGCATCGGCCGTTCGACGGCCGCGGCGATCGCCTCTTTCGCTTTCGGCGCGCGTGCCACGATTCTCGACGGCAACGTGAAACGCGTATTGGCGCGCGTATTTGGCGTTGAAGGTTTTCCGGGCGAAAAGAAAGTCGAGAACGCGATGTGGACGCTGGCGGAATCGCTGCTGCCGTCCAACGCATCGGACGACGATGTCAGCGCCTACACGCAAGGTCTGATGGACCTCGGCGCAACGCTGTGCGTGCGTGGCAAGCCGGACTGCCTGCGCTGTCCGTTCGCTGCCGATTGCGTGGCCAACGTGACCGGACGTCAGCGTGAATTGCCCACGGCACGGCCGAAGAAAGCTGTGCCGACGCGCCGCACATGGATGCTGGTGCTACGCGACGGTAACGCCGTGATGCTGGAAAAGCGTCCGCCGTCAGGCATCTGGGGCGGCTTGTGGAGCCTGCCCGAAGCGGCCGACGAAGCCACGCTCGCCGAACGTGCGCTCGCTTTCGGCGGTGACGGAGCGGTCTCGCCGCTCGCACCGCTTACGCACGTCTTCACGCATTTCAAGCTGGATATCGAGCCACGGCTCGCTGAACTGGACCGTGGCGTGGGCGCATTGGCTGCACTAGGCGACGCGGACACCGCATGGGTCGCGTTAAGCGATCTCGACTCGTTCGGTGTGCCCGCACCGGTGCGCAAGCTGCTGGATAGTCTGCACGGCTCGCTGCTCTAGCCAGCCCTGAGCAAAAAAGCACGTCAAATCAAAGCAGTTGATGCTGCTGCATATAGTGATGAACCACGTCGATCCGGGCGCCGGCGTCCTGCAATTCCATCAGCTTTTGTCTTGCACGAAGGGCGATCGGCAGCACTTCAGCAAGCCGGTTCGACACCCATGACGGATCTTCCAGCCTGAACGGCTCCGCGAACGGCAAGCTGTCCGGATCGCGTTCGCGGATCGTTGCGATGATCCGTTCGAGCACTTCCGCGCACGCACCGAATTTGGCCAGTTGATCGTTGCCCTCGAGCGGTATGTCTTCACCGAGCGGCTCCGCCATGCCGACCAGCAAGCCGCTGCTCTCCACGCGATGCGACAGCAGGCGAAACCGCCGCGTGCCGCGCGCCCGAATCAGCAGCATGCCGAAGGCTTCGACGTCGCACTCTTCAATTTCTGCGAGACAGCCGATTGCTTCGGGCACCGAAGGCTCTTCGGCACGTGCTACTTCGGCGCCGCTTTTCAGCAGGCACACGCCAAACGGCGTCTTGTCACGCAGACAGTCGCGCGCCATGTCGAGGTAGCGCGCTTCGAAGATTTTCAGCGGCAGCAGTCCATCGGGAAACAGCACCGTGTGCAGCGGAAACAGCGGCACATCGGCAAGCACAGTAGAAGAAGACATGGCGCAACGCTTCGAGTTGAGGCCGCGCGACGCGGCCGGTTAAGCCACTAACTTCGATGATTCGCCGACTGGAATCGGCGCATCGCGGTGCCGCACAATGACATTTGCCGACGTTGCGAGACGCGCGGCGAGCGTCTCCGCAATGAACACCGAGCGGTGCTGGCCGCCCGTGCAACCGATCGCGACCGTCAGGTAGCTGCGGTTGTCGTCACGGAAATGCGGCAGCCATTTGACGAGATATTTTTCGATGTCGTCGATCATTTCATGCACGACCGGCAGCGCGTCGAGAAAATCCATCACCGGTCTGTCGAGGCCTGTGAGCGGCCGCAACTCATGATCGTAGTACGGGTTCGGCAACGTGCGGACGTCGAAAACAAAATCGGCGTCGAGCGGCACGCCGCGCTTAAAACCGAAGGACTCGAACATCAGCACGAGCCCCGCCTCTTCCTGCTCGATGAAGCGTTTGACCCAGGCGCGCAGCACGTTCGCGCGCAGATTGCTGGTGTCGATCTGATGGCCGAATTCGGCAAGGCCCGCCACGAGTTCACGTTCGCGTTCGATCGCTTCGCCGAGCGACGTCAACAAGCCGACGTCCGCGTCATACGCGGTGGAACCGGACAGCGGATGGCGGCGGCGCGTTTCGGAGAAGCGTTGAATCAGCGACTGCGTGCTTGCGTTGAGAAAGAGCACGCGCACGTCGTGGGCGCGCGACAGGTCGCGGATCATCGCCGGCATTTCGTCGAGCGAGGCGCTCGAGCGCGCGTCGATGGCGACCGCGAGGCGTTCATGGCCGTCGTCGGCGAGATAGTTGGCCAGTTGCGGCAAAAAACGCGGCGGCAGATTGTCGACGCAGTAATAGCCTGCGTCTTCAAGCGCGTTCAGGGCAACTGACTTGCCGGAGCCGGAAATACCGGTGATCAGGATTATGCGCATGGAGTCGTGGAATCCGTACAGTTCATCATAGCATCTGGTCCCCGTGCGCGTGCCGCCTCAGCCGCCGTTGGCTGCAGGCGTGGCACGGCGCCACAAGGTGTCGCGGATTCAGATCAATTTGCCGGGAAACTGGCTGTCCGGGTCTTGCATGGCCAGACGTTGGCGATCCATGAAGTCGCGCAGCGTATCGATGCCGCGCAGTTGCAGGATCGTATTGCGCACGGCCGCTTCGACCAGCACCGCAAGGTTGCGGCCGGCCGCAACCTGAATCGTGACTTTGCTGATCGGCAAGCCGAGCACGTCGACGGTTTGGCTTTCCAGCGGCAGCCGCTGGAATTCGCCGTCGGGGCGGCGCACCAGTTGCACGATCAGTTTCAGCTTCATTTTGCGGCGCACCGCGGTTTCACCGAAGATCGTCTTGATGTCCAGCAAGCCGAGACCGCGTACCTCCAGCAGGTTTTGCAGCAGCGGCGGGCAGCGCCCTTCGACGAAATCCGGGCCGAGGCGCACGAAATCCACCGCGTCGTCGGCGACGAGGCCGTGGCCGCGGCTGATCAGTTCCAGCCCGAGTTCGCTCTTGCCGAGGCCGGAATCGCCGGTGAGCAGCACGCCCATACCGAGAATGTCGAGAAACACACCGTGCAGCGTGGCGCGCGGCGCCAGAATGCGCGACATGTAGAGGCGCAAACTGTCGATCACCGCAGCGGCGGACATGGGCGTGGTGAAGAGCGGCGTGGACGAGCGCGTGCAGCGCAGCACCAGTTCCGGCGGCGCGGCGACGCCGCCCGCCACCACCAGAAACGGCGGCTCCAACGCGATCAGCTCGGCCATGTGGCGCGAGCGGTCTTCGTCGGTTTGGCGCTTGTAGTAGTCGATTTCGGCGTCGCCGAGCACCTGGATCCGGTTCGGGTGGATCAGGTTCAAGTGGCCGACGAGGTCGGCGCTCGACGTGGCATTGGCGACCGATTCCGAAGAAAAGCCGCGCTCCCAGCCTTCATGCCCCGTCAGCCAGCTCAGTTTCAGCATGGCGGCGTTGTCGTCGAAAATGCTCTGGGCGTTGATGCTGGACGTATCCATGAGTCAGTGACTCCAGTGTGGGCCGCTTGCCGGGCGAAGGGGCGGCCGCGCTAACGCGAGCCGTTTGCCTTGCCAGGTTGTTGTACCCGCACGCAGGCGGGCAACAGGGTGAAAAACCGGCGTGCGGAAAGCCGCCGATGCATCAAGGTTGCCACTGAGTGAGCAGGCGATGCAATGATTCGCGGTCTTCTTCGGTGTGCAGGCGCTCGCGGGCCTCGCGATCGGACAGCAACTGGGCGATTTCCGAAAGGATTTCAAGGTGTTGCTGGGTGGCCTGCTCGGGCACGAGCAGGAAGATCAGCAGCGAGACGGGCTGGCCGTCGGGCGATTCGAAGGGGATGGGTTCGGCGAGGCGGACGAATGCGGCGAGCGGTTGCTTCAAGCCTTTGATCCGGCCATGCGGAATCGCGACGCCTTCGCCGAGCCCCGTCGATCCGAGGCGCTCACGCGCAAACAGATTGTCAGTGACCGTGCTACGGGCGATGCCGTTCTGGTTCTCGAAGATCAGGCCCGCTTGCTCGAATACGCGCTTCTTGCTGGTGACCGATAGTCCGACGACGACGTTCTCGAGGGGAAGAAATTTGGCTAAACGATTCATGTTGACAGGCGAAAACGTGGCCTGGGCTCTCCTCGCTGGGGCGTTTGAGTGGTGTTCCATTCGTTTGATGCTCACGGCGACGTGCGTTGGAGCCAGAAACCGCAGGACTCCGGCCGACCGATTCCCGTTTGAGCTAACTTGACCCCGATGGTAACCGGAACATTATAGAACAGGGTAGCGGCGGATGGTGCGGCGCGCCATCCATGCATCATGGGTTTCTTCGCGAGATTGATCCGATTCGCGCCGCATTGCGAGAAAGGTGCCCTGAAACGAAAAACCGCCCGGTCTCGGGCGGTTTGGCTGGGTAGTGTGACCAATGCGGACCAACACGGGCCAATGCGGGCAACTGAGGAAAAACGGAGGGAAGTAAAGACGCCTCCTGATCTTCGTTATTGCGGCGGCACATCCAGTAGCGGTGCCGGCTGGTACTTGATCGCATCGTGCTGATGGCCTTGCAGGCGATCCTTATGGCGTATCACTTGCCGGTCAAGCTTGTCGATCATCAGATCGATCGCAGCGTAGAGATCGCTGTCACAGCTCTCGACAAAGATATCTTTACCCTTGAGATGCAGGTTGATTTCAACCTTTTGACGCTTTTCCTTTTCCTTGTGGTTGTCGACCGAGAGGACCACACTGCCGTCGATGACCTGATCGAAATGTCTTAGCACCCTATCCAGTTTGGTGATCACGTATTCGCGCAACGCAGGCGTTACTTCGAGGTGGTGTCCACTGATCTGCAGATTCATAGTGCTTCTCCAAGCTAGAGGCCGCTTGTTCCGCACGATGACGAACCGGTCGATCTGTCGGCTTGCCAAAGTCGCCCCCCGGTGACTGACTTCTGGCAGGTCGCATCGGCCGGCCTGTCCGCCAACTGCGGAGCGGCCGGTAAATGCCCGTCGCGGGAGGCGGCGGGCTACAGAGACTTGCGCAGGTTGACTGCCGGAATCCTGAGCGCTTCGCGATACTTCGCAACGGTACGCCGTGCGACCACGAAGCCCTGTTCCGCCAGCAGTTCGGCTATGCGACTGTCTGAAAGAGGAGATTTCGGGTTTTCCGCTCCTATCAGTTGCTTGATGAGCGCACGGATCGCCGTTGAAGACGCCGCGCCGCCCGTGTCAGTCGAAACGTGTGATCCGAAGAAGTACTTAAATTCAAGCGTCCCGAATGGGGTCAGCATGTATTTACCGGTTGTCACACGCGAGACAGTTGACTCGTGTAGGCCCAGCGTATCAGCAATTTCCCGCAAAACCAAGGGGCGCATGGCAATTTCGCCGTGCACAAAAAAGCTCTTTTGACGCTCGACAATGGCTTGCGCCACCCGGAGGATCGTTTCGAAACGTTGCTGGATATTCTTGATCAGCCAGCGCGCTTCCTGCAGTTGCTGACGCAACGATCCGCTGCCCGGATCGCCCCGGTTATTGCGCAGAATATTCGCGTACAGATGGTTGATGCGCAGCTTGGGCACGACTTCCGGATTGAGTTCCGCCTGCCAGCCCTGTGCCGTTTTGCGCACCATGATGTCGGGCACGACATAGTCCGCTTCCGCCTTGCCGTAAGCCGCGCCGGGAAATGGTTCGAGCGAGCGGATCAGCATATGCGCATCCCGCAGATCGTCGTCGTTCGCCTTCAGATGCTTGCGCAGGCGCGTGAAGTCGCGTGCCGCGAGCAGTTCCAGATAATGGGCGACGATGTCGAGCGCAAGCGTGCGCGTGGCCGACTGTTCGAGCCGCAGCAATTGCAGCTTGAGACATTCCGACGCGGAGCGTGCGCCGACCCCTGCCGGGTCGAAGCTATGCAGCAACGCGAGCGCGGCGTTCATTTCGTCGAGATCGACTTCGAGCTCGTCGGGCAGGTCGGTCAGCACTTCGTCGAGCGTGGCGGCAAGATAGCCGTCGTCGTCGAGCGATTCGATCAGGAAGGTGATCAGCGCGCGGTCGCGCTGGCTCGCCTGGGTGACGCGAAGCTGCGCCATCAGGTGATCGCGCAGCGAGGTGCTCGATTCGTGGACTTGCAGCGGCGGCAGATCATCGTCGTCCGAAGCATTGCCGGAGCGGCCGTAGTCGTCGAGGTTCCATTGCGACGCATCGCCGTTGCTGTCGCTCGAGAGGCCGTTGTATTCGTCGACACCCTGCGGCTCGCCGTTTTCGGCGCGCTCGCTGCTGCTGTTGGACGAAGACGACGTGTTGCCGCCCATCTGGTCGGGCGGCGGGGAGGAATTGGGCGACTGGGTGATCAGCGATCCGTCGGCCGCCACGCGCAGGGGACTCGCGATCCAGTCGTCCTCGTTTTCGAGGAGCGGATTCTGCGAGATCGCCATTGCGACTTCCTGCTGCAGTTCGAGCGTGGACAGCTGAAGCAGCCGGATGGACTGCTGCAGTTGCGGGGTCAGCGCAAGATGCTGCGATAGGCGGAGTTGGAGGCTGGCTTTCATGGCAAGTTGAGATTCATTGTAGAGAGTTTGCCACGACCGCGATACATTGCGACATGCGCAATTACGCGTGCGCCCGTTTCGGCGTCGCCGGGCGCGGGACGGCCCAGTCAAGAATGCTGATGTGCAGATGCCGCAAAGACGCCGGCGGGTGCGTGCTCGCACCGCCGGTTATCCTTTGTGCACTTACATGCGGAAGTGTTCGCCCAGATAGACGCGCCGTACGCTTTCGTTTTCGATGATGTCGCTCGGCGCACCGGCGGCCAGCACGCTGCCGTCGCTGATGATGTAGGCGTGGTCACAGATGCCGAGGGTCTCGCGCACGTTGTGATCTGTGATTAGCACGCCAATATTGCGCTGCTTCAGAAATTTGACAATCTTCTGGATTTCCAGCACCGCGATCGGATCGACGCCCGCGAACGGTTCGTCGAGCAGAATGAAGCTCGGATTGGTGGCCAGCGCACGGGCAATTTCCACCCGTCGGCGCTCGCCGCCGGACAGCGACAGCGCCGGATTCTCACGCAGGTGAGCGATCTGCAGTTCGTCGAGCAGCGCCTCGGTGCGGCTCGTAATGGTGTCCTTGCTGAGCCGCTTGCCGTTGTCTTCGTGTTGCAATTCCAGCACCGCGCGAATGTTTTCCTCGACGGTGAGCTTGCGGAACACCGACGCTTCCTGCGGCAGATACGACAAGCCCAGCGAGGCGCGCTTGTGAATTGGCAGCAAGCTGATCGACTTGCCGTCCAGATCGATTTCACCCGCATCGAGCGGCACGAGGCCGACGATCATATAGAACGAGGTGGTCTTGCCGGCGCCGTTGGGGCCGAGCAGGCCGACCACTTCGCCGCTTTTCACGTCGAGCGAGACGTCTTTGACGACCGTGCGCGAGCCGTAACGCTTCTTCAGCTTGCGGACCACCAGTGAACTGCTGGTGCCGGCTGGTTTGCGATTGGGGAGGGACGCGGAAGAACTCACTGGTTCGGTGCTCCCTGGATCGTGGTGGACGGGGCGAGCGTAGCCGACGCGCCGTTCAACGGAGCGGCGCCGCCATTGCGCGGTGCCAGCATTGCGCGCACACGGCCGGTCGGGTTGCCCGGGCCGGCGACGTCTTTACCCGCCTTGGCGGTGTAGAAGTCACTCTGGCCGTCATACGTGATGACGCTGCCGTGCACCTGGTCCATGACCGTGGAGAGGCCTTGCAGGCGCTTCACGGTGGCGTTGGTGGTGAGCGTGGTCAGATCCTGCTTGCCGTCGTAGTCGATACGAATGGCCGTGCCTTCGATGTATTCATCGAGGCCTTCGCGCTTCTGGCGGAAATACGACAGATTGCCGCCGCTCGAGGTGCCGGTGGCGTACTGATAGCCCTGCGGGTCTTGCGTCACTTCGACCCGATCGGCCTTGATCACGATCGTGCCTTTGGTGGCGACCACGTGGCCGGTGAAGATGTTGACCTGTTTGAGGTCGTCGTAAGTCATGTTGTCCGCTTCGATGTTCAGCGGCTTGTCTTTGTCGGCGCGGTCGGCGTGCGCAAGCGGCGCGAAGCCGGCAAGCGGCAACGCGACAATCAGCGCTGCGAGTCCGGCGCGGCACGCGGACAGGGTGCGCGAGCGGCCGGTATCAAAACGGGGGAACGATTCGTTCATGCAGTCACGCCTGGAATGGATTACCCGGGTTGCTTGGGCGAGCTGGCGGAGCCTTCGGACGCGGCAATCGCGCCCTTCACATTGCCGAACAGCTGCATTACCCGGGTGACGTTGTTGTAGTTCATGCCGCTGGCAGTCATCACAGACATGCCGCGCTGAAGTTTAACCGGCTTTTCGGTCTCGATCACATCGTCGTTGACCAGCACCCTAAAATGCTGCGAATCCGCTTGCATCTGCGGATCGCCGTTGCCGGCGGCCCGCAGGATGCGCGCGTTGTCGTACAGATCGACGATCGAGGCATCGCCGTTCACCTTGCCGGTGTCGCCGGTCGCGGTGACGATCGGCTTGCCGGGCTGGAAGGCTCGCATGGCCGGTTTGACCAGGTCGCTCAGTTCGTCGTCCTCGTAATGGATCAGAGACTGGGCGGTCAGACGGTATTGCGTCGAGCCTGATTGATCGAGTTCGGAAACCGAAAAATTGTCGGCGAAGTAGTCGGGCGTGTGCTCCTTGGGGCGCACCACGCTTTCGTTTTGCCGCGGCAGCGTGGCTTGCAGCAGCCACCAGGTAATGCCCGCGAGCGCCGCCATCGCGACGAGCGGAATCAACGAGGTCCAGCGAAACTGATTCATCCGACGAGGCCTCGCTGTTCGCCGCTACAGGCTGCCGCGAGCAGTGCGTCATATTTATGCTGCGCGCGCAGCAGCGTATCGCAGACTTCACGCGCGGCACCGTGGCCGCCGCGCGCCTCGCTGACCCAATGGGCGCGCGCGATCACTTCAGGATGGGAATTGGCCGGTGCCGCCGCGAAGCCGACCTTCAGCATCACGCCGAGGTCGACCCAGTCGTCGCCCATATAGCCACATTCTTCCGCTGTCATGCCGGTTTGCTGGAGCAGGTCGGCGAATGCCTGGGGTTTGTCTTGCACGCCCTGATAGACGTGGGTGATATTCATTTCTTTCGCCCGCGCCGCGACGATGCCCGACTTGCGCCCGGTGATGATCGCCGTTTCGATGCCGGCCTGGCGCAGCAGCTTCATGCCGTGGCCGTCCATCGAGTGGAACGCCTTCATCTTGTCGCCTTCCGCCGTGAACAGCAGGCCGCCGTCGGTCAGCACGCCGTCGACGTCGAAAATCATCAGCTTCACGCGGCTGGCGCGTTCAGTGGCGGTAAGGGGGGCGACGGGCATCAGATCACCTTCTTCGAGAACAGGTCGTGCATGTTGAGCGCGCCGATCAGCTTGCCTGCTTCGTCGACGACCAGCATCTGATTGATGCGGTGGCGCTCCATCAGTTCCACGGCTTCGACAGCAAGTTGATCCGGACCGATGGTACGCGGGCCGGCGGTCATTACCGAGGCAATCGACAGCTCGCGGAAATCTCCGTCGCGTTCGAGTACGCGGCGCAAGTCGCCGTCGGTGAAGATGCCGGTCACGCGATCGTTGTGATCGACGATCGCCGTCATGCCCATACGCCTGGCGGTCAGCTGGAACAGCGCGTCGCGCACGGTCGCGTCGAGCGTCACCTTCGGCACCTGGTCGCCGGTGCGCATCACGTCGCGAACATAAGTGAGCAGGCGGCGGCCCAGCGCGCCGCCCGGATGCGAGCGGGCGAAGTCGTCCCGGCCAAAACCACGCGCATCCAGCACCGCGACCGCGAGCGCATCGCCGAGCGCGAGCGCGGCGGTGGTGCTGGCGGTCGGCGCAAGATTCATCGGGCAGGCTTCTTTCGATACGCCGGAATTCAGATGCACGTCGGCCAGTTGTGCGAGACTCGATGACGGACGGCCGGTCATTGCAATCAGCTTCGCGCCGATCCGCTTGATGAGCGGCAGGATCGCCACGAGTTCTTCAGTTTCGCCGGAATTGGACAGCGCAAGGAACACGTCGTCTGCCGTGACCATGCCGAGGTCGCCATGGCTCGCTTCCGCCGGATGAACGAAGAACGCCGGTGTGCCGGTGCTGGCGAGCGTGGCCGCGAGCTTGCGGGCCACATGGCCGGATTTGCCGATGCCGGAAACGACAACGCGCCCGCGGCAACCCAGGATGAAGTCGACCGCCCCGACGAAGCCATCGTCGAGTTGATCGCGAAGCGCGCGCACGGCGTCCGCTTCGATGTCGAGCACGTCGCGAGCGAGCGCGAGTGCCCGGTCGCCATTGATTTTCGCTATCATTCGCGGAGTATAGCAAAGGCGCTTGTTCGCCGCGCCGGGCCTGCTGTGCCAAGCCGCTGCCTTTATTGCTGTTTTTAACGGCCCCTCAACCTTGTCGCACGGCGTTTCTCGTGCGCGGTTCCGCTGACGAACGAGGACGCTTTACCGATGCGTTTCTGCCGATGATTTCCCCACTCGAAATGACGCTGTTCCTGCTGCTGGCATCGGTGGCGGGCGTGGTGATCTTTCGCTTTCTGAATCTTCCACCGATGCTCGGCTATCTGACGGTCGGCATCGTGGTCGGGCCGCACGCGTTCGGTCTGGTTCCCGATTCGGTGGGTGCGCAGAATCTCGCCGAATTCGGTGTCGTGTTCCTGATGTTTTCGATCGGGCTGGAGTTTTCGCTTTCTAAGCTGCGCTCGATGCGCCGGCTCGTGTTCGGTCTCGGCCTGCTGCAGGTGATCGGCACGATTGCCGTGGCGGTCTCGCTCGGCTTCGTGCTGGAGCGCTGGGTGCACATCACCTGGCAGGCGAGCGTGGCGCTGGGCGGCGCGCTCGCGATGTCGTCGACGGCGATCGTCAGCAAGATGCTGGCCGAGCGGCTCGAGATCGAAACGGAGCACGGCCGCAATATCTTCGGCGTGCTGCTGTTCCAGGACCTGGCGGTGGTGCCGCTGTTGATCGTCATCGCGGCGCTGGGCGGCGATTCGAAAGATCTCGTCAGCGCGCTCGGGCTGGCGGCTATCAAGATCGTCGTGGCATTGGCCCTATTGTTAATAGTGGGGCAGCGTTTCATGACGCGCTGGTTCAACGTGGTGGCGCGGCGCCGCTCGCAGGAACTGTTCATCCTTAATCTGCTGCTGGTGACGCTCGGCGCAGCGTTCATCACGGACAAGTTCGGCCTGTCGCTTGCGCTCGGCGCGTTCATCGCCGGCATGTTGATCGCGGAAACACCTTACCGGCATCAGGTGGAAGAGGACATCAAGCCGTTTCGCGACGTGCTGCTGGGCCTCTTCTTCGTCACCACCGGCATGCTGCTGAATCCGCGCGTGATCTGGGAGCACCCGTTTATCGTGCTGGGTTTCCTGGTCGGCCCGATTCTGCTGAAGGCGGTGATGGTGACGGGGCTCTCGCGCCTGTTCGGCGCGTCGCCGGGCGTTGCGATGCGCACCGGTATCGGCCTCGCGCAAGCCGGCGAGTTCGGCTTCGTGCTGCTGAACCTGATTCTCGACAAGCATCTCGTCGACGCCACCCTGCTGCAGGCGATTCTCGCGGCGATGCTGCTGTCGATGCTGGCCGCGCCGTTCCTGATCCAGAACGCGGACCGCATCGTGCTGCGGCTGTCGTCGACGGAATGGATGATGCAGTCCTTGCAGATGACCCGGATCGCGACGCAGAGCCTGAAGCAAAGCGGTCACGTGATCATTTGCGGTTATGGCCGGGCCGGGCAGAACCTGGCGCGCATGCTGGAGCACGAGGGTTTGTCGTATGTCGCTTTGGACCTGGACCCCGATCGCGTGCAAGCCGCGGCTGCGGCGGGCGAGTCCGTGGTATTCGGCGATGCGGGGCGGCGCGAATCGCTGCTTGCCGCGGGTATCCATCGCGCCGCGGCGATCGCGATTACCTACGCGAACACGCCCTCGGCCCTGCGCGTGTTGCACAATATTCACGAGCTTGAACCCACGTTGCCGGTGATCGTCCGTACCGTCGACGACGCCGATCTGGAAAAGCTGCTAGCTGCCGGCGCGACCGAGGTGATTCCTGAAATCGTCGAAGGCAGCCTGATGCTGGCTTCGCATACGCTGGTGCTGATGGGCGTGCCGATGCGGCGCGTGGTGCGGCGGGTCGAGGAAATGCGTGACGAGCGCTATGCGCTGTTGCGCGGCTATTTCCACGGCGCGGACGACGTGGAAGACGACGACGGGCACGAACAGGTGCGGCTACAATCGGTGCCGGTCGACGAAAATTCGGACGCGGTGGGCCGAACGCTGGCGGAATTGGGCCTGTTCGAACTGGGCGTGGAGGTCACGGCGATTCGCCGGCACGGCATTCGTGGCGTCGAGCCGGACCCGTCCACCAAGCTGCGCGCGAGCGATATCGTGGTGTTGCGCGGTTTGCCCGAGCAATTGGCCGAAGCCGAAGAGCGCCTCTCGAAGCATCGCCGCGCGGGCGCGGCTGCGGCCTAGCGAGGATGGTCGACGTGGCATGATTTCGCCGGGTCGGCGCTGGTGGCCGCGTCTGCCGCGTCTGCCTCGTCCACGCCTCGCCGGCCCAACTGATTTAGCCTTTCATCGGACCTGCCGAGGTCCATCCGGAGACATCATGTCCAACGCGCTCGCGAGCGCGCCGCTCGATGCGGCCAACTACATCAAAAGCCACATCCGCACGGTGCCCGATTGGCCGCAGCCGGGCGTGCAGTTTCGCGACATCACGCCGCTCCTGCAGGAGCCAAAGTCGCTGCGCGTGCTGATCGACCTGTTCGTTCAGCGCTATATCGACGCGAAGCTCGACTACGTCGCCGGGCTGGATGCGCGTGGCTTCATCTTCGGGCCGATTCTGGCTTACGAACTGAACCTCGGCTTCATTCCGATCCGCAAGCAGGGCAAGCTGCCGTATAAGCGGGTCGCCCAATCCTACGAGCTCGAATACGGCACCGCGACCGTCGAGATTCACGAGGACGCCTGCAAGCCGGGCGACCGCGTCGTGATCATCGACGATCTGATCGCCACCGGCGGCACGATGATGGCCGGCAAGATTCTGCTGGAGCGGCTCGGCGCGGTGGTGGTCGAAGGTGCGGCGATTATCGATCTGCCCGAACTCGGCGGCTCGGCCTTGCTGCGTAACGGGGGCCTGCCGCTCTATACCGTGACCGAATTCGGCGGCCATTGATCACTGGACGCGCGCTTTTTCTCGGACGCTTCCCGCACTGTTCCCGCACATAAAGAAGGTAAGAAAGATGCCCAACTTTCTGTTGTTCCTGGCGACCTCGATCGCGATCACGATGGCGCCTGGCCCCGACAATCTGCAAGTGCTCGCGCGCGGCATCTCGCAAGGCCGCGCGGCGGGTCTCGTCGCCGCGCTTGGCTTCGCCGCCGGCATCACGTTCCACACCACCTTGGCCGCGCTTGGCGTGGCCGCGTTGCTGCGTTCGTCGCCGGTTGCGTTTGAAGTGATCAAGCTGGCGGGCGCCGCGTATCTGGTCTGGATCGGCATCAAGGCGCTGCGCAGCCAGGGCCTCGCCACCGCGCACGAGCGCGCGCCGCAACCGTTGATGGCGGTGTTCCGTCAGAGCGTGCTCGGCAATCTGCTGAACCCGAAGGTGACGCTGTTCTTCGTCGTGTTCCTGCCGCAGTTCGTGCAGCCGCATGGCACGCAAAGCGTCACCGTGCAGATGCTCGAACTCGGCGTGTTGTTCATGTTGCAGACCGTGGTGGTGTTTTCGCTGTTCGGCGTGTGCGCGGGCATGATCGGCGGCTGGCTGAAGCGCCGGCCGCGCGTGGGCGTGTGGCTCGACCGGCTCGCCGGCGCGACCTTCATCGCGATTGGAATTCGCGTCGCCTTGCGCGATTGACATCGGGACCGCTTAAGCGACTGAGCGAGCGCCTGCAACCCGGCGACGCGGTGCGCCAGAAGATCAGTTTGGAGCTTTGAATGACTTTGCCTTGCATCACCGCCGCGCGCCGCTTTGATAGGCACGCGCATCTGCCGTTCTGGATCGACGCCGAGCAGGTCGGCTGGATTCGCTCGACCGATGTGCCGTTGCTCGCACGCTGGCCCGATGTGTTTGAAATCGACGCCACGCGCGTGACGCTCGCGCCTGTGTTCAACACCGTCGATTTGCGCAGTGCCGCGCTCGGTTCCGTGATCGGTGCGCTTGCCGCCGAGGGCCGCATTCCCGGCTGGCGCAACGAGACTTACGCGATCCGTAATGCGTTCGATGCGCCGCCACTCGCGTATATCGAACGCGCGGCGTCGCGCTTCTTCGGCACGATGACCTACGCGGTGCATCTGAACGGCGTCGTAGAATACGCGGACGGCGCCCCGCGGATGGCCGCCCCACGGATGGCCGCCCCGCAATTGTGGATCGCGCGCCGCAGCGACACCAAGGCGACCGACCCGGGCATGCTCGACAATGTCGTGGCAGGCGGGATCGGCTGGGGCTTCGGCATCGAGGCGACGATCATCAAGGAGTGCTGGGAAGAAGCCGGTATTCCTGAGGAGATCGCCGCTCGCGCCAAGGCCGGCCGCACCGCGCATGTGCTGCAATCGTTGCCGGAAGGCACGCAGGCCGAACAGATTTTTATCTATGACCTCGCGCTGCCGGCCGATTTCGCGCCGCGCAACCAGGACGGGGAAGTGAGCGAACACCGGCTCGCGCGCATCGATGAAGTGGCGCGCTGGATCGAAGAAGGCGCGATGACCGTGGATGCGAGTCTCGCCACGCTGGATTGCCTGCTGCGCCGCCGCTGGATCGACGAAGACGCGTGTCCGGGCATCGAGACGTTGTTCGCGCCACCGGCGCCTGGCTAAGCACCGGTCAGGCTCCGGTGTGACGAACACGCTGGGTCACGCCGTAGCATGCTGCATCGAACAAGACACACCGAACAAACCACGCACTGAAGAAGGGAGTCACCCAGGTCATGTCGACCGATCACAGCTTCATCCTCAAACTGTCGTGCGCCGACCGGCCCGGCATCGTCCATGCGGTTTCGGGCTTTCTGTTCGAGCGTGGCAGCAATATTCTCGACTCCGCGCAGTTCGGCGACAGCCGCACCGGCGAGTTCTTCATGCGCGTGCATTTCCAGCAGGTGGGCGGCGATCCGGGCCTGAACCTGCTGCGTACGTCGTTCGCGACGCTTGCCGAGCAGTTCGGCATGCGCTGGGAGTTGCACGATGCCTCAGTGAAGCCGCGCGTCGTCATCATGGTGTCGAAGATCGGTCATTGCCTGAACGACCTGCTGTTCCGCTATCGCACCGGTCAACTGGGTATCGAGATTCCGGCGATCATCTCGAACCACAAGGAGTTCTATCAGCTCGCGGCCAGCTACGACATTCCGTTCCATCAGTTCCCGCTGATGGGCGGCACGCCGGACGCGAAGGCCGCACAGGAAGCACGCGTGCTCGAAGTGATCGACGAGCATCAAGCGGATCTGGTGGTGCTTGCGCGCTACATGCAGATTCTGTCGCCGAAGCTGTGCGAATCGCTCTCCGGCCGTGCAATCAATATTCACCATTCGTTCCTGCCGAGCTTCAAGGGCGCGAAGCCGTATTACCAGGCGTTCGACCGCGGCGTGAAACTGATCGGCGCAACCGCGCACTACGTGACCACGGATCTCGACGAAGGTCCGATCATCGAGCAGGAGGTGGAGCGGGTCGATCACAGCATGACGCCGGAGCAACTGACGGCGATCGGCCGTGACGTCGAATGCGTGACGCTCGCGCGCGCGGTGAAGTGGCACGTCGAGCATCGCGTCGTGTTGAACGGCAGCAAGACCGTGGTGTTTCGTTAAGCGTAGTTGATGCGCTTGCAGCGGGGGCGGCCAAACCACGGCCGCATGACCTCGCTGCAAGCGTGCGCCGGGTCTGTCCGGCGCGCTCTCCTTCAGGGCATCGCAATCCACTGCAACGTGCGCCGAATGAGTTCAGTGCATGCTCGTCAGGTTAGGAGTCCATCGCGGAGCCGCCGGCGTGTCGCGTGTCCTGTGCGAGTTGTGCGGGTTGCGCAAGTCGAGCGTTTTGCGCCGAACGGCGGCGCGCATTCAGTTTCTTCAACCAGATCACCAGTCCCGTTGCGCTCAACAAGGCGACCGCAATCCCCACCGCGCTAATCAGAATCCGCCCGCCGAGACCGAGGATGCGTCCCGAGTGCAGCGGGAATTGCACCTGCATGAAGATGTCGCCCGCCGTGCCCTTGCCGGGAATCTGCGCGCCGAGTAGCTTGCCAGTGGCCGCGTCCCAATACATCCACGGATTGCCGAGGCCGATGTCGCCGTGATCGTTGCCGGTTGCGTAGAAACCGACGCCATAGGCATGCAGGTATTCCGCGTAGTAAAGACCACCCGGCGGCACCTTCAGGTCCTGCGCTTTACCGGCTTGCTCTGCTAGCTGCACCACGCGCTCGCGACTCAGCACCGGGTCGCCGGGCTGCGGCGTGCGCAGGATTTCGGGGTTGCTGACCGGATCCGGCGTGAGCGTCGAGAACAGCGACACGATCGGCCGAACGACCGGCGCCGAGAGATTCATCGACACGGAAGTCAGCGCGACGATCACCAGCAAGCCCCAGATCCACACGCCGCCCGAGCGGTGCAGATCGAAGGTGAGCGCATAGCCGCCGCGCCCAAGGCGAAACGCGAACGACTTGCGCCACGCCTTGAAGCTCGGAAACGAAAGCCATAGCGCGATCACGCTATCGATCAGCCACACGATCCCGACGATACCCATCAGCCACGTGCCGATATCGACGCCGCCCGTGAACGGCAATTGCAGCGTGTAGTGCAGCTTGTAGATAAACGGAATCAGATTGAGCCGAGCGAGCGACACTGCGCCCCATTCGCGTCGCCCCTGGATATCGCCGGTGGCGGGATCGACGGCGATCTGATTGAAGTCGAGTGGGTAAGGCTGCTGCGTGGCGGGGTTCGTGCGCGGCAACACCATCATCTGCAAGGTGTGGCCGGGCTCGGCGGCGAGCGGCAGATACGTCACCTGCAGGCGCGGATCCGCCGCTTCGATACGACGTGCCAACTCGAGTCCCGAAAGCGCCGGGCCGGCGGTGCGCGCTTTGAAGAACGAGGGGTTCAGCGCCGCATCGAGTTCGTGATCCCACGCGATGATCGCGCCGCTCAGGCCGGCGACGAACAGAAACAGCGCAATGGCAACACCGAACCAGCGATGCAGGCGGACGAGTTGCCGCCTCATAAGCGAGCCGGCGAAATGCGGTGGAAAGTCAGGCGGGGCAGACGGGGTGTCACGGCAAAGGCGTAGTGAAATGAGAATTGTTCGCATCTTATGCGAGTCGGGTGGCTTACTGCAAGTGTTCAGAGAGCGGTGGTCGCGTCACGGATCTGGCCCCTTGGATACGGTGGGCGCAAAAAAAGCGGCACCGAAGTGCCGCTTCGCCTGCGCTCGCTAAGTCCGCTAAATCCACGCAGCAGTCTGGTTGCTGCTCACACCAACCGCAAATAAATCAATTCCCGCTTGATATACGCATAGAAGATCGGCGCCGCGACCACGCCGGGAATGCCGAACGCGGCTTCCATCACGAGCATCGCGATCAGCAATTCCCAGGCGCGCGCCTCGATCTGACCACCGACAATGCGCGCGTTCAGGAAGTATTCCAGCTTGTGAATCACGATCAGGAATACCAACGACATGACCGCCGCCGGAAAGCTCACCGAGAGCGCCACCGCGACGATGATCGTGTTCGAGATCAGATTGCCGATCACGGGCAGCAAGCCGACGATAAACGTCACCAGCACCAGCGTTTTGGAGAGTGGCAGCGTGTCGTGAAAGATTGGCAGGATCAGCAGCAGGAAGATGCCGGTAAAGACCGCATTGATCGCGGAAATCTTGACCTGAGCGAAGACGATGCGGCGAAAGGCGTCGGCGAAACGTGTCACGCGCGTGACGAACGCCGTGGACAGCGGCAGCCGTTGCATATGCTTCTGCGCCCCCACCGCGATGATCGCGCCGATGATCATGCCGATCAGGATATGCGTGAAGCCGCGTGCCGCGGTCTTGCCGCTTTGCTGCAGCATGTTCGCGTGCGTCTGCATCAGCTCGGCTGCTTTGGCCTTCATCTGCTCGGTATCGACCGGCAGAGAGTTGGCGATGAATTGCGGAATCCGGCCGCGCGCCTGGTCGATCAGCTGCATCGCCTGGTCGAGCAGATTCTGCACGCTCGGCACGTCATTCTCGAAATGTTCGATGATGCCGAGCGTCAATCCCGTCAGTGCGCCGACTATCACCACCGAGAGGATCACCACCGCGAGCCAGCGCGCGCGCTGACTCGACATATGCCGTTCGATGCGCGGCGCGATGGTGTGCACGAGTTGAAACACCAGCAACCCGGCCAGCAAGGCGCCGAGCAGTTTCAGGTCGATGACCGCCCACATGCCGATCAGCATCAGCACGTAACTGCCGATTTCGACCGCCGAGAGCTTCGGCAAGCTCATGTCGCTGGTCAGCCTGACCGGGCGTGGGCGTAGGTCCTGCACTTGCCCGTCGTCGCTCGCCTGATTCCGCTTGGCCATGGCTTATTCCGTCTCCAACCCGTGTTGTGCAGCGTTACTTTTGACTGGCAGTGCGTTTCAGCAGTGGCGCCAGATACTTACCGGTAAAACTTGCCTTTGACTTGGCAACCTGCTCCGGCGTGCCTTGCGCGATGATCTGACCGCCACCGGCTCCACCCTCGGGGCCGAGATCGATGACCCAATCGGCGGTCTTAATTACATCGAGATTATGCTCGATGATCACGACGGTATTACCCTGATCTCGCAAACGATGAATGACTTCCAGCAGCAATGCGATGTCATGAAAGTGCAGACCGGTGGTCGGCTCGTCCAGGATGTATAGCGTGCGACCCGTGTCGCGCTTGCTCAGTTCCAAAGATAGTTTGACGCGCTGTGCTTCGCCGCCGGAGAGGGTAGTGGCCGACTGGCCCAGCCGGATATAGCCCAAACCAACGTCCAGCAAGGTTTTCAGCTTGCGCGCCACGACCGGCACCGGCTTGAAGAACTCGTAGGCGTTCTCCACCGTCATGTCGAGCACTTCGCTGATGTTCTTGCCTTTGTATTGGACGTCCAGCGTTTCGCGGTTGTAGCGCTTGCCGTGGCAGACGTCGCAGGGAACGTACACGTCCGGCAAAAAGTGCATTTCCACCTTCAGCACGCCGTCGCCCTGGCAGGATTCGCAACGGCCGCCCTTCACGTTGAACGAGAAGCGGCCCGCTTCGTAGCCGCGTTCCTTCGCGGCGGGCACACCTGCGAACAGTTCGCGGATCGGCGTGAACAGACCCGTGTACGTGGCCGGATTCGAGCGCGGCGTGCGGCCGATCGGCGACTGGTCGACGTTGATGACCTTGTCGAAATGCTCCAGACCTTCGATCGATTCGTACGGCGCCGGCTCGGTGGACGAACCATACAGGTGATGCGCGACCGCGTGGTACAGCGTGTCGTTGATCAGCGTGGACTTGCCCGAACCGGACACACCGGTCACACAGGTCAGCAGGCCGACCGGCAAATCGAGCGAAACGTGCTGCAGATTGTTGCCGTACGCCTCGACGATCCGCAGACGCCGCTCGTCCGGCTCCTTGCGCTCATCCGGAAATTCGATGTTGCGGGCGCCGGACATGTACTGCCCGGTCATTGACGCCGGATTCGCCTGTACCTGCTTGGGCGTACCTTCGGCGATCACCATGCCGCCGTGCTCGCCCGCGCCCGGCCCCATGTCGACCACATAATCGGCCATGCGGATCATGTCTTCATCATGTTCGACGACGATCACCGAGTTGCCCAGGTCGCGCAGATGCTTGAGCGTGGCGATCAGCCGGTCGTTGTCGCGCTGATGCAGACCGATCGACGGCTCGTCGAGTACGTACATCACGCCGGTCAAGCCGGAACCGATCTGCGAGGCGAGGCGAATGCGCTGCGCTTCGCCGCCTGACAGCGTTTCCGCGCTGCGTTCGAGCGACAGATAGTCGAGCCCGACGTTATTCAGGAACATCAGCCGCGCGACGATCTCCTTGACCACCTTGTCGGCGATCTCGCGCTTCGAGCCTTCGAGCCGCAGCGTCTGGAAATAGCCGAGTGCGTCGCGCAACGGCCAGCCGCTGATTTCGAAGATGCCGCGCGCGTCGCCGTCCGCGCCGATCCGCACGAAGCGCGCTTCACGGCGCAGCCGCGTGCCGGCACACGCCGGGCAGGGCTGGTTGTTCTGATACTTGGCGAGTTCTTCGCGCACCGCGACCGAATCGGTCTCGCGGTAACGCCGCTCCAGGTTCGGGATGATCCCTTCGAACACATGCTCGCGCACGGAAGTGCGGCCGCGTTCGTTGATGTACGAGAACGGGATTTCCTGCTTGCCCGAACCGAACAGCAGGATCTTGCGGACTTTCTCCGGCAGGTCTTCGACGGCCGTGTCGATGTCGAACTCGTAGAATGCCGCGAGACTTTGCAGCATCTGGAAATAGAACTGGTTGCGTCGGTCCCAGCCCTTCACCGCGCCTGCCGCGAGCGACAGCGAAGGATGCGCGACAACCCGCTTCGGATCGAAGAAGGTGATCTGGCCGAGGCCGTCGCATTCCGGGCACGCGCCCATCGGATTGTTGAACGAGAAGAGCCGCGGCTCGAGTTCCTGCAGCGAATACGAGCAGATCGGGCAGGCGAACTTCGAGCTGAACAGGTGCTCCTTGTCCGTATCCATTTCCAGCGCGATCGCGCGGCCGTCGGCGAGACGCAGTGCCGTTTCGAACGATTCGGCGAGACGCTGCTTCATATCGCCGCGCACTTTCAGACGGTCGACTACGACATCGATCGTATGCTTGTCGTTTTTCTTGAGCTTTGGCAGCGAGTCGACTTCATAGATCTTCGCGACGCCTTCATTGGCCGTGCCACCGCCCGAGCGAACGCGAAAACGGATGAAGCCCTGCGCCTGCATTTCCTCGAACAGTTCGACGTGCTCGCCCTTGCGGTTCGCCACCACCGGCGCGAGGATCATCAGCCTGGTTTCTTCCGGCAGGGCGAGCGCCGCGTCGACCATCTGCGAGACGCTTTGCGCTTCCAGCGGAATTTCGTGGTCCGGACAGTACGGCGTGCCGACCCGCGCAAACAGCAGGCGCAGGTAGTCGTGAATTTCGGTGACGGTGCCGACCGTGGAACGCGGATTGTGCGAGGTCGCCTTCTGCTCGATCGAGATCGCCGGCGACAGGCCTTCGATCAGATCGACGTCCGGCTTCTCCATCAATTGCAGGAATTGGCGGGCGTAAGCGGAAAGAGATTCGACGTAGCGGCGCTGTCCTTCCGCATAGAGCGTGTCGAACGCGAGCGACGATTTACCCGAGCCGGACAGGCCCGTAATCACGACGAGCTTATGACGCGGGAGGTCGAGATTGACGTTCTTCAGATTGTGGGTGCGAGCCCCACGGATACGGATTTGTTCCACGCGTTATTCCAAGACTTGGCCCGTGACCTGGCGGAAAGAGGAAGAGGCTAAACCTGCTACTATAACGACTTTTCAAGACCGCCGTTACGGCTTCCTGACAGCCCGAAGAAGGCACGAGGCAAGCTGTAAGGCAGCGGCTCAGCGCCGTGGGAAAGAGGTTTAACTGGGGCCAATTTCCGCGAGTACAAGGCGCCGCGAGACGCCAGACGGGCGTGCAGCAAGGTTAGGCCGCCGGCCCGGGTGCCGCGCCGTATGCTCTTGCTGCCGTGTCCGGCCGTTCCGTGGTAAGCCGCCTGGTTGTGGCCGTCCTGCGGGGAAGGCTCGCCCGCGGTGTGCCGCCCAGCGGCAGGCCGCCCCGCTCATTCAAAGAACGCTCCCGATGTCCAATCCGTCCGCTACATCCTCACGCATGAGCGCGCCTGAAATGCGCGCGACCGTGTCGCTTGCCGCCATCTTCGCGCTGCGCATGCTCGGCCTGTTCATGATCATGCCGGTGTTCTCGATCTACGCGAAGACCATTCCGGGCGGCGATAACGTGCTGCTGGTGGGTATCGCGCTCGGCGCCTACGGCGTGACGCAGTCCATGCTGTACATCTTTTACGGCTGGGTCTCCGACAAAATCGGCCGCAAACCGGTCATTGCGACCGGCCTCCTGATCTTCGCGCTCGGCAGTTTCGTCGCGGCGGGCGCGCACGACATGACGTGGATCATTGTCGGCCGGGTGATTCAGGGCATGGGTGCGGTGTCGTCCGCGGTGATTGCGTTTATCGCCGACCTCACCGCCGAAGAGCATCGCACCAAGGCGATGGCGATGGTTGGCGGCAGTATCGGCGTTTCATTCGCGGTGGCGATCGTCGGCGCGCCGATCGTATTCCAGTGGGTCGGCATGAGCGGCCTGTTCACGCTGGTTGGCATTTTCTCGATTCTGGCGGTTGGCCTCGTGCTGTGGGTCGTGCCCGATGCGCCGAAGCCCGTGCATGTGCGCGCGCCGTTCGCCGAAGTGCTGCACAACGTCGAACTGCTGCGCCTGAATTTCGGCGTGCTCGTGCTGCATGCCACGCAAACCGCCTTGTTCCTCGTTGTACCGCGTATTCTCGAAGCTGGCGGCCTGCCGGTCGCGTCGCACTGGAAGGTGTATTTGCCGGTGATGGGCCTCTCGTTCGTGATGATGGTTCCGGCGATCATCGCCGCGGAAAAACGCGGGAAAATGAAAATCGTGTTGCTGTCGGCGATCGGTCTTATCCTGATCGGACAGTTGTTGTTGGGCGTCGCACCGCATACGATTCTGAGTGTGGCGGCGATCCTTTTTGTCTACTTTCTTGGCTTCAATATTCTTGAAGCATCGCAGCCTTCGCTGGTGTCGAAACTGGCGCCGGGAACCCGCAAGGGCGCGGCGGCCGGCGTGTACAACACCACCCAGTCGATCGGTCTTGCGCTGGGCGGTGTGATCGGCGGCTGGCTGCTGAAAGTGGACGGTCAGAGCGCCGTTTTCTTTACTTGTTCGGGGCTTGTTTTGTGCTGGCTTATAATCGCCGCACAGATGAAACAGCCGCCGCGCAAGGCGTAAAAAGGCTCACTCAGAACTCACCCGGCGGACGGCTGAGGCGCAGTTCCGGTCTCCGGCCCGCAGGCTTGAGACGTGAATCGTGCGTTGCCGCGCCGCCCGCAACGGAATCAACAGGAGAAACTCATGGCATCCGTGAACAAGGTTATTCTCGTCGGCAATCTCGGAGCCGATCCGGAAGTCCGTTATCTTCCGAGCGGCGATGCAGTGGCGAACATCCGCCTTGCAACGACGGATCGGTACAAGGACAAGGCGTCCGGCGAAATGAAGGAAGCAACGGAATGGCACCGTGTGTCGTTCTTCGGCCGGCTTGCTGAAATCGTGTCCGAGTATCTGAAGAAAGGCTCGTCGGTGTACCTGGAAGGGCGCATCCGCACCCGCAAGTGGCAGGCTCAGGACGGCACCGACCGTTACTCGACCGAAATCGTCGCCGAGCAGATGCAAATGCTGGGTGGCCGTGGCGGTTCGATGGGCGGTGGTGGCGACGAAGGCGGTTACAGCCGCGGTGAGCCGTCGGAACGTAGCGGCGGCGGTGGCGGCCGTGCGGTCTCGGGCGGCGGCGCGTCGCGTGGCGGCAGCGGTGGTGGTGGTGGTTCGAGCCGTCCGAGCGCACCGGCCGGCGGTGGCTTTGATGAAATGGACGACGATATTCCGTTCTAAGAGGAACTTCGTCCACTGATGTAAAGGTAGCCCCGGGTTTCTCATTCAAATCAATGATTTGGGTGGGTTTCTCGGGGCTTTTTATTTTTACCGCGCTGATTCGATAGCAGGAACATGCGGTGTTGGTAAAAAATAGGCTCCAGGTTATCGATGGAGCCGTCATTTGTATCCCTATTCGATTCGTGAAATTCGCCTTGAGAGCGGCGAGCGTTTTCCGCTGCTGGTCTACAGCGATCCTCTAGGTCTGCCGGTCCCCGGGGCCACGGAGTTCGGCCTTGTCAAACTGCGCGCGCGCGGCCTCAAGCGATCAAGCATCCGCCAACGTACCGATGCGCTTGGCTGGATCTTGTATTTCCTTGATTCGAAGAAGATCGATCTCGTCAAGAAAGCGGCGGACGGCTTCTTTCTTTCTCTCAATGAACTGGTAGCACTTGCGGATCACTGCCGCGCACGGCGAAAGCCCGCGAAGGGACTCTTGGTGATCAGCGTCACCCAGGCCGCAGTTCATTATTCGCTGGCGCTCGATTACATCGAGTGGGTATCGGAGCCTGTCATCGCACGGATGACGGATCCGCGTCGGCGTGAGTCCGCAAACATCGCTTTGGCGCGTTTCCATAAGCGCGCGAAGTCGGTTGCTCCGAAGCCAAGAGGACAGGACTCTCATATTAACGGCGAGCGGCATGGTCTTGAGGAGAATGCGCGCACCCTATTCCTCAAAGTGATCCAGCCTGGAGATCCGGGCAACCCCTTCTCTGCTCGGTATCAGGTGCGCAACTACGCTTTGCTGTTACTCGCCTTCAGGCTTGGAGCGAGATCAGGCGAAATTCGCGGACTGAAAAAGTTTGATCTGAATCTCGACAGTGTCCCCGCCCAACTGACCATCATGCCGCGCTATCACGACGCTGACGATAAGCGACTTGATCCCGCTGCGGCAAAGACCAACGGTAGATATCTGGAATTCCATTCCGAGCTGAAGGACGCGTTGGAGAATTGGCTACATGACAGAAAGAGCAGGGCCACGTGGCCTCGTGCGCATCGTAACCCGTACGTTTTTGTCAATCGCTTTGGCGATGCAATCGAGGGGCGCGGATATCGAAAGGTGATTGAGACGCTGAGACTGGCGCATCCGGAGCTTGAGGGGCTGTGTCACCACATGCTTCGACATGACTGGAACGAGCGTTGGGTGCAGATGGTTGACGATGACGGTGTGGAGTTCGCGAAGGCCGAGACGGAGCAGAAGTACGCAATGGGATGGTCACCGAACTCGAAGATGCCGTTGCGATACGGTCGACGGGCGACGGCCAAGGCGTCGAACAAGAGAATTCTTAAATTGCAGAAAGGAAACGGTGCGCACGATGAATAGCCTTGCACAGAGTACTACGAGTGAACTACCGGGTCCTATCGACGTTGCGGGCCACGATAACGATGTTGAGGGAACGTTATCGTTACCACAGTTTTCTGGAGACGTATGGCGGCTTGACGCCCAAACGATCATCAACTGGAATTTGCTTGCGCCTGCCGGGCCGACAGTCGTCACTGCCTTGCGCAAGTTCGTTGCGTATGTATTCGTCAACCGGTCTGCAGCTACCGCCAGAGGATACTTCAGGAGCCTGTGCTTAATCTTCAAAGAAGCAACTGCGATAAACATAGACGCCTCTGACTTGGGAGCGTATGACATTACCCTGTTTCATCAACTTCGAATTCAGATGTCTTCGAAATATGCCGTCTCGACCATCGCGTGGTCGTTACACGCCTTTCGATCGTGGTACGTGTGGTGTACTGAGGCGGAAATCGATGGTTTTGACTTTGATATAGCCGTTGTTCTCGACAGTCTCGTGATCGGAGGTGGCCCAAAGGGTGAGGCTGTTCTCGGACACGACCCGAACGTCGGGCCATTGCATCCTGCCGAATTTGACCGCCTTTTCTTGGCGCTGCGGAAAGCGACACAAGACGAAGCAATACAGGATCAGGATCTTGCCGTAGCGTGGCTCTTTGTTGCTTTTGGGTGTAATCCCAAGAATCTTTATTTGCTCCACGACGAAGATTTGCTCAAAACGAAGATGGCTGACGGAACTACGGAATACGAATTGCGTATTCCACGTATCAAGAAGCCGGGGGTCGCCGAACGCAGCCAGTTCCGCACGAGACCTTTGCGGCTCGATATCGGAATTCTGCTGGAGCGTGTCGTCAGGTGGAATGCTGGAGCACGAGCACTCGTGCAGGCAGCGGCTCTAGAGCGACAATTTACGACACCGATGTTCAGGCGCGGCGAGTCGCGCGAGGAATTGATCGGAACACAGTTTGAAACGCAGGCTTATCGTTGGCGAACCGTAGACTTCAATCGGGCGCTGGCACGGGTGGTTCGAAAACTGAATTTGACTTCAAACAATGGCGAACCGTTAATGCTTACGCCCCGGCGTCTGCGTTATACGTTCGCGACCAGGCTCGTTCAGGATGGTGCATCGCCTGCGATACTCGCGGATGCGCTAGATCACACCGACCTCCAACATGTCATGGTGTACTACAACGCACGCTCGGACATTGTTGTGAAGCTTGACCTGCACGTTGCCATGAAACTCGCTCCCTATGCTCAATCCTTCATGGGCGTCGTTGTACAGCGCGAAGCGGACGCGACTCGTGGCAGCGATCCTGCAAGCCGTGTAAAGCACTTTGATAAAGACCACGGCAAGCTCTCAGACCTCGGCTCATGCGGAAGCTTTGGATTTTGCGGATTGGCCGCACCCATAGCCTGTTACACGTGCGCGCGATTCCAGGCTTGGCTGGAAGCTCCGCACGAAGAAGTGCTCAATGCATTGTTGGCCGACCGGGACGCGCATCTTCAGCGAGGTGCTGATCCCAAGATGACGCAGGCGAGAGACTTGACGATCACAGCGGTAGCGACGGTCGTCCAACTTTGCAAGCGCATGAAGGAGGCAGATACAAATGCATGAAATTAAGATCAGGAAGGCCGCTGAACGAAGTGCATCGGAAAATCTAAGTTCCTTCATCGATTCGATGCGAAGGCACAACCCATTGGCGGTGGCAGATTGGACGGCTATCTGCTGGGAACTTGGAATGCGAAAGCGGCAGTCAGCCGGTCGCGAGGATCGCATCTGGTTCAATAGGAACTTCACGAAGAAAGTCACGGTGAACAACGCTGAACCGTTCCCGGAACTGTTTGGAGAGTTTCTTCGCGCGGTAGTCTGTTCCCGTGAACTTGCGAGAGCCACGCCACTTGACTCGAACGACCATATGATCTTGGTGCGAGCATACCGCTATCTGTATTCGTCTGCGGCTTCGCGAGCTGAAGGTCCCACGGAGTTGCGTCGTCTCGATTTTGACGAGGCGGCGGAAGCTTGTCGCAATACCGAAGCAGCCAGTTCGGCATATCGGGTTGGTTGCAAGCTCGAGGAAATCGCTCGCGTCATGGATCGCGAATATCTCACGTCGGTTCGACTTAATTGGACGAACCCGATTCGACGCGACTCATATGCCGGGGGGGCGTTGCAGAACAGAACGAGTCGGGAGTTCTTTGAGCGCAGGCAGGACAAGCTTCCGTCAGAAGACATTCTCGATGCACTCGCTGACATTGCGAACCGCACCGACCTGTCGCCAGCCGACCTGCTACGGCAGCGCGCCCTTGAGTTATACCTGTGTGGCGGATTTCGGGCGAATGAACTTTTGACGCTGCCCCGTGACTGTTGGGTGGATGAGTCTCAACGGGACGTGTATGGAGAGCAGGTTTTGGACAGGTTTGGCCAGCCCGTCGTCCGTTATGGCCTTCGTTATATTCCAGAGAAGAAGCGTCTGAATGCCCTGGAGGTGAAGTGGCTTCCGTCCGTGATGGTGGACATCGCCAAACGGGCGGTCCAGGACATTCTTCGGATAACAGAGCGATTTGCGCTGATTGCTGATTATATGCACAGCCATCCTGGCTCGACGCGATTGCCGGAGCCTTGGCACTCTGCGGCAGACGAGACGCTCGTGAGCATGGAGGACGTTGTAACTTTAGTCGGGCTTGACGTCCATCCAGCGAATCGAGGGACGGCGGGAAGGCAGTTCGTACGGCTTGCGGGGTTGCCTCTAACCAGCATGCGCGGTCAAAAGAGGAGCATTCAGGCGGTGACAAAACAGAGCCTGGTTTCCGAATTGTGCAAGCGATCAGCATCCTCCACGGTCTTCCCGGATGGGCAGGCACACTACAGATTGCATGAGTGTCTTTTCGTTGTCGGGGTAAATTTCATTGGTGCCCAGCGATCCACTCTTAACGGCACCGCGACGCTGGTTACGCAGGGACAGATCGATGACTACCTGACCGATCGCGAAGTAGGGGCCCGCTCCGCGAAGGGAACGCAGTCGATATTCAGCCGGCTGGGTTACCATCGCGCCGACGGCTCACCCGTCACCGGTACTACCCACCAGTTCCGGCACTGGCTCAATACTCTCGCGCAGGAGGGCGGGTTGTCCCAGATGGAGATCAGTCGCTGGATGGGTAGAAAGTCTGTCCGGGACAATGCCGCCTATGATCACCAGACGGGATTTGAGTTGGCTCGCCGCGTGCGCACTCGTCTGGAGGGGAACGAGGTCATTGGAAGCATCGGGACGACATTGCAGGGCATCAAGGATCCTGTGCGTCGTAGCGAATTCGCGCGATCAGCAGTCGCATCCGCACACATAACGGATTTGGGGATGTGCATACAGGATCTTTCTGCGATTCCGTGTGAGCGTCATCGGGACTGCGTGACGTGCAACAAGCATCTCGTTGAGAAGGGCAATGAAGCGCAACGGTCGCTCGCAAGCGAGTTGCGGAACGAGGCGGAATTGCTCCTGAAACTCGCCGACAATGAATGCGCTGAAGATAGCTACGGCGCAGATAATTGGCGTGAGCATCAAAAGCTCACCCTAAAGAAGGCAGAAGCCATCCTTGCCGTACATGATGACGATAGCATCCAAGATGGGACGTTGGTGCAAGTCGCATTGGATGAAGGAGACCAAACGGATTGAGCGCTGATATCGGCAGAGTGACACCGATGCGTCGGTTACGTAAGCACCCTCGTCTCTCCGACGCCAATGCTGCGTTGATTGCACGAATGATTGATGACTTGCCTCAAAAAGCGGTCATCACGTGGAGTGATGTCGTCGCTCTGGCTTCAAAGCAGTTGCGAGTGAAATGGAGTCGACAGACGCTTGAAAAGCGAAAGCAGATCAAGGACGCGTATCTACGGAGGTTTGCGCAGCGCCGCGGTATCGACGAGAAAGGGCCACGCCGGAGTGGCCGTGCCGGCGAAGAGGCCGAGCGACGCATCCTGAACCTCAAGGACGAGAACGAGAAGCTTCGCAGGCGCCTAGAAGAGTACGACAGGAGGTTGATGAGGTACGTTTTAAATGCGATCGCACACGGTGTCACCGAGAAGGAGTTGGATGCTCCAATCCTGCCGCTCGGTTCTGAATCGAAATCAACTGGCGAGAACGATAAAAAAGCCAGACGGTGAAAGATTGATGCAGGTTCATCGACTCCACGTTCCGCTCGCTGATCTGCTGCATCCGTGGGAAGCGATGGCGAGTGTATTCAATTGCAGCGGGCACTGTCCAGTTTTTGTAACCGTGCCAGGAAGGGTTATATCGTTCGACCCGCCAGGCGTTGCAGGCGAGTCCAGAGATCAATACCGCGTATTTTGCACACAGAGCTAGGAATCAAGGCCGCCAAATCGTCGACATGACGCACAACGTTGCCGATCGCTCTTTGGACGACCGAGCAGGCCGCGCTACTGTACGTCGGACCGCTGGCGACGGGTCTCGAACAGCTTCATTCTGTCGGATTCGCGCGATGAGTATCCCATGCCGATGGCCTGAACAAAAACACAGTCACCGCTCGGGGCGGCCGGCTTTGAGCGAAGGCCCGGCTGCATTGGCATCGGCGACACCCTGCACCTTTGCCTCGACGACAGCCTGTTCGTCGAGGCTGGAACCGCACGGATGTTACCCTAGCTGGAACGCACCACCTGTGCATCGACCATCCAAGGGTCCCAATTACCTGCGCCTTTTCAACAGGGATGCAGCTTCAACCGATAGGGCCTCAGCGATCCGCTCGATGTTGTAAATCGTCACGTTCTTCTCACCTCGCTCCAACATTCCAACATAAGTGCGGTGCACGCCAGCTCTTTCTGCAAGTGCCTCTTGAGAGAGGCCGAGTGCAACACGCTTTCGCCTAACATTTTCGGCGAAGACGGAGACGAGACGGCAATTTTTGGGGTCGACGGACATGCCATAAATGTCCGTCGTTGCATACTGCGATTCTACATACTAAGATTAGCATTTTTTCCCGACCACAAGAAATACTCGGCGGCGACATCATCCACGGATCTAAAGTGGTGATGCGCGCCATCCCGATGATGACTAGCCATAGGCACTGCAATATTCGATGCTTTTAATTCAACCAAGTTGGGAAGATCGGGAACCCGCACGGCGATTGCTAGTTAGCCCGTTCCTTCCCGTTCGCTGCGTCGCCGTGTCAAGTGAATCGCCTTGCTTTCTCGTTCAACCTCGCATAGAAGGAAGAAACGACGATAGACTTGAAGTCCATGCATATCTCGTTGCGACGCCGGAAGATCTACTCGACGTCGTTGCTAACATGGACGTTGAACACACCCGCATTTATAAAATTCGGGCGCAGGTTGATGCTGCGGACACACGTCCACTTGTCCCGGTCAGCGCTCTAAGTAGCTATCGGACCGGAAAGATGAAGTGGTTTGCATATGCGAATTGTGAGGGATCTGTTATGCCTTGCCTGCCTTGGCAGCCTTCGCCCGACGACGAGAGCGAATTGACGATCGAGTGGCAGGCTAAATAATGACAGGGCTGCCGCGGTGCTAGACCAGTAATACCAATCCCCACGTTTGCTTCGATGGGTGCAAATGAAAGGCCGTCGCCGGGTTTCCGGAACAACACACGTAGACCGGTGAGGCCGGACTCAAATCGCACAGTGGGCACCTCGGACCGACGACATCCACGACTTGTCCCAACGAGCCGCACCAAACAGCGGTTAATTTTCGCGATGAGTTGCTCCGAAAGCGGTGGCCGGATGATCGTGGTGTCCTCGATCTTATGGGGATTCCGCACGTAACGGAATCGCAGCAGTATCTGGCGCATGCGCGTGCCGAGAGAATCCTGCTTGGTGTATGGTCTAGACAGCGTCAAGCAGCATGGCCGGTCAGCGACAACTATCTTGGCCGGTCAACGGGGTAATTGTCGCTGGTTATAAGGTCATATTTGACGTTGCTCCTTCGTAGTTGTCGGTGGGTAATCGCGTAGTTGACGCTCATCGTTACTGCGTAACAATGGGCTGTCGAAGTACTCCTGCCACTGCGCTGAATCGCAATCGATCGCCGCGAGAACACGCTCCTCTTCCGCGATGATCAGTTTCTCGATCAATTCCTGTTTCGTTACTGCGTAACGGCGCGCCACCCGGGCAAGCGCGAGGAAGGCGCGGGTGTCAATCCAGGCGTTCAGGCGACGCTGACCGTTATCGTCCGAGCCCGAATGAGGGCGCCGGGCCCGATATTCGGCTTGCCGTTGTGCTGCTGTTTTTGCCATTTTCTTGTCCAGATCCGGTCGATTTCGTGACCCGTTACCGGGTCACGCATGCGTTACTGCGTAACGTTGCCGTCCTCAGGTGGCGGGCCACTGAACGGGATGGCAGGGTTGTCGTCGTGTAATTGACGCCGCCGCGCGTTCTGTTTGTCGCCGGCCTTGCGGCGGCGGTAGCTTTCGACGTTGAGCTCGAAGATCGTCGAATGATGTACAAGCCGGTCGATGGCGGCGACCGTCATGCCGGGGTCAGGGAACACGTCATTCCAGCCCGAGAACGGTTGATTGGCCGTTATCAGAAGACTTTTACGCTCGTACCTCTCGGCAATCAGTTCGAACAGCACGCTGGTCTCGGCCTGGTCCTTGCGGGCATACGACAGGTCATCGAGGACGATGAGGTCGAAGCGGTCGAGCTTGGCCAGTGCGGAAGGCAACTGCAGGCTCTGGCGTGCCGCCTGCAGCTTCTGGACGAGTTCGCTGGTGCGCGTGAACAGCACCCGGTATCCGGCATCGATCAGGGCGTGCCCGATGGCCGATCCGAGATGGCTCTTGCCGACACCAGGCGAACCTGCAACACACTGCCCATCATCATTGCGACGATGTCGTTGTCCGCTATCCGTTTCACCCTCGCTTCGGCGAGCGCGTTAATGTCATTGGAATGAATCGCTATCGAGGCGAGTCCTACCTGATCATCATGCAACCCGATGGCACTCGCGCTCATCTTCCGCCGTGGATGACCGGCGAAGCAGCAGCTCGCATGTCTATCGTTGTGCAGCCGGAATTACCGCACGGGGCGTTGATCGAACTTCAACGCCTGGTCAGCGCCGCTTTATCTTCTTCAGTGTTGTCAACGCACAGGGGATACGGTGATGCGCAAACAGGTGATGAGGCAGCACGATCTGTTCGAGGGGAGCAGCGAGGAAGGACCTCTGCCCGCAGAGGTGTTAGCGGACGTAGTGGCGCAGTTGACACTGTTGATGCAGTCGGTGATCGATGCAATCGAGATGGAGGTGCGCGATGAACAAGATCCGCGCTGAGCATCTCTCGCGCCTCGCCTATGTCTACGTTCGTCAGTCGACGCTGGACCAGGTGCAGCACAATCGTGAGAGCCAGTTACGTCAGTATGGACTTGCCGATCGTGCCCGCGTGCTCGGCTGGCCTGAGGTGACGGTCATCGATGACGACCTGGGCCGCTCAGGCTCGGGTATCCATCGGCCCGGCTTCGAGCGCTTGCTGGCCGCCCTTTGTAGCGGCGCGGTGGGCGCAGTATTCTGTATCGAAGCGTCCCGGCTCGCGCGCAACGGGCGTGACTGGCACACGTTGCTCGAATTCTGTCGGCTCGTCGGAACGATCCTGGTGGATGAAGATGGTGTATATGATCCGCGCGAGCCTAACGACCGCCTGCTGCTGGGCATGAAGGGCACGTTATCCGAGATGGAACTCTCGACGTTTCGTCAACGCTCCCAAGCCGCGCTGGATCAGAAGGCCAAGCGCGGGGAGTTGTTCATGACCGCACCGATTGGGTACATGCGTGTTCCGAACAACCGCATCGAGAAGGATCCGGATCTACGTATTCGTGAAGCGCTCGATCTGGTGTTTCGGAAGTTTCGCGAGTTTGGTAGTGTGAGGCAGGTTTTAATCTGGTTTCGACAGGAGCGCATTGAGCTACCGGCGGCAAGCTATGGTCCGGAGGGCCGTTATATTGTCTGGAAACTACCGGTCTATAACACCCTGTGGCATGTCCTGACGAATCCCACCTACGGCGGGGCATACGCGTTCGGCAAGACCAAGACGATTGTGCGCATTGAGAGCGGTCGCAAGCGGCTGTACAGCGGCACGCACGTCAATCGCGAAGAATGGCAGGTCTTGATCGTCGAACACCACGCGGGATACATTAGCTGGGACGAGTACGATAGCAATCGCAAATTGATCACCGACAACGCCAACATGAAGGGCAATATGGTCCGGGGTGCGGTCAAACGCGGCGGTTCGCTGTTGGCCGGTCTCATCCGCTGCGGCCATTGCGGTCGCAAACTGCACGTCGCGTATTCAGGCACCAAGGGCGACATCGGCCGCTATAGCTGTCAGGGCAGCATGATCAATCATGGCGGCCCACGCTGCATCTCGTTCGGTGCGTTGCGCGTAGACCAACGCGTCGCTGAGGAAGTTCTACACCGACTTGAACCATTGGGCATTCGCGCATCGCTGGACGCCATTGAGCGCAAGCGCCTGAGTGAGGATGAGCGAGTCCGGCACAAGGAACTGGCGCTCGAACAGGCACGTTATGAAGCTGCTCGGGCGCGTCGGCAGTACGATGCGATCGATCCCGATAACCGGCTGGTAGCCTCCGAGCTTGAGCGTCGGTGGAACGACGCGTTGGCAACACAAGCGCAGCGGCAGTGCGAACTGGATGCGCTGCGCGAGCAGCCTGCAGACTCACTCAGCGCCGCCGCGCGCGACGAGCTCATGAGATTGGGAACTGACCTGCCCAGGTTGTGGAATCACCCTGCCAGTGCCATCGAAATCAAGAAACGTATCTTGCGCACCGTGCTCAAAGAGATTGTCGTCACCAAGCAGGACCACACCATCCGGGCGCTCCTACACTGGCAAGGGGGCGATCACACCGAGCTCGAATTCGAAACGAATCGGACCGGTCAACATCGCTGGGCCACTGACGTCGAAACGATCGACATCGTTCGAGCCTTGGCGAGAACGCTTGCAGACCAAGGCATCGCTGCTGTCGTTAATCGTTTAGGCAAACGCACGGCGAAAGGACTTTCATGGACAGCGGCGCGAATTTGTATCTTGCGCAAAGACCATGCGATAGCCGCTTATCGCGAGGGAGAGCGGCAAGAGCGCAATGAACTGAATGTGACGGAAGTCGCGGCGCTATTAGGCATCAGTACACCGACCGTCTTCCGGCTGATCCGCATCAAGCGATTGCCTGCCACGCAGGCGTGTCTTGGCGCACCGTGGATTTTACGGCGCGTCGATGTCGAAACGTTTATCACAGCAAGAAGTGCCATCGAGGGTCCGCAATCAGCTGACCCGAATCAACTATCCATTGATCTTCAATAACATAGGGAGGTGAGCATTATGTCTCGTGTCCAGGTGGCCCGAACAGAAGGACCGTGGCGCCTTTCTCCAGCCATGACTCGCCGGTGGCCAGCGCCGTGACATGGGCCTTCGAGACCATTGGCACGGCGCTGAAGTCGAAGGTGGCGAGCGTCTTGGTCGGGTCCATCTGCGACTCGGTGCGGTGCCGCTCGATGCGTCGTTTGGCGCGCTCAGCCAGCTCGTGCTCAAGCAGTGCGCCAAGCAGTCGCGTGGCCTGCCAGCCTTCCTTGTCCGAGCGCTCCGCGAACTCGGGCCACAACCTGCCGATCGTTGGCAAGCGCAGCTCGTTGAGCATCAGGGCCAGGCGGCCACCATCATGTGCGGGCGCGTTCATGCTGCCATCTCCTCGAGCAGTTCGTCATAGACGGCAACGGGCGGCATCTGAACCTCCACTTCAGGACACGAGGCCTCACGGGGTGCGTACTGCTCACGCAGCGCTTTGAGATCGGGCAGCTCGCCGGCTTCCAGCAACACCTCAAGCTGTCCGGCCAGTACGGCCTCCACGCCGTGCAGGCCGGCGAGTTCAAGCAGGCCAACCATCGTCTTGCATGCTTCGCGTTGCGACAGGCGGGAATCGAGTTGTTCCCAGGTCCGGCGGTAGGCCTCGCGCGGGAACAGTGCGTCACGAAACGCGAGCCCCTTGAATGCCTGCGGTTTGCGTTTCAGGGAGCCAATGAAGTGGCGGTAATCTAGCGCGTGGCGGTTGTCGTGCGCACGGGAACCCCGTGCGGTGCTGTGCACCAGCACGCCGGACAGGTAACAGTCGAGCCGGTCGCCGTAGACGCGCACCTTCAGCCGGTGACCAATCAGGCGCGACGGCGCACTGTAGAGGATGCCGCGCACCGTGAACGTACTGCAGCGGGTCACAGGAGCCTCCTCCTCGACGAAGTCGGTGGAACGGTACTCCGGCAGATCCTGAAGCTGCTGGCGCTCGATACGGAACGCGGCGGCGTTGCGCCGGTTTCGACGCATCACCTGCTCGCGGATGAATTCATCGTAGGCAGCACGATCAGCGAAGTCGCGATGGCCACGAAGCATCAAGGCCTGATCGACCGCGTCCTTCAGATACCGGTGCGAGGATTCGATACTCCCGTTCTCGTGATTATGGGCTCGAGCCCATAAAGCAGAGATTTTTTTGGTTGGCGATCGCGGCTACTGAGGCGTGAACTGGCCGGTCGGGGCCAGTCCGCGATCGGTAATCAAAAAAATGTTTGTGCTAAACCGCTCCGCATGCGTTCGCTTCTATGGGCATTGAATGAACGGCGCGGTGATTCGCGATAGCCGGCGCGTGGCCATCGCACGCCGGAAGTGGGCGGTCTGAGAGAGCCGGTTGCGCGAAGACAGCGGGAATGCGCGGGTCAGCGGGCAGACAGTGCGCAGTTTCGCGGCATTGTGATGGGGCGATGACGCCAACGCGCGAGCCGGTTCGCGTTGGCCGCAGGAGGAAGACCAACGTGCTGGGGGCTGATGCTGATGCCGGTCAGTGTCCATGGCTGGGATCGGGTGGCGCCCGCGGCATGATGCCAGGCGTGTCGCCAGGCAGCGCGCCTTCGATGCGGACCATGTGGCCCTTGCCACACACGGGGCAATCGCGCAGTGACCTGCCGGTGAGCCGCTGGTAATGGTCACGGTAGTCTTCTGCGAGGACGGGTGACGCAGCGGCGGGCGGCTCGACGCCGAGCAGCCGCCGGCAGGTGGCGAGGCGCGCCGCCCGGTGGCAGTTGGCGAGCCACCCGTAGCTGCGGATGCGCTTGAAGCCGGTGGGCAGCACGTGCAGCAGGAAGCGGCGGATGAACTCGTCGGCGGTGAGCGTCATGGTCCTGTGGCGGGCTTCATGACGGTAGTCCTTCCACTGGAACAGGACCGAATCGCCATCAAGGCGCAGCAACCGGTTATTCGAGATGGCGACGCGATGCGTGTAGCGGCCCAGGTAGTCGAGTACCTGGGCGGCGCCGCCAAACGGTGGTTTCGCGTAGACGACCCACTCCGCGTGGACAGCGGGCGCGAGCCAGGCGGCAAACGCTCGCGGTTCACGCAACGGCTCGAGCTGGCCATGCAAGCGCAGCGCGCCGGCGTCGAACGCGCGACGCAGCTGGTCGAGAAAGAGCCGCCGGAAGAGCCGCGAGAGCACCCGCACGGGCAGGAAGAAGCCTGGCCGGCAGGCGATCCAGCGGTCACCGTCCGGGGCAATGCCGCCGCCGGGTATCACGCAGTGCACGTGCGGATGGTGCAGCAGGTTCTGCCCCCACGTGTGCAGGACCGAGAGGAAGCCGATTTCCGCGCCCAGGTGCTTCGGGTCGGCGGCGATCGTGCGCAGCGTTTCGGCGCTGGTGCGAAACAGGATGTCATAGAGCACCTTGTTGTTCTGGTACGCGAGCGCGGCGACGGCCTCGGGGAGTGTGAAGACGACGTGGAAGTACTCGAGCGCGGGAAGCAACTCGGCGCGCCGGCGTTCGAGCCATTGCGCGCGGGCAAGCGACTGGCACTTCGGACAGCAGCGATGGCGGCACGAGTCGTAGGCAATGCGCTGATGGCCGCAGGTATCGCACTGCTCGACATGACCGCCCAGCGCGGCGGTGCGGCACAGCTCGATGGCGCTCATCGCGCGGCGCTGGGCACGACTGAGGGCGCCGGCATGGGTCTGCCGGTACTTTGGGCCGCAGCGGCGGAAGATGTCCGCCACCTCGAGCGCCGGTCGCATCGCCGGCCTCAGAAGTACTCGGGCGCGCTCGGCTGGGAGGGAACGGGTGCGGGATGCGGCAGCAGGTCGAAGGGACTGGTGGTGGCGCACACGGTGCTCGTGGCCAGTTTGAGATAGCGCGCCGTGGTCGCCATGCTGCGATGCCCCATGAGCAGCTGGATCCGGCGTACATCGGCACCGGTTTCCAGCAGATGCGTGGCGAACGCGTGCCTCAAAGAATGTGGCGTAACGGGTTTCGTGATGCCGCTGCGCTCACGTGCAAGCTGGCATGCGTCGCCCACGGCATGGCGGCTGATGGGCCGCCCCGGAATGCTGCCTGGAAAGAGCCATTCCCTCGGATGGGCGTCGTGCCAGTACAGTCGCAGCACCTCGAGCAGACGCGGCGAGAGCATTACGTAGCGATCCTTACGGCCTTTACCCTGACAGACACGGATCATCATCCGCTGGCTGTCGATATCGGTGACCTTCAGATGCACGACTTCGGAGACACGCAGGCCGGCCGCATAGGCCGTCATCAGGATGGCGCGCTGCTTCAGGCTGGGAATCGACTCGAAGAAACGCGTGACTTCCTCAAAGCTCAGGATGACGGGCAACTTCACGGGCCGTTTGGGCAACGGGAAATCCTCGTCACTCCAGTCCCGCCTGAGCGTGATGCGGTACAGGAAGCGCAGCGAGCCTACGGCCAGCTGGACACTGGCTGGCGCGAGCTTGCGTTCGTTGGTCAGGTGGATAATCCAGGCGCGGATCTCTTCGGGACCGAGCACCTCGGGTGAGCGCCGAAAGTGTCGGGCGAAACTGGAAACCTGCAGGAGATAGGTCTTCTGCGTGTTGACAGCAAGGTTGCGGATCTGCATGTCGTGCAGCATGCGTTGGCGGAGCAGTGTCATGGCGAACCTCCAGGAGACAGGGGATGGCATGCCCGGTCGGGCACCTCCATGCTGCTCCTGGCCGCCTGCTCGTCCCTTCCTCGTGGCCCGGCATCCGATAACCGTCCTGACCGAACGCCAGGCACTGACCTCCGCTTCCCTCCCACTACCGCGTCAGCGGTTTAGTACAGTCACGAGTATGGTGTGGTAAAAAATATGTCGCGGTGCCTCTCAATGCCCCTGTATTGCCTACCAGGTTGACGCGTCCATGACGACATAATTTCAGGCTGATACTGATATTCCACTGATCAACATTGGGGGAATATCATGTTTGAGACTCTCTTTACGCGTCCGCATGCTCTTGCTGCCCACACTCTCGCGCCCTGCGTGGAATCCAGGAAGCGCTTCCTCGTAAATTGTCAGGAACTGGGTTATCCGCCTAAGTCGATCCGCAAGATCGCGTGGATCCTGCTGGTTTTTTCACAGAGCATGGATCTGTCCGGCCCGCGGTTAATAACGCACGAGGAAATCGCGTTTGCGGTTGACCATCGGATTCGACTTCTCCGAAGTAAGCGCACGAACGAGTCCCGCAGCTCGCGGCTTCTGTTCATCCATACCGCAACGGCCTGGCTGCGCTTTCTGGGGTGTCTGGACGAACGGCATCCCACGGAAGAACCTTTTGTTCGCTATGTCGAGCACTACGTCGATTTCATGCGCGACCAGCGAGGACTTTCCCCTGCTACGATTTCAAACTGTCGCGATCAGATCGGTCATTTTCTGGCAATGGTCTGTCGCCCTGACAGGGCACTTGATGCTCTCACTATCCACGATCTCGACACCTACCTCGCGTATCAAGGTAACCGCGGCTGGAGCAGAGCTTCATTGCACGCGCTTGCGAGCACGCTGCGCAACTTCTTCCGGTATGCAGAAGGACAAGGGTGGGCTACCAACGTTGCATCGGGCATTGAAGCACCAGTGGTGTATAGAGAGGAGGGGTTGCCGCTCGGGCCGAATTGGGAGGATGTGCAAAGATTCGTCGCCAGCTTTGTCGGCGAGAGCACTATCGATCTACGCAACCGTGCGATGATCCTGCTGCTTGTTGTCTACGGACTGAGGCGCGGCGAGGTGGTACGGCTCCGTCTGGAGGATATAGACTGGTGCAGCGAGATCCTTCATGTCCATCGTCCCAAACAGCGTTGCACACAGCAATACCCGCTGGTGCCGACAGTTGGAAACGCGATTCTGCGCTACCTGAAGGAAGGGCGTCCACGAAGCGCCCATCGCGAGCTGTTCTTGTCTGTCGAGGCACCGATCCGACCGCTATCACCCGGACGCGTAAGTAGCATTGTCCGCTCGCGTCTCGCGACGCTTGGTATCGATATCCCACGACGTGGCGCACATTGCCTGAGGCACGCCAACGCCCGGCATTTACTCGACGCGGGCTTTGCCCTGAAGGAGATCGGGGACCATCTCGGCCATCGCAGCGCTTCGTCGACGAGAACCTATGCGAAGGTTGACCTAACCGGACTGAGGTGTGTGGCCGAAATCGATCTGGGGAGTCTGCTATGAAGCTCTCCGAACTTGTCGCCCAATACGTGAGCCATAAACGGGCGTTGGGCATGCGCTTCGATTCCGAGGCGGCCACGCTTGCCTCATTCTGCCGCCGGGTTGATAGCAACATTGATGTGGAGTCGGTCACAGTCGAACAGGTACACGACTTCCTGACTGGCAATAGGCCTCTGACTAACCATTGGGGCAAGAGAAGATCAGTACTTGACTGCCTGTTTCGTTTCGCCCTCTCGCGTGGATATGTCACGGCTTCTCCGCTTCCTCGCTACAGTCCGAAATTGCCGCCACCGCTGACACCCTATATTTATTCGCAGCAGGAATTAAAGCGCCTGCTCGAAGTGGCGTCGACGGCATGCAGTCCATACGGTCTGCTGGATGCATACGTTTTGCGTGCGCTCATTCTGATTCTGTACGGCGGTTGCCTCCGTCATGGCGAAGCCTTGCGGCTAACCATGCAGGACGTCAATCTCGACGAAGCCGTCCTGCACGTGCGCGAGAGCAAATTCTACAGATCGAGGCTGGTTCCGCTAGGCGCAGATCTGAATAGTGCAATGCAAGCTTATGCCCGGCAACGCAACCAGAGATTTGGGCAGGCAACGGCTGCGCCGTTCTTCTGCTTACGCGATGGTCGCCCCCTGAACCAAAAAGCTGTGTGTAGGGTCTTTCAGCGACAGCGCATCCTGGCAAATATCCACCGCCAAGGTGGTGCGTTCTGCCAGCCAAGGTTGCATGACTTGCGGCACTCAGGCGCAGTGCACCGGCTAATTTCCTGGTATCGCTGCGGCGCTGATCTGCAACTGTTGTTGCCGGCACTGGCCACCTATCTCGGCCACATTGATCTCGCGGGCACCCAACGCTACCTTACCCTGACGCCCGAGTTGTTGAATGAAGCGAGCACGCGCTTCGAAGCTTACGTTCTGGAGGTGCACCATGAATAACTCATCCTTGCTGGGTCCGTGGATTCGGCGTTTCCTGATCGAACATCTGGTGGGCGAGCGCAACCTTGCCGTCAATACCCAAAAAAGTTACCGCGACATGCTCATCCTGTTGCTTCCTTATCTGGCTGCCAAGGTCGACAAGCGGATTGACCGCCTGACCGTTGATGATCTTTCTCCGCAAATGGTTCGCCTGTTCCTGACACACATGGAAGAACAGCGTCACTGTACGGTCAGCACACGAAATCAGCGACTCGGCGGCATTCATGCGCTGGCCCGTTTCATCGGCGAACATGCACCGGAATACGTCGACTGGTGGGCGCAGATTCACCTGATTCCCGTCAAGAGAACCAGTCATCCGGAGATCAACTATCTTGGCAAGCAGGAAATGGACGCCCTGCTGGCCGCCACCGACGTGAATACGGCGCAGGGGCAGCGCGAACACGCGTTACTGCTGTTCATGTTTAACTCAGGAGCGCGTGCAAGCGAAGCTGCACAGCTCAAGATTGGCGACATCGACTGGCACACGCGTTCGGTCAGCATCGTCGGCAAGGGAAACAAACATCGCCGCTGCCCACTCTGGAAATCCACGCTCGATGCGTTGCGCTCACAGTCCGGGGGAAGGGGCGCCGCCGCACCGGTGTTCCTCAACCGGTTCCACCAGACGATGACGCGCTCCGGCATTCATGCCTTGGTCAAGCGCTGCGCTATCCGCGCTGCAGCCAACGCGCCGTCACTTGCTGGCAAGAATGTGCACCCACATGTGATCCGGCATACAACCGCCTCGCTACTACTCCAGGCCGGTGTCGACATCAATACGATACGCGGCTGGCTTGGGCACGTTTCGTTGGAGACGACCAATATCTACGCCGAGATCAATCTGCAAACAAAGGCGCGGGCGCTGGCGACATGCGAAGTCGAAGGCGGTGCCGAAGGACAAAAGCAATGGCGGGATCAGCCCGACCTGATAGCTTTCCTCCGCACCTTGTAACCGAATAATATGTGCTGTTCGCTTGCCACAAAGGCGCTGCCTTGGCCTGGTTCGTTATCGAGCAGCACATATTTTTTACCACACCATACTCGTGACCCAGACCGCGATTGTTGCGCGTGCCCTGCATGTCGTAATGATCGAGCAGCGCCTTGTAACGGATCGTGAAGTCCTCCTTCTCGCTCAGGTTCTTGAAGGCGGCCGACAGGCTGTCGGTGCGATGCTCGCGAGGGCAACCTCCCGCCTGCCACAGGGCGTTCTGCAATCCGGTTGCGAGGGCCTCGAAGCTCTCGCCGCCCTCGACTACGTAGGCATACTCCCAGCGTGAGAACGCCAGCACGAAGTGGTACAGCCGGTGCGCGAACGGTGCGCCGCCAATCGTCACGCACAGCTTGCTCATATCGGTGAAGTCCGACAGCCCACGCACGCCGGGCTGATGCTCCTGGGGGAAGAAGATCTCCTGACTGGGGCCCTCAAGCGCCCGCCATTGATGAATGCGTCGCTCCAGCGTGCGGCGCATGCTGTCGGGATAGCGCTCCGGGTGATCCTCCTGCAGCTTGCGCAGGATCGTAATGCCCATCAGATGGGGAGCGTTACGCAGTAGCGGTAAAACTTCGCTATCCCAGACATCGGCGAACTGATCGGGACGGGTGCGCCAGGAGCGCCGAGGCTTCTGGGATGGCAGAGTCGCGTCACGCTCGATGCGGCGTGCGGAACGCACGCTTATTCCGGCCTTGGCGGCCGCGACTTCCTGCGGATGGTGTTTGCGCTTGGTCATGTAAAGACGAACCTGTTGGTCGGTAATGCGGGTTCCAGACATGAGCTGACGGCTTCTTCTTAAAGCTTCGATCAGCCCATCCTAAAGCCCCGCCGACGCGGCGCCGCCGGTGGTTCGTCGTCTCCGGCGGCTACGCCGCCTCCGACTCCTCACCACCGGCCAAAACAATCGTCAACGACCGGCCAAGATAATTGTCGGTGTGCCAAGAAGGAAAGCGACAGTACGTCGCTGTACATGCTGTATCCGTGATGAGGGCCGGCCCCTCGGTGTCGCCGATCAGGCGGTGATACCAAACCACCCAGAGCTGCACTCGTTAAGAGCGGGTGTGGTGAGCGTCTGTGGAAAAGGCGGGATGAATCCCGTCAGGTGTGCAGTAAGGAGGCGAACGAAAGTGAACCATCGAAGAAGTGTCGATAATTGCAATGATGTCAAAACCGAGGACTCGACAACGCCTCGGGATCAGTCAAACGGCAACCTGAAGGTGGGTTTGACGGCATCCGGCATAGAGGTGGCGCGACCTTTCTGCAGGCGTGGATATGGAACTTGGGAACCTGTCGTCTCGATGTCAAGGGAGAAACTCAAGCGGAGAACCCGTGAGAGTGAGAGTACCGATGCGAGGCACAGGGGCGGAGTCATGCGTAGTAGCGTTGAAGGGGTTGTAATGACTTCCGGAGCGAAGGCATGACCTTGTCTGGTGGAGATCATGGAACAACTGCGACGCGGGATGATTCCGGGGTTGACGCCAAGTCGTTCGAGATACCCAAGCGATTGATCTGGGAAGCCTGGAAACGCGTGGCTGCCAATCAAGGCGGTCCGGGCGTGGACCGGGAGAGTATTGAAACCTTCCGCAATCGTTTGGCGAGAAATTTGTACGCTCTGTGGAATCGAATGAGTTCGGGGAGTTACTTTCCTCAACCGGTCAAGGAGGTGCTGATTCCGAAGGGGGACGGGTTTCGTCCTCTCGGGGTACCGACCATCACTGACCGAGTGGCTCAGATGGCAGTCAAGTTACTGGTTGAGCCGGGAATCGATGCGATATTTCATTCATCATCGTTCGGCTATCGTCCTAACAAATCGGCGAAGCAAGCTGTGGCGCAAGCGAGAAGGAACTGTTGGCGCTACGACTGGGTAGTCGATATTGACTTGAAATCCTTCTTTGACACCATCGACCACGGGCTTCTCAGACGTGCGGTCGAAAAGCACGTTTCGGAGCCATGGGCACGACTCTACATCAGACGCTGGCTAGAGAGTCCGGTACAGAAGCAAACCGGGGAGCTGGTTGCTCGGGATCGAGGCACTCCGCAAGGTGGAGTGATCAGTCCGCTATTGGCTAACCTCTTTCTTCACTACGCGTTTGATCGATGGGTTCAGACTGAGCATCCGGATGTGCCGTTTGAACGGTATGCCGACGATGTTGTCTGTCATTGCAGGACGAAGCAGCAGGCGGAAAAGTTTTTGTCTGCCTTGCGGGAGCGGCTTACCGCATGTGGGCTTTTGCTACATCCGGAAAAGACGCGCCTAGTTTACTGCAAAGATGGCCGGCGTCGAGGGGAACATACCCACACCAAGTTCGATTTCCTTGGTTTCAGCTTTCATGCTCGGACAGTCCAAGACCGAGCGGGAAACCTGTTCACCGGATTCGGACCTGCGGTAAGTCAAAAGGCGCTAACGCGAATGTCTCTGGCCATTCGAAGCCTGAGTCTCAATCGAAGTACCTCATTGACGCTGTCCGAACTGGCGCGGCGCATAAACCCGATGGTCAGGGGATGGGTGAATTACTACGGTGCCTTCTATCCGGAGCCGTTGAAACGGTTCTTGGTCAGAATAGACTTGCGGCTTGGCGGGTGGGCGCGAAATAAGTACAAGCGACTGAGAGGACACAAACGACGATCTTGGGCGTGGCTCAAACGATGTCGGGAAAGTCTTCCCCAGCTGTTCGCGCACTGGGATTTCTGTTTCGAAGAACGGCGGACAAGAGGAGCCGTATGAATCGAGAGATTCACGTACGGATCTGTGAGAGCCTGAGGGGGCAGGTCCCTCGGGCCACTCGACCCGCCCAGACGAAGAACGACTGCTCTTGAGGCACATCGTGCCGGTGATAAAAGACGGCGGGAAGGCGTACTGCGTGCGCATCGCTACAATCCCGCAACCGTGGCAGGATCAGTTGCGCGAGCATATTCGGCTTGAATCGATTCCTGTCTTCAATGCGGACGGTCAGGGCGACTGCTTGTACGAGTGGGACTGGGCTGCTTGGCTCGAAGGCCGGCTTCATTGCCCGTTTTAGAGCACGGTTTCACATAGACCTCTCGATTGGGGAGCGAGTCGCTGACACGTCGACAACCGAAATGACAGTTGGCGATCGTCGGCTGAAGGTTCAGGCATCGGCTTCGCTCCGTAATCGGTCATCCAGTTGCCAAACCGAACGCTCCTCCGTCGGCCTTGCTCACGTTCAAGTATTACCTTTCGGACAGCAGCTAAGTGGCACCATCCCGCCGCCGTTTCGCGCTGGTTTGCGTTGCTGTCAGTTTGCCATGGCTCAAACCAAGCCAAATTGATCGCTTTTCGTACCTTATACAGATGGCCCGTATCATCGGAAAGCGACAGGCTAAGCGCCTTTACCAACCCCGACATGTGGTCGTAAGCTGAGGCAGCCTTCCCTGCGGGGTCTAAGGCATGATGTGAAGCCGACGAGACCTGCCGGCGATGAGTGGTGTCCATATAAGACTGTGTGAAAACGCACTCATCGCCTAAACCGAATCAACTCACTGAGACCGGGTGACTCATGAAGCGATTTGTTGAAGGCGATGACCGCAAGCAGGTCGCACTACTTCCCGAATGCGTCGATGACTACATCGGCCAGGACAACCTGGTCAGATCGTCGACGTGTTCGTGGACGAACTGGACCTCACGACGCTCGGCTTCAACGGCACCACGCCCGCAATCACGGGCCGCCCGTCCTACCACCCTGGCGTGATGCTCAAGATCTATATCTACGGGTATCTGAACCGGGTACCCTCGAGCCGGCGTCTTGAGCGCGAATGCCAGCGCAATGTCGAGCTGATGTGGCTGACAGGACGTCTGGCACCAGACTTCAAGACGATCGCCGACTTTCGCCGCGACAATGGGCCGGCCATTCGCAACGTATGCCGTCGCTTCGTCGAACTGTGTCGAGGACTGAAGCTGCTATCCAGCGACACGGTCGCCATCGACGGCAGCAAGTTCAAGGCTGTGAACAGCCGCGACAGAAACTTCACTGCGGGCAAAATCGACAAACGCCAGCAGCAGATCGAGGAAAGCGTCCAGCGATACCTCGACATGATTGAAACTGCAGACCGGACCAGTCCGACTGGTTTCGATGTGAAGACCGTGCGCCTGTACGAGAAGATCGCGCTCCTGCGCCAGCGGATGCGTGAGCTCGAGCAGATCAAACATCAGTTGAAGAATGAACCGGACGGACAGTTGTCGCTCACTGACCCGGATTCCCGCTCTATGACCAGCGGTGGCAAGAGAATCGGGACGGTCGGCTACAACGTCCAGACAGCAGTGGATACGAAGCATCACCTTATTGTCGAACACGAGGTGACGAATATCGGAGGCGATCACGGACAACTCAGCAAGATGGCTCTGTTGGCAAAGAACGCGATGGGCAAGCCAAAGCTGAAGGTGCTGGCTGACCGGGGCTACTTCAGCGGTCCGGACATCCGCGCGTGCGAACTGGCAGGGATCACGGCGTATGTCCCGAAACCGCTCACCTCGGCGTCAAGGAAGAAAGGGCTCTTCACCAAACGCGACTTCATCTACGTTGCAAGAAGTGATGAGTATCGATGCCCTGCCGGTGAGCGCGCAATTCTTCGATTCAAGACCGTCGAGAAAGACATGAATCTGCGCGTGTACTGGCCCAGCGCATGCCCGCATTGCAATCTCAAGGAGCGATGTTCGCCCAGCGACTATCGCCGCATCCGACGATGGGAGCACGAACATGTACTGGAAGTTATGCAGCGTCGACTCGACCGGAAGCCTGATGCAATGACCATCAGAAGAAGCACGGTCGAGCACGTCTTCGGCACGCTGAAGCATTGGATGGGGGCCACCCACTTCCTGACCCGGACGCTGGGACGGGGGAGCACCGAAATGAGCCTTCAGGTGCTGGCCTACAACCTCAAGCGCGTCCTGAATATACTGGGGGTTGCCGGAATGATGAAGGCGATGACAATGGCTACAAGCTGAGGCCCTGAGGGGCTTCTTGCGACCGCGATGTTCGATTAGCGCAAGCTCGACGCATCTAACTTGATCGATCCGACCGGCAACGTCGCCCTCATCGGCAGAAATCGAGTCTCCACACGCCCTCGGCCATGAGCAGTCGGTCACTGTCACCGCGACAAAGTCATTTGAGTGGCCGCTCCGCATCAAACAGCGGACCTAGACCGGTGGCCTTGCCGCTGGGCGCGTCGTGGTGCTGAAGGGGATCTGCGCGACGCGAGGGGGGCCACATTGGTTGCAGCCTATTCCGTGCGGGCTCCCCCTGGTATCCGCAATGGATCATCCTTCACGGCCCATTTCCGCTCCATTCCCAGCTCCAACTAACCGACTTCCCTCGGAAAGTCCGCCGCACGATCAACGAGGCCGGACTAGATTGCGCGCTTGCGCTTGAAGTGCATCGAGACTAGGTTACACGAAGGATGACCGGCGCCGGTAACGACAGGAAGCACCGTGCGCCAGACGTTCTTGCGTTAAACCGATCTTCACTTGACCGCTTGACCCCGACAGCGGTATCGACCGTCAAACTCATGTTATAAGCCACATACTAATTCATACCTGCTTGGCGACGGCTTCGGACATGACAAGCCGGACGCGGTACGCACCTGACAGCTCGTTCTAACAAAGACAGGCGAGCGCGCTGCTCTCCCCCGCAACGTTATCTGACGAGTGCTTGGCAACGCTCCTCGAGAAACGAAGCGTCGCCTGAGAGGTCGAGCTGTTGCTTTGTCACGCGTTCGAGTTTGTCCCGGAAGCTATTCAGCATTCTGCTCGGCAAATAGTTCCCCGCCCGCCCTGGATTGGAACCAACCCCCCTCTCGGTTTCGCGTGCGTTAGTGGCAACGCGTGACTGGTCGAAAGTGCCAGGTTGCCGTTTGATTGACGATATATTGTTGACGCGTGTCCGAAAAATTCCTTGTGTATTACTTATCACGCATCCGGGCATGAAGCTCAACTCTTCATCGTCCGGAGCGCCAATGTAGACAACCTGATCATTCCGTCTGCTCGTTAAAAACCCTGTCTGCAACTGCCGCCACATGAACGACGCCATGTCATCGACGACGACCGTCGGATTAAAGACGCCGCCGCCCCGTGGTCGGATTCCATTGGCGTGTAAATTTTCGGCGCGTGCTATTTCTATTTTAAGGGCGCTCTTAAGGCTTGCCTCGGGCACGCAGAGCGATAACGATCCACCTGCCAACAGGTACAGCCTCAGTTGTAAAAGCTCAAAGAGCATCCCGAGCAGTGCAACCGCCGTTTTGAGATCTCGTTTCTCTCGGAATGTCGCCTCCATTGCAAAAATGGCCAGTGGATTATGATCGAGCACCAGTACGCGGTGCGACGCAAGAGGGCGTCTTACGCAGGACAGTCTGGCTTCCCGATATACGTCTCCTACGGCCTTGCACAGGCTTGCGCCTCGCGGAAACCCGCTTCCTTCGGCGAAAAAAGCGATTGGTTCCCAGATATTCGGAAAGCCCATGCCCAGAAAATAAAGCCCAAGCCAGTCGCCCGCGAGCAGATCAAATTCGTCGTCCGACAGTTCCGGGCTCGCGTGGATTGACTCTTGAGGCGAGGGGGTGCGCTTTGTGTTTGCGATTACAAGAGCGTCATCTGCATGTTTCAGAATGCGACCTATAAGGTCCGCTCGATTCTGTTCGATTGCGCCCTTGCGACAAAATTGATCATGGAAGTTGAAGAGATTGAACGGTTCGCCGGGGCTTTCCAGCAGCTTCCAGACGTTGTCCGCAAGCAGCAGCATATCCGTAAGGTACGGATCTTGGATTGTTGGAGGCTCACCGGTGAGATTTACTTGGGTCGACATTAGAGAATTCCTCGTGCCAGGATAAGCGATGACTTCGGCCCTGGAGGCCTTTCCTCTATCCTTGAAACCTGCTTCTGAGCAAAGCGGCGGATGAAATCCACGAATATGCCAACGCAGACCGCTTTGCACGCCTCACGGTCGGGCATGTTTTCGGGAAGATCCAGCCACTGCGATAAGCCAAGCTTTTCCAGTGCAAATGCGATCTGGCTCGGTTGGCCATCAACATTCGTCCCCGAGCTTTCGGTCATCGCAAAACACAAAACGGAACAGAGATATTCCTGCGCAGGGACACCCCGTTGCACGTAAAGCCGGATCTCCGACTGCGACAGCTCGATCGTTTTCCTGCTCATGACGCGGTCCATCATGTTAGATCGGTCCTCCGACAGATCAGCGACGGCGAGCACGTTCGAATCCGATAATTCCTCTCGCTTAATGACTTGCCAGACTTCACGATCGGTCGCGTGCATCCAGCTAAGCGGGCGCGAAATCCATTCGCCGATGGAGTCGTCAAGCCCTAGAAACTCTCGCACTTCATCAAGGTTGATGCATTCCCATGCGAGACCGAGCAGATCTTCAAACAGTTTGGCCTGCCGATCTTCCTTCACATAATCAAGCCACTCTGACGAGCCCGGGAGAGGCATCGACGAAACAAAAAAAGCCGCGCTCACTCCCCGCTGCTTCTTGTAATGGCACTGCCCGCTGTCTACATCGACAACCTTTATGTCGCGGGCTTCGGTTAGGGCATGAAAAACGGTGAGCTTCCGCTTTGGCTTGGTCGCTTCACGATCGGTTTTATATTGATCCCAGACGCTCTTCAGCCAATCGTTATCTATCGCCGGGGACCTCGTCGGAGCGACTCCGGAAACTGACTTATCGGTGGTCGTTGAGGCACTTTTGTACTCGGCGTTCGCCATCGCCCACCACTCGACTTCAATGCTGTGGTCACGCACGATCGCGTGCACCGTGTCCGCCCGGCTGTAGGCTCCGTACACTTTTTCCATGAAGATTGCGAGTCCAGCGGTATTCAGGCTCAACTGCGTGCTATTAGCAATGTGAACCACTTTGTCCAGCATAGCATTTAGCTGCTCTGTCTGCGTGGATAGCGAATGATAGTGCTCGGCTGCAACAAAGATCGCGACGAGAGCGGCAACGAACACGGCCGGTTGATAGGACGGAAACATACCGAATATGAACATGACCGTGACGATGAACGCCGACGCTTTATATCTTAAGGTTCTGTCTTTGAAACTTTTGAGCTTGAAAGTAGAGAACCACAGCCAAGAGACGGCGACGACAGCCAGGATCTGAAATACGCCCTTCTGAAAGTCAGGGAGGGCATGAATTTTCCTGTTGATAGTCCCAAGATCAACCTTCTCCTTGACGTCGCATCCCCCTGCACTGCCGTAGGCTGGAGCGAGCCGATGCACCATGCAGGCAACGGGATGCGAGAGCTCTTGCCAGAGGGAATGCTGCGGGACCGCGCTGGACAACTCTTCGAAGGAAAGCAGAATCAGTATTAAAGAAAGTACAGCCGATACAGCCAGTAATAGGCCCCATATCAACATGTCTCTGCGAACCTTCTCTCTTTCCGTTGCAGGACTCAAAGCGTTCACCTCCCTTTTTTCCCCGCCACGTCATCTACGCCTCGAGAGTAACCGGGCAAAGACGCGCATGGTGCGGCGCGTTTCGCTAACCGAACTGATCTAGCTGCGTCTCAAGGCTTGATACTTGCCATTGATACCCGAAACCGGATTTTGCGAATACTCGGAGCGCATCGATGTTCGAGTGTATCGTCGTTGCCATTCTATTGACCCGCTAGATGGGAGCAAAAGTCTTTGGGCCCATCTGGGACGCAGTAAACATTGCGCGAAAGATTTACCGACAATAAGAAAAATGTCATTTTGACCGATACGCACAACCCTGTCGGCAACGTTTTGATCTGTCAATAGCCGTAAGTACGATACCGCGCTAGAAGCGCGTCTGTGTGGCCGACCGCACATTGTCGCAACAAATCCGAGCGAATTTGGCCAGCCGTTCGCTCGGCATGTTTTCAGCTCCGGTGCAGCAACTGTCCACCTTGACGCTGTTGAGCATGTCTTCGGCATGCTCAAGCACTCGATGGGCCCCGGAGGCGTCCAGACCGTGAGCGAGTACGGAGATGAGCCTTCTGGTATTGACGTAAAACCTCATGCGGCTTACGAATATAGTTGATGTTGTGGGATCTGCCCGAGTCGGAAGCTGGAGGCGATAAATAAATCAGAGAACGTTTTGTTGTAAATCAGTGACGCGCTTTCACTTTCGGCAGGCCGACCGCGACATGGAGGGGTGCAAATGGTCTTCCCTTGGGTGCACGCACCTTCCGTCAGATTGGGTGCTTCGCCGTGCGCGGGCTCGGTGATCTCGAATTGCGCCGGCCACTGGATTTTCTGCTGCATTGCTGTTAACTAGGCGCCACGCGGGTGCCTAGGCAGTCGTCCGCTATCTCGACGCCGACGCGCGCGAGCGCCTCTATGCGGCCCTGCTCGCACGGGAGGAGGAGCAGCGCGACATGCCGACCGCTTCAACGCGCATCGCCGCGTGCGCAAGTACAAGCCGTATCCGTCGCTGCGTAGTGTGGCGTTCACTGACTATCTGAGGCAGGCCGTAATCCTTTCGCTCAACACCGGGATGCGCCGCGGCGAACTGCTGGCGCTCCAGTGGACAGACGCGAATCTCGACGGTGTTGTGCCGATGATCACCGTGTAGCTCGGCAACGCCAAGGGTGACAAGGCGCGGCGAATTCCGCTGAACCGAGACGCGCTCGACACGCTCAGGACGTGGAAACCGTCGGCCCATGCAATGTACGTGTTCGGCAATCCGGATACAGATCTCCCCATCGGCGATATCAAGAAGCCGTGGGAGAAAGGTGCTGGCATGCGCCGGTATCGAGTCGTTTCGCTGGCATGACCTGCGCCACGACTTCGCGAGCCGGCTGGTGATGGCGGGCGTCGATCTCGACCGAGTTCGCGATCTGCTCGGCCACGCCGACCTGAATATGACGCTGCGCTATGCGCATCTTGCGCCGGAGCATCTGGCAGATGCAGTAAGCGTCCTGAAGGCGCCGCGCATCAGTTGTCGCCAGCGAACGGATGCGCTCATGCTCGCGGCATAGTATCGATGCCATCTGGCGGGTCGCCCGGTGCTCCCCGGGGCCACGCGACACTTGGTAGCCGTGCAGTAAACTCTCCGAGCCGGGTCGCGCGTGCCTAAGAAATAATCTTGGGGACGCGAGATTCCGACTTTATGTCAGCGATGAAGCGCGACAAATCACCTCTAAATGAGGGGCTATATTCAAACCTAACGTCAAAGGCCGAATTCACTCCAGCGCTGCTCTAGCAATGCGGAATCCATTTCAATCGGCATTGAATCACGTAGAGATTCTGTATAAGAAAATTCAACATACATAAAAATCTTTGCGTAGATACTCTGATCGCGTGGCTCGTGCGTGGCAGCCTTTCCTCGTAGGGCGGCGTTGTTGCAAAAATCAGGGCGCTTCGCGAGGGCTTGACGTTTACGCGCAACGCTCGGGTTGTCCAGGATGTTAACTTCGCATCGAACTGCGTAGATTCTCGATTTTTTCCCCGAGAAGATGCGCAAGGACGAACGCAAGGCAAGCGGGCCCAAAGGGGTGTACCGCGTCAGAAACTGGCGGGAATACAACACCGGTCTGATCTCGAGAGGTGACGTGACCATGTGGATTGACGAAAGCGTACTGGTGCCGGTATCTGAGGCTGGCCCGGCCAGGCGCGGTCGGCCGCGTGTCTACAGCGATGCGGTGATTCAGATGTTGCTCGGGCTCAAGCAGGTCTTTCATCTGCCGCTGCGCGCTCTGCAAGGCTTCGCGCTCAGTCTGCACAAACTCGCCTACCCGGGCGCCGAACTACTCGACCTTGAGCCGTCGCGCACAGACCCTGAAAGTCGTACTGCCAACGCAGCGTCCCGATGCACCCTTGCACCTGGTGATCGATAGTACTGGACTGAAGGTGTACGGCGAGGGCGAGTGGAAAGTGCGCAAGCACGGCTATTCGAAACGCCGGACATGGCGAAAGGTACATCTTGCGATGGACGCGAACACCGGTCAGATCTGCGCTGCACTGATGAGCCATCAGGACGAAGGTGATGGCGAAGTGTTGCCCGATCTGCTCGACCAGATTCCGGCTGATGTGGTGATCGATTCCGCCGCGCGAGGGAGCGAAGCCCTGGCCAGATAGCACGCCCGGTGCCGCCTGGCGCAATGCAGCTATCGACGCTATCGGGAGAAGCAGCAGGCGCGAATGGAAACTGGCGACTGGCTACCACCGGCGCTCGCTTGCCGAGACCTTGATGTACCGGCTCAAGGTACTCACGGGCCCGTGCCTGTGGGCTCGTGAAACTGGATCGCAGGCGACCGAAGTATCGATTCGTGCGGGCGTGCTTAACCGCATGACGGCACTCGCTCGCCCGCAGTCCGTCCGTATCGCCTGAGATCGAAAGCACAGGGGTCATGTTGTCTCTACGCCTGATTAACGCAACAACGCCGAGTTGCGCGACGAGCGACCGCCGATCAAGATGTGCCGAGTCCCCCACGCTCTGCTATTCGTTCGCGGCCTCTTCCCACGCCTCTCCGATGCTGGGCGTCTTCTTTCGCATTACATCTTTCCGATGCGACGCTACAAGCGCGTTCGCGAGAATAAGCACGTACTCACGATCGCGTAATTTCCCGCGATAGTCGAAATCATCAGGGAGATCCTGTGTCTCTACATCCAGATCTATAATCAGCCCCGAAATGATCGACATCATCATCTTTTGGAACCGCTGTCGCATCTCCGGTTTTCGCACGTATTTGCTCGGGGCTGAAATAATGTCTTTGCCGACAGCATCCTGCTCGAATATCCGGCGAACAGCGAGGAGCATGACAAACATCGTCAAAACGTATTTCCCAACAAGTTGATTTTTTAACTCGGGGAGTTTTTCGCGCAGCACTTCTGCTATCTCATGAAGTTGCACAATTTTATCGGCCGTCACATCCGGCCTGCCGAATATTTCTGTATAGCGGTCCTCGAAAATTTGATATTTCCGATGGGTGGTCCATGGCTCCTCCAAATCAAACGCAATCAGCAACAATCCAGCGTCTTCATTCGAAATAGAAACGGTATTTTCCGCTTGGGGCTCGCCCCGCTTTACCTCAAAAACGTATTCGCCGGCGTAAAATTTTTCAAATTCCTTCTGCAATCTAGTTTGAATTGGATGATTTGATTTAAAATCCCTGGCTTTTACTCCATTTTGATTATTTGAATAAGTTGTGATCAACTCAGAGAGATCCGAATCAACTCTTACTTGAATAAATTTGGTAAGGACGCGCAGATCGCCAGAAACATAATTGCGATTGAGGTAGAGCGCATTTAGGCTTTGGCAGCCGTTGACGACATAATAATCCTTAATACTCAATCTCTTGTCGTCGTGGGATACGGATCTTGCAAGCACCGTAATGCCGTTGTGAAACAAAGGAAATGCTTTATGAAGAGCAGGATTTCGAATGCTTTTGGCGATATCTTTATTTACCTTCGTGTTTCCCAGCGATGCTCTTACATTCGCAGAGAACAACGATTGATCCGCAATACCGCCCAATTTAACTAGATCGGATGCAAGGACGGGTCCGATTGCAGCCTTTGTCTCCCCATCTACAGCATAATCACTGATAGTAATGCCGAATATATCAAACTCGGCCACACCGGTGTGCATCTGCTCCTTCTGGTCGGAAATGTAAGTCCCCTCCATTTCACCGCGTCCGACGAATTTTATTGGTACCGTTTTCAGATAAGCCAAACCATTATGATCAATGTCCAGATTTGCAACAAAGACGCCACGCACGTCGTAGTCCTCGATTTTCTTGAGGAGATCAAGTCGCTTGATTAGCGATGCAACCTGTACATCGCCAGCGCTGCTCACGAGGTTTTGAAGAGACTCAACCGACTGGAATTGAGCCAGAGTTCCATGGAATTCCTTTAGCTGAGTGTCGCCAATACTAGAGTTTTCTTTTTGACTAATTTTGCTTTGGAATATATCAATTGTACCGGCGCCCTCGTTAACATAAATTCCATCCACCCCTTTGTCACCAGGCTGATCGCAAATGCAGTCGATGGCCTCGAGGTCGTCAAGTCGATAGTAGTTAGCGAGGTACCACGCCAAGAATGCAGCGCTTTCCGTCCGCTTTTCACTCTTGTATGGGGCAATAATATCCAGAATGGCAGGATAGCTCAGGGTCGGTTTCATACTTAAATCGCAGTTTGTGTATTCGGGAAGCGTTAAATAGGTGTAACGGCCAAAGCAGCCTTGCGCGATACAACCACTATAACAGGGACAGTGGCACCGCAACACGGTGTCAACGTCGATCAATTCTCGTAATTTCGAGTTCCGTTGCGCGCCTGATGCCCGCATCGAATGACAGCCAGTGCGGGCGTCGGCGTCGACCGTGTCATCTGCGGCGGCACAAGCGGACGCTCACAGACTAAATGCAAATGGCTGGAGTGGGTGGCATATTGACCACTACAGTGGGGCACTCGGCTTGCCAGGGAGCAAATTCATCGCGCAACTGGGTCAGATCAGGCAACCGGTCAGCGTCAAGTAATGCATCGAGCCGCTCGGCAAGCAACGCCTCGACTCCGTGGTGCGCGGCCAGTTCGAGCAGACCAACCATGGTTCTGCAGGCCTGACGCTGCATCAGTTGTGAGTCCAGCCGCTCCCATGCCCGGCGGTAGGCATCGCGCGGAAACAGTGCATCCCGGAAGACCAGCCCCGCGAAGGCTTGGGGCTTTCGCTTAAGGGCGTCGATGAAGTGCCGGTAATCGATTTCGCGGCCGCGCCCGTTGGGAGACCGGGTGCCACGCGGCATGGTGTGCACGAGCGCGCTGGACAGATAGCAGTCGAGCCTGTCGCCATACAGCCTGATCTTCAGATGATGCCCGACCAAGCGCGACGGCGCGCTGTACAGCACACCCTGTACGGTAGAGGTACTGCAGCGGGTGACGAACGCCTGCTCCTCGACGAAGTCAGTCGTGCGATAGTCCGGCAGATCCAGCAGGTGTTCGCGCTCGACACGGAAAGCTGCGCCCTGTTCGCCCAGTTTCAACACGCTGCGGTACCTTCGATATCCGATCGCATTAATCGTTGCGACCAGAGTTGCCCGAGGGTGTGCAGTCCCACGTCAGCGAGCCGGACTGCGACCGAGGTGTCGAACCGCCATGTTACGTGGCGCTCCGGCTTCGGATCCTTGATGAGCAGCCGTTCGAGTTCGGCGAGTGCGACAATCTGGCGCTTGCGCAGGCGCTGGTTGCTCGCCTGCCGGCGCACGGCGGCCGCGTTGGGCGGGAATGCGCATCCGGAGAATTCGGCTACGCTAGGGGCGAGGGTCGGGAGGCAACCTCTCTGGGGTCAGGAGTCGCTTCCCGCTCGACATTCGATCGATGCCGGCAACCGGTTGGCGAGGTGCTTGGAAGAGCCGATCGTGCCCGGGCCGCCATACAAGATATTCAATCCATGGACAATGGCAAATATTCGCTTACGTACAAGGGTAACTAGCGCGATCGGATTGGTCACTGGAAATCCGCAAATCCACGATCCACCGCTTCGCAAAAATGGAACTTTTGTCTGTCTGCGGGTTTTCCATATGTCATATCTTCTGGAATTTACCTAGTATCAAACGTGGCTGGTCGTCGCTGTCTTCAGACTTAATTCTCGAAAGATTTGTGTGTTTTCGGATGATTATTAAAAGTGATAACTGATCCGAGACAATAAATGTTCTTATTGGCGTGTGCATAGTATATGCAATGCGGAAGCGGCGAAACGCGGGACTTCTTTTTCAGTTCGCAGATCGTTTTCTCGCATTGCCGGAAAGGTGGTAATTAACGTATCAAAAACTCCATACTTACTGCACGTGAGGGCGACATGGAAAATAACCTGTCAACCACTATTTGCGCTCTACTCTCGTTGGTGCCACTCTGCACTGGATGCTCGTACCTCGAGACTCGACCCGGCCATCCGGAGAGCTACAATAAGTATTACGACGAAAAACAGAAATGGGACACTACCATTCAAAAATCCCAGGACGCTGCCGCCAGCGCCGCTGAGACTGCAACTCCTGTATATAGAGTTGCCAAAACGCCCATTGACATATGGAAGGCTCGCGGATACGCATACAATTTCCATCTGCAGTACAAGGCAGCATCCTTTAAGGCGCAGGATGTTGAAGACGTGCTAGCTGTCCCCGTATTCGGGCTGGCAGTTGCAACGGTAGCGGTGGGGTTGGCGCATGTCGGCACCGCTGCCGTTGCTGGCACGGCGCTCGGCGGTGCAGCGCTTGGCGCTGGAGTAGCATATCTTCGTCCTGATAAAGATGTCGCCACAGATCAGGCTGCCGATGCAGCACTGCTTTGCGTTGTAGATCAATCCAAGGATCTCAATAATATCTCCGCAATCCCGCTTGTTTTAGACGTGGCCGCATTACAGGATGCATTGGACAAAATGCGCACGGATGCTGGCGCATTAATGGTCAGCACTAAATCGACCGATCAGCAGGCTCAGAAAGCGTTTGCAGATGCGGATTCAGCGGCGGAAAGTGCGATTAAAGCTGTCAATGCGGCGATTTCAGCCTATGTGGCTTTGCCTGGGAATATTTACGCGGCGGCCGATGCCATAGACTCGACGGCAAGAGCCGGTGGCGCGCGATCCCTCGATTATGGGTCTGTGTTGAGCAGTCTACAGACTTCTGCAAAAAATCAATCTGCAACGGATGACGCGAAAACCCAGTTGCAAAAGGCTACAACTTCCGCGGCCGCCAACACAAATGCAAAGGGAGCGGCGGTTGCTGTAACCGCCGGCAAGCAGAGCGCGCCTGCAACAACCCTTACGAACGCGGATGCGGAAATTCAAAAGGTAGTCGCAGCCAACGTCTTGCCCCCGCAACCTGGTGCTGTTGCTGCGGTTGCTGGCAAGCCCGCGACGAACTCTTCATCGAAAACTGCAACCTTGAAATCGGTCCTTGACTCGACCCAGATTGGCGACATCGCCCGCGTCAACGCGCTAACAAAAACTGCGCTTGATGATATTCCCGATCCAAACTTTTCAGCGATCGCGGCGACCATTAAATCGTGCAGCGCTGGAAAGTAGAGCTTTAGGGTAGGCCCAGGTAGACCTTTCGCGCGCGTCGGAAGCCGCTGTCCGCGAGCTCACGGGTCCGCGGCAGGTAGGCATGTCTCGCAGCATCCTGTCACGCGCGCGGAATTACTATCTTCACGGTGCTAACGATCTCGTACATGTAACGCGGGTGACGGTTCCGGACGAACGTGTGCGCGAAGCCGAGCGCGTAGCGCACGAACGTTACCGTGAAGAGACACAACGAACCCATGACCGCGAGACTTTCGAGACGCTCCCCACTGAACGCGACATCGAGATTCTGCGAATGATCGGTCGCGAGTTCGATGAACTTTGCATCTTACGCTCGACACTGCAGGCAACAGATGCCGGAATGTCGTGCGCGACGATTCACCCATTGAAGTTGTCAAGGATGAGAACCAACAGCAGCCTTTACCGCTGGTCCGCAAATTCCGGCGCCGGGGGGAGCCGCCAGTGACCGTGTACGAAATGCCCGACGACGAACGCAAGGCATATTTGCGGCTTTTTAATTTTCCGCTTTCGGGTGGCTCGAAACTGAGCGACAGCGGCGATGAGTGACTGTCGCGGCGCCAAGAGGCGATAGTGAGCCCGTCAAGAATCGGCGCACCAAATGGAAACCGTTCATGTGCGGACGTCTGCTTTGGAGTATCGCGAATGGCGCTGAGGGTCGCGCTCTGCCACTCCCCACGCCTCGACTCACGCTCCTTGCAGAACGCATGAGGCAGTAGTCGGCCAAGAGGCGACTTCGCGGCCGCGCTCCCGCACTAAAGCCCGCTCCTGACATGAATAGCGGGTTGGTTGTCCGGCAAGGGAATTCAGGACGGTAACTCTCCAGCGTCAGCCTTGTCGAGCAAGGTTACGAAAGTGAGGTCGAATTCCGCAGTATGTCGACCATCACTAGTCTGCCGTTCTCCTCCGTTGACGAACACAATATGAGCCTCGCATTGTCGTTCGATCGCATCGGAAATCAGGCTAGATAGTTTTGCCTTCAGCGCATCGAACACATACATTTCCGCCTCCGCGACATCGCTGATAATCATCATGCGCTTGTCGATCGATTGACCTCTGCGACGACGAGGAATGATGCCGTCCTCCGCTTCATCCTCGGCGGCATCGAAGCCGCTCTTGATGCGGTCGATGACCTCATCAAAATCCGGTGACAACACGACGTCGAACTGCGTGGAAATATTGAAAGAGAAGTTCTGCATATGGATTCCTTCCGATGGGGCCAAGAAAATTCGAGTACTCGTGATTGTCGCACCCGTCGAAGAAGCGGTGAAGAATGGCGAACTTTTTTTGCGACGACTGGTTGCTGGAACGCAGTTATTGGCTGTTTCGGAGTTGGCTTCGGGTCGAACTGAGCCAAAACGCATCAGGCAGTAGTCGGCCAGTTTCTGTCGTTCGGCCATGCTGTCGCGCAGCCACTCAAGCGGCGGCTTCGCCTCCAAAGCAGCGCACTCAACCTCGTCGTTGTCGAAGAAGCGGTACGCCGCCATCGTCTCGCCCCAGCCCCGACACGCCTGCGGCACGCCTGCGGCACGCCAGCCGTCGGCTTGGCCGCCAATCGTTCCATCAATGTCCTCGCTCGCTTGTTCAGGCGCGCGTCGCCAAGGTCGAGGTCAGCAAATTCGGTTTCCGTCCAGTACGGTGCTTCCAGGGCCAAGGCGTTCACGCAAAAAGCGAGAGTAAATCGCGACGCGCCGAAAGTTTACAAGCCCCGACCTATCTCATTGCCCGAAGAACGTTTGTTCCGGTTTACGGTTGCGGACGGCTGACTTGTGTATAAGACAATGGCTTATGGGGTGGTTTTTGGTCGCCCAATGGTAGGCGAATGCTCTCGCGACCAATTGTGGGGTGAGGGCGTGCCGTGCCCCACCGCCGGGCCTGCCCGCGACGCCCGTTCGAGCTGCAGAGTGGGTCGTTTCCGTGCGTACTTCTCTGCTTGAGCGATTGCCCACGCATCGGGTCTGCCTGCTGGTCGGATTCCATGACCGCAGTGCGCTAGAGCGAGCAATTTCCAGACTACGTGCGCTTGGAGCTTGCGGCGCGATTTGTCGCGCCCATGGGTCTCGCTCTGGCGGTGGGGGTACCAGTGGTCGCCGCGGCTCCTTGCGCCTTCGCTATCATATGCTCCGCGATCAGTTCGGTCTGGAATCGATTGATGGTGTCGGGGTCCGTGAATATCGTCTGGGTATTGTTTTGCGCCTTATACCCTAGGCCACCTAGCGCGTTCCTCCCGCCAACAAACGTCCCCTCGCCGGACGCCGACCAATTCGTTGAGCCCTCGCCGCCGACCTTGCCATCGGCCACGAATCCCTTGGTGTGACTGATTTGATGGCTAGCCGATTGCCCGATCACAAAGTACGTGTTGTATTTAACCGGGTCCCGTGCGATATCGGAGTCGAGCAACTTCTTTTCATGAACGCCCGCTGCTTGGCTCTTGTCGAGTGTGATCATCATGGTGATGCTTGGGTCACGGGCTTGCTGCATGAGAATATCGTTGAGTTCCGGGTCGTCGAAACCAAACATATTCATGTACAGGGACACACTCGCACGTGAAAGGACGTACTTCAAGATGTCGTGAACATCGTCGCGTCCGACGTAAAACAGGTGAAAGTCCTTACTGGCGGTGGTTGAGTAAGCTTTCTCGCGCGTGTACTGCTGTAGGTCTAGCAGATCGAACGTCTGCAGCGTTTGCGTGACATCGGATATGACGTTGCTCGGGCTAACTTTTTTACGTGGCATTTCAGCGTCTCCTTGCGTGGCACTGGATAGTCGCAGCAGTTGCGGTGCGCTGCTCCGACGCAGCCGGACGAATGTTGAGGGATGGAAACACGGCCCCTCGGCGAGGGCTACTCCTTGGTCGGGGCACTCTGCTGGACCGCTTCGCCCTTGATTACCTTGGCCTGTGCTTCCCCCTGGGTAACGGCCGCGCGGTAGAGCTCGAGGATGAGGCTCGTCGTCAGCGGATTCCAGACGTCGTCATGGTCGAGCATGACCGCCTTGTCGACTTGGACCACCCAGTAAGGGAAATAGTCGGGACGCTGCTTCCCCGGCTCGGGCGGGATTGTGGCGAGGGTCATACCGTCGCCCACATAGACGGGAGGCTCCTTCGCCCCGAAGATCTTAAAAGCGTTTTCATCAGGCCCGTTAGGCGCCCATTTCTTGTTGATTCGGCATGAGTAGGGCGAGTCGTTGGGATCGCCACTCGCAGCCGGATCGTCGCAGCCATCAGAACGCGCCAGTGTCTTGCAGCTCGGCGTTGGGCGCTTCGCACCATTCGGAAAATTAGGCGAAGGATCGGACGGCGACAAGCAGAGACGATGCGTGGCGAACTCCGACACCCAACCCATGGCGTGAACGTTTTGCGATTTCTCACCGTCAATGGCGTTGTCGGCACTCGTAGTAACTTCTCGGAAAAACGGAAAGGCGTAGCGCGTTGCGTCGTCACCTTTGCTCTGAAGTGTTACGACCACGGGCAGTTGTGCGCCCCCGTACTTTTCCCCCGGGCCAACGTATCCTCCCAAGCGGCGGAGGGCGGAATAGTAGAGGGGGGCGTACCGAGTGCCCTCGAACGCCGGATTGAGTAAGACGACCAGGTCGCCGAAGGAGTAGACACGCTCGCCTTCAGGCGTCGTGAGCCCTGTCTCCATGTTACCGAGCAGCGATCGAAAGTTGATGATCGCGCCAAAGCTGTGCCCGATAGTGAGCATGTGGACCTGGCCGCAATTCGCCTCAGTACCGGAGACAGACTGAGTGCCGCTCGGGTGGCAAGAGTGGTTCAGATAGAAGCGGTGAAGACGCTCGAATAGCCCCTGCACGGCACCGGTCGATACGGTCTCCGCCGCCAGTTTTCGATCCCAAACGGAGAGATATTTTGCGGGGAAACCCAGCCCCGAATCGCCGCGCCACCCGACGAAAATCCCGACCACGCGCCTGGGGGGGATCTCCTGTTGGTCGATCTGCGCAAGTTGCCCGAGAAACGCGCGAAAGAGGACCGCGTAGTAGTTGTCCGGCTCGGAGGAGCCATGCCAGCCGTGCGTGAAGACCACAATGTCGATTGGGTGGTTCTCGTCGAGACCCTTTCCCAGATTCTCAAAAACGTTGTCAATCTCGGTCTTCCGTGTGTCCGGCTTTTGGCGTAGGTCGGCCTCCCAACCCTGATCGTCGAACTCGGTGAAGTAGAGGTCGTATGGTATATGAGCTTGTGTGTGAGCTTCAGACGGAGTGTGCCAGCACGCATTATTGCTGCCGCCAGTCTTGGGGGAGTCCACCACGCCTGCCAGGCAATCCGACATCCCCTTCGCGTCAGCGGTGACGGCATCCAACGTGCCGCATTGGTGCGGTGCTGGGCCCACCGCGTCGTCGAAAGCTTTGTAGATGCCAGCGCAAACATCTTGGCTTGGAGGCGACTCCGATGCCGCGTGGAAGGGCGGATTGCCGAAGCAGCCGGCGAGGGAGATGGCGGAAAGGATGGCGAGTGCACGTTTTGTTGCAAACATGGTTGTCTCCTGGGCACCGCAGGCGTATGGTGGGCGCGCCCGCCCCAATCCGGGAGCGTAGCGCAGCGGGGAAAGGGGGGGAACGGCCCGGCACCCGTGAGCGTGGTGAAACGCACATTTCAAGCAGTTCACCGGGATTGAAAGTCCCGCGCACGGCCCCGGGAGAAAAGATCGCAACTGTTGCGCTTTTGGGGCACATCATCCGATGCGACCCGAGGCGGTGACGTTGAGGAAACCGCCACGTGGCGTGTAATTAGCGGACACGTGGCGGAAAGAAGTCCGGAAATGCACGCGACCGTTGCTGATCCAGATCGGCCCGAAGTTAAAACGCCCCTCGGCGGGTTGCTGGAAGACTTGCAAAACTTGCTCGAAGCGCAAATGAAAGAGAGGCGTACGACCCACTCAGAGTGGAGCGGCGAAGGCTTCGCGCGGCGCATCGCACTCCGCATGGTCGGAGACATCATGCCGCTAGAGGCACGCGATATGGAAGTGTCCGCCCGCAGAGATGAGCGACTCGGCCAGTCGCATCTTTTCTTACGTCTTGGTCTCGTGGCCGGTGTGCATCGTACGACGACATGTCGATTTCTTTCTCGTTTCGTACTATGTTTTTTAATTTATGTCGAGCGGGACGGTAGCATTCTGCATCAGGGAACGCACACTCTCGTTAAGGGCTATTGGACGCCTGCCCTCATTCACCTGGCTGTGAGTGTGCTGCGGCGCGTGTGGGCAGGCGTCCAATAAGCCTCGTACGACGCTGAACGGACGTCCGGCATGTCGAAGTGGCAGTAACTCTTCGCGAAGTGAAGCGGTCGTTCGTCGGCGATGGTTACGGACGGTAATCGCCCTTTGTCGCCACCAGAACGAGCGCGATTCCACAACAGTAACTTGGCTACGGATGGGGTTTCTAGAGGCGTCGAGACCCGGACGGCGGCCTCCTAGATCTCGACTTTTCTTTTTCCGTCGGCAAGATGCCTCTGCGTGAATTTGACGAATCGACCAAGCGCATCTCCGACCGCCGAGTTCAGCGCCGGTAATTGCCGTGGCTGTCTAAACCAGTTTCGTACAAGGGCAGATATCCTGCGTCAAGGGTACCTCGGCAGCCAAAAACGACTTCGCCCATGAAGATTCGATCGTTGCCAATCCACGCAATTTGGATCGCTCAGCAATCCTGTCATCTCAAAGGACCAAAATGTTAGTGTTTATAACTTGCTAAGAGCGCAATATTGCCGATTCCTTTTTTGAATCTACTGTAAGTGTTCACGAAAATCTGATTTGAAAATCTGAGCCGAATCCGTCGAGCAGTTTTTTGACCTCGGCATCGATGGTTTCCTTGGTCCAGGTGACGAAGCCGCGCCAGTGATACTTGGCGTGCTTCCAGAGGATTTCGATGAGATTCAGTTCGGTAGCGCCAGGCGAAGCCTGGGATTGGAGGAAGTGTGTATTGCGGAAACCAGTCATTGGAATCCAGAGGGTTCGACTCCCTCCCGGTAAAGGCTAGCCACCAGCCGGAAGCGAGCCTTGCATGCGAGTGCGGTGACGCACTACTTGAAGCGTAGGCAGCAGGTACCGAAGCCATGTGATTGAGCCTCGAGATAATCAACTGTTGGTGTCTTCACTTTCCGAACACTGGGGACAGCACTGTGCGAGCCGTAATGGTGAGGCTCGCCAGACCGACCGGGGTCCGAGAGCAGGGCAAAGGTGCGAGGATGGATTCCCCAGGAACCTGGGAGGTCCTGTGTTCGACCGATCTTGTAGGGCCCTGAGGCACGGGGCGATATAAACCGGGCCACACCTTGCGGGGCTCTCCGCCGCAAGGAGCAAAACGAGGAGAGGAAGGATTGGAGCGAGCAAGCGAATCCATAAGCGACCTCGTATTCGGCACAGGAAGTCTTAGCGCCTTCATAGTACTGATGACGCCGGGGAACGCCGCTCGGGCGGACCCGGTCGAGGAAAGGGAGGCGTCGTTGTACAGAATCGTTCATGAGAAACACGGAGGAACATTGAAGCCTGAAAGCGTGTCAACGAAACAGGAACGAATAGCCGAGCTGGCGAGAAACAACCCGGCGATGACATTGACCACCTTGGCCCATCACATCGACTATGAATGGGTCAGGTATGCATACGACTGCACGCGCAAGGATGGCGCGGTGGGAGTCGACGGTCAGACCGGAGAAGATTACGCTGCCAATCTGGAGCAGAATCTGACCAGCCTGATCGACCGGCTCAAATCGGGCAGCTACCGTGCGCCGCCGGTTCGCCGTCATTACATCGACAAGGCAGATGGCAGCGGTCAACGCGGTCTTGGAATTCCTTCTTTTGAGGACAAGGTGGCACAGCGTGCCATCGTTCTGCTGATGGAGCCGGTCTATGAGATCGACTTTAGCGACAGTTCCTTCGGCTACCGCCGTGGACGCAGCGCGCACGACGCGCTGCAAGCGATCAGAAGCGGGATCACCAAGAATGGTGGGCGATGGGTGTTAGATGTGGATGTTCGGAAATTCTTCGACAGCATCTCGCACGCAAAACTGAGGGAGTTTTTAGCCCGACGGGTCACTGACGGGATAGTCAGAAGGCTGATCGATAAGTGGTTGAAGGCGGGTGTAATGGAAGGTGGACAGTTGTCCTTTTCCGAAACGGGCGCGCCTCAAGGCGGTGTTGCTTCCCCATTGTTATCCAATGTATTCCTGCACTATGTGCTCGACGAATGGTTCAGCAATGAGGTGCAGCCACGCTTGAGAGGGCCGAGCACGCTGGTGCGTTTCGCGGATGACTTTGTCATGCTATTTGCATATAAGGATGACGCGCAGCGAGTGCTGGAGGTGCTGGGTAAGCGGCTTGGGAAATACGGGCTGGAGCTTCACCCGGACAAGACCGCCATGGTCGATTTCCGCTACAGGCCGAAGTCTGCGAAGGAAGAGGACGATAAGGCGCTAGCGACGAGTTTTAACTTCCTCGGGTTCACGCATGTCTGGGTGAAATCGAGGAAGGGAGGGCCGATGCCAGGGCAACTGACGGCCAAGGATCGCTTGGCTCGCGCCCTGAAGGAGATCAACCAGCAGTGTCGCGCCATGCGGCACTGGCCGATCAGGGATCAGCATCAGAAGCTCGGCAGGATGCTCAAGGGGCATTACGCCTACTTTGGCATCAGCGGTAACGCCAAGCGCATCGGGAGGCTAAGATATTTCGCCGCCCACTGTTGGCGCAAGTGGCTATCGAGCAGATCGTCCAAAAGCACCATTCCATGGGCCGCATTCAAAGAGATACTCACGAGGTTTCCCTTGCCACCCGCTCGAATTGTGCACTGCTATACCCATAAATAAGTGAGCGAATCTGTGCAATGAAGAACCGGATGCCTTAATTGGGCTCGTCCGGATCTGTGAGGGATGGGGGCGGTAACGTCCCCGTCTACTCGGAGGCTGTAGGGCGGCAGATAGAACAGCACCATGCGATGTTCGAGAAACCATCGGTCGATTGTTTCCTGATCGATGTTGTGATGGATCGAGGCGTTGTCGAGCACCACTACGGTCGTCAGACCGGGCGTGCTTTTCCGCGCGATCTGCTCAAGGAATTGCACGACATCGGGGCGTTTGATCGTGGTCTTGCTGGTGTGATACGTCAGCAGGTTGGCGCCGAAATCCAGTGCACCAAGGACGGAGCGTTTGCAGTGCGGTTGCGGGAACACACGATGCGGTTCGCCGATGGGCGACCAGCCGCGCTGCACCGGGGGCGAAGCACTGAACCCCGATTGATCGAAGTAGAACAGCTGGCACGCACCGTCGAGTGCGGCCTGCTGTAGCTTCGCGAGGGTGGAGGCCTTCACGGCGAACTCCTCGGGGTTACGCTTTTTTTGAGCGAATAGCGACCACGCTTGTAGGAAAACCCCGCTCGTTTGAGCGCAGTCGACAAGGTATCCAGGCGGCAGGGAAACGGCACACCATGAGCTTCTTCAACGCGCTGCGCAATCTGTCTGAGCGTCATCAATTCGGCGCTGGCCGCCTCGATGGCGGTGGCGATCATGGCTTCAGACAACGAACGGGGACGTCCGCCTTTATGACCGACCAGCAGCCCACATATGCCGGATTCCCGCCACGCGCGCGCCCAGTTGTAGACCGACTGCCCGCTCACGCTGAGCTGCGCAGCCACTTCAGTCAGTTTGATCTTGCGGCCGAGCATCATCACGCCCGCGGCCCGGATGCGCATGTCGCGATGCTGGTGGTTCAACGACATCTGTTGCAAGGTCTTTTCCTCGGCTTCGCTCAGCTCTACAACACACTTCATCTGGACTCCGGCGCAATGGGTTCGCCGAAGTTAACAAAATTCAAACGCGTTTACCAGCAACACTTACATAGCCTCGTCGCCAAAGAACACGCTAATATCGATCGGTCGTTTTATCCCCGGCACGATTTCTCTCGATGAGTACTGCCACAGGGTCCATGGATTTGCACCATACAGTCCCAAATTATCGTCACCGGGGAGTGAAGCTTTCTTTAAGGTGGATAACCATATCATGTAAGGACTAAAATGTTCGTCTAAGATCGCGTTCAACATCGGCTGGCTTCCATAAATCATAGGGGTTTTGTTGAACTTCTTATTTAAGATTTTTGCCATTTCAAGAACTGCTTTCCTCGTTGCCGAGACGCCAGATTTATGAAGGCATTCGAGCTGCTGAGGGCTTTCATTTATGGAAGGTTCTTCGAGATCTATCACCGTTGGAAGCGCTTCTTCGTCAATCGCTTCGAGAGCAGACAGATACTGCATCTGGTGTAGAGCTGAAGAGCAGTAATCGAACACGACGTAGAGCCCCCGATCAATGCCCATCTGCCTAAGATACTCCCATCGCTTCGCGAACACCGGATCCGGTCCATGCCAACTGTTCCCCCTAAGATAAACGAATCGATATTGTTTTGCGAGGAAATTCCAATCTTCAATTTCCTGATGCGCTGACACGTCGACGCCGCGTATAGGATACTGTTCTGGTGCCGCGAATACTTGAATCTCAGGGTGATTCGGGACGCTACTTGACGGGACGGGCGGCAATATCGGTGCGGCAAGACCGTTACTCAAAAAAAATGGGGTTAAAAAGAAGAAGCCACCTCTTGCATTAACTCCAGCGGGTTCCATTGATCCAACCCACGGTCCCGCCAGTTGTAGAACGCCGGTTGTAGTGACAATATTTTGTGAATTAATATCTTCGTAGTCGGTTGACACTGAAGTTGCCAGCGCACCCAGTCGGACGAATCCGCCCCTTTGGACAGTTTTTCCATCGATTGCTATCCGCAAAGCCGTCGGATCAGCGCTCCCCATTTTGACACTATGAATAATCGAATCGAAAAAAATGCTACCGTCGTTCTCTTTTCCAAGTGTCGCGGCTTGCATGTCGTTAGATCCCGCTGTCATCGCGAATGCACCGCGCCCGCGCATTGTATTATCATCGATCGCTCCCTGATCCCAGCCGTAAATTGCGCCGCCATAGCAAGTGTTGATTAGCGCGAGGACGTGAAAATAGTCTGGTGAAATTGCGACGAGTTGACGCTTGAGATTTTCCAGAGGGTAGCTATGCAACGTGTCGAGTTCACTCTCCGCATTACTCAATAGAAGTGCAGCCCTCGGTGTTTCCAGCCTCTTAGGCGAGATGGGTACCCGTGAAGTTTTTCGACCGCCTTGTTGTTTCGTGTTGTGAGGCAAGGCATTTGGAAGGTGTAGTCCATGACCCGAATACGTCATAAGAAATCGCGCGAAACCGCGATATTTTTTACCTTGATTTGGAACGTATTCGTCCAAAAAATAATTCAAATTCTCTTGAGTTACGTCTTCGTTCTTCAGAACAATTATCTCGTCAAACCCCTGATCTTCTTTCAGAAATTTAGTCAAGTTATCAATATCATTTTCTACTGCCTTGGAAATTGAGTCGCCGTTGAAATGAGGGTATTTTCCTATCCCAACAACCAGCGCGATTGATCGAATATGATCACCGGGCGCGGGAGACATAGCCCATACAAAACGATCATCTATTATCGTCTTCTCAGGGCCGTACGTTATAAACTGGCAATAATTTTCATTCTTAACTTCTGCCCCATTCTCGCAAATATAGGCACGTGCGGATAAAGGAATGACGGACGTCACGCTCAGGAGTAACAAAACTATCCATTTCATGTACATATCCATGTGCCCCCTTGGCTTCAGGCCACTTTGGATACAGCCTAGGTCGAGAGAAGAAGATTCGCAAGCCCGTTAGCCTAACTCATCGTGAGAGCAGCGTTAAATCTGGCTGTAATGTGAAACTATGAAGTACTTGATAACGACAAATGTGTTTGCCCTTGAGGGCGTGCTCACCTAGACTGCTAGCAGACGGTAAAAAGCTTTAAGCGTACGTTTAAGGATTGCGGATGAAACATTCAATCATCGCATCATTATTACACTGGCCCAAGACGTTCCATCGTGCATCAACACAACGCTGCTATTCGAGGGACGTGCTTATGCTGTGCAATTTTGAACGGAGGCCAACCACTGTTATTGTAATCGCAGGCGTACTGTGGAAACTTCTTACGTTCGGCTGTTCCGCATCTGCCGAAGGAGTGCGTCGACCCCTGGTCTTTATTCCGGGCATGGTAGGTTCCGTGCTAAAAGACAAAGATGGGCGAGTTGTTTGGGGTGACGCTTGGTCATTGACGAGACTTAATGTCTTGACAATTCCGGACGGACCGAAGGACCCAGTAGATGGTTAGTTCCGACCAGCATAGTCGATAGCATAGCGTTTGGACCTTGGAAGATTAAAGAATACGCCGCACTAAGGAAGACGCTCCTGTCCTTTGGGTATCGTGAGGGAATTGACTATTTTGAGTTTCCCTATGATTGGCGGCAAAGTAATTATACGACGGCAAAGCAGTTTGCCGAATTTGTCAACAATAATAAGGTTTTGAATCAGGGTGAATTCGATATTCTTGCACACAGTATGGGAGGGCTGGTTGCGGAGATTTTTTCCAAAGAACTTGACCAAAAGCACCAAGCTCATCGGATTATCAACATGGCTGTTCCGTTTTACGGTTCAGTCAATACATTCGGTACTTTGACCGAAGGTTGGGGTAATGCCGGAAACTGGATCGCAGGCGGGCTTCTATCAATTAGAAGGTTTTCACTTTCCATTCCATCATTCTATGAACTGCTTCCGAGGTATTCGAATTGCTGTATCTTGGGTCGACCATTCGAAAAAAATCGAACGCCATACGACCCCATTGATGTCGTTAAATGGAATTATCTGAACTGGGTTCCAGGTTCAATAACAACAGAACAATCGCGTAAGGGGTTGGCGAATGCGCTGTCGGCCGCCAAGAAAATCCGCGATCTGACATTGAAGCCATATCCAAACTCAGTGATAGTTTCGTATCTCGTTGGAAGCAGTATCGAAACACGCGCGCAGTACTATGCGGTGCGTGGCGCAAGCACTGTTACCGAATACCGTTTCCGCAGCGGAGATGGAACAGTAATTGAAGGAAGTGCCTCTGCCGGAGACACAACCCGAGCATTTGTTTCAATGGCTCAGCATATGAAGATTTTCGACGACAACGCGGCTAGAGAAACGCTTCGCCGGCTTTTGAACGATGTCGAGTCACCATTCCCGAAATATTTCGGACCCAAGGAGTACAACGTGGTGACCAATTCGGGGAAAACTGTCACCGTTAAGTCTGTTGCGTTCGCACCGCATCCAAACGTTGTCGTCGCAGGACAACAGACGTCGCTAGAACTTCGCGTTATCGGTGATGCTGAAAGCGAAATGAACGATTTGAGATTGCGAGCGTCGGTCACCGATGATATCGGCGCTGAGTCTGTGCTCGTTTACTCAAGTACTCTAGATTTTTCTTTACCTAAAGCGTTAGTAGGAATTTATAAGGTCATAATCAAGGCGCCTGATCGAGTCGGAACGTTGACTGTCACATTCGACATTCATGGATTACCTACTCTGGACGAACAACTCATCGTATTACCGCACCGTTGAAGGTCAACGCTTATTATTAAGTGCACGCAGGTCGGAAGAGCGACGCTCAAGCCCCATACTGGGCCGTTGCGTTATCTTGTGCTACGCGCCTCCGCCTTGAAGCCGAAGCCGACGAACTTGCCGGCCTGTTGTTCAATTCAATGATTGCCTGCCAAGCCCATCTTGCGCGTTGGGATATCCCGCTGGAATCAACGCTAAATTATTTGCTTGCCAGACGGGAAAATGACTATTCCAAAGTGCAAGACTTGATCGAGCGGCCGAATGAAACGTTGACCGTCTTAATGCGATTTGCTCACGCACTTGAACTCGGTGAAGTCTTTGACCTCGACCTATGGAAACTTGACGGAGTGGTCTTCGCCGCTTACGTCAACTCTGTTTTTTTGGAATACGGCGAGGACATGACGAGTCATGGGCAAAATCTGTCTTGGGCGATACCAGCCCGCCGACGCCGTTGTACGTTCGAAGCCGCCGTTTCGAAGGGGCAAAGGGAGCGAGCGGTGACCCGCGGATCGACGGGCGGAGCCAATGAAACTTCGGGGCATTATCTGGTGGTTCCCTGCCTGCCTCATTCGAAGTTGCGGCTGGATGGCTATCTGTGAGCCACTGGCTTCGTTCCCCGCCTCGCATCCTACATGGGACCCGGATACGCCGAATCCAGTTCTCGTATCGGTGCGCAGGGGGCGGCCTCTCTCGCCACCGTGATGAGCGATGTACTCCGGCTGTCGAAGATCAACTTCAATACCTGCCTTTTCAACGATCGCGAACGCGTAACTACTAGGTTCGCCGACGCCATCGGAGATATCCTGATTGCGGCGCCAGTGGAAGGCGAGCCGATGCTACCCTTCAGGTTCTATAGCTATGGTCGATCACGACATCCGCCATCGCTGAAAGTCGTGTTCCCAACCAGGCGCTCCCGTCAAATTTTCTTGCTCCAGCGGTGCCTGTGAACATTGCCGTGACGGCAGTGTCGCGCGTCTGATGCAGTTTCCGCAGGTAACGAGCACCACAGGTCCGGTAATACTGTTATTAATGGCACCCAGGTAGGGCTGAGGAATCGCATGACCGGCTGTATTTCACAGAGTGGATTTGGGTGTCGACTAGGCCAACAGAAAATTGAAAGAAACGCCGAATCGGCCACGGCCGCCGTCAAACAATATCAGCGGACGGTTTAATGCAATTTGTCGCCAATGGGCCGGACATTCCGGACGAACTGCTGCAGGCTCACGAAGAAGGCAGTGTGGTGTTTTTCTGCGGAGCAGGCATCTCATATCCGGCAGGGCTGCCCGGATTCGGTGGACTGGTTCAAAAAATCTACAGCCGCACCGGGACGGTCCCCACCGCCATAGAGAAAGAATCTCTCGACCGCGGACAGTTCGACGGCACGCTCGACCTCCTCGAGCGGCGTCTGCCTGGCTAGACAGCGTCAAGCGGCTTGGCCGGCGTTGCCTCACGAAGGAATGTTACCCGACGGATTGTTGTCGTTTCGCTTTCTTTCTTCTCTTCTTTCGTGGTTTGCCGGGCGCGGAGCGCCCGGCCCCGGCGACTTTCAACTTCTCCGCAACTCACACTTCGGCTGGCGCATCAGCGGACTTTCGCAGGCCGCCCAGAATCAGTTCTTTTACGCGCTCTGCTCGCCACGCCTTGACCCGGCGCTGCAGCGTTCGTAGCTGTGCCCGACTTGCGTACGCTTCTGGAAACATCGCTGCCAACCGATCCATCAATACGTTAACCGGCACAGAGGGCTCCGCAATCAGCCATCCTTCGATTATCGGCCACGCGTCGGCGAACGGATCCACCCGACTTCGCCACCAGTGCTTTGCCTTGGGTTGCTTCCGATGCGGTGGACGTGCCTCACCTTCCTTCCATGCCGAAGAAAGGCCGGCGAGGAAGACGGCGACGTCTGATTCGCCGGCCGGCGCTGCTTCAGCACGCACGCCGTGGGCTGCGAACTCGCTCAATGTCTGCTGAGCCGTTCGCATCTCCTGCAGGAGCCGCACAGGATCGAGCCCATTGAACTGCGCCTTCAGTTTCTCTTTGATAGCGGGTTCGACGCTGTCATGTGCCAGAAGCCGATCGCACGGCGTCGCCGGTGCTAAGTAGACCTTGTGTACGCGCGCGCCGTCACGCGTCTTGGACTTCAGCTTGAACGAAGGCTGGAAGAAGTTAATGTATAGCCGCGCTGACGCGTACAGCTGCGCCAGCGCGTTCCTGGCATCGACACCGCTCAGCCGGCCATAACCGACCAGCCGCCGCACGACAACGCCGTTCTTCTGCTCCACCCAGGCCTGATCGTTCTTCTTGTAGGCCCTCGAACGTGTCTGCACGAGTCCGCGGCCCTTGCAGTAGTCGAGGACACTCTGGTTCATGAACGCACTGTCATTATCCGAATCCACTCCAAGCATCGCGAATGGCAGATCGGCAGCCGCTTTCTCAAATCCTTCAATCACCAGCATCTGGTTACGTACTCGCATGGCCACACATTCTGTCCAGCCGCTGGCGATATCAGTCAGAGTGAGGGTGTGGACGAACTCACCGTCTATCTTCGAGCCACCGCAGTGTTCGACCATGTAGATCTCGAAGAAGCCGGGTGGTGGATCGCGCCAGTCTGCGAAGGTACGCACCGGAATGCTGCGCCGGATGGCCGAGCCCACTCCCGTGCGCCGTTTGCGCTGTCAATCGATGTGCGCACGCGCATTGGCCAGCATGCGATCGATGGTCGCCGCGCTGATCTGAAGCAGTTTGCCCTTGACGACCGGATCCAGGTCGAGATGGCCGTGCCGCTCCATGGCATCAACCAGCTTCGGGATCAACGCCTTCAGTCGCTTGCCGCAAACCCTGTCGGCTGCTTCCCACAACACCGTTAGCGCCTGGAGTACCGCCTCGTCGTATAGCCGGTTGCGCTCGCGCGTCCTCTTTGCCGCGCCGGGGGCGTTGTTGCATAAATCGAATTTGAAGGCAAAGGGGCCGCAGTGGTGATGAATTCAGCCGATGCGAACGGACTGCGGGCGAGCGAGGGCCGTCATGCGGTTGAGCACGCCCGCGCGGATCGCAACTTCGGTCGCCTGCGAACCGATGCGGCGCGCCCACAAGCAATTGCCCGTGAGCGTCTTGAGCCGGTACATCAGGTTCTCGACAAGCGAGCGCCGATGGTAGCCGCTGCACTTCTTCCATTGCGGTCGGCCGCTTTGCGCGATGGCGTCGATGGCCTCGTTGCGCCAGCCAGCACCAGACGTGCTCGCGGGCCAAGGCATTGCGCCTTCGCGCGGCGGAATCGACGGCAAAGCCCCACGCGCGGCGATCGTCGCATGGCAGCGTTTCGTGTCGTACGCGCCGTCGCCACCGATGATTTCAATCGGCATGTCGGAGGGAATCTGGTCCAGCAAATCGGGCAACGCGCTGGCATCGTCGACATTTTGATGCGTCATCAGCGCAGCGCATACCTGACCGGTCTTCGCGTCCATTGCCAGATGCACCTTGCGCCAGGTGCGGCGCTTCGAATAGCCGTGTTTGCGCACTTTCCATTCGCCTTCGCCGTACAGCTTGAGGCCGGTGCTGTCGACGACCAGATGCAACGGCTCGCCACTACGCAAGCCGGGCAGGAGTACCGTCAGCGTTTGTGCACGGCGGCTCAGGGTGGAATAGTTGGGCACCGGCAAATCAGCGAATGCGAGTTCGCGCAGGCTCTGCGCGAAGCCCTGAAGCGCCCGCAACGGCAGGCGGAAGACCTGTTTGAGCCCGAGCAGCATCTGGATCACTGCGTCCGCGTAGATGCACGGCCGGCCGCGCTTGCGCGCGCCGGATTCAACCGCATTAGTCAGGACGCTTTCGTCGATCCACATCGTTACGTTGCCTCTGGCAATCAGCCCCGCGTTGTAATCCGACCAGTTCCTGACGCGGTAGACGCCCTTGGGCCCGCTTGTCTTGCGTTCGTCCTTGCGCATCTTCCCGCCCAAAGGTCGAGAATCTACGCAGTTCCACACGAAGTTAACAGACCCACCGCAAGCACTGTTGCGCGTATACGTCAGTTCCCTCGACAGACTGATTTATGCAACAACGCCGCGCCGGGCTCTTCGTCGAAGCCACAGCCGACATAATCTTCTTGGTGACCGCACACGAATTGGAGATTCCGAAAGCGGATTAAGGCCTCTCCCTCACGTAAGGACGGCACGTTCATGAAACCGCAGTCTGCGACGGCAACGCTAGGTCGACGGACCGCATAATCGCTGACACGGCGCTGTCGGTACCCTGCCATTATTGGGTTGGTGCTGGCACAGAAGCTTGGCTGACTTCGGATGAACCCGCATGCGGGCATCATTGGTGTGCTTGTGTTTGCAAACGGGTCGCCTTTGAGTGCCGCAGAAGAATGACTGACGGTTCTGTCGAACTCAACGCAATAAATATCACGGCTTATGTTTTTGGGGTCGTGAGATGCCATCTGGCGTATATCTTCGAGGCTCAGCATAGCCGGAACTACTGGTTGATGCGCGACACGGGCGGGATTTTGCGCATATCTGATAGCACTTCATCTTGTGTAGTACGCTATCTTCTGGCTTGTGACGGAGTGTTCGCCTGCCGAGGTTGACCGCTGGTGGCGGGAACCGTAATCTGATACTGGGAAGCACCCGTTAATACATTTATTTGACGATGCGCTTTGATAGCTCGGATGACGGCAACCAGCCAGCGTGCTCGGGTTATTGGATTGCCCCCGTGAATTTATAGATACGGCCAACAGAGTTCACACACAGTTGGCTTAACATGTCGTGGCCAATCCGAACGGTCTCAGCTCGAACAGCCACGAGCTCATATGCCATACTTCCATCAAGACTTTGAACGCGAAAAACTGTACGAGGAAATCTGGTCCGAACCGGTTAAAAGGGTATCCAAGAGGTACGAAATCTCGGATGTGGGACTTCGCAAGATTTGTATAAGCCTCGATATCCCAGTCCCTCCCCGAGGCTTTTGGGAAAAACTTGCCGCCGGCAAGGCCATGGAAAAACCATCGCTCCAGCCTACCGAGGGAGCGACGACCTACCGGCGTTCGGTCTTCAAGAACCCACAGGACGACGAGCTGTCCTTGCGCACCCGGGCTCGAATCGATGAGGATGCCGCTCGTGCGCCGGACATACCGACTGTCAGCATGCCCACCTCTATTGTCGAATGCCTGCCACTTGTCAAACGGATGGCGAAAAAGCTCGAAGGTAAACATCGCGATTCGCGAGCGTGGCCGTGTTGCGACGGCGCCGGACTGATGCGGGCTGCGGTGTCTCCGCAGAACTCACTGCGTGCGCTTCTCGCGCTAAACATGCTTCTCGAGACACTGATAGGTGCTGGATATTCGCTTTCGTCGGGCGGCAAAGAAGACGACCCGGCTTACGTGACGTTACTCGACAGCAAGCTGACGTTCCGCGTGAGGGAGCGCGGCCGCCAAGAGTATATTCCTTTGACTCGAGAGCAACTGGCCGAGAACAAACGCGCCGGATATAACCTAAACAACCAGACATACATCTGCCATCCAACGAACGAACTAGAAATATCGGCGTTCGATGTTGGAAGCAACTATGCAACGGCAACTACCGCAGACAGCCGGACTGCCCCAGTCGAAACGAAAATTTGCGGGTTCGTCGGCAAGCTACGGCATGTAATAATTCGGAATTCCGTGCAGGCTCAGATGAGGGTCGAGCAGCGAGCACTCGCTTTTGTGCAAGAAGCTGAGCGTGCGAGGCTGGCTGCGATTCGCCGTTCGGCAATTGAGCAACTCAAGCGGGTCGAAGAATGGGCTTCGAAGCTTGAGCGGGCAAACCGCCTGCGAGCTCTCGCGACTGAATTTGAAGTCAAGAAGTTGAAGTCGTCCGATGACGCCGTCGACGCTACATGGCTCCAACGCGCCGCAGACTGGTTAGACCCAACTGTCGAATGCCGATGGGACGACATGGACAACGCTCCAGTCGGATACGGTGAGTTCTAACGACTGGCTGCCGGCGACCTCTAGCCGTAAGCCAACGTGTGCAGCTTCCAAATCTCCTGGTGAGCGTTCGTTCTCGCAGACACGCTAGGCTGAGTCCTACCGTCCAGCGCAATGAATGAAATTTTTGCCGTCGGCCGCAAATCTACGTTTGACGACAGAGGCGTAGCTAAATTACTAGCACCGGTACGTCCGCGTTAAAGAATGAAGCGGTCCGCAACATAGGCGCAAGTAGCCATCTCGACGGAGGGGCTTTGGTTGGCCAATCTGACGGCCGGTAAAAGTCGGGAAGTTGACCGCAACGGCGTTCAGCGTGGCAGACAAACCAGTCCATCAGTGTGCAGTGTAGGAGCACCATCGCGTTGACGTCGGATGGCGCCAATCGCATAACCGCGTTGCATCGCAACCGATGCAATGCGCTATATCACTTTTTTAGTGCATTGATTTCTAAAGGAATTGGTGGAGCGAAGGAGGCTCGAACTCCCGACCTTCGCGTTGCGAACGCGACGCTCTCCCAGCTGAGCTACCGCCCCACGCTCTGACGATACTAGCACAGTGAGGAATTAATTTGCGGCGCAGCGAGCCTCCCTTTGCGGAGCGTGGAATCGTTCGCGCTCTGACTCTATCTGCGGCACACCCGCGTTGGTAGTTTCCCGCCTTCTTTTGCTCTATATCAGCTTCTCGGTCAATGCCTCACTCATATTCCGATTTGTGAGACCCCAAAGTTCTGCCAGAATGCAAGAAACTGGCGACATTCGGGCTCTCTGCTGATTCGAACGCAATGGTCATAGCGGGCGAAATCTTCGCAGCGGGGTCGATGAGATACCGCTGTCGCTCCATGATGTTCAGCACTTGCAGTACGTTGAAACGCAGCCTTCTGCTGTTCGAAGTCGGCCGCACCTCGTCTGCACAGTCACTCTTGACCACACCTTGCGTTCGCGGGATATGGCTTACGCACCAGGGATTTGCACTCAGCCACGGAACTCAGGCCAATGCTATTCGACTTATAATTGCGCGCGGCTTCCCATAGAAGCGCATTTCACCATCCCGTTGACGCAAGAACAGCATGCCGCCCAAACCGACTGGCCAGATTATTCAAGTTAGTACACGGGAAGCGCTCTTGAAGCGCAGACTGCGTCGCCATCTTTCCAGTCTGGGGTTCAGCAGAACGCAGAATGGCGTACTAGAGGCGCCGGGTTCAACGAAGGACATTATTCGTCATTTGCACGCACCTCAGCGGAAAGAAATCCTGCGGGGGCAGTCGGAATTCATAGCGCGGCAACTCCCCAAGTTGCAGGACTATTTTGCATCGGGACGCGACGTGCGCGTAGAACGAATTAGCCCACGAATCGAGCGCGTAATCGGCGGCACTTGGCAGGCTGAACTTTTTCGGCTCGCTTCCCTCACTTGGTCTGTACCTGTATCAAGCGGCTTTGGCCGGCGGCTCCGGTATCTCGTATGGGACGATAGCAACGGGAAACTCCTTGGAATTTTTGCAATTGGAGACCCTGTGTTTAATCTCTCGGCGAGAGACAAATATATCGGGTGGACAGGTACAGACCGTGCAGGCCGCTTAGTCAACCTGATGGATGCCTATGTGCTTGGAGCAATGCCGCCATACAACTCGCTCCTTGGTGGAAAGCTCGTGGCATGTCTCATACGTAGCATAGACATCTACGAGGAGTTTGCAGATGTATATGGCGATGCGCGTGGCATCATCTCCCAAGAGCTCAAAAAACCTCGGCTTTTGGCCGTGACAACATCTTCGTCAATGGGTCGGTCATCTTTGTACAATCGACTTAAACTCGACGGCGTTCAGTACTTTGAAAGCCTGGGTTACAGCGGGGGGTGGGGACACTTCCATGTGCCAGATGGTCTGTTCGTCGATTTGCGCGAATACCTACGAGATGTAGGCCATCCGTATGCTGATACCCACGAATACGGGGACGGTCCGAATTGGCGCATTCGCACGATTCGAGCGGCGATGACTTTATTGGGTTTCAAGGGCGATGTCTTGAAGCACGGGATTCAAAGGGAAGTATTCATCTCCCTTCTCGCGGACAACGCTATTACAATTCTGCGGAGCGGTAAGGGCAAACCGAAATTGCCATCCTTGCGTTCGGTCCCCGAAATTGGGGCCGTTGCCGTAGAGCGGTGGATGATTCGGCGTGCGGAGACGCGACTAGAATATATGCAGTGGTCAGCTGATATGTTGCCGCAATTGATAAAGACGTCGTATTCAAAACGTTTGGCGAGCGAGAACGAAAAAGTAGCCTAACGCCCGACGCGACCCTGCAGAGGCCGAGCGGAACTTATAGGGGGGGCCATGAGAGAGGCTCTGAACAGAATAACGGGAAAGTATGTTAGTGCAGAGGACGCGCATGATGGCCCCCGGCTTTATGAATGCCCGGAATGTCGTGCGCCGGTATCCTTGCGCGCCGGCGACTGGAAGCAAGCCTATTTCGCGCACATGCCGGGCAGCAGCGGCAAGGCTTGCGGTCTTTATGTAGAAGGCATCGGCTTCGGAAATGGCGCCCTAACGGTTCACTCCAACCATTTCGACGGTCCGTTGGAAATGACCCTTGGTTTACGCCTTTCGGATTCGCGCGCTCTTCGAAGCTGGGGGCTAGAACTTACGATACCGACGGCCGGCCAATCAGGCGCCGAAGTTAGCGTTGACGTCGGTGGCAGAACTCAGACCATTCGTTGCGCGGGCGTTGACGAACTCACAAAGAACGTTACCGCCGAGCCCCAAGCGGCAAACTACGTGATTGTGTCCGTGTTGCCAACGAACACAGCCTTGGACTTCAGCCTTCAGCGCGGTTGTCTAGGCTTATCGGCCCACCATGCAACGGTGTTTGGCGAAATCGGCCGTCCCGGTAGCCACGTCGTCAAAAGGGTGAGTGAGCTAAAAATCGGCCGAACCTATGCATTTGTTTGGGCAGCTAACGTAGCCGCAAATATCCCTGAGCAGTTGGAATGCGAGCCATTAAAGCGGCGTTCGGATTGGGAGGCTGCTCTAATCACCCTGTCTTATCCTCTTCATCCGCAGGTTCAAGGCTGGCTGCAAAACTTCACGGGCTTGAGACTCGAAACTGCGCTTCCGGAGATTGTGCCGGTGTGGCCACCGCTAGTGCGCAAAATAACTGCGGGCTTCCTCGAAGCGATTCCTAAGGCAGAAGTCACCCTTTATTCTGGGCGGTTGACACCATCTGGAACGCTGGGGACAAACGGGATGTTCGCGCAATCGCCTTCTCAGACGGTTGGACAGAATGCGAAGAGCGCCAGTGAATCGTTTTATCGGCTAATTCCCGAAAGCGAACGTGTTGTTGAACTGACCAGCCAAGAGCCAATTCGTACGCAAATCACGATTGACCTTGTGTTGAAGGCAGATTTTTCCCCGACAGTCGGCGTCGAACTCGTAGGGACGGATGCAAATGGCGTCACTACGACGGTTGAGTTGCATAGCGAAGTATCGGTTCAATGGGTCGACGATATCCGTCGTGAGAAGGCTCAGTTCTCTTACCTAGCCCTGCCTCCCCATGTAAGCGGCCAAATATATGCCGGCCGTGACGGAATTTGGCAGAAGCAACTAGCGCTTCGAGGTACTAGCGCGAAAGCTCGTCACAACGATGGCGCAAGGCTGTTGGCACCTACCGTCGCGGAGCAACTATTCAAACTCCTGCTGAATCCGACGTTCGACTTACTTTTTGATTTCGGCTCGTTCGGTCGCTTGCACGCATCAAGGAGGCTCAGCAGTATTACGCATCAGCCGATTTTGCTATCACCAGAACTACGGGCACGGCTGCTGGCTTATCTTTTTCAGACTCGACGGCGACTTCTCCCAGCAGTGAACGCCCGGAACATTGCCGACGTCGTACTTGTAGCGACATTTTTGAAGAGCACGCCCGATGTTGCCTGTACGGCAGCTTGGCGAACACTAAAAGCAGCACTGGCGCCGTTCTCCGATACCCGGGGCGAAGGAAATCAGATGCGGGGGACACGATGAGCTTCACATACTCTAAGACAGCCAAGCAGCGAATTGCACAGCAGGGCGTGAGCTCCATCACCGCCTTCCTCGAAGAGGTGCCGCTTGCTGTTCGAAAAAAGGTAATCGCGAATCTACCGGCGATTCCCGGCTTTCGGAAGAACAGTGCTACAGAGTTCAAAAAGCAATTCGAGAAGCTGGCCGGTGCGATTGGACATGCCCCGGATGAAAAATTCCGAGCAACAAACAGTGAATGGCAGGCGTTTGGTCTGATATGGGCGTGGTGGGCAAATGAGAGATTCAGCGAGGCATTCCCGAAGGGTCCATATAACTTCGCGGATATCTCGGAAAAAGGTGCGCTTGAGTTTGTCCGCAATCTGGTCGAAGGTAAGAAGTCCGGATGTGCGCGCGAAGATATTGAGCGGCTGGTATTGTTCAGCGGTCTGCCCACCACCGACGCCATGTCGGCGCTCGTCGACGCTTTGCCGCTACGAGTGAAACTTGAACGCGACCGTGCGCTTGCAAAGCTACCCGAAGATGTAGCAGGACTGCAACTTAAGGTCTCGGACATCGGGCGCGCAACAGAAAAGCTTGTTCAAGACATGCGCACAACGGTGGCAGAAGCAACCGCTGCGTCGAGCGGCGCCAAACACGCGTCCGATGAGATAGAGGACATAAAGCGCAAGCTTTCCGAGCTACATAAGGTTGCTCCGAACTCTCAGTCGAAGGAAATGGCTGCGATAACGGACAATCTCGCGGCGCAGACTAAACATTTCGACTCTCATTTAAAGATGAGTCTGGATGCTTGGCAAGCTTCGGAAAGCGACCTTCGCAGTAAAACCAACGCGTTGCAGAAAAGTGTTAGTGCGCTTGCCAGCGAGATGAGCAGCATAAGAACGAGCCTCGCATCAGCGGAAGACCGTTTTAAATTGGTAGCTGAGGCGCTCAAGGCTCGTTCCGACGTTTCGACAGTATGGGACGAAGCGCAGGAACGTGGTCCAACGGTTATCGCAGGCACGGTCAAGTGGGTCAATGCGTCTGTAGACGCAGAGCCAGTGCGAGTCGAACTTCTAGAAGCAATCCTTCGGTTGGTACACGAAAACTTCATCGCCGCTGGCGTTAGGTCAGCCGATGCCGACCGCGTTGCTCGAACTGTAGTTTCGGCGACGCTCGCCGGCCAACTTATCCAGTATTGCGGGTCGCTCGCAGATGTCTTGGGTTTTGCTACTGCCACTAGTTTAGGTGCCGGCAAGGCGTTGTCGTGGCAGGTCCCACTCGGCCTCTGTGACGGAGTTGATGTTGATGCGCTGCTGAAGAAAGCAGCCGAAAATGTACCCAAAACGCACGCTCTTTTATTGAGAGGCGTTAACCGTTCTGCTTTTGAAATTTACGGCACTGGAATTCGCGACGTTGTCTTGCAGCGTCAATTTTCTCGCCGAGGTGAGGCCGTCGGTCAGATAGGTCTCATCGCCACGTGGGCAGACGGGCCGGCCACTTTACCCGGTGGTTCTCCTTTGGTTGAACTTGGTCCGGTAGTTGATTCGGATAGTTTGACGTGGGCAACTTCTGCCGACTTTAGCAAAATACGGACTGGTGAAATTGCTTTCGAACAGAGCTCCATCCGCGACGCCCAATCTGCGATTGGCGAGGAGATAGCGGAGGTTATGCGAATGGTGGACGCTGTCGGGCTTCCTCAAAGTCGCTTCTGGCGCATGGCATTTCTACGGTTCGTCAACATTTTGTTTGTTTTGCCTGGGTCGACCTACGCAGCTAACCTTTCCATCGCTCTGTCCGCGTGGGTTCTACCATGGGCCAAAGCCAAGGGTGTCGCGCGGGAGACGATTGAAGGCGCAATCAATTCATGTGCCGCCGAACAATTGAAGGTGGCATCTGTCCGAAGTGCGCTAGATGAATTGCTTGCAGAGGCTGTCGCGTGAAACTCGAATCGCTATCGCGGCAACAGATATTGAAGACAATGGAGAGGGAGTTTGGTTACAGCGGACATGAGCAGGTAACTAAGTTGGGAGCACTGAGCGAGCATATTCGGGCCGCCGTGTTTATAGAAAGTCAATGGAACGGCGAAGGCAATCCAGCCCCTGTGGCGACAGCGACAGTTACGCGGACCGTACGCCAACGCCTTTCTCCGGTCTGGCCAGAGCTTGTCAAAGACGAGCAGTCTGAAGACCCCGTTCTTGACAGCCTCAGTCATCTCGCCAGACTGGGCGAAATGATGAAAGTCGATTCTTCACATTGGGTGTCAGCACCTGTTCGATTGATTGCGGTCGACGACACTACCAGCGCATTAATAGCTGCGACGCCACTCCATGCTTTACCGTTTCCCTTGCGAAAAGTGATTCAGATAACCGGCAGAGCGAGACTGGTCGATACAACCGGTCGTCACTCAGCGACAACAGTGCCGGTGCAACGATTGGCAGACTGGATGCGGTGCGCGCATGGCGACGTTTGCGTTTGGGCGCGAGCCTTTATGCAACAAGGCGAAAAGAACATGCTGTCGGTCGAAGATTTAGACGGCGTCGAGTTGTTCCTCGCGGGGAGATGGCAGCCACCAGGTGGACTGACAAAACCCCCGCACGGTGTGCAGTTATACCGGCGTAAGGTACTTATCCACGGTACTCCGTCACACGAATATGGTCTGTGCCGGCTTCGCGCGACAGGTGGCGAGAGGGCAGACATAGAGAGGGCCTTGGTCATCGACAGGCAGGATGCACGTCGTCTCCAAGGGGCATTGCCGCAAGCTTCGGGTCTTCCGCAGACAATAAAGTATCAGCGTGACGCCGACTTGGTTACGCTCTTCCTACCCAGACCTTTGCCTGCTCCGGAAAATGCCTTCCTTAGTTTAGGGTGGCCGTGTGGTGACCATGCTCCCGAGGCTTGGCCGAAGAAATATGTATTTTCCGCACGCTTGATACCGTTGCTCCAGAACGCTATCGAGTTGTTAGGGTACCGACTAATCGAACAATCTGCCGGAGAGTAGTCAATGCGAGATGATGAACAGGGAAAACGCTATGGCGTTCACGACACTGTTTTTGGTTTGCACGACGGATTAAGGCAATATATTGAGGCCCAGTACCATATTCGAGATGAGGCGCTAGTCTCCGAGCGGACAGCACTGCTACAACAGCCTCAAGTAATTGCGCAAAAGGCTTTTGTTGAGGCCACACCGGTATATGCCTTCGGAAACTCCTATGAAAAGCTCGCCATCCCAGAGCGTGCACAGAAGGCACTATTTGAGATAGCGGCTGTCTCAGACAACAGCGGACTTTACCCCACTCCATACAAACATCAAGCAGACGCTCTCGAAGCGTTCCTTGGAGCGGAGCGCAAGGACTTGGTTGTCGCAACGGGTACCGGTTCGGGTAAGACAGAGAGTTTTCTTATGCCTATCGTCGGCACACTGGCTATCGAAAGCGAAGAGAGGTTGGCGAGCCGCTCGTTGCCAGGATGCAGGGCAATATTGCTCTATCCGATGAACGCCTTGGTCAACGACCAGGTTGCACGGATACGCCGCCTCTTGGGGAACCCGCGAGTGAGCCGAATAGTCAGCGAGGGGCGTGACCGTCCGGTTAGATTTGGCAGTTATACCGGTCGAACGCCTTATCCAGGCCCGCGAAGCAGCGGCCGAGATAGCTCGCGAATCGCACCATTGTTCGAGGATTTTTATAACAAAATTGAAGAGAAGCCAGAACTGAAAGCGCAGTTGCAGAAAGTTGGACGCTGGCCTAGCAAGGACCTCCATCGCTTCTACAACGCGGAGGCCATCGAAAAGAAAGTTTATAAAAGCGGTGCGAAGCAGGCGGGAAAAGAGTATTTCAAGCGTAACTGGCAATATAGGTTGATTACGCAGCCAGACGACCGGGAGATGATGACTAGGCACGAAATGCAAAAAGAGTGCCCCGACATTCTGGTGACGAACTATTCGATGCTCGAGTATATGTTGATGCGACCCGTCGAGCGTCGCATCTTCGAGGATACCGAACGATGGCTGAAGGCTGATGAGCGGAATGAGCTCATCTTGGTCCTCGACGAGGCGCACATGTACCGTGGCGCTGGCGGGGCGGAAGTTGCATTGCTTATCCGTAGGCTCATAGCTCGTCTAGGAATCTCGCGGTCGCGAGTGAGGTGTATCTTGACAAGCGCAAGCTTGGGAGACAAGCCTGATGACATTCGCAAAGCAGAGCAATTCGCGATTGACCTGACCGGGTCTTCCGACGCGACCGGTTCTCGACAATTTAAGGTAGTAAAGGGCACGCTAGAATCAAGGCCCGAAGGGCGGCCAGCAAGCCAGACTGAAATCGATGCTTTTCACAAGTTTCAGATTGACCGGTTCACTTCGGAGGTGACCGCGCCGTCGGGCGCATTTGATGAGGTAAGAAGTTTGGCTGCGAGGCTCGGTTGGAGTGTACCGCCCGAGGAACTTGACGACATTCCCGACTATCTTTTCGGTCAACTCTCGAAACTTGGCCCCATTGACCTTCTCGTCAATCACGTATCGGGACACGCAACGGCACTAGATGTTCTTACCACATTGCTTTGCCCAGATTCCTCCCCCGATGTTGCCGAGCGCGTTATAGATAGCGTACTTGCCCTGTGCTCGCATGCAAAGCGAAAGGACGGTCGAGTGCTTCTTCCGACTCGTCTGCATCTCTTTCACCGAGGCCTGCCGGGGCTGTACGCCTGCGTAGACCCAAACTGTACCGAGCGTCTTGTAAAGACTGGAGGCGCGTCTATTTTGGGTAGGTTTCACACAAAGCCGATGCTCTCGTGCACTTGCGAGACCAAGGCACGGGTTTATGATTTCTATACGCACCGCGATTGTGGAGCGGCGTTCATCACCGGCTGGATTGACGAGAACGTCGACTTTGTCTGGCATACGCCGGAGAGGCTGGACTCGAGGAACAAAAGCAGGAAGCTCTACCCCGTTGAAATCCTGGTCGAATCAAAGGCCCACTCATCAAGCCGGTGTTCCGATGCATGGCTCCATCTGGAAACTGGTCGGTTAGTGAGAGCCCGACCGTCTGTCCTGCAAGGTTTCCGACACGTTCGCATTCCTGACAAAGATATTCAGGTTTCGGAAGAGATGACCTTCGATGAATGCCCGGTCTGTTGTCGTAGAACTCGAAAGTCGCCGGAAGACCCGTCGAAAATTATGGACCATATAACAAAAGGAGAAGCTCCATTTGCAACATTGGTTCGTGCCCAGATGTTCCATCAGCCCCCGAGCCGGAGGCGAGAGGAGAAATTTCCAAATGCCGGTAGAAAAGTTCTCGTATTTTCGGACGGCAGGCAGAAGGCAGCGCGGCTCGCGCGAGACATGCCACGCGACATGGAGTTAGACCTGTTTCGACAGGCGGTCGCCGTTGCCGCAAAGCTGCTGACCGGGATAAAGCGAGAGACAAAACCCACTGAAACTGTCCTTTACGTCGCATTCTTGGCGGTGCTGGCGGCAAACAATGTGTCGATGTTTGACGGCGCCGACGCGGAGAAACTAGACCAGCATATCAACGCGTTTCGTCGTGATTTCGGCGAAGATTTGCAGGAGGCTCTTACGGAAAGCTTCCATCCAGGCGAGCCGCCATCGCGATATCGCTTTCTGCTCCTGAAACTGTTGTGTAGCAGTTACTATTCGTTGAGCGGGACCACCATCGGCTTTGTCGAGCCCGGCAAGCTTGCGTTTGGGAAGCTTGTAACGCAAGTTGAGGGCCTAGGCCTGAAACTAAATGCAGAGCAGATTCGTGGATTGTCAGTCGCGTGGATAGATGAGTTGTTAGGAGATTTTTCATTTGAAGTTCAGTTTGTCGCGCGTTTGAGAGAAAAGGCTTATGGCTTCTATCGGCCACATTGGGGGAGCAAGGGACAGTTTAGTAAGCAGTTCCGACGCGCTTTAATGCATGGGCACAACCTACAAGAGACGGACGTCAAGAAAATAGAAGACGTATTTTGTGCGGTGTTGGCCGAAAACAAAGAAGGGTTCTATCTGAATCCCAACGCATTGAAGTTATCTATTGACCTAGAGCACAAATGGGCGCAATGCGGGGAATGCACGAGCCTGATGCCCATTACATTAGACGGCGCGTGCATCTCTTGTGGTTCGCGCGAAACGCAACTGCTGGACCCCGCGAGCGACCCTTACCTTAAGGCCCGCAAGTCTTTTTGGAGACTGCCTGTTGCTTTGGCTTTGGCACCCGACGCAGTTATAAGCAACATGTCGGTTGAAGAACACACAGCGCAGTTGTCAAATCGAGACTACCGAAATGTTCATTCGACAACGGAACTTCATGAGTTGCGCTTTCAGGACATCTTGTTGGCGGAAAAGGACCGGCCTGTAGATGTGCTCAGTTGCACAACGACGATGGAAGTAGGTATCGACATAGGGTCATTGGTTGCGGTTGCGCTCAGAAATGTGCCACCTCAGCGGGAGAATTATCAACAGCGAGCTGGACGCGCCGGACGTCGCGGCTCGTCCGTCTCATCGGTTGTAGCTTTTTCGCAAAACGGGCCCCATGACAGCTATTATTTTCTGAATGCGGCCCGAATGGTGGCAGGTCCTCCACGAAGCCCAGAATTGAAAACCGATAATCCAAAGATTGCTATACGGCATGTCCACGCGTTCCTTATTCAGACCTTCTTCCAAGACCCGAGCGTTGAGGGGGCGAAGGCTGGCAGCGGTAGCGCGATATTGCAGAAAGCGCTGGGTAGGACCCGCGATTTCTTCATTCCGGAATCTGACGGCCCCAACTTCTCTAATTTTGACAGGTGGATGGAGGAAAAGGTATTTGCACCTCCCCATCCCTTGGCTCGCGTCATCGCTGATTGGCTACCTGGCAGTCTCAACGTAGGGACAGCGAATGTCTTTGACTGGGTCTTGGAGACCTCTCGGAATTTGATAGTCAAGTTAAGGGCTCTCGCAGAGGAAGTTCGTTCATTGCCGTCGCCGGGTGGCGACGACAAGCAGGTAGTTGTTGCCGAAGACGGCAGCGACGAGGCTAATGATGAGGACGCTGACGAAAGGCAACTCGAGCAGGAAGATTTACTGGAGTACCTATTCTTTCATCAGTTATTGCCAACGTATGCATTCCCAACGAGCCTTTGTAGCTTCCTGGTTGAGGAGTGGAAGCAGAACTCGAAAGGGTACTCGGAAATTAAACTGGAACAGCAACCTCAGCAGTCGACCGGGCAAGCGCTTAGCGAATACGCGCCTGGCAGGCTTGTAGTTATCAATAAAGAGACTTACCGGTCAGGAGGTGTATTCGCAAGTGGACCGGCATCGGACGGGAACAGGGCGGCCGAGCTCTTTGAGGCGAATCGAGCGAAGTGGCTTGTAATCTGCGAAGCGTGTTCTTTTGTTCAAAATCCCTACGCGGGTGCAAAAGCACTCGTTGCTTGCCCTGTATGTGAAGGGACTTTGAAGAATCGCTTGATGATTCAGCCCGAGGTTTTTGGTCCGGAGAAAGCAAGAGCACTTTCTGAGGAAGACCGCGACCAAGAGTTCACATACGCGACGATGGCGCAGTTTCCCCAACCAACGGATGCCGAAACGTTCGACTTCAATGACGGCGGTTCTTATCTGCGGTATGCGCACGCAGAGGACAGACGTCTTTTGACCTTGAACAAGGGCAAGACCATTGAGAGGGAGGGATTGGGATTCTCTGTCTGTCGGAAGTGCGGGTGCGCTGAGGTCTTCGACGAGAAAAATCCCAAATCTGGAAAGCATTCACGTCCTTACCTGGTGGCCGGTAAAGATATCCCGCGCGATTGCAGTGGTGATTTCGTACAGACGTTCCTTGGCTATGACTTTTCGACGGACCTATTGCTCCTTCGCTTTGAGATTGCGGCACCTCTAGTAACGGATGTGGCTTCCCCGAGCGTTGTACAAGTGCTTGAGAGCGCAGCATACAGTCTGGCAGAAGCCCTGCGTCTGGCGGCAAGTCGGCATCAACAGCTTGACCTCGACCCCACTGAGTTCGGGTCGGGTCACCGAATCTTGCCTCCGAACGCCGAAGGTCGCGTATCGCTCGATATTTACCTCTACGACACTCTCTCCGGTGGGGCTGGCTACGCCGAATTGGCCGCAAAGTACTTTCGTGAGGTCGTGGAGGAAACTCTTTCCTTGCTTGAGGGGTGCGATTGCGATACGTCATGCACTGATTGCCTCGACCACTTTCACAATCAGCATCTGAAACCCCAACTTGACCGGAAGTTAGCCGCTGCGCTCTTACGCTATGGCATGTTTGGTACCTTTCCGAAAAGTGCTCCGCCGGACGCTCAAGCTTTGTCGCTACGCTCGCTCGCGAGCAGCTTGGAACTAGATGGTATCGCGTGTGAATTTGGAGCTTCGACGGGCGGTGAACGAATACCACTGCGGGCGAAGTTGAACTCGAGGACGGTTTCCATCAATTTGTATCCGAGTCTGCTTGCGATGTCGGATAGAGCGTTCGACAAGGATGCAGCCGGCCTAACGTATCAATTGACGGAAGGTGCGCTGAGGCGTGATTTGCCAGCTGTGCACGCAGAGGTACGTCGAAAGCTGGCGTAGGGCTAGCTGTAGCTTCCGGCTCGGGGCCTTCGGCCTTCGAGCCGCAGTTGAGGACGCGTTGCGGTACCCGGCAAAAAGACTCGCTGAAAGGTCGGCTGGCCGCCGGGTCGCCCCTTGCTGGATATTGACACTTAGCGAGGACTTGCTCAGCCGCCGCCCTACCGGGCGGTTTCGGGCGGTAGCGCCGAAGCAGTAGAACGGACTAACGCAGAAATTTTTCGATTTGAGTTTGAGTGAGTGTTTCGGCTGTCTTCAACTCAACTACCAAAGCGGCCGTCTGCTCGATAACCGTATTTCGATAGCCTCTTCTGCGGAGGACTTAGCTTGTAGACACACCCTCGACGCGCAACCCAACTGCGACATACTTTCTGAGCTTGCCCCCGAAAAACGAATCCCTTGCTGAGCAGGTAAGCTCACGCAAGGAGAAGAACGATGACAGGCAAGGCAAAGCGGGCACAGTACACGCTCGAATTCAAGCTGGAAGCGGTGCGACTGGTCAAGGCCGGGCAAAGCATGGCAGCAGTGGCGGCGACACTGGGTGTGGTTGAACAGACGCTGTACAACTGGGTGAAGGCTGACCGGGAAGGCAAGCTGGCGGGGGCTGGAACAAAGCCAGTAAGCCCGGAACAGATGGAGCTGGCCCGGCTGCGTGCGGAGGTGGCTCGCCTGAAGATGGAGCGAGATATTTTAAAAAACCGCCCCACGCGCTTGCGCGCCCCCCTCATGAGTAGAAACTCCCAGGGGGTACACTCGATGCGCGCAGAGACAGTGGCCGTAAGCTTCTTGGAGGTATGAACCCCGTCAAAAAACCTGGCCCAGGGGAAGCTGCGGACTCATCTGTGGTGGCGTCTTCGGGCGACCCCGTTTAGGAAATTGATTAATTCCGAGTCCCCGTCCTGCGCCTGATTATTCAGGAGGTGGGTGATGCCAAAAGACCGAACCCGATCCAAGCCCTCAGGGTTGCCGATCATTCATCCGTTTGCGGCCGGTATTGATATCGGTTCACGGTTCCATGTTGTCGCCGTCAGTCCGGACCTGTGCGACGAGCCGGTGCAGACATTCCAGGCTTTTACCGCCGATTTGCAACGCATGGCCGACTGGCTCGTCGCGACCGGCACAAAGACGGTTGTGATGGAATCGACCGGCGTGTACTGGGTCGCCGCCTACGAGGTGCTGGAGTCCCGGGGCCTTGAAGTCGTTCTTGCCAATGCACGCGAGGCGCGCGCAGTCCCTGGAAGGAAGAGTGATGTCAACGACGCACAATGGCTGCAGCGACTGCACGCGTGTGGGCTACTACGGGCCAGTTTCCGGCCTGGCCGCGATATAGCGGAATTACGCGCGTACCTGCGCTGCCGCGAAAAGCACACCGACTATGCCGCCGCGCATATCCAGCACATGCAGAAGGCGCTGACCTTCATGAATATCCAACTGCACCACGTGATCGCGACTATCACGGGTGTCACGGGACTGCGGATCATCCGTGCGATCGTCGCTGGTGAGCGCGATCCAGACAGGCTGGCGGCGATGCGCGACGTCCGCTGCAAGGAAAGCCTTGAAACCATTCGGAATGCGCTGGTGGGCAACTACCAGCCCGAGCACGTGTTCGCCCTGAAACAGGCGCTTGCGCTCTACGACTTTTACCAGCAGTGCATCGACGAGTGCGATGTTGAGATCGAACGTGCTGTCGCAATCCTCAATATCGCTCACCCGATTCCGGAAGCACCGCTGCCGAAGGCGAAACATCGCAACAAGATGCCCAGCGATCCCAACTTCGATGTACGCACGGCCATGTACCAGCTTGCGGGGACCGACCTTACGCAAATTCACGGCATCGGCCCGTTCCTCGCTCTGCGCCTGATTGGCGAATGTGGAACGGACCTGAGCCGATGGCCAACCGCCAAGCACTTTACTTCATGGCTCACGCTTGCGCCCGGATGCAAGATCAGCGGTGGCAAGGTACTGTCATCGCACATGCGCAAAACCAGCAGCCGCATCACAGTCGCACTCAGGCTTGCGGCGGTGAGCGTTGGAAGAAGCAATACCGCGCTTGGCGCATTCTACCGACGCCTTGCCGGCCGAATTGGTAACGCCAAAGCCGTGACTGCGACGGCGCGCAAGATCGCTGTTCTGTTTTATAACGCGATGCGCTATGGCATGGACTACCGCGACCCGGGTGCGGATCATTACGAACAGCAGTACAGGGACCGTGTTATCAAGCAGCTTCATCGCCGCGCGGCGCAATTTGGATATTCACTGCAACCTCAGGGCTCGCCAACGTAAAGGTGAGTTTCTTAGGAAAGCCGCTGCGTACTTCGCCAGGGAGTCGATGTGAAGTACGCATTCATTGAGCGCAATCGACGCCACTGGCCGGTCTCGGTGCTGTGCGAAGTGCTGGAGGTCAGCCCCAGCGGATATCATCAGCGCCGGCAACGCACTGCACAGGACAGGCCGCACCGAAGCCGCTTGAGCGACGATGCACTGCTCGCAAACATTAAGGCGATTCACGCGCAGGTCAAGGGCGAGTACGGCTGGCCGCGTATGTGGAAGGAACTGCTCGCGCGTGGCGTGCGCGTGGGCAAGGAGCGGGTTCGCAAGCTGATGGCGCAGCATGGCATTCGAGCCCGCCACAAGCGCAAGTACATCGCGACGACGAACTCGAACCACGATTTGCCGGTGGCGCCGAATCTGCTGGAGCGCAATTTCACCGCCACCGCACCGAACCAGGTCTGGACGAGCGATATCACCTATCTGGCAACAGCCGAGGGGTGGGTGTACCTCGCGGTCATCATCGACCTGTTCAGCCGGCAGGTGGTGGGCTGGTCGATGCAGCCGCACATGAAGGCTGAGCTGGTCACGGACGCACTGCGTATGGCGTGGTTCCGGCGCCACCCGGAAGCCGGCGTAATCGTGCATAGCGACCGGGGTAGCCAGTATTGCAGCGGCCTGTTCCAGGACACGTTGAAGGCCTATGGCATGCGTTCGTCGATGAGCCGACGCGGCGATTGCTGGGATAACGCGCCGACCGAAAGTCTGTGGGGTTCGCTGAAGGTCGCACGCATGCATGGTCGGCACTTCGCCACGCGGCGTGCCGCAATGGATGAGGTGATTGACTGGCTGGGCTTTTACAATGCACGCCGGTTACACTCGACACTCGACTACGTCAGTCCCATGACATTCGAGAAAAACTGGTTCGCAGCCCGGCAAGGCGAGGCTGCGTAATTTCCTCGGTTAAGGGATTCGCCAAACAGGGGCAAGGTCATTCCTGCAAACGGACCAGACGCATCAATGCGCCCGCATCGGATGAGCAGGCGGTGCTCATGTCCCATTGCGTGGTCACGCGCAAACACTTGAGCCGCTCGTGCGGCCCCCGATTTCCAGCCACACGCTCTTGATACCGATGCGCGCGCTCGACGGTCTATTGTGCGTGGATTCCTCATATCTTAATGCAAGCCAGCGCGGAGATTCCCATTCTTACCGGCGGCGGGCTGCGCGCGTCCTACTGAGAAGCGAGCGCGCCGCAAAACGGGGGGTGGTCCGCCGAAGGTGGCGCTGCGCCCGCGAGACTGGCTGTTAATAAACTAGGAGGAACGTTTTAACTCATCGCGGCCTGTGGATAACTTCGCGGGGGGCGCTTTTTTGCCTCCCCCCGCACCCCCCAATAAAACCACAAAGACATGTAGTCCACAAACCTAAAAAGTGAGTTACGAAAAACCGGAAGCACCCGCTAAGCGGGCGCTTCCAAAGGGAGCACCAATCTGTATTTTGACATCACCAAGCTTTACGCATCATGAATTAATGTGAGAATAAGTTAATTTAATCAATGGATTGGGTGATATTTGACATGACATTGTTCCGCTAACCGTTCTGATTTCCCGTAATCAGAAAGTGTAAAGATAGAACCCCGCCCTCTAGCGGGGTTTTCTTTGTCTATCTCAGGTTTACGGCATTTGTGGACCCGCAACATTTGCCGGATGCGCTCCGCCAGCAGGATTCGGGCACGGCGAAAACCCGGCTTGCGACCAGGCCGTCGCCCGTCAGGCGGAGGCTCCCCCGTCCGGCTCGGCATCCGTATCCTCCACCGTGGCGCCTACTGCAACGCGCATTCCATATGCCTTCATCATCCGGTACAGCGTGACGCGCGAGATACCGAGTGCCGTCGCCGTTTCTCCCAGCCGGTAATCGTGGCGTAGCAAAGCGCTTTCGATCGCACTGCGCTCGGCCCGTTCGCGTATGCGGTCGAGCGTCACCGTTTCTCCGGCCGTATGCGATTCGAGGTCGAGGTCATAGGGTGTCAGCAGCCTGCCTTCGGCCATGACTAGTCGGAAGTTCACCCCATTTTGTAGGCCCGCTGATGGCGGCAAGTGCCTGTCGGGCCTCGTAAATCGCCTGGGCGAACGGTCTTTTTTTAGTTAGATTTGTAGTCACTAAAATATTTGACATTTGTGGATTTTGTTCTATATTTTCCGCATGCCAGCGCGAACCGGAACAGCCCACGTCGTCACCACGACCCGCAAGTACAAGGGGCAGGTCTATCGCACGCACCTGCTGCGGCGCAGCTACCGCGAGGGCGGCACCGTCAGGAACGAGACGCTGGGCAATCTCTCGCACCTGCCCGAGCCGCTGATCGAGATCATCCGTCGCTCGCTGCAGGGCGAGACGTTCGTGCCGCTGGCGCAGGCCTTCGAGATCACGCGTTCGCGCCTGCACGGTCATGTGCAGGCCGTGGCGACGGCGATGCAGCGCCTGGGGCTCCACTCGTTGATTGCCTCGCAGCCCTGTCGCGAACGCGACCGGGTACTGGCCATGATTGCCTCGCGCATCGTGGCACCCCACACGAAGCTTGCCACCACCCGCTGGTGGCACACCACGACGCTGGCCGATGACTTCGACGTGGCCGATGCCGATGAGAACGACCTGTACGCCGCCATGGACTGGCTGCTCGCACGTCAGGACAGGATCCAGAAGAAGCTGGCCTCGCGCCATCTGTCCGAGGGTGGCCTGGTGCTGTATGACCTGTCGTCGAGCTACTTCGAAGGCACTTCGTGCCCGCTGGCCAGGATCGGCCACAGCCGCGATGGTCGCCGTGGCACGCTGCAAGTCAACTATGGCCTGCTCACCGATGCGCGCGGCTGCCCGGTGGCGGTGTCGGTGCACGAAGGCAACACGGCCGACAGCCGCACCTTCATGCCCGAGGTACAACGCCTGCGCGAGGAGTTCGGCATCGAGTGCATGGTGATGGTGGGAGACCGCGGCATGATCTCCCAGAAGGCGATCGACGAGATGCGCGAGACCGAGGGCATCGGCTGGATCACCGCGCTCAAGAGTGCCTCGATCCGCTCGCTCGTCGAGCAGGGGCAACTGCAACTGGGCCTGTTCGACGAGCGCAATCTGGTCGAACTGAGCTTGCCGGACTATCCCGGCGAGCGTCTGGTGGCGTGTCGCAACCCCGAGCTTGCGAAGCTGCGCGCGCACAAGCGCGAGGAGTTGCTGACGGCCACCGAGATCAATCTCGGGAAGATCAAGGCCCGGGTGGACGCGGCCAGGCTCACCGGCGCCGCCGAGATCGGCGTTCGTGTGGGCAAGCTCGTCAACCAGTACAAGATGGCCAAGCACTTCGAGCTTGCCATCGGCGAGAACGCCTTCACCTACGCACGCAAGCACGACAGCATCGCCGCCGAAGCCGCGCTGGACGGCATCTACATCATTCGCACCTGCGTGAGTGCCGCGAACATGGACGCGCCCGAGTGCGTGCGCAGCTACAAGGCCCTGGCCAACGTGGAGCGCGCCTTCCGCTCGATCAAGACAGTCGACCTGAAGGTGCGCCCGATCCATCACCGCCTGGCGGATCGGGTGCGCGCGCACATCTTCCTGTGCATGCTCGCCTACTACGTCGAGTGGCATATGCGCGAGGCCTGGCGCGAGCTGATGTTCGCCGACACCGACAACCAGGCCAAGGCCGGGCGCGATCCGGTAGCACCGGCCAGGCGCTCCCAGGCGGCGCTGGCCAAGGTAGCCCGCCACACGTTGGACGACGGCACCCCCGCGCACGACTTCGCCACCTTGCTTAACGAGCTCGCCACCATCGTGCGTAACACCTGCCGCACGCCCAACGCCGGGCCCGAAGCTCCCACCTTCGAGATCCTCACCACGCCCAACGCCAAGCAACAGCGCGCGTTCGAGCTGCTCCAGCAGATCCATCTGTAGACAGAAACCGGAACCCCGATCTCACGCCAGGTGCCTGTCGCGCAAGGGCAAACTCGCGTGGCGCCTACAGGAACTTCAGACTAGTGCATGGCGCACGCGATTGATCAACTCGCGCACGTTCCCCGGCCAGTGATAGTTGGACATAGCGTCGATGGCCGATGGCCGATGGCCGATGGCGTGAAGCGGTGAATCTTGTGGGTGCTGTCGGTCATGTACTTCTGCAGGACGTAGTGCGCGAGCACTTCGATGTCCTTGCCGCGAGCGCTCAGCGGCGGTTCGTCGACGCGCAGCACGCACAGGCGATGGAACAGGTCGGCGCAGAAGCGTCCGGCGAGTATCGCGGCTTCGAGGTCGACGTGGGTTGCTGAAATGATGCGTATGTCGACGAGAATCGATTCGTTGCCACCGAGCCGTTCAATTCTGCCTTCCTGCAGAAAGCGCAACAGGCCTGCCTGGGCCTCGTGCGGCATGTCGCCGATTTCATCGAGAAACAGGGTGCCCCCGTTTGCCGATTCGATGCGGCCAATCCTGCGCTCGTCCGCGCCTGTGAACGCGCCACGTTCGTAGCCGGTGCTTCAATCCAGCGTTGTGCCGGACCGACACGCAGCGCCCCGGGCGGGCGAGACCGCCGGCTGGCGTTTCGTCTCAACTTTGAGAAAGCAGGTCAGCTGCGCCATTACAGGCTAATGTGGAGTCTCGCTCAGAACGGAAATTTTGACCGGAACCCGTGCACCCACGTGCGTCCAAGTCAACATTGCCGGCGCTTTTCCGGTATTGCGTCACCTTTGCGCAACTGGCATTTTCCGCCCACTGGTTTTCGCTTCTTCATTTAACCGGGTAGCGCCGTCTCATGGTTGAGACATTCCTGTCTATGTGCGCCACCCCACCTATCTTTTGCGTGGCGTCGCACGCAAGCGCACGTTGCGTTTCCTCTGATCAAGGCGGCACGGTGCTTTCAGCCAATACGCCTCGACTCTGTGCGCCATGGGCCGGTTTGTGTGCCAGCGAACAGAACACCACGTTACGCGAAGTTGGCGATTCGGTTGAGTGTCTTCACTGAAACAGTTTTTTCGAGAACGCCCTCAGCTATGCAGGCGGATTTCTCCTAGGAGTCTTGCGGCCCAGCAAACACAAGGCTTCCGGTGTACCTGGCACGGTCGTCGCTAAACGTCCTGCACCGAGCAGCAACGCAGTAGACGCAGATTCAGATTCAGGTGCCGCTTGACTGCTGTCGGGGAAACAGTCAAGCGGCAACAACGGACTTCGAGGTCGCGATATGCCGGTACGGCGAGGCGAACCCCGGAGGCCGGGCTGGGATGGCCGGTTGGTTGGCTGGCCCGGCGCCTGGAACGAGGCAAGGACGGATTCGATGCACCACCTGGCAATGCTGATGTGATGCACTCCTTGTGAATGCTTCGCATAGCCCAACCGGACGGCGCCGCTCGAGCCGCACCTTGCCCGGGCCGTTAAAAGGCGGCCAATGCTTCTGTACCCGGCCCGCAGCGGGTGCTTTCTTCTCTATAAGTTTTTTAACGCAACGAGGACTGAAAATGAAAACGATCATCAACGAAGTAAAGCGCTTTGTCCGTGAAGAAGACGGTGTCGCTGCGATCGAGTACGGCCTGCTGGCCGGGCTGATCGCGGTCATGATCATCGCCGGCGCCACGCTCGCGGGGACGAGCCTGAACACGCTGTTCGCCAACGTCGGGGCGCAGTTGAAGACCGCTGCGGCCAATGTGAATGGTTGAATCGCAGGGGCCGTCCGGAGAGTCAATCGATGCCGCGAGCAGCGGTTGACGAGCCGGAGGGTTCGGGTGAGCTGGCGCTGTCGGCGTGCCTGGAAGGGCTCCCGCAACGCCGCCCCCGGACTTCGAACCACAGAATTCAACAGGTCTTGCCATGAACACTTTCGCGTTTCCCACTGGGCTGTGTGTCTTCACGCTGGTGATCACTGCCGCTGCATTCGATCTGCGCACGCGGCGCATCCCGAACGTGTTGGTCCTGCTCGGTTTGATCGCGGCGGTGCCGGTGCAGTGGATTGCACATGGCGGGAGTGCAGGCGTGTTGCAGGGACTGGAAGGACTGGCGACGGGCATCGCGGTACTGCTTCCGTTTTACCTGCTGCGCGCCTTCGGCGCGGGCGACGTGAAGTTGATGGGCGCGCTTGGCGCATTGGCCGGACCGTCCGCGGTGCTGCTGATCGCGCTCGCGACCTTCGTGGTGGGCGGACTCTGGTCGCTGGTCGTGGTGGTTCATCGGCGCCAGTTGCGTCACGCGGGCAACAGCTTGTTCCTGATGTTCGCCGGTTTGGCGCAGCAAAAGGCACAAGGGGTAACGGGTCAAGCATCGCTCGGCCGGCTGCCCTACGGTGTGGCCATCGCGCTAGGGACGATGTCGGTGATGGTGTTGTTGCACTAGAAGGTGGTGCCGCACGAAGGCCCTGGCGTGACGGGCAAAGCACTGAAGAAACGCAGAAGAAGCACGGAAACGAATACAGGTATCTCGAACGATCAAGCCCGCATCGAAGGGCGCGACGGGGACGACTAACAACAAAAAGCAAGCCTTCACAGAAAGGCTTTCTTGGTACGGGGTTCAAGAATGGGCGAATTCAACGGCCCGACCGGCAGTCAGGAGATAGAGGCGGGTGTTCCTCCCTCTGCTGCAGACCGGTTGCTTCACCGCTTCAGGGGGACGGCACCTGCCGGATGGGGAGGCCAGGTCGATACGACCGGTGTCCGGCACCCGTGAAGCGGTTGACTGCGGCGCGCTTCGACGCCGGCGTTGAACCTCGCTCCCTCCTGATTCGCCCCGTCCAATTTTCTGCGCGGCGGCGTCTTTTTGACTGCCGCCAGTCTTTCCCGATCTGAATTTAAAGCAGTGCAGGCGCGAGCCTGACGAGTCAATCCGTTAAGGAGTGCGACATGAAAAATATGAGAGCGCTGGCGATGTTGACGGTGGCGACGATCGCTGCGCTGGCGGCCGTGCTGTTTGCGTCGCGCTGGGTGCAAACTCAGGCGACCCCATCGACCCGGGTCGCCGTCGCGGCCACCGACATCAACCTCGGACAGCGCCTGACGCCAGAGTTCGTCAAGCTGGTCGACTGGCCCGCCGGCAGCATCCCGGCCGGCGCGTTCAGCGACCTGCGGAAGCTCGACGGCCGGGTGCTGAAGACAAGCGCGCAACGCGGCGAACCGCTGCTCGAAGCCAAGCTCGCGCCGCTCGGCACGCTGGGCGGCCTGTCCGCGGTGATCGGCGAAGGCAAGCGGGCGATCACGGTGCGCGTGAACGACGTGATCGGTGTAGCTGGCTTCGCGCTGCCGGGTAACTACGTGGACATCATCGTCAACACGCAAAAAGACGGCAGCGCCACGCCAGGCGATTCGCAGGACCGCAATATCTCGAAGATCGTGCTCGAGAAGATTCTCGTGCTGGCCGTTGCCCAAGAGGTGAGCCGCGACGACACCAAGCCGCGCGTCGTCAATGCGGTCACGCTCGAAGTCTCGCCCGACCAGGCGGAAAAGATCGATCTGGCTCGCAGCGTCGGCACGCTGTCGCTGGTGCTGCGTAACCAGGTGGACACCGCCAACGAGACGACCGGTGGTGCGACCAAGGTCTCGCTGCTGAGGGAGCCGGTCGCCGTGGTTGCGCCGAAGCCCGAAGTGAAGGCCGTGCGGGTTGTCCAGCGGGTGGCGGCGGCGCGGCCGGGCAATTGCATCCGTGTGATTACAGGCACGCAAAACGGTCAGGAATGCTTCTGATTGAATCGTGCCGCGAGACCAGACGGCACGAGTCGGGCGCAGTACAACAAGAATTGATCGAGGCTGGCCAATCCGGCTAGTGGCCTCATCCGGGGGAATGCAAATGAACCATATTCATGACAGCGACGCGCGCTGCATCGAACGATGCCATCCGCACAGTGCACGGGCGCGGCACGCCGCGCGCTTCACGCTGGTGGCACTGGCCTGTGTGAACCTGTGCAGTGCGCCGGTCGAGGCGCAATCGGCGGGGGCCGATGCCGCAAAGCCGCTCACGGTGGCGGCGAACGGGGTGAACCTCACGATCGGCGTGAGCCGCGCCGCTGCGACGGCCGCCGAGGCAGGCCAGATCAAGGGACCGAGCTGTACCGGCGAAGTGCGCCAACACAGCACCGTCGGCGTCGCAGTCGGCAAGTCGACGATGGTCGCGCTACCCGAACCGGTTCGCACCCGTACGGTGGGCAACCCGGATATCGTTCAGGCAATGCTGGTGTCGCCGCAGACCTTGTACCTGCTCGGCACCGACGTCGGCGCGACCAACATGATCATCCAGGGCCGCAGCGGTTCGTGCAGCGTGATCGACGTGGTGGTGGGCGTCGACCCGGGTGGCCTGCAGGCGACGCTGGCTTCGCTGATGCCGGAAGAACACGATGTGCGCGTCAGTGCGGCCGCCGACAGCCTCGTGCTGAGCGGCACCGTGGCGGATGCCGTCAAGGTGCAGCGAGTTCTCGAACTGGCCAACGCGTTCGTGCAGCGCGCTACCAAGCCGGTCGTGCAGGCCCAGGGCGCAAGCGGCGCAGCCGCCGCGGCCGGAGCGGGCGGTGGCGGCCTCATCCAGCCTGCCGACAAAAACCTGCGCATCATCAACATGCTGACGGTGGGCGCGCCGCAACAGGTGATGCTGGAAGTGAAGGTCGCGGAAGTCTCGAAGACGCTGATCGACGAACTCGGTGCGGAGGCGACCCTGAATGGCAGCTTCGGCAGTTGGACCTTCGGTCTGCTCGCCAATTTCCTGAGCGGCGGCGCGGGTAAGGGCTTTGCGGTCAAGTCGAACAAGCTGCCGTTCGGCCTCGCGGTCGATGCGCAAAAGAGCGATCAACTCGTCAAGGTGCTCGCGGAACCGAACCTGATGGCCATTAGCGGCCAGCAGGCAAGCTTTCTCGCCGGTGGTAAGGTGTTCATCCCGGTTGCGCAGACGGCCAACGGCACCACGACGATCACACTGCAGGAAGAGGACTTCGGTATCGGCCTGACGTTTACGCCGACCGTGCTCGAAGGCGGCCGCATCAACCTGACAGTGGCACCTGAAGTGTCGGACCTGTCGCCGACCGGCGCCACGGTGACCTCGTCGTCCGGCAACACCACCGCCGTATTGCCGCTCATCACGACGCGCCGCGCCTCTACGACCTTGCAGGTGCTCGACGGTCAGAGCTTCGCGATTGGCGGCCTGATCAAGAACAACATCACGGGCACGATCAACGCGCTGCCGGGTGCCGGTGAAATTCCGGTGCTGGGTGCCCTGTTTCGCAGCACGAACTTCCAGCAGGACCGCACGGAACTGGTGTTTGTCGTGACGCCGCACCTCGTCAAGCCGCTGCCGGCCAACTACACGTTGCCGACCGATCACTTCGGCGAGGTCAACGAGGCAGGCGTTCTGCTGACCGGCAACATGGAAGGCAGCACGGCGCTGCATACGCCGCCGCCTGCGGCAGGTGCACCGCAATCCGCACTGCCTACGGTTGCGCCTGGTGTCACGGCGGGTTCGAACAGCGGCACGGTTGCCCCCGCTGACCACGGCGTTGTGGCTCCGGCCACCAGCGGCCAGCCGACGGCACCGGCCTCGGCCCTGCCGGCCACCACCTCCGGCCCGCTGCCCGCGGCTGCGCCTGCACCGGCTGCGCCTGCACCGGCTGCGCCGGCCCAACCGCTGAGCACGTCCGGCGCGACCTTGGACAACAGCGCAAGTCAGCGCGTCAGCAATGTGGCGGCAATGGGTGCGCAGAGTGCACAAGGCGCCCCGCATGGCAGCGACGACAGCGCGAAGCCGGATGTCTACGCGGTCGCCAATCCGCCCGCCAGCGGCCAGGCGCTGCCGCCTCCTACCGCGAAGGCGCCTTGAACCGCATCGCAGTGCTCACGAACTTCACCTTGAACCGGGGCCGAACATGAAAACGCTCAAACCATTGATTCGCGCCAGCGTATGTGCAGGCATCAGCCTGTCGCTCGCCGGCTGCCTGACCTCGACGCCGCACTGGGACGCGCATTTCGGCGAGACCATCCAGCAGATCACCGCAGCGCAGATTCTGAGCCCGCAGGCGAGCAGCAACACGGACCCGGTCGCCGGGCTCGACGGCGGCGCGGCGGCGGCCTCGATGTTCCATTACAGCAAGACGTTCGCGCAACCGCCGATTGTCGGCACGCCGTATGGGGTCGGGCTCGGCACGAGTAATACCAGCGGGACGCCGTAACACTTGCCGTGGCGAGGCACAGCCGGAAGCGGACATGCGAAGCGGAGCAAAAGAAATGATCAATATCCTGTTAGTTTCATCGGACCTGGGGCGCGCTCAGCAGATCGCTGCGGTGATTGCCGCCAGCGGTGTGGGACACCAACTCAGGACGCTGGCAGTGGGCCTGAAGCAGGTGTGCGCCGACAAGGACGCGCTGCAAGCCGCGGACCTCTTGATCTTCGACGGCTATCACTTGACGCAGGACGATATCGACTCGCTCGAAAAGCTGTCGAGCCGCCATCGCGAGCTAGTCTGCACGCTGGTTACACCGGCACCGTCGCACGACGTGCTCATCCAGGCGATGCGCGCGGGCGTGCGCAACGTCGCGCTGTGGCCGATCGATCGCGACAGCTTCGTAGCTGACCTCAAACGCGTCGCCGGGCGTCACGTCGAGGCGGCGCGCCACGACGGCCAGGTGTTGTCGTTCGTGTCGTGCAAGGGCGGCAGCGGCACCACTTTCATTGCCGTCAACCTCGGCTACGCGCTCGCCACGCTGCGCAACAAGCGCGTGCTGTTCGTCGATCTGAACCAGCAGTTCGGCGACGCCGCCTGTCTGGTCTGCGACAAGACTCCGCCCGCCACCATCGCGGAGGTCTGCGCGCAGATCGAACGTCTCGATGCGTCGTTTCTCGATGCCTGCCTGACCCATGCCTACCCCAACTTCGATGTGCTGGCCGGGGCGGGCGACCCGGTCAAGGCGGGCGATATCAAGGTCGCCCACCTCGAGCGGATCGTCGCACTGATCCGCCATGAGTACGACGTCGTGATCTTCGATGTCGGCCAGAGCGTGAACCCGGTCTCGATCTTTGCGCTCGACCACAGCGACCTGATCTTTCCGGTGCTGCGCTCGAGCGTTCCGCACATTCGCGCCGGGCAGCGGTTGATGCATCTGTTCCAGTCGCTCGGTTATCCGGCCGAGCGTGTGCGGGTGCTCATCAACCAGTATGACAAGCGCGGCCAGATCGACCTGAAGACCGTCGAGGACGTGATCGGCGCCAAGGTCTCGAAGGTACTGCCGCACGACGCCCGCCCGGTGCGCGACTCAGTCAACCAAGGCGTGCCGGTGCTCAAGCTGCAGAGGAGCAGCCCGATCTCGAAGAGCCTTGCCGAACTCGCCGATAGCCTGGCGCCGGCGCCCAAGGCGTCGGGCAACTCGGTGCTGACAAAGCTGTTCCGGGCCAGGCCGCGGGCTCAGCCTAGTCCTACGTGACGCTATGTGAATCTGCCTGAAGCGACCTGAGCCAACCTGAACGCGCCACCCTGAGATCCAAACCGGAGCACCACCATGTCACTGCGCGAACACCTTTTCAAGCAGGCAGCCGAGGCGCTGATTGCACCGAGCCTCGCTGCGGCGGATGTGGCCGTCGCAGCGGAGCCGACCGCCACGCGCCCGGCGAATGGCGCCGCAGACTCGGCCTCGAACAGCGGGCTGGCGCGGCGCGCTTACCAGCAGCTCAAGATGGAGATCCATGAAGCGATCATCGAGCGCGTCGAGCTGGACAAGCTGCAGCATCTGTCGCCCGAGCAGGTCCACCGTGAGCTCGCGCAACTGGTCGGCAGGCTGATCGAGGAAGGCAACATCCTGATGAACGACGTCGAGCGCCGCCAACTGGTGCAGGACGTGCAGGACGAGATGCTCGGGCTCGGCCCGCTCGAACCGCTGCTCAAGGACCCGACCATCTCGGACATCCTCGTGAACACCGCCCATCACGTCTATGTCGAGCGGCGCGGCAAGCTCGAGGCCACCGACGTGGAGTTCTACGACAACGCACACCTGATGAAGGTGATCGAAAAAATCGTCTCACGGGTGGGTCGGCGCATCGACGAATCGGTGCCGATGGTCGATGCGCGGCTCGCCGACGGCTCACGCGTGAACGCGATCATCCCGCCTTCGGCAATTGACGGCCCGCTGCTGTCGATCCGGCGTTTCGCGGTGAATCCGCTGAAAGTGGCGGACCTGATCGAATACCAGACCTTCACCTCGCCGATGGTGCAACTGCTCGAAGCGCTGATCAAGGCGAAGATCAACGTGCTGATTTCAGGCGGCACCGGCAGCGGCAAAACCACGATGCTGAATCTGCTGTCGGGCTTCATCCCGGCGGACGAACGGATCGTGACGATCGAAGACGCGGCCGAACTGCAACTGCGTCAGGAGCACGTGCTGCGCCTCGAAACGCGGCCACCGAACATCGAAGGCAAGGGCGAGATCAGCCAGCGCTCGCTTGTCAAGAACGCGCTGCGGATGCGCCCGGACCGCATCATCCTCGGCGAAGTGCGCGGCGCCGAAGCCCTCGATATGCTGCATGCGATGAACACCGGCCACGAAGGCTCGATGGCCACAATCCACGCCAACACCGCGCGCGATGCGCTGACCCGGCTCGAAAACATGGTCAGCATGGCGGGTCTCGCGTTACCGCCCAAGGCGATGCGCCAGCAGGTCGCCTCGGCGATCACGGTGATCGTGCAGGCCTCGCGTCTCACCGATGGCCGCCGCAAGTTGATGAGCATTCAGGAAATCACCGGCATGGAAGGCGACATGATCAACATGCAGGAGATCTTCACCTTCAAGCGCACCGGCGTGGATAGTGAAGGGCACGTGAATGGCTACTTCTGCGCGACCGGCGTGCGGCCGCAATTCACCGAGCGGCTGCAGGCCTTCGGAGTGAACGTGCCGGACCATATCTACGATCCGCAGAAGCGCTATGAAGTCTGATCCGGTATTGGGGAGCGCGTCATGAACAGATTGTTTCTTGGGTTTGCCGTGTTGCTGTTTTTCGCCGTGGTGCTCGTGATCGAAGCGGGCTACCTGTGGTGGAACAGTCATCATGGGCCGGTGGTCAAGCGGCTCGATCAGCGCATTCGCGCGATGTCGGTGGGCGGCGAAATTGGCACCGCACAGTTGTCGATTCTGAAAGCACGGCTGCTGAGCGATTCGCCTTCGCTAACGAAGCTGCTGCTCGCGATTCCGCGCATCCACATGCTGGACCGGTTGCTGCTGCAGTCGGGGCGCGACTGGTCGGTGGGGCGGTTTCTCACCTATACGCTCGTGTTGCCATGTGTGGCCGCGGCGGTCGCGCTGTGCCTCGGCGTGCCGCTGCTGCCTTCGCTTGCGCTCGCGGCAGTGTTCGCGCTGCTGCCGCTCGGGCATGTGCATCGCAGCCGTTCGAAACGTATCGCGGTGCTCGAGCGGCAGTTGCCCGAGGCAGCGGACCTGATCAGCCGCGCGCTGCGCGCCGGGCACTCGTTCCCGAGTTCACTCGGCATGGTGGGCGAAGAACTCGCCAAGCCGCTTGGCGGCGAGTTTCAGACCACCTTCGATGAGATCAGCTACGGCGTGTCGATGAACGACGCACTGAAGAACATGGTGGCGCGCGTACCGGTCATGGACCTGCGCTACTTTGTGATTGCGGTGCTGATCCAGCGCGAGGCGGGCGGCAACCTATCCGAAATCCTCGACAACATCAGCCAGATCATCCGCGAGCGGCTGAAGCTGCTGAGCAAGGTCAAGGTGCTGTCGGCTGAAGGGCGTCTCTCGGCATGGATTCTCGGCGTGCTGCCGTTCGCTCTCGCCGGGGTGATCATGCTGATCAATCCGGACTTCTTTATGGGGCTGATCAACGATCCCGCGGGCTTGAAGGTGATCGGCGTCTCGCTGGTCAGCATGTTGTTGGGCATTGTCTGGATGCGCAAAGTCATCCGGATCCACGTCTGAGTGGCCGCTGCAGGTAGCGGCAATGAGTGGCAAATTCGCGAGGAAATCATGAACACCATGCAAATCGTGTTGCTGGGCGCGACCTTCATCATCGTCTTCGGCGCGGCGCTGGGCGTCATGCTGATCACACGGCCCAACGTCTTGCAGCGGCGCCTCGAGGCAATCGCGCCCGGCGGCATCGGCCAAAGTGAGAGCGTCGGGAGCACGGTGGCGGAGGGCCGCCCGCAATGGCTGGAGACGATCGCCAAGGCGTCCGCGCATGTGGCCAAGCTATCGTTGCCCACAGAGGGCTGGGACAAGTCCGCACTACGCACGCGTTTCATGAACGCCGGCTGGCGTGGCGCCGCGGCTCCGGCGATCTATTTCGCTGCGAAGACGGTATTTGCGCTCGGTATGCCGCTGGTCGCGCTGCTCATGCTGGGGAGCTTGCCGAGTAACGTGCCGCACAGCCTCGCGCTGGTCGCTGTGCTGCTGATGTTGCTGGCGACGCTGGGCTACTACCTGCCGAACGTCGTGTTGGCGCGCCAGATCGACCGTCGGCAGCAGGACATTTTCGAAAGCCTGCCCGATGCGCTCGACCTGATGACCGTGTGTGTGGAGGCTGGCCTCGGTGTCGACGCGGCGATGCTGCGTGTGGCCGACGAGATTCACGTGAAGAGCCAGGTGTTGAGCGACGAGCTCTCACTCGTGCTGCTCGAGTTGCGCGCCGGATCGAGCCGCGACAAGGCCTTGCGCAATCTGGCGATGCGCACCGGCGTGGCCGATGTGGAGACGCTGGTGGCGATGCTGGTCCAGGCTGAGCGTTTCGGCACCAGTGTGGGCGCCGCGTTGCGTGTGCAGACGGACATGCTGCGCACGAGGCGGCGCCACCTTGCCGAGGAGCGTGCCGCGAAAGTCGCGTTGAAGCTGCTGTTTCCGTTGATGTTCTTCATTTTCCCGGCGCTTCTGATCGTGCTGCTCGGACCGGCTGTGATCCAGATCTATCGCGTGATGTTGCCGACGGTCAGCGGAATCGGGGGATGACTCAGCGCGACACAGCAAGACGAAACGACAGGCCGGAGCGGGGGAGAACAAGATGAGTGGGTCAAAACGCAGGATCGTCAGGCGCTCGCGCAAGGGGCAGAACGGCTCGACCGTGGTGGAGTTCGCGATCGTCGCGCCGCTGCTGTTCTTTGTGGTCTGCATGATCATCGACCTCGGGCTGATGTTCTGGGTCAATCTGACGATGCAGTACGCCGTGCATGAAGGCGCACGTTATGCGGTCACCGGGCAGAGCAACCTCGATCCGAATGCCGCCAGCCAGCAACGCTATCTGGCCGTGATCCAGGACATCGAGGATGCCTCGATGGGACTCTATACCCTCGTCAACCCAGCCATCTCGGTGACGGTCAACGGCGTACCCGCGACGTATGGTGCGAACATGTTCGGCGGTCCCGGCGATCTGATCGTGCTGCAGCTCAATTGTGCGTGGCCGCTTCTTACCCCGTTGATCAAGCCGTTCTTCACCGGTGGGCAGTACTCGTTCACCGTCGCGGCGACCATGCGTAACGAGGGCTACTGATGAAAACCGTTCCTCACATGAGCCACCTCGAAACACGGCGCACGATGGCGGGCATCGCATCAATCGAGTTCGCCGTGCTGCTGCCAATGCTCTTGCTGCTCGCCGTGCCGACCTACGACCTCGCGCGCAACATTCAGGCCAACATGATTCTCGTGAACGTGAGCCGGGAGGGCGCCAACCTCGCGTTGCGAGCCTCGCTGACTTACCCGATGGAAACCATCATGAATGATCTGGCGTCGACCACGCCGCCGCTCGACATGGCCAATCGCGGCATGATCTACATCACCGAGGTCATGGGCAACAGCGAAAACTGCAACGCGCAGGGCACCAACTGCACGATCCGCAACATCGTGCTCGCGCAATACGAATGGCAACCCAACGGGCAGCAGGGCGCTTATACGCCCTCGAGCGCCGTGTGGAACTGCAGTTCGGGCAACTGGGGCAGCGACGGCAACTGCGGTGGAATTGGCGCGGGTCTCGCCGCACCGACCGCCAATGCGTTGACAGGGCAGCTGGCGGCGGGCCAGATCGTCTATGTGGTCGAAAGCTTCTACAAGATGCAGTACCTGTTTGGCGCAGCGAACTTTGGGTTCGGCGCGTCGACCACGGTGCTCAATCCCAATCTGTATTCGATGAACGTGTTTTGACCGGCCTGCGGGGGCATCATGAAAACAACTGGCTATGCTGGGCGCAGATCCAGCAGACTTAACAGAAGACATAAGCAGCGCGGCGCCGTCAGCATCATCGTCGCTGCTTCCATCGTGCTCCTGATCGGCGTGGTGGGGATCGCCGTCGATTCGGGGCTGGGCTATATGGTCAAGGCCAAGCTCGACGCCGCCGCCGATGCGGCCGCGATCGCCGCGGGCGAGGCCGTCACCACCGGCAGCACCCAGGCGGCGCAGGCGGCCAATGCCATAGCGGCTGCCAACAGCTTCTTCGCCGCCAACTATCCGGCGGGCTACCTCGGCACGACGGCAACGCTGAATGCGCCCTCGGTGGTCTTCAACCAGGGCACGATTACGATCGACACGTCGGCGCAGGCAAGCATGCCGGTCGGCTTCATGCACCTGTTCGGCTTCAACCTGCTGAACGTGGCGAGCGCTTCCGAGACCGTCAGAAAAGATCTCGACCTGGTGCTCATCATCGACACCACTGGCTCGATGGCCACCGACCCAGCCGTGCCACCGGCGGTGCGTTCGGCGGCAATCACGTTCCTGCAGCAATTCGACCCGCTCACCGACCGGGTTTCGCTGATCCACTTCGCCTACGGTACGGTCGTCGACCAGCCATTCAACGGTAACGCCCGCGGCTTCGATATGGCGGCGATGACCAAAAGCATCAATGCGTTCAACTTTGCCGGCAGCACCAATTCGGAGGAAGCCTACTGGAATGCCCTCAACCAGCTGAACACCGTGATTACCCAACCGTCGAGCCTGCGAGTCATCGTGTTCTTCTCGGACGGTGCGCCCAACAGCTTCGCCTCGATTTTCCCGACCAAGAACCAGAACTGCAATTCTGTGGCCGGCACCATTATTAGCGGCGACACGCCGAGCACGCCGGCCGCGCTCTACGCTGACAACGTGCAGAGCCAGCAGCTCAGCTCGCCCTGTTACAACAACAATGCGTCGAAGCTGATCACGCAGTTGCCAACCTGGTACAACGCGCACAACACGTCGTGGCTCAACAATCAGACGATACCGGTGATCACCAACACGCCGCGTGTCGTTACCAGCACGGTGAACTATGCCAACGTGAACAACGCTGGACGCAACATTGCCGAAGCGATGGCCAACCTGGCCCGCAGCGAGGGCACCTATGTCTACGCAATCGGCCGCGGCTCGGAACTCCTGACGCCCGAAGGCGCGAACGGAGAAATCGGCCAGAACGTGCTGATGTGCATGGCCAATACGGCGAACTCGCTGCCGCGTTGCTACAACCCGAAGCAGCCGGTCGGGGTGTATTGCAGCGCGTTGACGCCGGCCGACATGACGCCGTGTTTTTCCAGGCTCGCTTCGGAAATACTACGAATTGCGAAGTAGGCGAGAACCGGATCAACGGTCCACAGAACGAACACGACGATGCTCCTGGCGGAGAACACCATGACACCAGCCAAACCCATGACTGAAGCGTTGGCGATCGACTGGGGCACGCTCCTCGTCAACGTGGTCGCGCGCGCGATGACGGTGCTGCTGATGAGCGTGTTCGCTTACGCTGCGATGCGGCAATGGCTCGCCGCGCCTGAGCGCATCACGCTGATGTTGATGGTGATCTCGGAGCTGACGGCGGTGGGGGTATCGCTCGTATCGCGTTCGCCGCAAAAGCGCGACTGGACGCCGACGACCTTCGTCTGCACGGTCGCGGCAACCTACTATTTCCTCGCCGTGTGGCTTGCGCCCGGCATTCATCTGGTGCCGGAGGCGGTCGGGACGACGCTGCAGGTGGCCGGCCTCGGCTGGCAGATTTTCGCCAAGTTGTCGTTGCGCCGCTCGTTCGGACTGCTGCCGGCCAATCGCGGAATTGTCTCGTCCGGTGCGTACCGGTTCATGCGGCACCCGATTTATCTCGGCTACTGCATTGCCGATATCGGTTTCCTGCTGGCTAATTTTGGGCTTCAGAACCTGCTGGTCTATGGCGCTTTGTTTTTGCTGCAGGGCTACCGGATCATGCGCGAGGAAAAGCTTCTCTCCGCCGATGAGGGCTATCGGATCTACAAGGGCAAGGTGCGTTACCGTGTAATTCCGGGTTTGTTTTGAGGGAAGCTACTGCTGCATAACTTGCAACAGGCGGTGATCCCGGCCCAGGCCGACGAGATCTGCGCCTTACGGCGCATCTGTCGACGATGTCATCGGTGGACGGCGCTAAAGGACTACCGACCACGCAAAGTCGATACGGGTACGGTATCTCGAGCAGATCGTCAGGGGTCTGCTGCCACGGTCCGAGACCGAGCCGTACATGAAGAGAGCGCAGCAAACTTACGTCAATAAATTACGCTGGTGCTTCTGGCATGCGAACGCTGCAAAAGCGGAGCAGCGAATGCGACAGATCTCGCTGCTCTGTCGCGTCGTTGTGCCGCAGACGCAGCGATTCGCGCGGAGCCTCGAACAACTCGCCTATCGCCTCGACGAGTTGTTTGCTTACCTGGAAAGCAACCACGGCTCGACGATCGTCTACGGGAAGCACTATCGTGAGCACAAGCCGATTTCGACGGCTATGGCGGAATCGGCGGTGAACCAGGTGGTAAATGCACGCATATGCAAGCGCCAGGACATGCGCTGAACGCCGCGTGGCGCCCATCTGCTTGCCCAGGTGCGATGCGCGGTGATCAATGGTGATCTGGCAGCCAGGCTTGCAGCCTATCGAGCGCGCATCGACAAAGTACCGGAGGAGGTGCTCCGCTTTCTCGAGTTCCTGCAGCGGGCGGCAGAAGCGGAATCCCACGCTTTTTTTAACGGTCCCTGTGCGGAACGTTTGGCGATTCATCACTGTTTCGCTTGGCGGCGCGGCTTTGACCGGACTGGTGTCGTACCTCGCGCAGATTGCTGGGGCCGAGCCGTGGATAGGGATTGCGATGGTCATTTGCGCAGTCACGCCGCTTTCTTTTGTCACCCACCGTTGGTGGACATATGCAGAGTCTTGAGTACGCGCGCCGCGGCTATCAGCGGTGACAAGCTTTCACCGCCTGAGGTGCTCCAGCGCATCTCTCATCGGCAAACTGGAAATGACAATCGGCCCGGTGAACGGCGTATCCAGATCAACGATCACGTAGATGGCAGAAGCAATCGATACTGCGCCAAGCGAGATCGTGACCAACGCCAACGCATTGCGTGGCGCGATCAATCCGAAGCTGAGAAAGATCACGCATAACCAGAACGTCAGTGTCATCAGAAATGGCAGAGAAATTGAGCTGTGCGCTTCCTCGATGATCTTCCATCGAGCATCCACGGTTCGCCGATATTGCGTCAATGCATCGTCGAGCGTGCGCTGTTGCAGTGGCTCACGCGCCTGCAATTGCCGCAACTGCCGCCCCACCGCGGTCAACATATCGCCGAGCCGCACGTTTTCCAGCTTCTGCGAGTTGTCCTGTGATCCGATGTCCCGCGGATAGTCACCGGCCGGAGCCGGTTCGTTGGGCCATGTCGATGCAATCGCCGCCGCGGTGTACACGCGAAGCAGGTTCCGGGCCTCATCAGTACTGCCGCCGTATTCCCGCAAGGTCGTGTCGAATTCGATCAGGTCGGCCGCGAAGGTGCGCAAATCATTCGATGCGGTGTCGAAACTGGATTTCGCGGACGCCGTCATCAACCCGAGCACCAAAGCGGCAAACGTCACCAGCATGCCGATAACCAGCTGGATGAGTTGCACGGTTTCGTGCGCCTTATGCTCCTCGGGCAGCAAGGGCCGCACCCACACGCCCAAGCCGGTTCCGACAAGCAATAAAGCGAAAACCAGCAGAGCCGAGCTTATTTCTGACATAGAAATGCTCCGGAGATCCGCGCCTCGTCACTTTCTACCAACCGTCGCCCGCCGACCACCCGGGTAGTCCCGCAAATGCCTTTGCGCGTGCCACCGCTGACTTCCCCTTGTATGTTGATGTAGCGCAAACGCATGCGCTATCAACCATAAAGTTTTTTGTATTCCCGCCGTAGACCATCTATGTGGCGTTCGCTTAAATTTTGAACAAAAGTTGCGGACCTGGCCGACGGGCTTGGGCGCAGCACGCGTGGCCGAGACTAATGTTCTGGACGTCCGGTCAGGCAGCCCAATGGAGACAAGCCCGATGCTGAAAAATCTGTCGATTCGAACCTCCCTGACTTTGATGATCGCGTTTTTCGGCGTGGTCCTGCTGTTCGGCGCGGCCGCCGGCCTGTTGTCGTTGCGTTCGAGCAACGCGTCGCTGCAGCAGATGTACACCGTGGACACGCCCGCGGTCGCCGACCTCGAAGGCAGCGCCGGACAGTTGCTGCGCCTGCGTCTGGCGCTGGCGACCTACGCATCGTTGGTCGACCTGAACGATCAGGACGGCGCGAACGCGGTGCTCAAGCGTTTTGATCAGTACCAGAAAGCATCGAACGATCGCCTTGCCCACTATGTGAGCCGCGCGAGCGCGGATGCCGACGAACAGCGCCTGATCAAGGACATGCAGGACAAGCGCGACACCTTCCTGCGCGAGGGCGTCGATCCGGCGCTGGCCGCGCTCAAGTCCGGCGATAAGACCGCGTTCGAGCAGTTGCAGGCGCACAAGCTGCCGTCGCTCTATAGCGCGTACGAAAAGGCGATGCTTACACTCGAGCAATTGCAACTTGATCATGGCGCCCAGCGCTATCAGGACGCACAGGACCTCTTCTACGCGATCTGCATTGCGGTAGCGGTCGGCATGGGGTTGTCGCTGCTGGGCTCCTTGATTGGGCGGGCGGTCATGGTCCGGGCGATTGTCAGTCCGGTCGACGCGACCATTGCGCAGTTTCAGCGGATTGCCAACGGCGATCTGACCAGCCGGATCGACGTGACGAGCAACAACGAAATGGGTCGTCTCGCCGCGGCGTTGCGCAAGATGCAGGATTCGCTGATCGAGACGGTGAATGCCGTGCGTCACGGCACGGAGTCCATCGATACGGGTGTGAGCGAGATTGCGGCGGGCAATACCGATCTGTCGCAACGTACTGAAGAGCAGGCCGCGTCGCTTGAAGAAACGGCGGCGAGTATTGAAGAGCTGACCTCGACAGTCAAGCAAACGGCGGACAACGCGAAGCAGGCGAGCTCGCTGGCGCAGGGTGCGTCGAGCCTGGCTGCGCAGGGGGGCGATCTGACCGAGCAGGTGGTGGGCACGATGCATGGCATCGTCGACGACTCGCGGCGGATTGCCGACATTGTCGGCGTGATCGAAGGGATTGCTTTCCAGACCAATATTCTGGCGCTGAACGCTGCGGTCGAGGCGGCGCGTGCGGGCGAGCAGGGGCGTGGGTTTGCAGTGGTGGCGAGTGAAGTACGGTCGTTGGCACAACGAAGCGCAGCGGCGGCCAAGGAGATCAAGGGATTGATCGATGCTTCGACGGCGCGGGTGGAGGCTGGCTCGCAACTGGTCGAACGCTCGGGTTCGACGATGACCGAGATCGTCGAGGCGATTTCCCGCGTGAGTTCGATCATGGGTGAGATCGCGGCGGCGGCGATTGAGCAGAGTACCGGGATCGATCAGGTGAACCTGGCTGTCGCGCAGATGGATGAGGTGACGCAGCAGAATGCCGCGCTGGTTGAGCAGGCTGCTGCGGCGGCTAGTTCGCTGGAGGATCAGGCTCGCAGGTTGACTTCGGCGGTGGCGGTCTTCCAGACAGGGAGTGGGAGCGGGGTTTTGGCCGGTCGGCGAGGGGGATTTGGTGTTGCGCCGGCGACGGGCGATTTGGGTGGGGTTGGGGTGGGTTGATGTTTTTTTTGCCCGTGTGGCGCTTTTTTTGTATGCCTGTGGTGTTGGCCTTTCCTTGAATTGTTAGTGGTTTATTAGCGTTGCCCCTGTGCGGGGCAATGCTCTCAACTGATATGACTTTCCGTGTCAATCGGGATTGGTTTTCGTTTTCCATCCATAGGTGCGTGAATTTCCTGAGGGCGACGTAGCAGTAAGTCTCGACGGTGGATCACACTTCTATGAGCGAAATTCTGTCAAGATTGCTTCGCCGAAATTTTCATAACATGTCTCCGTGTTTGGACTGAAGTCGCCGTTGCGCTCGTGAGAATAACCAGCATCTCACCACCTTCTATCCGCTGGCGTGTCACCAGCCTCATCCTGCATGCGCGTTACGCCGGAGTCATTTCCGGGAACATGCCCCATCTGAAAATATTCGGTTGCTTCTGCAACCCAGCGTGATCACGGGCATGTTCACTCCAACCGTGTTTGCTACGTCTCTGCCTGGCCAAGCCTGTACGTCCATGCTGCGAACCTGAAGGCGACTTAGGTTGACTTAAGGTGCGCGCCTTCGGGAATGACTCCGTCTTTCAGATAACGCCACAGCGCAATGGCAAGACGTCGCGCTACCGCGACGATGGCGATGCGTCGCGCGCGTCGGTTCGACCCCGTGCCCTGTGTGCGCTGGCCAAACCATTTCGTTAATGCGCTGCCAGGCTGGTAGCGCAGCCAGGTCCATGCGATCTCGATCAGCAGCGCGCGTACCCGCCGGTTTCCCTGTTTGCTGATCCCCTGGTCGACCTGGCTTTCGCCGCTGTCGTAGGGCTGCGGCACCAGCCCGACGCACGCGCCGACTTCGCGGCGGTTGTTGAAGTCCCGCCAGAACAGTTCGAGGGCAAGGCGTGAAGCGCCTACTTCGCCAATCCCCTGCAGGCGCGCCAGCGCATCGCAACGCTGGCGCGCGTGTGCCGGTACGTTTGTCTGTCGCGTCTTCTCCAGCGCCGCAAGTTGCTGTTCGACGAGTGCCAGCCGTTCGCACTCGCGCAGTAACCGCTCACGCATCTCGCACGGTAACGGCGCACCGTCGTGGCAGCGCACCTCCTCGCGCTCGAGCCGGCCGGCGAAGGTCCGGTGATCGACCGCATCCCAGCAGCCGAGCGTGGCCAGCAGCTTGCGCATCCGGTCGCGGTGCTGCAGGACTTCCTTCTGCAGTTGCCCGCGCTCGCGCATCAACTGGCGCGATGCCTCGTCCTCCGGTGACGGCACGTGCACCACGTGCATGCGGTCGCGCTCGCCGCGCAGCCACGCGCGCAGGTTGATGACGAGCTTGATCACATCGAGCCGGTCGGTCTTGGCGCGCCGCTGATGGCGTTCGACCGGAATGCTTGCCGGATCGACAACATAGCACTCGATGTGTCGACGCTGCAGCGCGCGACAGATCCAGAACGCATCCTGCCCTGCCTCATAGCTCACGACGACTCGCACGTCTGCCGGCAATGACCACTTCTCCTTGTGTGCCTCGATCAGGTCCAGCACCGCCTGCAGACGCGCCGCGGCCTGCGGTTGTGCGACCGTGTGCACGGCCGGCTTCTCGCGCCGGCCGTCGTGAAGCGCGACTTTCCATTTGGCCGCCGCGAGTTCCAGCGACACTGCCAGCACCGGTACGTCGCCACTACCCGTATATGCCTGATCGGTACGCATGATGTTCTCCTGTGAACAAACCTCAGCACGCTAATTTTAGGCCTCAGCTTGTCGAGGGCCTCGCTTCATAGAAGTGTGATCCACCGTCGAGACTTACTGCTACGTCGCCCTCAGGAAATTCACGCACCTATGGATGGAAAACGAAAACCGATCCCGATTGACACGGAAAGTCATATCAGTTGAGAGCATTGGGCCTCGTCGGGGGAGCGGTTATTTTCATTTTTTAATTCTCACGCGTTCGCTCATGAATTTGATGAACGATGCATGACAAGCCTGCTAATTGTTCTTATATAACGACTGCATGGACAGCAGATCGAAACGAATTTATTAAGGAGGCGCCGTGTTGAATGAGTGCGGCAATACAATTGCTTTATAAAACAATGAACTGCCTGAGTGCGCCGATGAGTGGCGGCTTTCGGGCTGCGGTAATAACCCTTGATGCGTTTAGTAGATGTGAAGCAGATTGCAGGAATTTATCCAATGCGTAAATAAAAATTGAGGGACCAATCGGCGGCATACTCGATCAGCATAGATGCCGATTAGCGCGCCTTCAATATTTATTCTGCGTCTGGTTTGAAGGCGGGCTGCATTGTCGAATGCGATTGAAGTGCTGCACTATGTTTCGGCTGAGATTGACGAGTCGCGGCGCGTCAACTGAAGAGACGCATCAATGCCGTGCGTGCATTGCTAACGCGTTCGCTTTCGCCGATTCGCCCCGGCAACAGATGAAACTCGACAGCGGGCAACGCGGGCAATCCAATGCTCGGCGGACAGGCCGCCACGCCACCGCCAATCGACGATTCGTTCAGGCAGGAAATGCCCAGTCCGGCTCTTAACGCCAATTGCAGCCCGGCCACCCCGGAGGCCGAATGCGACACCAGATACTGCACCTTGTGTTCGTCGAGCAACTTCACGACAAAGCGCTGCAACTGGCAACTCGACGGCAGCAATACCAGCGGATAAGGCGTGGCTGGCCTCGGACTGGCATCGGCCGCGCAGACCCACAGTAATTTCTCGCGCCGCACCACCGTGCTTTGCGCGTTGGCGCGCCGGCTACTGGATTTGATGTTCCCGGTGACGAGCCGCAATGAGAGGCCGATGTCAAACGATGCATCGTCGCCGGCGTTGCTGTCGATCACGGCACTCGGCAACACGGTGACGTGGAGTTTCAGGCGCGGGTGCTGTTCTGAAAACGTTTTGAGAATGCGCGCGATGTCGAGCGGACGGTAGTAGTCCGTGATGGCGATGCGCAGCTCGCCGTCGAGCGAGCGGCCTTGCAGGTCTTCGAACGCCGCTTCGCTCATTGCGATGATGCGCCGCGCGTGGTCGAGCAGACGGCTGCCGGCCGGCGTGGCGGCCACACCTTGTTTGCTGCGCACGAAGAGCGGCTGGCCCGCGCGCTCCTCGAGTTTCTTCAACTGCTCGCTCACCGACGATTGCGACAGGAACACGCGTTCCGCGCCCGCCGAGACGCTGCCCGATTCGGCGACGGCGACGAAGGTGCGTAGCTGTGTCAGGTCAAATCCGCGTTGGCTCATGATTCGGTATATCCGATGGAAGTCATCTGAATTTCCGGCTTTTCCGATAGTTGCCTCAGCCGTAGGATACCGCCAATTCATTCACTGCAGAGGTTGCCATGAGAAACGAATCGATTGCGGCGATGCGGGTGCCGGGTGCGCGTGCGGCGAGCCATCGGTGGAAGGTGCTGGGAGTCGGCTTTGCGGCGAACGCGAGTTTTTCGGCCGCTTTCTCGGGGATCCCGACCACAGCCGTTTTTTTGCGCTCGGGCTATCACCTCGGCAACGAAGGGTTGGGGCTGGCGCTCGGCATGCTGGGTTTGGGCATTGCAGTGAGCGAATTGCCATGGGGACTCCTGACCGACCGTTGGGGCGATCGTCGCGTGCTCTTGCTCGGACTTCTTTCGACTGCCGCGGCGCTGGCCGGGTTGGCGTTGTTCGTGGTGCCGTCCGGCACGCATGTGCCGAGTCTGGCGACGCTCGCACTCGGCTTGTTGCTGGTCGGCCTGCTTGGCGGCAGCGTCAACGGGTCGAGCGGCCGCGCGGTGATGGCCTGGTTTCGCGAAGGTGAACGCGGCCTCGCGATGAGTATCCGGCAGACCGCAGTGCCGGCCGGGGGTGGCTTGGGCGCGCTGATCTTGCCGGTGCTTGCCTCGCGATTCGGCTTTGCCAGCGCGTACGCCGTGCTGGCCCTTGCGTGTGCGGTTACCGCGGTGTTCGCATGGTGCTGGTTGCACGAACCTACGCATGTTGAAGCGAATGGTGCGGGTACGGCTCGCAACGCGGCGAGTGCGGGTGCCGTGCCGGTGAAGGTTTCGCCATTACGCGACATCGGCATCTGGCGCGTAGCGCTCGGCGCCGGCGCATTGTGCGTGCCGCAACTTGCGGTCGTGACGTTCGGCACCGTCTTCCTCCACGATTTCAGCCGTGCCGGTGTGCTGACAATCAGCGTGACGATGGCGGCGGTGCAAACCGGCGCCGCGATTGCGCGGGTCTGGAGCGGTGCATGGACCGACCGGCGCGGCAATCGGCGCGCTTACATGCGCGCCTGCAGTGCGCTGACCGCCGTGTTGTTCGCGTCGCTCGCCCTGGTGACGGGCCTCGCAGGCATGCCCCACGTGGCGATGACGGCGGTGTTCGCGCTGATGATCGTGCTGGGCGGCGTCAGCGCATCCGCGTGGCACGGCGTTGCCTTCACGGAACTCGCGACGCTCGCGGGGACGAGCCGCGCAGGTACTGCGCTTGCGATCGGCAACACTTGCGTCTTTCTCATGCTGTTCCTGACACCGCTCGCAATCCCGCCGTTGTTGTCTGCGGGTTCGTGGCCGATGGTTTGGGCCGTAGCCAGCGTGTGCGCGTTGATCGCGCTACCGGTATTTCCGCGTGCGGCTCGCGCCAGCAAGCTGACGGCGGCGCGCGCGTGCGATGCCACTTGATGGGGTAACGGTGGCCGGGAGCGTGATGCTGCCGGTCCCATGGGCTGTGTTCCATGCGATGGGAGCGGCAGGGTGCGCTCTCATCGCTGTTTTGCTTTTCAGCCAGAAAAAACAGTGGGGGGAAAGTTTTCGCGTATTCGATTTGCATAACTACACATTCATGACTTGATCGATCCGGGACGGATTGTCGAATTGTCGGTGGGTTTGGGAGCGCTCCGATTTTCGCCCGGTTGAAGCAGTGGTTTTATGGCCGCTTACGGCATGCCATCCCGCGCTGGGAGGCTGTCAAGACAAGTGTGAAGCGAATGAGATTTATCCTGCACGGTCGCCGAATACGCCTACAACAACCGAGAGAAGTCATAGTGAACATTCGAATCATTCTGGCGGACGAATCATCCATTCGTTCTGCTTGGCGTTCGTGCCGCGCTGGAAATGCATGCCGGTGTCACCATTGTCGGCGAAGCGGCTACACCCGCGTCATTGATCGAACTGTTGCAGCACACGCCGTGCGACGTGCTTGTTACCGATCTGACGATGCCGGAGGCGTCGGGCGCGATTGAAGACGGCCTGGATCTTGTCAGGCGAATCCGATCTGGTTGGCCGTTGTTGCACATTGTCGTGATGACAGCGCTGATGAACACTGCGATTCTGCGTGCCATTGTGTCAGACGGTGGGATCACCGTGCTCAGCAAAATGGAAACAAGGGACGAGCTTCGGCAAGCCATCGAGGCCGACGTTAAGGGGGAGGCCTACGTCGGCCGTTCCATCGTCGAAGCGCTTGCCCAGCCCCTTGACGAAGCGTGTGATCTGCCGCCGGTTTCTCGGTTGTCGCGGAAACAGGCGGAAGTGATAAGAATGTTCGTGCGCGGTCAATCGACCAGCGAGATCGCGATAGCGCTCGGATACCATCGCCGTACCGTCATCCGTCAAAAACGCGAAGCGATGGCTAAACTCGGCGTCACCAACGATCCCGGCCTTTTTTCTTGTGTTCGCGCACATGGAGTTTAAGGAAGTTAAATCGCATAGCTAATCAATTATCGAAATGCGTTCATCGATCTATTTCAGAGCGATCTTATGGTAATCGTCAGAAATATGATTGATGATCGCGGAGGGCCAGTTGCTTCGCGAGAGAGCGACGGGAATTCAGGTACGGGGGAGAAAAAACGATGAACAATAACGCCGAATTTAGCACACCTGTTCGAACCATCATCGCAGACGATCATCCACTCGTTCTGTTAGCGATCGAAAATCTGATGTTGGGTTATCCGGATATGCAGATCGTCGGGCGCGCTGCCGACGCTGCGGAACTTTTTAAGGAAGTCGATCGAATTCCGTGCGACCTTGTTCTCATGGACCTCTACATGCCGGGAGGCATCAACGGTGACGGACTGGAAGCGATCAGGCAGTTCAAGGTGCGCTATCCGACGGTCGCACTTGTCGTCCTCACTATGGAAACCGAAGCCGCGGAGTTGAGAAAGGTTATCGCGCTCGGAGTGGATGGGCTTGTGAGCAAGCGCGACCGGATCGAACTGATTCACGTGGCGGTCATTACGGCACTGGCTCGTGAGTGCTATCTCGGGCCGGCGGTGCGCGCGCTGATTGCCGATGCAACGGTCGCGCAACTGTTCGATTTTGTCCGGCAAATGTTGTCGCGCCGCGAACTGGAGGTGTTCACTCAATACGCTTCCGGGTTCGGCGTAACGGAGATCGCCGCGCGCCTCGGGCGCAGTGTCAAAACAATCAGTGCCCAGAAATGTGCCGCGATGCGCAAGCTCGGCCTGCACAGCGACGCGGAGTTGTTCCGCTTCGCCGTCGAGCACGGCGTGATCTCCGAAGATTGCGTGCAAAAGCGGCGCTGAGCCGACGAGACGTCGTGCCGGTCTTGTGGCCTGACGGATAGAAGATGCACTTGGCACAGCCCGGGGATGCACGTCGCGTGCAGGGAGTGCCAGTCGATAAGACAACAGAAAAATGACACAAAAGATCCGAGTCATCGTGGCGGACGATCACGACTGCGTTCGCGTTGGCGTAATGCGCCTGCTGCAGGCGGCGCCGCACGTGGAGATAGTCGGCGAGGCGCCCGATACCCAAACGCTGGCTGAATTGCTCGACACCTATGCGTGCGACGTCGTCGTGTCGGATATCGGCATGCCGGGTATTCACGGTGCCAACAACGTCGTGTCGTTCCTGCGCCGCCTGTTGCGGGCCCGGCCGCATCCCTGCGTCGTCATCCTGACGATGATCTGCCATGCGCACATGCTGTCGGGACTATTGCATCTCGGCGTGGCCGGAATCGTCGACAAGCGCGATACCGCCACGGCGTTGATCGAAGCGATCGAGGCAGCGGTTAGCGGTCGTGTCTACTGGTGACAGGTCTCTCGAAGATCGGCCTGGAATCGGCGCAGAAGGAGATTGGGAACGACGCCATCGTGGTTTCGAGCGACGCACGATCGTTGACAGACATCGACGCCCTCGCCGCTCAGGTAAAGGCCGAGTTCGACATCATCGACCTGCTTTTCGTCAACGCCGGGTTCAGCATTCCAACGCCTCTCGCGAACGTAACCGAGGCCATCTACGACGAGATGTTCAACCTGAACGCCAAGGGACCGTTTTTCGCGGTCCAGAAGCTCGCGCCGCTATTCAACCGGGGAGGCTCCGTCGTCCTCACGACCTCCGTCGCCAACGTCAAGGGACTGCCGGGCCAAGCCACATACGGAGCCGCCAAGGCTGCGCTGCGGTCATTCGCCCGGGTGCTCGCCGTCGAGCTGCTTCCTCAGGAGATCCGCGTAAACGCGGTGTCGCCCGGCCCCATAGACACGGGCATCCTCGAAAAGGTGTTCCCTACGGAAGAGATGCGTACACAGGTCAAAGGGCACACCGTCGGCATTAATCCCATGAAGCGCTTCGGGACGTCGGAGGAAATCGCCAAGGCCGTCCTATTCCTTGCGTTCGACGCGACCTTCACGAACGGTGCCGATCTGCCGGTTGACGGCGGGTGGTCGCAGCTTTGAACGTGTACAGACCGCGCGCGTAACCAGACGGGGGCTTCATGATGAATAGGTTAGCAGCCATCCCCTACTCGACCGGATGAGCGTCCGCTTCCGGACGCTCCGTGCGGGCAGGCCGATGACAGCTAACGGGTCGGGAGACGCACTGCCGACTGGTCGCTTCAGGGAGGTGGAATTCCAATGGCCGCTTTCCGGCGACGCATTTGAAGAGCCGGCTGACGCAACCCGACCCCAAGGGGACATGCATCATCGGGAAGCGACGGTCCCTAAACCCTCCATAAGCGGACTTTCCGGCTGAGGACGAGACTCTACCGTTCCTGTGCGGCCTCGGCGCGGTGCCTCGGCGGCCGGAAAGAATGAAAGTGTCGCGGCACGCGTTCAAATGAACTTCGCCCGCTTTGGCTTCATCTCGATACGGGCAGCCTCTTGGAGTAGCTGTTCTTTGAAGGTCGACGTCAGGGGCGAAAGCGATCCGACCTTCCGCACAAGGCAGGCAATTTCGCGAGGCCAGTCGGCACGGCTCGCCTGTACGGCCTGCAACTTGTACTGCTCTGCAACGGGCCGGTGTTGGGTACTGCAAATGCCCAACATGTCCGTGCTCGCGATCAACGAAAACACGCCGACAGGCGAACTATAGTTGCTCTGGACCTGGACGTTGGGACCTTCGATATGGTGTCTTTCAAAATAGGCATTGATCTGCTGTCTCGCTGACACGCTTTGCCCTGGCAGTATCCAGGTAAAGCCCGACAACTGTTCGGGCGATGCCGGTTTATCGAGTACGCTCAACGGATGACCGCTCCGGCATACGATCTCGATCGATTCTCTCAAAAGTCGCACAGCAAGCAGACCCTCGGGCAGTTCTACAGGCATGGGGGCGACGGCCAGATCGATCTCGCCTTCCAGCAGCGCCTGCATGAGTGCGTCTGACAGTTGTACGTTCAGATCAAGCCGCAGGGCGGGACGGCGCTTCAGCAAAGCGAGGAACGTGCGATTGACTAGCGACTCGGTTGCCGGCGTCGCGCCGAGCCTGACCTTGGCGAGATCTCCGGAATGCAGTTCGGCAATCTTGCATAACGTGTCTTCGTAGGCCGCGCGCAGATTCACGGCATTGCGCTCGAATTCGATGCCATAGCGGGTCAGTTGCATTCCCTTTGGAGAGCGCTCGAACAGGGGAACCCCCAGCTCCGCTTCCAGCCGGCGCACGGCCTTGGTCAGCGCGGGCTGGCTGATACCCACCTTGAGCGCGGCGCGATGTAGCAGCCCCGTCTCCGCAATCGCCAGAAAATACGTCAGATCGTCCAGGTTCACGATAACCGATGGTTATTGAATGCGAAAGCAACATGCTTGCTCTGTCATTTTTTGCTGTCAATACTGCTCTCATACTTCTTATAGCGGAGACGGACAGGGCATGGAAATGGCAAACATGGCGCACGAGGCCACGGAGGCTGGCCTTGCCGCGCGGCGGCGTCTGCGCCTCGTTGTGGCAGCCGCGACGATAGGCACGGCCCTCGAGTGGTTCGATCTGGTCGTCTACGGCTTCTTTGCAGTAGTGATCGCGAAGCTGTTCTTTCCGTCGACACATGAACTGACATCTCTGCTGGTTGCGCTGGGGACTTTCGGCGGCTCGTATCTAATGCGGCCGCTCGGCGCGCTCGCAATTGGCTCCTATTCCGACCGTTACGGTCGCAAGAAAGGTCTCACGCTGAGTATCGCACTGATGGCACTGGGTACGCTGATGATCGCCGCGACACCCACCTACGCGTCGATCGGGATCGCCGCCCCGATAATCGTCGTCGCGGGCCGGCTGATTCAGGGCATTTCTGCCGGCGGCGAATTCGGTGCGTCCACGAGCTTTCTCGTCGAACACTCGCCTCGGAGCCGGCGTGGCTTCTATGCAAGCTTCCAGATGGCGGCCCAAGGCGGCACCGCCGTTCTGGCGTCTCTTTTCGGCGCCCTGCTGACACGCTTTCTCACTCCCGAGCAGCTGTTGGGCTGGGGCTGGCGGATTCCCTTCCTTTTTGGCTTGCTGATCATCCCGGTCGCGTATGTTATCCGTCGACATGTAGACGAAACTCCAGTCTTCACGCACGACACGCATGCCGGCAGCCCTGTGAAGGAAACGTTCGCAGACAACAAGAATCGTCTGTTGCTGGCGATTGGCATCTACGTCCTCGTGACCGCTTCGTCCTACGTGATCGTGTTGTACATGCCGACCTTTGCAATCAAGCAGCTCGATCTGAATCCCTCGGTCGCATTTGCAGGAACCCTTCTGATGGGCGCGATACAGATGTTTGCATGCCCGTTGGCGGGCGCGCTCGCGGACCGGCGCGGGCGCAAGCGAGTGCTTCTTGTAGCTGCGCTCGGCGTGGGCGCCGTGGTGTTGCCAGTGTTCGCATGGCTGACTGCGAAGCCCGCGTCGTCGACTTTCATCGTCGCATGCGCGCTGCTAGGCGTTGCGATCAGTGCTTACCAGGGGCCAATGCCGGCCGTACTCAGCGAGCTGTTCCCGAGCCGGGTACGGACGACTGGCCTCGCGCTCACCCATAACCTCGCGGTTGCTATTTTTGGCGGGTTCGCACCGCTGATCATCACTTGGGCCGTCAGTACGACCCACAGCAGGCTCGTTCCTGCCGCCTACGTCGCGACTGCCGCATGTATCAGCATCATTTGTGTGGTGGTTTGCCTGCGCAAGTTCGGCGATCGCCAGCCCACCGAATAACACACCTGATAAGTGAGTAGAAACATGAGCACCAAGCCCAACATCGTATTGATCGTCGCCGACAACCTCGGCTGGGGTGAACTGGGATGCTACGGCGGCGGCAAGTTGATCCGCGGCGCTGCGACGCCACGCATCGACGCCTTGGCGCAAAGCGGCATGCGCCTGCTCAACTACAACGTCGAAAGCGACTGTGTCCCGACGCGCAGCGCGCTCATGACAGGACGGCACCCCATACGCACGGGCGCGTTTCAGTCGGTTCCGCCAGGGCTACCTCAAGGGTTGAAGCGCACCGAATGGACGCTTGCCGAGATGGCTTCGAATGCCGGCTACGCGACCGCCCATTTCGGGAAATGGCACCTGGGTGACGTAGATGGCCGTTATCCGTCGGACCGGGGCTTTGACGAGTGGTATGGCATCCCGCGCACGACTGACGAGACGCAGTTCACGACGTCGATCGGCTTCGACCCGGAAGTCGCCGACATTCCCTACATCATGGCGGGGAAAAGAGGTGAGCCTTCGGCAAACGTGAAGGTCTATGACCTCGAGACGCGACGCACCATCGACGAAGAACTCATAGAAAAATCAAAAGCGTTCATGCGGCGCAACGGGCACGCGTCGAAGCCGTTCTTTCTCTACCTGCCGTTGGTCCACCTGCACTTTCCCACTCTGCCACACAAGGATTTCGAGGGAGTGACGGGCATGGGTGAATTTGCCGACTCACTCGCGGAAATGGACTTCCGCGTGGGCCAGATCATCGATGAAATCGACGAACTTGGTCTCGCTGAGGACACGCTGTTCATTTTCTGTAGCGACAACGGTCCCGAATTTCGCGCGCCGTATCGGGGTACGGCGGGCCCTTGGACAGGTACCTACCATACTGCGATGGAAGGCAGCCTGCGCGTGCCTTTTATTGCGCGCTGGCCCGGCAGGATTCCGGTCGACGTGAACAATCAGATTGTTCACGTCGTCGATCTTTTGCCGACGATTGCGGAAGTGATCGGTGGCAAGGTGCCTGATGACCGGCCGATCGATGGAGTCTCACAACTCGATTTTTTCACCGGTGCGAAACCGGTATCCAATCGCGAGGGATTTCTTTTCTACATCAAGGATGAACTTCGCGCCGTGAAGTGGCGCGACTGGAAGCTCCATTTCGTCTGGGAACCGTACGTCAATGCGGGGGCAAACAAACTCGAATCGCCATACCTGTTCCATCTGATCCAAGATCCGAAGGAGGAGACGGACGTTCTCGTCCGTAACACCTGGGTGCTCGGTCCCATGCTGAAAATGGTCAAGGCGTTCAAAGATAGCGCAAAAGCTCATCCGAATACGCCTCCGGGTGAACTGGACTGACCTTGCCTCAACCAGCTACGGCTTAAAGACACTGGTGTTCGTTGTTCGCATCTGTGACTCATCTTAGCCACAATCCAGCCATTCGTTGCCGTCAAGCCAGTGTCTCTTGATGGCCGATTGGGTGAGCTCGCCACGGGCCGCTTTATGGCTTCCAAGGTCAAAAGATCAGGATTTGGCTGAATGACCGGTTCGTAGGACGTTGTCTGACCGGGTTGGGTCGGCTGCGGCCGGCCGCATAGGCGTCAGTCGGTCAGCTATGGCCAGGCGCTTCCGGCGAAATGCTACAACTTTGGCGCGAATGTAGGTCAGTCGCACCAAATCTGACGCATCCGCGCGCACCTATGGCGCGACTGCGGGTAGTCTTTAAATTGCCGCGTGCAGCGGTGCAATAGCCTTGGCATCCTACGGTCTTCCGCCCGGTCTCTGTTGGATTTAGGAAGCAGACTCCCGATACGGCTCATTCTCGGATTTGCGCGCCCAACAAAAAAATGGACATCAGCGGCTCGATTAGTCCATTTTTCAAAAATTTTGATGGACAGGACGATTTGAACTAAGCACTTGAATTTACAGAAATATAGCTTGTCCACTTTCCGCATTCTTGGACATATGCGCAGCGATGGAGTGGCGTTGGCGCGCAAGTGCAATGCGATGCTGGACGGAATCGAGGAGCAGGCTGCATTGCTCGGATGACGTTGCGCCGCGCAGCAGCGTGGCGCGCCTTAAAGCTTCTTGCTCGAATGGTCGCCTTGGCGCGCGTTCGGCCGTGAATCCAGGCGGTGAACCGAGAGGACGAAAAAAAACGCGGCCGAAGCCGCGTTAAAGATTTGGAGACATCCCTCGATGAAGGAGTCACTTCTCGCACTCAGAAGCATAGCCGGGATGGCGCAAAAGATTCATTGCAAAAAGCGCAATTAACTGTTTGGAATTTTCGATGAAAGCGTCGTTCCGGCTCTGTTTCGAAAGTAGTCGACGGTGAATTCGACAAAAGAGCGCGTCTTGGCAGACACGTGCCGGCGCCCGGGATACACCAGCGAAACTTCCTTGTCCGCACCCTTGATTCGGTAGTCCGGCAGCACCTGCACGAGCGCGCCGCTCGTTAGATCAGTCGAAACGTGATTTTCCGGCAGGATGGTGATGCCCATGTTGGCGAGCGCCGCCTGGCGCAACATCACCGCGTTGTTGACCGTGTAGGCGGCTTCCATATTTGCGGTTTCCTCTATGCCGTTAGCGTCGACGAAACACCATTCCGCGCTGCGAACATTGGCCGATGGCGCCAGAAACGAGTGCGCGGCAAGTTGCGCCGGGGCGGCGGGCGTACCGCGCGCGGCGAGATAGGCCGGCGAGGCAACCGCCACCGAACGGACCCTGAATAGCACTCGCTTGATCAACGTGCCACCGCTGACCTGCCCCGGGACCACGATCCCGACGTCGAAACCCTCTTCAATCAGATCCACTGGCCGATGCAGCAGCGTGACCGAGAGTTTGACTCGCGGGCAATGCAATCGATAACGCTGCAGCAGCGGTGTCAACCCAAATAGCGAGAATGACGCGACAGCCACGAGTTTCAGCGTGCCGGACGGATCGTTCGCACTTTGGGAAACGGTGGACTCAATCGCTTCCAGTTGATTGAGAAGTTGCCGGCAGCCATCGGCATAGGCGAGTCCCGCTTCGGTCAGCGACAGGCTGCGTGTGGTCCGGTTGACGAACCGCGTATCAAGGTGCGTTTCGAGTAAAGCGACATAGCGCGTCACCACTGCATTCGAGAGATTCAGACTCGCGGCCGCGCGTCCAAAAGAACCGTTTTCAGCGACTTTCAGAAAGACGCGCATGGCTTGCAGCTGGTTCATCGTGGTAGTGGACAAGAGCGGGACACGCTTGGGTATGTGGAACTGCCAGTGTTCGGTCGAGCGTGAGGTGAACTCACGCTGATTGCAGCAGGGGCGTGTAGCGAGAAAGCGCTAACGCTGCACGTACGAGGTGAGCATGGTAGTTGTCGCACAAACATCCCAGCACGAGAACCGGCCGAATAGTCATTGAGAGACTTCCGAATACGCGATGTGGCGAGGTTGCAACGCTTTGGTTAGATAAGTATCGCTAAATAAAAAAGGAGATAAACGGACTGCCTTATGGCTCAAGGCTTGCCGATATTGCTGAGTCGATTTTTCGAATAATTCAAAAAAGCTTTTGTGCGAATGCGCGTGGTGTCCCTGAAAGTTGGACACCTAAACTCCGCGCTGCAGATCAAGCCGGTGCGCCCTGAGCGCCGCTGGATGCAGCCCGTCCTCAGCCTTCAATCGCACTGTGCAATTACATCGAGTCGAAGACTCAATAACCACACGTTTTTGGAACAGCATGAAAAAGATTCTGATTCTCGCGGCGGTCTCCGCGACGTTCGCTAGCGCCGCCAATGCGCAAAGCAGCGTGACGCTGTATGGCGTCGTCGATGCCGGATTCACGTATGTGAACAATGAAGTGTCCGCTAGCGATGCGTCGAAGCACGGCGCCGCATACGGTCTGACAAGCGGCAATCTGTCGGGCAGCCGCTGGGGCATGCGCGGCCGTGAAGATCTCGGCGCCGGTTACGCGGCAGTTTTCACGTTGGAAAACGGTTTTAACGTGGCCAATGGTGCCGCCGCGCAAGGTGGCCGCAGCTTCGGCCGCCAGGCATTCGCAGGTATCTCGAGCGACTACGGCACGGTTACCCTGGGTCGTCAGTACGACTCGGTGGTCGACTATCTCGGCCCGCTGACGGCGACCGGCACTTGGGGTGGCACGTACTTCGCCCATCGCGGTGATAACGACAATGCCAATGCGTCCATGCGCATCAACAACTCGGTGAAGTATCAGAGTGTGAATTACGGCGGTCTCTCGTTCAGCGGCCTGTATGGCTTCTCGAATCAGGCAGGCGCCTTCGCGAACAATCGCGCCTACAGCGCAGGCATGGGCTACTCGAACGCTGGCCTGACGCTGGCCGCGGGCTACTTGCAGGCTCACGGTGCCGGCGGCAACGCGAACGGCGCGATCCAGGACGGCGCACCGAACATCGGCGTGGCGGGCGAACGTCTATGGCAGCGTACGTGGGGCGCCGGCGGCAGCTATGCATTCGGCCCGGCAACGGTCGGCCTCGTCTACACGCAAAGCCGTTTTGAATTCGTGAACAACGACGCGTCCGTGCGTTACAACAACTACGAAGTCAACGCGCGCTATAACCTGACGCCGGCGCTGGCATTCGGTGCGGCTTACACGTACACGCAAGCGCTGCAGCACACGCCCGGCACGTCGAATGGGTCGAGCCACTGGAACCAGTTCGGTCTGCAGGCCGACTACGCGCTGTCGAGGCGCACCGATCTGTATGCTGAAGGCGTCGCGCATATCGGCGCAAACGGCAACGCGGGCGGCACGCAAGTGTTCGGCACCGATGCACCGTCGTCGAGCAAGAATCAGGTGGTCGTGACGACGGGTATCTGTCACCGCTTCTAAAGCATTACGGCAAGAAGAAAAAAGCACCGCGAGCGGTGCTTTTTTCGTTGGCGTGCCCCTGGCGAAGGCGGCCTCGCCATATGGCCCCAGGCGCAAACAGCGTCGACGGATTTGCACTAGTATGTGTTTGCTTCGCGCGTGGCCGAAATGTCGGTGCGGCGATGCATCAAAGTCCGGAGAAGACCATGATTGCGCTTCGAAAACTGAATTTTGCCGTGGTGGTGTGGGCGTTGGCGTCGGGCGTCGCCTTTGCGGATACGGTGGCGTTGAAGGCCGATCTCGAACCGTCGAGCGAAGTGCCGCCGCGCGTGAGTCACGGGCACGGCATGTTGAACGCCACCTTCGATACGTCGACCAAGTCCCTGCAATGGACGATCACTTACGAAGGGCTGAGCGGTCCGGCTACGGCCGCGCATTTCCACGGTCCCGCGCCGGTTGGGCAGAACGCCAAGGTCCAGGTGCCGATCGGGAAGGACGAGCTCGCGAGCCCGATCAAAGGATCGGCGGCGCTCACCGACCAGCAGGTGACCGACCTGATGGCGGGGCAGTGGTACTTCAATGTCCATACCGCGCAGAACCCGATGGGCGAGATTCGTGGGCAGGTTTTGCCGGCGAACTAAACAGGAGGCAAGCCGTGCCCGGTGACGCGGGCGCTTTTTGAGATTAGAAGTCGTCGTCCACCGGCGCAGCGATGAACGCACGTACCATGACGGGACACTTTTCAAGGAGCGTGTCCCGATGAGTTGGCAAAGCGCACTCGCGTGCTGGTATCTGCGTAGGCAGTTTCGACCGCAAACCCTCAAGTCGGGCGTGAATGTCGAGAGCGCGCGTGCGCTGACGGCCAAACGTGCCTGGTCGCCGCGCGTGCCAGGCGGCTGGCGTCTGCGCGAACTGTACGGACCGGGTGATTGGCCGTTGCAAGGTGAGTGGATCGAGCGCGTCGATGGCGCATCGACTTTCTCGAACAGCCCGACCGTGCTGTATTGCCATGGCGGCGGCTACTACTTCTGTTCGCCGCGGACGCATCGCTCAATCGTGTTCGGCCTGGCCATGCGTGCGAATGCGCCGATCTTCTCCCTATGCTACCGGCTCGCACCGGAGCACCGTTTTCCGGCCGCGCTCGACGATGCGGCCGCGGCGTACCGTCAACTTGTCGCGACTGGCACGCCGCCCGAATCGATCGTGATTGCGGGGGATTCCGCGGGCGGCGGCCTGGCGCTCGCGACACTGGTCGCCCTGCGCGATGCCGGCGATCCGTTGCCGGCAGGCTGCCTGCTGTTCTCGCCGTGGACCGATCTGGCCGCGACCGGCGCCACCATCCGCACCAACGACGGTCTCGATCCCATGTTCAGCGGTCCCGCCATTGGACCCGCCGCCCGGGTTTATCTCGGCGAAACGCCCGCGACGCATCCCTATGCATCGCCGGTCTATGCGGACCTGTATGGCTTGCCGCCACTCTTCATCATAGCCGGCAGCACCGAGGTCTTGCTGGACGACTCGCAACGCGTTGCCGACAAGGCGCACGCGGCGGGCGTCGACTGCGAACTGGAAGTGTGGAAGGAGATGCCGCACGTCTGGCCGATATTCGCTCCGTTCATTCCCGAAGCGAACCGCGCGCTCGACCGCGCCGCGGCCTTTGTGCGGCGCGTGACGAGCGACGCAGCGAGGGCCGCTCAGCCGTCCAGTGTCACATCTATCGCCTGATAGGCGGCCTCGACCGTTTCCTGGCCGTATTGCCGCTCCAGCCGTCGCACGGTGAAGTGGCCGTGCGCGACCTGCTGGAAGTGGTCGATGAACACCGTATTGACCATCGCGCCGAGTACCGCGCCGATCGCCGGGATCGACTTGGCGGCGATCTGCTCGCTCACCTGCACCGAAAAGCGAGCGGCAATCGTGTTGAGCAGGCGCAGCAATGCCGCAGAACCATGCGCAGTGAAGCCTCTCGTCGCGATTTCGGATGAAGCGTTCGATACGGCCTGCGCCAGCGCGCCGCGCATGATGAAGTAGCCGAAGTCGGCGTCGTCGTCGGCTTTCGAGGTGCCCCCCATGCCGAGCACCGTCAGACATTGCAACTGCGTGTCGATCGACGTCAGATCCTCGCCCTCGCTGCGCGCGATGTCGCAGATCGAGCGAAACATGAGCGTGGTCGTGAGCGGCAACTCGACGGGCAGCGCGAACAAACCGAATGCGCCGCCGGCCGCGCCGGTGGTAGCCACGGCGAACTTGTGCAGCAGGTTGCTCGGCTTGTCGGGCACGATCAGGGGCGAGGCGCCGCTCTGCCGCCCAAGCGTGCGGAGGGCGATCGAGAGGCACTTGCGCAACGCCAGTTCCGTCGCGTCCGTGACCTTTTCGTTAGCAAAAGCCGGCATGCGCGAGAGCAGCTTTTCGAGCGGCGAGCCGACGATGCTGGCGAGTTTCATCGCCAGCGCGGGGCTCTCGAGTTCGTGTTTCGCGCGCCGCAGGGCGCTCAGATCGTTGTCCGATAGCGATTGTGCAGCGAGCGAACTCGGCTCCATGTGCCTCCCTGGCGTCATGTGTTGTCCATTCTTCAGTTGATTGCCGGGGCAGTGAGCCGCGCCGGCGGGCTCCAGCTTAGAGCGTGACCCCGTGGTATGATTCCCCCATTGTTTGACGAGTCAACTGTTGCGCTATCAAAAATGGCTGTCCATACCGCGGCCCACCATTCGAGTGGGCAAGTTTTGCCTTTCCGTGAGTCGCTGCTGGCGATGCTCGGCATTTCCTTCGTCACGATGCTGGTCGCGCTCGACCAGACGGTGGTCGGCACCGCCTTGCCCACTATCGTCGCGGAGCTTAAGGGATTCGAGCTTTACGCGTGGGTCGCCACGTCATATCTGCTGACCTCGGTGATTACCGTACCGATCTTTGGCCGACTCGGCGACTATTACGGGCGCAAGCCGTTCGTCATCGCGTCCATCGTCGTGTTCACGGGGGCTTCGGTGCTGTGCGGCGCTGCCAACAACATGCTGTTCCTCGTGCTCGCACGCGGCTTGCAGGGCATCGGCGGCGGCATGCTGGTCGGCACCGCCTTCGCGTGCATTCCCGATCTCTTCCCCGACTCGGTCGTGCGGCTGCGCTGGCAGGTGCTAATGAGTTCGGCGTTCGGCATTGCGAACGCGGTGGGGCCGTCGCTAGGTGGCTTTCTCACGCAGTATTACGGCTGGCGCTCGGTGTTCTACGTGAATCTGCCAGTGGGCTTGCTGTCGCTGTTTTTCGTCTGGCGCTTCCTGCCGCATCTGCGGCATGTCGAGCACAAGAGCAAGATGCGGCTCGATTGGCCGGGTGCGCTACTGATCGCGGTGGCGCTCGGTTCGCTGCAATTGTTTGTCGAGTTGCTACCAAAACACGGCGTGACGTTGGGCGCCTTCGCGCTGCTCGCGCTGAGCGTCGCCTCGGCATACGCGTTGTGGCAGTGGGAAAAGCGTTGCCCGACGGCGATTCTGCCGGTGGATATGTTCCGCAATCGCAGTCTGGCGGCGCTCTTCACGCTCGCCGTGCTGGGCGGCTTCACGATGTTCTCGTTGCTGTTCTACGCGCCGTTGCTCTTTCAGGGCGGTTTCGGGATGTCGCCGAAAGAAGCGGGGCTCGTCATTACGCCGCTCGTCGTGTTCATCACGATTGGCAGTATTGCCAACGGCCGTATCGTCTCGCGTGTGCGCAATCCGAATCTGATGCTGTACGTCGGCTTCGCGCTGCTGGCGCTGTCGTGCCTGGGTGTGGTGATCGCGACGCGCTCCATGCCGCAATGGCTATTGATGTCGTTCATGGTGGCCGGCGGACTCGGTCTCGGCTTCGTGATGCCCAATCTGACGATCTTCGCGCAGCAGACAGCCGGCCGCGAACACCTCGGTATCGCTACCGCGCTGCTGCAGTCGCTGCGGATGATCGGCGGGATGATCGGCACGGCGCTGACCGGCACGTTGATTAGCCATATGTACGCGAGCGGCGTGCGCAGCGCGCTGGACAACGATCACGCTTCGCAATGGTTCGCCGATCTCGGCGACCCGCAAATTCTGATCAATCGCGACGCGCAAACCACCTTGCTTGGGCAGTTGACGCAGGCGGGCCACAACGGCGCGATGTTGCTCGAGAGTGCGCGCGAGGCGCTCGTCGCGGCGATTCATCTGGGTCTCGCGCTGGCGGCGATCATCGCCGTGGTGTCCGTGTGGCAAAGCCGCCGTGTGCCGCCGATCAAGCTCCAGCGCAAGCTCGAGCCGGTGATTCACGCAGATTGATTTTTTTAGCCTTACCGTTTTACTGACAGATCATGGAAGAACAGGACCGCGTCGCCGTCATGCAGCAATTCGGCCGCACTTATCGGGCGTTCATGTCGGCGTTCGAGTCCCAGGTCGGCCATCCGTTGCCGCGCTGGCGCATTCTGCTCGCGCTGCATGAGCAGGCCGGCGAGTCGTCGCAGAAGCGGCTGGTCGAGCGCTTGCGCGTCGATCCGGGCGCGCTCACGCGGCAGTTGAAAACGCTCGAGGGTTTGGGCTGGATTGCTCGCAGCATGGATACGCGCGATAACCGCGTGACCAATGTGCGGTTGACCGAAACGGGGCAGTCGGCGATCGAAGCCAGCTTGCCTGCCCGCAACGCTTTTTTGCACGATACGATAGCGGCATTGCCCGACGATGCGCTGAACGCGCTGTCGGGGGCGTTGAAGTTGCTAGAAGTGCGGATCGGCGAAGTGGCGGCGACGGCTAACCCGGCAGGCGCGGATTCCGCCGCTTCTGCGCAAGCTCCCGAAACGGCCACGGCACGTTAAACCCTGCAGACGGAAGAGCTGCCGATTCAGCGCCGCAGCCGCGGTGAACGACACGACCTGAACCGAGGTCACGAAGGGCGTGAACGTCATGAGCGCCACGAACATCCCGAACGGCGCGCCACTTCACCGTGAAGCGCGCCGTTTGCATCAGGATCAGAAGAACGTTTCGATCACTTCAGTCACGCGATACGACGGATCGAGCACCAGCACCTGACGCCACTTGTCGAAAGTAAGGCAGGGGTGCGAGATGTCGAACGCAATCATGTCGCCCACTTTCAAATCGGCACCCGCGGGAATCCGCAAATACGCGTGCTGATCCATCAAGCCGAAAATCTCCCAGCCTTCGCTCGCCGCGATATCGCGCGGTGCCTCCGTGCCCGGACGATAGTGGCGCGCCGGTTCCGGCATGCCCGCGTCGAAAGCGGAATCGCGTTTGCCGAGACCGATGATCGCGCGATCCGGTTCCGGGATCGACTGCACGTACGCCCATAGTTGCAGCGCCGGCAAGAGTCCTTCGCCCATTTTCTTTGCGACCGGATTGCGCGCGAAGATGTCAGTTTGCGCCTTACGGTAGACGCCGACGTCATGTGACAGATAGCAGCCGGGCCGCAGCACGACTTCGACCTTGCCGGTTTCCGATGCCTTCACGAATTCTTCCGCGACCACGTCGTACCAGGCCGAGCCGGCGCCTGACAGAACGGCCGGCGTGCGGGCAAAACGTCCTTCCTCGACCAGCGCGCGCGTCACGGCGACGGCGCTCTGCAGGAACTCGCGCACCTCGTGTTCTTCTTTCAGCACGCCTTCATATAACTCGACGCCCGCCAGCTTCAACACGTCCGGATAGCGTGCGATCGCTTCGAGCACCGCGTTGCGCTGCGCTTCGTCGCGCACGCCGGTGCGGCCGCCCGGCACGCCGAGCTCGAGCAATACTTGCAACGGCTTGCGTACCGACGTGAAAAACTGCCCCAATTGCTCGACGCCTTCGACCGAATCCACGAGGCAGAAGAACTCGAAATCAGGGTCGCTCAGCAATTCGGCGACCATCATCATGTTGCGGCGGCCGACCAGCTGATTAGCCATCAGGATTCGCGAAACGCCGCCGTGATACGCCGCGCGCACCTGATGCGCGGTGGCGAGCGTGATACCCCATGCGCCGGTTTCGAGCTGACGGCGAAACAGCTGCGGCGCCATGGTGGTTTTGCCGTGCGGCGCGAGCTTGACACCGTATTCTGCGACGAACGCCTGCATCCACTTCAGGTTGTGTTCCACACGATCCGCGTACAGCACGGCGGCGGGGAGGCTCACGTCTTCGTTCAGCAGATTCCACTCGAGGCGCGCGGCATCCGTGAGTTGGATACTGGTGCCCGGAACCATGCCCAAGCCCTTGCTATAAGGATCAATCGTTGCGCCCTGATAGTTTGTAACTTTCATGTCGCCCTGCTCCATCGTCCAGTTAAATTGAATCAAAGTTGACTTTACTATGTTACCGAAAGTACGATGCCTGAAGAAATGTTATTTAGTACCACGGCTTGCCGGAGGCTGTTTGTAAGCCTTTCCGGGGCACCCCACAGCCTGCAATGAACTCAACCGCCGAACCGCTAGCTTTCGACATCGTCGCGCGCATCGCCGAATGCGCGCCGGAACTGCGTTCGGCCGAACGGAAGGTCGCCGCGCTGATTCTCGACGATCTGACCGGTGCGTCGCGTGCCAGTATTGGCGCGCTGGCCCAGCAGGCCGAGGTGAGCGTCGCGACCGTGACGCGCTTTGCGAAGGCGGTGGGTTGCCGCGACGTGCGGGAGTTGAAACTGCGGCTCGCGCAGGCCGCGGCGGTCGGTCAGCGCTTCCTGCAAACGGGCGGACCCGCCGATGCGCCCGAGCCCATCGCCACCCGCGTATTCGACGAACTGCAAACCGCGCTTGCGCATAACCATCAACTGCTTCGCCAGGCGCCTTTAGCCGGTGCCGCAGCCGCATTGCGCGCTGCGCGAATGATCTATGTCTTCGGCATGGGTGGCGGTTCGACTGCATTGGCTGACGAAATGCGGTTCAGGCTCGTGCGTCTGGGCCGGCCCGTCGCGACGTATCAGGACGGCTTGTTGCAGCGCATGGTGGCGAGCACCGTATCGCGCGAGTGTGTCGTGATCGTGTTGTCCACCACCGGGCGCGTGCCCGAGATGGTCGAGAACTGCAAGATTGCGCGCAGCTACGGCGCGACCGTGATCGCGCTGACCGCGCCGGCTTCGCCTCTGGCCAAACTGGCCGACTGGGTGATTCCGATTGTCGCCTTCGAAACCGATTTCATTTACAAGCCGTCGTCGTCCCGTTACGCGATGATGATGGCGCTCGATGTGCTCGTCACCGAACTTGCCGTCAGTCAGGGTGACGAGAGCCGCGAATTGCTGCGCCGCATGAAGCACGCGCTCGACGCGCACCGCGGCGGCGGCGATCGACAACCGTTAGGAGACTGATCCATGCATTCGCATCCCGAAGCCGCCGATACGCTGATCGTCGGCGCGCAACTTTACGACGGCACGGGCGCGCCGCCGGTCGAGCGCGACGTCGCGATCCGTGACGGCCGCATCGTTGCAATCGGCAATCTGTCGAACTGGCTCGCCGAAGAGGTGATCGAGGCCAATGGCCGCGCACTGGCGCCAGGCTTCATCGACGTTCACACGCATGACGACACGCACGTGATCCAGTCGCCGCAAATGCTGCCGAAGATCACGCAGGGCGTGACGACGGTGATCGTCGGCAATTGCGGGATCAGCGCGTCGCCGGTTTCGTTGAAGGGCGATCCGCCCGATCCGATGAACCTGCTTGGCGAGCGCGACGCGTTCCAGTACCCGACTTTCGCTGCGTACGTCGAAGCGGTGAACGCGGCGCGTCCCGCGGTGAATGTCGGCGCGCTGATCGGGCACACGGCGTTGCGCAGCAATCAGATGGACCGGCTCGATCGTGCGGCGACGGCCGAGGAAATCGACGGAATGCGCGCGCAACTTGAAGAGGCGTTGTCGAACGGGGCGTTGGGCCTGAGTTCTGGACTCGCGTACGGTTCCGCCTTTTCCGCGCCCACCGAAGAAGTGATGGCGCTGGCCGAGCCGCTCGCGGCCGCCGGCGCGCTTTACACGACGCACATGCGCACCGAGTTCGACGCGATTCTCGACGCGATGGACGAAGCGTACCGGGTGGGCCGTCACGCGCATGTGCCGGTGGTGATTTCGCATCTGAAGTGCGCGGGGCCGTCGAACTGGGGGCGTAGCGAAGAGGTGCTGAAGTCGCTGGAAGGCGCGCGGCGGTTGCAGCCGATCGGTTGCGATTGCTATCCGTACAACCGCAGTTCGTCGACGCTCGATCTGAAGCAGGTGACGGGCGACATCGACATCACGATTACGTGGTCGGAGCCGCATTCCGAGATGGCGGGCAAGCTGGTGAAGGATATTGCCGCTGAGTGGGGCGTCACGCAGCAGGAGGCGGGCAAGCGCTTGCAGCCGGCGGGCGCGGTGTATCACAACATGTCCGAGGAGGACGTGCGGCGGATTCTGTCGCATCCCGCCACGATGGTTGGTTCGGATGGTTTGCCGAATGATCCGCTGCCGCACCCGCGGTTGTGGGGCGCGTTTCCGCGCGTGCTTGGCCACTACGCACGCGATGCGAAGTTGCTGCCGCTTGAAGAGGCGGTGCGCAAGATGACCAGTTTGTCGGCGCACCGGTTTGGTTTGGCGCAGCGAGGCGAGGTGCATATCGGTTATCACGCGGATCTGGTGTTGTTCGATCCGGCCAGGGTTCGCGACGCGGCGACGTTCGAGAATCCGCAACAGGCGGCTGACGGCATCGACGCGGTGTGGGTGAACGGTGTGTTGACTTACCGCGATGGCGCCGTGACCGGCGAACGGGCAGGGCATTTTGTGGCGCGTGGCGCGGCGTCGAAGGGTGACGCGCACGGCGCGTTTTGATTTTGGTTTTCTGATTGACACGGCAGGCGTATGTGTTGGCGCGTGCCTGACTTTTTAAGGAGTTGGATGATGAAGCGATATGGCGTTGAAGGCGGCAAGGGTACCGGTGGTCAACATATGCCCTTTGCTCGGGCGGTCGAAGCAGATGGCTGGTTGTTCGTTTCCGGGCAGACGCCGATGGAAAACGGTGAGGTGATCAACGGTGGCATCGTTGAGCAATCGCACAAGGCGATTCAGAATGTTTTCGCTATCTTGAAGGAAGCGGGGTATGGGGCGGAGCATGTCGTTCGGTGCGGTGTGTGGCTCGACGATCCGCGGGATTTTGCTTCGTTCAATAAGGTGTTTCGGGAGTATTTTGGCGAGAATCCGCCGGCTCGGGCTTGTGTGGTTTCTTCGATGGTGATTGATTGTCGGGTTGAGGTTGATTGCGTTGCTTATAAGAAGCCTTCGGCCTAGTTGATTTTTCTGTTTGCCGTGTAGGCAGTGATTGGGGTTTGGTTGTGCATGCGGCGCTTGTTGTCTTGTTGCCTGTGGTGTTGGCCTTTCCTTGTTTTTTTTGGTTTATTAGCGTTGCTGTGCGGGGCGGCACCTACTTTTCTTTGCCTGCGGTGTGTGTCAAGCCAGTTGTCGGTGTGCCAAGAAGGAAAGCGACAGTACGTCGCTGTACATGCTGTATCCGTGATGAGGGCCGGCCCCTCGGTGTCGCCGATCAGGCGGTGATACCAAACCACCCAGAGCTGCACTCGTTAAGAGCGGGTGTGGTGAGCGTCTGTGGAAAAGGCGGGATGAATCCCGTCAGGTGTGCAGTAAGGAGGCGAACGAAAGTGAACCATCGAAGAAGTGTCGATAATTGCAATGATGTCAAAACCGAGGACTCGACAACGCCTCGGGATCAGTCAAACGGCAACCTGAAGGTGGGTTTGACGGCATCCGGCATAGAGGTGGCGCGACCTTTCTGCAGGCGTGGATATGGAACTTGGGAACCTGTCGTCTCGATGTCAAGGGAGAAACTCAAGCGGAGAACCCGTGAGAGTGAGAGTACCGATGCGAGGCACAGGGGCGGAGTCATGCGTAGTAGCGTTGAAGGGGTTGTAATGACTTCCGGAGCGAAGGCATGACCTTGTCTGGTGGAGATCATGGAACAACTGCGACGCGGGATGATTCCGGGGTTGACGCCAAGTCGTTCGAGATACCCAAGCGATTGATCTGGGAAGCCTGGAAACGCGTGGCTGCCAATCAAGGCGGTCCGGGCGTGGACCGGGAGAGTATTGAAACCTTCCGCAATCGTTTGGCGAGAAATTTGTACGCTCTGTGGAATCGAATGAGTTCGGGGAGTTACTTTCCTCAACCGGTCAAGGAGGTGCTGATTCCGAAGGGGGACGGGTTTCGTCCTCTCGGGGTACCGACCATCACTGACCGAGTGGCTCAGATGGCAGTCAAGTTACTGGTTGAGCCGGGAATCGATGCGATATTTCATTCATCATCGTTCGGCTATCGTCCTAACAAATCGGCGAAGCAAGCTGTGGCGCAAGCGAGAAGGAACTGTTGGCGCTACGACTGGGTAGTCGATATTGACTTGAAATCCTTCTTTGACACCATCGACCACGGGCTTCTCAGACGTGCGGTCGAAAAGCACGTTTCGGAGCCATGGGCACGACTCTACATCAGACGCTGGCTAGAGAGTCCGGTACAGAAGCAAACCGGGGAGCTGGTTGCTCGGGATCGAGGCACTCCGCAAGGTGGAGTGATCAGTCCGCTATTGGCTAACCTCTTTCTTCACTACGCGTTTGATCGATGGGTTCAGACTGAGCATCCGGATGTGCCGTTTGAACGGTATGCCGACGATGTTGTCTGTCATTGCAGGACGAAGCAGCAGGCGGAAAAGTTTTTGTCTGCCTTGCGGGAGCGGCTTACCGCATGTGGGCTTTTGCTACATCCGGAAAAGACGCGCCTAGTTTACTGCAAAGATGGCCGGCGTCGAGGGGAACATACCCACACCAAGTTCGATTTCCTTGGTTTCAGCTTTCATGCTCGGACAGTCCAAGACCGAGCGGGAAACCTGTTCACCGGATTCGGACCTGCGGTAAGTCAAAAGGCGCTAACGCGAATGTCTCTGGCCATTCGAAGCCTGAGTCTCAATCGAAGTACCTCATTGACGCTGTCCGAACTGGCGCGGCGCATAAACCCGATGGTCAGGGGATGGGTGAATTACTACGGTGCCTTCTATCCGGAGCCGTTGAAACGGTTCTTGGTCAGAATAGACTTGCGGCTTGGCGGGTGGGCGCGAAATAAGTACAAGCGACTGAGAGGACACAAACGACGATCTTGGGCGTGGCTCAAACGATGTCGGGAAAGTCTTCCCCAGCTGTTCGCGCACTGGGATTTCTGTTTCGAAGAACGGCGGACAAGAGGAGCCGTATGAATCGAGAGATTCACGTACGGATCTGTGAGAGCCTGAGGGGGCAGGTCCCTCGGGCCACTCGACCATGAACCGTTACGCTGCGTGCTTAAACATTCCGGCCGAGGCGTGGACTCTCTCCGGATTCAGATAGACCGAATCCGCGAGATGCCAGTTGCGGATGGCGCCTGAGCAGCGTGCGGGGTTTCGCATGCGCGCGTCCTCATAGAGCGCATGCCGTCGGGCCAGCAGTTCGTTGGCTTCTCCGCGGTGCCGTTGCACCGGACTGACGTACTTCAGGCCGCTGTGACGGTGCTCCTCGTTGTACCACTGCACGAAGCGCTGTACCCAGGCGCGGGCAGCCTCCAGCGTGTCGAACGGCTGCTCGGGCCACAGCGGACAGTACTTCGCCGTGCGGAACAGCGACTCGGCAAACGCGTTGTCGTTGCTCACGCGCGGCCGGCTGAACGAAGGCTGTACGCCCAGATCGATCATGGCCGCGCGCATCGTGGCGCCTTTCATCGCACTGCCGTTATCCGCGTGCAGCACCAGCGGACGACCCGCAATACCTTCACGCAGACATCCCTTGGCCAGCAGCACACTTGCGTGCTCGGCCGACTCCTGTTCCCACACCTCGTTCATCACCAGCTTGCGGCTGTAGATGTCCTTCATCATGTACCAGTAGAAGTACCGTCCCCGGACCGTGGTGGGCATCCACGTGATGTCCCAGCACCACACCTGGTTCGGGCCTCGGGCACAGTGCGTCGTGAGCGCTCGCCGTTGTGGGGCCTGCGCACGGCCGCGCCGCTGCCCCCCTGACCTGCTGCTTTCAGGATCCGGTAGAACGTCGATTCAGATGCCAGATACACCCCTTCATCAGCCAGCTTCGGCACGATCTGGTGCGGTGTCAGGCTCGCGTAACCCGGGCGGTTGGCGGCCTCCAGCACGGCCTGACGCTCGGCCTCATCCAGTTTGTTCGGCGGCGCATCACGAATGGCCTGCGTACGGCCGTCCTCTGGGGTTTCACGCCAGCGCTGCACACTGCGCACGCTGACTCCCAACTGCTCACACGCCTGCGCACGGCGTGCCCCCTGCTGCACCGCTTCATCGATCAGTTGCATGGCTTCATCGCGATCCGGGCGGCTGATCAGTCTTCCTCTTCCTTGCCCCAGATCGCGTCGGCTTTTTTTCGCAGGTTCAGCAACGCCGCCGCCTCCGCACGTGCGGCATCGGCGCGCTTGAGCTGGCGCTCCAGTTCACGGATGCGTTTCTCGTGAGCCTTCACTTCCTTGCGCTGGGCCGCCGTCAGTTTTACCTCCGGCGCGTTGGCCCGCTCGCACGCCTCGCGCCACTGCAGGATCTGCTCCGGATAAATGCCCTTCCTGCGGCAGTACTCTGACGTCTCCACCTCGCTCAGCGACGCCGTCTCCAGCACGACCCTGAACTTGTCGGCGCTCGACCATCGATCACTTGTCTTGCCATTACCCGGCATGTATTCCCCAGCCTGTCTTGCGCTCTGCCGCCAGGCGCGCAGCGTCACCGTCGTGATGCCCGTCGCCCCCGCCAGCTCGATCACCGCACGATTGAACGGCGGCATCATCTGTCTGACTACCCATTGCCGCGTCTCTGCTGAATAGCGTCTCATCTTCCATTCGCTGTCCGCCCTCCATCTTTACATCGATCGGTTCGGGCGACGGTCGAGTGGCCCGAGGGACCTGCCCCCTCAGGCTCTCACAGATCCGTACGTGAATCTCTCGATTCATACGGCTCCTCTTGTCCGCCGTTCTTCGAAACAGAAATCCCAGTGCGCGAACAGCTGGGGAAGACTTTCCCGACATCGTTTGAGCCACGCCCAAGATCGTCGTTTGTGTCCTCTCAGTCGCTTGTACTTATTTCGCGCCCACCCGCCAAGCCGCAAGTCTATTCTGACCAAGAACCGTTTCAACGGCTCCGGATAGAAGGCACCGTAGTAATTCACCCATCCCCTGACCATCGGGTTTATGCGCCGCGCCAGTTCGGACAGCGTCAATGAGGTACTTCGATTGAGACTCAGGCTTCGAATGGCCAGAGACATTCGCGTTAGCGCCTTTTGACTTACCGCAGGTCCGAATCCGGTGAACAGGTTTCCCGCTCGGTCTTGGACTGTCCGAGCATGAAAGCTGAAACCAAGGAAATCGAACTTGGTGTGGGTATGTTCCCCTCGACGCCGGCCATCTTTGCAGTAAACTAGGCGCGTCTTTTCCGGATGTAGCAAAAGCCCACATGCGGTAAGCCGCTCCCGCAAGGCAGACAAAAACTTTTCCGCCTGCTGCTTCGTCCTGCAATGACAGACAACATCGTCGGCATACCGTTCAAACGGCACATCCGGATGCTCAGTCTGAACCCATCGATCAAACGCGTAGTGAAGAAAGAGGTTAGCCAATAGCGGACTGATCACTCCACCTTGCGGAGTGCCTCGATCCCGAGCAACCAGCTCCCCGGTTTGCTTCTGTACCGGACTCTCTAGCCAGCGTCTGATGTAGAGTCGTGCCCATGGCTCCGAAACGTGCTTTTCGACCGCACGTCTGAGAAGCCCGTGGTCGATGGTGTCAAAGAAGGATTTCAAGTCAATATCGACTACCCAGTCGTAGCGCCAACAGTTCCTTCTCGCTTGCGCCACAGCTTGCTTCGCCGATTTGTTAGGACGATAGCCGAACGATGATGAATGAAATATCGCATCGATTCCCGGCTCAACCAGTAACTTGACTGCCATCTGAGCCACTCGGTCAGTGATGGTCGGTACCCCGAGAGGACGAAACCCGTCCCCCTTCGGAATCAGCACCTCCTTGACCGGTTGAGGAAAGTAACTCCCCGAACTCATTCGATTCCACAGAGCGTACAAATTTCTCGCCAAACGATTGCGGAAGGTTTCAATACTCTCCCGGTCCACGCCCGGACCGCCTTGATTGGCAGCCACGCGTTTCCAGGCTTCCCAGATCAATCGCTTGGGTATCTCGAACGACTTGGCGTCAACCCCGGAATCATCCCGCGTCGCAGTTGTTCCATGATCTCCACCAGACAAGGTCATGCCTTCGCTCCGGAAGTCATTACAACCCCTTCAACGCTACTACGCATGACTCCGCCCCTGTGCCTCGCATCGGTACTCTCACTCTCACGGGTTCTCCGCTTGAGTTTCTCCCTTGACATCGAGACGACAGGTTCCCAAGTTCCATATCCACGCCTGCAGAAAGGTCGCGCCACCTCTATGCCGGATGCCGTCAAACCCACCTTCAGGTTGCCGTTTGACTGATCCCGAGGCGTTGTCGAGTCCTCGGTTTTGACATCATTGCAATTATCGACACTTCTTCGATGGTTCACTTTCGTTCGCCTCCTTACTGCACACCTGACGGGATTCATCCCGCCTTTTCCACAGACGCTCACCACACCCGCTCTTAACGAGTGCAGCTCTGGGTGGTTTGGTATCACCGCCTGATCGGCGACACCGAGGGGCCGGCCCTCATCACGGATACAGCATGTACAGCGACGTACTGTCGCTTTCCTTCTTGGCACACCGACAACTAGGCTGACATGGAGGGCCTGCCGCAAAGAAAAGTAGGCAAAAGAAAGCGGCTCAAACCGCCAGCTCATAAGCGGGTCCCCTGGCTTGGAGGGGGTAGTGGTGCATCTGGAATCCGTGCCCCCGCGCATTCAGCGTGAGTGACCAAGGGCTCATCAGCTCCCACTCCGCACTGCGTGCGTCGCGGATGGGGCTGCATGGGAAACCAGGGGCTTCGGGCGTGAACGGTGGGGGCATCGGCTTCGCCTCGCGGAAATGCCTGCGGACCCGGCGTTTCGGAATCGCCCTCGACACCAGGCATAGCTAACGGAATACGAGATGCAGCTGGGTACTAAAAACGGCAGGTTGCCCTTTGAAGTGCTGTGGACATCAATTACGGCAGGATGCTTGGCGAAATGCTGCTGAGCGAAAAAATGGCCGTTGCTTCAACGAAGCGCCGCTGAGCGTAAAAACAACGGGTGGTTCAATGAAGTACCGCGTCGGCGCGCGTAGCGCCGCCGGAAGTATGACTGCCTTGTCACCAGGGCCGAATGTGCGAGAACACAGATTCCAGATGCACCACTACCGTGGCTGCGCGGGGGACCCGCTTATGAGCTAACGGTGTGAAGCCGCTTTCTTTGCTTATCTTTCTTTGCGGCGGCGGCAAAGAAAGTAAGTGCCGCCCCGCACAGGGGCAACGCTAATAAACCACTAACAAAACAAGGAAAGGCCAACGCCGCAGGCATACAGACAAAGCCCGCCGCAGGCAAAAACACACACCAAACCTTATTGCCGCGCCAACCGCAAATTATCCGGCATCGGCAAATTATAGTTAGTGCGAAACGGATTAATATCCAACCCACCACGCCGCGTATACCGCGCATAAACAGCAAGCTTCACCGGCCGGCAGGCCTTAAGAACATCGATAAAAATTCTCTCGACACACTGCTCATGAAATCCGGTGTGATTCCGATAGGAGATGATGTACCTCAGCAAACCCGCATGATCGATCTGCGGCCCGACGTAATGAATCTGCACACTGCCCCAGTCAGGCTGCCCGGTCACCGGACAATTCGACTTCAACAAATTAGAGATCAACGTCTCCTCAACCGGCGCTTCATCAAGCGCAGCCTTAAGCAACGAAGCATCCGGCTGATAAACATCCGTATCCAGATCGAGCCGGTCCAGCGACAAACCTTCAAACTCCTCCATCTGCAGCTTGCCGAACTCATACGGCGCAGCCAGATGAACAGAAACCGTCGTGCCGCAAGAAGCGGAAACATCCCGCTTGATCGTATCCCGCACAACGTCCATCGACTCGAACGCCGTCTGCGCAAACGACCCAAGATAGAGCTTGAACGACTTCGACTCGACAATATTCGGCGAATCAGCCGGCACAAAGAAAGTCGCCACGGCAATCTGAGGCTTGCCGCGCGCATTCAACCAGGAAAGCTCGTAAGCATTCCAGATGTCCGTGCCGAAAAACGGCAACTGCGCGCCAATCCCAATCGCCTCGCGTGCATTCTTCCGGGCAATCGGAAAGAGCAGCGAAGCGTCATATTGTTCGGTGTAAGCGGAAGCCTTACCCAGCGGTGATTGTTCGGGTGTCATGATGCGTTCACGATGCCACTCAGCACGTGCCCCGTCGCCGTCACGACGCGGGCCGATTCGCAATGGCCAATTTGGTCGTCGAAGAAAAAGTCCGGCTCGAACTCGCGCAAAAACGCGCTCTTGTCGAGGCCGCCGAGGAACATCGCTTCGTCGATTTCGATGTTCCACGCCATCAATGTGCGGATCGCGCGCTCATGCGCCGGGGCCGAGCGCGCCGTCACCAATGCCGTACGAATATGCATCGGCGCGGCTTCATCCGCGAGTTTCTGCAGCCGGTGCAGCGCTTCGAGCAACGGCTTCAAAGGCCCATCCGCGAGCGGCAAATCCTTGTTGTGAATCTCATGGCCGACGAACGCCCGCAAGCCATCTTTTTGAAAGATGCGCTCGGCTTCGTCGGAAAACAGTACGGCGTCGCCGTCGAAGGCAATCCGGATTTCATCCGGATACTTACTCGCCATTTTCGCCGATTCGGGCAAGACGCGCGCGGCCGGAAATCCGGCGGCCAACGCGTCGCGTACATCGTCCTGATTCGCGGACAAAAACAGCGACGCGTTCAACGGCTTCAGATAGCTGAATGGCGCCCGCCCACGCGTAAACACGCCGCGTTCGATCGCCAGCCCATACTCCCTGCACGAATGAAACGCGCGCAACCCGCTGATCGGATCGCTGCGCGACAGGATCACCACTTCGACCCGGTGGCCGCCTGCATTCAACGCCAGCAGCTTGCGGATCAGCGGAAACGCAACGCCCGGCTTGGCGGGCACGGTCAGCCGTTCGCGCTGCAACGCTTCATACGCCTGCAGGTTGCCGGCTTCGTACACGCAGTTCTCTTCCTCGAAGTCGAACAGCGCGCGCGACGAGATTGCCACCACCAGTTTGTCGACAAGCGAAAAAGCCATCTGCGCGTTTCAGTCCTGAAAGATCAAGCGAGGAACAAGCGGTACACGGGGTTCTGCGACTCTTCCCAGTACGGATACCCAAGCGTCGCGAGAAAACGTTCGAACCCGCTGTTCTCGCTCTCCGGCACCTGAATGCCGACCAGAATCGAACTGTAGTCCGCGCCCTGGTTGCGATAGTGGAACAGGCTGATATTCCAGTTCGGCGCCATTGACGACAGAAACTTCATCAGCGCGCCCGGCCGTTCCGGAAACTCGAAACGGAACAGACGTTCGTCATGCGCCAGAGGCGAGCGCCCGCCGACCATGTAGCGGATGTGCTGCTTGGACAGTTCGTCGAAGGTCAGATCGACGGTGGCGAAGCCGTGTGCCTCAAATGCCCCCGCGATCTGCGCGGATTCGCTGCGATTGCGGATCTGCACGCCGACAAAGATATGGGCGGATTGCGCGTCCGCAATGCGGTAGTTGAATTCGGTGACGCTGCGCGTGCCCACCAGTTCGCAGAAGCGGCGGAAGCTGCCGCGCTCTTCGGGAATCGTCACGGCGAACACTGCTTCGCGCGCTTCGCCGACTTCGGCGCGCTCAGCCACGAAACGCATGCGGTCGAAATTCATGTTCGCGCCAGACGTGATCGCGATCAGCGTCTGGTTCTCGAGGCCTTCGCGCTCGGCATACTGCTTGGCGCCGGCCACGGCCAGCGCGCCAGCCGGCTCCAGCACGCTGCGCGTGTCCTGGAACACGTCCTTGATCGCGGCGCACAGCGCATCGGTATTCACCAGCAGCACGTCGTCGAGATATTCGCTGCACAGGCGGAAGGTTTCTTCGCCGACGAGCTTTACTGCAGTGCCGTCCGAGAACAGCCCGACTTCGTTTAGCGTGACGCGTTCGCCGGCCTTTAAAGAAGCGGCCATCGCACACGAATCATCGGTCTGCACGCCGATCACCTTGATCTCCGGGCGTACCGATTTCACGTACGCGGCCACGCCGGCCGCCAGGCCACCGCCGCCGATCGGCACGAAGATCGCGTGAATCGGGCCCTGGTGCTGGCTGAGAATCTCCATCGCGACCGTGCCCTGGCCGGCGATCACGTACGGATCGTCGAACGGGTGAACGAAGGTCAGGCCGCGCTCTTCCTGCAGCTTCACCGCATGCCCGTACGCATCGCTATAGGACTCGCCGAACTGCACGACTTCGACCGTTGCGCCGCCATGGGCGCGTACGGCGTCGACCTTCACCTGCGGGGTTGTCACCGGCACCACGATGATCGCCTTCACGCCCATGCGGGCCGCCGACAGCGCCACGCCCTGCGCATGATTGCCCGCCGACGCGGTAATCACACCCCGCTCCAGCGCGTCCGCCGGAATATGCGCCATCTTGTTGTACGCGCCGCGCACCTTGAATGAGAACACCGGCTGGTTGTCCTCGCGCTTCAGATAGACCGGATTGCGCAAGCGTGCCGACAGATTTGGCGCGCGTTCGAGTTCGGTCTCGCGGGCCACGTCGTAGACGCGCGCGGTCAGGGTTTTCTTCAGGTAGTCGTGGGAAGCCATGCGGGTGGCGCGGTGCGCTTTGTGAGACGGGAAAGGGTCAATCATAGCGCCAACGGTGTTCGCTCTGGCCTTCAGCGAACCCTCGGCGCACGCCCGAGCCTCGTCAGCAAGGCCCCACCCGACCGTTCGGTCGGAGAATTCACCGCAAGCGCTTGCGGGCGTCGTTCAACCCAAAAACGCTCAAAGCCCCGCCGCAGCTCCGATTTCAGGCGTCAACGCGCGGCTGGATCATGGGGTAGAATTCCATTTTGGAATAAGGATCGGAAGATGCACTGGCAGCCTCGGATCGCCCACTTGATGCCCGTCCCGCGTGAGTCTTGCCCCGCGGCGGAGCGTCACGTCCGTCAGGCACGATCGTGTAGCTGTCTCTGAGCGCCGTGAAGCGACTGATGTGGGTAGGCCGTCGGTTGCGCTTCGCTCCCCTAGCAGGCTGTTGAAATACCTCGTTTCTCCGTCATCCGGGACGAAGGGGTAAACGTTGAAGGTAATGTCATGAATGTGAGCGGGATGAAACGGATGCGCGGTGCCGATGGTTTTACGGAGTCGATGTTCACGGTGTTGAAGCTGGATGATTTTGTGCCGAAAGACCATCCGTTGCGTCCGATTCGCACGTGGCTCAACGATGCGCTCAAACGCATGGACGACGTGTTTGCCCGGATGTACGAGGCTGATGCGAAAGGTGGGCGGCCGAGCATTGCACCGGAGAAGCTGGTGCGAGCGTTACTGCTTCAGGTGCTGTACTCGATTCGCAGCGAGCGCATGTTGATGGAACAGATTTCCTACAACATGCTCTTTCGCTGGTTCGTCGGCTTGCCGATGGATGGGACGGTGTGGGACCACTCGACATTCAGCAAGAACCGCGACCGACTGCTTGAACACGATGTGCTGGTATTGCTCTTCAACGAGACGGTTGAGACTGCGCGCGAGCGTGGGCATCTGTCGGGTGAGCACTTTAGCGTTGACGGCACCCTGATTCAGGCATGGGCGGGACACAAGAGCTTTGTGCCGAAGGCAAGTCCGGACGAAGACGATACGCCGCCCGACGAACCGCCGGCGCCCAATGACAACTGGCACGGTCAGAAGCGCAGTAACGCGACGCATCAGTCCACGACCGACGAGCAGGCGCGCCTGTTTCGCAAGAGCAAAGGAACCGGTGCGATGCTTTGCTACATGGGCCATGTACTGACTGACAACCGGCACGGCCTGGTAGTCAACGCGCAGGTGACGCTGGCGACGGGCACCGCCGAGCGCGACTGCGCCGCGCAAATGCTTGCTGACGCCGCGAAGGTGGCCCCGGGCGGCATTACGGTCGGGGCAGACAAGAACTACGACACGGCCGGCTTTGTCGCCACCTGTCGAGCAAATCGCGTCACGCCTCATGTGGCGCAAAACGATGGGCGTCCAGGAGGCTCAGCGATTGACGAGCGAACCACGCGTTGGCCGGGTTACGCGGTCAGCCAGCAAAAACGTAAGCGGATTGAGCAGGTGTTCGGATGGGGCAAGACAGTCGGACGAATTCGACAGGCGATGTATCGAGGACTTGAACGCGTGGACCAGCTCTTCGTGCTGACGCAGGTCGCCTACAACCTGACGCGTATGCGCACACTTGCCCGTTGAGGGCCGGGATGCAATGGATAACATCGATATGGTGAAACCGTTAGCAGCCTCGAACGCCCGGAAACGTGTTCCGCGTTTCAGAAGTGCGAACTCAGCATCCGTCGCAATGCACCTGAGTGCATCAACGACGGATATTTCAACAGCCTGCTAGAAGATTTCCAGCATTGCGCCCCACGCGCACCGTCCGCCGACGCCTCACCTGTGAGCGCGCCCGGTTGATCCACCGAGTCGTCCGAACATGAACGCACCTCAAGTTTTCGATCCGAACGGGGCCGCCACTGCGGTGGCCGCCGATCCCGAAGCGCGTCTGCGCGAAATTCCCTATAACTACACGTCGTTTTCCGACCGCGAAATCGTCATCCGTCTGCTAGGCGACGAAGCCTGGGCGGCTTTGGCCGAACTGCGCGCGGAACGCCGCACCGGCCGCTCGGCGCGGATGCTGTACGAAGTGCTCGGCGACATCTGGGTCGTGCGCCGCAATCCTTACCTGCAAGACGACCTGCTCGACAATCCGAAGCGCCGCGCGCTGCTGATCGAGGCGCTGCACCACCGTCTGACCGAGATCGAAAAGCGCCGCCGCGCCGATCTGGTCGAGCACGGCGACGAAGCGGGCATCGATCGGGCCGCTCGCGTCGAAACGCTGGTTTCGGCTGCCCGCCGTGCCGTCGACGATTTCGAGAGCGAATTCCAGAAGACCTTCGATCTGCGCCGTCGCGCGAACAAGGTGTTGGGCCGCGTCACGGAAAAAGACAACATCAAGTTCGACGGCTTGTCCCGCGTCTCGCACGTGACCGACGCGACCGACTGGCGCGTCGAGTACCCGTTCGTCGTGCTGACGCCGGACACCGAGGCCGAGATCGCCGGCATGATCAAGGCGTGTTTCGAACTCGGTCTGACCGTGATTCCGCGCGGAGGCGGCACGGGCTACACGGGTGGCGCGGTGCCGCTCACGCCGTTCTCGGCCGTCATCAACACGGAAAAGCTCGAACAGCTGGGCGCGGTCGAGCTGACCGAACTGCCGGGCGTCGATCGCAAGGTGCCGACGATTTTCTCCGGCGCCGGCGTCGTGACGCGCCGCGTAACCGAAGCTGCCGAACAGGCCGGCTATGTGTTCGCGGTCGATCCGACCTCGCTGGATGCGTCCTGCGTCGGCGGCAATGTCGCGATGAACGCGGGCGGCAAGAAGGCGGTGTTGTGGGGCACGGCGCTCGACAACCTCGCCTGGTGGCGCATGGTCGACCCGGAAGGGAACTGGCTCGAAGTCACGCGTCTGGAACACAACCTCGGCAAGATTCACGACATTGAAGTCGCGCGTTTCGAGCTGAAGTGGTTCGACGGCAGCCACGCCCCGGGCGAAAAGCTGCTGCGCACAGAAGCGCTCGACATCAAGGGCCGCGTGTTCCGCAAGGAAGGTCTCGGCAAAGACGTCACGGACAAATTCCTCGCCGGTCTGCCGGGCATTCAGAAGGAAGGTTGCGACGGCCTGATCACGTCGGCGCGCTGGGTGCTGCACAAGATGCCGGCGCATACGCGCACGGTCTGCCTCGAATTCTTCGGCCAGGCGCGCGAAGCGATTCCGAGCATCGTCGAGATTAAAGACTATCTGTTTGAAACGTCGAAGCAGGGCGGCGCGATTCTCGCCGGGCTCGAACATCTGGACGAACGCTATCTGCGCGCGGTCGGCTATGCGACCAAGAGCAAGCGCAACGCGTTTCCGAAGATGGTGCTGATTGGCGACATCGTCGGCGACGATGCGGACGCGGTGGCGCAAGCCACCTCGGAAGTCGTGCGTATGGCCAATGGCAAGAGCGGCGAAGGTTTCGTCGCCGTCAACGCCGAGGCGCGCAAGCGTTTCTGGCTCGACCGCAGCCGTACCGCGGCGATTGCGAAGCACACCAACGCGTTCAAGATCAACGAAGACGTGGTGATCCCGCTCGACCGCATGGGCGAGTACACCGACGGCATCGAACGCATCAACATCGAGTTGTCGATCAAGAACAAGCTGCAACTGGTCGACGCGCTCGAAACGTTCTTCAAGGGCGGCAAGCTGCCACTCGGCAAGAGCGACGACGCCAACGAAATCCCGAGCGCGGAGTTGCTCGAAGATCGCGTCCAACAGGCGCTCGATCTGCTGAAGAAGGTGCGCGCACGCTGGGAATTCCTGCGTGACAAGCTCGATCTGTCCTTGCGCGAGGCGCAGCACTATCTGGTCGGCCTCGGCTACGAAGGGCTGGCGGAGAAGTTCGCCGACCGCGTCGATGCGCAGCCGGATGCGACCGTGTTCCATATCACGCAAGACCGTACGGTGCGTGTGTCGTGGAAGGCAGAGATCCGGGCTGAGTTGCGTCAGATCTTCAACGGCGGCGAATTCAAGCCGATCCTCGAAGAAGCTCAGGCGATTCACAAGAAAGTACTGCGTGGCCGCGTGTTCGTCGCGCTGCACATGCACGCGGGCGACGGCAACGTCCACACGAACCTGCCGGTCAACTCCGACAACTACGAGATGCTGCAGGACGCCCACACGGCGGTCGCGCGCATCATGAAGCTGGCGCGTTCGCTCGACGGCGTGATTTCCGGCGAGCACGGCATCGGCATTACCAAGCTCGAGTTCCTGACCGAAGAAGAGATCGGCGAATTCCGCGCATACAAGCAGCGTGTCGATCCGCATGGCCGCTTCAATGCCGGCAAGCTGCTCGCAGGCGCGGACCTGCGCAACGCCTACACGCCGAGCTTCGGCCTGATGGGCTACGAATCGCTGATCATGCAGCAGTCCGACATCGGCGCGATTTCGGAGTCGATCAAAGACTGTTTGCGTTGCGGCAAGTGCAAGCCGGTGTGCGCGACTCACGTACCGCGCGCGAACCTGCTGTACAGCCCGCGCAACAAGATTCTCGCGACCTCCTTGCTGGTCGAGGCGTTCCTGTACGAAGAGCAGACCCGCCGCGGCGTGTCGATCAAGCACTGGGACGAGTTCAACGACGTCGCCGATCACTGCACTGTCTGTCACAAATGCGTGACGCCGTGCCCGGTGAAGATCGACTTCGGCGACGTGACGATGAACATGCGCAACCTGCTGCGCAAGATGGGCAAGAAGAAGTTCAATCCGGGCAACGCGGCCGGCATGTTCTTCCTGAACGCTACCAACCCGCAGACCATCAACCTCGCGCGCACGGCGATGATGGGCATCGGCTACAAGGCGCAGCGTTTCGGCAACGACGTGCTGAAGAAGTTCGCGAGGAAGCAGACGGCGCACCCGCCGGCGACCGTCGGCAAGCCGCCGGTCACGCAGCAGGTGATCCACTTCATGAACAAGAAGATGCCGGGCAATCTGCCGAAGAAGACCGCGCGCGCGTTGCTCGATATCGAAGACAACAAGATCGTCCCGATCATCCGCAATCCGAAGACGACCACCGCCGATACGGAAGCGGTGTTCTACTTCCCGGGCTGCGGCTCCGAGCGGCTGTTCTCGCAAGTGGGTCTGGCGACGCAAGCCATGCTGTGGGAGGCGGGCGTGCAAACCGTGCTGCCGCCGGGCTACCTGTGTTGCGGCTATCCGCAACGCGGCTCGGGCCAGTTCGACAAGGCCGAGCAGATCGTCACGGATAACCGTGTGCTGTTCCACCGCGTCGCGAATACGCTGAACTATCTCGACATCAAGACGGTGGTGGTGTCGTGTGGCACGTGTTACGACCAGCTCGCCGGGTACGAATTCGAGAAGATCTTCCCGGGTTGCCGGATCATCGACATCCACGAGTTTCTGCTTGAGAAAGGCATCAAGCTCGAAGGCGTGAACGGCGTGCGCTACATGTATCACGACCCGTGCCACTCGCCGATCAAGACGATGGACCCGGTCAAGCTCGTCAATCAGCTGATGGGGTCGGAGAACGACGGCTACAAGATCGAGAAGAACGATCGCTGCTGTGGCGAATCCGGCACACTCGCGGTCACGCGCCCGGACATTTCGACGCAAGTCCGCTTCCGCAAGGAAGAGGAAATGCGCAAGGGCGCGGCGAAGCTGCGTGGTATTCCGTTAGTGGGCGAAGCCGGGGCGAATGCGATCAATACGGCCAATGCATCGGCCGGCGCGGCGGGTGCGTCGAACGGTTCGGTGCTCAAAGCGGGCGACGGGCCGCAGCCGAACGGCGTCACCGACGTGAAGATCCTGACGAGCTGCCCGTCCTGCCTGCAGGGCCTGTCGCGCTACAACGAAGACGCGGGCACCGAAGCGGATTACATCGTGGTCGAGATGGCACGTCACGTGCTGGGTGAGGACTGGATGGCGGACTACGTCCAGCGGGCGAACAATGGCGGAATCGAGCGCGTGCTGGTTTAATGGCACGACCGACGATTTTTGCCTGAGGACGACAATGGAATGCGTTTTTTGCCGTGAAGATGGCGGCGATGTGCTGTGGCAGGACGACACCCTGCGTGTCGTCCTCGCCGACGAACACGATTATCCCGGCTTTTGCCGGGTGATCTGGAACACGCATATCGCCGAGTTTTCCGATCTCGCCGACACTGAGCGGGATCGCGTGATGCAGGCCGTGTACGCGGTCGAGCGTGCGATCCGGCGCATTCTTCAGCCGGTGAAGGTCAACCTGGCGAGCCTTGGCAACCAGGTGCCGCACGTGCATTGGCACGTGATTCCGCGTTTTTCGAACGACGCTCACTTCCCGTTGCCGATCTGGGCGCCGCGCCAACGCACGGTATCCGAAGCAATGCTGTCGTCGCGCCGCGCGCAAGCCACGTTGCTGCGCGAAGCGGTGCGGCAGGAAATCGAACAGGCGCTTGGCTGAGCGCCCCGGCTCTGACGGCCCTGCGTTTTCATTATGAGGTCAACATGAGCGGACTGACTCCCGATACCCCGGTGCCGACCGACGTGGTCGTGCATTCCAAATCGCGCGTACTCGAATTGCAATACGCGAACGGCGAAACGTATCGCCTGCCGTTTGAGCTGCTGCGCGTGTATTCGCCGTCAGCGGAAGTGATGGGCCACGGGCCCGGTCAGGAGGTGCTGCAAACCGGTAAGCGCGACGTCACGATCACGATGATCGAAGGCGTCGGCAACTACGCTTTGCAGCCTACTTTCTCCGATGGACACGCCACCGGCATCTATTCCTGGGACCTGCTGTACGACATGGCCGTCCGTCAGGATGAACTCTGGCGCGACTATCTCGCCAAACTGGCAGCAGCCGGCGTTGACCGCGATGCGCCAATGACGCCGGCCGGTGCTGCGCACGGGCACTGTCACTGATACGATTCGCCCTGGTCGCCGCACTGATGCGGCGCAACATTTCAGAATACGCGAAAGGACGAGCGCGATGAGCAAAACCCACTTCGGCTTTCAATCGGTCGACGAACAGGAAAAAGCGGAGAAGGTGGCGGGCGTGTTCCACTCGGTCGCCTCCAACTACGACTTGATGAACGACCTGATGTCGGGCGGGTTGCACCGGGCGTGGAAGATGTTCACGATCGCCCAGGCCAACGTCCGGCCGGGCTTCAAGGTGCTCGATATTGCGGGGGGCACGGGCGATCTGTCGAAGGCGTTCGCCAAACAGGCGGGCGACACCGGGGAAGTCTGGCACACCGACATCAACGAATCGATGCTGCGCGTGGGCCGCGACCGTCTGCTGGATAAGGGTGTGATCACGCCGGCGCTGCTTTGCGACGCCGAAAAGATCCCCTTTCCGGACAATTACTTCGACGTGGTGACCGTGGCCTTCGGCTTGCGCAACATGACGCACAAGGATGTGGCGCTGGCCGAGATGCGTCGCGTGTTGAAGCCGGCAGGCCGTCTGCTGGTGCTGGAGTTCTCGAAGGTGTGGGATCCGCTTAAAAAGGTCTACGATGTCTATTCGTTCAAGGTGCTGCCGTGGCTCGGCGACCGCTTTGCGAAGGACGCCGAGAGCTACCGCTACCTGGCGGAATCGATCCGGATGCACCCGGATCAGGAAACTTTAAAAACAATGATGGAACAAGCGGGCCTGGACGGCGTCAAATATTACAATTTGTCAGCTGGCGTGGTAGCTTTACATGTGGGGACCAAATACTAGGGTCTCTAACCCATCGATTTTTAAAGGAAAGTACGAAAATGTCCGATTCAGGTGTGTTATCTCCCCGTAAGGTTAAGCGGTCGTTGGTGAGAAGAATCGGACTGATCGCGGTGGTCGGTCTGATCATGGCCGGCTCTCTCGCTTCGCTCGATGCGGAAGCCCGCCGCATGGGCGGCGGCCGGACCATTGGCCGTCAGTCGAACACGGTTCAGCAACAGTCGACCCCGTCGCAATCCTCCCCAAGCAATCAGGCCACGCAGCAGCGCGCACAGCCCGCTCCGGCGCCTGCGCCGACGCCGGCCGCGGCGCCTAACCGTTCGCGCTGGCTCGGGCCGATCGCCGGTCTCGCGGCCGGCCTCGGTATCGCCGCGTTGTTGTCGCACTTCGGTCTGGGCGGCGCGTTTGCCGGCGCCATGGCCAACATTATCGTGATCGCGATCATCGCGATGATCGGCATCTGGTTGATCCGCCGCTTCATGGGCCGCAAGCGCAATACGGCGCAGCCGGCGTACGCGGGCGGTTCGCCTTCGTTGAATGCGGGCGGCACCGGCTACACGCAGGAACCGCGTTACAGCGCGCCGCCCACCGGTTCGTACCTCGAGCCGCAAGGCAACCCGCTGAGCACGCCGTCCATCAACGCCGCCCCGGCCGTGCCGGCCGGCTTCGATTCGGAAGCGTTCCTGCGCAACGCCAAGGTGTACTTCGTGCGCCTGCAAGCTGCTTGGGACGTCGGCAACACGGAGGACATACGCGAATTCACCACGCCGGAAATGTTCGCCGAAGTGAGGGTCGATCTATCGTCACGCGGTACCGAGTCCAATCAGACGGACGTGGTGCAGCTGAACGCGGAGTTGCTGGGCGTTGAAGAGCGCGCAACTGAATACTTTGCCAGCGTGCGCTTCTCCGGCTTGATCCGCGAATCGGCGGGTGCGGTGGCTGAGCCGTTCGTCGAGGTCTGGAACCTGACGAAGGCGAACCGCCCCGGCGAAGGCTGGTTGCTGGCCGGCATTCAGCAGGTAGCGCAGCACTGAGGCAGCAGCGAGACGGAGCCGAGGCGACACTGCGCGCCCTGACTTCGCTCAAAGCGTTGGCCGTTCGGCATAGCAAGCCGCGAAGCGAACGGACGTTACAATAGGAACCCGCGCGGGCACTTGCCCGCGCGGGTTTTTTCTTGCCACTTTCAATGACCCTCGCCGCCAAGCCCTTCGCTGCTGCCGTCAATCACCTGCTCGCCCGCGAATCGTGGGCTCGAGAGCGCCTCGCCCCGTACGCGGGCAAAACCGCCAGGCTGTCCTGTCCGCCGGTCGTGCTGATGCTGCTGGTGCAACCGGACGGCTACCTGGGTGCGGTCGACGAAACCGACGCGCAACAATTCGACGTGACCATCTCGGTGCCGTCCGATGCGCTGCCGGCCTTCGTGCAAGGCGGCCAGGCTGCCGTGATGAAGCACGTGAAGATCGAGGGCGACGCCGAGTTTGCGACGGTGATCGCCAAGCTCGCCGAGCATCTGCGCTGGGAACCGGAAGAGGATCTGGCGAAACTGATCGGCGACGGTCCGGCGTGGCGGGTTGCGTCGGTCGTGCGTACGGTCGGCGAACATGCGCGGCGTACCGGGCGCAATCTGCTCGACACAGCCGCCGAATATCTTCTCGACGAGAATCCGCAGCTGGTGCGGCGCGCCGCGCTCGAGGACTTCAACGTCGAACTGGCCCGCGCCCGCGACGCTTTGGCGCGCGTGGAAAAGCGCATCGAACGTCTTGAACAGAAGGTCGAAGCCCACGGCGCCCATGCGCCGGGCGGCGCCGCCACGTCGCGCGGCACGCGCTAGTCACTGGGCACAACCATGCGTTTTCTGCGTTTCCTCAAGATTTTCTTCACTGTCATTCGATTCGGTCTCGATGAGATGATGCTCAGCCGCGTCAACGACCGGCGTGTGCGTCTGTTGCTGCGTATCACCACCGTCGGCCGAAAGTTCGACGCGCCGCCGGGCGTGCGCTTGCGGCTCGCGCTCGAAAGCCTCGGGCCGATCTTCGTCAAGTTCGGCCAGGTGCTGTCCACGCGGCGCGATCTGCTGCCGGTCGATATCGCCAATGAACTGGCCAAGCTGCAGGATCAGGTCCCGCCGTTCGATTCGGCGGTGGCGATCGGACTGGTCGAGAAGTCCCTCGGGGCGCCGGTCGACGAACTGTTCGACGATTTCGAGCGGGTGCCGGTGGCGAGCGCGTCGATCGCGCAAGTTCACTTTGCGACGGTGAAAGCAGGGCAGCACGCGGGCAAGGCGGTCGCCGTGAAGGTGCTGCGGCCGAACATGCTGCCGGTGATCGACTCCGATCTGGCCTTGTTGCGCGACATCGCCGTATGGGCCGAGCGCCTGTGGGCCGACGGCAAGCGCCTCAAGCCGCGCGAGGTGGTCGCCGAATTCGACAAGTATCTGCACGACGAACTCGATCTGATGCGCGAAGCGGCCAACGGCAGCCAGTTGCGCCGCAACTTCGCCGGGCTCGATCTGCTGCTGGTTCCGGAAATGTACTGGGAGTTCTGCACGCCTACGGTGCTGGTCATGGAGCGCATGGTCGGGGTGCCGATCAGCCAAGTGGAGACGCTGCGTGCGGCCGGCGTCGATATTCCGAAACTGGCGCGCGAAGGCGTCGAGATTTTCTTCACCCAGGTGTTTCGCGATGGTTTTTTCCACGCCGACATGCACCCGGGCAACATCCAGGTGAGCCTCGATCCGGCACACTTTGGCCGCTATATCGCGCTCGACTTCGGCATCATCGGCGCGCTGTCGGACTTCGATAAGAACTACCTCGCGCAGAACTTCCTCGCTTTCTTCAAGCGTGACTACCACCGTGTCGCCACGCTGCATCTGGAGTCCGGCTGGGTGCCGCCCACCACTCGGGTCGAAGAACTGGAAAGCGCGATCCGCGCGGTTTGCGAGCCCTATTTCGACCGCGCGTTGAAGGATATTTCGCTCGGCCAGGTGTTGATGCGCCTGTTCTCGACCTCGCGCCGCTTCAATGTGGAAATCCAGCCGCAACTGGTGCTGCTGCAAAAAACCATGCTGAATGTGGAAGGGCTCGGACGCTCGCTCGATCCTGAACTGGACTTGTGGAAGACGGCCAAGCCCTATCTCGAGCGCTGGATGAACGAGCAGATCGGTCTGCGCGGCTGGTACGAGCGGCTGAAGATTGAAGCGCCGCAGTGGAGCAAGACGCTCCCGCAGTTGCCGCGCCTGATTCATCACGTGTTGGCGGCACGGCACGACAACACGCGCGGCGCGAATGACGACATGATTCGCCAGATTCTGCTCGAGCAGAAGCGCACCAACCGGTTGCTGCAAGGGCTGTTGCTGTTCGGCGTGGCGGTGGGCGTCGGCGCGGTGCTCGCGCGGGCGTTTCTGGCGTTCGCGTACGGCGGCTAACCCCATTCCCGCCCGTTCCCGATCCCTGCGAGGCATTTCATGAGCGACCCGACCCAACCTTCCGCGCCCGATTTCGATAACCGCGATCCCAATTCGCCTGAGTTCTGGGACGAACGCTTCGAGCGCCATTTCATGCCGTGGGATCAGGCGGGTGTGCCGGCGGCGTTCCAGTCATTTGCCGAGCGGCATCGCGATGCTGCGGTACTGGTTCCGGGTTGCGGCAGTGCCTACGAAGCGCTATGGCTGGCGCAGCAAGGCAATCCCGTCCGGGCGATCGATTTTTCGCCCGCCGCCGTTGCCTCGGCACGCGAACAGTTGGGTGCGCAGCATGCGCAACTGGTGGAGCAGGCTGACTTCTTCGCGTATGAGCCGCCGTTCACGCCCGCATGGGTCTACGAACGCGCGTTCCTGTGCGCGTTGCCGCCGGCGCGGCGCGCGGACTACGCGCGGCGGATGGCCGAGTTGTTGCCTGACGGTGCGTTGCTGGCGGGTTTCTTTTTCATCGGCGCAACGCAGAAAGGGCCGCCGTTCGGCATCGAGCGCACCGAACTCGACGGGTTGCTTGCACCGAACTTCGATCTGATCGAAGACGAAGCCGTGAGCGACTCGATTGCCGTCTTTGCCGGCCGTGAACGCTGGATGACCTGGCGCCGTCGTGGCGTCGTGGTCGAGCGCGCCACCGCCGCGTAAGACTGGGGCGCGGGCCGCACTTGATTCGATAGCCGTCGCCCCCATTTACGTGGACGGCGGCTGCGTCTGGCGCTCGCCCCCAAAATCCGGGGGAGGGGTGTCGTTTGCGGCTATAATTCAAGGCTTTGCAAGCGTTTACAAGATTTCAGTAGGGAAAAGTTCATGCCGATCTACGCTTATCGTTGCGAGTCATGCGGCTTCGGGAAGGACGTGCTTCAGAAGATGAGCGACCCCCAGTTGACGCAGTGTCCCGAGTGCGGGAAAGACACCTTTCGCAAGCAGGTCACTGCAGCCGGTTTCCAGTTGAAGGGCTCCGGCTGGTATGTGACCGATTTCCGCGGCGGTAACAGTGGCGCGAGCGCGCCGGCCAAGCCCGACGCGAATGGCAGCTCGAATGCGAATTCGGGCGAAAACGCCGCGGCCGGGAATGACGGCGCGGCGAAATCCGACACGGCTTCGGCCAACGGTACGGCCGCCGCCGCTTCATCGGGCGCAGCCGCAACGCCTGCCGCGCCTGCTCCCGCACCCGCCGCATCGGCGAGTTCGAGCGGTTCCGGCAGCGCCTAGTAGGACTGCCGCCCTAAGGGGCGGCGCACACGTCGCGCGCCGGATATCGGCTCGCGCGGCTTTCTGGCGGTACACATGACGACGAAAAAAACGACGCTCAAATCGGTGTTCCTGACTGGCCTGCTGGTGCTGGTGCCTCTGGCCATCACACTGTGGGTGCTCGGCCTGATCATCGGCACGATGGACCAGACGCTGTTGCTGCTGCCTACTTCATGGCAGCCGGAGCGCGTGTTCGGCTTCCGTTTGCCGGGCCTCGGCGCCGTGCTGACGCTCGCGTTCATCTTTGTCGTCGGGCTGCTGACGCAAAACTTCATCGGGCAGAAGCTCGTGAAGTGGTGGGAAGTCGTGGTCGCTCACATTCCGGTGGTCGGCCCGATCTACACCAGCGTGAAGCAGGTATCGGACACCTTGCTGTCGAGCAGCGGCAACGCGTTTCGCAAGGCGCTCCTGATCGAGTACCCGCGCCGCGGTTCCTATACGATTGCGTTTCTGACCGGCATTCCAGGCGGCGACGTGCTCAACCACCTGAAAGAAGATCACGTCAGCGTGTATGTGCCGACTACGCCGAACCCCACGTCCGGCTTCTTCCTGATGGTGCCGAGGAGCGAAGTGATCGAACTCGATATGACGGTCGACGCTGCGCTCAAATACATCGTCTCGATGGGCGTCGTGGCGCCGTCCGCGCCGCCGGCGCCGGTGCGCCGCACGACAGTCGAGCCTCCGCTGTAATGCCGGTGCATAGAGTTTCAAGCCGTGTTTGATCGCGGCGCGCCGTTCAACTAATGCAAAACGAAAGACAAACATCATGTCGATGAGATCTGAATACTGCGGTCTGGTGACCGAAGAACTGCTGGGCCAATCCGTCTCGCTGTGTGGCTGGGTAAGCCGCCGCCGCGACCATGGCGGCGTTATCTTCATCGACCTGCGCGACCGCGAAGGCCTCGTTCAGGTCGTCTGCGATCCGGATCGCGCCGAGATGTTCAAGACGGCCGAAGGCGTCCGGAACGAGTTCTGCCTGCAGATCAAGGGTGTGGTTCGCGCTCGCCCGGAAGGCACCACGAACGCCACGCTGAAGAGCGGCAAGATCGAAGTGCTGTGCCACGAGCTGATCGTGCTGAACCCGTCGATCACGCCGCCGTTCCAGCTGGACGACGACAACCTGTCGGAAACCACGCGTCTCACGCACCGCGTGCTCGACCTGCGCCGTCCGCAGATGCAGCACAACCTGCGCTTGCGTTACCGCGTCGCGATCGAAGTGCGCAAGTACCTCGACTCACTCGGTTTCATCGACATTGAAACGCCGATGCTCACCAAGAGCACGCCGGAAGGCGCGCGCGACTACCTCGTGCCGTCGCGTACCAACCCGGGTCAGTTCTTCGCGCTGCCGCAGTCGCCGCAACTGTTCAAGCAGTTGCTGATGGTCGCTAACTTCGATCGCTACTACCAGATCGTCAAGTGCTTCCGCGACGAAGACCTGCGCGCCGACCGTCAGCCGGAATTCACGCAGATCGACTGTGAAACCTCGTTCCTGTCGGAACAGGAAATCCGCGATCTGTTCGAAGCGATGATCCGTCACGTGTTCAAGGAAACGATCGGTGTAACGCTAGCCGAGAAATTCCCGGTCATGGAGTATTCGGAAGCCATGCGCCGCTTCGGTTCGGACAAGCCGGACCTGCGCGTCAAGCTCGAATTTACGGACCTGACCGACGCCGTCAAGGACGTCGACTTCAAGGTGTTCAGCACGCCGGCCAACACGAAAGATGGCCGCGTCGCGGCGATCCGCGTGCCGAAGGGCGGCGAGCTCTCGCGTGGCGACATCGACAGCTACACGGAATTCGTGCGCATCTACGGCGCGAAGGGCCTGGCGTGGATCAAGGTCAACGAAGTGGCGAAGGGCCGTGACGGTCTGCAAAGCCCGATCGTCAAGAACCTGCACGATGAAGCGGTTAAGGCGATCATCGAGCGCACCGGCGCGCAAGACGGCGACATCATTTTCTTCGCGGCGGATCGCGCGAAGGTGGTGAACGACAGCCTGGGCGCGCTGCGCCTGAAGATCGGCCATTCGGAATTCGGCAAGGCCAACGGTCTGGTTGAATCCGGCTGGAAGCCGCTGTGGGTGGTCGACTTCCCGATGTTCGAGTACGACGAGGAAGACAACCGCTACGTCGCCGCGCATCACCCGTTCACAAGCCCGAAAGACGAGCACCTCGAGTATCTGGAAACGGATCCGGCGCGCTGCCTCGCCAAGGCCTACGACATGGTGCTGAACGGCTGGGAAATCGGTGGCGGTTCGGTGCGTATTCACCGTGAAGAAGTGCAGAGCAAGGTGTTCCGTGCACTGAAGATCAACGCGGAAGAAGCGCAAGCCAAGTTCGGCTTCCTGCTCGACGCGCTGCAATACGGCGCGCCGCCGCACGGCGGTATCGCATTCGGTCTGGACCGCATCATCACGATGATGGCCGGCGCCGATTCGATCCGTGACGTGATCGCGTTCCCGAAGACGCAACGCGCGCAGTGTCTGCTCACGCAGGCGCCGAGCGAAGTGGACGAGCGCCAGTTGCGCGAGTTGCACATCCGTCTGCGTACGCCGGAACCGAAGGTCTAAGCCGGATCAAACTGAAGCTGTCTGAAAACGACAGTAGGAAGTGACGAAAAAGCGTGACGAAAAAGCAATCGAAAAAGGCGCGTGATGCGCCTTTTTCGTTTTTTGCGTTACAGTCGAAGCAACCGGTCTCGACCGATTCCAGGACCACTCGCCGACATGTACCGCGCAAGCGTTGCGCCCAGTTTTTACGCCATGCCGAAACCGCCGAAGATCCCGCAATCCGTACTCGTCGTCATCCATACACCCGCGCTCGACGTGCTGTTGATCCGGCGCGCCGATCACGCGGATTTCTGGCAATCGGTGACCGGTTCGAAAGACCAGTTCGACGAACCCTTCGTCGAGACGGCGGCCCGCGAAGTGGCCGAGGAAACCGGCATCGTGGTCGGCAGTACGCTCGTGCCGCACAGCGCGCTGTTCGACTGGCAGTACGCGATCGAGTATGAAATCTACCCGCAGTTCCGGCATCGCTATGCCGAGGGCGTGATCCACAACACCGAGCATTGGTTCAGCCTGGAAGTGCCTGAGCAGCTCGAGGTGACGCTCGCGCCGCGCGAACATACCGCGTTTCTGTGGCTGCCCTTTGAAGAGGCGGCCTCTCGCTGCTTTTCGTCGTCGAATGCCGACGCGATCCTGCAATTGCCGAAGCGGCTTGCCGGGAGCCTGAATGGCCAGCCCAGGGAGCGTGCCCGGTGAGCGTCGGCGGCGCGCGCCGTTTCGCGCGACTCCGGCAATCGCTGCTCGGCCGCCGCTACTGGCAGCGCTACCGCTTCACCAGCGGCAACGACGTCAAGCTGCTGCGTTCCGGCGACGAGTATTTCTCTGCGCTGATCGAACGCATCGACGCGGCGCAGAGCGACGTGGTTCTCGAAACCTATATTTTCTGTAACGACAGCGCGGGCAAGGCCGTCAGCGCGGCCTTGTTGCGCGCGGTCTCGCGCGGCGTGAAGGTGCGCGTGATTACCGACGGCATCGGCACCGAGCGCCTCGAGATGTTCAACGAATGGACGCTCGCCGGCATCGACCATCGCATCTACAACCCGCATCTGTTCGGCCGCTTCGGCTTTTCGCGTACGCACCGCAAGATCGCGGTGGTGGACGATCAATTCGGCTACTGCGGCGGCATCAATATCGTCGACGATTACGAGAACAACGGCGAGAGGCTGCCGTTCCGGCGCTGGGATTTCGCGGTGGAATTGCACGGACCGGTGGTCGCCGATATCCGCCAGGCGTTCGAGGTGCAATGGCGGCGGATTCGACTTGGCCATCGGCCGCTGGAGTCCATAGCGCCCGATCTCGAACCGAAGTCGTATGCATCGCTCGGCACGCTGCGCCGGCGCCGCCGCAATCGCAACGAGGCGCTTTGGGCCGGCGGACAACCCTGCGTGGCGTTCGTCGCGCGCGACAACCTGATCAACCGCCGCGCCATCGAAAAGGCGTATCTGACCGCGATCGGTCAGGCGCGCAGCGAAGTCCTGCTGGCAAACCCGTACTTCATGCCGGGCCGCAAGCTGCGGCGTGCGCTGATGTTCGCGGCCCAGCGCGGCGTCGACGTGAAGTTGATCATCGGGCGCAAGGAGTTCCGGGCGCTCGATTACGCCGTGCCGTTCCTGTATCGTTCGCTGCTCAAAGCCGGCGTGCAGATCGCCGAGTACGAGAAAACCATGCTGCACGGCAAGGTCGCGGTGGTGGATTCGAACTGGGGAACTGTCGGCTCGTCGAACCTCGACGCATTGAGCCTGATGCTCAACAACGAAGCCAACGTGGTGCTGGTGAACGACCCGTCAATCGGCGCGCTGCGCGAAGCGATCCTCGCCGCGTTCAAGGATTCGCGCCGGATCGACGAGGCGCGCTACGAGGCCCGTCCGGCCGGCGAACGGCTGCTCAACTGGCTGGCCTACACCGCTTACCGGGCGGCCATGAAGCTGTTGACGGTGGGCGGCTATGACTAGCAGATCCTCCTCTCTCACATAGGCGCGAGGGCGCGGTGTCAATGGACGGAAACAAGAGAAGGCAAACGCCTCTAAAAAATCTCCTTCCGCTGATTGACGGATGCCGCAGAATTGGACCCAGGTTAGAAACCGGTTTCTAATAAAGTCCTTGTTTCGCGGACGGCAGCGCACAATAATAGTACGGCCGTTCGATTTTCTTTCGGTCACATTAGAACGGTAAAAAAGCTATGCGAAAAGGCGAACAAACACGAGTCGCGATTCTCGAAGCAGCACTTGATCTGGCAAGCCGCGACGGACTGGAAGGTCTGACGATTGGGCTGCTGGCCGAGCGCATGCAAATGAGCAAAAGCGGTGTGTTCGCGCATTTCGGGTCGCGCGAGGACTTGCAGGTTGAAGTCGTGCGCGAATATCACCGTCGTTTCGAAGACGAGGTGTTTTTCCCGAGCTTGCGCGAGCCTCGTGGATTGCCGCGCTTGCGCGCGATGCTCTCCCGCTGGATTGAGAAGCGCATTCAGGAAGTCACTACTGGGTGCATCTACATCAGCGGCGCGGTCGAGTATGACGACCGCGGAGACAACCCGGTGCGCGAGCAGCTGGTGTCGAGCGTCACGATCTGGCGTGCGGCGCTCACGCGTGCAATTTCGCAGGCAATGGAAGAAGGGCATTTGCGCGCCGATACCGATCCGCAGCTGATGCTGTTCGAACTGTACAGCTTCACGCTCGGCCTGCATCACGACGCGCGCTTCCTGCACTTGCCGGATGCTGTCCGTCTTACGTGGGCCGCGCTGGAAAAATTGATTGTTTCGTATCAGAGCGAAAGCCGTTAGCAAAGCCGTCGAACTTAAGCAGATTCAGCGGCGCTGAACGTCCGTTTCCACGGACCGAGCTAATAGCCTGGCTCCTTGTCAAACTTTGGAGAGAGTCATGGGACAGTACGCCGCGCCGCTGCGCGACATGCAATTCGTCTTGCACGAGCTGCTTAACGTCGAAGCCGAGATCAAGCAGATGCCGAAGCACGCGGATCTCGATGCGGACACGATCAACGCCGTGCTCGAAGAGGCCGGCAAGTTCTGCTCTGAAGTGCTGTTCCCGCTCAATCACAGCGGCGACCAGGAAGGTTGCACGTACGTCGGCGACGGCGTCGTGACCACGCCGAAGGGCTTCAAGGAAGCCTACAAGCAATATGTTGAAGCCGGTTGGCCGGCACTCGGCTGCGATCCGGAATACGGCGGCCAGGGCCTGCCCGCGTTCGTCAACAACGCGCTGTATGAAATGCTGAACTCGGCGAACCAGGCGTGGACGATGTACCCGGGCCTGTCGCACGGTGCGTACGAATGTCTGCACGCACACGGCACGCCGGAGTTGCAACAACGTTATCTGCCGAAGCTGGTCGCGGGCGTCTGGACCGGCACGATGTGTCTGACCGAGCCGCATTGCGGCACCGACCTCGGCATCCTGCGCACCAGGGCCGAACCGAACAGCGACGGCTCGTACGCGATCAGCGGCACGAAGATTTTCATCTCCAGCGGCGAACACGATCTCGCGGAGAACATCGTTCACCTGGTGCTGGCGCGTCTGCCGGACGCACCGAACGGCACCAAGGGCATTTCGCTGTTCATCGTGCCGAAGTTCATCCCGAACGAAGCCGGCGAGCCGGGCGAGCGCAACGGCGTGAAGTGCGGTTCCATCGAACACAAGATGGGCATTCACGGCAATGCGACCGCGGTGATCAATCTGGACAACGCGAAGGGCTGGCTGGTCGGTGAGCCGAACAAGGGCTTGAACGCGATGTTCGTGATGATGAACGCCGCGCGTCTGGGCGTTGGCATGCAGAGCCTGGGCCTGACCGAAATCGGTTTCCAGAACTCGCTCACGTACGCGAAAGAGCGTCTGCAAATGCGTTCGCTCACTGGCCCGAAAGCACCGGAAAAAGCGGCTGACCCGATCATCGTCCACCCGGACGTGCGCCGTATGCTGCTCACGCAGAAGGCCTATGCCGAAGGCGCTCGCGCATTCTCGTACTGGTCCGCGCTGCACATCGACAGGGAACTGTCGCACGCCGACGAATCGGTGCGCAAGGAAGCTGCCGACCTCGTCGCGCTGCTCACGCCGATCCTGAAAGCGTTCCTCTCGGACAACGCGTTCGAAAGCACCAACCATGCCATGCAGATCTACGGCGGCCACGGTTTCATTACCGAGTGGGGCATGGAGCAATACGTGCGCGACGCGCGTATCAACATGATCTACGAAGGGACCAACGCGATTCAGGCGCTCGACCTGCTCGGCCGCAAGATCCTCGGCGACATGGGCGCGAAGATGAAGAAGTTCGGCAAGCTGGTGTCGGATTTCGTCGAAGCCGAAGGCGTGAAGCCGGAAATGCAGGAGTTCGTCAACCCGCTCGCCGACATCGGCGACAAGGTGCAGAAGCTGACGATGGAAATCGGCATGAAGGCGATGCAGAACCCGGACGAAGTCGGCGCCGCCGCCGTGCCGTATCTGCGCACCGTCGGCCACCTGGTGTTCTCGTACTTCTGGGCACGCATGGCACGTATCGCGCTGGACAACGAAGCATCGGGCGATCCGTTCTACAAGGCGAAGCTCGCGACCGCACGCTTCTACTTCGCGAAGCTGCTGCCGGAAACCGCGATGACGATTCGTCAGGCGCGCGCCGGTTCGAAGTCGATGATGGATGTTGAAGAGTCGCTGTTCTAAGGCACATTCCTGACGGCAAGCGCCACGCCCTTGAGAGGCGCGGCGCCTTCCACCGCCACAAGCCACACATCGCGAAACGTAAGAGACACATTCGCGACACCGCACAACTCCCCGGAGGAACGACGTGAGCAATCTGATCATTCGCAAGGTAGCCGTGCTCGGCGCCGGCGTGATGGGCGCGCAGATCGCAGCGCACCTGATCAACGCCAAGGTGCCCGTGCTGCTGTTCGACCTTCCCGCGAAGGAAGGCCCGAAGAACGCGATCGCGCTGAAGGCGATCGAGAATCTGAAGAAGCTGTCGCCCGCGCCGTTCGGCGTGAAGGACGACGCGCAATACATCCAGCCCGCGAACTACGACGACGACATCGAGAAGCTCGCCGAGTGCGACCTCGTGATCGAAGCGATCGCCGAACGCATGGACTGGAAGCACGACCTGTACAAGAAGGTGTCGGCGCACATCGCGCCGAATGCGATCTTCGCGACCAACACGTCGGGTCTGTCGATCACCGAGCTGTCGAACGGTTTCTCGGATGAGCTGAAGGCGCGCTTCTGCGGCGTCCACTTCTTCAATCCGCCGCGTTACATGCACCTGGTCGAATTGATTCCGACCGCGACGACGCACCCGGAAATTCTCGATCAACTCGAATCGTTCCTCACGAGCGTGGTCGGCAAGGGTGTCGTGCGGGCAAAAGATACGCCGAACTTCATCGCCAACCGCGTCGGTATTTTCTCGATCCTCGCCGTCATCACCGAAGCCGGGAAGTTCGGCCTGCGTTTTGACGAAGTGGACGACCTGACGGGTTCGCGTCTGGGCCGCGCGAAGTCGGCAACGTTCCGTACAGCGGACGTGGTCGGTCTCGACACCATGGCGCACGTCATCAAGACGATGCAGGACACGCTGAAGGACGACCCGTTCTTCCCGGTCTACGAAACGCCGGCCGTGCTCGCCGAACTCGTGAAGAAGGGCGCACTCGGTCAGAAGACCGGCGGCGGCTTCTACAAGAAGGAAGGCAAAGCCATCAAGGTGCTCGACCCGAACACGGGCGGGTACGTCGATGGCGGCGCGAAGGCGGACGAACTGGTCGGCCGTATTCTGAAGCGCCCGCCGGCAGAACGGCTGAAGCTCCTGCGCGAATCGGAGCATCCGCAGGCGCAATTCCTGTGGGCGATTTTCCGCGACGTGTATCACTACATCGGCGTGCATCTGGAATCGATCGCTGACAACGCGCGCGACGTCGATCTGGCCATTCGCTGGGGCTTCGGCTGGAACGAAGGTCCGTTCGAAGGCTGGCAGACGGCAGGCTGGAAGCAGGTCGCCGAATGGGTGCAGGAAGACATCGCGGCCGGCAAGGCGCTGTCGAACGTGCCGTTGCCGTCGTGGGTGCTGGAAGGTCCGGTTGCTGAAAAGGGCGGCGTGCATACGAACGAAGGTTCGTGGTCGCCGGCTTCGAAGACGTTCGTGCCGCGTTCTTCTCTCTCCGTCTATGACAAGCAGGTGTTCCGTGCACCGCTGGTCGGCGAAACCTCGGCTGACCCGAAGACCTACGGCAAGACTCTGTTTGAAACCGACGCCGTGCGTGCATGGGTCGACGACCGTGCAGGCGAGAACGACGTCCTGATCGTGTCGTTCAAGAGCAAGATGAACACGATCGGACCGTCGGTGATCGACGGTCTGACGCAGGCTATCGAACTGGCCGAGAAGGAATACAAGGGGCTGGTCGTGTGGCAGCCGACGTCGCTGAAACTCGGCACGCCGGGCGGCCCGTTCTCCGCAGGTGCAAACCTCGAAGAAGCCATGCCTGCGTTCATGATGGGCGGCGCGAAGGGCATCGAGCCGTTCGTGAAGAAATTCCAGCAAGGCATGCTGCGCGTGAAGTATGCGAGCGTGCCGGTCATCTCGGCTGTGTCGGGCATCGCGCTCGGCGGCGGTTGCGAGCTGGCGCTGCATAGCGCGAAGCGTGTCGCGCACATCGAAAGCTATATCGGTCTGGTGGAAGTCGGCGTGGGTCTCGTGCCCGCGGGCGGCGGTCTGAAGGAAGCGGCACTGCGCGCGGCGGAAGCCGCGACCGCGGCCGGTGCGACCAACGACCTGCTGAAGTTCGTGCAGAAGTCGTTCGAAAACGCGGCAATGGCGAAGGTCTCGGCCTCAGCACTCGACGCCCGCGCAATGGGCTACCTGAAGCCGTCCGACACGATCGTCTTCAACGTATTCGAACTGCTCGACATCGCGAAGAAGGAAGCGCGCGCGCTGTTCGCCGCGGGTTACCGTCCGCCGCTGCGTGTCACGCAAGTGTCGGTGGCAGGCCGCTCGGCGATTGCGACCATCAAGGCATCGCTCGTCAACATGCGCGACGGCCGTTTCATCAGCGAGCACGATTTCCTGATCGCCAGCCGTATCGCGGAAGCGGTGTGCGGCGGTGACGTGGAAGCCGGCAGCCTCGTCGACGAAGAATGGCTGCTCAAACTCGAGCGTCAGGCGTTCGTCGATCTGCTCGGCACGCAAAAGACGCAGGAACGGATCATGGGCATGCTGCAAACCGGCAAGCCGGTGCGTAATTAAGCGGCGACGCGAGACAGGAGCCTCAAATGACAAAGCAATTGCAAGACGCATACATCGTCGCCGCGAGCCGTACGCCGATCGGCAAGGCGCCGCGCGGGATGTTCAAGAACACGCGCCCGGACGAACTGCTGGTGCACGCGATCAGGTCGGCCGTGGCGCAAGTGCCCGGCCTCGATACCAAGGTGATCGAAGACGCCATCATCGGCTGCGCGATTCCGGAAGCAGAGCAAGGCCTCAACGTCGCGCGGATGGGCGCGCTGCTGGCGGGACTGCCGAACTCGGTCGGCGGTGTCACGGTGAACCGCTTCTGCGCGTCAGGTTTGACGGCGCTGGCGATGGCCGCTGACCGTATCCGCGTAGGTGAATCCGATGTGATGATCGCGGGCGGCTGCGAATCCATGAGCATGGTGCCGATGATGGGCAACAAGCCGTCGATGTCGCCGCACATCTTCGATCGCAACGAAGACATCGGCATCGCCTACGGCATGGGCCTGACGGCCGAGAAGGTCGCCGAGCGCTGGAAGATCAGCCGCGAAGCGCAAGACGCGTTCTCGGTCGAATCGCACCGTCGCGCCATCGCCGCGCAGCAAGCTGGCGAATTCAACGACGAAATCGCCGCGTACACGATCACCGAGCGTTTTCCCCGACCTCGCCACCGGCGAAGTGCGCATCAAGACGCGTGAAGTTTCGCTCGACGAAGGTCCGCGTGGCGACACGTCGATGGAAGGCCTGGCCAAGCTGCGCACCGTGTTCGCCAACAAGGGTTCGGTGACGGCGGGCAACAGCTCGCAGACGTCGGACGGCGCGGGCGCGTTGATCGTCGTGTCGGAAAAGATGCTGAAGGAATTCAACCTGACGCCGCTCGCCCGTTTCGTCAGCTTCGCCGTGCGCGGCGTGCCGCCGGAAATCATGGGTATCGGTCCGAAGGAAGCGATTCCGGCCGCACTGAAGGCTGCCGGCCTGAAGATCGAGGACATGGACTGGATCGAACTGAATGAAGCGTTCGCCGCGCAATCGCTGGCGGTGATTCAGGACCTCGGTCTCGATCCGTCGAAGATCAACCCGCTGGGCGGCGCGATCGCACTCGGCCACCCGCTGGGCGCGACCGGCGCGATCCGTGCGTCGACGGTTGTGCACGGCCTGCGCCGTCGCAACTTCAAGTACGGCATGGTGACCATGTGCGTCGGCACCGGCATGGGTGCGGCGGGCATCATCGAACGTCTGTAATCGTGTTTGCCGGGGTCCCCGCAGTGATCCTCGTAGTGACCACCCAGGGACCGCCGAAACGGTTCGCAGGCCGCTTGGCTTGCGAACCGTTTTTTCATTCAGCAGCAACCAGGAGTACGAGAAGATGACAATGGATATTCTGGTCGAGCGCGCCGACGGCGTGCTGACGATTGCCTTCAACCGGCCCGACAGGAAAAACGCGATTACGGCCGCGATGTATCAGACGATGGCCGACGCACTCGTCGAAGCGCATGGCGATGCATCGATTCGGGCGATTCTGATTCGTGGCAGCGCCGGTATCTTCAGTGCCGGCAACGATCTCGAAGACTTCATGAAGACGCCGCCGGACGGCGAAAACGCGCCGGTATTCCAGTTCCTGCGTGCCATCAGTTCGGCGGAAAAGCCGGTAGTGGCGTCGGTGGCGGGGCCGGCGGTCGGCATCGGCACGACGCTTCTCTTGCACTGCGATCTGGTTTATGCCGCGAATACAGCGAGCTTTTCGCTGCCGTTCACGCAACTTGGGTTGTGTCCGGAAGCCGCGTCGAGTTTGCTGTTGCAGCGCGTGGGCGGTTATCAGGCCGCAGCGGAAAAGCTGCTGCTCGGCGAAGCTTTCGACGCCGCCGAAGCGCAACGCATGGGCTTCGTGAACCGCGTGCTGCCCGCGGCTGAAGTCGATGCGTTCGCCGCCGCGCAAGCGGCGAAGCTGGCGGCGCTGCCGGCGTCGTCGCTGCGGGTGACGAAGAGCCTGATGAAGCGAGCGAGCCAACAGGCAGTGCAGACGCAGATGGCCGAAGAGGCAGTTCACTTCGGCAAGATGCTGCTCGCGCCGGAAGCGCGCGAGGCGTTCAAGGCGTTCTTCGAGAAGCGCAAGCCGGACTTCCGGCAGTTCGATTGATCTGGCTCTGGCTGCTGTAAGGCTCAGGCGCCTGAAAATATTTCAGGCGCCCGAAGCGCTCAAGGTTGCGCCGGCTGCAAGGTGTCGTAGTCGACGTAGCTGGTTTCCCGGCAAAAGCTGACAAGGCGCACCCCCGCTTTGCGGGCAATCGCAATCGCCAGCGACGACGGCGCCGAAATCGTCGCGACCATCGGCACGTCGACACGCGCCGCTTTGCGCACCAGCTCGTAGCTGGCGCGGCTCGACAAAAACACGAACCCCTCTTTGGTATCCGCTCGGTCGAGCACCAGCTGGCCGATCAGCTTGTCGAGCGCGTTGTGACGGCCGACGTCTTCGAACGCGTAGCGAATCGCGCCTGCCGCGTCGCACCATGCGGCGGCGTGCAGGCCGCCGGTCAGGCGCGTCAGGGCCTGGTGTTCCGGCAACTCGCGCGCGGCACGCGCGATCGCATCCGGCGCGAGCCGTTGCAGAAAGCCGGTGTCGGGCACACGTTCCGGTTTGAGATCCAGCAGATCGATGCTTTCGATCCCGCATACGCCGCAGCCGGTGCGCCCGGCGAGCGCGCGGCGCTTTTCCTTCAGCGCGACGAACGCTTGCTGCACCACTTTCAATTGCACTTCGGCATGCGGCAATTCGTCATCGTCGTGCAGCTCGACCTCGATGTCCTGAATGTCACTGCCGCGTTCCACGATCCCTTCCGAAATCGCAAAACCGACCGCGAACGCTTCCAGATCGCGCGGCGTGCACATCATCACCGCGTGCGAGATGCCGTTGAAGACGAGCGCCACCGGCCACTCCTGACCGACGTGATCGGTGACGGTTTCGACCGCCGCGCCGCGATGCCGGTGCACCTGGCGCTCCACGGCGCCCGGCTGCCCGGCGGTTTCCAGTTCGTTCAAGCTACTTCACTCCTTTCATGCGGCGCGCGTTTGAGCGGCTTGCAGCCTTGTCCGGCAACGCGAAGCGGTGCCAGACCACGCTGCTATCGCGCAAATAAGGTTCTAAAATACCTCAAGCTGGGCTTGAGCGTTGCCCGCCACCAAAGAGGATGACTGTCATGGCACTCAACGAAGCACCGCTGCTGTTCAACTTCGAAGTCGCGTCGTCGGAGAATTTCACCTACATCCCGATGTCGGTGCGCTTCAATCTCGACCGCTTCGGGCTGCGCATCACGCTCGCGCAGTGGCAGTTGCTGCCGCTCGAAGACCGCAAGCTGCTGGCGCGATTTCCGGTCGAGGAAGACGCGGAAATCGAGCCGAATTTCGACCACGCGCTGTTCGAGATGCTGCGCACGCATGCGAATGTCGAGCCGGACTGGTTTACGCCTGAGGAAGCACCTGCCTGGCGCCGCACCGATGCCGTACCGGAAGATGTTGCACACCAGGCGGGACTCGCCGGCTTGCCCACGCCGGGCGTCGCCCAATGGGCCGAACTTGGGCCGTTCAAGCGCTACGTGCTCGCCAAATTGTCGCGCAAGCCGGAAGGCAACCACGACTTCATCCCCGCGATGAAGGAATTTGGAGCGGCCGGCTAGGCGCGGCCGGCCAGGTGCGACCGGCCAGGTGCGACCGGCCAGGCACGAATTTTTTCACCTCACACCCTTAATCTGTTCCGAACCCTGCCGTTATCCATGGGTTGGCGCGTAAAAAGACTCGAATCGATGCGACCCGACGCACCGAACGCGACCCCGTGCTCCCGCCCTCAGAACGATTGACGTTCGGAACCCATGACTCCTTTTTTATCGAAGCGGCTGCTGATCAATCTGGCAGTCGTCGCCGCTGCGGTCGGCGCGAACGCGTTCGTCGCTTATACGCAGATTTGCGGCCAGCGCGACGCTGACGCGCGCATGTTGCGCTCGACGAGCGTGCGTCAGCATCTCGACGCCTACCATACGGCGCTGGATAGCGGGCTAGCCGCGCTCGGCCGTTTCGAAGCCTCGGGTGAGGCCGCACCGGTCAACGAGGCCGCTGCCATGGCGACCTCGCTGACCGGTCTGGAGCGCGAGTTGCGCAAAGAACTCGCGGACGAACCGGTCCTGCTCGACACGCTCGCCAAACTGAGTACGGACAGTCACGCGCTGCAACACGATATCGACGATGCGCTGTTGAAGAGCGCCCGCGCGACGCCGAACGAATCGCGCGCGTGGGCGGCATCGACCTACACGCATCTCGGGCTGGGCCTCGGCCGGGTGGAAGCCGGTCTGACGGTGTTGCGCAAGCAGGAGAATGAGGTGTTGCAGGCGTCGCTTGCGGCCTCCGCGAACGAAACCCAGCGCGCCATGTTTCTGCTGATCGTGACGATGCTTGCCGGCAGCGCACTTCTGATCTTCACGTTCGGCGCCCGCGAAAGCCGTGCGCGCGAGAAACTGCGGACCGTCCGCGCGCTCAGCCGCCACGACGAGCGTTTTCGCGGCCTGTTCGACGATCATCCGGTGCCGATGTACATCTTCGAGCGCGAGACGCTGCGCTTTCTCGCGGTCAATGCGGCCGCGATCCAGCAATACGGTTACTCGGAAAGCGAATTTCTCGGCATGACGATTCGCGCGATCCGGCCAAATGGCGAAATCTCGCGCCTCGAATCGCATCTGCAGCGCAGCGACATCCCGCATCAGGGCCGCACGATGGCGGGTGTCTGGCATCACCGGCGCAAGGACGGGTCGATGATCAGCGCCGACATTTCGTATCACGCGCTCAACTTCATGGGCCGCGCCGCCTTCTTCGTGCTGGCCGACGACGTCACCGAACAGATCAACGCCGAAGCCGAAGCGCAGCGTTCGAACCAGATGCTCGAGACGGTGATCGACAACATTCCGCAGCGGATTTTCTGGAAGGATCAGGCATCGCGCTATCTTGGCTGCAATATGGCGTTCGCGCGCGATGCGGGGCTCTCCTACCCTGAGCAGGTGGTCGGCAAGAGCGACAGCGATATGCCCTGGCGCGCCTTCGCCGGCCTGCTGAACGAGCACGATAAAGAGGTGGTGACCACCGGCGTGCCGAAGATGAATTTCGAGGTCGACCTGGTGATCGACGGCGTGCATCGCACCACGGTCACGAGCAAGCTGCCGTTTACCGACAGCGACGGCCGCGTGATCGGCGTCCTCGGGTCCTACACGGACATTACCGAGCGCAAGCGCGCCGATCTGGCCTTGCGTTTGCAAAGCCGCGCGCTCGATGCCAGCGTCAACGCGATTCTGATTACCGCGCCGTCGCCGTCAGGCAATCTGATCGAATACGTGAACCCCGCGTTCATGCGCATCACCGGTTACGATCCCGCCGAAGTGATCGGTCACGATTGCCGGGTGCTGCAACGCGACGATCGCGAGCAGGAAGGCGTCGCGCTGATCCGCCAGGCGCTGGCCGCGAACCGCGAGGTGAGCGCCGTGGTGCGCAACTATCGCAAGGACGGCGCGCTGTTCTGGAATCAGCTGTTCATCGCACCGGTGCCGAACGCAGAGGGTGTGATCACGCATCACATTGGCGTGATCAATGATGTGACGGATCTGATTCGCTATCAGGAGCAGCTCGAATACCAGGCCAACTATGACAGTCTCACGCGGCTGCCGAATCGCAACCTGCTGCGCGATCGCCTGCAGCACGCGTTGATTGTCGCGCAGCGGCATCACAAGGGCGTCGCGGTGGTGTTCATCGATCTGGATGGCTTCAAGAACGTCAACGACAGCCTCGGCCATAGCGTCGGCGACCGCTTGCTGGGCGTGGTGGCGGAGCGGCTCGCACGCTGCACGCGAACCAGCGACACGGTCGCGCGGCACGGCGGCGACGAGTTCGTGATCGTGATGACCGATACCGTCGACGAGCAGTCGCTGATCGCGTGGATGGAGCGAGTGCGCGCGTCGATTTCCGAGCCGGTGTGGCTCGACGGCACCGAGCTGTATGTCGGCTGCAGCATGGGCGCGAGCCTCTTCCCGCAGGACGGCGAAGACGCGGAAACGCTGGTGAAAAAGGCCGACCTCGCGATGTATCGCGCGAAGGACATGGGCCGCAATACGTTCCAGTTCTACCAGCCGGAGATGAACGCGAGCGCGGGTGCGCGCCTGAATCTCGAACGGCGTTTGCGCCGCGCGTTGCGTGACAACGAATTCCTGCTGCACTACCAGCCGCAGGTCGATATCGGGAGCGGGCAGATCGTCGGCACCGAGGCGCTGGTGCGCTGGCGGGATCCGGAAGTCGGATTGGTGCTGCCGTCGTTGTTCATTCCGGTTGCCGAGGAGAGCGGCTTGATCGGCCCGCTGTCGGAATGGGTGCTACGTGAGGCGTGTCGCCAGAACAAGGCGTGGCAGGACGAAGGCTTGCCGCCGGCGCGAGTCTCGGTCAATCTGTCGGCGCGGGTTTTTCAGCAGCGCGATATCGCGAAGCTCGTCATGCAGGTGCTTGCCGAGACGGGGCTCGAGCCGCAGTACCTCGAACTCGAACTCACCGAAAGCACCATCATGCGCAATGCCGAGGAGGCGGTGTCGATGCTCAACGAACTGCACGCGCTCGGCATCGGCCTTGCCATCGACGACTTCGGCACCGGCTATTCGAGTCTCAGCTATCTGAAGCGCTTCCCGGTGGACCGGTTGAAGATCGACCGCTCGTTCGTGTCGGATATCGGCGTGTCGGGCGACGACGAAACGATCACCTCGGCGATCATCGCGCTCGCGCATTCGCTGAAATTGCAGGTGATCGCCGAGGGCGTGGAGACGTTGGCGCAACTCGACTTCCTGAAAGAACGCGCTTGCGACGAAATGCAGGGCTACTACTTTGCCAAGCCGTTGTCGACGGACGCGATCTCCGCGCTGCTGCAAGGCGGGGTGGGGCGCACCGTGGAGGCGGTTTAAGCGCGCCACCCCGCGCCACCCCGTGCGACCGCTTCGCCCGCGGGCTGCTTACTTCGCTGGTGTGCTGAGGAAAACCGGCAACTGTTCGGCCGCTTCCGAAAACGCCTGCAGGTGGGGATGCGCTGCCTTGGTGACGATCTCCGACAGGAACATCTGCGTGAAATTCCACGCGACGGCCACCGCTACGTCCACCGCACCGAAGTGGTTCGGTTCGACCGGCAGCGCCGCCGCCGCGAGTTCCTCTTCGAGTTCGCGGTAAGCGGCGTGCAATTGCTCGGTCACGCGATCGACCCACGGCTCATGCTGTTTCTCCGCCGGACGCAGATTGCGTTCGTACACGATCTGCACGCTCTTTTCGCAAGCGGCCAGCGCGAGGCCCGTGAGGCGCGCGGCGCGCATGCAGTGTTGCGGTTGTGACGGGAAGATCCGCTGATCTGGCGCTAGCGTGGCGGCGTACTGCAAGATCACCGTCGAGTCCATCACGCTCTGGCCGTTGTCGAGGATCAGGGTCGGCGCTTTCACAACCGGGTTGATCTTCGCGAACGCGTCATACATGCGGAACACGGAAATCGACTGGTGCTCGAAGTCGAGTTTCAGCAACTTCAGGCAGATAGCGACGCGGCGCACGTAGGGCGAATCCAGCATTCCAATCAGTTTTCATCTCATTCCCGTTAGAAGATCTATATGGCTGGCCCGAGCGGGCGAGTGGGCGGCGGCTTGCTTGCCGGGTGGTGCTTGTAGAGCATTGAAACAATAGACTAACCGGCTTGCCGTGGCAAAAAAAGCAACATTAATCGACGGTTTGCGTCAGAATTTCTTACATGAAGCCCATTCCGCCGCTGACCGCTCTGCGCTGCTTCGAGGCCGTCGCCCGGCTCGGCGGTGTCACGCCGGCAGCGCGGGAGTTGCATGTCACCCATTCGGCGGTCAGTCAGCAGATCAAGGTGCTGGAAGAGTCGATGGGCGTCGCATTGTTCCTGCGCGAAGCGCGTGGCTTGCGGCTCACCGACGAAGGCCGGTTCTACGCCCTCGATATACGCGCGGCGCTGCACGACATCAGTCAGGCGACCCGCCGTGTGCAGGCGCGCCCACTCGAAAGCGAGCTGGTGATCGCGACCTTGCCGTCGTTCGCGCAGCACTGGCTCGTGCCGCGCCTCGCGAGCTTCCGCGAGGCGCATCCGTACTATCGCGTGCGCCTCGTGACCAATCTGCAGATCGACGACTTTCGTCAGAGCATAAGCGACATCGGTATTCGCATGGGGCAGGGGTATTGGCCCGATGTCGCGCAGCAAAAACTGTTCGACGACGACATGCTCGTGGTTGCGGCACCGCATTTCGCGCTCGGGCCGCACGGTCGTTTTCCGCGCACGGCCGAGGATGTGCTCGCGTGTCCGCTGATCTCGAGCCCCGATGCGCCGTGGAGCGAATGGTGCCGGGCGGCGCAAGTGGCCGAGCCGGCCGCTGAAGCCTGGGTGTTGTCGGCGAACGATTCGAACATCGTGATTGGCGCCGTGTTGCTCGGGCAGGGCGTCGCGCTCGAGCGGCGCAGCCTGGTCGCGCATGCGCTGGCGCGGGGCGACCTGGTGCAGATCACCGACATCCGCGTGCCGTATCGCTATCCGTACTGGCTGGTGTGGCAGCAACGCGAGATCCTGAACGCGAAACAGGCGCATTTCGCACAGTGGATCGACGCGCAGGTCGAGGTGTACTTGCGCAGCGGCGTTTGAGATGCTGGGCCGATTGGCGCGCGCAGGCCGCCTGGCGGGGGGGATTACCGGTATCCGGGCGGGTGGCAGTCGTATATATTCGGGATTCCCATCTCAGACTTCACCGGGAACCACGAAGCATCGATTCACGTGGCGTTGCGCCCGCCTTTCGCTGCTTGCACTCTGTTATGGGCGTTTCGCCGTCGAATATCTGCCAATACGACTGGAGAGAAAAATGACGACTTCACCGACAAAAAAATGGGCTGTGCTGCTGGCATCGGTTGTACTGAGCGTGGCTTCTGTTGCAGCGGCGTTCGCGCAAAGCGGCGCAAGTGCGCCGGCGGGCGATGAAGCCAATGCCGCCATGGCCGCCAAGCCGTCGGCCGCATCCAAGGCAGCCGCCAAGGCGCAACGCAAGGCCGCCCGCAAGGAAGCGCGCGCGAAAAAGAACGCCGAGCTGAAGCAACTGGAGAGCAACGGGTATAACCCGTCGCGTAACGATCCGAACTATCCGACGGACCTCCAGAACGCGCAGAAGAAGGCAGGGATAGGCGCTGCGGCGAGTCAGTAACGGCTACGGCTGGAGGGTGCCGGACTGGTTAGGTTTGCGCTGGGGAGCCAGGCAGATTCGATCTGGACAATGCAACCTGGACAATGCAACCCGGCAAGCACAAGGTATGAAGCTCAACGAGGCGCTCAGGCGCCTCGTTTTCATTCAAGGTCCGCTGCTGCTCAGTCCAGTACCGGCAGCGCGCGCGGGCGGCGGTCGCTATCGGTTGCGACGTAGGTCAGGGTCGCCTCGGTGACCTTCACGACGTCTTCGGTCAGGCTCATGCGTTGCGCGTAAACCTCGACCGCCACCGTGACCGACGTGTTGCCGGTCTTGACGATATCCGCGTAAAAACTCAGCAGATCGCCGACGAACACGGGCTGCTTGAAGACGAACGAATTGACCGCAATGGTCGCCACCCGCCCATTGGCACGGCGGCTTGCCGGAATCGAACCGGCGATATCCACTTGCGCCATGATCCAGCCGCCGAACACGTCGCCGTGGACATTCGCGTCCGACGGTTGCGGCACGACGCGCAGTGCGCAATGCTTTTGCGGAAGTTGAAGGAGATTGGTCATCGGGGCACCCTTGAAATTCGTAATGGCTCGGTCGGTCCGACCAGCAGGCGGGGGATTTCACGACAACTGCACCACACGGTGGCACGACACAGTCGGTCGGCCGACATGCAACCGGCGGCCGGACAGCCGATGAAAAGCGGCGCCAGCCAGCTTCTGCGACAATAGAAAGATCAGGAATTGTACGGGAAAGCGCCCAGCCAGGTCGCGCGACATGCAGCAGAGTGCGGGGATTGCACGCTGCCGGTCGGCGCGCCGCTGCGAACTCCGTCGCTTCCACACTCTCCCCAGCCGATCCCATGCGCCGCACGCCCTCGTCCGAACCTTCCCCGATCTCCACCCAGCCGCGCAATGACTGGCAAACGATCCTGTCGCTGCTGCCCTACCTTGCCACCTATAAATGGCGCGTCGGCTTTGCGCTGAGCTGCCTGATCGGCGCGAAGGTCGCCAATCTCGGCGTACCGATCGTGATGAAACGGATCGTCGACAGCCTCGCTTCGGTGCAGCATCTCACCGCGCTCGGCCGCGCGCACGATTCGCCTGGCATCGTGCTGCTGGGCGGCATCGGTTTGCTGGTGGTCGCCTATGCCGTGGTGCGGCTGTCCACCTCGCTGTTTACCGAGCTGCGCGAGATCCTGTTTTCGAAGGTGACCGAAAGCGCGGTACGCCAACTCGCGCTGAAAGTGTTCCGCCATTTGCACGCGCTGTCATTGCGCTTCCATCTTGAGCGGCAGACGGGCGGCATGTCGCGCGATATCGAACGCGGCACGCGCGGCATCACGCAACTGATTTCGTATTCGCTGTACAGCATCCTGCCGACGCTGGTTGAAGTCGGGCTCGTGCTGGGATTCTTTGTCGTCAAATATGAGGCGTACTACGCGATCGTCACGTTCATTGCGCTCGCCGTGTACATCACGTTCACCGTGAAAGTCACCGAATGGCGCACGCATTTTCGCCGTACGATGAACGATCTCGATTCAAAGGCGAATTCGCGCGCGATCGATTCGCTGCTCAACTACGAGACCGTGAAGTACTTCGGCAACGAAGAGTGGGAAGCGCACCGTTACGACGAAAATCTCAAGCGCTATCGCACGGCCGCGATCAAATCGCAGCGTTCGCTGTCGGCGCTGAACTTCGGGCAGCAGGCGATCATCGGCACGGGTCTCGTGTTCATTCTGTGGCGCGCAACCGAAGGCGTGATGGCCGGGCGCCTCACGCTCGGCGATCTGGTGCTGATCAACACGTTCATGTTGCAGCTCTATATACCGCTGAATTTTCTCGGCGTCGTGTATCGCGAATTGAAGCAAAGCCTCACTGATATGGACCGCATGTTCACACTGCTCGGCGCGGCCCAGGAAGTACCCGATATGCCGGACGCGCCCGCGCTGCGGGTGAGCGGTGCGCAGGTGCGCTTCGAGAGTGTGAACTTTTCGTATGAGCCGGCGCGGCAGATTCTGCACGACGTGAGCTTCACGATTCCGGCGGGCAGCACTACGGCAGTGGTCGGCCATAGCGGGTCGGGCAAATCGACGCTCGCGCGGTTGATATTCCGCTTCTACGATCTGGATCGCGCAACGGGCGGTGCGATCACCATCGACGGTCAGGATATTCGCGACGTCACGCAGGATTCGTTGCGTGCCTCGATCGGCATCGTGCCGCAGGATACCGTGCTGTTCAACGATTCGATCTACTACAACATCGCTTACGGCCGCCCGTCGGCGACGCGCGAGGAAGTCATCGCGGCGGCGCGTGCAGCGCATATTCACGACTTCATCGAAGGGCTGCCGAAGGGGTACGAGACACCGGTCGGCGAGCGTGGCCTGAAGTTGTCCGGCGGTGAAAAACAACGCGTTGCGATTGCGCGGACCATCCTCAAGAATCCGCCGATCCTGCTGTTCGACGAAGCGACTTCGGCACTCGATTCCCGTTCGGAGCGCGCGATCCAGCATGAGCTCGATCAGATCGCCCGCGAGCGCACGACGCTGATCATCGCGCACCGGCTTTCGACGGTGGTGCACGCACAGCAGATCATCGTGATGGACAAGGGGCGCATCGTCGAGCGCGGGACGCATGCTGAGTTGCTGCAGGCGAACGGATTGTTCGCGCAGATGTGGGCGTTGCAGCAGCAACGTGCCGCGGAGGCGTCGGAGTCGGCGGAAACGGTGGATAGCGGGCGCTGAGCAAGCGGCGGCGGGATGCGCCGCATCTCCCCGTTGGATGAGGCGCTGCACTGGGCATATCGAGTGTGCGCCGCTGGGCGATCGGCGTTGGCCGCTCAGCCTTGGCCGTTGCACGTCGAGTGGCACGCTATCCCGCAGGCGCCGTTCAAGGTAGTGTGATCTGCGATCAGCGTTCGCTCAAACGCTGATCCAACGCCTGTAATTGCGCCGGTGTGCCGACGTTTTCCCACAAGCCTTCGTACAACTCGCCGCTCGCGAGACCACGCGCAATCGTCTCGCGATAGTAAGGCGTGAGCGCGCGCCGCGTGCCGCGCGGCAGATCGCGGAACATGCGCGTGTCGTAGAGACCGATGTTGCCGAATGTGAAGCGCGGTTGCGCATCGAGCGACAGCGTTCCATCGACCAACCCGAAGTCGCCGTTCGGATGAAACGCCGGGTTCGGCACCATCACCAGATGCATGCCGGGCATGGTTAGCGCTGCCAGTGCTTCGGCGCGCGTGGTCAGCGCCGCGTAATCGAAATCCGCGTAGACGTCGCCACTGACCGCGACGAATACTTCGCTCTCGCCCTTGTCTTCGAGCAACGGCAGTGCCTGCACGATTCCACCCGCCGTCTCCAGCGCTTCATGCTCGGCCGAGTAGCGCAGTTGCACGCCCCAGCGCGAACCGTCGCCGAGCGCGGCTTCGATCCGCTCGCCGAGCCACGCATGGTTGATCACAATGGTTTGCAAGCCGGCGCGCGCGAGGCGTTCGATCTGCCACACGATCAACGGCTTGCCGCCCACTTCGAGCAAAGGCTTCGGGCACGTGTCGGTCAACGGACGCATGCGCTCGCCGCGCCCGGCGGCGAAAATCATCGCTTTCTTCAGAGACATCGTCATCGGTCAGAACGTGTAGCCGACTTCATTCGCGCGGCCTTCGAGTTCGTCGAGCAGCTTCGCAAACGGACGCAGCGGTGCATAGCGTTCAGCAACCTTGCGCGCATAACCGATGAAGCGCGGCAGATCCTTCATGTAATGCGGTTTGCCGTCGCGGTAGTTGATCCGGCAGAACAGCCCCAGCACCTTGATGTGCCGTTGCAGCCCCATCCATTCGAGCTGGCGGTAGAACTCGCCGAAATCCGCATCGACCGGCAGGCCCGCTTTCTTCGCGCGCTCCCAGTAGTACACGAAGCAATCCAGCTCGAACTCTTCGTCCCAGTTGAGGAAGGCATCGCGCAGCAACGAGGCGACGTCATACGTGATCGGGCCGGTCACCGCGTCCTGGAAGTCCAGCACGCCGGGATTCACGGGATTGGGCGCGGCCGCGATCAGCAGATTGCGCGGCATGAAATCGCGCAGCATGAACACCTGCGGTTGCGCCCGGGCGCTCGCGATCAGCAGCGCGAAGGTGCGATCGAGCACCCCGCGGGTCTTCTCGTCGACCTCGCGGCCCAGATGGCGGCCGATGAACCACTCCGGCATCAACTCCATCTCGCGGCGCAGGAAGGCTTCGTCGAACGGCTGCAGCACGCCTTCGCGCGACGTGAGCTGCCAGCGGATCAGCGCATCGAGGGCGTCGCGCATCAACGAACGGGCGCGGCGGGGTTCATCCGCGGCTTGCGCCCCGGTCAGCGCGCCGAGGTACGAATCGGTGCCCAGGTCGGTGACGAGCATGAACCCGGCCTCGAAGTCGACCTCCAGCACGCGCGGCACATGCACGTTGGCGGCGTCGAGCAATTGCGCGATTTGCACAAATTCGCGGCACTTTTCGGGCGGCGGGGCATCGACGGCGATCAGGGTGCCGGCGCCTTCGCTTTCCGCCGCCTTACCGGCGAGCCGGAAATAGCGACGAAAACTGGCGTCGGACGAAGCCGGCACAAGCGTGTCGAGTTCGAGCGCATAGCGTGCTGCGTGGGCATTCAGCCAGGCCTCGAGCAGTTCGAGGCGGGCATCTTTGGAGTCTTTGGAGAGGGGCAGCGTCATGAAAACCGGCGGCAAATTCAGAGGGGCAACGTCTTGCCATATAATACCCCACGACTTTTTTGACGCGACTCACGCCAGCTTTCGCGTGTTCCGCTTTACCGCCCGCCTCATCGTTCGACAGATTGTAAATATTGATGTGCAGCCGACTGTCACGGTCGGGATGTGCAGGCGGTGGATCGTGACTGCAAAAGCTGACGGACGGGCCGATTCGCCAAACGATACATGCCGCCTAGACAGCTTTCCCAAACGACTCCCTCTTGTGCCGTAGTGCCGCGCAAAAGGCGGCTCGTCGCGGCGTTGATCGCCGTTCCGGGCCTGATGCCCGCGCTTGCGCACGCCCAGCTGGTGGGGGAAGCCGCGCAGCCGCAACCTATCGACGCGCCCTGGGGCATGCAGCTCGCCCCGCAGCTCGAAGAACATCCGTTGCAGTCAGGCCAGAAACCGGCCACGTTTGTACTCGGCGACACGACGACCGGCACCACCGACCAGGACATGGCCGCAAAGGGCTCGGCCGAGGTGCGGCGCAATACCTTCGTGATCAAGGCCGACGCGCTGCACTACGATCAGGACACGGACATGGCCGACGCATATGGCCAGGTTCACCTGAACAACAACGGCGCGACGTTCGCCGGCCCGGAAGCGCATATGCGGGTGGACTCGAGCGAAGGCTTCATGTCCGCGCCCAAGTATCGCTTCAACGTGACGGGCGGCTCGGGTAGCGCGGAGCGTGTCGACCTGCTCGACAACGAGCGCTCGGTGTTCACGAAGGGTACGTACACGGCGTGCTCCTGCTCGGACAATCCGGCCTGGTACATCAAAGGCAGCGAGTTCGATTTCGATACCGGCGCGGACGAAGGCGTTGCGTACAACGGCGTGCTGTTCTTCCAGGGGCTGCCGGTATTCGCTTCGCCGTGGCTGTCGTTCCCGCTGTCGGGCGAGCGGCGCAGCGGCATCTTGCCGCCCACGTTCTCGGTGAGTTCGTCGAACGGCTTCGAACTATCGGTGCCGTACTACTTCAACATCGCGCCGAATCGCGATCTGACGGTCACACCGCGTCTGATCTCGAAGCGCGGCGTGCAGTTGCAGTCGACCTTCCGTTATCTGTCGCCCACGTATTCCGGCTCGATCACCGGCGAATTCCTGCCGAACGACCGCCTGACGAAGACCAACCGCTACGCGCTGTACATCCAGCACAACCAGAACTTCGGCAACGGGTTCGGCGGCTACATCTACTACAACAAGGTCTCGGACAATACGTATCCGGAAGACCTGTCGTCGTCGGTCAGTCAGTTCCAGAACGGCACCCAGCTCCTGTATCAGCAGGAAGCCGGGTTGACCTATAGCAACGGCCCGTGGTCGGTGCTCGCGCGCGAACAGCACTGGCAGACGCTGACGCCTTCTACGGCGCCGTACGGCCGCGAGCCGCAGTTGAACGTGAAGTACGCGAAGTACAACGTCGGCGGTTTCGACTACGGTGCGGAAGCCGACTACTCGAATTTCCGCATCACCACCGCGGACACGACCCAGGGTCAGCGGGTGATGTTCAACCCGTACCTGTCGTATTCGGTAGTCGGGCCAGGTTACTTCGTTACGCCGAAGGTGCAGTGGCACTTTGCGTCGTACAACCTGAACAATATCGCTACACCCGGCACGCCGAAGAATTTCACCGAGTCGATCCCGACGCTCTCCTTCGACACCGGGCTGATTTTCGACCGTTCGGTGCGGATCTTCGGCGAGGATTACATCCAGACGCTGGAGCCGCGGCTCTACTACGTCTACACGCCGTACCGCAACCAGAACAACGCGCCGCTCTTCGATACGGCCGATTCCGACTTCGGGCTGGCGGAAATCTTCACGCCGAACACGTTTGTCGGCAACGACCGGATCGCCGACGCGAACCGTCTGACCGCGGCGATTACCACGCGCTTCATCAACCCGGCCACGGGCGACGAACGCGCGCGCTTCGTGATCGCGCAGCAGTACTACTTCCAGGATCAGCGCGTCACGCTGCTGCCTACGCAGACCAGCACGCAGGCCACGCATTCGGACCTGATCGCGGGTGCGTCGCTCAAGCTCGGCGCCGGTTTCGCGTCGGAAACGGCGTTCCAATATAATGCCGACAACAACCAGTTGACGAAGACGAGCGTCGGTTTCGGGTTCAGCCCGGCCAGCGGCAAGGTGATCAATGTTGCGTATCGCTACACCCGCGCGAACACCACGCTGGATAACCAGCCGATCAACCAGGTGCTGATTTCGGGGCAGTGGCCGCTAACACGCCATGTGTACGGGGTGGGCCGCTTCAATTACGACCTGGGCGGGCACCGGATCGTCGACGGTCTGGTCGGCTTGCAATACGACGCCGACTGCTGGACGCTCGGCGCCGGGATCCAGCGCTATGCGAACGGTCTGAATACCTCGGGGCAGAATCAGTCGAGCACGCGGTTTCTCGCGCAGTTGACGTTCAAGGGCTTGTCGAGCGTCGACAACGGTCTGATTTCCGCGTTCCGCACCAGCGTGGCGGGCTATACGCCGCTGCCGCCGCCGCCGCCGCCGGAAGCGCGTTTCACCAATTACGAATGACGCTCGCCCGATCATTTATAGAATGCGAAAAGACGGGCCAGGCGCGCCCGACATCATTGGAGTATCTGTGGCAATCATGAAAAAGCTTCGCTTGGCAACGCTTGCGGCCGGTCTTGCCGCCGTCGCGTCTTTCCTGTCAGTCGCGCCGGTTCAGGCGCAGGCGCTGTCGCCCGGCAATAACGGCCAGACTGTCGACACCATCGCCGCAGTGGTCAACAACGGTGTCATCACGCGGCGCGAGCTCGACGAGCGCATCGGCCTGATCACCCGCCGGCTGAACCAGCAGAACGCGCCGGTCCCGCCGATGGACCAGTTGCGCCAGCAGGTGCTCAACCAGATGGTGCTGGAACGCATCCAGTTGCAGAAGGCGAAAGAAGACGGCATCAACATCGATGACGCCGCCGTGCAAAAAACGCTCGAGCGGCTCGCGCAGGCGAACAACATGACGCTCGACATGTATCGCTCGCGTATCGAGGCGCAAGGCGTGCCCTGGACCACCTTCACGAGTGACGCGCGCACCGAACTCACGCTCTCGCGTCTGCGTGAGAAGGAAGTGGACAGCAAGGTCACAGTGTCGGACGCCGAGGTCGCGAACTACATCGCCAGCCAGCGCGGCCCGAACTCCGGCCTGACAAGCGATCTGCACCTGCAGCACATCTTCGTGAAGGCGCCGCTGAACGCGTCGGAAACCGACATTGAAGCCGCGCAGCAAAAGTCCCAGGCCTTGCTGGCGGAAGCCAAGGGCGGCGCCAACTTCGAAAAGCTGGCGAAGTCGAATTCGCAAGCGCCGGATGCGTCGAAAGGCGGCGATACAGGTTTCGTGCCGCCGTCCAAACTGCCGCCTGAGTTCGTCAAGGCCGCCTCGGCGCTGCGCCCGGGCCAGGTCAGTCCGGATCTGATCCGTACCAACGACGGCTTCGAAATTGTGCGCCTCGTCGATCGTCGCGCGGGCCAGGGCACCAGCTCCGATGCGCCGAAGCTTGTGCAGACGCACGTTCGCCACATCCTGATCCGCGTCGGCGACGGCATGTCCGAGCCGCAAGCGCGTCAGAAGCTGCTCGAAATCAAGAACCAGATCGCCGCAGGCGGCGACTTCGCGAAGTTCGCCCACACCTACTCGCAAGACGGTTCGTCGTCGCAAGGCGGCGACCTCGGCTGGATCAGCCCCGGCGAGACCGTGCCGGAATTCGAGCGCGCCATGAACAACCTGCAGGACGGTCAGATCAGCGACCCCGTACGCAGCGAATACGGCTATCACCTGATTCAGGTGCTGGGCCGCCGCGAATCGGAAGGCTCGGTTTCGCAGCAGATGGATCTGGCGCGTCAGGCGATCGGTCAGCGCAAGGCGGAGCAGGCCTATGCAGACTGGCTGCGCGAATTGCGCGACACTGCCTACGTGGAAGTGAAGCCGACTCTGTCGAGCATGCAATAACGTCATGACATCCGCCGCGCAGTTCACCAGCCTTCCGTTGCAGATCGCGATCACGACCGGCGAGCCTGCCGGCGTCGGCCCCGAGCTGACCGCGCAGGCGCTGGCGGGCGCGGCGGCGCATTGGCCGGGCGCACAGTTCACCGTGCTGGGCGATGCGGATTTGCTGGCTGAGCGCGCGCACGCGGTAGGCGTCGATTGGGCCCTGCTGGTGGTGGGCGGCAAGCGCGTGCGGGTGCAGCATCGGCCGCTCGGCGCGCCTTCGCAGGCCGGCAAGCTCGACGCCGCCAATGGCCGCTACGTGCTCGATCTGCTCGACAGCGCAATTGACGGCGCCGTGGCCGGCACGTTCGACGCGATCGTTACCGCGCCGCTGCAAAAAAGCACCATTAATGACGCCGGCGTGCCGTTCACCGGCCACACGGAATATCTGGCCGAGCGCACGCACACGCCGCGCGTGGTGATGATGCTGGCCGGCACCGGCAAGCGCCCGTTGCGCGTCGCGCTCGCTACCACGCATCTGCCGCTCAAAGACGTCTCCGCCGCGCTGACGATCGACGGTATCGTCGAGACGCTGCGCATCATCGATGACGATCTGCGCCACCACTTTGGCTTGCCCGCGCCGCGCATCCTCGTGACGGGTTTGAATCCGCATGCGGGCGAAAACGGTTATCTGGGCCGCGAGGAAATCGAGGTGATTTCCCCGGCACTGAAGCTCGCGAACGAACAAGGCATCGACGCGCCTGGCCCCTATCCGGCGGACACTTTGTTTCAGCCGCGTTATCTGGAGCAGGCCGACTGCGTGCTGGCGATGTTCCACGATCAGGGCCTGCCGGTATTGAAGTACGCGACGTTCGGCGAAGGCATCAACATCACGCTCGGCTTGCCGATCATCCGCACTTCGGTCGATCACGGCACCGCGCTCGATCTGGCCGGCACCGGCCGTGCCGACGCCGGCAGTCTGATCGCCGCGATCGATACGGCGGTTTCGATGGCGCAGCACCGCCGCGCGGGCTGATCCAGCCTTCGCGAGAGCGGCGGCGTACGCGCTTCTTGCCGGTCGCCGCTCGCTGTATTCGCGTTCGTTGCGCGTTTTCCTGGTTTGTTGCCGGGTTGTTCCTATCTTTAAGCAGTTCTCTTTCAAAGCGTTTCTTCGATGTCCACCAGCAGACAGCAGCAGGGCCGGCACCAGGGCCATATCGCGCGCAAGCGTTTCGGACAGAATTTTCTGGTGGATATGGGCGTGATCGATTCGATCGTCGACGTGATCCGGCCGCAGCGCGGCGAGCGCATGGTCGAGATCGGGCCGGGGCTTGGCGCGCTCACCGAACCGCTGATCGAGCGTCTGGCGACACCCGACGCGCCGTTGCACGCGGTCGAACTGGATCGCGATCTGATTGGCCGTCTCAAGACAAAATTCGGCGACCTGCTCGAGTTGCATGCGGGCGATGCGCTCGCGTTCGACTTCGGCACGCTGGCGGCGCCGGGTGAGAAAGCGTCGCTGCGCATTGTCGGCAATCTGCCGTACAACATTTCGAGCCCGTTGCTGTTCCATCTGACCACGTTCGCGCATCGCGTGATCGACCAGCATTTCATGCTGCAGAACGAAGTGGTCGATCGCATGGTGGCGGAGCCGGGCACCAAGGCGTTCAGCCGCCTCTCGGTGATGCTGCAATACCGCTACGTGATCGACAAGCAACTCGACGTGCCGCCCGAAGCATTCAACCCGCCGCCGAAGGTTGATTCGGCGATCGTGCGGATGATCCCGTACGAACTGCATGAATTGCCGGCAGTGGACGAGCGCGTGCTCGGCGAGGTGGTCACGGCCGCCTTCTCGCAACGGCGCAAGATGCTGCGCAATACGTTGGCCGCATTTCGTGATGCGGTGGATTTCGAGGCGCTAGGGTTTGATCTGCAACGCCGCGCCGAAGATGTGCCGGTGGCCGAATATGTGCGCGTGGCGCAGATTGTGGCGGCTTCGCCGGCGCGCGGCGCCGCGGCTGCGGAGACCGGCGACGCCTGAGTCTCACGCCTTAAGCCTTGAAGGAAAGCGCGCTGCGTTCAGCGGCGCGCTTAAAAAATCACCTCGCCTAAGCTGCAACCCGCTTCACCGGCGCATTGACCAGCGCAATGCCGGTCAGCACCAGCACGGCGGCCATCAGAAAGCGCAGGCTGAACGACTCGCCGAGCAACAGCACGCCGAAGGTCACGCCGAACAAGGGCGTCAGGAACGAGAACACCGACAGGCGCGACGCGATGTAACGCGTCAACAGCCAGAACCACACCAGATAGCTGACGAACGCCACGATCACGGCCTGATACGCGAGGCTCATCACCGCCAGTGGCGTGACGGTTTCCACGCGGGCCTGACCGAGTCCCAACGCGAGCGCGAGCAGGACCACCGCCGACACCGTCAATTGATAGAACAGCGTCTTGCTGGCGCTCGAATAGGCGAGGCGCGTGGCGCGCACCACCACGGTGGTCGCGGCCCACGCGATGCCGGCCAGCACGCCGAGCGCGTCACCGGCGACGCCCTTCAGGGTCGAGCCCTGCGCCGCATGACCGTGCAGGAAACCGTCGGCGAACGCCAGCGCCATCCCCGAAAACGCCGCCAGGATGCCGAGCCATTGAGTGCGCCGAATCCGTTCTCCGGCGACGAACCAGTGCAGCCCGAGCGCCGTAAAGCACGGTGCGGTGTACAGAAAGACCGCCATGCGCGAGGCGCTGGTTAGCGTCAGGCCGAGAAAAATGCACACGAATTCCCCGGCGAACAGCACGCCTGCAAGCAGGCCCGCGCCTAATGTTCCGTCGTCGCGAAAGAGCGGGGTGCCGCGCGAGCGCGCCCAGCCCCAGACCAGCACAGCCGCGATTGCCGAGCGCAGCCCCGCCTGGAATACCGGCGGCAATGCCGCGTTGGTGCTCTTGATCGCGACTTGCTGGAGTCCCCAGACTGCGCACAAGCCGATCATGAGCAGGATGGCGAAGCTGTCCAGGGCGCGGCGCGCGGGGAGGGCGGTGGTGCTCATGGGTTTCGTGGGATGGCGATGATAGGTCATACGATATCAAACCCGTCCGCCCCGCCATGCGATGACCCCACCGCCTACGCGTGCTTCTTACAAGCTGCAAGCGCCTTCGACGGCAGAACAACACTTACGTCAGTCTATTTTCTTACTGCGCGGTTTCGCGCTAAGGTTCACCCACGCGCATTTCGTCAGTTGATTCAGGCAGCCTGCATTGGCCCTCATGCAAGGTTCCACTGAGGACGCAGCTCCGTGCCTGTCGATTTGCGCAGCCTCAAATGAGCAGCGTGCCGGTACTTTGCATCAGGCGTGGCGGTGTCGATATATCCGTGAAAAGCGGGAATCTGTATGAGGAGACGGAATGAAGAACGTAAGCAGGTGGGCGATGGCTGCAGTGCCCGCAGCGTTGGCATGCCAGATGGCCCATGCCCAATCGAGCGTGACGCTCTATGGCGTGATCGACGAGAGCGTGCGGTATCTGACCCACGCCAACCGGGCCGGCGATTCGTCGATCGCGCTCGGCAGCGGCGGCATGACGGAGAGCCGCTGGGGCATCAGGGGCGTCGAGGATCTGGGCGGCGGCTGGTCGACGTTCTTCAAACTCGAAAACCGTTTCTACATGAATACCGGTCAGAGCGATCCCACCTTGCCGTTCTTCAACGAAGCGCAAGTGGGCGTGCGCTCGGATTCCTATGGTCAGGTGATCTTCGGTCGTCAGTACAACGTGATGATCGAGGGCATTACCATCGGCGGCTATGGCAGCAATATCTGGATTCCGTACGATTTCAGCTTCCAGCCGGAAGTAACGATGACCGGCGGTATCTGGACCAGCAACCAGGTGCAGTATCAGGCGAAATATAACGGTTTCCATATAGCCGCCGGCTATGCATTCGGTGGCAACGCGGGCAATTCGTACGGCAGCCAGATCGGCGTGGCGGCGGCTTACGCGCCGGGCGGCCCGTTCACTTTCGGCGGCGCGTATCAGGAGTCGAAAGATTCGGTCAACGGCGCAGCCGCGAAAGCGTGGACTTTCGGCGGGTCGTACACCTGGAATTTCACGCGGTTCTCGGTCGGCTATATCGTCGATCAGAACGACGCCGGCTTTTCGAATTTCGCCAACGGGCCGTTCACCGCGCCCGCGTTGACCGCGCTTAAGTACACCGACTTTTCGCGGCGTCGCATGATCATGGGCGGAATCATGCAGCAGGTCGGCACCGCGTGGCACTTCGCTGCGAACGTCTGGCGCACGCTGCAGGACGGCAAGACCGCCGCGCAGGACGGTTCGGCATGGCAATACCAACTGGTCGCCGACTACAACCTGTCGAGGCGTACCGATATCTATCTGGAAGGCGATTACGCGCTATACCGGGGCGATCTGATCGGCGCGCAATTGCAGGGCGTCAACGGTATCGGGCTTGCGCAGAAGGGCAGCCAGATCGGCCTGATGGCCGGCGTGCGGCATCAATTCTGAGCTGCCGGGCACTTACCAACTCCAGCGAGCGCCCAGGTTGCCTTCCACCGTGCTGCGGTGCTCGCCGTTCACGTTCATGGCGTAGCCCGCCGTGGCAAGCCTCACCCAGCCGCGCCTTCCATGCGCCGCTTCGACCGTTGTGGGTCGATCAAAGCGAAACCCGCCGCGCCGACGATCAGCAGCAATGTGCCGGTTACCGCGAAGCCGATTTCATAGCCACGTGCGTCGCCAGTTGCGCTGAGCAGCTTGCCCATCGCGACGGGTCCGATCAGTCCGGCGGTCGTGACGATCGAGTTGGTGACCGCGAGCAGAGCCCCGCGTCGCACCGTCGGCGCGACTTCGGCGACCAGCATCGGACCGAAGGTGAACGTCTGGATTGCCAACGCGCTGGCGAGACCCATCAGGGCGATCTTGACGAACGGCGGCGCGCCCAGCAACAGCGAACAGTACGCAAACCCGCTCGCCACGCATGCCGCGCTGATCAGTTTGCCGCGCGCCACCTTCGACGGCACGCCGCGCTTGAGCATTCGATGCGAAATTATTTCGAGCGCGATGCCGAGCGGGATTCGCGCCGCGACTTGCAGCGCGAACAACCAGCCGGCCTGGGTCGCGGCAAAGCCGAGGCCGAGCCGGAAATACGCGGGCACCCAGGTGAAGCCGATCGCGATCACCGCATAGCCGACAAAGCATTGCAGCATCACGCCGATCACCGTGCGGTCGCTCAGCATGCGCCGAAATGGCACCGACGCGACACGCGGGCCGGCCGCCGCGACGGCAAACGCTGGTGATGGGTTGTGCTGACGATTGCCCGTCTTGCCGAGGCACAGCCACAGCACGGTCCAGCCGATACCGACCACGGCGAGCGTGAGAAACGTTGCGTGCCAGTGCCCTTGCTGCGAGATGTAGGTGAGCACCGGTCCCGCGATGATGACGCCCGCCGTTGCCCCTGTTTGAACGATGGCGGTGGGAAGATTGCGCTCGTGGTCGTCGAACCCGGTGTAAACCACATGCAGCGCCAGCGGCGAGGCCGGCCCTTCCCCCGCACCCGGCAAGACGCGGCATAGCAGCAACACGGCAAAGCTGGTCGGCCACGCAAGCGGCAACTGCGCGACCGCCCAGATCAGCGCGAGGCCGGCAAGCAGCCATTTCATGTTGACGCGGTCGGCAATCAGGCCGACGGCGATGCCCGAGATCGAGAACAACAAAAAGAACGCGCTGCCGACGAGGCCGAACTGACCGTGCGTCAATTGCATGTCCTGCATCAGCGGGATCGCGACCAGGCCGAGCACGGGTTTGTCGGCGAAATTGACCAGCATGAACAGGAACAGCGAGGCAACGATTACCCAGCGGCGGCCCTGCGCCTTCTCGTGTGCTTGGGTGGGGTGAGCTGACGCCGTGTCGGCGGTAAGCGCCGCGCAGTGTTTCGTGCTGCTGATGATAGTAGGCAAAGCATGTCTTCAATTCTGGCGCGAGGCGCTGGGTTTTCACCCATTTGAGGTGGTATAACTGAATTGTTCAAGTGCATTCTCGTAATCGGGAGCTTGCAAACTATGCATGAAGTCAATTCCCGCCGCCTTACCCATCTGATCGCGCTTGCCGAGGAAGGCAGTTTTGCGCGCGCCGCGGAGCGGGTTCATCTGAGCCAGCCGGCGTTGAGCCGCAGCATTCAGGCGCTCGAGGAGGAAGTCGGCATGAAGCTGTTCGACCGTGCCGCACGCGGCGTCGCGATGACGGCGGCCGGGCGCTTGCTGGTGGAGCGTGCCCGGCGCGTGCTGTTCGAAACGCGCTGCCTGTTCCGCGACGTCGAATTGCTGAAGGCGCACGAGCTCGGCGAGGTGCGCATCGGCCTCGGGCCCTATGCGGCTGTGGTGCTGTTGCCGGACCTGCTGGTGGAGTTCGCGCGGCGCTTTCCGAAGATCAAGGTGTCGATCGAACTCGGTGAAGGCGATGCGCTGCTCGGCAAGCTGCGCGCCGAACAGATCGACTTTCTCGTTACCGATCGCCGCGTGCCGCCCGTGACGCCCGACGTCACGTTGCAGCGCCTGCCGCGTCACGAGGGCGGCTGGTTCGCGCGGCCGGACCATCCCCTGTTTGCGCGCGACACGGTGCCGCTCGCGGCATTGCGCGAGTTTCCGCTGGTCTCAGTAACATTGCCCGCGTTCATGAAGGACGCCCTGCATCGTCTGCTCAAGTACCGCGCCCATGAGCAGATTCCGCTGCAGATCGAATGCAACGACGTGGCGGTGCTGAAGGACGTCGTTGCGCAGACCGATGCCGTGCTGTTTGCCACGGCGTCCGCGGTGCGGCGCGATCTGGAAACGCGGCGGCTGGCGCGCATCCCGCTAGTCAATCCGCCGCGTCTCGCGCTGGAATTCGCGCTGGTGTATCTGGCCGAGCGCACGCTTTCGCCTGCCGCGTATTCCGCGTTGGGACTCGCCGAACAGGTGATGGAGGACGCCAACCGTGCCGCGCAGGGCCTGCTGCACCCTGACGCATTGGCAACATGAATGGGCCGCCGAAGAGCCGGCTGGAGGATCGCATGATCGGCCCCCGTGATTACCCTGGATGCGGTTGACATAGCGGTCCCAATCGCGGACGATTCGGAATCCAGATTCCGGTTTGCCGTGAGTTCCCCCTTTCTCAAAGCAGCGAACCGAGCCAGAACACCGCATGACGACGACTTCACCACGCAGCCGCGAAACGCAGCCCAGCACCATTGCAGCGCCGCGTCAGACCCGCAGCCAGCAGGGGCTCGTGCGCATGCTGCAAGCCGGGCGCGAACTGATCGAAGCAAGCGGCAATCTCGACGATCTGTCGATCAACGACATTGTCGAGCGCGCGGGTACGTCGATCGGTGCGTTCTATCGGCGCTTCGACAACAAGGACAGCTTCTTCGAGGTCGTTCAGCAAGCGGCGATGGAAGAGGGGCTCGAGCATGTGCGCGAGACCGTCGAGCGTGATCCGGCCTGGCGTTCGAACGATGCAGGCACGCTTGCCGATGCGGTCATTTCGTTTTACGTCGTGACGTTCCGGCGCAATCGCGGGCTGTATCACGCGTCGTTGCTGCAGGCGTCGCAGCACAAAGCCAGGTGGGACGCCGTGAAGTCGACCAATCACGAGGTTCTGGCCATGATCGTGCCGCGTCTCGTCAGCGCGTTGGCGCAGTCGCGCGGCGTCAAGGCCGATCACGATGCTACTCAGGCGCTCGAATTCGAAGTACGCGCCACCTTGCAATTGATTCTCGGCATGCTGGTCAACAGCGTGCTGAACGACCCCGGTCCATTGTCGCTTTCCAGTCGCCAACTGCGCTCGTGGCTGCAAGTCCGGCTGCGCCGTTGTCTCGGCTTACCGGACAGCTGATTTTTTTACCCAAAAACCGGAATAAGAATTCCTATTCCGTTAATCGACGGCCTATTCAGGCGCCGCGCCAATTCTCTTCCGCACAAGCCGATATTCAAGGAGACACCGCATGAGCTCACGTTGCCCGGAACGGGTCCGTAATCCTGCCTTCGACGCGCCGCATATCGGCGAGCCGCTCGACGTCGCGTTCGATGCCAGCGTGAATCTCGCCTTCACCGTCGCCGCACCGACCGTGCCGCTGCGCCTCACCGAACACTCGCGGCGCATGGCGCGGCGTATCTATCGCGTTGCGGACCGCGTGTATTGCGCGGTCGGTTATGCGATCGCGAACATCATCTTCGTGGTGGGCGACGACGGCATCGTGGTCATCGACGCGACCGAGGCGGTGTCCGCCGCGAAACGCATCTATGAGGACTTCTGCGCGATCGATCCGCGGCACGCCGCGCTGCCGGTCAAAGCCGTGGTCTACACGCACAACCACACGGACCACACCGGCGGCGTGCGCGCGTTTGTCGATGAAGCCGCGCTCGAGGCGGGCAGCGTCGAGATCATCGCGCACCGCTCCTTGATGGACACCGTGATCAACAACGCGAACCTCGTGGCGCCGATTCTCGCCACGCGGTCGGCCTATAGCTTCGGCACGCTGCTGCCGCCCGGCGCGACCGGCAAGGTCAACGCGGGCATCGGGCCGGTGCTGATCGCCGAGCCGGCGAGCTTCTTTGCGCCGACTCGCGTGTTCGACAACAAGCTCGACATCGTGCTGGCGGGCGTGCGCTTCGAGTTCCGCTACGCGCCCTCGGAAGCCGACGACGAAATCGTCATGTGGCTGCCCGATCTCGGCGTGCTGCTCTCGGCGGAAGTGATCCAGGGCGAATGTCTCGCGAACGTGCATACGCTACGCGGCACGCGCTACCGCGATCCGGTGCGCTGGTATCAGACGATCGACATGATGCGCGGCTTCAACGCGGTGCATATGGTGCCGGCGCATGGCCGTCCGGTATCGGGTGCGCAGTATGTCGCCGAGGTGCTGTGCGTGTATCGCGACGCCATCCAGTTTATCCACGACCAGACCATTCGCCACATGCACTTCGGCCTGAGTCCGGACGAACTCGCTGAAGCGATTCCCGCGCTGCCGCCGCATCTGGCGGAGCACGCGTGGCTCGGTGAGTACTACGGCACGGTCAAGCATTCGGTGCGACAGGTGTATAGCGGTCAGCTCGGCTGGTTCGATGGCGATCCGGCCTCGCTCGATCCGCTGCCGCGTGTTGAACGTTCGCAACGCATGGTGCAGATGATGGGCGGTGTGGAAGCGGTGCGCGCCGCTGCGCTCGTCGCGTTGGACGACTCGGACTGGCGCTGGGCTGCGGAACTGGCCACGCTGCTGGTGCGCCGCGATAAAACCGACGCCGAAGCGCGCAACATCAAGGCGACCGCATTACGCGAGTTGGGTTACCGCACGGTGAACACCAACTGGCGCAACTGGTATCTGAGCGCGGCGCGCGAACTCGAACACGCCTACGAGGAACTGCCGTTTGGGGGCAGCGCGAGTCTCGCCTCGGTGGATGTGTTGCGCGCTCAGCCGTTGCGCAATGTGTTCCAGCGCTTCAGCGTGAACGTCGATCCGGAACGTTGCGCCGACGTGCAGATGACGCTCGTATTCCGCGTGACGGATCGCAATGAGACCCACGCGCCCGAATTACGGCGTGGCGTCTTGCAGATTCACGAGCGCCCACCTGCGGCGATCGACGTTCAACTCGCGCTGGAAACCGGCACCTTGTACGGCATGATGCGCGACATGGCGACGCAGTTGCCGAAGTGTCTCGAGAGCGGCACAGTCATGCTGGAGCGTGGCACGGTCGAGCAGTTGCGCAGATTCTTCGATTGCTTCGACCGGCCTGCGCGGCGTATGCCTGCGCTGACTGGGCGATAGAAGCAGCGCGGCTCGCATCGGCGTATCGGCACATTGGCGCAGCGGCACATCGTGCATTGGCGCGTCGCGATGCGAAACCCAGGGAGGAGACATGGAAAAAATCTGGTTGAAGTCCTATCCACCGGGCGTCCCGGCGGAGATCGATACTACGCAGTTCAGCTCCGTTGGCGACTTGTTGGAGCGGAGTTTCCAGACACACGCGGCCGAGCGCGCGTTCGTTTGTATGGGCCGTGAGTTGACCTACGGCGAGCTCGATGCGAAGTCGCGTGATCTTGCAGCGTGGTTTCAGTGGCTAGGTCTTGCACGCGGCGCGCGCATTGCCGTGATGCTGCCGAATGTCTTGCAGTATCCGGTGGTCATGGCGGCCATCCTGCGTGCCGGTTACGTGGTGGTGAACGTCAATCCGCCCTACACGCCGCGAGAACTCGAGCATCAGTTGAACGACAGCGGCGCGGAAGCGATCGTGCTGTTCGAACCGTTCGCGAAGACGCTCGAAGCTGTGCAGGCACGCACGTCGATCAGGCATGTCGTGCTGACCTCGATCGGCGAAATGCTCGGTACGGGTCGTCCGGAGATTGCGCACAATGTGCCGCCAACCGCGTGCATTGCGTTGAACGATGCGATCGCGCGTGGTTCGGACGCGGGCCTCACACCCGTCGCGCTCACGCAAAGCGATGTGGCGGTGCTGCAATACACCGGTGGCACCACCGGTGTCTCGAAGGGCGCGACCCTGCTGCACGGCAATCTGATTGCCAACGTCCTGCAATCGGAGTTGTGGCGCGAACCGGTTTATCGCGGACGCACCGATATCAAGCAGTACATCACGGTCGTCGCGCTGCCGCTGTATCACATCTTCGGGCTAACGGTGTGCGGCCTGCTGACGATGCGTTGCTGCGGGCTGGGCATCCTGATTCCGAATCCGCGCGATCTGCCGGGACTGATCAAAGCCTTGCAAGGCTACGCGATCAACTCGTTCCCCGGCGTGAACACCATGTACAACGCGCTGCTGAACGAACCCGACTTCAAAACACTCGACTTTTCGAAGCTGGTGCAATCGAACGGCGGCGGCATGGCGGTGCAGCAAGCCGTCGCGCAACGCTGGCAAGCGCTGACTGGTGTGCCGATCGTCGAAGGTTATGGGTTCTCTGAAACCTCGCCGTGCGCCACCACCAATCTGCCGACATCCACCGTGTTTACCGGGACGGTCGGCTTGCCGCTACCGTCCACGGATATCTCGATTCGTGACGACGCCGGCCGCGAACTACCGCCCGGCGAGCGCGGCGAAATCTGCATTCGCGGACCGCAGGTCATGGCCGGCTACTGGAACCGTCCCGACGAAACCGCGCAGGTGATGACGCCGGACGGCTTCTTCAAATCCGGCGACATCGGCGTGATGACGGAAGCGGGCTTCGTGAAGATCGTCGACCGCAAGAAAGACATGATTCTGGTGTCGGGCTTCAACGTCTATCCGAACGATATCGAGGACGTGGTGGCGAAGCATCCGGGCGTGTTCGAAGTGGTGGCGCCCGGCGTGCCGTACGCGGAATCGGGCGAGGTGGTGAAGCTCTACGTCGTGAAGAAAGACCCGGCGCTCACCGAGGCGGACATTTTCGCGTTCTGCAAGGAACAACTGACGGGTTACAAACGGCCCAAGATCGTCGAGTTCCGCAGCGAATTGCCGAAGACCACCGTCGGCAAGATTTTGCGGCGCAGCTTGCGTGACGAGGTGAAAAGCGCGGGTTGATAGCGGGCGCGCCACGCGTCCCACCGCGTGTGGCGCGCGCTGCAGCGCGGCGTGATTCCGGGTACATTGTCACTCTCGACATCACGCACTTGGGAGTACACGATGCGCCTGCTTCACACCATGCTCCGGGTCGGCGACCTGGACCGTTCGATTGCCTTCTACACCGACATCCTCGGTATGAAACTGCTGCGCCGCGACGACTATCCGGACGGCAAGTTCACCCTGGCCTTCGTCGGCTACACGGACGAGCGCGACGGCACTGTCCTTGAATTGACGCACAACTGGGACACGCCGTCGTATGACCTCGGCAGCGGCTTCGGGCACCTCGCCGTCGAAGTCGAAGACGCGTACACGGCATGTGACAAGATCAAGGCCCAAGGCGGCAAGGTCGTGCGCGAAGCCGGCCCGATGAAACACGGCACCACCGTGATCGCGTTCGTCGAAGATCCGGATGGCTACAAGATCGAGTTCATCCAGAAGAAAAAGTGACGTAAGCGCCGGGCGAGGACAAGCAATGAATAACAGCAATCCCTACTTCAAGGAACTCGACGACATCCACGTCGAAATCCAGGCATTGTTCGACGGCTCCGCGGATCACGGAGCGCTGGACCGCATCATGGCGCGCTTCGCTCCGCAATTCACGCTGGTCATGCCGTCCGGTCTCGCACTCGACCACGCGGGTCTGCGCGCGATTTTCGCGAAGCTGAACGGCGCGCGTCCCGGCTCGCAGATCAGAATCCGCGATATGGAGATCGTGTCCGAGTATCCGTCGGGCGCGGTGGTGAAATATCGCGAGTATCAGCGCGACAACGCGGGCAATGCGAACGTGCGGCGCTCGACCGCGGTGATGGATCTGGACGTGCACGGCAAGGTGACGTGGCGTCACCTGCAGGAAACGTTCTGCACGGAGTGAGCGGTAGGTTTTGGAGGGCCGGGGCTTCGCGTTGAAGCGCCGGCCTTGAGACTTCAAGGCTTCGTGGTTGAAGGCCTCAAAGCGTTGGCAGCAATTCCGGCGGATGCGACTTCAACGTCTGTCGCGCTTCGCGGAATTCCGGAAAAATCGATTCGACCGTTTCCCAGAAGCGCGGGCTGTGATTCATCTCGCGCAGATGCGCGAGCTCGTGCGCCACGACGTAATCGATAATCGACAGCGGGAAGTGGATCAGCCGCCAGTTCAGGCGGATTTTGCCGTCGCTCGAACAACTGCCCCAACGGGTGGCCGCTGAAGAGAGCGCATACGCCCGATAGTTGACGCCGAGCTTCTCCGCGTAAATCGCGAGGCGCTCGCCGAACAGACGTTTTGCCTCGCCTTGCAGCCAGCCTTGCACGCGATCCTTGATTTGCTGCGGGTCGGCTTGCAACGGCAGCGGCACTTGCAGTGCGGCTTCGTCCGCGTTGAACGCCAGCGTGCCTTGCGGCGAGCCGAGCTTCACGCGCACGGGCTGGCCGAGATACGGCACCTCCGCCCCATCTTTCCAGTCCACTTTGGGCAACGCGCGCTGTTCGACGCGCGTTTGCCACTCGATCAGCTTCGTAAAAATCCAGCGCTGCTTTTCGGTGATCGCTGTTTCGATATCGGCGAGCGTGACCCAACGTGGTGCGGTAATCATCAGGCCGGTGCTGTCGATCGCAAAGCCGATCGAGCGGCGTGCCGAACGCTTGAGCGCATAGTGCAGCGTGCGCGAACCGATGGTGAGGCTGCGCAGCTTGGTGCCGTCTGGTGCGAGCGGCACGGCCGGCTGCTGCCCGTTTTGCGAGCCCGCCGACGGTGTGGAGGGTGTTGGGGACGACGACGTCGACCCCGGCTCGGCGAAGAGCGGGAGATCGAGCTGCCGGTTATCGAGCGCCGCAGCGGGCTGCGACGTAGGAGACTTCTGCATCGGATTCGGCTTCGCGCAAATGCGCCTTCGAGGGCGCGGGCGCGTCAGATTGGTGCGGCGGCGGAGGTGCTATCCGCCGCGCGGTACGCAGTAGGATCGATGCGACGCATTTCAGCTTCGATCCACTGTTCGACGCGCGTGTTCACTTCATCGGGCGTGAGCCCCGTGGTCTCGATCGGCTTGCCGATCGACACTGTGACTATACCCGCATATTTGAGAAACGAGTTGCGCGGCCACACACGTCCGGCGTTGTGCGCGATCGGCACGACCGGTGCGCCGGCGGCAATCGCGAAACGCGCGCCGCCGGTTTTGTACTTGCCTTGCTTGCCGGTTGGCGTACGCGTGCCTTCCGGAAACATGATGACCCAGGCGCCTTCCGCCATGCGCGCTTTGCCTTGCTTGATGACCGAGTCGAACGCATACTTGCCTTCCTTGCGATCGATGTGAACCATCTTCAGCAGGCCCAGCGCCCAGCCAAAAAACGGCACATACAGCAGCTCGCGCTTGAACACATAGCACATCGGCCGCGGCATCAGGGCCGGAAACGCCAGCGTTTCCCATGCCGATTGGTGCTTGGAAAGCAGCACGGCCGGACCATCGGGCAGATTCTCGTAGCCCTCGATCTTGTAGCGGATGCCGTTCAACCATCGCGCCGTATGGAGCGTGGCGCGGCACCAGCCGGCCGCCATCCAGTAACGGTTGTCAGCGTGCATGAACGGAAACGCAATGAAGCACGCGATCGCGTACGGCACCGTGAAGAGCAAGAGGTAGATCAGCAGCAGCAGTGAACGAATGAAGCGCATCGGCGTGGTCGGAGAGGGTTAGAGACGCGCGTGACGCGCGTCACTCGTGAGCGTCGGAAAGGAAGTCGAGTGCGAACGCGCGCAAGTCGTCGTGTACGCACGTGCCTTCGGGCAGGCCGCCGGCTGCGAGCGTCTTGCGGCCCTTGCCGGTCAGCACCAGATGTGTCGGATGTCCGAGCGTCGCGCCCGCTTGCAGGTCGCGCATCGCGTCACCGACCACCGGCGTATTCTCCGGATCGACTTCGAAACGTTCGGCGATCATTTTCAGCATGCCGGGCTTCGGCTTGCGGCATTCGCACTGATCCTGCGCCGTATGCGGGCAGAAGAACACCGCGTCGATGCGCCCGCCGACTGCCGCCGCCATGCGATGCATTTTCAGATGCATTGCATTGAGCGCGTTCATATCGAAGAGACCGCGGCCGATGCCCGACTGATTGGTCGCGATAGCCACGCGATAGCCCGCCTGGTTCAGCCGCGCGATCGCTTCGAGCGAACCGGGCAGCGCGACCCATTCGTCCGGCGACTTGATGAACGCGTCGGAATCGACGTTGATCACGCCGTCGCGGTCGAGGATCACCACTTTTTTGGTCGGCATGGCGCGGGGCTCAGGCGGCGAGTCGGGAAATGTCGGCGACGCAATTCATCTGCTGATGCAGCGCGCCGAGCAAAGCCAGACGGTTGGCGCGCAACGCCGGATCTTCGGCGTTGACCATGACGTCGTTGAAGAACGTGTCGACCGGTTCACGCAACGCGGCGAGCGCGGTCAGTGCGCCCGTGTAGTCGCGCACGGCGAGTTGCGATTGCACGCGCGGTGCTACCTGTTCCAGTTGCGCATGCAAGGCTTGTTCCGCCGCTTCGGTCAGCAGCGTAGCCTGCACGCCGCCGTTCGCCGCGCCTTCCGACTTCTTCAGAATGTTCGAGATGCGCTTGTTGGCCGCCGCGAGCGAGGCCGCTTCCGGCAGCGCCGCGAACTCGCGCACGGCATCCAGGCGCGCGACGATGTCGTCGAGGCGCGTCGGGTTCAGTGCCAGCACCGCGTCGATTTCGCCCGGCGCGTAGCCGCGCTCACGCAGCAAACCGCGCAGACGGTCCATGCTGAATTCGTAGATCGCCTGAGTCGAATCAGCCACGCCCGGCACGGCGGCGAATTGCGCGTAGGCAGTGCGAAGCAGTTCGACCAGGTCGACCGGCATTTGCTTCTCGACCAGAATCCGCAGCACGCCGAGCGCATGACGGCGCAGCGCGAACGGGTCTTTCTCGCCGGTCGGTTGCAGGCCGATGCCCCAGATGCCGACCAGCGTTTCGAGCTTGTCGGCGAGCGCGACGACCGTGCCGGTTGTCGTGGCCGGCAATGCATCGCCGGAGAAACGCGGCTGATAGTGTTCCGAGCACGCCAGCGCAACTTCTTCCGGCTCGCCGTCGTGGCGCGCGTAATACGTGCCCATCGTGCCTTGCAGCTCGGGGAATTCGCCGACCATGTCGGTGATCAGGTCAGCCTTGGCGAGGCGCGCGGCGCGCTTGGCCAAGGCGACATCTGCGCCGATCAGCGAGGCAATTCCACCCGCCAGCCCTTCGACGCGCTCGACGCGTTGCAGCGCCGAACCCAGCTTGTTGTGATACACGACGTTGGCGAGCAGCGGCACGCGGTCGGCGAGCGGCTTCTTCTTGTCCTGCTCGAAGAAGAACTTGGCATCAGCCAGGCGCGGACGCACCACGCGTTCATTACCTTCAACAATATCGCCCGGCGTTTTGGTTTCGATATTCGACACGATCAGGAAGCGCGAGCGCAGCTTGCCGTTCGCATCCGTCAACGCGAAGTATTTCTGGTTCGTCTGCATCGTCAGGATCAGGCATTCCTGCGGTACTTGCAGGAATTCGTCCTCGAAACGGCAGGCGTAGACCACCGGCCATTCGACCAGCGAATTCACTTCGTCCAGCAGCGATTCCGGCATCACGACCTGATCGCCGTCGGCTTGCGCGAGCAGATGCGTGCGGATGGTTTCTTTGCGGTCGGCGAAATTCGCGATCACACGGCCCTTGTGCATCAGCGTCTCGGCATAGGCATCCGCGTGCTGGATCTGCACGAAGCCTTCGGACAGGAAGCGATGGCCGAGCGTGGTGTCGTCGGCATCGACGCCGAGCGCCGTGACCGGCACGACCTGTTCGCCGTGCAACGTGGTCAGGCGATGCACCGGCCGCACGAACTGCACATTGGTGCCGTCCGGGCGTTGATACGTCATGACCTTCGGGATCGGCAGCTTGGCGAGCGTTTCGTCGAGCGTGGTTTGCAGGCCTTCGGCGAGCGCGGCGCCCGGCGCGGCATAGCGCAGGAAGAAGGCTTCGGCCTTACCGTCCTGCGCGCGTTCCAGGTCGTTCACCGAGAAATCGGGGAAGCCGAGCGCGGCCAGTTTCTTGGCGAGCGGCGCGGTGGGCTGGCCGTCTTTATCGAGCGCGACCGAAACCGGCAGCACTTTTTCGCGCACGTGTTTTTCCGGCGCGACCGAACGCACGTTCCTGATCGTGACGGCGAGGCGGCGCGGCGTGGCATAACGTTCGAACGACAGTTCGCCTTCGACCAGATCGCGCGCCGCGAGGCGCTGCGCAATGCCTTCGGCGAACGCGTCGCCCAGACGCGCGAGCGCTTTCGGCGGCAGTTCTTCGGTCAGCAGCTCGACGAGCAGGGTAGCTTGATGGGGTTGAGTCATTTCTTGATGTTCTCGTCAGTCCTGGTCGATCTTGCGTTCGACTTTCAGCGGCGGCGCCCACGCGGGCATTGCGGCATCCTGTGCGTCGGTGGTCAGGCCGGGCACGCCGTGCACCGGATTGCCGAGCATCGGGAAGCCGAGCTTTTCGCGCGAGTCGTAGTAAGCCTGTGCGACCAGACGCGACAGCGCGCGAATCCGGCCGATATACGCTGCGCGTTCCGTGACGGAAATCGCGCCGCGGGCGTCCAGCAGGTTGAACGTGTGGCCGGCCTTCAGCACCAGCTCATAAGCGGGCAGCGCGATCTGTGCGTCGATCATGCGCTTGGCTTCTGCTTCGTAGCTGTTGAAGAACGTGAACAGCAGATCGACGTTCGCATGCTCGAAGTTGTAGGTCGACTGTTCGACCTCGTTCTGGTGATACACGTCGCCGTAAGTCAGGCGACGGAGTTCCGGGCCGTTCGGGCCTTGCTCTTCCCACTCGGTCCAGACCAGGTCGTACACGTTCTCGACCTTCTGCAGATACATGGCCAGACGTTCGAGACCGTAGGTGATTTCACCCAGCACCGGCTTGCAATCCAGACCGCCGACTTGCTGGAAGTAGGTGAACTGGGTTACTTCCATGCCGTTCAGCCACACTTCCCAGCCGAGACCCCAGGCGCCGAGCGTGGGGTTTTCCCAGTCGTCTTCGACAAAACGCACGTCGTTCTGCTTCAGGTCGAAACCGAGCGCTTCCAGCGAGCCGAGGTACAGATCGAGAATGTTTTCCGGCGCCGGCTTCAGCACGACCTGGTACTGGTAGTAATGCTGCAGGCGGTTCGGGTTCTCACCATAGCGGCCGTCTTTCGGTCGGCGCGACGGCTGCACATAGGCGGCTCGCCACGGTTCCGGACCGATCGCGCGCAGGAAGGTGTGGACGTGGGACGTGCCCGCGCCGACTTCCATGTCGATTGGCTGGAGCAACGCGCAACCCTGCTTATCCCAGTAGGACTGCAGTGTCAGGATGATTTGCTGAAACGTGAGCATGAAGTGCCTTTCGGGCATAGGGCCGCGCCGCAAACGCCGGAGCGCGCGAGCTGGCCGTGGAGCGAAGTGCTAAACCGTAGATTTTAACGGAAAGGGAGGGGGGTGTCCGTTTTGGTGGGGGTGGGGGTGGGCGAGGGGCGTGCGGGTGGGGTGTGGCGGGTTGGTGGGTGTTGTCCATTGCGACGGTGCGAGTAGATGCAGATGTGCGACGTGGGGGCAGCGTGGGCTTGATCCGGACGCGTTTGCGGTTGGTGATTTTGTGTGTCGAAGCCTTGATTCAAGTCGCAGATTTTTATCTTCACCAAATTTGACACAAAGGAAGTTGTCGTAGGGCTCAGCTTTCGATATCTTTGGATGATATTAAGTAAACCTTACTGTTTTGTGGGGGTGTCGATGACAGCTGTCGATTCATGTGAGTGGGTTGTTTCCTTCTTGTCGTCCTGCGTGCGCTCGACCTTGCTGAGGCGGTTTGCTTTGAGTTGTGGGGTCATCTCTTGCGCGGTTTCGCCGGTGCTCGCGCACGCAGATGACATCACCTATGGATACGATGCACTGAGCCGTCTCACGTCTGTAACGGTCGCGGGCGCCACCGCGTATTACGACTATGACGCGGCCGGCAACATCACAGCGATCCGGCGGCAGGGGGCTCTGTCTGCAGCAGTGCCCGTAGGTAACGCGGGTTCCTTGCATGCATCGGATGCCGGTAAGCCGTCGGCTTTGCATCTATCGACTCAGGCAAGTTCACGCTAAGCCTTCGCGGTCGATTTCCTCCCAGTCTTTTTTCAGGCCTTTATGCGATCCATTGATGCCTTCGCGGTGCGTCGCGCGCTACCGCGCCCGTTCGTGCTGTTGTCGTGGTTTGTCGCGCCACATGCACACGCGGAAAGTTGCGGCGAACAGTATGCCGCTGCCGGTGCCTATCCGGGCGATCGCGCCTGCGTGATGAAGGCATTAACAGGTCGGCGTGGCATGGCCTGCTATCCCAATAACCTCATTGACGCTTACTGTGCCGGCGATTCCCCCGGGCGGCACAGACGAGTCACTGTCGCCCGATGATGGCGGCAGCAGTGACGGCGACGGTCTTGACGGCAATTCGGGCGGTGGGGGTGGTTCAGGCAGTGGTGCTGGCGGCGGCGGTCCAGGTCGTGCAGGCGCCGATGCGAACGGCGGCGGATGTGCGGGCGACGCTACGGCAGGGTGTGGAAGCAGTACGTCGGGTGGCGATCCGGTGAAGCTTTACACTGGCCAGTTCCATCTGGTCGCGCACGATCTGCGTGTCGCCGACACGATCGCGCTGGATCTCGCACGGGTCTACCGAAGCAGTGCCTATTATCCCTCCGGCAAGCCCATGGCCGGCATCTTCGGTGTTGGGGCGACGTTGGCCTACGATAGCTACCTGACGTTGAGCGCTGAAGACGGCAATGGCGTGCGGCAACGCATCGAATTGCGCTTGCCAGGCGGTGTTCGTATTCCGTTCACCGCACGTTCTGGCAGCACCACGATCTGGGACGACCTGACGAGCCCGGGCGACTACTACCGAGCCACGATCACCAACGGCGACCGTAACGGTACGAGCAAGGTCCTCACCCTGCGCGACGGACGCGTGCGGCGCTTCACGATGGTCAATGGCCTGTACCGGTTGAGCAGCGTGCAGGACCGCAACGGCAACACGGTATCGGTCGCGCGTGACGCCAACACGGGGGGCATCACCAGCATCACCGGCCCGAACGGCCGTGCGCTGACGTTCGCCTCTATCATCGGTGGCCGCGGCGCGCCGTTGATCTCGCACGTGACCGACCCGCTGAACAGGCAAGTCAACTATGCGTACGACAGCCAGGACCGCCTGACCCAGGTGACGGATGCGGGTGTTGGTGTGTGGAAATACAGCTGGGACAGCAAGTCGCGACTGATGAGTGTCACCGACCCGGAAGGTAATCTCCAGGTCACGAACACCTACGACGATAACGACCGCGTCACGTTCCAGAAGCTCGCTGATGGTAGCGCGTTCGGCTTCGCGTACACATTCACGGACGGCAAGGTCTCGCAGACCGAAGTGACAGACCGGCGCGGCAGCATCCGGCGCCTCGAGTTCGACGCGAATGGGCGGGTCGTGCGTAACACGTATCCCGCCGGCCAGCCGATGGAGCAGGTGCAGACCTTCATGTACGACCCGAACGGGCGCATGACGAACCTCACGGCGACCGATCGTCAGTACACGTACGGCTACGACACGAACGGCAACCGGATCAGCGCGGCTGATCAGTACGGCACACTGGTCACGCGCACTTTCGACAACTACAGCCAGTTGTTGACCGAAGCGCAGGCAGGCGACCCGCAGCGGGGCGTGAGCACCGTCTACACGTACGACCCGAAGGGCAACCTGCTGACGGTCATGGACCGGCTGGCGAACCGTACCACGCTGACGAACGACAGCCAGGGGCGTCCGCTTACGGTGACTGATGCGCTCAAGGGCGTGACGCGTTACACGTACACCGGCGCCGACCTGACAAGTGTCACTGATCCGCTCAATCGCACGACAGAGTACACGGCGGATGCAGCAGGCCGCGTGACAGCAGTGCAGGATCCACTGGGCAACAAGACGAAACGCACGCTCGATGCGCTGGACCGCACCACCGACATTACCGATGCCTTGGGCGGCGTGACCCGTTTTACGTGGGACGGCAACGGCCATCTGCTGAGCCAGGTGGATCCGAACGGCGTCACGACGCGCTACACGTACAACGCGATCGGCCGTCCAGTGAATAAAACGGACGCGTTAGGCCACAGCGAGACCTACACGTGGAACAGCGCGGGGCAACTGGCCACGGCGACCGACCGCAAGGGCCAGGTAACGACGTACTCCTACGACACGGCGGGTCGAGCGCGGCAGAGCGATTTTCAACCCGCTGCCAGTGCGCCCGCTACCCGAAGCTGGCACTACGGCTGGGACAACACGCTCGACAAACTGACCGGTTTGGATGACTACGGTCCGAGTCAGCGCGGAAGTGCCGAGGCCGACCAGCCCATTGGGACCACGCTTGTCTACTACGACAGCGTCACGGGCAAGTTGATCCGCACCTTCGACTGGCCAACCCTGCAGGGGATATGGACGTACCGCTATGCAGCGGACAGCCGCGACCTAGTCGGAATCGACATGGATCGCGCCAGGGTGAACTACAGCCACGACGCCGAACACCGGGTCACACAGATTTCCTTTCGGAACTTGAAACGATCGGACTCAGTCTCATCGGGCAGGTCCTCGATCATTTTCACTAGCAATGAGCGAACGTGCACTTCGGCTTCCGCAAACGATCCTTTAAAGTCGAACGCAATAGCTCCACTGCCGAAACGGAGGTTGTTTGCATCCTGTATCAGTTGGCACCCGTACACGAAGGTGCCATCGCCGCGTGCATAAACGCTGAAGCTCACGGTATACGTCAAGCCACGCGAGTTCTGACGCATGTATCGAAACGTGTGATCGAAGTGTGCTTCAAGTTCATTCATGATTGCTCCATCAGCGGGTCTGTTTAGAGCTTGACTGTATACAAGACCCCTGATTATCTCGTGGAAGCTCTGTCGGCTAACCGCTCAAACTCATCAACGCATGCGCCGCGGAATCCGTCACCTCGACAAACCCATCAATCTCCATCTCCAGTTCCCGCGGCAGTGCGAGCATATTGCACGACAGCAACCTGCCGTAGATATTCTCCGCGCGCCCAAAGAAATTGCCCGGGTTGAACAGCGGCGGCAAATGCCACCACAACCGGTATTCCTACGACCACAACTACTCAATCAACGCCTGCGACCGATCAAGCCGGTCGTTTTCCACGTAAATCACCGGTCGCGAACGGGCGATGGTTTCCTCCGCGCCCAGCAGTGCATTCAACTCGAACCCTTCCACGTCGAGTTTCAGCGGCCCCACGGTATGCGAGCGCAGTACATCGTCCAGCCGCACGCACGGAACCGGGAGCGTATTCGCCGCTGCCTCTGTCTGCATCGACACGCCGCCAAAGTTGCCCGGCGCGTCATAATCGGGCCGCGCAAAATGCAGCGTTCCCGCAGCCGCCCCACACGCATACGGCCAGGCCAGTACATTGCGCACACCGTTGGCCGCGAGATTCGCACAGAGGTTCTGAAAGATCACCGGCTGCGGTTCGAAAGCGACCAGCACCTGGCGGCGCGCCTGCGCCTCATGAGCCAGCATGATCGTATGCACGCCGATATTCGCACCGACTTCCACGACGATGCCTGGCTGCACCAGCAACTGTCGCAACACAGCCGATTCGAGTTCGCAGCATTCACCATATTCGATGATTGCGCGGCCGAGATAGAAATCGTTCGGATTGGCGAGCATCCAGCCATGACGGGTCTGGACGAGTTGCGTGTGCTCGCCGAGCGGCAGCGGAAAAGAAGAAGGCGTAGCCATGGACATTGAGCGGGAAAAAGATCACGCCAATGTACGGTCCGCCACTGTCCTTGTATATAAGAGGCGCTCTTAAGGATTCTTATTTTTCTGCAAGAACTTGTCGTCAAAATCTAGGACTGAGGCGGCGATCGATTCGCGAATCCATCGCCGCCTCAGCCAGACTACGTCGCGGCCAGTTCGACTTTTGGCGCAAACGATTCGCTTTGCGCCATAGGCCAATATTTCTCGTACAGGGTGTAGCGATAGTTGCCGTTCAGCAGATCGTTCGGTTCGAGATACTTCAGCAGCTCGGACATCAAGCGCACTTCATGCGACGACACGCGCCGCACGATGTGATGCGCGCGCAATTCCGCCGGATGCTTGAGCCCCGCGGCCTGAATGATTTCCTTCAGCGCATGCAGCGTGTTGTGATGGAAGTTGAAGACACGGTCGGCCTTGTCCGGCACCACCAAAGCGCGCTGACGCACCGGGTCCTGCGTCGCCACACCGGTCGGGCAACGGCCGGTGTGGCAGGTCTGCGCCTGGATGCAACCCACTGCGAACATGAAGCCACGCGCGGCGTTGACCCAATCCGCGCCGATCGCGAGCGTCTTCGTGATGTCGAATGCGGTAATCATCTTGCCGCTCGCGCCGATGCGAATGCGCTGACGCAAGCCGATGCCAACCAGCGTGTTGTGCACCAGCAGCAGGCCTTCCTGCAACGGCACGCCGACGTGATCGGTGAACTCCAGTGGCGCCGCGCCCGTGCCGCCCTCCGCACCGTCAACCACGATGAAGTCCGGCAGAATGCCCGTTTCCAGCATCGCCTTCGCAATGCCGAAGAATTCCCACGGATGCCCGATGCACAGCTTGAACCCGGTCGGCTTGCCGCCAGACAGCGTGCGCAAACGGTCGACGAATTCGAGCAGGCTGCGCGGCGACGAGAATTCAGAGTGGGTGGCAGGCGAGATGCAATCGCGACCCATCGGCACGCCGCGCGTCTCCGCAATTTCGGGCGTGATCTTGGCGGCCGGCAGCACGCCGCCGTGACCGGGTTTCGCCCCTTGCGAGAGCTTCACCTCGATCATCTTCACTTGCGGCACGGCGGCCTGCTTCGCGAACTTCTCCGCGCTGAAAGTGCCGTCGTCGTTGCGGCAGCCGAAGTAGCCCGAAGCGATTTCCCAGATGATGTCGCCGCCATGCTCGCGGTGGTATTTCGACATCGAACCTTCGCCCGTGTCGTGCGCGAAATTGCCTTTCTTCGCGCCGAGGTTCAGCGCCATGATCGCGTTCGCCGACAACGAGCCGAAGCTCATCGCGGAGACGTTGAAGATCGACATCGAATAAGGCTGTGCGCGGTCGGGGCCGACTACGAGCCGGAAGTCGTGGTTATCGAGCTTTGTCGGCGCGAGCGAGTGGCTGATCCATTCGTGCGCGACGGCTTTGACGTCGAGTTCCGTGCCATACGGGCGGCTATCCACGTCGTTCTTCGCGCGCTGATAGACGATGCTGCGTTGCGCGCGCGAGAACGGTTTCTCGTCGGTATCGTCCTCGACGAAATACTGGCGGATTTCCGGGCGGATGAATTCGAACAGGAAGCGGAAGTGACCCCACAGCGGATAGTTGCGCAGAATCGCGTGGCGGTCCTGCGTCAGGTCGAACAGACCGAGCGCGACGAGTGCCACCGGCACGATGATCCAGAACCAGGAAACGTGATGCGTCGCGGCGAGTACTGCACAGGCTGCGAGCAGAACGACTGCGCACCACATCGCCAGATAACGTCGAGAAAACATGGGGACTCCAGTGCAGTGAGGATCGTCGACGCTGTCGGCGCAGACGGAATCCGCCGTGAAGGGAAACGAACAACTGCTTGTTATGGTGAAGCTAGCTGCGGCTCGAATGTGAAACGTGTAGGTGAAGCGTGACGTCTGAAGCTTGAAGTTGAGGCCTGCATGTGAAGCGCGTGCGGCGGCGCCAGGGTGTTGCCGCACGATCAAACGCATGGTTCAACGGGCGGTCAGCAACGCTGCTTTTTGCGGCTGGCGCGCCGTTGGCTGCCCGGTCACCGCGTGTTCGATGATGCCGCCGCCGAGACACACGTCGCCATCGTAGAGCACCGCCGATTGCCCCGGTGTGACAGCCCATTGGGCGTCGTCGAAATTCAGTTCGAAGAGGCCTTCGCCGACACCTGCGGCGCTGGCCGCCGCGCCGAAGGAGCACGGCGCATCCGCTTGCCGATAGCGGGTTTTCGCGCCGCAAGCGAAGCCTTCAGCCGGCGGCTCGCCCGCGACCCAGCTGGTATTACCCGCGCTCAACGTATGGCTTAGCAGCCACGGATGGTCGTGGCCTTGCGCAACATACAGCGTGTTCGACGCAATATCCTTGCCGGCGACGAACCACGGCTCGCCGCTGCCGTCCTTGCTGCCGCCGAGGCCGATGCCCTTGCGCTGGCCGAACGTGTAGAACGCGAGGCCGATGTGTTCGCCGATCACTTTGCCGTCGGTGGTTTTCATCGGACCGGGTTGGGTCGGCAGATAGCGGTTCAGGAAGTCGCGGAACGGCCGTTCGCCAATAAAGCAGATACCGGTCGAATCCTTCTTCTTCGCGTTCGGCAGCGCGATCTGTTCAGCGATCTCGCGGACTTTGGTTTTCGGAATCTCGCCGAGCGGAAACAGCGTCTTCGACAACTGCGCCTGGTTCAGCCGATGCAGGAAGTACGACTGGTCTTTCGTATGATCGAAGGCCTTCATCAGTTCGAAGCGGCCGTTGTTCTCGCGCACGCGCGCATAGTGGCCGGTCGCGATGGTTTCCGCGCCGAGCGACATCGCGTGATCGAGGAAGGCCTTGAACTTGATTTCGGCGTTGCACAGCACGTCGGGATTCGGCGTGCGGCCGGCCGAGTATTCGCGGAGGAATTCGGCGAACACGCGGTCTTTGTACTCGGCGGCGAAGTTGACCGCCTCGACGTCGATGCCGATCAGGTCCGCCACCGACACGACGTCGATCCAGTCCTGCCGCGTCGAGCAGTACTCGCTGTCGTCATCGTCTTCCCAGTTTTTCATGAACAGGCCGACCACGTCGTAGCCCTGTTCCTTCAGCAGCCACGCGGTAACCGACGAATCGACGCCGCCCGACATGCCTACTACGACTTTCTGCTTGCTCATAAGGTGCTCACTGGGTGCTGCGTGACTTCATTGATCGTGGGTTGACCGTGTTGCCTGGCCGCTCGTGACGGGTTGGGCCCGGCTGTGTCTGCTTAAACCTGTTTGCGCCCGACCGAATGCGTGTGCACGAAGTCGAGCGGGAAACGCCGTCCGGCGAGGTAATCGTCGAGACATTGCATGACGAGCGGCGTGCGGTGCCGTTCAGGGCAGGCGCGCAATTCGTCGGCGCTCATCCACAGCGTGCGGACGATCTCGGGATCGAGCGCGCGCTCAAGATCCGCTTCGCCGTTCGTGCCGCAATAGGTGAAGCGCAGATACGTCACGCCCTCACTGCCGGGTCGCTCGAAATGCGTCATATACATGCCGACCAGCGCCTCGGGCGTGAACGGATGCGCGGTTTCTTCGAGCGTCTCGCGGATCACCGCGTCCAGAAGCGTTTCGCCCGCTTCCAGGTGCCCGGCGGGCTGATTCAGGCGCAGGCCGTCGGCGGTATGTTCCTCGACAACGAGAAAACGCCCGTCACGCTCGACGATGGCCGCAACGGTGACGTGCGGCAGCCAAGTTTCCGGTTTCATGGGTGCGCATTTTACCGTTTATAGGCCTTTGCTGCCGGGAAGCAGGCGACCGGCTGCGGGCGACCGGCCGTGAGCTGGGCCGACGGTTGATAAGGCGTCCTGCCGGGCCCGGATACCCGGATTGTCCCCGATTTCTGCGCACCCCCGAGTTTCGGTTAAAGTGACGCGGTTAGCCGTTGCACTTGCAAGCCGGCGTGCCTCGTCGGCAGATCTGTCGTAAAACAGGAAGTCGAGGAGGAGTCAAAGATGCACATCGGAGTGCCAGCCGAGACGCGCGCGCACGAAACCCGCGTCGCCGCGACGCCCGAAACGGTCAAGAAGTACGTGACCCAGGGCCACCGGGTCACGATCCAGAGCGGCGCCGGCACCGGCGCGAGCTTTCCTGACGATGCTTTTACAGCCGCCGGCGCGGAAATTGTCGACGCGGCCACCGCTTTTGGGGCCGATCTGGTCCTCAAGGTCCAGTCCCCGACCGATGCCGAACTGCCGCTGCTCAAGCGCGGCGCGACGCTGGTCGGTATGCTCGATCCCTTTAATGCCGAAAACTCATCAAAGCTGGCGGCAGCGGGCATAACCGCGTTCGCTCTGGAAGCCGCGCCGCGTACCACGCGCGCGCAGAGCCTTGACGTGCTGTCGTCGCAGGCAAACATCGCGGGCTACAAGGCGGTGCTGCTGGCCGCCACGCTCTATCCGCGTTTCATGCCGATGCTGATGACCGCCGCGGGCACCGTGAAAGCAGCGCGCGTGCTGATTCTCGGCGCGGGTGTGGCGGGTCTGCAGGCGATTGCGACCGCCAAGCGCCTCGGCGCCGTGATCGAAGCGTCCGACGTGCGTCCGGCCGTCAAGGAGCAGATCGAATCGCTCGGCGCCAAATTTCTCGACGTCCCGAACGAAACCGACGAGGAGCGCGAAGCCGCGCAGGGTGTAGGTGGCTATGCGCGGCCGATGCCGCCTTCGTGGCTTGCGCGTCAGTCCGCACTGGTTCACGAGCGCGCGAAACAGGCCGATGTGGTGATCTCGACCGCCTTGATCCCAGGTCGCGCCGCACCGACGCTGATCTCGGTGGAAACCGTGCAGGCCATGAAACCCGGTTCCGTGCTGGTGGACCTCGCGGCAGGCCGGGGCGCGGAATACGAAGGCCGGCGCGGCGGCAACTGTCCGCTCACCGAAGCGGACCAGGTCGTCACGAAACACGGCGTGCAGATCGTCGGCTATACGAATCTGGCCTCGATGGTGCCCGCCGACGCGTCGTCTTTATACGCACGCAACCTGCTCGACTTCCTGAAGCTGATCATCAGCAAGGAAGGCGCCCTGAACATCGATCTCGCGGACGACATCGTCGCGGCCACACTTCTGGCCCGTGATGGTGAAGTCACGCGCAAGGCATAGCAACGATGTTGCATGGGACCAGAGTAAGCGCTAAAGCGCTAACTCTGGTCGACAAAGGAGAGAGAGGAATGGAAGTCATCAACCACACCGTCATCAACCTGATCATCTTTGTGCTGGCGATTTACGTCGGCTACCACGTCGTCTGGAACGTCACGCCCGCGCTGCACACGCCGCTGATGGCGGTGACCAACGCGATCTCGGCGATCGTGATCGTCGGCGCGATGCTGGCAGCTGGCCTCACCGTAGGCGACACCGGCAAGTTCTTCGGCACGCTGGCCGTCGCGCTCGCGGCGGTCAACGTGTTCGGCGGCTTTCTCGTGACGAGGCGAATGCTGGAGATGTTCAGGAAGAAAGAGCCGAAGAAGCTCCCCGCCGTTGCCAAGGAGAACGCGTAATGAGTCTGAATGTCGTCACGCTGCTTTATCTGGTCGCGTCGGTCTGTTTCATTCAGGCGCTCAAAGGGCTGTCGAATCCGAAGACGGCACGCACCGGCAATACCTTCGGCATGGTCGGGATGGCGATTGCGATCCTCACCACCATCGCGCTGATCGTCAAACAGGCTAATGCGCTCGGCTCGAATCTCGGGTTGGGGCTTGGTCTGCTGCTGGTCGCACTGGTGATCGGCGGCGCGATTGGCGCGTTCGTCGCCGCGCGCGTCGAGATGACCAAGATGCCGGAACTGGTCGCGGCAATGCACTCGCTGATCGGTCTTGCCGCCGTGTGTATCGCCTATGCGGTGGTGTCGGAGCCGTCCGCCTTCGGCCTCGTCGATCCGGACAATCCGATTCCGGGCTTCCTGCCGTATGGCAATCGCGTCGAGTTGTTCATCGGCACGTTCGTCGGCGCGATTACGTTCTCCGGTTCGGTGATCGCGTTCGGCAAGCTGTCGGGAAAGTACAGGTTCCGCCTGTTTCAGGGCGCACCGGTGGTTTATGCGGGACAGCATCTGATCAACCTGATGCTCGCGATCGCGATGCTCGGCTTCGGCGTGATCTTCTTCCTTACGCAATCGTGGCTGCCGTTCATCATCATGACGCTGATCGCGTTCGTGCTCGGCGTGCTGATCATCATCCCGATCGGCGGCGCGGATATGCCGGTGGTGGTGTCGATGCTCAACTCGTACTCGGGCTGGGCGGCGGCGGGCATTGGTTTCTCGCTGAACAATCCGATGCTGATCATCGCGGGCTCGCTGGTGGGTTCGTCGGGTGCGATCCTCTCGTACATCATGTGTCGTGCGATGAACCGCTCGTTCTTCAACGTGATTCTCGGTGGCTTCGGTAACGAGGCGGGTGCGGCTGCGGCGGGCGGATCGGTGGAGCAGCGTCCGGTGAAATCCGGTTCGGCTGATGATGCTTCGTTCATGCTCGGCAATGCGGAAACCGTGGTGATCGTACCGGGTTATGGTCTCGCCGTGGCGCGTGCGCAGCATGCGTTGAAGGAGCTGACCGACAAGCTGGTCGAGAAGGGCATCGAGGTGAAGTACGCGATTCACCCCGTGGCCGGCCGGATGCCGGGTCACATGAACGTGCTGCTCGCGGAAGCCGAAGTGCCGTACGACATGGTCTACGAAATGGACGATATCAACGGCGAGTTTGGTCAGGTCGACGTGGTGCTGGTGCTCGGCGCGAACGACGTGGTGAATCCGGCCGCGAAGAACGATCCGAAGTCGCCGATCGCGGGCATGCCGATCATCGAGGCCTATAAGGCGCGCACGGTGATCGTGAACAAGCGTTCGATGGCCGCGGGTTACGCCGGTCTCGACAACGACCTGTTCTACATGGACAGGACGATGATGGTGTTCGGCGACGCGAAGAAGGTGATTGAGGATATGGTGAAGGCGGTGGAGTAACGGGCTATGGTTCGCGCGGCCTGCCTCGCGGCGGGCCGCGCGAACCACCCGGCATGCAGCCTGGTTCACCGCGGCTTCGCATTCACATGCCGCATCAAATCCGCCAGCCGTCGTCCTTCCTGATCCGGATACGCTTCGAGCACCTGAAGATCCCGGATCTTTTCCAACCCGAAATTGCGAAAATCGCGGCGCAATTCGCACCATGCGCCGAGCGTCCAGCGCGCGCCCCAATACGCCAGCGCCAGCGGCCACACGCGCCGCTCGGTCGCCGCGCCATTTGCATCGGTATAGGCGAAACTCACCACCTGACGCGCGTCGATCGCCCGATGCAGCACGTCCACCCTGGCTGAAAATTCCGCCTTGATGTGAAACGACGGCGCGAAGATCGGCAGACGTTCGAGCGTTGCGCGCTTGTCGGCGGGCATTGCCGAGGCGATCTTCGCCAAGGCCCCGCGCGCGCCGCTCGCAAAGCCGGCGCCGCCCCACGATTCGAGCATCCGCGCGCCCGCTGCGAGCGCGGCGAGTTCGTCGACGGTGAAGGTGAGGGGCGGCAGGCTCGCCGCGCGGCTCAAGCGGTAGCCGATGCCCGCTTCGCCTTCGATTGGCACGCCTGACAATTGCAGATCGCGCACGTCGCGATAGACCGTGCGCAACGAGATATTCAGCCAGTCGGCGAGTTGTTGCGCGGTGGTCAGACGCCGTCCGCGTAGCAGTTCGGCGATCTGGAACAGGCGGTCGGCGCGGCGCGTCATCGTGGGCGTCTTGTAGAAAAGGACAGGGACTGTCCCGCGATGATAGCGCCGCATGCTGCGCTCCGGTCGGCGTTCCGCGCGGTGCCTGTCGGCGGCCGCGCTTATACGCCGCGTTGCGTGTTAGCCGTTTTAGCCGTTGGTCAGCGAATGCAGGCCGAGACGGTTGCCTTCCGTGTCGGTGAAGAACGCGATATAGCCGATGTCCTGCGGCAGTTTGATCACCGGGCCATCCGTCTTGCCGCCGGCTTTTTCGACGCGTGCGAGGGTGACGTCGACGGTCGGCCGGGCGTTCAGATAAACGAGCACGCCGTCGCCGGTTGGCTCCATCGACGGGCTATGGACGATCGCGCCGCCGGTGGCCGGTTCCTCGTAGCCGAAGATGGCGATTGGCTGGCCGCCGATTTCCTGGCGATTCAGTTTGACGTCGAGTGCGGCTTCGTAAAAGCGGACAGCGCGTTCGAAATCGACGGACGGAATCTCGAACCATGCAACTACTTTGGATGATGCGGACATGACACTCTCCTGTGAATGGCGGTAGGCCGTGCAAAGCGCCGGATGGCGTGAGGAGGAGTGTGCGTGGGGGCTACTGACAGCGTAGTGTCAGTAGGGCGTGGCGGGTGTCCAATACCGGGGTACCGGCGAAAAAAAACCGCGGACCTGGATCCGCGGTTTTTTCGATGCTGCTCTGCTCCAGCTTACGCTGCCGGCGTGTCGTTGTTCTGCGGCCGTTGCCGGACGCTGCCCGCAATCAGATCGAAGCGGAACAGCCGGCATTCGAGCGCGCCGTTGAAGAGCGGCGTTTTGGTCGACTCGCGCAGACGCAACTGGCCCGGCAGCTTACGATCCGAAGTGAGAATAAACGCGTGCCAGCCGGTGAAGCGCTGCTTCAGCGCATCGCCGAGCGATTGGAAAAACTCGCTGTCCGGGGTTTCTTCCTGAGCGCGGCGGAAGCTGTCGTCGTCGCGGCCTTCACGCGTGGCGCGGCCTTCGCGGATTTCGCCGCGCGCGTTGCGACCGCGCACTTCGATCCGCTCGCCATACGGCGGATTCGCGACGAGGATGCCCGGTTCAGCCGACGGCGCCGTCATGCCGCGCGCGTCGACCTGCTTGAGCGGAATCAACGGCAGACCGGCGCGCTGGAAATTCGCGCGCGCCTTGTCGAGCATGTCGCCGGAAATATCGCTGCCGAAGATCTGCAAATCGGCGCGCGAGTCGCGGCCGGCGTGTTTCGCGTCGAGCGCGGCGGCCTTCAGCGGTTGCCAGGTCTTGGCGTCGAACTGCTTGAGCTTCTCGAAGCCGAAGCGGCGCTCCGCGCCCGGCGCGATATTCAGCGCCACTTGCGCGGCTTCCGCGAGGAAGGTGCCGCTGCCGCACATCGGGTCGTACAACGGCGTGCCGGCGGTCCAGCCGGTCAGACGCAGAATGCCCGCCGCGAGGTTCTCGCGCAGCGGCGCCGCGCCCTTATCGAGCCGCCAGCCGCGTTTGAAGAGCGGATCGCCGGAGGTGTCGAGATACAGCGTGCAATCGGTGGCGGTGAGGAACGCGAACACGCGCACGTCGGGCATGGCGGTGTCGATGCTCGGACGCGCACCGCTTACTTCACGCAGGCGGTCGCAGATCGCGTCCTTGACACGCAGCGTTGTGAATTCGAGGCTGCGCAGCGGCGATTTGATCGCGGTGACGTCCACGCGCAGCGTTTCGTTCGCCGAGAACCACTGCTCCCAGCGCTGTTCGACCGCGAGCGCGTAAATGTCCTGTTCGCTGCGATACGGCCGATGCGCGATTTTCAGCAGCACGCGGCTCGCGAGGCGCGAGTGCAGGTTGGCGGCCATGCCGGCGGCCCAGCCGCCGCGGAAATGCACGCCGCCGGGCACTTGCGCGCCGGCCGTGAACGGCGCGCCGTTCAGGTGCTTCGCGGCAATTTCAGCGAGCTCGGTGGCGAGCGCGGCTTCAAGGCCGCGCGGACAGGGAAGGAAGAAATCGAAGGACATTGAGGTTGCCGGAAGGCGTTAGATAAGGCGCTATTGTACGCGGTCGGGGTGACGGGCCAGGCGGGGCTGTTCCCGGGGGCGCGGCGCCGCCGCCGGGGCGGCCCGCACGTGAGCGGAACGCGTGGCTTCGGGGGGGGCGCCCCGGCGCACGTGGGACGGCGTGGCAGCCGTTCGCTGGCGCCCCCGTGCGTGCTCTCTATTTGCTCTGAGGTGCCGCTTTGGCCGGCCACACCAGCTCCAGCGGATGCCGGAACACCCGCTGCCAGATCGCGCCACGCAGCGAGCGCACCGCATTGCGCCGCAAGTCGCGCGATTTCACCGCCATGTAGAAGGCGAGCGCAAAACTCGTGGCCACGTTGAGGATTGCCATGCTTCCGACCCCCGCAACCGCCCACCACAGTTCCGGCAACTTCAACGCGCCTTTGCCGAGCACGCCGATCGCCACGCCGATCGAGCCGGCGCTGAGCGTCACGTGACGCACTTCAAAGGCGAATGCGAAGGCGGTGAGGATCGCCGGCACGAGCCCGAGCATCAGGCCGAGCGTGATATTGCCCACCACGCCCGCCACATTCGTGCGGCAAAACGCTGCGAGCCGGGCCGCGCCGGCCGCGCCGAGCGTCAGGCGCAGGCGCCGGTTGTAGGCGAGCGCATCGGCTACGCGATGCAGGACGAACCAATTGTCCGCCCACCCCGACAGCAAACTGGAAGACCACAGCAGCACGCCGGTCAACGCGGCGTAGAACGGCGTCGGTCCCAGCAGTGAGAACGAGTGCAGCGTGGCGTGCGCCTTCTCCGGCGAGATGATGTTGGCGTTGAAAAGCGCGTGCCACAGCAATTGCACGCCGAAGCACACGGGAAACACCAGCAGCACGTTGCCGAGCACCGCGGCGGCTTGCGTACGCATGAGTGCGGTCACCGAACTGACGAAGCTGTCCACGCCTGCCGGCGTGCCGACGCCGTCCAGTTCACGGGCGAGGGTGGGCGCGGTCATCGCCGGTTGCTTGGTGGCGAGCGAGAAGTGCAGGAAGTGCATGAGGAGGAAGCTGGCCGCGTAGTTGATGCCGGCGAGCAGGCCTTCGACCATTGCTTGCAGATGCACACCGGTGATGGCGAATTTCACGCAGACTGTGACGACGGTCACGAGCCCGCCGCCGGCTGCCATGCGCAGCATCTTCAGGTATTCGGCGCGATCGCGCGCGATGTAGTGCTCGCCGGTATCGGCGCTGTACTCGACGACTTTGCGCGCCAGCAACGAGAAATTGCTGCGCACGAGATGGGCGACGCTCTGGCTCGCGTGATTCGCGTTCACCAGTTCGGCGGCGAGACGCGCACCGGCGTGCGGATCGTCCTGCGTCATCCAGGCGTCCAGCAGATGCTCGGCGCGCACGATGCGCATGCGCATCCGTTCGACCTGGAACACGATATCGACGCTGACGCCGTTGCGGTAGAGATGGGCGAAGACGTTGTCGGTGGCGCTGCGGCATTCGTCGAGCAGCAGGCGCAGATAGTTGACCTCATGCAGCAGCTTGTCTTGTGGGGCGCCTTCGCTGACTGCCTGATGGGCTGCTTCGACGGCGAGCATGGCGCGCGTGAGCCGGTAGAACGGCTGCTTTTCCATGGCGGCGCGGACATCGCCGGCATCGCGGAGATCGACTTCGCCGAGGCGGCTGCGGACGGTTTGCGACAGACCGGTCGAGCTGATCTGGCAGGTGAGGTTGTGCAGGGCGGCCAACAGGTCGAGCGAGAACGGGGCGATGTCACGTTGTTCGCTGTCGTCCTCGTCGAAGGCGAAGAGGTCGCGGATGCGGGTGAGCAGATCGGTTGGCAGATTGGCGATCCATTCGGCGTCGCGTTCCTGGCTGAACATCAGCGTGACGATCGCGCCCAGGTCGCGCCGGTTCGGCGCGGGCGGGATCAGTGAGGCTTCGAGGCGTTCGAAGAGTGCGCCGAAGAAGCCGGAGTGAACGGGCATGCCTGCATCGCAGAGAAGCGAGAGGCTGTCGCTTTCGCGGAGCAGCGCGCGGAGAATGCCGGCGACGTTGGCCTTCCAGGCCGGGTTACGGTCCAGCACGTGGAGGAGATAACGGATTCTTGTGTGTGCCGGGGATGAGCGTGATGGGTAGTTTTCGACGGTGCTGTCGAGTTGCTCGGGTTGGACTGCGCGGCCGCGGTGGATCCAGTGGGCGAGTTCGATCAGCCATTCACTGCGGTCCGGATAAGGCGCCGTCTTGTCGGCAATCGCTAGCAGTGCGTCCAGTTGGTGGCCGCCGTCGCGGGAGGCTCGCCATTTTTTTAGGAATCTTTTGAAGGAGGTGAACATTTTGGGTTTTTTGCCCTACGGGGTTGCTGGCTTTTTTGGCCTTTCCTTGAGTTGGTTGCCTGCTCGGCGCTTTTGGGTTGTTTGCGTGTGGCGTTGGCCTTTCCTTGTTTTGTTAGTGGTCTATTAGCGTTGCCCCTGTGCGGGGCGGCACCTACTTTTCTTTGCCTGCCGCAAAGAAAAGTAGGCAAAAGAAAGCGGCTCACACCGCCAGCTCATAAGCGGGTCCCCTGGCTCGGAGGGGGTAGTGGTGTATCTGGAATCCGTGCCCTCGCACATTCCGCTCCGGTGACAAGGCAGTCATTCTTCCGGCGGCGCTGCGCGCGCCGAAGGGTACTTCACCAAACCATCCGATCAGGTTTGCGCACGCTTTCAATTTGGCTCCGCAGATCACCGTCCCGCCGTGACCGCGCTTCGAGGCGAAGCCGATGGCCCCCACCACGCATGAACGACGCCCCATGGTTTCCCATGCATACCCGTCCGCGACGCACGTAGTGCGGAGTGGGAGCTGATGAGCCCTTAGTCACTCAAGCCGAATGTGCGAGGACACGGATTCCAGATGCACCACTACCGTGACTGCGCGAGGGACCCGCTTAAGAATTAGCGGTGTGAGCCGCTTTCTTTGCTTATCTTTCTTTGCGGCCCGCGCAAAGAAAAGTAGGTGCCGCCCCGCACAGGGGCAACGCTAATAGACCACTAACAAAACAAGGAAAGGCCAACCCCGTGGGCACCCAGACAAAAAGCACCGCGAAGACAAAAAAAGCCACTAACTACCGGCAGCGGTAGTCCCAACTGCAACAGCAGAAGGACACGCCGGCACGGCAAAACCAGCACCCTTAGCACCTCCAACCTTCCCCTGCGGAGCAACAGAAGCCATTCCCTGCACAGCAGCAGCAACCTGCAGCGCAATCCGCTGCAACGCAGCCCGATGCCCACTAACAAGCGCATCGTACCCGCCGCTAACCGGCTCACTCACCACACTCCGGCAGGTCATCACAGCCGTCCCACGCACAACCCGCACACTCCAGACCGCGTCGATCAACGCATGCGACCCCGGCCATGACTCGAACCGCTGCACATTCATGCTGACCCGGTACACCGGCGTGCTATCCGAATACGCCGTGCCATACACATCGATCGTGCCCAACTGCTGCGTCAAACTGGTCGACAAAGCCCGACGAATCTCGTCACCCGGCAACGAAGCCCAACGCTCCTCTTCGAGTACCTTGACCTGCGTCGGTCCCGTCTGCACCACAAGCTGATTCTTCGCCACCTGCGGCGGCACATCGATCGGCGCGACTTCGATCAGCCATGCCGGTGCAGCCGACGTCCGGGCGCTAACCGGCGCCGCAGAACCAGCAGGCGCACCGTCCGCGCCAAGCGTATAAAAGCGGCTGCTCGGCGACGAACACGCCGCCATCGCCATCAGTCCGGCCAGAGCACCGACATAAACAGCGCCGCGCACAAGCCCGCGCGGCGGGCGGGGGAGCCGGGCAAACATCATGGTTTATCTCCTGATTTACCGCGCAACAGCGATTCCGGATGACGCTCCAGATAATCCGACAGCGCATTCAGCGACTGCAACGTGCGTGTCAGTTCCTGCAACGCCTGATGAACATCCGACTGCAACGGCGAGTCCTGTTGCAACGTCGCCTGGGCCGAACCGAAGGTCTGCTTCGCCGCGGCCAAGGTGTCGCGCGCCTCCGGCACGACTTCCTTGTCGAGTCGCGCGAACAGCTGGTCGGCATTCTTCAGCGCGCTGTTCAGGTTCGAACCGATCTGGTCGAACGGCACCTTGTCGAGCTTCTTCGCGATGTCGGCAACCTGCACCTGCAGTTCGTCGAGCGAGTTCGGAATGGTCGGCAACTCGAGCGGATCACCCGTGACGTCGACCGTGGCCGGCGGCGCTTTCGGGAAGATATCGAGCGCCACGTACAACTGGCTCGTAATCAGATTGCCGGTGCGCAACTGGCCGCGCAGGCCGTGCTTCACGAGCTGCTGCAGCAACATTTGACCCGCCAGGGTGCCCGGCGTCGGTGCGGTTTCGCGGAAGCGCTTGCCGAGTCGGTCGGGGTACAGGTTCATCGTGACCGGCATCGTGAAGCTACGCGTCTTCGGATCGTAGTCGATGTTGATGTTGGTCACCTGGCCCAGCACGATGCCGCGGAAATCGACCGTCGCGCCGACCGACAGCCCACGCAGCGACTGGTTGAAGTTCATCACCACGCGCAACGGCACGCCGTCCGGTTCGCGCATTGCGTCCGCTTCATCCGAGCCGAGGCGGAACGTCATGTTGTTCGGCGCCTGCGCGCCCACGCCCTGGCCCGGCGGCGACTGGAACGACAAGCCGCCCACGATCACCGTCGCAAGCGACTGTGTATTCAGCCTGAAGCCGCTCGAGTCGAGCCGCAGATCGACGCCGCTCGCATGCCACCAGCGCGAATTGGTGCCGACGTACTGGTCGAACGGCGCCGACACGAAGACCTGCATCGTCACGCCGGTGCCATCTTTGTCGAGCGAAAAGCCGACCACCTGGCCAACCTGCACGCGCCGGTAGAAAATCGGCGAACCGATGTCGATCGAGCCGAGCGAGTCGCCATGCAGAACGAACTGGTGGCCCTTCTGGTCACCCGTAATAGGCGGCGGCGTTTCGAGGCCGACGAAGTTTTTCTCGGTATCGGGCGAATGGCCGGCGTCCGCGCCGATGTACGCACCCGAGAGCAGCGTGGTCAGTCCGGACACGCCGCTCGCGCCGACGCGCGGGCGCACCACCCAGAAGCGCGAATCCTTGACCGCGAAGTTTTCGCCTTCCTTGGTGAGCTGCACCTGAACCAGCACGTGCGACAGATCTTTCGAGAGCGTGATGGTCTTCACCGAACCGACGTCGACGTCCTTGTACTTGACCTTGGTCTTGCCGGGCTCGAGGCCCTCTGCGCTGACGAACGTGATCGTGATCGTCGGACCTTTTTCGGTTACCGACTTGATCACGAGCGCGACACCGATCAGCGCGGCGATCAGCGGGATCACCCAGACGAGCGAGGGCAGCCAGCGGCGGCGCGGCTCGATATCGGGGTCCGGCAATTGAGGAGGCAGCTTGGGTCCGTTCGAATCGTTGCGCGGCGCATCGGAGGCGGGCGTCGGTCCTTGCGGGCTAGTCATGGTCGAGGTCCTGAGGTTTTTGGGAACTGCTTTCCACGTTGTCCCAGATGAGCCGTGGATCGAATTGCATGGATGCCATCATCGTCAGAATCACCACGGAGCCGAAGGCGATTGCGCCTGGCCCGGCCGTGATCACGGCCAGCGATTTGAAACGAACCAGCGCGACTGTCAGCGTGACGACGAACACGTCGAGCATCGACCAGCGCCCGATCTTTTCGACCATCCGGTACAGCGTGGTGCGCTGATCCGGCCGCCAGCGCGAACGGCGCTGCGCGGTGACGGTGAGCAGCACGAGCACACTGAGCTTGAGCATCGGCACCATGATGCTGGCGATAAACACGATCACGGCCAACGGCCAGTCGCCCGAGGTCCAGAAGTACACGACACCGCTCATGATGGTGTCGTCTTCCGAGCCGAGCAGCGACGAGGTGTGCATCACCGGCAGCAAATTCGCGGGAATATACAGCAAGGCCGCCGCAATCAGCAGTGCCCAGGTGCGCATCAGGCTGTCAGGGTGGCGCGTGTGGAGGACTGCGCCGCAGCGTCCGCAGTGCTGCGGCGTGGCGGAGCGGATGCGCGGCTCGACGCGTCCGCACGCGTGGCACGCGACCATCCCCGCGCGTTTCGCAGTCACGTATTTCATCGTGCGTTCATCCCTGGTGCGGCGCCGGCGGCACGCCCGGCGGCAATGCGGATTGAACCGTGCCTTGTACATCAGGCGGCGCGGGCGGCCCGTTAAGCGAACTGCCGGCAACCGCCGCACTATCCGTGGTGGTGCCCGGCAGCGGTTTCTTGCTGCGTTCGCGCATTTCGTCGGCGAGGTCCCACAGCACGCGCGGATCGAACGTGACGACCACCGCGATCATCAGCGTCAGCACGCCGAATGCGAATAGCGCCGCTTCGGGAATCACGCGCGCGAGACTCACCATCTTCACGATGGTAATCAGCACGCCGAGCATGAACACTTCGATCATGCCCCACGGCCGCACGAATTGAATGGCCCGCAGCACGCGGTTGAAGGCGAGCGGCACGTAGCCGGCGCGCAGCGGGATCAGCACGTAAAGCAGCGCGACCAGCTCGGTCAGGGGGAACAGAATGGTCGAGCAGAACACCATGACGGCGACGATCTGCATGTCCTCGCCCCATAACGCGACGAGCGCGCCGAACAACGTGGTTTGCGAGGTGATGCCACTGGTTTCGAGTTCGACGATCGGGAAGGCCTGGGCGATGACGAAGGTGATCAGCGCAGCCAGTGTCATTGCGCAGATGCTGTCGAGCTTGCGGGAGATGCCGCTATAGAGCGTCGCGCCGCAGCGCGGACAGCGCGCGACCGCCCTTCCGGCAAGCCGGGGCTTGCGGACCAGCGTATCGCATTCATGGCACGCGATCAGGTTGTCATGTTCCATACGGCAGAAGGGCTAACCACGTGAGGAAAGGCGTGCAATGCCGAATTCAGGGCAGGGCTGAAGAAAGCGTGGAGCAATAGTACCAAACGCGCTTTGCTGCTGGGATGGCCGTTGCAAATGGTGCGGCGTGAGTCATGCGGTGTCGGCGTGGACACTAGTCTTACACAAACTCGACTGATTCTGACAGCCTCCGTCCCCAATTGTTCAACACAGCTTTGTACGTAGGAAAGTTTTCGTCCTGGCGGCTTCAGCCAGCTTTTTCCGCTTGCGGTAGCATGGCGGCCTTGGCGTGTGCCGCGGCCGCCATGTTGACTATCGACTCGCACGTTGCAGCATGCATGCGCATGCGTGGAATAGCGGAGCCAGCCGCGCCGTTAACTTCTCTTAGCTTGCGTTGATCTGTCATGTCACTCAATCCTTCTTTCGGTGGCCGGGAGTCGTACACGCGGACCGCTATCGCTTTTCACTGGCTGATCGCGCTCCTGATCGTATGCGGCTTCGCGCTCGGCTGGGTGATGACCGACATCCCCGGCTTCACGCCCACCAAGCTGCGCTACTTCTCCTGGCACAAATGGATCGGCGTGACGGTGTTCGCGCTCGCCGTGGTGCGCATTCTGTGGCGCGCCACCCACGGCGCTCCGCCGATGCCGCGCCGCATGCCGGCCTGGCAGCGCGGCGCGGCGCATCTCACGCACCTGCTGCTTTACGCGCTGATGATCGTGATTCCCGCCTCCGGCTATCTGTATAGCTCGGCGGCCAACGTGCCGGTGGTGTACCTCGGTCTGATTCCGCTGCCGCGCCTGATCGCACCGGATCCGCATCTCAAGGAGCTGCTGAAGAACGTGCACATCGCGCTGAATTACACCTTGCTCGTGCTGGTCGCGTTGCACGTCGCGGCGGCGCTCAAGCATCAATGGTTGGACCGCGACGGCCTGCTGTCGCGCATGCTCCCTTTCATCAAATAAGGATAACCATGAAAGTTTCGTTTTATCGCTACATGCTCGCCGCATTCGCAGCGGCTTCGCTGACCGCGGCCGGCAGTGCGCTTGCGCAGGTAGACGTCGCCAGGAGTTCGGTGACGGCAACCTCGAAGCAGATGAACGTGCCGGTGGAAGGCAAATTCGGTAAATTCACCGCGCAAGTGAAGTTCGATCCGGCAAAACCGGCCGATGGCAGCGCGCAGTTCAGCATCGATGTCGGCAGTTACGATCTCGGTGACGAAAGCTACAACGATCAGGTGCGCGGCAAGGACTGGTTCGACGCGAAGACCTATCCGACTGCGACCTTCGTGTCGAGCGCGATCGCCCCGGCCGGCGGCAATCAGTTCAAGGTCACCGGCAAGCTGACCATCAAGGGTAAATCGCAGACCGTCGTGGTGCCGGTCACGGTCGCCCAGCAGGGCGCGACGCAGACGTTCGACGGGTCGTTGCCGATCAAGCGCTCGCAATTCGACATCGGCACCGGCGAATGGAAAGACACTTCGGTGGTCGCCGATGACGTGGTGATCAAGTTTCATATCGTCGCAGCACACAAGTGACGTTCGCCGCGCTCTTTGAGCGCGGCCGCTTTCCTTCAAGCATTCAAGAAACACAAGGAGCCTGAATTGAAAACTTCCCTGTTGATCGCCGTCGGCGCATTGGCCTCTTCTGTCTCGCTCGGTGCGTTTGCCGCCGCCGACACTTATCAACTCGACCCGACCCACACGTATCCGAGCTTCGAGGCGGACCACTTCGGCGGCCTCTCGGTGTGGCGCGGCAAGTTCACCAAGACGTCGGGCACGGTTACGCTCGACCGCGCGGCGAAAACCGGCACGGTGGATGTGACGGTTGATCCGGCCTCGGTCGAGACCGGCAACAGCAAGCTCGACGAGCATGTGAAATCGGACGAATTCTTCGACGTCGCCAAGTATCCGTCGGTGACCTACAAAGGGACTGATATCAAGTTCGACGGCGACAAGCCAGTCGAAGTGGTCGGCAGCCTGACGATGCATGGCGTGACCAAGCCGCTGAATCTGAAGGTCGAATCGTTCAAGTGCATGCCGCATCCGGTGCTCAAGCGCGAAGTATGCGGTGTGGAAGCGAGCGCGCATTTCAACCGCGGCGATTTCGGCATGGATTTCGGCGCCAGATATGGCTTCAGCTTGGATACCAAGCTGCATATTCAGGCAGAGGGCATCAAGCAATAAGCGCTTTAACGCGCTTTAACGCGCCTTTCGCCGGGTCGTATTGAGTACCGCTTATGGCGCTGCCGTTGCGCCGCAACAAAAAACCGCTTCGTTCGCTTTCGCGATGAAGCGGTTTTTTATTGCCCGGTTGAACCACGGGAAGCCTTGTGCAGCGGTCACGGGTCATTTGCCGCTCGCGCTGGTTTAATTTTTCAGGTACACAGAGCGCTGGTTCCGTACTGGTTGTGCGCGCACCCAGTCGGGCAATATCCGGCGTAAGACCTGCGTCAATAATATTTCGCGCGCATTGGAGATCTGCATGAATGCAACGACATCGGCAAGCCTGGCGGGGAGCCGGCAGAATTCGTGGCGCGCGGTGGTCGCCGCCTCGATCGGTAACGCGCTGGAATGGTTCGATCTGGTGGTGTACGGTTTTTTCGCGGTCATCATCGCGAAGCTGTTTTTCCCGGCGGGTAACGACACCGTTTCGCTGCTGCTGACGCTCGGCACCTTCGGCGTGTCGTTCTTCATGCGGCCGCTCGGCGCGATCGTGATCGGTGCTTACGCCGACCGCGCCGGACGCAAGGCGGCGCTCACGCTGTCGATCCTGCTGATGATGTGCGGCACGCTGGTCATCGCGGTTCTGCCGACGTATCAGAGCATCGGCATTGCCGCGCCCGTGATTCTCGTCATGGCGCGACTGATGCAAGGCTTTTCGGCTGGCGGCGAGTTCGGCAGCGCCACGGCTTTTCTCGCGGAACACGTGCCGGGGCGGCGGGGTTTCTTCGCGAGCTGGCAGGTCGCGAGCCAGGGGCTCACCACGCTGCTCGCGGCCGGCTTCGGCGTGCTGCTGACCGGCAAGCTGTCTCCGGAGCAGATGGCTTCATGGGGCTGGCGCGTGCCGTTTTTCTTCGGTCTGCTGATCGGGCCGGTCGCGTGGTACATCCGCACCAAACTCGACGAAACGCCCGAGTTTCTCGCGGCGGAAACCACCGCGACGCCGCTGCGCGATACCTTCACCAGCCAGAAGCTGCGCCTCGTGATTGCGATCGGCGTGGTGGTGCTCGGTACGGTGTCGACCTATCTGGTGTTGTTCATGCCGACGTACGGTGTGAAGCAATTGGGGTTGGCGCCTTCGGTTGCGTTTGCGGCGATTGCGCTGACCGGCGCGATCCAGATGGTGTTTTCGCCGCTGGTCGGTCATCTGTCGGACCGCCACGGGCGTACCACGATCATGCTGATCTCGGCGCTGCTGCTTCTCATCCTGATCAATCCGGCCTTTGTGTATCTGGTCGCGCATCCGACCTTCGGCACGCTGATCGCGCTGCAGATCGTGTTCGGCTTTCTGATGACGGGCTACTTCGCGGCGCTGCCGGGTTTGCTCTCCGAGATGTTCCCGGTGCAGACGCGGACGACCGGCATGTCGCTGGCCTATAACATCGCCGTGACGATCTTCGGCGGCTTCGGGCCGTTCATCATTGCGTGGCTGATCAGCTTCACGGGGTCGAAGGCCGCGCCGAGCTACTACATGATTTTTGCGGCGGGCGTGAGCCTGGTGGCGTTGATGGCGGCGCGGCGCAAGCTTGGGTTTCGCTAAAGCGCGGCAAAGGCGGTAAACGCCAAAAGGCCGGTTCGAGAGAACCGGCCTTTCTTATTGTGCGCCGAGCATGCGCAACAGCTTGGGGGTGTGAGTCCCCTGTCCAACCTGATGGTGGTGAAGGACTAGCGAAACGCAAGGGCGTCGTCGTGAGGCGGGGTCTGAAGGAAGCGTGTAGCAAAGCCATGACCTGACGAACAGAAACCAGATGCGAGGCCTACCTGGCCGGACGAGCAAGCAATTGATTGCGAAGTCCATAGCCATCAAGGGCTGGGGTGGTAGATCTGGCAGGTGTGTGGGGAAGGCGGTTGCGCTTACCTCGGGAGGCCTGCACGGCGTCCTGAAATGAGGACTGAGCGGCTCGCAAGGGCCGTTGACCACCGTGCAGGAGTCAGCAGAGGGCATATTGTGCGCTGGGCAGCGCGTTGTTCCGGAGGGTTGAAGTCCCTCTGGCGCTCGGATGAGGGGCGCCATATCCGAAAGCGGGGGTAATGCCTCGCTGGCCGGAGAGAGGTGGGAAGGTATGGAGACGTCTAACCGGGCACGAAGGCGAAAGCCGGAAACGGACAAGGCGGACCTGAAGCCATCATCTCGCAGTACTCCGGAGGGCAGGGTGTCCGCCGCGAGGCGGAATCCGAAGGGCATGAGGAGAAGTACCGGGCCGTAGTCGATGGGGGCTGCCCCGATGACGAACCGGTCGGCCAAAGGTGGGGTAAGGTCGAGCCTGCACTATGGAGGCGAAGGCGTTCTCATTCACCCACCGCACCAAGGTGTTTGCGGACGGCACGGTACGGAAGAACAGCGTGTGACCCCAGGAGAACTGGCACAGTCCGCGGGTGGCACCGCGGGAAGTGAGCCTATAAGCGAGGAGCGAAGTGGCGAGCGGTGCTGTGTCAGTAGTCGGACGGCTGAGTAGTACCTGAAGCGTGGCCAAAACTACGTGACCGAGCGATCGGCGACAGAAGTGGGTCGGGGAAGGCAGCCGGCGAAGATGATTGGGAAGAACCCGGACGACAGTGAGTAAGGACACGGAGGAGGATCAGTTCCATGAGCGAAATACCCGTACATCCGCGCCCGAGGAGACTGTCTGACTGGATCAACCCGATGGAAGCAAGGAAGGTCCACTCATTAATTGACAAGGTTTATCAACGGAAGAATCTGGAAGTCGCCTGGGAGCGGGTCCGGGCCAACCGTGGCAGTGGCGGTGTCGATGGAATCAGCGTGGCAGACTTTGCCGAACAGGCGGACCATCATCTGGACCGTCTGCAGGCAGAATTGCGTGCGCGGACCTATCAGCCGCAACCGGTCCGGCAGGTCTCGATCCCGAAAGTCGGCAAACCGGGGGAGTTCCGCAATCTCGGCATACCGTCGATTTACGATCGCGTATGTCAGCAGGCGCTGCTCAACCGTCTGGAGCCGATCTTCGAGCCGGTATTCGACGAGGCCAACTTCGGGTATCGGCGAGGGCGATCGACACACGACGCTTTGCGCAAGATCTGGAGGGAGATCGAGGGCGGCAGGGAATGGATTGTTGATGCTGATCTGAAGGACTTCTTTGGATCAGTTGACCATGACAAACTTCTGTCGCTCATTGCCCAGCGCATCGCTGACGGTCGGGTACTAAGCCTGATCAAGGCGATGCTTAAAGCCGGTAGTTTCGGCAAGGGTCGTCTCTTTCCGAGCGAGCGTGGAACGCCGCAAGGTGGGGTAGCTTCACCGCTGCTCAGCAATATCCTCCTGACGCCGTTTGATCGGGAGATGCGGCTTAAGGGCTACCAGCTTACCCGTTACGCGGATGACTGGGTGATCACCTGTTCATCCCAGGCAGAAGCGCGCGCAGCCATCGCGGCGGCGACGAAGATTCTGAGCGCACTGGGTGTGCAACTCCATCCGCAGAAGACGCGGATCGTGCATGTCCGGTTTGGATTCGAGTTTCTCGGCTACAAGATCAAGCGTGGGCGGCAGTTATCGCTGCCCACGGCCAAAATCCGCAGTGGCGCCCGATCGGGTGCGCTGTACGCGTACCCCCGGGAGAAATCGGTCCAGCGCTTCATGGATCAGGTGCGTCGTCTTACAAAACGATGTGTGCCGCTTCGAACTCGGGAGCTGATTGGACGGCTCAATCCCATCCTGCGGGGCTGGGGGCACTACTACAAGCGCTCCCACGTCCGGCGAATCTTCAACCGGCTCAACCGATGGATCGTGCGGCGCATCTGGTCGCATCGATTCAAGCGCTGGCGCAACATGGGCTGGAAGGTCTTGCCCGAGGCGCGGCTCTATGGCGAGTTCGGGTTGGTCAACCTTGTGCAACTGATACCTTCTCTTGCGTCCCAGCATGCTGCATCTTCGTGAAAGCTGCATGCCGGAAAACGGCACGTGCAGTTTGGGCGGCGGACGGAGGCCAGCGCGTCAGCGCGCCTCCTCCGACCCAACAGGGCGGCGACGCCTGAAGGCCCGAACGGAAAGGAGCGGCGAGTAAGCCGGAGAACTCGACATGGGAGCGCAGCAGAAAACGCATCGCGTCCTCGACAGCGGAGGCAGGGGTGAAGCTCCGATGGCTGCTGATCGAGGGGCTGAACCTATGGCGGCGAACCCCGAGTCTGAAAGCCCGTCGGCATATGACCGACTGATGGAAGAAGTCTGCGAAAGGGGGAACCTGAAGCAGGCGTTGAAGCGTGTGAAAGCTAACAAGGGCGCACCGGGCGTGGACGGGATGACCGTTCAGGCATTACCGGCGTACCTGCGGGAGCATTGGCCGTCGATACGGGCCACGCTGCTGAACGGCACATACCAGCCTCAACCTGTGAGACGGGTCGAGATACCCAAGCCGGATGGCGGTGGCGTGCGCAAGCTCGGCATCCCTTCTGCGCCTGACCGATTCGTCCAGCAGGCGGTCTTGCAGGTGTTGCAAAGGCAGTGGGACCCGACGTTCTCGGACTCCAGCTACGGTTTCCGTCCGGGACGCTCGGCGCATCAGGCAGTGGCGCAGGCGCAAAGCTACATCCAGTCGGGGTATCGATGGGTTGTAGATTTGGATCTGGAGAAATTCTTCGATCGCGTGAGCCACGACATCTTGATGAGTCGGGTGGCAAAACGGGTTAGTGACAGACGCGTTCTGAAGCTGATTCGCTCCTTCCTGACGGCGGGCGTGATGGAGCACGGGCTGGTTGGTGCGACGGACGAGGGCACCCCCCAGGGTGGTCCCCTGTCGCCGTTGTTATCCAATCTGATGCTCGACGATCTTGACCGGGAGCTTGAGCGACGCGGGCTGCGTTTCGTGAGGTACGCCGACGATTGTAACGTCTATGTACGCAGCGAACGCGCGGGCCAGCGGGTGATGGCGGGGCTGAAAGCCTTCCTCACCGGCAAGCTGAAGCTGAAGGTCAATGAAGCGAAGAGCGCCGTCGCACGGCCACACACGCGGAAGTTTCTGGGCTTCACCTTCTCGGGGCGGGAGCAGATCAAACGGCGCATTGCGCCCAAGGCACTGGCTCGCTTCAAGGATCGGGTCCGGGAACTGACTCAACGCACGCGCGGGGTCAGCGTCGACCAGATGATCGGCGCGCTGAAACGTTATCTGGCAGGGTGGCGGGGCTACTTCGGTTTCTGCGAAACGCCCAGCGTTCTGCAACGCCTGGATGAATGGATACGCCGCCGCATCCGCTGCTTCTTCTGGAAGCAGTGGAAACGGGGCCGCACAAGATTCCGGGAGCTGACAGTACGCGGCGTCAGCCGAAACCTTGCTGCCCAGACGGTCGGTTCGCCACACGATGCGTGGCGGCTGAGTTGCAGTCCCGCGCTGGGCATCGCCTTGTCAAACCGTTACCTTCGCTCGCTGGGGCTTCCATCACTAAGGCCATAGTCGATTAACCGATCCGAACCGCCGTGTACGGACCCGTACGCACGGTGGTGTGGGAGGGGTCGGGCCGCGAGGCCTGCCCCTATCCCGATGCGAGGTCTGACTACAGCAAGCTCAAACTTGCGCGCCTGCGTTTGGATCGTCCGGATCGACGCGGTCCTTCCTGTCCTTCACCAGATCTTCGCGCTTGACGCCGAGCCACATGGCGAGCGCCGCGGCGACGAACACCGACGAGTAGATACCGAACAGAATACCGACCGTCAGCGCGAGAGCGAAGTAGTGCAGCGTGGGGCCGCCGAACAGGAACATCGACAGCACCATCATCTGCGTACAGCCGTGCGTGATGATCGTGCGCGACATGGTGCTGGTGATCGCGTGGTTGATCACCTCGATCACGGTCATCTTGCGTTCGCGGCGGAAGGTTTCACGAATCCGGTCGAAGATAACGACGGATTCGTTCACCGAGTAGCCGAGCACCGCGAGCACCGCGGCCAGCACCGACAGCGAGAACTCCCACTGGAAGAACGCGAAGAAACCGAGAATGATGATCACGTCGTGCAAGTTCGCGATCACGCCCGCCACGGCGTACTTCCATTCGAAGCGGAACGACAGATAGATCACGATGCCGATCACCACGCAAGCCAGCGCAAGCAGGCCGTCGGTAGCGAGTTCTTTGCCCACCTGCGGGCCGACGAACTCGACGCGCTGCAACTGCACCTGCGAATCCTGGCCCTTCAGTGCGCCCATCACCTGGTCGCTCTGTTGCGCCGACGTGAAGCCCTGCTTGAGCGGCAGACGGATCAGCACGTCGCGCGAGGTGCCGAAGTTCTGCACTTGCGCGTCGGGATAGCCGAGCTTGTTGAGCGTGCCGCGCACCGGTTCGAGCGGTGCGGCACCCGGATACTGCACTTCAATGACCGTACCGCCGGTGAACTCCACCGACAGATGCAGCCCGCGATGCAGCAGGAAAAACACAGCAGCGACGAACGTCACCAGCGAGATTGCGTTGAAGATCAACGCACGCTGCATGAACGGAATGTCTTTGCGAAAGCGGAAAAATTCCATGGTCTTGTTCTCCGGGACTCAGCGGGATGAACCCGGTTTCTGCGGCGTATTGGACGCGTCGCGGCGGCGCACCGTCGGCTTGCTACGCGCCTGGGCGGCCGCTTTGGCCTTCGGTTTGGCGCTTGCCGCGGCAACGGCTCGTGCGGTGTCGGTCGCCGCGTCGTCGTTGCCGAGATAGGCGGCGGCGCCATCAATCCCTTCCGGTTGAGGACGCCACACCTGACCGATCGCCAGCGACTTGAGCTTCTTCTTGCCGCCGTACCAGAGGTTGACGATACCGCGCGAGAAGAACACCGCCGAGAACATCGACGTCAGTATGCCGATACAGTGGACCATCGCGAAGCCGCGCACCGGGCCGGAGCCGAAGGCGAGCAGCGCAAGGCCGGCGATCAGCGTGGTGACGTTCGAATCGAGAATCGTCGCCCATGCATGCGCGTAGCCGTTCTGGATCGCCAGTTGCGGCGGCGCGCCGTGACGCAGTTCTTCGCGCACGCGCTCGTTGATCAGCACGTTCGCGTCGATCGCCATACCGAGCGCGAGCGCGATAGCGGCGATACCCGGCAAGGTGAGCGTAGCCTGCAACATGGACAGCACGGCGATCAGCAACAGCAGGTTGACCGACAGGCCGATCATCGAGATCACGCCGAACAGCATGTAGTACGCGATCATGAAGACGGCGATCGCCACGAAGCCCCACACCACCGAATGGAAGCCCTTGTTGATGTTGTCCGCGCCTAGGCTCGGACCAATCGTGCGTTCTTCGATGATGTCCATCGGCGCGGCCAGCGAACCGGCGCGCAACAGCAGCGCGAGGTCGGCGGCGCCTTGCGGCGTGGCCTGGCCGGTGATCTGGAAGCGGTCGCCCAGTTCCGACTGGATGGTCGCCACCGTCAGCACTTCGCCCTTGCCCTTCTCGAACAGCACCATCGCCATCGGCTTGCCGATGTTGTCGCGCGAGACGCTGCGCACCGCGCGGCCGCCCGCCGAATCCAGACGGATGTTGACCGACGGACGCTGATGTTCGTCGAAGCCCGCCGACGCGTCGATAATGCGGTCACCCGTGAAGATGATCTGCTTGCGCAGCAGCACCGGCGTCTGGTTGCCTTGCGTGAACAGCTCGTCGCCCGGCGGCACCGGATCGGACGGATTCGGATGTGTGTTCACCGGATCGGCGAGGCGCGCTTCGAGCGTTGCCGTGCGGCCGATGATGTCTTTCGCCTTCGCCGTGTCCTGCACACCCGGCAGTTCGACGACGATTCGGTCCGAACCTTGCTGCTGGATCACCGGCTCGGCCACGCCGAGTTCGTTCACGCGGTTATGCAGCGTGACGATGTTCTGCTTGAGTGCGGCGTCCTGCACGGCTTTCTGCACCGCCGGCGTGAACGTGCCGACGAGTTGCACGCTACCGTCCGGGTTCGCTTGCGAAACCCACTGGAGTTCGCCGATGCTGCGGCCCAGTTGCTTGGATGCCGCGTCCGCTGTGGCCTGGTCGGCGAAATTGATCACCACCGTCTGGTTGACGCGGTTCACGCCACCGTCGCGGATGTTGTTGTCACGCAGCATGGTGCGTGCATCCGAGGCGTCGGAGTCGAGCTTCTTGTTGAGCGCGCCGGCCATGTCGACCTGCAGCAGGAAGTGCACGCCGCCGCGCAAGTCCAGACCGAGGTACATCGGCAGCGCATGCAGGGCGGTCAGCCAGCGCGGCGACGCGCTTTGCAGGTTCAGCGCCACGATGAACTGCGGGTCGGTCGGGTCGCTGTTCAGCGACTTCTGCAGCAGGTCCTTCACGCGCAATTGCGTGTCGGTGTCCAGCAGACGCACGCGAATGTTCGCGTTGGTCGACGAATTGTCGAACGTGACTTCGTCAGGCTTGATCTGATTGGCAGCAAGCGCCGTTTCGACTGCCGACAGCGTGGTCGAGTCGAGCTTGACTGTTGCCTTGCCGCTCGACACCTGCACCGCCGGCGCTTCGCCGAACAGATTGGGCAGCGTGTACACGAGGCCGATGACCAGAGCCACCAGCATCACGGCATATTTCCAGAGGGGGTAACGATTCATGAGTGGTCCAACGGGAAGGTTGGCTTGGAAGCGATGCGCCCGGCGATGAGCGCGGGCAGTTCAGCGTTGTTCCGCGAGAACCGCCGGCGAGGCCGCGCCGGACGCGAGAGAGCAGGCCTTACAGCGACTTGATCGTGCCCTTCGGGAGAATCGTCGTGACCGACGCTTTTTGCACGGTGATTTCCGTGCCTTCCGAAATTTCGACGCCGACGTAAGCTTCACCCACCTTGGTCACCTTGCCGACGATGCCGCCATTCGTCACCACTTCGTCGCCCTTGGCCATGGCGGCGAGCATGTTGCGATGTTCTTTCTGGCGCTTCATTTGCGGGCGAATCATGATGAAGTACAGCACGCCGAACATCAGGATCAGCGGCAGGAAGCTCATCAGGTTCGATTCAATGCCACCAGTTGCTGTGCCTTGGGCGAAGGCATTGGAAATGAACGACACGTTGGTCTCTCCGTTATAAATCAAAACGATCAAAAAAATCAGCCGGTTATTCTACCACTGGCCTGACAGGGGTCGGCGCGGCGAATCGGCTTTCCGATCAACCGTTTAAAGCCTTTTTGCCGCACACGAAAGTTGATTGTAAGGTTTTCCGCATGAAGCCAGCGGATCTGTCCGGCAATTTGTCAGCTGATTCCCGATTGCCGGCTAATCGATGCCGCGCGCGCGGTTCTCGTGGAAGCGCTTGCGGAAGGGCTCGAACAGTTTTGCGTCGATCGCGTCGCGCATTTCCTGCATCAATTCGAGGTAGTAGTGCAGGTTGTGAATCGTGTTCAACTGCGCACCGAGGATTTCCCCTACTCGATGCAGATGGTGCAGGTAGCCCCGGGTGAAATTTCGACAGGTGTAGCAGCCGCATTGCTCGTCGAGCGGGCGCAGCGAGTTCTTATGCGCGGCGTTGCGGATCTTGATGTCGCCGAAACGGGTGAAGAGCCAGCCGTTGCGCGCGTTGCGGGTCGGCATCACGCAGTCGAACATGTCGACGCCGGCGGCCACGCCCGCTACCAGGTCTTCCGGCGTGCCGACGCCCATCAGGTAGTGCGGCTTGTCGGCCGGCAGCTTCGGGCCGATATGGTTCAGCACGCGCATCATGTCTTCTTTCGGTTCGCCGACCGACAGGCCGCCGATCGCGAGACCGTGGAAATCCATCTCCGCGAGACCCGCCAGCGATTCGTCGCGCAGGTCCTCGAACATGCCGCCCTGGACGATGCCGAAGAGGGCGTTCGGATTGCCGAGGCGGTTGAATTCGTCGATCGAGCGTTTGGCCCAGCGCATCGACATACGCATCGAATCGGCGGCTTCCTGATGTGAAGTCGGCACGTTGTTGGTCGCGTACGGCGTGCACTCGTCGAACTGCATGACGATGTCCGAGTTCAGCACCTTCTGGATCTGCATCGACACTTCGGGCGACAGGAAGAGCTTGTCGCCGTTGATCGGCGATGCGAACGTGACGCCATCTTCGGTAATCTTGCGCAGATCGCCCAGCGAAAACACTTGAAAACCGCCGGAGTCCGTCAGGATCGGCTTCTTCCAGCCCATGAAGTCATGCAGGCCGCCGTGTGCCTCGATCGTTTCCAGGCCCGGGCGCAGCCACAGATGGAACGTATTGCCGAGGATGATCTGCGCGTGCATTTCTTCCAGCTCGCGCGGCTGCACCGCCTTCACGGTGCCGTAGGTGCCGACCGGCATGAAGATCGGTGTTTCGACCACGCCATGATTCAGCGTGACGCGACCGCGCCGCGCCTGGCCGTCGGTGCCGAGCAGTTCGAATTTGAGGCCGTTTTCGGGGCGCGAGGCGGTGCTTTCGTCGTGACTCGCGCAGGTGTTGCAGGTACCGCTTGGGTCGTGAGTATGACCGTTGGTCATTGATAACTCCTGTGCTACCGGAGAACAGTCCGGCGCAATTTGTGAATACCGCCGGAAGATTTCGCGGCGGTTTGGGGAACGGCAAATTCCAGATTGGGTAAAGCGTGCTTCAGACGTCGCGGCGCGTCAGCAGCATCGCATCGCCATAGCTGAAAAAGCGGTAACGCTGTTCAATCGCGTGGCGATACGCCTCGCGAATCGTCTCGACGCCTGCGAACGCCGATACCAGCATCAGCAACGTCGACTTCGGCAAGTGGAAATTGGTCACCAGCCGGTCCACCACGCGGAATTTATAGCCGGGCGTGATGAAAATGTCGGTTTCCGTGCTGGCTGCGCCGAGCGGGAGTCCGGCGGCGTCCGCGTCGCGCGCGGCGGCCTCGAGTGCGCGCATCGATGTCGTGCCCACCGCGATCACGCGGTTGCCGCGCGCGCGCGTCGCCGCGATCCTGTCGGCGAGCGATTGCGGCAGGTGATACCACTCGCTGTGCATCCTGTGCTCGGCCAGATTTTCCACCCGCACCGGCTGGAAGGTGCCCGCGCCGACGTGCAGCGTCAGCGTCGCGTGCTCCACGCCGCGGGCCTCGAGCCGCGCGAGCAGCGCGTCGTCGAAGTGCAGGCCGGCGGTGGGCGCCGCCACCGCGCCCGGATTCTGCGCGAACACCGTCTGATAGCGGGTTTCGTCGGTCGCGTCGGGGTCGTGCTCGATGTACGGCGGCAGCGGCAGGCGGCCGAATTGCTCGATCAGCGTCAGGCAGTCGTCGGGGAAATGCAGCGTGTAGAACGGCTCGACGCGTTCGCCGACCGTCACGTCGAACGCGTCGGCGAGACGGATCGTGGTGCCCGGCTGCGGGCTCTTGCTCGCGCGAATCTGCGCCAGCGCCGTGCGCTCACCCGTCAGGCGCTCTACCAGCACTTCGATCTTGCCGCCACTGGCCTTCTGGCCGAGGAAGCGCGCTTTCAGGACTTTGGTATCGTTGAAGACCAGCAGGTCGCCGGCCTCGATGCACTCGGGCAGCTCGGCAAAGCGGCGGTCGATCAGGCGCGCGGTGTCGGTGGCATCGGCCGTGTTGGCCACTTCGAGCAGACGGCTGGCGCTGCGCTCGGGCAGCGCAACTTGCGCGATCAGCTCGGGTGGCAGATCGAAATCGAAATCGGAAAGCGTAAACATGCGGACGACTGGAAGCGAATTGGGACTGAATTGAGCCGAAGCCGGGGCCGGGCGGCTATGATTGCGGGACGCCAGAGCGGCCCGCGAACCCGCGCGCTGATTGGCGCGCGACACCTTTGACAGCCGATATTGTACTTGCGAAGCAACCCATGCCTTTGTCCGAACGCCGATTGCCCTCCGCTACCGATGAAGTGAGCGCCGAGCCGAAGCGCCGCGTCGCGCGGGGCAAAGCAGCGACGGCGGACTTAAACGACCTCGGCGCGGGTGTCGCCTCAGAGAGCGGCAAGGCCGCGCGTGAAGGCGAAATGGTTGACCCATTCGGTGACAAGCCTGCCGGCAAACCCGCGGGCAAAGCCACTGGGAAGCCGGCTGCCAAGGACACTGCCAAACCCGCGGCCAAACCCGTCGACAAGCTCGCCAAACTCGGCCTCACGCGCGACATCGATCTGGTCCTGCATCTGCCGATGCGCTACGAAGACGAGACCTCGTTGACGCCGATCGGACATCTGCTGCCGGGCGGCATCTCGCAGACCGAGGGCGTGGTGTTCGACAACGAAATCGCTTATCGCCCGCGCCGGCAGTTGCTCGTGAAACTCCGCGACGACGCCGGCGACGAACTCGTCCTGCGCTTTCTGAATTTCTACGGCTCGCAGGTCAAGCAGATGGCGATCGGCGCGCGGCTGCGCGTGCGCGGCGACGTACGCGGCGGCTTCTTCGGCATGGAGATGGTGCACCCGGCGGTGCGCGTGGTCGACGAAGACACGCCGCTGCCGCAGGCGCTGACGCCGGTGTATCCGAGCACTGCGGGCGTCACGCAGGCGTATTTGCGCAAGTCGATCGATAACGCGTTGTCGCGCACGTCGTTGCCGGAGCTGCTGCCCGCGCCGATCGCGCAAGCTTATATGCAGCCGCTCGGCGTGCCGACGCTGATGGACGCCGTGCGTACGCTGCATCATCCGGGCGTGCAATCCGATGAGACCGCGTTGATCGACGGCACGCATCCCGCGTGGGTGCGGATCAAGTTCGAAGAATTGCTGGCACAGCAGATGTCGTTGAAGCGTGCCCATGACGAGCGCCGCACGCGCGCGGCGCCGGCCATGCCGCGCCGGAAGCTGGGCGATGAAGCGGCGCTGGTGGCGCGTTTGCTGAAGGCGCTGCCGTTTTCGCTGACGGCCGCGCAGGCGCGCGTGGGCGGCGAGATCGCGCTCGATCTGACCCAGCCGCATCCGATGCAGCGCCTGCTGCAAGGCGATGTTGGCAGCGGCAAGACGATCGTCGCCGCGCTGGCTGCGGCGCAGGCAATCGACGCCGGCTACCAGGCCGCGCTGATGGCGCCGACTGAAATCCTCGCCGAACAGCACGCGCGCAAATTGCGCGGCTGGCTGGAACCGTTGGGCGTGAGCGTCGCGTGGCTCGCGGGCAGCCTGAAAACCAAGGAAAAGCGCGCCGCGATCGAAGCGGCGGCCCTGGGCACCGCGCAACTCGTGATCGGTACACACGCGATCATCCAGGACGCGGTCGAGTTTGCACGGCTGGGGTTGGTGATCGTCGACGAACAACATCGCTTCGGCGTGGCGCAGCGGCTTGCGTTGCGCGCGAAGGCGCGAAACGCGGCGGACGGCGCGCAGGACTTCCAGCCGCATCAGCTGATGATGTCCGCGACGCCCATTCCGCGCACGCTGGCCATGACCTATTACGCCGACCTCGACGTGTCGACCATCGACGAACTGCCGCCTGGACGCACGCCGATTCTGACCAAGCTGGTCTCCGACGCGCGGCGCGAAGAGGTGATCGGCCGTGTGCGCGAGGCCGCGCTGACGGGGCGGCAGGTTTACTGGGTATGTCCGCTGATCGAGGAAAGCGAGACCTTGCAGTTGCAGACCGCGGTCGAGACCTATGAGACGCTGGTGGCCGCATTGCCCGAATTGAACGTCGGTCTGGTGCACGGACGGCTCGCGCCGGCGGAGAAGGCTGCCGTCATGGATGCCTTCACACGCAACGAGGTGCAATTGCTGGTGGCGACGACGGTGATCGAAGTGGGTGTCGACGTGCCGAACGCCTCGCTGATGGTGATCGAGCATGCCGAGCGCTTCGGTCTCGCGCAGTTGCACCAGTTGCGCGGACGGGTGGGGCGCGGGAGCGCGGCTTCGGTTTGCGTGTTGCTGTATACCGGGCCGCTCTCGATGACGGCGCGGGCACGCTTGCAGACCATGCGCGAGACGACTGACGGGTTCGAAATTGCCCGGCGCGACCTCGAGATTCGCGGTCCGGGAGAATTTCTGGGCGCCCGGCAGTCGGGTGCGGCCATGCTGAGGTTTGCCGATCTCCAGAACGATCAGTGGCTTATCGAGCCGGCCAGAGAGGCCGCCGCGGCTTTGCTCGAGAAGTATCCCGAGGTGGTGTTGCAGCACCTGGCCCGCTGGCTTGGGGCGCGGGAGCAGTATCTGAAGGCTTGAGGGTGTGTCTTTGCGGGCGGACGCGCACGTCTCTGCCCGGCGGGTGATAGACCAAAAGGACCAAAAGGTTGGCGAACCGACCCTATAGGTGTATAACTAGAACCTATCGAATTCATTGCACTGATTGGTCCCCCAATGACGCTTACCGAATTGAAATACATCGTCGCGGTTGCCCGCGAACGGCACTTCGGCCGGGCCGCCGAAGCGTGTTTCGTTAGCCAGCCGACCCTGTCCGTGGCCATCAAAAAGCTCGAAGACGAGCTCAACGTCCAGATTTTCGAGCGCGGCACCAGTGAAGTCAGTGTCACGCCGATCGGCGAACAGATCGTCACGCAGGCCCAGCGCGTCCTCGAACAAACCCTGGCCATCAAAGAGATCGCAAAACAGGGCAAAGACCCGCTGGTCGGGCCACTGCGCCTTGGCGTCATCTATACGATCGGGCCGTATCTGCTGCCTACGCTCGTCAAGCAGATGATCAAGCGCGTCCCGCAGATGCCGCTGATGCTGCAGGAAAATTACACGCTCAAGCTGATCGAACTGCTCAAGCAGGGCGAGATCGACGTCGCCATCATGGCGCTGCCGTTCCCGGAAACGGGTCTGATGCAGCGCGCGCTTTATGACGAGCCGTTTGTCGTCGCGCTGCCGTCCGGTCACGCTTGGGAAAACCGCGTAAAGATCGATGCCGAGGATCTCAAGCAGGAAACCATGCTTCTGCTCGGCAGCGGCCATTGCTTCCGCGACCACGTGCTGGGCGTCTGCCCTGAGCTGATGCGCTTCTCGCAGAACGCGGACGGCATCCAGAAGACCTTCGAAGGGTCGTCGCTGGAAACCATCCGTCATATGGTGGCGAGCGGCGTCGGCATTACGGTGTTGCCGCGCATGTCGGTGCATGAGGTCAAGCCGCACGCCGGCGGTATCGACGCGGGCCTGCTCAGCTACGTCGCTTTCGACGAGCCGGTGCCGGATCGCCGCGTTGTGCTTGCCTGGCGCAAGAGCTTCACGCGGATGCCCGCGATCGACGCCATCTGCGACGCCATCAACGCCTGCGACCTGGCGGGCGTCAAAAAGCTCGATCTGCCCGTCCCTGTCAGCTAGGCAGCGCCACGCTGCGCCCAGACCGAACGTCGCGCATCCCGGCGGGCGGTCGGGCGGCTGCCCAAAGTGGCGATAGCCGTCATCCCTATCGAATAGATAAAATTAATTAAACACGATAATTCGATAGTATTGTTATAGTTTCCTCCATGGATCGCCCGATCCCATAAGACCCGGAGGAAATCATGACGCAACCGAACTCGCAGCCAGTCCAAGCCGCCGCGCCTCATTTCGCCCGTGTAACCACCGGCACCTTCGGCACCTTCGCCGCCTCGGTGCGCACGGTTGCGCTGTCCTTGCTGGTCGATCGGGCCTTGTCCGCCTAAGCCGCAGGCATCGGTACGCCGTCCCTCCCCCCACATTCTGTTTCCGATCAAAGTCACTCAGGAGTCACGCATGTCCGAACGTAAGCTCACCAATGCAGCCGGCGCACCTATCGCCGACAACCAGAATTCGATGACCGCCGGCGCGCGCGGTCCGGTCGTCCTGCAAGACGTGTGGCTGCTCGAAAAACTCGCCCATTTCGACCGCGAAGTGATTCCGGAACGCCGTGTTCACGCCAAAGGTTCGGGCGCATTCGGCACTTTGAAAGTCACGCATGACATCTCGCGTTATACGAAGGCGAAGGTGTTCGCCCAGGTCGGCAAGGACACACCGCTTTTCATGCGCTTTTCGACCGTGGCGGGCGAACGCGGCGCCGCCGACGCGGAACGCGACGTGCGTGGTTTCTCCATCAAGTTCTACACGGAAGAAGGCAACTGGGACGTGGTCGGCAACAACACGCCGGTGTTCTTCATCCGCGATCCGCTGAAGTTCCCGGACTTCATCCACACGCAAAAGCGCGATCCGTACACCAACATGCGCAGCAATATTGCGGCGTGGGATTTCTGGGCGCGTCATCCGGAGTCGTTGCATCAGGTCACCATCCTGATGAGCGACCGCGGCATTCCGAAAAACTTCCGCCAGATGCACGGCTTCGGCTCGCACACGTACTCGTTCATCAACGCGAGCAACGAGCGTTTCTGGGTGAAGTTCCACTTCAAGTCGATGCAGGGCATTGAGAACTTTACCGATGCCGAAGCGGGGCAAGTGGTCGCGCAGAACCGTGAAAGCGCGCAACACGATCTGCTGACGAGCATCGATGCAGGCAACTTCCCGACATGGCGTTTTGCCATTCAGGTGATGCCGGAAGCGGAAGCCGCGAACTATCGCTTCAACCCGTTCGACATCACGAAGGTGTGGTCGCAGAAAGACTACCCGCTGATCGACGTCGGCACGATCGAATTGAACCGCAACGCGGCGAACTATTTCGCGGACGTGGAGCAGGCAGCGTTCACGCCGGCCAACGTGGTGCCGGGTATTGGTTTCTCGCCGGATCGTCTGTTGCAGGGCCGTTTGTTCTCGTATGGCGACACGCAGCGCTATCGCCTCGGTGTCAATCACCATCAGATTCCGGTGAATGCGCCGCGCTGCCCGGTCCACCATTCGTTCCATCGCGACGGCGCGATGCGCGCGGACGGCAATCTCGGCGGCAACGTGAATTACGAGCCGAATCGCTTCGGTGACTTCGCGCAGGACACGAATGCATCGGAGCCGCCGCTCGCGGCGGGTACGGTCGACCGTTACGACCATCGCCTGGACGAGGACTACTACACGCAGCCGGGTATGTTGTTTGCGCTCTTCGATACGGCGCAACGCGAGCGTCTGTTCGGCAACATCGCGCGCCATATCAACGGTGTGCCGCAAGAGATCGTCGCGCGCCAGATCGAGCATTTCCGCCGTGCCGATCCGGCCTATGCGGAAGGCGTGATCGCGGCGATCGCCAGGCTCGCTGAAGGCAGCAAGAAGTAAGCAGTTGAAGTGAATTGATGCAGCATGGCGGGGTGCATCGGCGCCCCGCCGGTAACGATACGAATCGAGGAAGCACGATCATGATCCAGATGATGTTGTCCACTATTGGCGGGGCCACCACTGGCGGGGCCACCGCTGGCGGCTCGTCTGCCGCACGCGGCGCGCAACATCGGCAAGCGTTGATGCTGCGCAAGTTGGCGGGATTCGCGATCGTCTCGAGCGGACTGGCGGTGATCGTTGTGCAAGCCGTGCAGCACGCGCTGGGTGCGTGATCGATAGCGTGACTGAGCGGATGACTGAGCGCATGACTGAGCGCATGACTGAGCATGAGGCCGTGGGTGCGGCAAGCGACCACGCGTCACACGAGCGCAGCAGCTTTCTAAGCTAAACTGGCGGGCGTTCGAAGTGCCGGGTTTGGTAGTCACGCACTGTCACTTTGCCGACCGGTTCGTATCACTCTTCAAAGGAGTCATCATGGCCAGGAAAGAAGCCGTACAACACGTCAATATCGGGATCAGCGACAAGGATCGCAAGAAGATTGCAGAAGGATTGTCGCGACTGCTCGCCGACACCTACACGCTGTACCTGAAGACCCACAACTTCCACTGGAACGTGACGGGTCCGATGTTCAACACGCTGCATCTGATGTTCGAAACGCAGTACAACGAGTTGTCGCTCGCGGTCGATTCGATCGCTGAACGTATTCGCGCGCTGGGCGTGCATGCGCCGGGCAGCTACAAGGAATTCGCGAAGCTGTCGTCGATTCCGGAAGCGGACGGCGTGCCGGCAGCGGAAGAAATGATCCGCCAGTTGGTCGAAGGCCAGGAAGCCGTGGTGCGTACCGCGCGTGCGATTTTCCCATCGACCGAAGCCGCCAACGACGAGCCGACCGCCGACCTGCTGACGCAACGCATGCAAACGCACGAAAAGACTGCGTGGATGCTGCGCTCGATGCTGGCTTAAAAGCTTTGGCGTTCCGGGCGTTGTGCCCGGGATATCAGCGCAGCGCTTGAGCGTTGCGTTGAACGGCAACACAAACGAAGCCTCCCTTTGCGGGAGGCTTTGTTTTTTGCGGCGCCGGATCTGGATTCAGCGTTAGCTCAGGACACTGCCGCGGTTTCGCCGCTCAGTCTGTCAGCCCTGCCGGCCTGAAGGTTACCCACCGCCCGCATCCCGTAAAATAGCGGTACCGTCTGCACTTCACCGAATCCGCCCATGTTCGCCCGACTTCCTCTGTATCTGCGCCTCGTCCGCATGGACAAGCCGATCGGCAGCCTGCTGCTGCTGTGGCCGACGCTCAATGCGCTGTGGATTGCGTCCGACGGTCATCCTTCGTGGCCGCTTCTGGTCATCTTCACCGTGGGGACAGTGCTGATGCGCTCGGCGGGTTGTGCGATCAACGACTACGCGGATCGCGACTTCGATCGCTATGTGAAGCGCACGGAAAACCGTCCGATCACGTCAGGCAAGATCAAGGCATGGGAAGCAGTGGCGCTGGCGGCCGGTTTGTCGCTGCTGGCGTTTCTGCTGATCCTGCCGCTGAATACGCTGACCAAGGAGCTATCGGTGGCGGCGCTGTTCGTCGCCGGTTCGTATCCGTTCACGAAACGTTTCTTCGCGATTCCGCAGGCATACCTGGGTATCGCGTTCGGCTTCGGCATTCCGATGGCGTTTGCCGCGATTCAGGATCACGTGCCGATGCTCGCCTGGGTCATGCTGCTGGCCAACGTATTCTGGTCGGTTGCGTACGACACGGAATACGCGATGGTCGATCGCGACGATGACATCAAGATCGGCATCCGCACCTCGGCGCTGACCTTCGGCCGCTTCGACGTGGCGGCGATCATGCTGTGCTATGCGGTGACGCTGGGAATTTATGTCGGCATCGGCGTCATGCTCGGCTTCGGCGTGTTGTATTGGCTGGGATGGGCGGCGGCGGTGGGCTGCGCGATCTATCACTACACGCTGATCCGCAATCGCGAGCGGATGGCATGCTTCGCGGCGTTCCGTCACAACAACTGGTTGGGCGGCGCGTTGTTTGCCGGCATCGCCGCACATTACGCGGCTGCTTTGTTTTAATTCTTTCGCGTTTCTTCTGCCGTTCTCTTGCGCGTCGGACGCCGCCCCGGTGCGATTCGAGGCGGTGCGTCCTTCGGCGTCACGCTGCTCCTGACTGCTGAGCGCGGGCTTCAGATCGCGCTTACAGCTTGCCGAACTCGTCGCCCATTTCCTTGGCGCGCGCATCGGCGGCGAGCACGCCACGTACGATCGCGTCCTTGATCCCGCTCGCCTCGAACGACGCCAGCGCAGCCGCCGTCGTGCCGCCCTTCGAGGTCACACGTTCGCGCAACACGCTCGGCGGCTCGTCCGAGTTCGCGGCCAGTTGCGCCGCGCCTGTGAAGGTCGCGACTGCCAGCGCGCGGCCTTGCGCTTCATCCATGCCGAGCTGGCGCGCGGCCTCTTGCAACGCTTCGATGAAATAAAACACGTAAGCGGGACCACTGCCCGAGATCGCGGTGACGGCGTCGATCTTGGCTTCGTCATCGAACCAGACGGTTTCGCCGACTGCGCCCAGCACCTGCGACGCAAGCGCGCGGCCGGATTCGTCGACGCTGCGGGTCGCAACGAGGCCCGTTACGCCCATGCCGATTAACGCCGGCGTATTCGGCATCACGCGCACGACGCGGGCATGGCCGTTCAGCCAGCGCGACATGTCATCCATGCGAATGCCCGCGACGATGCTGATGGCCAGTTGCGAGGGCTGCAGATGCGTCGCCAGGGACTCGGCGACGCTCTTCAGAATCTGCGGTTTCACCGCCAGCACGACGGCGTCGTACGACGCGAGCGCGGCGTCCGCGGCGGCGCCGGTCTTGATGCCGAATTGCTGCTCATTGCGCTTGCGCGCGTCTTCGTTGGGGTCGATTGCGTAGAGGTCAGCCGGCGCGACGCCGCGTTTGATGAGACCGCCGATCAACGCGGCGGCCATGTTGCCACCGCCGATAAAAGCAATTTTCATGATGTTCCGAAAGAGGTTCCGTGAGAGCCCACAAAGAGGCGAAACGGTCAGTGAGAGTAATCTCGCGCGCCGAAGATCGCAGTGCCGACGCGCACGATCGTCGCGCCTTCCAGCACGGCGGCTTCGAGGTCGCTCGACATGCCCATGGAGAGCGTATCGAGTGCGAGGCCGTCGTTGCGCAGGCGTTCGAACAGTTCGCGTAGTTGCCGATGCGGCACGCGCTGTTCTTCGATGCTGCCGGCCGGTTCCGGAATCGCCATCAACCCGCGTAGAGTCAGCTTCGGCAGCGCGGCGATTGCCTGCGCGACTTCCACGGCCTCGGAAATGCTCACGCCGCTTTTCGACGCCTCGCCGCTAATGTTGATCTGCAGGCAGACGTTCAACGGCGGCAGGTTATCCGGGCGCTGTTCCGACAGCCGCTGCGCAATCTTCAGGCGGTCGACCGAATGCACCCAGTCGAAATTCTCGGCAACCGGCCGCGTCTTGTTCGATTGCAAGGGTCCGATGAAGTGCCATTCGAGCGCTGCCCGCAGATCGGCCAGCGCTTCGATTTTGGTGATGGCTTCCTGCACGTAGTTCTCACCGAACGCGCGCTGACCGGCTGCGTGGGCGGCGCGCACGTCTTCGGCGGGGAAGGTCTTCGAGACCGCGAGCAGGGTGATCGAACGCGCGTCGCGTCCGGCCAGATGCGCGGCGAGGGCGATGCGCTGTTGCACCGCTTCGAGATTGTGGATCAGATCGGGCATGGAGCGAAACCGGAAGTCCGGCGAAAGGCAATGATCGAATTATACGGACGCCACCGCCTCATGCATGTCACATGCCGCCACCCGACACGTGAAAGCGCGTGCGGTGATGTCAAGCAAACCACGTGCCGCGCTTCGCGTCAGATTCGATCACCTCAAGCGGACAGCATATGCTCGACCAGTTCGATCCAATGCGCGACCGGCGTGGACGTACCGCTTTGCAGATGTGCAATGCAGCCGACGTTCGCCGACACGATCACCTGCGGCTCCTGCGCCTGCAGCCGTTCGAGCTTCTGATCGCGCAGTGCGTACGAGAGCTTGGGCTGCGTCAGCGAATAAGTGCCGGCCGAGCCGCAGCAAAGATGATTGTCGGCCGGCAGGCGCACTTCCACGCCGAGGGCTGTCAGCAGATGTTCGACCTTGCCGCGCACCTGCTGACCATGCTGCAACGTGCACGGCGGATGGAACGCCACCGTATGGATCGCGCGGCGGCGCGTCACGGCGACGAGCGCCTCTTCGAACTCCGGCAGAATCTCCGCGACGTCGCGGGTCAGCTCGGTCACGCGGCGCGCCTTCTCCGCATACGCGGGATCGTTGCGCAGCAGATGCGCGTATTCCTTGACCGTCGCGCCGCAGCCGGACGCGTTCATCACGATTGCTTCCACACCTTGCTCGATATACGGCCACCACGCGTCGATGTTGGCGCGCAGGTCGTCGAGCGCTTCGTCGTTGTAACCCAGGTGCAGACGGATCGCACCGCAACAGCCTGCTTCGGGCGCAATCAGCGTTTCCACGCCGAGCGCGTCGAGCACGCGGGCCGTGGCGATGTTGACATTCGGCATCATCGACGGTTGCACGCAGCCCGCGAGCATCAGCATTTTGCGCGGATGTTTCGCGGTCGGCCATTCGAGCGGACGCTGCCGCGCGGGCACTTTGTCGCGCAGTTTTTTGGGCAGGAGCGGACGAATATGCTGACCGAGGCGCATGGTCGGCGTGAACAGCGCGCTGTTCGGCACGAAGCTCGCGAGCAGCCGGCGCACCATTCGCTGACCGAGCGGACGCGTGACTTTTTCTTCGGTGATCTTGCGGCCGATCTCGACCAGCCTGCCGTATTGCACGCCGGACGGGCAGGTGGTCTCGCAGTTGCGGCAAGTGAGGCAGCGGTCCAGATGGACCTGGGTGCTGCGCGTGACCGCCGCGCCTTCCACCATCTGCTTGATCAGATAGATGCGTCCGCGTGGGCCGTCGAGTTCGTCGCCGAGTATCTGATAGGTCGGGCAGGTCGCCGTGCAGAAACCGCAATGCACGCAATTGCGCAGGATGGCGTCGGCTTCGTCGCCATCGGGCGTGTTGCGAATGAAGTCCGCAAGGTTGGTTTGCATCGCGTCGCTCAGAAGTCGGGGTAGAGACGGCCGCGATTGAAAATGCGGGCTGGGTCGAAGGCGGTTTTCAGGCCCCGATGGATTTTCATCAGTGGCGCGGGCAGCGGCGTGAACACCCCGGCGCTGCGATCGTAGCCGTGGCCGGTCCGGAAGATGGTGGCGTGGCCGCCGGCCTGTTTCGCGCTGATCCGCACGGTTTGCGCGTCGGTATCAGTGATCCACCAGCGCTGGCTGCCGCCCCATTCCATCAGTTGCGCGCCGGGTAATTGCATCGGCTCGGTGATCGACGGCAGGGCGAGGCGCCACAGTGCGGCCTTTGGCGGGATGCCCGCAAAGAACGAGTCTGTTTGTTCACGCAGGCCGGCCCAGAAGCGCTCCGCCTCGACGGCGTCGACCACTTCGCCGCCAAGCGCCGTGCGTGCCGACTTGACCGCGGCTTCCGCGCCGGCCATCCGCACGGCCAGCGTGCCGTGACGCCATGCGCTTGCCGTGATCGGCAACGGCCTGCCGCCCCATTCGTTGAGCTTGCGGACCGCGTCCGTGCCGTTCATATCGAATTTGAGCGTGGTTTCGGCCTGCGGCAGCGGCAGCACCTTGATAGACAACTCGAGGATCAGCCCAAGGGTGCCGAGCGAGCCCGCCATCAAACGGGAGACGTCATAACCGGCGACGTTCTTCACCACCTGGCCGCCGAAATGCAACTTCTGGCCCTGGCCGTTCATGATGACGGCGCCGAGCACGAAGTCGCGCGCCGCACCGGCGGCCGGGCGCCGTGGACCGGCAATGCCCGCCGCGATGCAGCCGCCGAAGGTGGCCTGCGGCCCGAAGTGCGGCGGCTCGAAGGCGAGCATCTGGTCGCGCTCGGCGAGTGCGGCTTCGATCTCCAGCAGGGGCGTGCCCGCGCGCGCCGTAATAACCAGTTCGGCCGGATCGTAAGCGATGATGCCGCGATAAGCGCGCGTGTCGAGGATCTCACCTTCCAGCGTCTGACCGTACCAGTCTTTGGTGCCGCCGCCACGGATGCGCAATGTGCGCCCTTCGGCGCTGGCTGAACGCACGCGTTCAGACCAAACGGCGACGATGTCGTCCTCTTCCATGGTGTCCTGCTTCGTTGTGTTTCGATCGATTGTACCGGGCGGCGGCTCGCTGGCAACCCGGAGCGGACCCGCATCGGGTAATCAGGGTGGGAACCGGGAAGCGCCGTGGGCGCGGGACATGCGGGATGCGTCGGCGGGAGCAGCTGGCTGGGAAGCGGGCTGGTGAGGTGGGGGGGGCCGCTATGTGGACAGGCGGAGCCGCGCGGCGACTGCACCATGTGACGCTGCGTGCCCGCCTTGGGCCGGCAGCGTCACAAACGGTCTTAAGTCTTAAAACCGCGGCAAGTCCGGATGCGGCAGCAAGCCGCCGCGCACATGCATCTTGCCGTACTCTGCGCAACGCGCGCGGGTGGGAATGCCCTTGTCGGGATTGAGCAAGCCCGGCGCGTCAAAAGCGCGCTTGACCGCGTGGAATGTATCGCGCTCTTCGGGCGAAAACTGCACGCACATCGAATTGATTTTCTCGATGCCCACGCCATGCTCGCCAGTCACCGTGCCGCCCAGTTCGACGCACGTTTCGAGAATGTCGCAACCGAACGCCTCGGCCCGGTGCCACTCGTCCTGGTCGTTGCCGTTGAAGAGGATCAGCGGGTGCATATTGCCGTCGCCGGCATGGAATACGTTGATGCAGCGCAAGCCATATTTCTTCTCCATGACCTCGATGCGCGCCAGCAACGGCCCGATACTGCGACGCGGCACGGTGCCGTCCATGCAGTAGTAGTCGGGTGAAATGCGGCCGGCCGCCGGGAACGCGTTCTTGCGCCCGGACCAGAAGCGCAGCCGTTCGGCTTCCGAGCGTGAAATCTGGATGCGGGTTGCGCCCTGTTCACGCAGCACTGCCGTCATGCGGACGATTTCGTCGGCCACTTCTTCCGGCGTGCCATCCGATTCGCACAGCAGGATTGCCGCCGCGTCGAGGTCGTAGCCCGCGTTGACGAACTCTTCGACGGCGCGCGTGGCCGGTTTGTCCATCATCTCCAAGCCGGCCGGAATGATGCCCGCCGCAATGATGCCGGCGACCGCGTCGCCGCCTTTCACGACGTCGTCGAAACTGGCCATGATGACCTGCGCCGTCTGCGGTTTCGGGATCAGCTTGACGGTGACCTCCGTGACGATCGCGAACATGCCTTCGCTGCCGATCAGCACCGCGAGCAGGTCGAGCCCCGGCGCGTCCGGCGCGAGCGAACCGAATTCGACGATTTCGCCTTCCATCGTCACGGCGCGCACGCGCAGCACGTTGTGCACGGTGAGGCCGTATTTGAGACAGTGCACGCCGCCCGAATTCTCGGAGACGTTGCCGCCGATCGTGCAGGCAATCTGCGACGACGGATCGGGCGCGTAGTAAAGCCCGTAGGGCGCGGCGGCTTCGGAAATCGACAGATTGCGCACACCCGGTTGCACCGTGGCGGTCCGGGCGTACGAGTCGACCTCGACGATCTTGCGAAAGCGCGCGAGCGACACCACCACGCCGTGACGAATCGGCATCGCCCCTCCGGACAGGCCAGTGCCCGCGCCGCGCGGCACGATCGGCACGTCGAGCCGGTGACAGATTTGCACGATGCGCTGCACCTGCGATTCCGTCTCCGGCAAGGCGACCGCGAGCGGCAGACGCCGGTAGGCAGCAAGGCCGTCGCAGTCGTAGGCGACGGTGTCTTCTTCGCGATACAGCAGACAGTGGTTCGGCAGCACGGCCATCAGCGCCTGCACGACTTCGCGCTGGCGCTGGGCGAGAACTTCGGCCGTCAGTTCGACGGGTGCGTTCATATGACTTCTCTCCTGGTGTCTTTCACACTGCGTGCCCGGTCTGGCCTGGTTGTCCGGCAGCGGGCATGGCCGCTGCCGCAACCGGGTGCTGATGACGCCTCAAGCTGCCCAGGAAAAGATCTTGCCCGGGTTCATCAGATTACGCGGATCGAGCGCGTGCTTGATGGAGCGCATCGTATCGACGGCGACTTCGCCGTGTTCTTCGAGCAGGAAGTTCATCTTGTGCAGACCCACGCCGTGCTCGCCGGTGCAGGTGCCGTCCATGCGCAGCGCGCGTTGCACGATACGATGATTCAAGCGCTCGGCTTCGACGAGCTCCTCCGGCTTGTTCGGATCGATCAGGATCGCGACGTGGAAATTGCCGTCGCCCACATGGCCGACGATCGGGCAGGGCAGCGGCGACGCATTCAGATCCTGCTCAGTGTCCACCACGCATTCCGCGAGACGCGAGATCGGCACGCAGACATCGGTCGTGACGGCGCGGCAGCCGGGCTTCAGTTGCAGCATCGCGAAATAGGCGTTGTGGCGCGCGTTCCACAGGCGGCTGCGGTCTTCCGGCCGGGTCGCCCATTCGAAGCCTTCGCCGGCATTCTGCGCGGCGATCTCCTGCACCAGTTCCGCTTGCTCTTTCACACCGGCTTCGGTGCCGTGGAATTCGAAGAAGAGCGTAGGCGCCTCACGCAACGTGAGATTCGAATGGCGATTGATCGAGCGGATCGCGAGCGAGTCGACGAATTCGACGCGGGCGATCGGCACGCCCATCTGAATCGTTTCGATGACGGCACGCACCGCATCGCCCATCGATGGGAACGTGCATACCGCGGCCGAAACTGCTTCCGGCTGCGGATAGAGCCGGACGGTGATTTCGGTCATCACGCCGAGCGTGCCCTCGGAGCCGACGAACAGACGCGTGAGGTCGTAACCCGCCGACGACTTGCGCGCTCGCGTGCCGGTTTTGATCACGCGGCCGTCGGCGAGGACCACCGTCAGCCCGAGTACGTTTTCGCGCATCGTGCCGTAGCGCACGGCATTGGTGCCCGAGGCGCGCGTGGCCGACATGCCGCCGATGCTCGCGTCAGCACCCGGGTCGATCGGGAAAAAACAGGCCGGTGTCGCGTAGCGCTTCGTTCAACTGCTTGCGCGAGATGCCGGGTTCGACGGTGACGGTCAGGTCTTCGGCGTTGATCGACAACACGCGGTTCATTTCCGACAGGTCGATCGATACGCCGCCCTGGACCGCCAGCAGATGTCCTTCGAGCGACGAACCGTTGCCATAGGGAATGACCGGTACGTTGTATTGGCCGCACAGCTTGACGATGGCTTGCACGTCTTCCGTATTGCGCGCGAATACGACGGCGTCGGGAAGTTGGGGATCGAAGGGTGATTCGTCGCGGCCATGGTGGGTACGCACGGCTTCTGCCGTGGACACGCGTTCGCCGAAAGCGGCTTTGAGGGCGCTCAGCAACTCGGCGGGAAACGGTCGGCGCAGCGGCGCCGGCGGCACGGGATGATTCACGCATGTCTCCTGATATTGCGGCAGAGCTGTTCTGCAGCTTGTGCTTCATTTTACGCCGATCGCCCGTGGGCCGGCGTCGGGGGTGGCTGCCGCTCCTATAATGGCGGTGGCCTCACGATGCGCGCAATATGGATAAACGCGGTGGTGAATAGGGTGGTGAATAGGGTGGTAAATGGGGCGGCTAATAGGGTGGCTTATTAACCCGATTCGCCTTATGGAATCACCGGCGCCGCGTTGACGCATCGTCACTGAATGAATGCATGGGAGACATCATGGGCAACCGCTTGAGCAAGATCGCCACTCGTACGGGCGACGACGGCACCACCGGTCTCGGCGACGGCCGCCGCGTGCGCAAAGACAGCGCGCGCATTGCCGCGATCGGCGACGTCGATGAACTGAACTCGAACCTCGGCGTGTTGCTGTGCGAAACGCTGCCTGACACCGTGCGGGCGGCGCTGGTTGCGATTCAGCATGATCTGTTCGATCTCGGCGGTGAGCTTTGCATCCCCGGTCACACGATGATCACCGACAAACAGCTCGGCCAGCTCGACGACTGGCTGGCCGACTACAACGCTGCCCTGCCGCCCTTGAAGGAATTCATTCTTCCGGCGGGCTCGCGCGCGGCCGCGGTAGCGCACGTGTGCCGTACGGTGTGCCGGCGCGCCGAGCGGTCGATCGTCGCGCTGGGTGAAAGCGAGGCGATCAACGAGGCGCCGCGCCAGTATGTGAACCGTTTGTCCGACCTGCTGTTCGTGCTCGCACGCGTGCTTAATCGCGCGGACGGCGGCAGCGACGTGCTGTGGCAGCACGATCGTAGCGCGCCGGCTAACCCCGCGTTTTAGCTCCTTCAAGCGGTGCGACAATCTGCCCGGGTCAAAACTTGTCTTTAAAAATGTATTGTAAATGCATCTTTAAGGAGAAGTAGTTATGACCACGCTCACCGCCGACCAGATCGCCCGCGTCAAAGCCACCGTGCCCGTGCTCGCCGTACACGGCACAACCATCACCAAACACTTCTACAAGCGCATGTTCGCGCATCATCCTGAGTTGAAGAACGTGTTCAACCAGACTCACCAGAAGAGCGGCAATCAGCCGGAAACGCTCGCGAAGGCGGTGTATGCGTATGCCGCCAATATCGACAACCTCGGCGCGCTGGGCCCGACCGTTTCGCGAATCGCTCACAAGCACGTGAGTCTGAATATCCGGCCGGAGCAGTATCCGATCGTGGGCCGGCATCTGTTGGGTGCAATCGTTGATGTGCTTGGCGATGCGGTCGATCAGGAGACGCTTGGCGCATGGGAAGCCGCTTATGGGCAGCTCGCGAATATCTTCATCGGCACGGAGGTCAAGCTCTACGAAGGCGCCGCGTGGAGTGGCTTCCGGCCGTTCAAGGTTGCGCGCAAGGAAGTGGAGAGCGATGAAATCACGTCGTTCTATCTGACGCCCGCCGATGGTTCGCCGGCCTGCGGCTTCGAGCCCGGCCAATATCTGAGCGTGAAGCGTTTCGTGGATGAACTCGGCGTAGATCAGCCGCGGCAGTACAGCTTGTCGGATGCACCGAACGGAAACTGGCTGCGTATTTCGGTGAAGCGCGAGGCTGGCGGCGAAGATATGGCGCCAGGCCATGTATCGAACCTTCTGCACGCCGGTGTGGAAGTGGGCACGGTGGTGCACGTCAGCGCACCCACGGGCGATTTCACGCTGGACCGCAAGAAGACGACGCCCGTGGTGCTGATAAGCGGCGGCGTGGGCGTGACGCCGATGACCTCGATGCTGTCCACGTTGCTCGCCGACCGGAGCGAGCGCAGCGTGACCTTCGTGCATGCCTGCCGCAATGGCCGTGTGCATGCGTTCCGGCAGTGGCTCAACGATACGGTCGCAGCGCATCCCAACGTTACGCGCGCGGTGTTCTACGAAGCCATTGAGGCGAGTGATCGCGCCGGCGTGGACTACGATTTCGAAGGCCGCCTCGACCTCGCGAAAATCGCCGGCAAGGTGATGGTTTCCGATGCCGATTACTACATCTGCGGGCCGGTGCCGTTCATGCGCGCGCAATGCGACGCATTGGCCTCGCTTGGGGTCGATGCGGCGCGAATTCACACCGAAGTGTTCGGTTCAGGCGCGGTGCAGTGAAACAAGGGCGCATGGCGAGCTACGAGTGAATGCACACGAAGGCGTGCCGTGCGTCTTACCCAATCGCCAGCGTGACCGGTTTGCCGATCCGGCTCATCATTTCGACCAGGGTGTCGATCGTGAACTTGGTGGTCTTCTTGTTGACCACGTCTGACACGCGCGGACGCGACACCATCAGAATCTCGGCTGCCTCGGCCTGCTTCAGATGATGCTGTTCGATCCAGCTGGACAGCTCGGTCATCAATTGCTCCTTGAGCAGCCGCGTGTCGTTGATCTGTTTTTGCGACGCGGCGTGCAAGCGCTTCGCCTCTTCGGCGGAAAAACCGAGTTCGAGGAACAGGTTTGCGCCGGGCCTGGTTACGTGACGGATTTTCGTGTCGATCGTCATTTGTTAAGTTTTCCTGTCATTAATGATGGCGCGGTACCGCATCTCGGCAATCTTTCTATCCTGCGGCCCTGGCTTCTGGGTTTTCTTCTGGAAACAATGCAGCACATAAAGCGCTTCCACGAACTTGGTGACATACATCACGCGGTAAATGCCGTCAGCTTCTCTGATGCGAAACTCGCGCGTTCCAGCGCCGATCCAATCAAAGGGCTTCCAGTCGTCGGGGTCTAGTCCTGCCTGAATCTTGCCAAGCTGAAATCCGGCCCGGCGACGCGGCTCTTCGGGAAAGGCGAGTAAATCGTGATAGCTGGAGCCCATCCAGCGAATTTCTTTTTCCTGCTCCATAGCCGCCTTTCATGTACAAAATCTTATACGCGACTCTCAACCCGGTCAAGTCCCATTCGACCCGGCAACGAGTTGTTACGGTACAGAGGCGGCGCGTGAAGCACCATTCGTCCGTTCGGCTAATAAAAAAAACCCGGCTCGTCGAGCCGGGTTTTTCGATGAAGCTGCTATAGCAATCGCGCACGTGCGCGAAGCGGAATTTAATTGCCGCTGCCGCGCGTCACACGCCGTTGCTTGACTGCTTCAGCGAGACCCTCCAGCACGGCGACACTTTCGTCCCAGCCGATGCAGGCATCGGTGATGCTCTGGCCGTACGTCAGCGCGCAGCCTTCCTGCAGATCCTGGCGGCCCGCGATCAGGTGCGATTCCACCATCACGCCGACAATCCGTTCGTCGCCCGAAGCAATCTGGCGGCCGATGTCCGCGCACACCGGAATCTGGTTCTCGTGCTTCTTCGAGCTGTTCGCGTGGCTCGCGTCGATCATCAGACGCGCCGCGAGACCTGCCTTGCCGATGTCGGCACACGCCGCATTGACGCTGTCGGCATCGTAGTTCGGCGTCTTGCCGCCGCGCAGGATGATGTGGCAGTCCTCATTGCCGGCGGTCGAGACGATCGCCGAGTGGCCGCCCTTTGTGACGGACAGGAAATGGTGCGGTTGCGATGCGGCCTTGATCGCGTCGACGGCGATCTTGACGTTGCCGTCCGTGCCGTTCTTGAAGCCGACCGGGCACGACAGTCCCGACGCCAGTTCGCGATGCACTTGCGATTCGGTCGTGCGCGCGCCGATTGCACCCCACGAGATCAGATCGGCGATGTACTGCGGGCTGATCATGTCGAGGTATTCGGTCCCGGCCGGCAGCCCGAGTTCGTTGATACGCAGCAGCAACTCGCGCGCGGTGCGCAGGCCGTCGTTGATCTTGAAGCTGTTGTCCATGTGCGGGTCGTTGATGAGACCCTTCCAGCCCACCGTCGTACGCGGCTTTTCGAAGTACACCCGCATCACGATTTCGAGCTCGCCGGCGAAGCGCTTGCGCTGTCCGACGAGACGCCCGGCGTATTCCATCGCCGCCTTCGTATCGTGAATCGAGCACGGTCCGATGATGACGATCAGACGGTCTTCCATGCCGTGCAGGATGCGATGCATTGCGTTGCGCGAGTTGTAGATCACGTCCGACACCGTTTCGTCGCACGCGAATTCGCGGATCAGGTGAGCGGGCGGCGTGAGTTCTTTCAATTCGCGGATACGGACATCGTCGGTGTTGTGCGGGGGCATGCTTGTTCTCCTGAATCGGGTCGTAGCGTGTTCGCGCGGGCAACGAAGGCTGCGATCGGACAGCAATCAGGCAGCGATGCCAGGGCGGACAACAATCAAAAAGATTTCAACGGCAAAAGGTTCAAAGGCGTGAGGCGAAAAAAAAACCGCCAGGCTAGCTGGCGGTTTTCGTGAATTCTGGGTGTCTTGCGTGCACTAACACCCCTCTCGATCCGCCAGCGGTCTGAGATGCCAAAAAAAGTAAAAGTAAAACTTGGCGGACATGGCGAAATAGGTCGCTGGTCAAAAAGGGTGAGTGACTTTATAACCCGTGCAAGCTCGGCTGACAAGCTGTAGGGGTTAAAAATGCGGTAAATCCGCATACTTAGAGCATTGTATGCACGAAGTATGCGTCTACATCTCAATCAGGCCGTGCCGCCCACCGTCATCCGGTCGATGCGCAGCGTCGGCTGACCGACGCCCACCGGCACGCTCTGGCCTTCCTTGCCACATACGCCAACGCCCGAATCGAGCTTCATGTCGTTGCCGATCATGCTGACGTACTTGAGCGATTCCGGGCCGCTGCCGACCAGCGTCGCGCCCTTGACCGGGTAGGTGATCTTGCCGTTTTCGATCATGTACGCCTCGGAGGCCGAGAACACGAACTTGCCGTTCGTGATGTCGACCTGGCCGCCACCGAAGTTCACCGCGTACAAGCCGCTCTTCACGGACGCGATGATTTCTTGCGGGTCTTTGTCGCCGTTGAGCATGTACGTGTTGGTCATACGCGGCATCGGCAGGGCGGCGTACGATTCGCGGCGCGCGTTACCCGTGACCGGCATTTTCATCAGGCGCGCGTTCAGCGTGTCCTGGATGTAACCCTTCAGAATACCGTCTTCGATCAGCGTCGTGCACTGGGTCGGATTGCCTTCGTCGTCGATATTCAACGAGCCGCGGCGATTCGGCAGCGTGCCGTCGTCGACCACCGTCACGCCCTTCGCCGCAACCCGCTCGCCGATTTGACCCGCGAACGCCGACGATCCCTTGCGGTTGAAGTCGCCTTCGAGGCCGTGGCCGATCGCTTCGTGCAGCAGCACGCCGGGCCAGCCCGGTCCAAGTACCACAGACATCGCGCCGGCCGGAGCCGGACGGGCGTCGAGGTTCACCAGCGCCGCATGCACAGCGTCGTCGACATAGCTCGACAGTACTTCGTCAGTGAAATAGCCATAGTCGAAGCGGCCACCGCCGCCGCCGCTGCCGATTTCGCGGCGGCCATTCTGCTCGGCGATCACCGTGACCGACACGCGCACGAGCGGCCGGATATCGGCCGCAAAGCCGCCGTCGCTGCGCGCGACCAGCACCACGTCGTATTCACCGGCGAGGCCCGCCATGACTTGCTGGATGCGCGGATCGCGGCCGCGCGCGATCTGTTCGATGCGCTCGAGCAGCTTGACCTTGGCGGTCGCGTCGAGCGAGTGCAGCGGATCGGCAGGCAGGTACAGATCGCGCCCGGCAATGCCGGTCAGCGACGTGGCCACCTTGATCTTCTGCTTGCCGCCGCCCGCCTTGGCAATCGAACGGGTGGCGAGCGCCGCCTGACGGATCGCTTCGGGCGACAGGTCGTCCGAATAGGCGAAGGCCGTGCGGTCGCCTGACACGGCGCGCACGCCGACACCCTGGTCGATACTGAAGCTGCCCGACTTCACGATGCCTTCCTCGAGACTCCACGCTTCGCTGCGCGTGTACTGGAAGTACAGGTCGGCGTAGTCGATCTTGTGCGTGAAGATTTCGGCGAGCGTGCGGGTGAGCAGGGATTCGTCGAGACCGTAGGGCGTCAGGAGGATGTCCTTGGCGGTGGCGAGATTACGGATACCGGGTTCGATGATGTTCATGCGAAGTATGTTCTGCTCGATACGAAGGATTCGGTTAGCGCTTGCATCACCACTATATGAGTGACGCGCGCCGCACTTTCAATGTCAGCTAATACATCAGCAGCTCAGCACGCGGTGACGCCAGGCCGGCAGGCTCTGCCGGACTTCGTCGATGCGCGCACGCTCGAGGTTGCCGGCCACCACGCCGGGGCCTTCGTCGCGCACCGCGACGATGTCGCCCCACGGGTCGATCAGCATGCTGTGGCCCCATGTCCGGCGGCCATTTTCATGTTTGCCGCCTTGCGCGGCTGCCAGCACGTAACACTGGTTTTCGACCGCCCGGGCGCGTAGCAGCATCTCCCAATGCGCGCGGCCGGTGGTGTAAGTGAACGCCGAGGGCACCACGATCAGCGCGCAGTCGCCCATGCGCCGGTACAGCTCCGGAAAGCGCAGATCGTAGCAGACCGACAGGCCGACCCGGCCGAACGGCGCCTCGAAGGTGCGGACTTCTCCGCCGGGGCAGATGGTGCGGGCCTCGTCGAACGATTCCTCGGCCTTTTCGAAGTTGAACAGATGGATCTTGTCGTAGCGCGCGGCCTCGCGGCCCTGCGGGTCGAACACCAGCGTGGTGTTCAGCACGCGCGCCGGTTCCTGCGACATCAAGGGCAAGGTGCCGCCGATCACCCACACCTTGTGGCGGCGCGCGGCATCGGCGAGAAAGCGCTGGATCGGGCCGTCCTGGTAGGGCTCGCGCACGGCGAGCTTGTCGGTGTCCTTGAAGCCCATGAAGCAGAAGTACTCGGGCAGCAAGACGAGTTGCGCGCCGTCGGCGGCGGCTTCGGCGATCAGGCGTTCCGCTTCGGCCAGATTGCGCTCGCGATCCGGCGTGCTCACCATTTGCAGCGCCGCAACGCGGAAGGCGCTTTCGGAAGATCCGCTGGACGCCGCAATGGGCGACGCGGTGGAGGAGGATGGAGAGACGTGTGTTTCGCTCATGAGCGTTTCGAAAAACTCCCGGCAAGGCGGCGGCGCGAACCGCTGGCGCCGCATACGTCGTTCAAGGCTGGCTGGGGTCCATGGTGCGGCGCTCTTCTGATCAAACAACAGATCGGATTGGGCTCAATTCGCTTCCACGGTCGAAGCCGGAGCGTCCATCTTACCGCGATCGCCCTTCACCCGCTCGATGTGCGGTTTCGACCACGAACCGGTGATCGCGTACTCGCGCGCAAACGCCGTGGAGACCGATTTGCTGAAGGCCAGGTCGGCCACCAGCGCGCCAAGCCCGAGGAACGGATTGATCACGGTCGCGGCGATCACGGCGGCGCCGGCGCTGATGGTCGGCACGATCTGCACGTGCAGATCCTGGGTTTCCTGCGCCAGATCCACCGAGCCCTTCATTTCAGCGCGGGCCGGCGCCGTCACCATCTCGAAGTTCTCGGTGCGGCCAATGCCGTTGTGGATCTCGCCCGTGCCGGTGACGTGCTCGAAAGGCAGCCCTTCGCCGATCACGTCGCGGAAATTGAGCGTGGCGAAGCGCGCGAGGCTTTGCAGGCTGAGCACGCCCAGCAGTTTCGCGACGCCCGGGTCGACCTTGAGAATCTGCCCATGGCGCAGATCGACGGCCAGATTGCCGTTGAGCGTCGGGTAGTCGATGGCGGTGGGGCCGCCGCGCCACACGACCTTGCCCGACAGCGTGCCGCTGCCGGCCTTGATCGTGTGCGGCTGGCCGAAGCGCTCCAGCAGCCCGCCGGCGTCCTTGATGTCGAGTTTGAAATCGAACACGGTACGGCGCGGCGTCGCTTCGTCGGCCGTATTGCCAAGGCCCGTCGACGTGCGCCAGTTCGCGGTCGCGGTCAGCGTGGCAGCGGGGTTGGTGATGTCGAGTTTGTCGAGTTGCCAGACCGGCACGCCGTCTTCTTCGAAGTTGTGCGCGTCGACCTCGAGCCGGCCAATGTTGCGATCCCGCACGATCAACTCGTTGACCACCAGATCGATCGACGGCATGTTCTGAGCCGGCGCGGACATGGCCTGGCCAAGCAGATCCTTGTCCGTGGCCGAGGGAATCACCACGCGGGCAAAGCGTGCCTGCAGCGTGCCCGGCGATTCCTTATTGGCGCCCGGCAGCCAGGAAACGTGGCCCGACACCTGGTTCGACGCGATATTGGCTTGCCATTTGCTGTCCGCATGCGACGCGCCGACGATCACGCTGTCCCAATGCCGCTTGAGCAGCGTCAGGGTCCCGATGTGCAGCGCGAAGCGGTTCGGCAGGAATTGCGCGAGGGTCGGGTTCGGCGCAGCCGGCGCTGCCGTGGCGCTGGGCGCGGGCGTTGGCGCTTCCTTGTTGCGCATCTGCGTGATGAGCGCGCGCCAGGCGTCGGCGTCGAACGTTTCGAGGTCGACGGCGGCGATCACGCCATCGGACGGCAAATCGGCGGGCTTGTTGACGCCGATCGCGCCGCTCACGACCGTCGGCGGTGTTTTGGGCTGGTAACGCAGCAGGTAGGTGGCGGCGATCGGGCCAAAGGTGAGATCGGTGCGTTCCAGACCGGCTTCGCTCGCGTCGGTGGAAGGGCGGACCGCGAAGTGCAGCGGCATCGGCGTGCCGACCGGTTTGTCGAACGGCGCGGGGAAATCGAGCGCAAGGCCGCTCAGATCGGAGTTCGCCGTGACCTCCGGCAACCGCCCCTTGGCGCCGCGCACATTGAGCGCGTAGGGCGCGGTGCCGCTCATGCGTGTCAGCACCTGGGCGGCCGGGCCATGCAGATTCAGGCCGCGCGCGGCATCGGCGGCGATGTGGCCGCCGAGGGCGAGTGCATACGTGCCGTCCTGCTTCAGGCCACCATTCGCATGCACGTCGCCGCCGAGGAACTGGCCCGAGAGCCGGTCGAGCTGCGCCGTATGTTCGGTAAAGCGCACCTTGCCGTTCAGTTGCGACAACGGCGGCACGTTATCGACAGTCAAACGATTGTTCTGGAAGCCCACCGCGCCTTCCACGCCGATATGCGGCTTCGGCGTGCGCGGCACGGTCAGTTTGAGCGCCAGCGCGGCGGGGCCTTCGGCGTGCACTTTCTCGGTCGCATGTTTGGACATGATGCCGAGCGAGCTTTCGTTGACGTAGTCGAGCATGTCCGCAAGCGGCCCGCGACCGTTACCCGTGATGACGAGGTCGGACGCCTTGGTGCCGAGGTCGTCGATCCTGCCGTTCACCTTGTTCAAGGCGACCTGCTTGTAACGGGCGCGGTCGACATCGAAGCGCAGCACGTTCTGCTTGAGCTCGAACACGCCGTCGATGCCATCCAGCGGCGGCCACACGTTCGGCGTGCCGTTCTTCATCTTGCGCGGCGGGTACGGCGAAGGGTCGAACTTGCCGCCCTTGAACGGCGCGACGATATGGAAGATCCCGGCTTCCGGGGCGCGGGAGTAGGGGAATTTGGTCAGATCGCCGTGGATTTCGATCGTCGCGCCGTGCGATACGCCGGCTTGCAGCCCATGGCCGAGATAGATGCGCAGCTTTTCGCTGATGCTGGTCGGCAGATAGCGGACGATGCGCGCGACTTGCGCCCGGTGGAAGTCGGCCTTCAGATCGAGCGAGCCGCGCCCATGGCCCGGGTTGCTGTAATCGGCGGTGGCGGTGGCGTCGGCGTCCGCGTTCGAGATGCCGAAGTCGGCCAGTTTGACGGCGAACGCACGGTGATTTTCGCCCGGCGCTTTCGGCGAGATGGTCCAGTCGGCCCGGCCGTGCATGCGGTCGAGCTTCAGGCGCGGGTCGTCGAACACGCCCGGCAGCGTAATCGCGACGTTGGAAGTGTCGAGCGTGGCGGTGCCGTGGTTTTCGTCGGCGTCGACCGTGCCCCACAGGTTTTCGATGCCGGGAATGCCGGCGCGCGGGTGATTCAGCGGGGTGAGCCCCGGCGGCGGTTCCTGCGCGGCGATGCTGATGCCCCGCAGGTCGCCCTTGAAGCGATAGCGCTCGATCGGCTCGGCGCCGCTCGGCCGGTGGTCACTGCCCGCTTCGCCGGATTCGGGTTTGCCGCGTTCGATTTCGATCACGTAGTTCGCCACCATGCCACGCGGATTGAAGCGCACCAGATTGTTCAGCAAGGGGCGCGGGAACGGCAGCGCGCGGGCGAATTCGGCGAGGATGCCCAGGTCGACGCGGTCGCCATTGACGCTGACGAGTTGCCCATGCTGCAGCGAGGCGGTCCGATAGTGGCCGTTCAGCGTGGTTAGCGCGAGGGTGCGGGTGAGCGGCGTACCGTCGTCGAGCGGCGGCTGGCCGAGTTCGGCGTGCAAGTTCTTCAGTTGCAGCGTGTAGTCGCCCTGGTTGACCTCGACACGCCATGAGAAACTGGCGATCGGCACCACCAGCTTGGGCTGGGTCGGGCGCACCCGCATCGAGACGTCCGTGCCGGCCAGCTTGCCGCTTGCCGACGTCATGTGGCCATCGGCGAAGTCAGCCCAGATCGCATTGTCGATGCGGCCGGCGAACGTCTCGATCGGGAAATTGATGTAACGCGCGAGGGTCGGCAGATCGACCGGACCGGTCGACATATAGACCTGGCCGGCCCAGTTGACCGGCTTGCCGATCGCGGAGAGCCGGGCGTGTTTGAAATGCGTGCGGAAGTCGATCGGCCCGTGCAGGACCTGGCCGTCGGCGGGCGCTTGCAACGCGAGCCGGTGATCGTAGCCGTCGTTGAGAATCGCGATCCGGATGTCGCGCAGGGCGAGTTCCGGCGCGTCATGCTGGGCATCGCGCCAGCGCAGCACCCCGCCACGCACGACGATCGCCTGTTGGCGCAAGAGCCAGGTGGACAGCGTGTCGTTGCCGCTGTGCCGGGTGGGCACCGGCACGCCCGCCACCGAAATCACGCCGTCGCTGCTGCGCGACACCAGCACGTCGGGCTGATCGACGATCAGGCTGGAAAGCGCGGGATGGAATTGCCAGAGCGACTTCCACGAAAGCGAGGCGGTGGCGTGCGGAATAGTCAGTGCCGCTTTGCCTTCATGGTCGCGGATGACGATATCGGTGACGTCGAGGCCCGGTTGAAAACCGCTCCAATGCGGCGCCAGCTTGCCGATGGTGAACTGCGTGTGCAGCTTCTCGGAGACCGTGGCTTCGATGCGCGGGCGGAACGAGTCGACGCGCGGCAGCACCACGTAACGCAAGCCAAGAAAGAGCGCCGCCGCGATGAAGTAAAAGGCGAGTGCGAACGCCAGCAGCACATGGGACGTCCGATGCAGCACCACGTGGGCGCTTCCGCTCGCGGGCCGGACCTGCCTGGTTTCGTGCGGGTCGGCGGATTCGTTTCGCTCGGACATGCTGCGGCGGGTGGGCGTATGGTAGTTTTGCGAATTAACGACGAAATGTAACACACGGGAAAGCGTCGGCGAACTTCCGGCAAACCCTTTGTGCATGCCGTCTCGCGAGCTGCGCGAGGCCGCCGGACCCGTGTGTTGCAGCGAACCGAACAACGCCGATCAGGCAACGAGCGAGCCAGACCCTTGATGACTGACGCCACACTCCTGAGTTCCAGCTATTCGCATTACGCGGCGCGCGCCGCGGCGGCCCGTCCGCAAATCGTGGCGCACGTGGCGGCGCTCGCGTCCGCACCCCTTAGCCGCGAACGGATCGACGCGCGCTTTGACGTGTTATGCGCCGAGGCAGCAGGCGCGGGCGGCGGCCCGTTGAGCGAGGATGCGCTCAAACGCGCCTTGCGCCAATTGCGCACAGAGGTTTTTTGCGCCGTGATGGAGCGCGACCTGGCGGGCGAGGCGGATGTCGCCGAAGTCACCGGCGCGATGACCGATCTGGCGGAGACGACGATCCAGCGGGCCTTGGCCGTGGTGTCCGCCGAGCTCGAAACGCTTTACGGCGAGCCGCGCGGACCACAGGGCGAGCGCCTCGCGCTTGGCGTGGTCGGGATGGGCAAGCTGGGCGGACGCGAATTGAATGTTTCGTCGGATATCGACCTCATCTTCGTGTATGAAGAAGACGGTGAGACTGCGGGCGGTCAGCGTTCGCCGATCGCCACTCAGGACTTTTTCACGCGTCTGGGCAAACGCCTGATCGGCGCGTTGGCCGAGGTGACCGCCGACGGTTACGTGTTCCGGGTCGATATGCGCTTGCGGCCGAACGGCGATTCGGGGCCGCTCGTGTGCAGCCTCGGCATGCTCGAAGAGTATTTCTACGTGCAGGGCCGCGAGTGGGAGCGCTATGCATGGATCAAGGGCCGGCTCGTGTCCGAATGCGCGAGCGAGGCGGCAGTGCGGCTGCAGAAGCAGCTCGACGCGATCGTCACGCCGTTCGTCTATCGGCGTTATCTCGACTTCGGCGTGATCAGCGCGATTCGCGCGCTGCATTTGCAGATTCGCCAGGAAGCGCAGCGGCGCGCCTCGATGCGGCCCGACAAGGCCGACGACATCAAGCTGGGTCGCGGCGGCATCCGCGAAATCGAATTCAGCGCTCAGGTCTTTCAGCTGATCCGGGGCGGCCAGGATGCCGGCTTCCGGGTGCGTCCGACGCTCGCCGTGTTGCGCCACGCGGCCACGCATGGGCTGATCGATACCTCGGTCTGCGTGAAGCTTTCACAGGCGTACCGCTTCCTGCGCGAACTCGAGCACCGCCTGCAATACCGCAACGACGCGCAAACCCACGCGATGCCGGTCGATCCTGAGGAACGTGCGGCACTCGCGCACGCCATGGGTTGCGACGACTATGCCGCGTTGATACTCAAGCTCGACGCGCATCGCGAGTTGGTCGAGCAGCAGTTCGACCAGATTTTTGCCGACAAGGTGAGCGGCCGCGACGGTTGCGGCGCACCGGAAGACGGCGCGGCGGCGTGGGTCTGGAGCAGCGCGCTCGCCGACGACAGCGCTGACGACGCGCTTCAGGCGCGCCTGGTCGAACTGGGTGTGTCCGGGCCGGGCGAGTTGCTGACGCGCCTGCGCGCGGTCTGGCAGTCGTCGCGTTACGCAGGGCTTGCCGAGCGTAGCCGGCAGCGCTTCGACATCGTCGCGCAGCGTGCGCTGGAAGCCGCGCGTACGCTGGAGCCGCCTGAACGGCGCGGCGATACGGTGGCGCGCTTCTTCGACCTGCTCGAAGCCGTGAGCCGGCGTGGCGCGTACCTTGCACTGCTGACGGAATATCCGCAGGCGCTGCATCGGGTGCTGTCGGTGCTGGGCGGTTCGCGCTGGGCCGCCGGCTATCTGATCCGCCACCCGCAATTGCTTGACGAACTCCTCGACGACGAGGCGATGGACAGTCCGTTCGATTGGCCTGAGTTCAAGCGCACGCTGCGCTTGCGGCTGGCCGCAGCGGACGGCGTCGAGCAGCAAATGGATCTGCTGCGTCACGCGCACCAGGCCGAGGTGTTCCGCATTCTGTTGATCGATCTGGCCGGCAGGCTGAGTGTCGAGCATGTGAGCGACCGTCTGTCCGAACTTGCCGACGCTGTGCTCGACGTCACGCTCGAAGCCGTCTGGAATCAATTGGCCAAACGCCACCGCGAGGTGCCGAAGTTTGCGGTGATCGCGTACGGCAAGCTGGGCGGCAAGGAGCTCGGCTACGCGTCCGATCTCGACGTCATCTTCCTCTACGACGATCCGGACGATGCCGCCGCCGACGTTTATGCCACCTACACGCGCCGTCTCATCACCTGGCTCACGACGGCGACCGGCGCGGGCACCTTGTTCGACGTCGACTTGCGGCTGCGGCCGAACGGCGAGTCGGGCCTGCTCGTGACCGATCTGGACGCGTTCCGCCGTTATCAACTGCGCGAAGGCGATGCCGCCAATACCGCCTGGGTGTGGGAGCATCAGGCGTTGAGCCGCGCGCGTTACTGCGCGGGCGACGCCGAAATCGGCGCGAAATTCGAGCAGATTCGCGAACAGGTGCTGACCACGCCGCGTGAAGCCGGGCCGCTCGCGAAGGAAATCGTCGAGATGCGCGAACGCGTCGAGGCGGGGCATCCGAACCATACGGCGCTGTTCGACCTGAAGCATGATCGCGGAGGCATGGTCGATATCGAATTCACCGTGCAGTACTGGGTGCTGCTGCATGCGGCGAGCGATCCTGAACTGATCCGCAATACCGGCAACATTGCGTTGCTGCGTGAGGTGTCGCGCTTCGGCCTGATGAGCGAGGCGGAAGCGGAGACGCTCGGCGCCGCTTACCGGATTTACCGGAAGTTGCAGCACAAGCTGCGGCTGGACGGGATGGAGAAGGCGCGCGTCGATCCGGAGCTGGTGGTGACTCAGCGAGAGGCGGTATTGGGGCTTTGGACGCGGGTGTTTGGCTGATCTAAGCCGCCAGCATTTCCTTCGCGTGCTTGCGGGTGGTCGCGGTGATCTCCAGCCCGCCGAGCATTCGCGCGACTTCTTCGACGCGGCTCGCGCGGTCGAGCGAGGTCACGCTGCTCACCGTGCCGCCCTTGCCGTTACCCGCTTTCGCCACCTGGAAATGATGGTCGCCACGCGCGGCAACCTGCGGCAAGTGCGTGACGCACAGCACCTGACGCGCCTGCCCCAGTTGATGCAGCAACCGTCCAACCACTTCAGCGACACCGCCGCCGATCCCCGTATCCACTTCGTCGAAGATCAGGGTTGGTGTCGGACTCGCGGCACTCGCAATGACCGCCAGGGCGAGACTGATCCGCGCCAGTTCTCCACCTGAGGCAACTTTCGCGAGTGGCCGCAACGGCACGCCGGCATGACCGGCGACGCGGAATTCGATCTGCTCCAGCCCATGTGCGCCGCCTTCCGGCAGTTGCACCAACGCCACTTCGAAGCTGCCGCCTTTCATTGACAGTTCCTGCATGCCGGTGGTCACGGCGGCGCCTAGAGATTTGCCGGCCTTGGCGCGCGCCTTCGACAGTTTTTTTGCTTCGGTGAGGAAAGTTTCTTTTGCTTTGGCAACCGCTGCGTGCAGGCTGTCGAGATCCGCTGCGGCGTCGAGCGCGGCGAGTTGCGCGCGGCGCGCCTCGTGTTCCTCCGGCAGCGTTTCCGGCTTCAAGCGGAATTTGCGTGCGGCCGAGTGCAGCGCGTCGAGACGCTTTTCGACCTGGGCGAGCCGGTCGGGATCCAGTTCGAGCTTCTGCGCGTAGTGGCTGAGCGAATAGGCCGCTTCCTGCAACTGGATCTCGGCCGGTTCAAGCGCCGCCAGCACATCGTTCAGCGCCGGGTCGATCTCAGCGAGGTCGCGCACCTTCGAGACGATCGAGGCGAGATGCGTGATCATCGCCTCGTCCGATTCGGACAGCGCGCCGAGCGCCCCTTGAACGCCGTCGATCAGATTGGCTGAATGCGACAGGCGCCGATGCTCGGTGTTGACCTCTTCCCATTCGCCCGGTTGCGGCGAAAGTTTGTCCAGTTCGGTGAGCTGCCAGGCGAGGCGCTCGCGCTCCAGCTGCAGTTCGCGGTCGCGTGTTTGCGCATGCTCGACGGCCTGAACCTTTTCCCGCCATGACCGCCATGCACGAGTGACGGCTGCCGCGGTTTCCGTGAGGCCGGCATGGGTGTCGAACAGTTCGCGTTGCGCGTCCGGGCGCATCAGCAACTGGTGCGCGTGTTGCCCGTGAATATCCACCAGCATCTCGCCGACTTCGCGCAACTGCGCGAGCGTCGCCACCGTGCCGTTGATGAACGCCCGCGAGCGGCCGTTCGCATCTACCACGCGACGCAGCATCACCGTGCCGCCATGATGGCCTTCGTCGGCGGTCACGCCGAGCGCCTGCTCGTCGAGCCATTGATCGACCTGCGCATGCGTGTCGAACTCCGCAGTGACGTCGGCGCGGCTCTCGCCGGTGCGCACCACGTTCGCATCGGCACGGGCGCCGAGCGCTAGCGCTAGCGCGTCGATCAGGATCGACTTGCCGGCGCCTGTTTCGCCGGAGAAAACGGTAAAGCCGCTGTCGAATTCGAGATCGAGCGCGGCGACGATGACGAAGTCGCGTATCGAGAGGTGGCGAAGCATGGAGGTCGTCTGGTGAGCTTGAATTTCAGGGTTCGGCAGCGGCGGCGTTCGTGTTCCGATCTTCCGGCCGTCTGGCGTTCCGGCGTTCCGGCGGCCCGTCCGGGCCGCTCAGGGCTTGGTATCTTCTTCGTGCGACGGGTATTCGTTCCAGTGCAGCTTTTTGCGCAGCGTGGCGTAGTGGCTGTAGCCGACCGGGTGCAGCATCGGCACCGTATGACGCGAGCGGCGCACTTCGATCGTGTCGCCCAATTCCAGCGAGGTGAACGACTGCATGTCGAAATTGACGTTCACTTCGCGGCCCGAAACGATCTGGATGCTTACCTTCGAGTCGTCCGGCAGCACGATTGGCCGGTTCGACAGCGCATGCGGCGCGATCGGCACCAGCACGATGCCTTGCAATTGCGGGTGCAGGATGGGCCCCTGCGAAGACAGCGCGTAGGCGGTTGAACCCGTAGGCGTGGCGACGATCAGGCCGTCCGAGCGCTGGTTGTACATGAATCGCCCGTCCACCGAGACATGCAGTTCCGCCATGCCCGAGAAACCGCTGCGGTTGACCACTACGTCGTTGAAGGCAAGCGCGTGATAGATCGGGTTGCCGTCGCGCATGATGCGCGCTTCAAGCAGCATGCGCTCTTCGCGCTCGAAGTTGCCGGAGAGCATTTGCGGCACGATCTCGCGCATGTCGGAGATCGGAATGTCGGTAATGAAGCCGAGCCGCCCGTGGTTGATGCCGATCAGCGGCGTGCGGTAGGGCGCAAGCTGGCGGCCAATGCCCAGCATCGTGCCGTCGCCGCCCAGCACCACCGCAACGTCGGCACGCGCGCCGATCTCGGCGGGACGCAGCGCCGGATAGTCGGTGACGCCGATTTCGGCGGCGGTGTCGGCTTCGAACACGACCTCGAAGCCGCGCCTCGCGATGCACGAGGCGAGCTCGGTCAGCGGCTCGCCAATGCCCGGCGTATTGTTGCGCCCGACGAGCGCGACGGTCTTGAACTGGCTAGTCACTTGCATGCCGGCATTACACCATAGGTAGGGCCTGAAAAGAACCGCAGACAGACCCGGTAGCGAGCCTGCTCAAGCGGGCGCCAGCGGCTTGGGCGATTATCGTTAGAATGGTGAAATCTTGATGACATGCGCGCCGGATCTAGTCCGGCGGCGCGATAGTCAGGGGGTGGCGCCGTTAGCGCTCGCTGTAGTCGTGTCATTGAGCTAAAATTTTCCGTCATGCTAGATCCCCGCGCACAAACCCTCCTCAAAACGCTGATCGAGCGCTACATCGCCGAAGGTCAGCCGGTCGGCTCGCGCACGTTGTCTCGTTATTCCGGCCTCGAACTGAGCCCGGCGACGATCCGCAACGTGATGTCCGACCTCGAGGACCTGGGGCTCGTGATCAGTCCGCATACGTCAGCGGGCCGCATTCCGACGCCGCGTGGCTACCGGCTGTTCGTGGATACCATGCTGACGGTGGAATCCGCCGCGGACGAAGAAGCGGTGATGCGTATCGTCAAGACAACGCTGCAGGCGGGCGAACCGCAGAAAGTCGTCGCCGCGGCGGCCAGCGTGCTGTCCAATCTGTCGCAGTTCGCCGGTGTGGTGCTTACGCCGCGCCGCAGCCACGTGTTCAAGCAGATCGAATTCATGCGCCTGTCGGACAAGCGCATCCTGCTGATCATCGTGACGCCCGAGGGCGACGTGCAGAACCGCATCATGGCGACCCAGCGCGACTTCTCGCCTTCGCAGCTGGTGGAGGCCTCCAATTACATCAACGCGCACTTCGCGGGCCTTTCGTTCGACGACGTGCGCCGCCGCTTGCGCGAAGAAATCGACGAGTTGCGCGGCGATATGACCACGCTGATGCACGCTGCGGTCACGGCCAGCACGGATGAATCCGATACCGGCGAGACCGTGCTGATTTCCGGCGAGCGCAACCTGCTCGAAGTTGCCGACCTTTCGTCGGACATGGCGCGCTTGCGCAAGCTGTTCGATGTGTTCGACCAAAAGACCAGTCTCCTTCAGTTGCTCGACGTGTCGAGTCACGCCGCGGGCGTGCAGATTTTTATCGGCGGCGAGTCGAATCTCGTGCCGATCGAGGAAATGAGCGTGGTGACCGCGCCTTACGAGGTGAACGGCAAGATAGTCGGCACGCTCGGCGTGATCGGGCCGACCCGCATGGCCTACAACCGCGTGATTCCGATTGTCGACATCACCGCGCGGCTGCTTTCCCTCACGCTGAGTCAGCAGTAACCCAGCAATCCAGTAGCAGCCGGCAGTCGCTCCCGCTCACCGCTGGCTGCGGCACTCCATGCAGCAAATGATGCGCGACCGCGCGCGGCTTGCCAATTGGCCGAATGGCCAGGGGTCCCTGGCGGACCTCGCAACGGACCGCGCCGCTATAATGAATTCCACCTGAACCGACTCTCCGCCCCAAGCGGTTATCTCTGTTGCCTATGCGCTTCGACCTCGAGCGGCCTTCACAGAACGCCACGTCACACCGTGTCGCCGTGCTGCTGATCAATCTCGGCACGCCCGACGCGCCGACGCCGCGCGCGGTCCGTCGCTATCTTGCGCAGTTCTTGTCCGATCCCCGCGTGGTCGAAATTCCGGCGCTGCTCTGGCAGGTGATGCTGCAGGTGCTGATTTTGCCGTTCCGCAGCCGTGCGTCGGCGAAGAAATACGCGGCTGTGTGGATGCCGGAAGGCTCGCCGCTGCGAGTCTTCACGGCGAAGCAGGTAGAAGGTTTGCGCCATCTGCTGCAATTGAACGACTATACGGTGCTGGTTGACTATGCCATGCGCTATGGCACGCCCGGCATTCCGGCCATGCTGAACCAGCTCAAGCTGGCGGGCGCCGAGCGGGTGTTGCTGGTGCCCATGTATCCGCAATACTCGTCGTCGACCACGGCCACGGCCTTCGACGACGCCTTTTCGGCTCTCCGGCGCATGCGCAATCAGCCGGAAATCCGCACAGTGCGGCAGTACGCCGATCATCCGGCGTATATCGCCGCGCTTGCCGCTCAGGTGCATCACTACTGGCATCAGCACGGCCGGCCGGATTTCGCGGCAGGGGACAAGCTGGTGCTGAGTTTTCACGGCGTACCCAAGCGCACGATGGATCTCGGCGATCCGTACCACGAGCAATGTCAGCAGACCGGCGCATTGTTGATGCAGGCGCTGGGATTGACGCAGGTGGAATGCCGCATGACGTTTCAGTCCCGGTTCGGCAAGGCCGAATGGCTGCAGCCATACACCGCCCCCACGCTGAAGGAATTGGGCTCGGCGGGCGTGCGGCGTGCCGACGTGTTCTGTCCGGGCTTTACCGCCGATTGCCTTGAAACGATTGAAGAAATTGGCATGGAAGTCCGCGACGAGTTCCTGCATGCGGGTGGCAAAGAGTTTCATCGGATTCCCTGCGTGAACGCCTCGCAGCCGTGGATCGCCGCGCTGGGCGAAATCGTCGCTCAGAATCTGCAGGGCTGGCCCGTGCAGGCGGTGCCGGTGCCGTACACGACTGGGGCGTAAGCAGGCTCATGAATTACAGGATTTCTACCGAACCGGGCGCGAAGCTGCGCATCGACAAATGGCTTTGGGCGGCGCGCTTCTTCAAGACCCGCTCGCTCGCGGCGGATGCCGTCGACAAAGGACATGTGCGGATCGGCGGCGCCAGCGTCAAGCCGGCGAAAGACGTACGCGTCGGCGACCTGGTCGAGATCGAGATCGAGCGGATTGTGTGGCAGGTGGCGGTACTGGGCGTGTGCGACGTGCGTGGCCCAGCCAGCGTGGCGCAGACGCTTTACGCGGAAACCGAAGAGAGCAGGGTGAAGCGGCAGGTCGAACAGGAGCGGCGCAAGACGTACCGCGAGCCGGCCGCCGCTTTACACGGCAGGCCGACCAAGCGCGACCGGCGCACTATCGACAAACTTTCAGGTGGGGATTGAACAATTGTTCCATCGTCGCATGCACACCGCCGTACTCGGTGGTGTGATCGTTGACGGCCCCGGACATGCAGATGGTCGTGGTGCCCGCGATCAGTACCAATGCGACCACTGATATTGCAAAGGTCAGTTTCACGGTGCTCCCCTTGGGAAGATTCAGAATGAAAACGGGCGAATCAGGTGGAATTGAAAAATGTCGGTAAGGTTTACGTTAGATTAGGGTTAACGCGTCTTTTCCGATGCTTTATTGGAGGATAGGCCACTTGTGGAGCGCACTCAATCTCAATCTGATTGCGACGCAATAATGGTTGTAACCGGGCATTTCTGTCACGCGCGCTCGGCGCGAAAAGTTCCGCGAGAGGCGCTTGAAATGGGTCTTTCCGGCCCCATCTCCCGTTTCGATCCGCGCTGACGCGTCAGGTTGTGCGCCAGGTTGTCTGTCGCAATTTTGCAACGCACAAATGGCGCTAGCTTAGACGCGTTGCCGCCACCGTTAGCTTTAACTTTTTTTACGACTTTCAGCGACATGGAAAACACGCAAGAGAACCCGACGAGCCAGAATCCCACGCCCGCCGACGAAACCGCGCGCCAGGCCGCCGAGGCCGCGGCGCCCCAGCAGGAAGCGGCGGCAAACGCTGCTCCTGAAGCACCGGCAAGCGGTGCTGAAACTGCATTGGCCGAAGCGGAGGCGAAGATCGCCGACCTGCAGGAGAGCTTCCTGCGGGCGAAGGCTGAGACTGAGAACGTGCGCCGCCGCGCCCAGGAAGATGTCGCCAAGGCCCACAAATTCGCGATCGAAAGCTTCGCTGAGCATTTGCTGCCGGTGGTCGACAGCCTCGAAGCGGCCGTTGCCCACTCGTCCGACGACCTGCAAAAGGTTCGTGAAGGCGTCGAACTCACGCTGCGCCAGCTCTCCGGCGCGCTGGAGAAGGGCCGCGTCGTTGCGCTGAACCCGGTCGGCGAGAAGTTCGATCCGCACCGTCACCAGGCTATTTCGATGGTGCCGGCCGACCAGGAGCCGAACACCGTTGTCGCCGTGCTGCAAAAAGGCTTCGTGATCGCCGACCGCGTGCTGCGTCCGGCCCTCGTGACCGTCGCGGCGCCGAAGTAAGCATCGCGAGCCGCAGCACAAGCTCGCGTCGCACGCCGCGTCTCAAGCCGAATTTCAGCCGTTCCGCCTGACAGGCCCCGTGATGGCCAATATTCCCGTCGGCGCCACTGCGTTCGCCGTCTTCGGCATGCAGGAGTTCAGCGCCGGGTAATTCGGCGCCTGGCTGGCCGAATGGTTTTTGATTCACAGGGCAAGCGCCTCGGCCAGGCAACCGGCTGGCGCGTCTTTGGGCAATTCGAGCCGGCGTTCGCGGCCGCGCGAGACGAGATCCGGGCGGCCAATGTGGTCGGTAGCACGGCAAGTGGTGAAAAAAGCGGCAAAAGTTCGACCGATTGAAAAAAATTAAAGACCGCATCGTAAAAGAGGTCTTGAAAACGATGCGGACGCACTTATGTTGAGTGCAGGTAGGAATTGAGAGCGGATCGCCGTACCGCCAGATGGGCAAAAACGGCGATTCCCGCAGCGATCAAAGTCAGGAGATTAGTAAAAATGGGCAAAATCATCGGCATCGACCTCGGTACGACCAACTCGTGCGTGGCGATCATGGAAGGCAATTCGGTCAAGGTGATCGAGAACTCGGAAGGTGCGCGCACCACGCCGTCGATCATCGCTTACATGGAAGACGGCGAAATTCTCGTCGGCGCGCCGGCTAAGCGTCAGTCGGTCACGAACCCGCGGAACACGCTGTACGCCGTCAAGCGCCTGATCGGCCGCCGCTTCGAAGAAAAAGAAGTGCAGAAAGACATCGGTCTGATGCCGTACAAGATCATGAAGGCCGACAACGGCGACGCATGGATCGAAGTGCGCGACCAGAAGCTCGCACCGCCGCAAATCTCTGCGGAAACGCTGCGCAAGATGAAGAAGACCGCTGAAGATTACCTCGGCGAGCCGGTCACGGAAGCTGTGATTACGGTTCCCGCGTACTTCAACGACAGCCAGCGTCAGGCAACCAAAGACGCAGGCCGCATCGCCGGTCTGGAAGTGAAGCGGATCATCAACGAACCGACCGCAGCGGCATTGGCATTCGGTCTGGACAAGGCTGAAAAGGGTGACCGCAAGATCGCCGTGTTCGACCTGGGCGGCGGCACCTTCGACATTTCGATCATCGAAATCGCCGATGTTGACGGTGAAATGCAGTTCGAAGTGCTGTCCACGAACGGCGACACGTTCCTCGGCGGTGAAGACTTCGACCAGCGCATCATCGATTACATCATCGGCGAGTTCAAGAAGGAGCAAGGCGTCGACCTGTCGAAAGACGTGCTCGCACTGCAACGCCTGAAGGAATCGGCTGAAAAGGCGAAGATCGAACTGTCGTCGAGCCAGCAAACCGAAATCAACCTGCCGTACATCACGGCCGACGCGTCGGGTCCGAAGCACTTGAACCTGAAAATCACGCGCGCCAAGCTGGAAGCGCTGGTTGAAGAGCTGATCGAACGCACCATCGAACCGTGCCGCACGGCGATCAAGGACGCAGGCGTGAAGGTCGGCGAGATCGACGACGTGATTCTGGTCGGCGGTATGACCCGTATGCCGAAGGTGCAGGACAAGGTTAAGGAATTCTTCGGCAAGGATCCGCGCCGTGACGTGAACCCGGACGAAGCCGTCGCCGTTGGCGCCGCGATTCAAGGCCAGGTTCTGTCGGGCGACCGCACGGACGTTCTGCTGCTCGACGTGACCCCGCTGTCGCTCGGCATCGAAACGCTCGGCGGCGTGATGACGAAGATGATCAACAAGAACACGACGATCCCGACCAAGCACGCACAGGTCTACTCGACGGCTGACGACAATCAGGGCGCCGTGACGATCAAGGTGTTCCAGGGCGAACGCGAAATGGCAGCGGGCAACAAGCTGCTGGGCGAGTTCAACCTCGAAGGCATTCCGCCGGCACCGCGCGGCACGCCGCAGATCGAAGTGAGCTTCGACATCGACGCGAACGGCATTCTGCACGTCGGCGCGAAAGACAAGGCGACCGGCAAGGAAAACCGCATCACGATCAAGGCGAACTCGGGTCTGTCCGAAGCCGAAATCGAAAAGATGGTGAAGGACGCCGAAGCGAACGCGGAAGAAGATCACAAGCTGCGTGAGCTGGCTGATGCCCGCAACCAGGGCGACGCGCTGGTCCACAGCACGAAGAAGGCGCTCACCGAATACGGCGACAAGCTCGACGCCGGCGAGAAGGAAACGATCGAAACCGCGCTGAAGGACCTCGAAGACACGCTGAAGAGCGGTTCGAGCGACAAGGCCGCGATCGAAGCCAAGATCGAAGTGGTGGCGACCGCCTCGCAGAAGATGGGCGAGAAGATGTACGCCGACATGCAGGCAGCGCAAGGTGCCGAAGCAGCGGCAGCGGCAGCGGGCGCGGCAGGTGCGGGCGCATCGGCGAACGGCGCGAGCCAGCCGCAAGACGACGTGGTTGACGCCGAGTTCAAGGAAGTCAAGAAAGACTAAAGCCAGGTCGCATTTCGACCGTAAAGCCGCACACAACTCTGTGTGCGGCCCGGCTGCACTGGGGACTGCGTCCATTCGGGCAGCAGGAACGTGCAAGAGCGGTTATCACGCCTGGCGAGCCTTTGCGGCTCTCCGGGCACATTTGTTTTATGGAGGGCGTTGTTTGAACCGCCTGAAAGCGGTGTGAACAACGGCCGGACGAGTCGCAAGACTCCAGCATTCAAGAGGAGCCACCGCGTCGCATTGCGCGAGTGGCGTTGAACCGATATGGCGAAACGGGATTACTACGAGGTTCTGGGCGTCGCAAAGAACGCGAGCGACGACGAAATCAAGAAGGCTTATCGCAAGCTTGCGATGAAGCACCACCCCGACCGCAATCCGGGCAACAAGGATGCGGAAGAGCATTTCAAAGAGGTGAAGGAAGCCTATGAAATGCTGTCGGACTCGCAAAAGCGTGCTGCGTACGATCAGTACGGCCACGCGGGCGTCGATCCGAACATGGGCGGAGCCGGTGCGCAAGGCTTCGGCGGTTTTGCCGATGCGTTCGGCGATATTTTCGGCGACATCTTCGGCCAGGCGGCCGGCGGTGCCGCACGCGGCGGCGGCCGTGCAGGCCCGCAGGTGTATCGCGGCGCCGACCTGCGCTACAGCATGGAAATCACGCTGGAACAGGCCGCGCACGGCTACGACACGCAGATTCGCGTGCCGAGCTGGGTGTCGTGCGAAATCTGTCACGGTTCGGGCGCGAAGCCCGGCACCAAGCCGGAAACTTGCCCGACCTGTAGCGGCTCGGGTTCGGTGCGGATGTCGCAGGGCTTCTTCAGCATCCAGCAGACCTGCCCGAAGTGCCACGGCACGGGCACCTATATCCCCGATCCGTGCGGCCACTGCCACGGCGCGGGCAAGGTGAAGGAAACCAAGACGCTGGAAGTGAAAATCCCGGCAGGTATCGACGACGGCATGCGTATCCGCTCGGCCGGCAACGGTGAGCCGGGTATCAACGGCGGTCCGTCGGGCGATCTGTACGTCGAGATTCACATCAAGCAACACTCGGTGTTCGAGCGCGACGGCGACGACCTGCATTGCCAGATGCCGATTCCGTTCACCACGGCGGCGCTCGGCGGCGAAATCGAAGTGCCGACCCTCGCGGGCCGCGCGAGCTTCACGGTGCCGGAAGGCACGCAGTCGGGCAAGACCTTCCGTCTGCGTGGCAAGGGTATCAAGGGGCTGCGTTCGAGCATTGCCGGCGATCTGTACGTGCACGTGCAAGTCGAAACGCCTGTCAAGCTCACCGAGCCGCAGCGCGAGTTGCTTCAACAATTCGAGAAGGCACTTGTAGAGGGCGGCGCGCGGCACAGCCCGCAGAGCAAGAGCTGGTTCGATCGGGTGAAGAGCTTCTTCGATTAATCGCGGTTTGATTTGGCGGTAAGCATGAGGGCAGATGAGCGCGACGCAGTGTTCGCGTTGCTCGACGATTGCGACGCGACGGCGGCGCGCCGTTCGAGTCGTCTGTACATGGGTTTTGTGCATGAACGGGTTTGCGCGGACGCCGCGCAGCTTGAAGTCGTGTGCGAGACCGTGGCCGCGGATACGCGGCGTGGTCTGCATGCCGTCGTGCTTGCTGACTACGAGTTTGGCCGGCGTCTTCTCGGCGGCGACCATTCTCACCGGGCATTGAAAGAAACGCAGCGTGGCGATGCCACGCTGCGTTTTTTATTGTTTGAACGTTGCGAGAAACTGTCGCGCGACGACGTCGATGCGTGGCTCGTGGGACGCGACGGTGGCGCGACCGAGGCGTCGGTGGCGGGCACGGCGAACGTGCGCGCGAGCGTCGATCCCAAGCAATTCAACGAAGCGATCGACGCGATCCATGCCGCTCTGCGCGCGGGCGATTCTTATCAGGTCAACTACACGTATCGACTTGGTTTCGATGTATTCGGCTCGCCGACCGCGCTTTATCGGCGCCTGCGGGTCCGTCAGCCGGTGCCGTACGGTGCGTTGATCGCGTTGCCGGGAGACGCGTGGGTCCTGTCGTGCTCGCCGGAGTTGTTCGTCGAGAAGGAGGGCCCCATGTTGCGCGCCCGGCCGATGAAAGGCACGGCGCCGCGATCAGCCGATCCCGTGGCCGATCGTCATGCGGCCGAATTCCTCGCAAACGACCCGAAGAATCGCGCCGAGAACGTGATGATCGTCGACCTGTTGCGCAACGATCTGTCGCGCGTGGCGCAGACGGGCTCGGTTCACGTGCCGGCGCTGTTTTCGGTCGAGCCGTATGCGTCGGTCTGGCAAATGACGTCGACGGTGCATTCGACGTTGCGCGCCGGCACGTCTTTCGCCGAGATCATGCGCGCGCTCTTTCCATGCGGCTCGATCACCGGTGCGCCCAAGCACCGCACAATGCAATTGATCGACGCGCTCGAAAGCACGCTGCGTGGACTCTACACGGGCGCAATCGGCTGGCTTGATGCACCCTCGACGGCCACCAGCGAAGACGGCTGCGGCGACTTCTGCCTGTCCGTTGCGATCCGTACGTTGACTTTAAGCCCGGCCGCGCAGCCGGGTGAGCTGCAAGGCAAGATGGGCGTTGGCGCAGGCATCGTGCTCGACAGCGTCGCCGCCGACGAATATGCGGAGTGCCAATTGAAGGCCAGCTTTCTGACCGGCGCGGAGCCGGGTTTCGAGCTCTTCGAGACGATGTATGCGACGCAAGAAGCAGGCGTGCGCTATTTGTCGCGCCATCTCGCACGACTCTCGGCGAGCGCCGCGACGCTGGGTTTCAAACTCGACAGCGAAAACGAAATTCGCGCGCAAATCGCGGAGAAATGTGCGGCCTTGCCGACGCAAACCCCGCACCGTATGCGCCTCGCATTGAGCAAAAACGGCGCGGTGCAAATAGCAGCCGCAGTGCTGGCGCCGCTGGCCGGCGAGACCGTCGGAGTGCTGCTCGGGCCGGACCACGCGTTCCCCGCGATGCAGGCCGATGATCCGCTGCTGCTGCACAAAACCACACGCCGCACCGAATTCGATCGCGGCTGGCGCGAAGCGGAAGCGAAGGGTGCTTTCGACACGCTGTTTTTTAATGAACGCGGCGAGTTGACCGAAGGCGGCCGGTCGAATGTGTTTGTGAAGCTGGAAGGGCGGTGGTGGACGCCACCATTAACGTCAGGCGTACTGCCCGGGATCATGCGGGGTGTGCTGCTTGAGGATCCCGATCGTCACGCGGCTGAACGCGTGCTGAATCGAGTCGATGTGCTAAATGCCGAAGCGCTTCTGGTGTGCAACGCACTGCGAGGGGCGATACAGGCGCACGTGCTGGGCTAGGGTAGGGCCAATGCGCTGCGGGCTTTAGGGGCGTTAGGGGCGTTAGGGGCTTTAGGCGTTGCGTGCCGCAGCCAGCTGCTCAACTGTGGCGAACACGCAGCAGGCGGGCCACCCAGGCGAACAGGCGTGCGTGCAACGTGGATTCCCGCCCGTCATGCGGTGCGGTGGCGTGTTTGCGGATTCCCGCTACGTCGATCAGGCAAAAGGGGCTCATGGTCATCTCTCTTCGGCAAGCGGCAGAGCCGCGTTAACAAGGTAGACGAAGATAGACGACCAGGTTTCAAGGTGATATCAGACGGGTCCCAAAACAGACGCGAATGGGCCCATTTGATGTGATCCGCCAGCAGACCGGGTGCTTAAAACGTGTGCTCCGGCCCCGGAAACGAGCCGTCCTTCACCGCATGCACATACGCTTCCACGGCGGCCTGGATGTTCGGCTGCCCCTGCAGGAAATCCTTCACAAAGCGCGGCCGCTTGCCGGGGAAAATCCCCAGCATGTCATGCAGCACGAGCACCTGACCCGAGCACTCAACGCCCGCGCCGATGCCGATTGTCGGAATCCGCAATTGCTTCGTGACTTCACTTGCGAGCAGCGTTGGGATCGCTTCCATGACGATCAGTTGGGCGCCCGCATTCTGCACGGCGAGCGAGTCACGCAACAACTGGCTCGCGCCGGCCTCGGTCTTGCCCTGCACCTTGAAGCCGCCAAACGCATGCACCGATTGCGGTGTGAGACCGACGTGCGCACACACCGGAATCGACCGTTCGACCAGAAAACGCACCGTATCCGCGAGCCACTCACCGCCCTCGAGCTTCACCATCTGCGCGCCGGTGCGCATGAGTTCCACCGAGCTCCTGAAGGCGTCCTCCGGCGTGCCGTAGGTGCCGAACGGCAGGTCGGCGACCACCAGCGCCGAGGGCCGCGCCCGCGCGACGCTTGCCGTGTGATACGCGATCTCGGTAAGCGTTACCGGCAGCGTCGTAGTCTGGCCTTGCAGCACGTTGCCGAGCGAGTCACCGATCAACAGCACGTCGACACCCGCGCGATCCAGCAGCGCGGCAAAGCTCGCGTCGTAACAGGTCAGCATGGCGATCCTTTCGCCGGCGTCGCGCATTGCCTGCAGTTTCGGCACGGTGATGGCGTTCCGGCTCGCTTCCTGCAAATAGGTCATGGGGAAAATCCGTTGGAAAAAGAGGAGGCGCGCCGCTTAAAGCGACGTGCCTTTAACAAAGAATTCCTTGCGGCCACGCATGGTTTCGATGCGTTCGGCGAGTAGCGCAAGGTCCGCGTCCGAGTCGAGCGGATTCAGATGTTCGGCATTGACCGTCAGCACGGGCGTGCGGTCGTAATGATAGAAAAATTCGTTGTAGGCGTCGCAGAGCGCGTGCAGATATGCATCGGAAATCTGCAGTTCCATTGGCACGGCGCGTTTCTGGATGCGTGCGAACAGCACTTCGGGACTGGCTTGCAGGTAGACCACGAAATCTGGCGCCGGCGCGCTCACGTCGATTCGCGCGGCGAGGGCGCGATACAGATGCCACTCGTCTTCCTGCAGGGTCAGACGCGCGAAGATGTCGTTCTTCTGCGTCATGAAATCGGCGATCAGCGGTGTGCCCGCCACGTGCGCGGCCGCCACGTCCTGGGCCTGCTGCGCGCGCTGCAAGGCGAAGTGCAATTGCGCGGGCAGCGCGTAACGCGCGGTGTCGCGATAAAAGCGCTCGAGAAAGGGATTGTCCTGTGGCCGCTCGAACAGTTCCTGCATCGACCAACGCTGAGCGAGCCGCCGCGCGAGCGATGTCTTGCCGACGCCGATTGGACCTTCAATCGCAAGATAGCCGAAGGGCGGGCGCAGTTGCGGTGCGGTGACGGTGAGCGGTGGTGAATTCATTCGCAATGGCCCTTGTCGCCTGCAGGGGCGCCGCCAGGCAATGCATTGAGCATTGGACACTGGCAGGAGCCCTTGACCTTCTCGATACGTTGATCGCTCACGCCGTCAAGCAAGGTCTCGGCACGGCCGTATTGCGGGATGATCAGCGCCGCGTCGATCTCGACGAGCGGCACGAGTGCAAAGGCGCGTTCGATCAAACGCGGATGCGGCACGATCAGATCGGCTTCGTCGATCGATTGATCGCCGAACAGCAGGATGTCCAGATCGAGCGTGCGCGGGGCGTTGCGAAACGGCCGTTCACGGCCGAACTGATGCTCGATCTTGTGGCACAGCGCGAGCAGATGCCGCACGGGGAGTGTCGTATCGACCTTCACGACACAGTTGAAATAATCGTCACCACCCGCGTCGATCGGGGCGGTGCGATACAGGCTCGACTTGGCGAGCACGGTGATGGTGTGCTGTTGGGCCAGGCACACCACCGCGTCTTTCAGGGTCTGGCGCGCGTCCCCGAGATTCGCGCCGAGGCCGAGATAAGCAACCGTCATGGCATAACTTCCTGCAACTATCGTTCGACGGCAACCGCCAACGCCGTGTCAGTCTTCGTGCGAGCCGTCATGGCCCGCGTCGTTGGCTGTGCGTTCTGGCGTGCCGCCCTCCATTCCGTCGCCCGGTTTGCGGGTCCTGGCGCCACTGCTGCGCCGCCGTCGTTTTCTGGGGCTTCGGTCCTTCCCGCCTTGCGTGAGCAAGGTCTCACGCGCAGCGACGTCTCCTTCGATGAACTCCGTCCACCACGCACCGACCGACTCGTCGAGTTCGCCCGATTCGCAGCGCAACAGGAGGAAATCATACCCCGCTCTAAATCTTTGGTGTTCCAGCAGCTTGAGCGCACTTCTACCCGAGCGTTTCTCGAGGCGCAGCTGCAGGCCCCAGATCTCGCGCATATCCGACGAAAAGCGCTTGTGGATCGCGAGTTTCTCGGTTTGCATGTCGAGGACGTCGTCCATCGCGTGATGCAGGGCCGGCACCGGATATTCGCCGTTCGCTTCAAATTGCTGCGAGCGCGTCTGGACGTCGTGCCACAGCAGTGTGGCGAACAGGAAGCCCGGCGAAACCGGCTTGCCGGCGCGCACGCGGGCGTCCGTATTGGACAGCGCGAGCGTGATGAATTTCTCGCCGATCGGCTGCTCCAGCACCACGTCGAGCAGCGGCAGCAGGCCATGATGCAGGCCTTCCTGGCGCAGACGCTTCAAACAGGCAAGCGCGTGGCCCGACAGCATCAGCTTGAGCATCTCGTCGAACAGACGCGCGGCCGGCACGTTGTTGATCAGATCGGCCATTTTGGCGATCGGCGCGCGGGTCGTGTCTTCGATCTCGAAGTCGAGCTTGGCGGCAAAGCGCACCACGCGCAGCATGCGTACCGGATCCTCGCGATAACGCGTGGCCGGGTCGCCGATCATGCGCAACAGACGCGCGCGCATGTCGGCCATGCCGTTGTGATAGTCCAGCACGGTTTGCGTGGCCGGATCGTAGTACATCGCGTTGATCGTGAAATCGCGGCGCGTGGCGTCTTCGTGCTGTTCGCCCCAGACGTTGTCGCGCAGCACGCGGCCGCTGGCGTCCACCGCATGCGTGCGGCGGTCGAGCTCGTCGCGCTTCAGGCGGCGCGGCGGCGCTGCGTCGGCCGCGGGCGGATCGACCAGCGCACGGAACGTCGAGGTTTCGATGATTTCCTGGCCGAACTGCACATGCACGATCTGGAACCGGCGACCGATGATGCGCGCGCGGCGGAACAGCTTCTGCACCTGTTCGGGGGTGGCGTCGGTCGCGACGTCGAAGTCTTTCGGCTTGATTCCGAGCAGGAGATCGCGCACCGCACCGCCGACGATAAACGCGCGGTGCCCCGCCTCCTGCAGGCCTTCGGTAACGCGAATCGCGTTCCTCGAGATCAGCGATTGATCGATGCCATGCACGTCGTGCGGAATGATGACCGGCACGTCGGGGTCACGCACGGCTTTGGCCGCTGGGCGTGCCGGTTTGCGGCGCGCTTTGCTGGCGCTGGACGCGTTGCGTGCCGGCGCGGAGCCGGCTTCGTCTGCTTCGGCTTCGGCTTCGGCCGGCGGGGTGTCGTCAGCGGGCGCCGAGTCCTGGCCGAATAGCTTGCGGATAAGTTTTTTGATCACGAGGGTTGAAAGAGTTCGAGGATGCGCCAGCCTTTGGCCTGCGCATGGGCGCGCAATGTGTCGTCGGGATTGGTCGCGATCGGATCGGTGACCTTTTCGAGCAGCGGGATGTCGTTGTGCGAGTCGCTATAGAAATAGCTGTGCTCGAAGTCGCTCCAGGTCTTGCCGAGCGAAGCCAGCCACGCCTCGGTACGGATGATCTTGCCTTCCTTGTAGCTCGGCGTGCCGGTGGGGCGGCCGGTATACGGCGAATGCGGCTGGCCGTCCACGGTTTCCGCTTCGCAGGCGATCAGCGCGTCGACACCGAACGCCTGAGCGATCGGGCGGGTGATGAATTCGTTGGTTGCGGTGACCACGCAGCAAAGATCGCCGGCTTCGCGGTGCTCCCTGACCAGTTCCAGTGCGACCGGGAAGATCGCCGGCTTGATCACTTCATGCATGTACTGCGCGTGAAGGTCGGCAAGCTGAGCGCGCGTGTACTTCGAGAGCGGCGTGAGCATGGCGATCAGATACGCGTGAATGTCCAGCTTGCCGGCTTTGTAGTCGGCGAAAAAGCGGTCGTTTTCACGGGCGAAATTTTCCGCGTCGACCATGCCTTGTTTCACCATGAAGCGGCCCCATTCGTGGTCGCTGTCGGTGGGAATGAGGGTGTGGTCGAGGTCGAAGAGTGCGAGGTTAGCCATGGGGGCCTATTTTACTTGAAGCGGCGGCGGCGGGGGACGTGGATGAAGCGGCGGGTGACCCGGACGAGGCGGGTGCGGTTCGCCGATCGTCGGCGTCAGGCGAGGCCAGCATGGTGCGTAAAAGCGGCAGCGTGACCGCGCGTTTCTGTTCGAGCGAGAAGCGGTCGAGCGCGTCGAGCAACGCCATCAGGCTCGGCATGTCGCGGCGAAAATGCGTCAACAGGTAGGCGGGGACGTCGTCGGCCAGCATGATGCCGCGCTCGCGCGCCGCGTGTTTCAGCACGGCGGCCTTGCCTTCGTCCGGCAGTGGGGCGAGGTGGAACACGAGGCCCCAGCCGAGGCGTGTGCGCAGATCTTCGCGCACCGTCATGCCGATCGGCGGCGCATTGCCTGCGGCGACGAGCGCGCTGGTGGGATGCGCGCGCACTTCGTTGAACAGGTTGAACACGGCAATCTGCTGCGCGGCGGACAGGCCGTCGCAATCGTCGATCGCATACAGCGCGACGCGCGGGTCGAATGTGAAGGCGGCGAGGCTGCTCTGCGGACTGGCAAAGCGCGCATGGCCCGGCGGCGCTTCGTGGACCAGCGCCTGCAGCAGATGCGTGCGACCGCTGCCGGTTTCGCCCCAGATGTAGAAGGTGCGATCGGCCACTGGCCCGGCCGCGAGCGCGTTGTCGAGCTCGCGCAGGCGCGTGACCAGCTCGGCGTTGGCGCCGGCGAAGAAATTGTCGAATGTCGATGGCGGCGGGGTGCCGAGATCGAGCGTCAGTTGACGAAGCACAGTAGGTTAATGCCGAAAATGAGGCTTAGGCTGCAAATGGCCCGGACCTCGGGCCCTAAAACGTCAATAAAAAGTCAACGAGCGGTCAACGAGCAGTCAATGAACGTCAGTGACTCAGTTGTTGTAAAGCGTGCTCGTCAGATAGCTCTGACGCAACTCGCGCATCGCGACCGACAGAATCGCGCTGACCGGCAGCGCCAGCAGCACGCCGAAAAAGCCGAACAGCTGACCGAACGCGAGCAACGCGAAGATGACCGCGAGCGGGTGCAGGCCGATCCGTTCGCCGACGAGGCGCGGCGTGAGATAAAAGCTCTCCACGATCTGGCCGACGCCGTAAATCAGCGCGACCGCGCCGAAGCCGTACCAGTCGCCGAACTGTAGCAGTGCCGCGAGCAGCGCCAGTGCGAGCCCGGTTGCAAAGCCGATGTACGGGATGAACACGGCGAGGCCCGTGAAAATACCCACCGGCAGCGCGATCTCGAAGCCCGCGATCGTCAGCGCAATCGCATAGTAGACCGCGAGGACCCCCATCACGAGCAACTGGCCGCGCAGGTATTGCGACAGCATCTGGTCCATGTCGCGCGCGAGCTGCAGCGTTTTGTCGAGCCAGCGGCGCGGCACTACGATCTGCAGGCGAGCGAGCATGCGGTTCCAGTCGTACAACAGATAAAACAGCACGAGCGGCACCATCACGAGGTTGCCGACCACCGTCATCATCACGTTGCCGCTGGTGCGGATCGAGGTCCATGCATAAAGCGCGACCTGCTGTGCGCTGCCTTCGAGCTGCCCCATCACGAGATCGCGGATACTGGCGAAATCGAGCGAGTCGGCGAGGCCCAGCATCGCAAGCTTGGGCTGCAGCCAGGCGCTCACGTGCGCAAACAGCACGGGCACTTGCTGCTTCAGCTGCGGCCCTTCTTTCTGGATGACGGCCAGCACCAGCAGTACGAGCATCGTCATCAGCAACGAAAACAACAGCATCATCAGTAAGGCGGCGAGTCCGCGCGGCACGCGCCGGCGCACCATCCACGCGACGCCCGGTTGCAGAATGTACGCGAGAATGGCGCCGAGCAGGAAGGGCGTGAGGACGGGACTCAGTAGCCAGAGCAGAATGCCGACAACCAGCGCAATCGCCAGCCAGATGAACGCGCGGCGCTGTACAGGTGTCAGGATGGAGGAGTTCTGTTGCAAAGTTGTTTCCCAGGTGTCGTCAGAACCGGACGATTCAAATTCCAGCCGGACGGCCGGCATCGGGTAAAATCGCATTTTACCGACCTTCGAGCTCTTCCCCATGAATCAACCGAAATCCGCCCAGCATTCAACTGATTCGGCCCAAGGTTTGTCGTATCGCGACGCCGGCGTGGACATCGACGCGGGCGACGCCCTTGTCGACGCGATCAAGCCCTTTGCCAAAAAGACGATGCGCGACGGCGTGCTGGGTGGCATCGGCGGGTTTGGCGCGCTGTTCGAAGTGCCGAAGAAGTACAAGGAGCCGGTGCTGGTTTCGGGCACCGACGGCGTCGGCACCAAGCTGCGCCTCGCGTTCCAGCTGAACAAACACGACACGGTCGGCCAGGATCTGGTGGCGATGAGCGTGAACGACATTCTGGTTCAGGGTGCCGAGCCGCTGTTCTTCCTCGATTATTTTGCTTGCGGCAAGCTGGACGTCGGTACCGCGGCAACGGTCGTGAAGGGTATCGCGCATGGCTGCGAACTGTCGGGCTGCGCGCTGATCGGCGGCGAGACGGCCGAAATGCCAGGCATGTATCCGGACGGCGAATACGATCTGGCCGGTTTTGCGGTCGGCGCGGTGGAAAAGAGCAAGATTATCGACGGCAGCACGATCGCCCCGGGCGACGTGGTGCTGGGCTTGGCTTCGAGCGGCGTCCATTCGAACGGTTTTTCGCTGGTGCGCAAAATCATCGAGCGTGCACAACCTGATCTGAATGCGGATTTCGATGGCCGAACGCTCGCTGACGCGTTGATGGCGCCTACGCATATTTACGTGAAGCCTTTGCTGGCCTTGATGCAGCAGATCGCCGTCAAGGGTATGGCGCACATCACCGGCGGCGGGCTGGTCGAGAATATTCCGCGTGTTCTGCGCGAAGGTCTGACGGCCGAGCTGGATCACCGCGGCTGGCCGATGCCGCCGCTGTTCTCGTGGCTGCAGAAGCACGGTGGCGTGGCGGATGCGGAAATGCACCGCGTGTTCAACTGCGGGATCGGCATGGCGGTGGTTGTTTCCGCGGCCGATGCCGACGCTGCGATCGCGTCTTTGTCGGCGGCTGGCGAGCAGGTCTGGAAAATCGGCGTGATTCGCGAGAGCGCGGCCGGCGAAGCTCAGACGGTCGTCATCTAACCAGCCAGTTTGACCACAGGCTGGTTTGCCTGCGCGGCGTACGGAAGGTAAGCGCCGCGCGGGTAAAAACCTCACTTCATCGCTTCAATCAAGCTGACGACCTGCGCAGTCGCGCCGGGATCGCAGCAATCAACCACCACCCGCTCCGTCATGCTGCGCAACCACGTGAGTTGCCGCTTGCACAATTGCCGGGTGGCAAAGACCCCTTTATCGCGCATGGTCGGGTAGTCGACGGTTCCGTCGAGATATTCCCAGACCTGCCGGTATCCCACGCAGCGCATGGACGGCATCTCGGGCAATAAATCCCCGCGCTCGCGCAATGTCACGACTTCGTCGATAAAACCGTTGGCCAGCATGGCGTCGAAGCGTTTTTTCGATGCGCGTATGCAGCACGCTCCGCTCGGATGGCTCGAGCGCGATAGGCACGAAACGCCACGCCAGAGCGGCGTCATCCGTTCGAGCGGGCGCGGCCAGCAAAGTGGACATTGCTTGCCCCGTCAGCATGAAAACCTCGAGCGCCCGCTGAATTCGCTGCGAATCGTTTGGCGCGAGGCGCGCAGCCGTAACGGGATCGACGGCGGCGAGCCGTGCGTGCAGCGCCGGCCAGCCTTCGCATGCGGCGTCGGCATCGAGCGTTGCGCGCACGTCGGCATCGGCGGCGGGCAGGTCGTTCAGGCCCTGCGTGAGCGCCTTGTAGTACAGCATGGTTCCGCCGACCAGCAAGGGTAGCCGCCCGCGCGCACTGATCTCGCCGATCAGGCGCAACGCGTCGCTGCGGAATTCGGCCGCTGAATATGCGTCGGCCGGATCGACGATATCGATCAGGTGGTGCGGCGCCACTGCGCGTTCTTCCGGCGTCGGCTTGGCGGTGCCGATATCCATCTCGCGATAAACCAGCGCCGAATCGACACTGATGATTTCCACCGGCCGCCGTGCGGCCAGCGCTAGGGCTGCAGCGGTTTTACCGGATGCGGTCGGGCCGAGCAGGCAAGGGATCGGTGCGGGAATGTGTGACGTCATAGGCAAGACCGTGCGCGCCAAATTAGCGTAATCAGGCGCACCGTCATTGCCCACGCATGAACAGCCGATCGAGATCGGAAAGCGTCAATTGATACCACGTCGGACGCCCGTGATTGCATTGGTCGGCGCGCTCGGTCGCCTCCATCTGGCGCAGCAACGCATTCATTTCGTCGAGCGTCAGACGCCGGTTCGCGCGCACCGCGTGATGGCAGGCGAGCGTGCCGAGCAGCTCGTGCTGGCGCTCGGTCAACACGCGAGAACCGCCGAACGCATGCAGGTCGGAGAGGACCGCGCGTGCCAGCACCTGCAAATCGGCGTCTTTCAGCAACGCGGGCACGGCGCGGATCGCGAGCGTAGTCGGCGACAGCACGGCGAGATCGAAACCGAGTGCGTCCAGCGTGTCGCGTTCTTCTTCGACCGTGCCGATTTCGATCGGATCGGCCTGCATCGTTTGCGGGATCAGCAACGGCTGCACGGCGATCGTGCGATCGGCCAGGGCGTTCTTGAACTGCTCGTACAGGATGCGTTCGTGCGCGGCGTGCATGTCGACAATCACGAGTCCGTGCGCGTTCTGCGCGAGCACATAGATGCCGTGAATCTGGCCGAGCGCGAAGCCGAGCGGCTGCTCGTCCGCAGCGTTGAACGCGGGCGATGCGTATGGTGCCGAGGTGTTGTACGGCGAGGGCGCTTCCGCCGCCGAGTCGCGCGCTTCGAACAGCGTCGCACCTTCCGCTGTGCCGGCGTTCGTGTCTCTGCGACCGAAAAGCGCGTCGTAGAACGCCAGCGGCTGTGCGACCGGCAGCGTGCCTTGCGTCATTCGCGCCTGGCGCATCCAGATGTTGCCGGGTTGCGAGGAGCCGAATCCGTTGCCCATGCCGCTGTTCATCCCACCGCCGGGGCTGCCTGCGTCGCCACCAAAGCCGCCGCTTCCAGCACGCGCACCTCCCAGCGGCGTTGCGCCGAACGAAGCCGGCCCACCCGTCCATGCTTCCAGATGCGCTGCATGCCCGCCGGCCGTTGTTTCCGGCGACGCGCCCGCGTGCCGTGCCAACGCACGCTGCACGGCATGGAACACGAACTGGTGAATCGAGCGGGAATCGCGAAAGCGCACTTCGATTTTGGACGGATGCACGTTCACATCGACCGCTTCTGGCGGCAGGTCGAGAAACAGCACGTAGGACGGATAGCGGTCGCCATGCAGCACGTCTTCGTAGGCGGCGCGCACGGCGTGCGTGAGCAGCTTGTCGCGCACGAACCGGCCATTGACGAAGAAATACTGCTGATCGGCGCGTCCACGGCTCGCGGTCGGCAGGCCGGCGCAGCCGTAGACGGCGAGTGGCCCGGCGGATTCGTCGAGCGGCAAATGCGCCGTCGCAAAGGTTTCGCCAAGAATCTTCGCGACCCGCGCGGGCGGTTCGCTGGCGTTCCAGTGTTCGACTGCCTTACCGTTATGCAGGACGGAAATCGCCACATCCGGCCGCGCCAGCGCGGCGCGGCGAATCTGTTCGAGGCAATGGCCGAGTTCGGTCTGCTCGCTTTTCAGGAATTTGCGGCGCGCGGGCGTATTGAAGTACAGCTCGCGGACTTCGATCGTGGTGCCCTGGGTGCCGGCGGCGGGACTCAGCACGCCCGTATGCGCGTCGACGCGCACGGCGTGCGGCGCCTCGGCCGTGCGGCTCGTGATGCTCATCTGCGCGACCGACGCAATCGACGCCAGCGCTTCGCCGCGAAACCCGAGCGTGGCGACCGCTTCCAGTTCGGCGAGCGAGCGGATCTTGCTGGTCGCGTGGCGCATCAGCGCGAGCGCGAGTTCGTTTTCGGGGATGCCACAGCCGTCGTCAGTGATCGAAATGCGTTTGACGCCGCCTTCGTCGAGCAGGATGCGCAACGTCTGCGCGCCGGCATCGAGTGCATTTTCCAGCAATTCCTTGACCACCGAGGCCGGCCGCTCGACCACTTCGCCGGCGGCAATCTGGCTGATCAACTGATCGGGCAGGGGCTGGATCGCCCGCAACGGGCGTGGGACGGGCGCCGCGGCGGGAACTGCGGCCGCGTCGGCGGTGCCGGCAGGCGTTTCGGAGAATTCTGACATGGCGAAATTATAGCGATTCGGCGCGAGCAGTTTTTTAATCGCACCCGGGCACTTTCGGTATGATGACGCGGTCAATTTCCGGCAGCGAGCACGCGCGCTCGCCGCTCATCGCCCGCGAGGCTGTTCGCGCGGCCGCTCCCGCTACGGTCACATTCGTTTAATAAAGGACGCTTTTTGGACACGTTGCTACACTTCGTCAACCTTGTCTTGCATATCGACAAGTTTCTGGGCGACTTCATCCACGTGTACGGCACCTGGGTCTATGCGGTGCTGTTTCTTATCGTGTTCTGTGAAACCGGGCTGGTCATTCTGCCCTTTCTGCCGGGCGATTCGCTGCTGTTCATCGGCGGCGCTTTTTGCGCAAGCGGTGAAATGAATCTCGGGCTGCTGATCGTTCTGCTGCTGGTTGCCGCGGTCACCGGCAATACGGTCAACTACATGATTGGGCGGGCCATCGGACCACGGGTGTTCAATTCGCACATCCCTTTTCTTGAGCGCTTTCTCGATCGGACCGCGCTGCAGAAGACCCATAACTTCTATGAAAAGCATGGCGGCAAGACCATCGTGCTGGCGCGTTTCATTCCGGTGGTGCGTACCTTCGCGCCGTTCGTCGCCGGTGCCTCGGAGATGACGGTGAGCCGGTTCCAGCTTTTCAACATCCTCGGCGCGCTGTTGTGGGTATTGCTGCTGGTGTTGCTCGGCTACTTTTTCGGCAACATTCCGTTCATCCGTCAATATCTGAACGTGATCGTGCTGGTGGGTATCGGCGCGGCCGTGGTGCCGGTGGTGCTTGGCGCGCTGTGGAAGATGACGCGCAAAAACGCATACAAGGCGGGTGGCCGCTAACGCTTCAGCTAGTACGGAGCAAGACGAAAAAACGGCGTCGCGAGATTCGCGACGCCGTTTTCTTTTACGTCACCGCGCGCGGCGCAAGCGGCGTTTCCGGTGTTGGATAGCCGGCTTCCTTGAAGGTCTGAACGATCGCGCGATTGGTGTCGAAGTAGACCTGCCAGTAATGCTCGTTGTTTGTATAGGGCCGCACGCACAACAACGGTCCCTCCGGCGTGAAGCTCAGCACTTCGATATCCGGCGCGGGGCTTTCCGCCACGTTCGGAATCTTCGTGACAGCCGCCTTTAGCCGACTCATCGCATCCGTCGGGTCGACGCCGTTGGCAATCTTCGCTGTCAACTCGACGCGCCGCACGGGCAATATGCTGTAGTTCGAGATCGTGTCGGAGAAGATCTTGTTGTTGCCGACGATGGTCGTCACGTTGTCCGGCGTCACGATGGTCGTGCCGAACAGCCCCAACTCGGAGACCGTGCCGGTTACGCCGCCCGCGGTAACAAAATCACCCACCTTGAACGGCCGCAGCACCTGCATGAAGATGCCTGCCGCGAAGTGGGCGAGCAAGCCGCCCCACGCAGTGCCGATCGCAAGGCCGAGGCCGGCGAGCAAGGCGGCGAACGAGGTCGTCTGGACGCCGAACACCTGCAGGATAGCGAGGATCAGCAGCAGGTTCAGCAATGCGCCGAGAATCGAACCGAGGTAATGAGCGAGTGTGGGATCGACGCGGCCGTTTTTTGCCAGCAGTTTGCGAAGCAGGCCGGTGATCAGGCCAATGACCCAGCGGCCGACGATCCACAAGACGATCGCACCGAGTACCTTGGTGCCGATGTCGATGCCTCGGGTCATGATGAATGCGCGTACGGTTTCGAGATCCAAGATGTTCCTCGCTGGTTAAGTTGCCTTCGACTGATTGAACGGCGGGAGTGCAATACAGCGGCGAATGCCCAGTGGCGGGTGCAGATGGTAACTCTTGATCTTCGGAAGTTATACGCGACGGCGCGCCCATACGCAAGGTCCGTTCCTGATGATGCGGATTGCGTCAAGAGGAGAAAATGGGCCGCGTGGGCTTACATCGGCAGATGCGATTCGGAATACGGGGACGTGCGAATGACCAGCGTGTTGGCGTTCGGTTTGGCGGGACGCACACGACGCGCACGACGTGCCGCGAACTGCCACGCCAATGCGGCGACTGCTGCCAGCATGTACGCGCTGGCGCGTTCGAAGAATGCCCCCGACGTACTGAACTTGCCATAGCGGTTCTGCGCATCGGCGAAGACGAGAAAGGTCAGCGCGGCATCGAGCAGCAGCGCGGCTGATGCCAGCGCGACGAAAATGTGCGCGCCATTGAGCGCGGCGCCGGGCACGAACCGGTTGCACAGTTGACACGCGCTTAGCACGATAGCCAGCAAGGCAAGGTTCGAGACAAAGCCGAACAGAAAATTGGTCATAGTGACGGAATGAAAGCGCAGGGATCTGCGGCGTTGCCAGAGCGTTTGCTCACGCAGAGCAACAGCGTGATTCGCAGAATCGGCGGCGATCATTGCACGTCTTTATGTCTCAATAAATAACAATGTTCGGAGTCCGTTGTATATGTTCGGTGTCGAAGAAGTGTGACGTAAGAATGTCACCGTGCATGCGTGGGGCGTGATGAATCTCGCTGTGAGAATCTGTGAGAATGTTGCGACGCTCCGTCGTCGTCGCTGCACGCCGCGCGCGATGGTTCAAGTGACACCGCCGCCGTTTGCCTACGAATCGGGCGTCATTGGCTCGCGCTCCCTGCGCTGACTTGCGTTTCGAGCGCATCGACTACTTCGAACAGGTCGCCCACAAACCCAATGTCCGCTACCGAGAAGATCGGCGCGTCCGGATCTTTATTGATCGCGACAATGGTCTTCGAGTCCTTCATGCCGGCCAGATGCTGAATCGCGCCGGAGATCCCGAATGCCAGGTAGACGTCGGGGGCGACCATCTTGCCGGTTTGCCCAACCTGCGCCGTATTCGGGGCATAGCCGGCATCTACAGCGGCGCGCGAGGCGCCGAGCGCCGCGCCCAAGCTTTCGGCGAGTTTGCCGAGCCGGTCCATGTTGTCTTTCGATGCCAGACCGCGCCCGCCCGCGACGACAATTCGCGCGTCAGCCAGCTCGCGGCCGGCCTGTGCCGATGCCTGGCGTTCAACGAGCCGCGTCCTGCTAAAGCCAGTAATGGGTTCGAGCGTCACGCGGTGACCGTTGCCACCGCTGTCGGTCGCGGGCGCGAACGACGATGGCCGAATCGTCGAGAACGTCACGGCGCTGGCCGAGGCCACATTGGCGACGACACTTCCCGCGTAGAGGCTGCGCATATAGGAGCTATCGCCTTCCACTGCGATTACATCCGGAATGAACGCGCCGCCGGCCAGCGCGGCGGCGCGCGGCAAGGCGCTGCGGCCGAGCGTCCGATGGCTCGCTGCGATCAGCGAATACGGTCCGTGCGTCGCGTGCACCGCGTGCAATTGCGCGGCGAGTATTTCAGGCACAAAGCACTCGCTCGCGGCGCTTGCCATCACCAGAACGCGCTCCACTCCGGCAATCTTTTCGACCGAGGATGCAAGCGCGGCATCCGGTAAGAACACATCGACCGGCAATCCGCGTTGCACGACCGCGGTGATGACGCGAAGCGTCGCATCGGCAACGCGGCCATTTTCGCTTTCAGCTACGACAAGGCTTCTCATGCGGGGACTCCTGCTTGATCGAACACGCACCGTTCCGTGAGCGCGGAGATTAGCGCGGCGCTGTCGGCGAACTTGATGCCAGCTTGGCGAACCGGCGGATCGCTGAGCCTGACGATCTGGCTCCGGGGCGTCAGGTCGACGGCCAGCGTGGCGGCGTCCACAATCGCAAGCGGCTTCTGCTTCGCCTTGACGATGCTCGGCAAGGTTACGCGGCGCGGGTCGGCGAGGCGCAGATCGGCGCTGACGACAGCCGGCCCCTCGAGCAGCCACGTCGTCGTGCCGGCGTCGTCGCCGCAAGTGACGGACCAGCCTGTGCTATCCACTGAGAGTGCGCAGGAATTCAACGCCTGCGGCCAGTCGAGCAGGGCGGCGAGCATCGCGGCGACGCCGCCGATATCGCCGTCGATCGCCTGCTTGCCGCACAGCACGAGGCCGTATGCGCGACTCGCCATATGGGCGTTCAGCAGGCGTGCGACGGCCAGCGAATCCAGCGTGGAAGTCGCCGCGGAGGTATCGATCAGCATGGCATCGTCCGCGCCCATCGCCAGGGCGGTGCGCAGGACGTCCTGGCTGGTTTGCGTGCCGCAGGTGATCACCGTGACCTTCGATGCCGCGCCGGCTTCCCTCAGTTGCAATGCCTTTTCGAGCGCGCATTCGTCGAACGGATTGAGCGACATCTTGAGGCCGGTGGTATCGATCGAACCGTTCGCGGCGACCCGCACGCGCACGTTGGCGTCCACCACGCGCGTGACTGGAACCAGAATGTTGATTGTCATGATTGAAGCATCCTTCGATCGGAAATCAGGAGACCGCGCCGGAGCCATATTTGCCCACCAGCAGCGCGCCGCTGGCGAACCGGTCGAGCGCGTAGGGCGCGAGAGAAACATCGGTGGGCTGACCGAGCGCGTGCTGCGCGAGGATCTTGCCGATGCCAGGCGACAGCTTGAAGCCGTGCCCGGAGAAGCCGAAACCGACCACGAGCCCTTCGATATCGGCGACTTTGCCCAACACCGGATTCCAGTCCGGCGTCACGTCGTAAACGCCGGTCCACGACGAAGCCAGCCCTGCGATTTCGTAAGCGGGGAAGCGTTCGGCGACCTGCGCGCCGACCTCGGCGACATAGTCGAGCGAGATATCGCCCTGTTCCGTTTCCGGCGAGTTAAGCGTCTCGCCGACCACGCCTTCGGACACGAGCATCTGGCTGCCGCCGTAGCTGCGGTAATAGAGCATGCCGGCCGAGCCCAGGTCCTTGAACGCCGGCATCTTGAACGAGTAGGCGGCGCCCTCGCATTCGAGCGCGAGCACGGTGTGACGCTCCGGCTTGACCGGCAGCGGCACGCCGATCCAGCCGGCGAGTTCCGGCGTCCAGATGTTCTGCGTGCTGATCAGCGTGCCGCAGCTGAAGTTGCCCGCGCTGGTTGCGACGCCGGTGACCCGGCGTCCTTCGCGGACAACGTCCGTTACCTTGACGCCTTCCATGATCCTGACGCCGCGCCGGCGCGCCGAACGGGCAAAACCCGTCGCGACCAGATAAGCGTCGGCAAAGCCCGCTTCCGGCTCGAAGCCGATCAGCGCGGCGTCGTCAAAGCTCGCGATCGGCAGGCGCTCGTGCGCCTCGCCCTTGTCGAGCAACCGCACCTCGATGCCCATATCCTGCTGCGCGGCGAGCGAGGCGTGCAGCGGCTCCAGCTTGTCGCCCTCGGGCGAGCAGATCAGATAACCGCATTTGACGAGGCCGCAGGATGCTTCGTCGTCGCCGACATATTCGGCGAAATTATTGAACGCCCACCACGACGAGCGCGCGAGCTCCACATTCTGGCGCACGGAGTAATGCGTGCGCAGCAGGCCGGACGACTGCGAGGTGGTGCCCGCGCCGATCGTGCCCTGCTCGATCACCAGCACGCTCTGCGCGCCTTGCGCGGCGAGATGATGGGCGACCGACGTACCGATGACACCCGCGCCGATCACGATGAAATCGTAGTGGCTCATATGGACCTCTGTATGGGCAATGAGGCGAATTCTAGGAACACACCCGGCGCGGCAATTTTGTATTAGGCAAACTTATGGCGACCTAATGCAATTTCTCATCCTGAACACCGGTCCCGCAAACCTCGGCACTATGCTTTCGTGCCGCACAGGATGACCGGCAAGTCACCAACGCGAGCGGAGCTTTCCATGAGACGAACCCCGACCCCGATCGATCTGCGCGCGCTGCAGGCTTTCGTCGCCGTGTGCGACAGCGGTTCGATGACGGGCGCCGCAAAGCAGCTGGGCGTGAGCCAGAGCGCGGTGAGCCAGTCGATCGCCGCGTTGGAGCGCGACCAGGGCCTGACGCTGTTCGACCGCGAGAGCCGCCCGCCGCGGCCGAACGTAGCGGGGCGCGCACTGCTCGAACTGGCGGGCCCGTTGATCGAGCATGCGCAGATGGTCAGCGCCCGTATCGGCGATGCGTCGCATACGGGCAAGATGCCGGTGCGGCTGGGCTGTGTCGACTCGTTTGCAGCGACCGTCGGCCCCGAATTGATTCGCGCGGTGTCGAATTCGGAGCGGCAGATTTCGATGTGGTCCGGCCTGACGCCGGGCCTGAGCAAACAACTGCACGATCGCGAACTGGATATGGCGGTCTGCACGCAAACCACACTGAACGACGCACGCATTGTCGAAGTGCCGTTGTTTTCCGAGGCGTTTGTCGTCGTGGTCGCGCGCAGCCATGTGAGCGGGCGCCGTAATATCGACTGGCGCACGCTCGCATCGGAAATGCCGCTGATCCGCTATACCGCGCGCTCGGTGATCGGTCAGCAGATCGAACGTTTCGCGCGGCACCTGGGCATCAACAGTCCGCGGCGTTACGAGTTCGACGCGACCGACCCGCTGCTGAGTCTGGTGGCCGCGCGCGTAGGTTTTGCGATCTCGACGCCCTTGTGTTTGTGGCAGGCCCGCCACTATCTGGACGATATCGCGGTGATGCCGTTGCCGCCGAGCCGTCTCGGGCGGCGCGATTTCTTTCTGCTGCACCGCCAGGGTGAATGGGATCGATTCGCGAGCGACATCGCCATGCTGACGCGCGGCCTGCTGGATAACGCAATTCAGCCGTCGCTGGCGCGTGCGCTGCCCGATTTGCCAGACGACGCGTTGCGCTGATTCAGGCGCTATAGCGCCCGTTTTTATAAGCGTTGCTTCTGACGCTGTTTAACCGCACACCTCGTTGTTGTGCAAGGTCGCACCAGCCACAACGACGATATGCACCGTAGTCAAGCCAGCGTGTGTTTCAGTCTGAATTGCGCCGCGAACCCGTTGCGCGCAAAGCGTTTATTGATGGGAATTTTTGATTCACATGGATAAACATGGCACAAACGTTGCATTGGTTTACCCGGTCGGTCGTGACCGGTAGCAATAACCGATCAATCCGCACTCGACTGCGGATACACAAAGATCGACAGAAATTGAATGGGCGTCTTGATCAGACGCTCGGGACCGTGCGGGATCTCACCCTGGAAGGTGAGCGTGTCGCCGGGGTGAAGGATGTAGGTCTGCTGCCCGTGGCGGTATTCGATCACGCCTTTAAGCATATGGATGAATTCGGTGCCCGGATGCTCGAACACGGGAAAGCGTTCGGCTTCGTCCTCCATCGTGATCAGGAAGGGTTCGAAGAGCTTGCGCGGACCCTGGTCGTAAGCAAGCAGGTGATAGGTGTGCCCGCGTTTGGTGCCTTTGCGGACCACCTCCATGCCGCCGCCTTTTTTGACGAGCTGTGCGCCGCCTTGCGGCACGTCGAAATTGCGGAACAGTGTGGAGAGCGAAACGCCGAGCGCCTGAGCGATGCGGTTGAGCACATCGAGGCCTGCGGAGGTTTGCGCGTTCTCGATCTTCGAAAGCATGCCGCGGCTGATGCCGGCCTGCTCGGAGACCTGGGCGATCGTCAGGCCGTGGCGCTGGCGTAGTTCGCGGATGGTGATGCCGAGGTAGCGTTCAAGCGGCGTTTTATTGTCTTCACCGGTTTGCATGTAGGCCTCACGGAAAAGAAAAGCGTAGCAGATTGCAGCGCCGAGTCGTGCGCGAAGAGTTTCACCAGGAGAATCTTTGTTACTCCCCAATAAAGCTCCCGTTTGATGGAAGACGAGCTTGAAGCGCGCCGCAACCGGCGCTCGAAAGCGTGTTGTATGGCCTGGTCACATGCGTTGCGTGTGGCTTTTCCAAACCTCCGAAGGATGTTGTTGCAAGGAGTGGCGATGAACCTGAACGATGCGAGCAAGCTGCCGGTCAACGAACTCGGATGCGTGCCCCGCTTCGGCTCGGCGGAAGAGGCGCAAGCCTATCTGACGCAGCAGGGCGTGAAGTACGTGCTGGCGCAGTTTGTCGATATTCACGGCGTGGCGAAAGCGAAGTCGGTGCCGGTTGCGCACCTGAAAAGCGTGTTGAAAGCGGGCGCCGGTTTCGCGGGCTTTGCGATCTGGGGTGTCGGCATCGAGCCGAACGGTCCGGACTATATGGCCGTCGGCGATCTGGCGACACTCACGCCGGTGCCGTGGCAGCCGGGCCTCGCACGGATCGTCTGCGACGGTCATGTCGACGGCGAAGCGTGGCAATACGATTCGCGCGTGACCTTGAAGAAACAGGTCGCCCGGATGACCGAGCGCAACTGGACGCTGTTCACGGGTCTGGAGCCGGAATTCTCGCTGCTGCGCCGTTCGGCGTCGGGCACGTTGGAGCCGTGCGATCCGAGCGATACGCTCGCCAAGCCGTGCTATGACTACAAGGGTCTGTCGCGTACGCGCGTCTTTCTGGAAAAACTCACCGAGTCGATGCGCGCGGTCGGTATCGACGTCTATCAGATCGATCACGAAGACGCGAACGGTCAGTTCGAAATCAACTACACATATACCGATTGCCTGACGTCGTGCGATCACTACGTGTTCTTCAAGATGGCGGCCTCCGAGATCGCCAATGAACTCGGCATGATCTGCTCGTTCATGCCGAAGCCGTTCGCGAACCGTCCGGGCAACGGCATGCATATGCATATGTCGATCGGCGACGGCGAACGCAATCTGTTCTCGGACAAAAGTGACAGGCTCGGCATGGGACTCTCATCGCTCGGCTACCAGTTCACGGCCGGCCTCCTCGCGCACGCCCCCGCGCTGACCGCGCTGTGCAATCCCACGGTGAATTCGTACAAGCGCCTCGTGGTCGGCCGCTCGCTGACGGGCGCGACGTGGGCGCCGGCCTACGTCAGCTACGGCGACAACAACCGCTCGACGATGGTTCGCATGCCCGGCGAGCGCATCGAACTGCGCCTGCCGGATGGCGCATGCAATCCCTATCTCGCGACGGCCGCGGTGATTGCCGCGGGACTGGACGGCATCGACCGCGGCATGTCGCCGGGCGAACCGGCCAACGAGAACCTGTACGAGTGGTCGCCCGCGAAACTCGCCGAACACGGTATCGGCGTGCTGCCGCAAAACCTCGAGCAGGCGCTCGACGCGCTCGAAAGCGATCGCGTGATCTGCGATGCACTCGGCCCGCTTGCCGATGAATTCCTCAAGCTCAAACGGATGGAGTGGCTCGAATACATGCGCCACGTTTCCGACTGGGAGCTGAAGACTTACCTCGAATTTTTCTAAGGAGAACCACCATGTGCGGAATCGTAGGCTTGCTGGTGAAAACGCCGGCACTGCGCGAGCGGCTCGGCGAACTGATGGTGCCGATGCTGATCGGCATGACCGAGCGTGGGCCGGATTCGGCGGGACTCGCGGTATTCGGCAACCCGGTCGATGCCAGCCAGCGCAAGCTGAGCATTTACGCCGGTTTCACCGAAGAAGGCGCGGATTTCGCGTGGCAACCGTTGCAGGAGACACTGAACGCGGCGATGGACGTCACCGCGCGCATCGACGCAAAGGGCAATCACGCGGTGCTGACGGTGCAAGGCAACGTCGAGCGCGTGAAGACGTGGCTTCGCGAACGTTATCCGAAGCTGTATCTGCTCTCAAGCGGCCGTTCGATCGATCTGTACAAGGATATCGGCTCGCCGTCGCAAGTCGCTGAGCGTTATGACTTCGCGAACCTGAAGGGCTCGCATCTGGTCGGGCACACGCGCATGGCGACGGAGTCGGCGGTGACGCCCGACCGCGCGCATCCGTTCACGGCGGGCGACGACTTCTGTCTGGTGCACAACGGTTCGCTGTCGAACGCGCACGGCGTGCGCCGCAAGCTCGAACCGCAAGGCATTCACTTCGACACCGACAACGATACCGAAGCCGCCTGCCGTTTTCTCGAGTGGCGGCTGCGTGAAGGCGACACGCTGCCGGTCGCCTTGCAGAAGGGTTTCGAAGAACTCGACGGCTTTTACACCTTCCTGATGGGCACCTCGACCGAACTTGCATTGATTCGCGACCCGTTCGCGTGCAAGCCGGCGGTGGTCGCGGAAAACGACGACTACGTCGCGATCGCGTCCGAGTTCCGCTCGCTCGCGCATCTGCCCGACATCAAGAACGCCAGGGTCTTCGAACCCGCACCTGAGGAGATGTATGTATGGAAAGCCTGACTTTCGATCTGGAGCATACGACGGTCCGTGAGCTGAATCAGTTTTTGCACAAACCGGCTAGCGAACTGGAAGGGCATGTGGTCGCCGTGGTCGCACCGAACGGCGCGCATAACCTTGCAGTGGGTGTGGATGCGCCGGTGAAAGTGAAGATCGCCGGACACGCCGGCTATTACACGGGCGGCATGAACAAACACGCGACGATCGAGATCGACGGCAGCGCGGGCACTGGCGTCGCGGAAAACATGATGAGCGGCAAGGTGCACGTGAAGGGTTTTGCATCGAACGGCGCGGGCGCTTCGGCACACGGCGGCCTGCTGGTGATCGACGGCGATGCGGGTCTGCGTTGCGGTATTTCGCTGAAGGGCGGCGACATTGTGGTGGGCGGCTCGGTGGGCAGCTTTTCTGCATTCATGGCTCAGGCCGGGCGCATGGTGATCTGCGGTGATGCAGGCGACGCGCTTGGCGACTCGCTTTACGAAGCGGTGCTGTATGTGCGTGGCGAAGTGAAATCGCTTGGCGCGGACGCGCAATACGAACCGATGACACAAGCCGATCTCGACGCCGTGCGCGCATTGCTCACCGCTGCCGGCATGGACCACGACCCCGCGTCATTCAAACGGATCGCCTCCGCTCGCACGCTCTATCGCTGGAACGCCGACGCGAACCAGGAATATTGAACACACGCTCTTGAAGAAGGTCCTCATGGAAGCCAAACCCGTTCACTTCGCCCGCTTGCAACAGGAAGAGTCGCAAGGCTACGACCGCAAGACGATCGACTATATCCACTCGGCCGCGCAACGTGGCCTCTACGAAATTCGCGGTCTGGGCGCGAAACGCCGCGTGCCGCATTTCGACGATCTGCTGTTTCTCGGCGCCTCGCTGTCACGCTATCCGCTCGAAGGGTATCGCGAGAAATGCGCGACGCAGACAGTGCTCGGCACGCGCTTCGCCAGAAAGCCGGTGGTGCTCGACATTCCGATCACGATTGCCGGCATGAGCTTCGGCGCATTGTCTGCGAACGTGAAGGAAGCGCTCGGCCAGGCCGCGACCGCGATGGGCACCTCGACCACTACTGGCGACGGCGGCATGACGCAGGAGGAGCGCCGCTCGTCGAAGACGCTGGTCTATCAGTGCCTGCCGTCGCGCTATGGCTTCAACCCGGACGACGTGCGCCGTGCCGACGCGATCGAAATCGTAATCGGCCAGGGCGCGAAACCGGGTGGCGGCGGCATGCTGCTCGGGCAGAAGGTCAATCCGCGCGTCGCGTCGATGCGCACGTTGCCGGCCGGAGTCGATCAGCGTTCGGCGAGCCGTCATCCGGACTGGACCGGCCCGGACGATCTGGCGATCAAGATTCAGGAATTGCGCGAAATCACAGATTGGGAAAAACCGATCTACGTGAAGGTCGGCGCAACCCGCACGTTCAACGACGTGAAGCTCGCAGTGCATGCGGGCGCGGACGTGGTCGTGATCGATGGCATGCAGGGCGGTACCGCAGCGACGCAGACCTGCTTCATCGAGAACGTCGGCATTCCGACGCTGGCCGCGGTTCGCCAGGCGGTGGACGCGCTCGAAGATCTGAATATGAAAGGCCAGGTACAACTGATCGTTTCGGGCGGCATCCGCACCGGCGCGGACGTGGCGAAGGCATTGGCGCTCGGTGCGGACGCGGTGGCGATCGGGCAGGGCATGCTGATGGCGCTCGGGTGCAACAGCGATACGTACTTTCAGAGCGGTGCGTTGCATTCGGCGGCAGCGGACTACGCGGCGCTGAACACGTCGCCGGGTTTCTGCCATCACTGCCACACGGGCAAGTGTCCGGTCGGCGTAACCACGCAGGACGCGGTTCTCGAACAACGTGTCCAGCCGGATGAAGGGTCGCGCCGCGTGCGCAACTACCTGAAGACGCTGAACATGGAACTGACGACGATTGCGCGTGCGTGCGGCAAGCAGAACGTCCATCACCTCGAACCGGAGGATCTGGTCGCGCTGACGGTCGAGGCAGCGGCGATGGCGCGCATTCCGCTCGCGGGTACCTCGTGGATTCCCGGATGGACCCGGTGAATTGAGTTGTTTCGAGATTTTTGACTGTGGAAAAGTTGAGCGCATTCAACCTTGATTCACCAATCTTTTAGGAGCCCAACATGAGCATTCCGCAAAGCAGCACGCAAGTCGCGCCAGCAGCGCCAGCACCATCCGGCGGTCTGCGCGCCGGTACGTTAGGTTTTCCCGAGGTCATTGGTCAATCCATCGCGAACCTTTCGCCGACCTTCACGCCGTCGATCAACGTGACCGCGATTGCGGCGCTGGCCGGCGCGGGGACCTGGTTGATTTATGGTCTTTCGACGCTCGGGCTCCTGCTGGTGAGCATGAGCATCATTGCGCTCTCGAGCCGGATCGCGTCGGCGGGTTCGTTCTTTATCTATATCTCGCGCGCGCTTGGGCCGATGGCGGGCGGCATTGCCGGCTGGGGTTTGATCGCGGCTTACGTGGGCACTGCAATGGGGGTGGGTGCCGCTGGCGTGGTGTTCGTGCAGAACGCTTTTTCGGCCTGGGGTATCAATATCGCGTCGTGGGCGGTCTACACGATCTTCGTCGGCCTGGCCTGGTTCTTCTCTGCGCGGGACGTGAAGCTCTCCTCGCGCCTGTCGCTGGGAATCGAAGCCGCTTCGGTGGTGATCGTGGGCGGTGTGCTGATCTATGTGCTCGCACTGCATCCCGACCATATCGTCGACCATACGCAACTGGGGCTGCAGGGCGTGAGCGGCAAGGGCATGGCGCAGGGCATGGTGCTCGGCATCTTCTCGTACGTGGGTTTCGAAAGCGCGGCCTCGCTCGGCCAGGAAACCAGGAATCCGCTGCGCGTGATTCCGCGCGCGGTGATCTGGTGCGTGATCCTGTCGGGCCTGTTCTTCATGTTCGTGGCCTATTCGATGACGATCGCGTACCACGGCGATACGGCCAAGCTCGGTGCCGATTCGGCTGTGCTCAGCACCCTGCTCACGAGCGTCGGCGCCTCGCCGCTCGGTCCGGTGTTTTATCTGATTGCCTCGGTCAGCGCGTTCTCGTGCGTGCTTGCGTGCATCAACTCGTCCAGCCGTCTGCTGTATTCGATGGGCCGCTACCAGTTCGTGCACCGCTCGATGGGCATGGTTCACCGCACGCACCAGACGCCGTACCTGGCCGTGGCGTTTTCCTCGATCGTGACCTTCGTGGTGTGCATTGCGATGCTCGGCACGGGTCCGCTCAACACCTTCGGCTATACCAGTACGTTTGCCACCTTCGGTTTCCTGGTCGTTTATTTCCTGGTCGCAATCGCGGCACCGGTCTATCTGAAGAAGCAGGGCGAGCTCAAGACGATCAACGTCGTGTGGGGCGTGCTCGGCGCACTGGCGATGGTCGGCGCGGTAATCGGCAGCGTGTATCCGGTGCCCGACTATCCGTATAACATCCTGCCCTATCTGTTCATTGCGTATATGCTGGTTGGCGCAGTCTGGTTGTTGGTGCTCAAGAAGCGCTCGCCGCAGGTGCTCGAGAAGATCGAACACGATCTGGAAACAAGCGACGTGATGACCCACGGCAAAAAGTAAATGAGTGAACCCTTCTCACCGGAAAGCTTGTCCGCACCGAACAGCGGCCGGATGCCAGGCGATCCAGAGGGAAGGCCCGCTAGCCGTCGCGGAACGGGCGGTCAGGAAATCGACCTGCAGTTGCGGCCGGAGCTCGGCGAGTGCGCCGCGCTCGAGATCGGTTGTGTTTCTAGCCCTGCCCGCGCCCGCGGGCAGGATCACATCAACGAAGACTACGTCGGCGTAATGCTCGGCGATCTGGCCGCGCGCGCCGCGCGTGGCAGCGTGATCGCTCTCGCCGATGGCGTGAGCGGCAGCAAGGCTGGGCGGGTCGCGGCCGAACTCTCGGTGCGAACCTTTATCGACGCCTATTACGCGCTCCCCGACACCTTGCAGCCCGGCGTGGCGGCTGCGCGCGCGCTCGAGGCAATACATGGCTGGCTGCATCAGATCGGTCGAGTCGATCCCGCACTGACGCAGATGGCCGCGTCCTTTGCGGCGCTGATCGTGCGCCGCGCTACTGCGTATCTGGTGGCGGCCGGCGATGTGCGCCTCTATCTGCTGCGCGATGGTCAACTGACCCAGCTCGGCGACGACGACGTCGTGCCGGTCGCCTTCGGTTCTTATGTGGCGCATGCGGTCGGCATGCTGCCGACGCTGGTGACCCGCATCGAAACGCTTGAACTGCGCGAGGGCGACCGCCTGCTGATGTGCTCCGACGGGCTCTATCGCCGCGTGCCGATGCGCGAGCTGCAGACGGTGCTGGCGGCGCGCAGCGGTGCGCTCGACACTGCACGCCGGCTCGGCGCGCTGGCGGTGACGCGTGGCTCGCAGGACGACGTGACGAGCGCGGTGCTCGATGTGGGCAGCCTGCCCCTGCTCGATGTCGGTTACCTGGAGCGAGTGGTCGGCGCCTTGCCGATTCCGGCCGTGCCCGACGCCGGCGATGTGGTCGATGGATATCTGCTCAAGAGCGTGTTGAGCGACGGCTTCTATTCGCGGATTTTCGCCGGCTACGATCTGGCCGATCCGAACACGCCGCTGGCGCTCAAGTTTCCCAAGCCGCGTGTCGAGCAGGATGAGAACGTGCGCCAGTCGATCGTGCGCGAGCGATGGCTGGCCGGCAAGATCGGCGACGAAGGCGTGCTCGCGCCGATGCCGGTCGATGCCGACCGGCAAACCCGGCTCTATGTGGTGATGCCGCTCGGCGCAGGTGTCACGCTCGAAAAACTGCTGGCGGCGCCTCAGCCCGTGGCGTTGCCACGTGCGTTCAAAATCGCGCGGCAGTTGGGCCATTCGATCGACGCGCTGAATCGCCGCGATATTTTCCATCGCGATATCAAACCCGAGAACGTGCTGATCATGCCGGGCGATAGCACGCGCCTGCTCGATCTTGGTTTCGCTTATATGCCGGGTATGCAGGTGCCGGGCCCCCACACCGCACCGGGCTCGCCCGCGTATATGGCGCCTGAGTTGATGAAGGGCGCACAGGGTGATGCGCGCTCCGAGGTGTTCGCGTATGGCGTGACCCTGTACCGGCTGTTTAGCGGCGGCAAGCTGCCCTACGGCTTCAATGGCCGTGTGCCGCTCTATCAGTACCGTCCCGACGCGCCACTATGGCTTGACCTGGTGCTGGAGAAAGCGCTGCAGCCCGATCCGGCGCGCAGGTATCAGGACGTGCTCGAAGTCTGCGCTGATCTCGAACGTTTTTCGACCGGGCGGGACGCGATGACGCCGATGCGGCGCAAGCCTTTGCTCGAGAGCGATCCGGTGCTGTTCTGGCAGGTGGTCGTGGTGCTGTTGCTGGCGCTGCTGTTGTGGTCCTTGATGCGGCGTTGAGCGGCGGCGTATGCATCGAAACGGATCGACGTCGCCCGAAAATGCCTGCACTGCGCCTACACGGGTGGCACAAAAGGAAAAGGGCTTACATGCATTCGCATGTAAGCCCTCGAATCTTTTGGTAGGCCGTACGGGATTCGAACCTGTGACCAACGGATTAAAAGCCAGATCAAGCAGCTTTTAGGTTATAGCCAATCACTTGAATTTACAAGGAATTTGTTGATTGACGATCACCGGAGATTCCTTGGACTCACCAGTCATTTCCGGCAAATTTCCGGCAGGAGTCTCAAAAATGGGCCAAGTTTCGCAGCGCATCATCTTGGCCATCTCGCGGGAGTACAGGGAAAATTGTTTCCAAAATTCTTCCGGGTCAGAAGATCGCGTCGCGGCATCCGAGACTGTCTTTCCAATGGCATACCATACCGCCCTATGCAGCATCTCGAGCGCGCCATCGCAAATCAGATTGAATGAGAAAGTGGTGAATTCGCCCGCGTTTCAGCGTGCATTTTAACCGTTCACGGTCCATCCACAGCTTGCGCGATCCTCCTATCGTCAGAATCGTCGAGCGAAAGCCCAATGTCGAAGCGGCTGCACGTTGATGACCCCCAGGAAGGTGCGGCTCGCAGCATTTTGTTTGATCCTTGAAGGGTGGGAATGAGGTAAATGCAAATGTCCGAAATTTGCATACAAATATCGGACATTTTTGACGTTGACTCTTGTCCGAAAAAAGTATACAAATTTCGGACAAGGAGTTTTCATGTCAGATATCGGTACACAGATAATTTCCATCATCAGCGCGGCAGCCCCCGGCTCCGTCTGGGTACCTGCCGATTTCGCGCACTTGGGCTCTCGCGACGTGATTGACAAGACATTGCAGCGATTGGTCTCCAGCGGCCAACTTCGACGGATAGACCGAGGTCTCTATGACCTGCCAGCGACCAACAAGCTGACGCGTCGACCGACAGCCCCGGATTATCGGGCCGTGCTCGATGCAATTGCTCGTCGTGATCAATTGCGGCTGCTGGTCGATGGAATGACGGCGGCCAACGACCTCGGCCTGACGGACGCCGTACCTGCCCGCGTGACCATTCACACTGACGCCCGTCGCCGTGCCGTCCAACTGGACAATCTGCTTATCGACTTCAAGCAGACAGCGCCCAGCCGCCTTTACTGGGCGGGACGCCCCGGCATGCGTGTCGTGCAGGCGCTTCACTGGCTGAAAGACACCTTGCCGGTGGACGGAGATCGGGTCCGCGCGCGCCTTCAGTCGGTCCTCGCGGACCCAAAGCACGGCAAGTCGATTGCCTTTGACCTTGCGCAGGGTTTCGCGCACCTGCCAACTTGGATGCAGGAGTTCCTGCGGTCTGTTCCAGCTTTTGATCCCGGACTTGTCGCCTCTTCTTCTCCACGGGCATACGCGAGTTCAGGCCAAGCGCCCGTTGCTCCGGTCAGGGACGATGCTGATGGAGGTCCGCGATGAACGATGCTTACCGCGAAATCATTGCGGCCAGCGAGAATGACCGTCGAGACCTGTTTGTCGGCACAGCAACGCGCCTCGGCACGGCAGTGCAAAACGTCGAGAAAGACTTCTGGGTTTGCTGGGTTCTGGATGCTTTGTTTAACGGCTTGCCTGCGGGCGGTCCCCGCCTTCTCTTCAAAGGCGGCACCTCGCTGTCGAAGGGGTTCGGGCTGATCTCCCGCTTTTCGGAAGACATCGATATCACTGTATTTCGCGATGACCTCGGCCAGCACGTCGAACCGGCAGACCTTGAGGTGCTGAGCGGCAAGCAGCGTCGCATTCGCCTCGATGCAATACGGGCGGCTTGCCAAGACTTCATTCAAGGGGATTTCCAAGCCGGATTGCGCGCACGCGCTGAGGAATTTATTCCTCAAGGCTTTACGCTCGAACCGGACCTTGATGACGCCGACGGGCAGAGTCTCCTTTTCTGGTACCCGGCGGCGACGGCCCGGCAGGACGAGTACATTCGCTCTGCCGTCAAGATTGAGTCCGGGGCGAAATCAGCGTTGGACCCTCACACGATGGCGATCATCAAGCCCTATGTTGCAGACGACTTGCCTCACCTTGACCTAAGCGTGGCGAACGTCACAACCGTTCAGCCGGAACGGACGTTCTGGGACAAAATCGTCATCCTGCATGGCCTGCGGCAATGGTTTGAGCGTCGCGGAGAGCTTCGCCATGGTGGTCAGCGGGTATCGCGGCACTACTACGATGTCTACCGGCTTCTTGCCGCCCCTGATTCCGCGCGGTGGATGAAAGACCGTGAGCTGGCGGCGGATTGCGCCCGCCATGCGCGGCTGTTCTTCGGTAGCGCCGATCTGGGGCTGGACACGGCAAGCCACGGCACATTCACTCTCCTGCCGTCTGCAGGAATGCTTGACGTGCTGCAACGTGACTACACTGCCATGACGGGCATGATCTTCGATGATGTTCCGGAATTGAGCGATGTGCTGGCAAGCGTCGGGCGGGCAGAGGCAACCATTAACGCTTGACGGCGGCATTCGACCATCTTCCATCAGACACGAAGCGGCTTGCCAACGTTAGCAGGTTGCGGAAATACCGACGACAGCAAGTCAGCGGATGAGCGGGTCGAAACGTTATGCTGAGGAAGCCACTACCCTGAGAAATGATGCGCGGCGCCGACACCTTCACCGAGAGTTTGTTCACCCTGCGTAAGCTGGAAGACTTTGTTCCGGCCGATCACCCGCTGCGCGCGATTCGCAAGATGGCCAACGCGGCGTTGGCGAAGATGAACGGCCTGTTTGCGGGCATGTATGAAGCTGAGGTCAAAGGCGGCCGGCCGAGCGTAGCGCCGGAGAAATTGTTGCGGGCGATGTTGTTGCAAGTGCTGTACAGCGTGCGCTCCGAGCGGCAATTGATGGAGCAGGTCCAATATAACCTGCTGTTCCGCTGGTTCATTGGGCTGTCGATGGACGATAGCGTGTGGGTGCCGACCGTGTTCACCAGGAACCGGGAACGGCTGATTAAACATGACGCGGTCATTGAGTTCTTCAACGAGGTGCTGGCCATTGCGCAGCAGAAGGCCTGGCTATCAGGAGAACACTTCAGTGTTGACGGTACGCTGATCCAGGCCTGGGCCGGGCATAAGAGCTTTGTGCGCCGTGACGATGACGACCAGGCCAACGGCGATGGGGGCAACTTCAAAGGCGAGAAGCGCAGCAACGACACCCATGAGTCGAAGACCGATGCTGATGCACGGCTCTATCGTAAAGGCGGCACGGCCAGTGAATTGCGCTACATGGGCCATACCTTGAGCGACAACCGCCACGGTCTGGTGGCCAATGCCGTGGTGACGATTGCTGACGGTTATGCCGAACGCGAAGCCGCCAAGGCCATGATTAACGATGCGATGCGAGACAGGCGCTTGATGACCCGGCGCGTGAGATCACGCTCGGCGCTGACAAGGGCTATGACGCGCAGGAATTCGTGGACGCCTGTGTGGACATGAAGGTCACGCCGCATGTGGCGCAGAACAATTCAGGACGCGATTCGGCGGTGCCGGAGGCGATCGCCAGAAGCGCGGGCTAGGCCGTCTCGCAGCAAAAGCGCAAACTGATCGAACAAGGCTTCGGTTGGGCCAAGACGGTTGGCGGCATGCGTCAGGTGATGGTGCGTGGTTTGAAGAAAGTGGATCAGATGTTTGTGCTGACGATGGCAGCGTACAACCTGGTTCGCATGCGCACCTTGGGACAAATCCGTGCGCAGGTGGCGCAATAAGCTAAATCGGGGCTAAAAACGGCACCGATTAGCCACCAGAGGCGGGGATCGGGCAATCAATTCCCGGATGGTGGAAAAAACGACTCCAGCTTCCCCTTCGGGAGGAATGCCGCTCCTGATTGCTTCGGGTATTTCCGCACCCTGCTAGCGCTGCCCCCGGTTTTGACTGCACTCGCGCGCGGTGAGCCGCGTCAGACTGAGCTTTCGCGCTCTATGCGCTGGTCACCAGCGGCGCGGCGCAGCGTCTGCTGTGCCTTCAGATAGCGTGTGAGCTCGGCGTTAGTCACGAAGCTCGCGGCGGAGGAGGCCACAAGAATGTCCTTGGCCTCTTGCGGTTTCGCTATCACGAAGCCCTGTACGTAATCGACGCCCAGTTCATTCAGCGCGCGCAGGGTCTCGAGGTCTTCCACCCATTCCGCAATACTGCGCATGCCGAGATTGCGTGCGAGGGTAATGATCGCCTCGACGATCGCGATGTCGGCCGGATGGTTACACATCGTGCGCACAAACTCACCGTCGATCTTTAGTGCATCGGCCGACAGCTTCTTCAGGTAGCGTAACGAGGTCTGACCCGCGCCGAAATCGTCGATCGCGATCTTTGCACCCATGTCGTGGACGCGTGCGATGAAGCGCTCTGTATGCTCGAGATCGTGCAGCGCGACGCTTTCGGTGATTTCGATGCACAGGTAATGGATAACGTCCTCGTGACGCGAGAACAGCGCGAACAGTTCATCGAGGAATTGCTCGTCGTTGAGCGAACCACCGCTCAGGTTCACGCACACGAAGCGAGTGCTGGAGAGCGACGCGCGGTTGTCCCTGAGCCATGCGAGCGTCGTCGAGAGCACCCAGCGGTCGATCGCGGTGATGGTGCCGGAGTCCTCCGCGGCGGCGATCAGCTTCGCGGCGGTCGCCACCGCGCCGTTCGGCATGCGCAGACGCAGCAGCACTTCGAAGTCGAGCGCTTCTGCCGGTCCGCGCATCGACATGATCGGTTGCATCACGAGGAACAGCCCCTCGGGCAGCCGGCTCTGTCCCAGCGCCTCGATCAGACTGATCTCGGCGGCGCGCTCCTCGAAGGCCGGCGCGCCCTTGCGCAGTGCGACGAGCCGCGCATTGCCGCCGCGTTTCGCGGCGCGACACGCGCGGTCGGCATAGGCGAGGGCGTCGAGGACGCGCTCACCTTGCGAGCACTCGACTACGCCGATCGATCCTCTGATCTGGAACGCTCGCGTGTCGACATGAACCGGTGCGGAGTTCAACGCCGTGACGAGTTCACGGCAGCGCGCGATTGCATCGTCGATCGCCATGTTCGCGAGCACGCACACGAATTCGTCACCACCGATGCGCCCGATCGGCACGTCGGAGCCGAGACGCTCGACGAGGCGCGCAGCGACGTGCCGCAGTATTTCGTCGCCGGTCCCGTGGCCGAACAGGTCGTTTAGCAGCTTGAAGCGGTCGAGATCGAGATACGCGAGTGCCCACGGGCCGCTTTCGCCGCTCTGCCCGCCGATTGCATGCTCGATGCCGCGACGGTTCAGGAGGCCGGTGAGTGGGTCGTGCTCGGCCAGGAAGTGCAACCGCTCCACCGCTTTCGAACGGTCCGTCACGTCCTCGAGCGAGCCTTCGATGAAGCCGTTCGCACGAATTGCCCGCAGCGAGTAGCGCCGCGTCTCTGTCTTCGTACCGGCTGTGCCCTCGATTTCGATCGACGCCGAGTCGTCGCGCTCCAGGAGTTCAACCAGCGCACGCTCGGCGCCCGGAGCGAAATAGTCGGCCCAGCGTTGCGCGCCGTGATGCTGTTGAGGCAGGCCCAGCATCGAGTGCAGCGCCGGATTGGCGCGCACGAAGGCGCTGTCGCCGTTCAGCGTGAAGAGACCGATAGGCGTGACGTCATACGTGTTGCGCAGCTCGATCTGCATTTGCCGGCGGCGCTCGCGCTCTTCGCGCATACGTTCCGCAATAGCGAACGCGCAAAGCATGCTCGACGACAGCGCCGTCACTACGGGGCTCAGCTCGCCCGCCAGCGCTTTCACGCCTAACGCGGCAGCGAGCACTTGCGACAGCGTCGCGAACAGCACGATGGCCATTGACGCGACATACCAGAGCACGGTGCGCGAGCGCGCCTTGATGAACAACTGTACGAGGAAGTAGGTCAGCACCAGTATGCAGAAGCTGGCGCATGCCCACAGCACCGGAATGAAGTGCGCGTAACTCAGCGTAAATGCGGCGACCATCAGCAGGCAGCCGCCATACCGCACGGCGTGCAGGCTCCAGCGCAGGCCGATTGCTTTCAGTTCGCGGCGGAACAGCTCCACAAAGAGCGTCGTGGTCAGCACGTAATAGGAAGCGAACGTGAATTCCCGCAAAAACGCGATATGGTCGGGCGGGATGAGCCAGCCCATCCATTCGGTATCGAAGCCCATTGCGTTGGCGCTCAACCGGAGATTGCCGACGAGCCAGGCGGCAAAGATCACGTAAGTCCATTCGCGATTGATGATTGCCGTAACAAACACGAAGATCGCGAGCGTCAGCAGGCCGCCGGTGATCAGCGACGCGCTCTGGTTGAAGTCGAGGGCGGATACCTCGAGCCTGTCGGAATTCGTTGCGGATGCGGTGATATACGCGGGTCCGGAGAAGGTGCCTCGGCACAGGATCTGCGTCTGGGGGGCGTGCTCGTCGAGCCTGAGCGCAAAGCCGGCCTTGTTGGCGCGCATCTCGCCGCTCGTGCCGTGGCGGTCGGCCGCGCCGAGCAGCGTCAGGACGGGGCCGGTCCGCCAGCAGGAAAGCGTCTGCGCGTGCCGCGACGGCAGGTCGATGAATGTGGGGCCTTCACCGGCGAGAGCAGGCGCGGTGAGCATGAACCAGAAGGGCGTTTCCGCGAGATGGGTGCTGAAACGTGCCGTGGGCGCGGTGTCGCGCAGGCGGGCGATGGCGATGGCGGGTGACAGCGTCGCCGACGGATCCGCAATCACAGGAAAGCTGAGCGTGACCGTTCCCGTAGTATCGAATTGGCGCGGCGCCCAGAGCATGACTGCGGCGCTGCCAAGCACAATCACAAATGGCGCTACGTATACTGAGAACCGCTGGAATGCCCAGCCGGTTAGTCGGTCCCGAAACGTCCACTTTACGCTTGTCATTTGCTGCCCTTTCCCAATGACTTCATTCTCGATTTCATTGCGATGCTGCGATAGTCAGCGGCGAAAGCACGACTGCGCTGATGCCACCGACTCTTGTCCGCCCGAATGCCTTCGGGTGGACATCTTGTTTTACGCTTCGCTCAGCGACCGCAGGCGGCCTGAGGCGCTGCTCGGCGGGCCGTCGCACTGAGTGCCGTGGCCGGTTTCACCCTGCTTCGATGCAACGCTGACGTCGATGTCGGGGTGATTCGTTTCAAAAAAGAATCCGACGAACGGATGGTTGACCTTCTCCCAGCGCTGACGGACTAAAGCAACCGGTTTCGCCATCACCCGATGTGGCAACCCGCCAACGTGCGCCATCGGCAGGAATTCGTTCTGGCCGTATACATCACCGAACAGCATCGCTTCGTATTCCCGATCGAGCGGTGAACGCGCCGTAATTAACATCCAGTCGACCCCGTTCTGCGCGCAAAACATGAAAAACGCCTTGCACAGCGCCACCTTCACCATCCGGCCGATCGCACCGCGCGCGACGCCGAGCCGCGTCGCCTCGGCGAGGCGCGCCTGCCCCAGCCAGTCCGGCAGGCGGACCGATTGTTCGACGGCAAGCGGACTGAATGCATTCGTCTGGACCCGCATGGTGCCGAGCGGGCCGCCATCCAGCCGCGACTGCGCGAGCAGCACGGCCGTGCCGGGCGCGCCATCCAACGCTTCGACGCCCATGGTCACGGCGAATTCCGGCAAGTGGCGCCGATAGGCCGCGCGGCGCATCTCGACGGCCTGGTCGAGGTCCGCCAGATTACTTACCACCTTTATCGTAAACGGCAACCTTTCCGTTTTCTTTACGGTGCCCTGATTAAAGCGTTCTCCGAGCGACGTATAACCCGTATTTTGCGACAAAACGACTGAATCGATGCGGTCCATTTCAACCTCGTAGATAAATGAGAAAAAAGTCTGTCGCTTTCGAAGCGGCAGAGTCGCTGTTAACGCGACAAACTAGATTCTCATGAACGCAAACGCGGTGATATGCATAGCCGGGAAAATCCGGAGAGCGAGGTTAGAAAAGGGAGTTTTTGGAATCCGAAAAAATATCGTCCCGGAGATCCCGAATCGACTTTCTGACTGTGGCGGCGACCGCAAACCTGCGTTTGAGGGAAGATCGGATCGATATTCCGCGGACGTCCGGAGGAAACGCGAAAGTTGTGGCGCGCCGCGCGCCGGTAACTGTTGCACACGCCGAGCTTCTGGGTTCGGCCGAATCACCCGACGGCTGAGACAACTCAAGAATGACCGTTGAACTTTGGAAGCGGCCGCCGGGGAAAAGGTCTTGGTCTATGGCTTCCGTTAGCAGGTTGCGGAAATACCGACGACAGCAAGTCAGCGGATGAGCGGGTCGAAACGTTATGCTGAGGAAGCCACTACCCTGAGAAATGATGCGCGGCGCCGACACCTTCACCGAGAGTTTGTTCACCCTGCGTAAGCTGGAAGACTTTGTTCCGGCCGATCACCCGCTGCGCGCGATTCGCAAGATGGCCAACGCGGCGTTGGCGAAGATGAACGGCCTGTTTGCGGGCATGTATGAAGCTGAGGGGCTTTGTCAACTTGACGAGCACAGGCTATGCCCCTATCTAAACGTAGGTATCCTGATCAGATAGCAGGCTCGACTTTAGCATCGACGGTCCAACCATGCCAAACGGCGAGGCGTTTCTTGAGTATGGCGCGATGACATGCCGCGCTCATCTGATGTCTGGGCAAGGCGAAGTGCTGCCGGATCGGGCCAAAGCATGAGAGAAACGCCTGCGTGCGACGTGCATCGCGAAAGCCGCACATGTGTCGTTCGCGCCTGCGGGTCGGCTGATGGCTGTTCTCGGCGCGATTGTTCACGCGTGCCGCCGCCTTGACGAATACGTGCTTCACCTGGGCGAGTTCGGGAATATCAGCCTTCGCTGCCGGGTAACTGCGCAACTGGTCCGTAACGATCCTGCGCGGCACCGGGTTCGAACGCAGCACCCGCCGGAAAAAGCGCTTTGCCGCAGCCTTGTCGCGCCGCTTTTGCACCAGCACATCCAGTTCGGCGCCATGTTCGTCGACCGCACGCCACAACAGATACGGCTCCCCGCGCAGCGCCACGAACATCTCGTCGAGGTGCCACGTGCTACCCGTTTTGCGCCGCACCGCCCTGGCGCGCTGAGCGAATCCGGCACCGAATTTGTCGCACCAGCAACGGATCGTTTCGTATGTGACTACGACACCGCGCTCGAGCAGCAATTCCTCGATGTCGCGCAGGCTCAGGCTGAACCGGAAATACCAGCGAACAGCACAGCTGATGACGACAGCGGGGAACCGGTGGCCGTGATAAAGCGATTTCATCTTCTTCATTGCATCATTCTACCGCCGCCGGTCCGCTAACCTGACAGCGCCCTCGCCGCCCTCGACTACGTAGGCATACTCCCAGCGTGAGAACGCCAGCACGAAGTGGTACAGCCGGTGCGCGAACGGTGCGCCGCCAATCGTCACGCACAGCTTGCTCATATCGGTGAAGTCCGACAGCCCACGCACGCCGGGCTGATGCTCCTGGGGGAAGAAGATCTCCTGACTGGGGCCCTCAAGCGCCCGCCATTGATGAATGCGTCGCTCCAGCGTGCGGCGCATGCTGTCGGGATAGCGCTCCGGGTGATCCTCCTGCAGCTTGCGCAGGATCGTAATGCCCATCAGATGGGGAGCGTTACGCAGTAGCGGTAAAACTTCGCTATCCCAGACATCGGCGAACTGATCGGGACGGGTGCGCCAGGAGCGCCGAGGCTTCTGGGATGGCAGAGTCGCGTCACGCTCGATGCGGCGTGCGGAACGCACGCTTATTCCGGCCTTGGCGGCCGCGACTTCCTGCGGATGGTGTTTGCGCTTGGTCATGTAAAGACGAACCTGTTGGTCGGTAATGCGGGTTCCAGACATGAGCTGACGGCTTCTTCTTAAAGCTTCGATCAGCCCATCCTAAAGCCCCGCCGACGCGGCGCCGCCGGTGGTTCGTCGTCTCCGGCGGCTACGCCGCCTCCGACTCCTCACCACCGGCCAAAACAATCGTCAACGACCGGCCAAGATAATTGTCGGTGTGCCAAGAAGGAAAGCGACAGTACGTCGCTGTACATGCTGTATCCGTGATGAGGGCCGGCCCCTCGGTGTCGCCGATCAGGCGGTGATACCAAACCACCCAGAGCTGCACTCGTTAAGAGCGGGTGTGGTGAGCGTCTGTGGAAAAGGCGGGATGAATCCCGTCAGGTGTGCAGTAAGGAGGCGAACGAAAGTGAACCATCGAAGAAGTGTCGATAATTGCAATGATGTCAAAACCGAGGACTCGACAACGCCTCGGGATCAGTCAAACGGCAACCTGAAGGTGGGTTTGACGGCATCCGGCATAGAGGTGGCGCGACCTTTCTGCAGGCGTGGATATGGAACTTGGGAACCTGTCGTCTCGATGTCAAGGGAGAAACTCAAGCGGAGAACCCGTGAGAGTGAGAGTACCGATGCGAGGCACAGGGGCGGAGTCATGCGTAGTAGCGTTGAAGGGGTTGTAATGACTTCCGGAGCGAAGGCATGACCTTGTCTGGTGGAGATCATGGAACAACTGCGACGCGGGATGATTCCGGGGTTGACGCCAAGTCGTTCGAGATACCCAAGCGATTGATCTGGGAAGCCTGGAAACGCGTGGCTGCCAATCAAGGCGGTCCGGGCGTGGACCGGGAGAGTATTGAAACCTTCCGCAATCGTTTGGCGAGAAATTTGTACGCTCTGTGGAATCGAATGAGTTCGGGGAGTTACTTTCCTCAACCGGTCAAGGAGGTGCTGATTCCGAAGGGGGACGGGTTTCGTCCTCTCGGGGTACCGACCATCACTGACCGAGTGGCTCAGATGGCAGTCAAGTTACTGGTTGAGCCGGGAATCGATGCGATATTTCATTCATCATCGTTCGGCTATCGTCCTAACAAATCGGCGAAGCAAGCTGTGGCGCAAGCGAGAAGGAACTGTTGGCGCTACGACTGGGTAGTCGATATTGACTTGAAATCCTTCTTTGACACCATCGACCACGGGCTTCTCAGACGTGCGGTCGAAAAGCACGTTTCGGAGCCATGGGCACGACTCTACATCAGACGCTGGCTAGAGAGTCCGGTACAGAAGCAAACCGGGGAGCTGGTTGCTCGGGATCGAGGCACTCCGCAAGGTGGAGTGATCAGTCCGCTATTGGCTAACCTCTTTCTTCACTACGCGTTTGATCGATGGGTTCAGACTGAGCATCCGGATGTGCCGTTTGAACGGTATGCCGACGATGTTGTCTGTCATTGCAGGACGAAGCAGCAGGCGGAAAAGTTTTTGTCTGCCTTGCGGGAGCGGCTTACCGCATGTGGGCTTTTGCTACATCCGGAAAAGACGCGCCTAGTTTACTGCAAAGATGGCCGGCGTCGAGGGGAACATACCCACACCAAGTTCGATTTCCTTGGTTTCAGCTTTCATGCTCGGACAGTCCAAGACCGAGCGGGAAACCTGTTCACCGGATTCGGACCTGCGGTAAGTCAAAAGGCGCTAACGCGAATGTCTCTGGCCATTCGAAGCCTGAGTCTCAATCGAAGTACCTCATTGACGCTGTCCGAACTGGCGCGGCGCATAAACCCGATGGTCAGGGGATGGGTGAATTACTACGGTGCCTTCTATCCGGAGCCGTTGAAACGGTTCTTGGTCAGAATAGACTTGCGGCTTGGCGGGTGGGCGCGAAATAAGTACAAGCGACTGAGAGGACACAAACGACGATCTTGGGCGTGGCTCAAACGATGTCGGGAAAGTCTTCCCCAGCTGTTCGCGCACTGGGATTTCTGTTTCGAAGAACGGCGGACAAGAGGAGCCGTATGAATCGAGAGATTCACGTACGGATCTGTGAGAGCCTGAGGGGGCAGGTCCCTCGGGCCACTCGACCCGCCCATTCTGATTTGCACTACGCCTTTCCGCTTTAAAGAAGTCAGCTTCGATAGCCGACACCGGGTCACCGCCGGTCATGACCGAAACGAAGCGGTGAAAATAGCGCGACGGCGATGGCTGCGCCACGGGAGTGGACATGCCAGATGTACCAGTAGCAGCGGTCTGCCGTGCGTTCATGGTCGTGATGCAAAGTTACCTTGATGGTCGAATGTTGCTAGCAAGGCGCCCGGACAGTGGGCTGAAATCGGCCACTTTCATTCGTTCGCGGCTGTCTGTTTTCGAGGAACCAGATTCGGGGCGAGACCTTGCTGCTTGTGCTCGTTTGACTGGCCATCGCGACCGGAAGGAAAAACTCAGCGTCGTGCCGCGAAGCTGTCGATGTCCCGCGCCTTAGAGAGCATGAAATCCAGAAAAGGTATCTCCTTGTACTTGCATGTTTGGTATAGACTCATTAACACGAGGTAACTTCTTAATCCTGGTTCAGTTACTTTGCCATTCGTTATCCTTCGATACTTCGCGAATGGCTTAATGGCGTGCTCCGCATTGTTGTTATTCCATGGCACCCCATCAAAATCTAAGAATGTAAACAGCTTCGATCGATATTTCAGTATCCTCTTGGAATACTTCCCGGCAATATCCGACTTGCACGTCTTTTCCTTGAGTGAGTCCATGTATGCGTCCACCGCGTCCTTGTGTTTGCATAAATGACTGCTTTTTAGTCCGAAGCGATCGACTGTTCCTATTATTGATCTGACCAATTTTCCGAAAGGTGTTGCGATGTCTTTTAGCTCGTGGTCAAAAGGATATTTTAGGAGATCTTCATTAATGTCCCTGATTAGATGTATAAGGAATTTTTGCTGGCGACATGGTAGTGAGTCATATCCCGCATAGAAATCAGAAATTAGCACTCCATTAAAACCGTCAAGCAGTTCATGCAAAAAATTGGCTTCTCTTCCATTTCTATACAGATAAAACACCTCCTCCATATTCGTAATAACCCAAACGTATCCGCTCCCTTTTTGCAAATCTATTTTGGTTTCGTCCACGTGAATCATGGGCCCCTGAACCAGCTTGCATCTTAAATTGTCGTATGTTATCGAATAATATTCTGCGGCGCGGGTCTTGAGATAATAAAAACCGTTGAAGTCAACTGGAAGCGAAAAATAATCCTTAACGGTTTTCTCGAGATTCTGGTATGTGATTCGATTTCCGATGTGCTGATCAATTGCCCACGACATTAAACCATGGCCGAAGCGTGGTTTTTCCTTGAAGGTCCGTGGGACAAATGGTTTGTCGCAATCGATGCAGTGATGTAGGGGTGTCCGGTAATGAATTACCCATCTTCTTATGCCGCCAGTCGAAATTCGTAAGTCAAGTAAGTCTCGAGTATAAAATTTCGATAAATCCCGGGAGATACATTTTCCCCTGCAACGCGGACATACAACCGCCCTTAGATTAATGACCTTATTGGGTCGAAGGCTAGATTGCTGCTTCTCAATTCGTCGTTTCCGACGCTGAATTGACTTAAAATTGGTATTGGTTCTAATGTAAGTGTTCACGAAAATCTGATTTGAAAATCTGAGCCGAATCCGTCGAGCAGTTTTTTGACCTCGGCATCGATGGTTTCCTTGGTCCAGGTGACGAAGCCGCGCCAGTGATACTTGGCGTGCTTCCAGAGGATTTCGATGAGATTCAGTTCGGGGCTGTAGGGCGGCAGATAGAACAGCACCATGCGATGTTCGAGAAACCATCGGTCGATTGTTTCCTGATCGATGTTGTGATGGATCGAGGCGTTGTCGAGCACCACTACGGTCGTCAGACCGGGCGTGCTTTTCCGCGCGATCTGCTCAAGGAATTGCACGACATCGGGGCGTTTGATCGTGGTCTTGCTGGTGTGATACGTCAGCAGGTTGGCGCCGAAATCCAGTGCACCAAGGACGGAGCGTTTGCAGTGCGGTTGCGGGAACACACGATGCGGTTCGCCGATGGGCGACCAGCCGCGCTGCACCGGGGGCGAAGCACTGAACCCCGATTGATCGAAGTAGAACAGCTGGCACGCACCGTCGAGTGCGGCCTGCTGTAGCTTCGCGAGGGTGGAGGCCTTCACGGCGAACTCCTCGGGGTTACGCTTTTTTTGAGCGAATAGCGACCACGCTTGTAGGAAAACCCCGCTCGTTTGAGCGCAGTCGACAAGGTATCCAGGCGGCAGGGAAACGGCACACCATGAGCTTCTTCAACGCGCTGCGCAATCTGTCTGAGCGTCATCAATTCGGCGCTGGCCGCCTCGATGGCGGTGGCGATCATGGCTTCAGACAACGAACGGGGACGTCCGCCTTTATGACCGACCAGCAGCCCACATATGCCGGATTCCCGCCACGCGCGCGCCCAGTTGTAGACCGACTGCCCGCTCACGCTGAGCTGCGCAGCCACTTCAGTCAGTTTGATCTTGCGGCCGAGCATCATCACGCCCGCGGCCCGGATGCGCATGTCGCGATGCTGGTGGTTCAACGACATCTGTTGCAAGGTCTTTTCCTCGGCTTCGCTCAGCTCTACAACACACTTCATCTGGACTCCGGCGCAATGGGTTCGCCGAAGTTAACAAAATTCAAACGCGTTTACCAGCAACACTTAGACCTTGTCGCGCTGATAGTCGAAATATGCGCGTTCGTTAATTTCAGAAAATTCGTTCATCGCAAATGGTTTCTTGCCAAATTTGCCAACGTTGTCCTCTTGTTTGATCTGCTCTACAAACCGAATTCCACCTTCATTCGAATCGGTACTGTCATCCAATTCTGGTAAGGCTGACAAGAAATCGGTTACCTTCCTCAATGCTAGGCAGTCGTCTTTGTTGTACGTGAGAAGGAGATCCTTGGTTACACTCTCATGAGAAATTTCCCACTTGGCCCTCCAGACTATTGAGTCAAGTCCCGTGGCAGAAGGTGACGACCATTCAAAACCCAAATACTTGGCTATCTCTTTCAGTTCGTTTGAGTAGGTCGGAAAGTAGATGTTTGCATAGATCAGCGACAGGACGTTTGTTGAACACGTTGTGAAAATATCGTTCGCCGACCCGCCTTGGAATAGAGTGATGAGCCGCTTGAAAACGCGGGCTTCGTAGCTTCCATAATAAAATAAATGCGCGTTATCGAAACGCTCGATGAATTCACAAAAGTCGCTAAACATTTTCTTTTCGTCATTTTCGTTGTCGGCCCAAAAGAACTGATATTTCGATATCCCTGATTCAACTATCAGCATTCCCAACAGGTAGACGAAATCGCCGGACGGACTTCCCTCCATATCGACGTATATAAAAGTAGGCGCCTTCGGTACCGCTGGTCTGGAAACAACAAAGACGCTTTTTTCTCGTATGGCCAACGCCTGCAGTGGAAAGGAATGGGGCCTACCTCGCGCCTTGACTCTTTTCCCACGCTTTCGAAAGCGAAATGTATGAGACAACTGACCAACGGTCGTGATTCCTTTTCGACTGTACGAGCGAATCTCTCGCTCGCTCATCCTCCGCAATAGGCTTAGATCGTCAGTTCGTTGAGCTTCGGCTTTGCAGCGATACTGGTATCCGCAGACGCGACAGTGCTCATTAAGCCGAAGTGATGGTCGCGCAGTTCCGGTTAGAATATCGTGCAGTTCGCCTTCGAATTTCTCAGCCTCGATTCGTGCCCCGTTGAGGTCGATGCGGTGTGGTTTATATGTGGCCCCACGTACAAGTGTTCCGTGTGCTGGCCAAACGTGTTGCAGCTTTTCAAGGGCGAGGCCGCCCATGGAAAGTAGCAGTCTGTGGGTTTTGTCGCTAGGCCTGTCGAGACTGGAAAAGAGAACAGGTTCGTAGTGGAACGGACCCAGTAACGAATCCCCAGGGACCCGTTTGATTCCATGCAGTTTGAGGGCCAACGACTCATTCTCTATAAAGACGCCGGCGATGTTGGCGGTGCCGTCCTTTAAGTCCTTGGTGGTGATCGGCTTGTTGCGCATGCCAAAGTCTAAATTATTTGGACTGAACAGCGCACTGGTCGCCGCTCGTGCGTACTGTTCCTCTCGATGACGCATGAGCGCCTCATAGTCAGAAGGTTCGCTCGCAACCTCCGTAGCCAGCAAATATGCCTTGTACTTACAATTTAGGTATTCGCCGATTATTTGGTTCGTTATTTTCATCCTGAAAGCCCTCCGTGGGACAGTTAAGCTGACTGGGCACAGCGTGTTTCGTCAAGGGTTCAGGCGCTAATATCTAATCTCTTTTTGGATGATGGCCTAAACGCACTCTGCACTATTCAATGGTCCCGATAGCGAGATTTGTCAATGGAGTGCTGCAGACGCGACGCTGACGTTACGTAGCCATTCGCCGGCAAAGCGGCAAAGCTGACCCACTGATTCATGAGTTATGCAAAGTGGCTGAGGGGTGCTTCGCGGCCCAGCATCCCATGCCAGTTCACCACCCTCATAGTCGTCAAGCTCATTGCCTGGGCGGCCCTTTCTGTTTTACGCTTCCTCGCCGGCCCTGCCAATGTCCGTTGGTAACGTAGACCGCGCCCGCCACCACCATCCAGAGCGAAGGCCATGCTGGCCAGCGAGACTCTGCGAGCCGAGGTACATCACTAACTGCCAGACGATTGCGCAGGCCTTCCTCAACTACTACGTCCGGGACGTCCGGGTGGAACGGGGTTCATCCGCAGTGGGGCCGGGGCTGCTCAGATCCGGCTCTGCCAAAGGCACCGCCATAAAAGCGCCTACGCGTGCGTGGCTGTCATTTCGCTTCGGTTGCGGCGCTGACCTCGCCGATGACTGCTTTGCGGCGCTAAATATCGACGGCGCTATGTCCGGTGTGGGTCGAACTGAGCCGGACGCAGGCTGAGCATCGACGGCTCGCATCTATTCAGAATCGGACCGTGTTCGGCCACAAGCCGCCGTTCACATGCGGCGTCGCTCAGACGTTCAAGTGTCGGCTACACCCCGTAACCGGCCATAGAATCGTAAAGGACCAACGCTCGTCATCGAATAAAAGTTCAGTGTCCGAGATGCGCGTCAGGTTGCGGCGTCTCAGAATTCCCGCGCGGAAAGCTTTACCTTTTCGCAAGTCCCAGTTGCGTCCTTGGAGAGCTCACTGCTGGTTTTGAACCGGTGATAGTTGAAATCACCGGTATTTCGGTCGATCACCACTTCGCTGGTCCAGCCCGACTGGAATGTATTGGTTATATCCCATTTCCCCGCGTCGCTGGCGTCCTGAAGGTCAGTGATGGAACCGGCCTTGAAGTTTCCTACGGAGATGCTGAGGTCTGCGCCATCTCCACTGATCATCGTCATTCCGTTCTCGGTTTCCATCTGCCAAGAAAATTCGCGTGCTCGAGGTCTTCGCGCTGGACGTCCTCATGCACTCCCGATCATGTACGGAAGGCACCATGGAAGTCATGGGCATGAGCTAACCGGGCCAGCGCGTCAAACGGGTTCTCCACAGTTTTCCGGACCTGCATGAATCGCCCACATTGAGAGCAGATTAAAGCCGATTCCGAGGCACACAATCGGCCAGATCGCGCCATGGGTGTTTGCTTGAATCAATGTCGCCGCGAACGGTGCGCTACTGCCCACCACGACGGCCAGGTTATACGCAACCGCAGAACCACGGTAGCGGATTTCGGTCGGGAAGGCTTCGGCAAAATAGGCGGGCTGGACCCCGGCATGAAACTGCGCTGCGCAAAGCAAAAAGACAACGGCCACCGCGATCACGATTATGTGTCCGCTCAGGATGAGGGGGAAGAAAGCCAGGAACGCGATCAACATGGTGCGCGATCCCACCAGCATCGCGGGGCGGCGTCCAATACGGTCGCACAGTGCTCCACCGAATCCCATCGCGAACATCGAGCAAATGTGCGCGAGGATCAGAATGGCAAAGGCCGTCTGTTTTGACACGCCTAGTTTATTGGTGACGAACGAGAGAATGAACACGGTCGAGATGAAATAAGCAACAGAGACCGCCGCCCAAACAACCGTCAAACGAAGAACGGTTGTGCCATACGAGCGAAAAGCAACGCCAGGCCGAGCGCCGCCCAAGCGCCTCTTCTGCATTTCCGTCCTGAACGTCGGCGTCTCGGAGATGCGCATCCGGATGAACAGGCCGATCGCCACCAGCAGGAAGCTGAAGAGAAACGGCACACGCCATCCAAAGCTGAGGAACTGTTCGTTCGTCAGAAGCGCCGCGACAGCGAACAGCAATGCATTGGCCAGCACTTGCGCGAGCGGTGAGCCCATTGCGATGAAGGAACTATAGAATCCGCGCCGGTTTTTCGGTGCATGTTCCATCGTCAGCAATTGACTGCCCGTCACCTCGCCGCCCAGCGCGAAACCCTGCATGAATCGCAATATGACGAGGGCGACGGGTGCCATCACGCCGATGGAGCCGTAAGTAGGCAGCACGCCGATCAGGAACGAGCAGATACCCATTAGCAGAAACGTGAAGACCAGCATGTTGCGGCGGCCAACGCGATCGCCGAGATACCCGCAAACGACTCCGCCAAGCGGTCGGGCGATGAAGCCCACCGAGAACGTCGCGAAGGCCGCGAGCGCAGCCGTGGTCGGATCGGTCTTCGAGAAGAACAATTGTGGCAATACGGTTGCGGCAATTGCACCGTAGGCGGCGAAATCGAGCCACTCCAGGGCCGAACCCGCAATACTGCTTAATGCCGCCCGGTTGGCCATCTGCATCTCTTCCGACGCAGGCTGCAAACCGGCGTCGTGCTCCAACGTTTCTCTTCGGGTATTCATTTTTTGTCTCCTGATCGCATCGTCGTCGCCCGGACCGAGTCACGGGTTGTGGATGTATTCGGCGCTTCGGTTCCTGATTAACGTCCGGTCCAGTTCGGCGGACGTTTCTGCGTGAACGCCTTTGGGCCTTCGCGAGCGTCGTGGCTCGCAAGCATGCGTTGTGCGAGCGGATAGTTTTCGTGCATCGTCGTCGCGAGATTCGCGTGAGCGAGGCTTTGCAGCATCACCTGTTTCGATGCCTGCACGGCGAGTGGCGCGCAAGCAAGAATGTTGTATGCCAGCGCTCGCGCACGGCCCATTAACTCGGCCGCGGGAACAACCTCGTTTAGCAAACCGACGCGGTATGCGTCGTGGGCCGAAAGCCGGTTGCCGGTGAGTACGAGAGCCATTGCGTCTTTCATGCCTATCTGCCGCGGCAGGCGCTGCAACAGGCCACCGCCCAACGCAGCCAATCCGACACGCGGTTCCGGCAGCCCGAATTGCGCGTGATCGGCCGCGATGCCGAGGTCGCATGCCGCAAGAATTTCCATGCCACCGCCGAGACACAGCCCGTTCACTGCTGCAATCAACGGCTTCCAGAGATCAAAACGGTGTGTGATGCCGGCAAATCCCGTCGACGGCTTGGTGTGATCGCCCGTTGCATCGAGTGCTTTCAGGTCTGTGCCGACGCAGAACGCCCGCTCACCTGCACCCGTTACGATCGCGACTCGCAGCGACGGGTCGGCGGCATAGCGGTCGAACGCGTTGGCGAATTCGCGATGAGCGTCGGGATGCATCGCGTTGAGTACTTCAGGCCGGTCGATCGTCAACGTGAGCAACGGCCCGTCGACTTCATAGCGGCAGTGACGATACGTTTCGGGTGTCATCTCCAGCCTCCTGATGTTGAAACCTGGGCACGCCAATCCGCTATTTCTGCTCGATCTCGGCAACGGCCGCGCGTAACGCGAGCAGATAGCTCTGGATGCCGAAACCGCAAATCTGTCCTTTGACGATTTCGGCGAAAACGGAGTGATGCCTGAACGGCTCGCGCGCATGAATGTTGGACATGTGCAACTCGACCACCGGGCAAACCAGGATCGCCAGTGCATCGCGGATTCCGTAGCTGTAGTGTGTCCACGCGCCTGCGTTGATCAGCACCGCATCAACGTTTTCTTCGAACGCATGATGGATGCGCTCGCACATTGACGCTTCGCTGTTGGTCTGGAAGGACTCGACCTGTACGGCCAGTTCATGGCCGAGATCCTGCAACCGAGCGTCTATCTCTCCTAGCGTGATCGTTCCGTATTGCACCGGATCGCGCTTGCCGAACATGTTGTGATTGATGCCGTGCAGCATCAGGATCTTCTTCATATGTATCTCCTTCAGGCCTTCAATCAAGGGGGATCGTCAAGCGGTCGATGACGGCGCGCGTCTCGGGCCGCACGCCGCGCCACCACGCAAAGGCCTCGGCGGCCTGCTCGACCAGCATGCCGACGCCGTCCGCGATACCCAGCACACCCGCGTCGCGCGCGACTCGCAGGAAGGGCGTGAGACGCTTGCCATAGGCGAGCTCGTAGGCCGCGCCGGTGGGGCTGAAAACGCTCGACGGAACCGGTGGCAACTCGCCTGTCAGGCTCGCCGAGGTCGCGTTGACCACCAGGTCGAAGCGTCCCATCGCTTCGAGCTCTCCATACCCGCAAGCGAGTAGCGCACCGCCGCTGGCGGCAACCTGTTCGACCAGCAACTCGACCTTCGCAAGGTTCCGGTTCGCAACGACCAGTTCGGCGGCCCGTGCCGCGATGAAGGGCAGCAGGGCGCCGCGCACCGCCCCGCCCGCGCCGAGCACCAGCACGCGCTTGTCAGCCATCGGCAGGTTGAGATTGATCTCGATGTCGCGCACGAGGCCGACGCCATCGAAGTTCTCCGCGACGATCCTGCCGTCCTGGAAGCTCAGCGCGTTGGCCGCTCCGGCGAGTGCCGCGCGCTCGCTGCGAACGTCCGCCATCGCGAAGGCCTTCAGCTTGAACGGCGCGGTCACGTTCATGCCTTTCCCGCCATCGGCGATGAAAGCGCGCACGGTCGCGGCGAATGCGTCTTGCGGTTCCAGCGGGCCTTCTATGGCGGTGTAGGAGAGGTCCTGCCGCGTCTCCTGAGCGAATGACCCATGAATTAGCGGGGATTTGGTGTGGCCGATCGGGTTTCCGATCACTGCATACCGGTCGGTCATCATGGCCTCCGCTTCGAATACAGGACGCCGTCGGTTTGCATCGCGTCGATTTCAGCGGCGCCGAATCCCAGCGACTCTGCGACTTCAGCGTTGTGTTGTCCGAGATCGGGTGCGACCTCGCGGATCGTCGTGTCGCAATCGGAGAAGCGGAACGGCAGATTCGGCAAGCGCAACTTGCCGTAGCGCGGATGCTCCTGATCGACCACCATGCCTCGCGCGACGATCTGCGGATCGGCGAGCACTTCGTCGATGCGTTGCACCTTCGCGCATGGCACGTCGATACTGTCGAGCAGGTCGAGCACCTGTGCGACCGGTCGGCTCGCAACCCACGGCCGGACGACGGACAGAATGTCCAGGCGATTGGCGTTACGTCCATCGAGCGTGTAGAAACGCTCGTCGGTGCTGAATCCGGCTGGGCCTCCCTGTGCCTCGACAAGCGCGGCGAACCGCTTCCACGCGTCGTCGACCTGGGCCGCGATAACGAGATCGCCGTCGGCTGCGCGGAACACGCCATAGAGCGTCGACGTTGGCATGTCATGACCGGTTTGCTCGGGCACGATGCCTTGCATGGTGTAGCACTGCACTGCGTATTCGTGCATCGACACCAGCGTGTCGTATAGCGCCATATCGATGTGTTGGCCCCGGCCGCTCGTCACGCGTCCGAGCAGCGCGGCATTGATTGCGGCGACCGCGTGAATGCCCGTGTACATGTCGCCGAGCGAGATGCGCATCAACGGCGGCGGCTCGCCGGGATTGCCGATCATCTGCATGATCCCGCTCCTCGCTTCGGCGATCAGGCCAAAACCGGCGCGATGCGCATCCGGCCCGGTATGGCCGTACGCCGAGATCGAGCAATAGACGAGCCGCGGATTGCGCGCGGACAACTCGTCATAACCCAGGCCGAGCTTGTTCAGCGCGCCGGGGCGATAGTTCTCAACGAATACATCGGCCGAATCGCACAGCCGCTGCATGAATTCCTTGCCGCGCGGGTCGCGCATATTGACGCTGACACCGCGCTTGCCCATGTTGAGTTGCAGGAAATAGCCGCTCTGTTCGTCGTCGAGCACGGTGGCGTGCTGACGTCCGGCGTCGCCGCTGCCGGGCCGTTCGACCTTGATGACTTCCGCGCCGAGCGCTGCCAGGCAGCGCCCCACGTACGGGCCGGCCAGGAAGTGACTGTAATCGACGACACGAATACCTTCGAGAGGACGGGCTTGCATCAGAACGCTCCCGGACGGCGCGGCACCATCAAACGATGCTCGCCATGCTGGACGACCTGGCGGTCCTGATTGATCAGATCAGAAGGCAGTACGACGATGCCCCAGTCAGGACGGCTTTTGCTTGCCCGCATCGCGCCGACGCGGAATTTCACGTGCAGCACGTCGTTGACTTTGATCGGCAGGTGAAAGTCCCACGTCCAGCCGAGCGACATCCCCGGCAGGAAGCGGTATTCGCTTTGGGTCTTCAGGCCGTCAGCGATAGACAAGCCGAACAGACCGTGCGCGACGATGCAACCAAAGTGGCTCGCGTTTGCGTATTCGTCGTCCACGTGGACGGGTGTGTGATCGCCTGTGAGATCGGCGTAGGCCAGAATGCGCTCTTTGGTCACCGTGTAGGTCGGGCTCACGCATTCGTCACCCTCGTGGGCGTCGTCCCAATATTTATCGACGATCGTCATTTCACACCTCCGCACGCGGGTTAATGTCCAGTGCCCGCGCCACACACGAGGCGGGCTTCGCCTGGATCAGTTCGACGGCGAGGCCGTCCGGCAGACGCAGCCAGTTGCGCCCCTGCGACATCTCGCTGGCGTCATACCGTTGCGCGGCGGCCAGCGCCGCCTCCATGTCTTCGCACATCACGCCAAGATGGCCGAGGCGGCCTTCAGGTGCATCGTAGTTCGGGTTATGGATGAATTGCAGGCCGCCAAGCGTCCAGTACTGACGAGGTTCGTCGACCGAGCCGTCCACTTCGCGCATCGTCATGCCAAGCACGTCTTCGAAAAAACGGATGTGCCAGTGGATGTCCTTCACCCAGATGGCGACATGCTCCAGATAGGCTTTGCTGCCGTTCATGCGGTTATCTCCTGTTTTTTCCGGTCGATCATGGCGCGCTCGATGCCCTTGATGCACGCCACCAGCGTCGCGTTGACCGGCGTCGGCACGCTGTGTCGAAGTCCCCAGCGCACGACCGCGCCGTTGATAAAGTCGATTTCGGTGACGGAGCCTTTCTCGAGGCTTTGCAGCATCGAGGTCTTGAAGGCAGGTGAGAGTCCTTCTCCGGCAAGCGTCCAGGGACGTTCGGGGTCGCTCGCGGAGAGCGTCACGCCGGCGGCCTGCGCGACCGCTATCGCCTCGGCGATAGCCGCAAGCGCAGTCGCCTTCAGAAGCGGTTCGTCGTAGAGTTGGCCGTAGGTCAGGCCGGTGGTGCCCGTTAGCGCGCCGGTCGCGACATTGACCAGCAACTTGTCCCACATCGTGCCGACGATGTTGTCGCTGACCTCGGTGATCAGCCCGGCGGCATTGAAGGTCTTGGCGATCGCCGCGACACGCGCGGTGATCCGGCCGTCGAGTTCGCCAATGTAGGTCGCTTTGCCGGCGACGCCGGACTCGATGTGGCCCGGATTGCGCATCACACAGCCTACGTAGGTCTTGCCGGCCAGCACGCGCTCGTGGCCCACGATGTCGGCGAGCACATCTTCGTGCCCAAGGCCGTTCTGCAAAGACAGGACCAGCGTTTCCGGCCCGATCAGTTCGAGCGCGCCGCGCATCGCTGCATCGGTATGAAACGATTTGACCAGTACGACCACCAGATCGACCGCGCCTGCCTCAGCGGCACGGGTCGCTGTGCGGACCTGCACGTGTCGCGAGCCGCCCCCATCGTCCACCCGCAGACCATTGCGCGCCATCGCCTGGATATGCGCCGCCGAGCGGTTCAGCAACCAGACATCGTTGCCTGCTTCGGTCAGCGCCGCGCCGATGGCACAGCCCAGTGCGCCTGCTCCTAGAATCGCAATCTTCACTGCTGTCTCCTTGATATGGAGACCACAATACGATTCGGTGTTCATGTCGGCAATGCAATGGCTACAATGGCATCATTGCGCTGGACAATAATGCTATGGAAACGTCAGAACTCCCCGATCTGAAATTGCTGCAACTCTTCGACCTTCTTTACGATGTCCGCAGCGTCACGCGCGTGGCCGAGCAACTGGGGCAGAGTCAGCCAACCATCAGCATCTGGTTAGGTCGATTGCGTGAGCATCTGCGAGACCCGCTGTTCATCCGCACGCCGGGCGGCATGGCGCCGACGCCGCAAGCCGATGCGCTAATCGGGCCGTGCCGTGAAATCCTCGAATCGCTGCGGCGCTTTGCTGCATGGGAAATTGCGTTCGATCCTGCCACTGCGAAGCGGCGGTTCCGTATTTGTATGACTGATGCAAGCCATATCACGCTGCTTCCTCGCATGCTTGCGCATGTGCGCGCACAGGCGCCGGGTATACGCCTGGAAGCCGCGCGAATGGATGGCAATACCGAACGCGCGCTGGAATCCGGCGAGGCTGACCTTGCGATTGGCCACGCCCCCTGGCTTGGCGGTGGTATTTATCAGCAACAGCTATACATGCAGGATTGGGTCTGTCTATCGAATCGCGACCATCCGCGATTGCGCGCAAAACTCGGAATGAAGCACTACCGCGCAGAGGGACATGTCGCGATTACTGCGGGGACGGGCGCGCAATTGCTGGAGCAGGCGCTGGTGCGCGAACACATCGAGCGGGACGTGGTGCTGGAGTTGCCGGGGTTCCTTGGTCTTGGGGCAATCATCAAGAGCACCGACCTGATTGCCACGCTGCCGCGACACATTGGCGAGACGCTTGCCAGGGTGAACAATCTGGCAATCCATGCCTGCCCGGTTCCAGTGGAGAGCTTTGCCGTACGGCAGCACTGGCACGCGCGATATCACCAGGAAGCGGGAAATCGTTGGTTGCGGGGACTGGTGATGCAGTTGTTTGGCAGTTCGGGTGGATGGGGCGCCTAGACGGACGTCCACTCCAGTTTGGAAGCGGCCGTTCAGGCCGCGAAGGGTCGAACGGCAGAAGTGGGTCGAAATGAGCCCGACGTATCAGGCAGCACCCGGCCAGAAGCAGCCCCCCATCCCAACCGTTGCGCAACATTGGGACGTCGGTTAGATCGCGTATAACGGCCCTTCACCGGACACACCCAATGCCGGTGCCCAGACATGTTCACGCCGTAGACTGAAGAAGGAACAACCTGGTATTGCGCATCGGACATAGATTTCGCGCGAAGAGGATTGGGACGCGTGCAAAGCGTGATTCCATGAACTCTTGAAGGAAAATGCAGTGGCAATGATTCAGGTTTCGCATCAACAGGCAGTCAACCCTTTTTGGCCTGTGCCAGCCATTGGTCGAGACTGACGCGGCCGATCCGCGCGTCGCCAAGCGGCACGAGCGACTGTTCCTCGACACGGCCACCGTAGTACCGCGCTTCGCGATCCATCACCACCGGGCGTGGGTCGCCTACCGATTTCAGATAGCGCGTGACGATCTCCGCGAAGGGCGCGCGGTCCGGGCCGGCGATCTCGACCGTGCCGTTCAACGGCGCGGCGAGCGCGACTTGCGCGAGGTTCGCCGCGACGTCGTCCGCGGCGATCGGTTGAAACAGCCCGTCGCCGATGCGCACCGTGCCGCCGTCCGTGCCGAAATCCGCGATGCCGCCAATGAACTCCATGAACTGAGTCGCGCGCACGATCGTGTACGGCACGCCCGCCGCTTCGATTACCTCTTCCTGCGCGACCTTGGCAGTGAAATACGCGTTCTCCTCCGTGCGGTCGCAGCCGACGATTGATAGCGCGACGTGATGGCGCACCCCTGCAGCCACTTCGGCCTTGCCGAGGTTGCGCGCCGAGGTGCGGAAGAAGTCGAGCACCGCCTGCGGCTCCCATGACGGCGCGTTCGTCACATCCACTACGACGTCCGCGCCCGCCAGCGCACGGTTCAGGCCCTCGCCCGTCACAGCGTTCACACCGGTACGCGGAGACGCAGCAAGCGCCTCATGGCCCGCCTCGCTGAGCAGCTTGACCACACGTGAGCCGATCAGGCCGGAACCTCCAATCACGACGATCTTCATTGCAGATTCTCCAGATGTAAGTAATTGAACGTGCGGTGCGCTGGCGGGTCTCGTATTGCGTGAAAGTGTTCGCCGCCGTCGCATCGCGAGAGACTATTGTGGAAGAATCATGTTCTAGCGAAAAGTGACAAGAATCGTCGAACCGACTAGTCCAAGTCGGTTCCGTGCCGCTTGCCCGCGAGACTGCCATGACCGTGCCGACTCTCTCATTGACCATCGAAATCGACCGGCAGCAGCAATTGCCGATCTATCTGCAGATCTGCGAGCGTTTCAGGACCGCGATCGCCGCGGGGCATTTACGGTCCGGCGATCGCGTGCCCGCGCTGCGCAGCCTCGCCACGCAACTGAACACGGCACGCGGCACGGTGGAGCTGGCCTACACGATCCTCGTCGACGAGGGTTACCTGCAAATGCGCGGTGCGGCAGGCACGTTCGTATCGCCGTCGCTGCCGGCATCGGTGATGCACTCGTTGCGTGCGCAAGGTGTTCAGGACACACACGATAGCCAGAGCGCCGAAGGAACTGGCACGCCGGAGGCGCCTGGCGATTCGCGCGGCAGTCAACCGGCGCCGCCGCGTCGGTTGGCCATCGCGGTCGCCATGAGCGGCGAGCCGCGGCCGTTGCAACCAGGGCTGCCCGCGCTCGACGCGTTTCCAGGCAAGGTATGGAACCGGCTCGTTTCGCGTCGCGCGCGCAGCGGCGAACTTGCGATGTTCGCGTACCCCGACCCGGCCGGCTACCGGCCGCTGCGCGAACATATCGCCACCTACCTCGGGCTATCGCGCGGCGTGACCTGCCTGCCGGAACAGGTGTTCGTTACTGGTGGCTACCGTGCGACGCTTGAACTCGTGTTGCGTAGTCTCGCCCGCCCGAACGATAGCGTGTGGTTCGAGGATCCCGGCTATTTGTTCGCGCGCGGTTTTCTAGCCGAGACCGGTGTGCAACTGGTGCCGGTGCCGGTGGACGGCGAGGGGATCAACGTCGAGCGCGGCAAGCTGCTGGATGCGCAGGCGCGCTTCGCACTGGTCACGCCGTCGCATCAGAGCCCACTCGGCCATACGTTGTCGCCCACAAGACGCATGGCGCTGCTGGACTGGGCAGAGAAAGCATCCAGTTGGATCATCGAAGACGACTACGACAGCGAGTTTCGTTATCTGGGTCGGCCATTGCAGGCGTTGAAAAGCCTCGACAGGCGCGATCACGTGATCTATTGCGGCACGTTCAGCAAGGTGCTGTTTCCCGGTTTGCGGCTCGCCTATACGGTAGTGCCGGAGCGGGCCGTCGAGCGCGTGGGACGGGTGGCGCACAGCATGAATGCCGGTTCGCCGACGCTATTGCAGGCGACCGTGGCGGACTTCATTGAACTGGGGCATTTTGCGCGGCATCTGAAGCGGATGCGTGCGTTGTATAGCGAGCGGCGCACGCTGATCGTGCACGCGCTGGAGCAGGCGTTCGGCAAACGACTGGTTGTCGACTTGCCGGCAGGTGGAATCCAGTTCGCGGCGCAGTTTGCCGAAGGCCCCGATGACCCCGTCGACGACGTCGCCGTCGCCGCGCGCGCGCGCGAGGCGGGGCTCGCGGTGCTGCCGCTTTCGATCTGGTACGCGAACGGCCACACGCGGCGCACGCCGCGCGGCCTCGTGATGGGCTTCGCGAATATCGCCGATGCGCGTGAAGCAGATCGTCTCGCACGAAAGTTGCGCATGTGTCTGGACAGGTGATGCGCGGAAAATGTGTCCCGATCTCCAATCAGCACCACGCCTTCGCGCGACAGACGCCAGCTTCCGCATTCCGCTCAGTCTGGCGTCTGTCGTCAGCATTCTGAGCGTCTCCTTTGCCTCAAGAAGTGCCATCGATGTTGCTGCAACCTGACAGTCCGTTCCGGGTCGGTAGCTGCCTCTGGTACCCGCGCGGCCGAGGCCAGAGACCGGCTATTCCCGCCCCGGCCCCGGGACCTCAATCGAGTGGTAGCTGTATCCCAGACTCTGCGAATACCTCGCGTACGACGGACAATCCGTTCAGCGCCGCCGGAAATCCCGCGTAGACCGCCATCTGCATCACAACTTCCACCACCTCGCCTGGTTTGCAGCCGACGTGCAATGCGGCATGAACATGCACACGAAGCTGGGGTAGCGCATTTCCAAGTGCGCATAGCGCTGCGACTGTTGCCAGTTCCCGTTCACGCAAGCCAAGCCCTTCCCGCGCGTAGATGTCGCCGAACGAGAACTCAACCACATAGCGCGCAAAGTCCGGAAACGATTTTGCCAGCGCTTCGACCACCTGGATACCGGTCACGCCATCCACTGCAGCCAGCATCTTTGAGCCGCGCTCGTAACGTTCAGCGCTCATTGGCCACCTCCTTTACGATCTCGCCGAACAATTCGGGCCAGGGCAGCATTGTGAGCAAGGTTCATGGTGTTCTCCAGAAATGTTGATGCGGCAACTGTAGAGCCAGTCCTCGACATGCGAAATGACCAAGTTCGTGATACCTTTTTGATATGTCTGATCACCTCGATTCCCGATCCCTTTTGCTCTTCCTTACCGTTGCGGATGCGCTGAGCTTCCGCCAGGCGGCCGAGACGCTGCACCTTTCTCAACCGCCATTGAGTCGGGCGATTCGAGAACTCGAGGAGCGGTTGGGAGCGCGGCTGTTCGACCGCAACACGATGGGCGTGACGCTCACCGCCGCTGGAGAAAAGCTGCTTCCCTATGCACGCAATATTGCGAAATTGCTTCGCGAGGCCGAAGCAGCGCTCACGACCCAAGGCTTACCGGCCAACCTTCGGTTAGGCCTAACCAGTGCCGTGGAACCGGCCTGGTTTCGCGGGCTGGCACAACGAGTGCAAGCAACTCATCCCGGAACGGTCGTGTCGACCTTCTCCGATACATCACCGCGGCTCATTCGTCAGCTTCGCGCCGGCAAACTGGATGCAGCCTTCATAGCGCTGCCGACGGACGCGCATGGGCTGGATGTCCTGGAGCTCGACCGACTGCCGATGGTCGTGGCGATACCATCAACCCATCATCTGGCGAAGCGCAGAACAGTAGGTCTCGCGGACCTGGCACGTGAAAAGGTCTTCTGGTTCGAGCGGGCGCGACAGCCCGCGTTCTACGACCACTGCCAGGCGGTTTTCTCACGCCATGGGTTCGCCCCGTCAAAACTGAGGGAGCCATCGGACCATCACGTTCTACTGGGTGACGTCGCGAACGGACGTGGTGTAGCCCTGCTGCCGAAATCGTTCACCGCTTTGAAGCGGGCAGGCGTCGTCTACAGGTCGCTGGTCGAGGGCGAGGCACTATCGGTTGGCATCGGACTCGCGTCGCGCGCCGACCGGCCAGGCGTACGAGAAACACTGGCAGCAGCGGCAGAAGTGAACCACCCAAAGGTTTCAATGGCCTGTCGAATTGCTTGACCTCTGTCGGCCAATTTCAGACGCTCGACATCTCCCCCAAGATCGTCAACAATCAATCGGACCGACACACTCCAGCCTATGCACTGTCCCTACTGTTCCGCACAGCTCGTTGAAGCCACCGGGGGAGAGCTCCGATGCTCATTGGCGGGCTCATTATTTAGCATCTCCGTTCGGGAGCAATTCGAGACGCTCACGTTGAAGGCCCCCGCTTTATCCTACAATTTGACACGGTTCAATCTGGGTAGATGGTTTTGTCCTTGCTGCGGCAAGGCAACCAACAACGGAGTTTGCGCCAAATGCGGCCCGGTGATCACCAGTCGGCTAGCACGCCAACTGCTGGAATTGAATCCGCACGAGCGCAACTAAATCTCTCGACAAAAATGACGACAGACAGTTCGGACCGGCCTCGGCCATAAACAGTCTTTCGCAGTCGCATGGCGAATGTCTCCTGATAAGCGACAAGTCGCCATTTGGTAAAGCGACGGCGGCCTTCGATTCATCGGCCGAGCCAACTTCGTTTTCACGCGCTTTGTACGGCGGCTTAGATTCAAATGGAGATTCTCGCGGACGACGCCTTCAGCTCGAGAAATCCGTCCCTGCACCTCGGGCTATCAGGATGGAAACGCTGCGCGACCCGCAGTACGCAGGGACGATTTATCTCGGCGTACTCAACGCTCAGGTCTCGATCAGATGAAGGAACTGCTTTGCGCGTGGACTGCAGCCCTCACCAAAGAAGGCTTGCGGTGTCGTGTCTTCGGCAACCACGCCGCCGTCCATGAAAACGACCCGATCCGCAACATCTCGCGCAAACCGCACTTCGTGAGTGACGATCAGCATCGTCATGCCCAGTTTTGCGACATCGCGCATTACGTTCAGGACATCCTCTCGTAGCGCTGGATCGAGAGCGGACGTGGGCTCGTCGAAGAGTATGACTTCCGGATCCATCGCGAGCGCACGCGCGATCGCTACGCGCTGCTTCTGGCCGCCGGACAGCCGTCCTGGATACTCGTTGGCTTTTGCCGCCAGGCCAACCTGTGTCAGCAGGTGCATTGCACGCTCCGATGCCTGCGCGCGGGGAACGCCCTTGACGCTAACCGGACCTTCCATCACGTTTTCCAGTGCTGTCCTGTGCGGAAACAGGTTGAACGACTGGAACACCATTGCCGTGCGCTGGCGGATTGCGCGGATCTTCTTTTGATGCTGGCGTGACGGTTTCGATGAACCGGTGCATTCGACATCAATGCCGCACACAGTCACGGTACCGGCATCCGGCATTTCGAGGAAATTCAGTGAGCGCAGCAGCGTGGTCTTGCCCGACCCGGACGGCCCCATCACCACGACAACTTCGCCTGTCGATACGCTGAAGTCGACGCCGCGCAACACCTGGTTGTCGCCGAAGGCCTTCGAAAGCCCACGAACTTCGATTGTCCTGCTATCCGTATTCATACAAAACGCCTCGACAAGCGATTCTCGAGCACCGTCTGGACTATCGTGAGAATCTGGTTGATGCCCCAGTAGATGATGCCGACCATCAGGAACATTTCCATGTAGCGGAAGGTGGATGCGCCGACCTGGTCGGCCACGCGGGTCAGTTCCACCACCGTGATGGTCGAAGCGAGCGACGTATCTTTGATTAGTGCAATCAGGCGGCTGCCGACGGGCGGAATGGCGACGCGCAGACCCTGCGGGAGGATAACCCGCGACATGGCTTTCCAGTAACCCATGCCCAGCGACATCGCAGCTTCCCACTGGCCCTTGTCCACTGCGTTGATGCCGGAACGGAAGTTCTCGCTCAGATACGCTGCCGAGAACAGCGTCAGCGCGAGGAGCGCGGCAGGAACCGGATCAAGTGTCAGACCGTACCGGGGCAAGCCGAAATAAATCAGTAGTATCTGCACGAGCAGCGGCGTGCCACGGAAGATGGAAACGTATGCGAATGCGAGCGCGCGCAGTACGCTCATGCTCGAGACACGGGCCAGCGCGACGAGCAACCCCAGCGTCGAGCCAAGCACGAACGACGTTAAGCCGAGAAAGATCGTCATCAGCACCGCGCTCCTCAACAGGGGCAGCGAGCGCATGAAAAGTTCGGTCATGACTACTCCTTTTGCGCCTTGGCTTTGGCGATCATGCCGGCCATATCGTAATCGCTTCCAACCCACTTCTTCGCAATGGCCTGAATCGTCCCGTCAGCCATCATTTCGGCGACCGCCTTATTGACTGCTGCGCGCAGGGCCGGTTGGCCTTTCACGATAGCCGGCGCTGACAGCTGATAGATCAAGGGGTCGCCCACTTCCTTCACGGGTAAGTGATTGACGTTGGCGTACTTCATGCCGCCGAAGTGAGAAATAATTACCGCGTCGATCCGCCCACTGCCCAGATCGTTGAAGATGAGCGCCCCATTGTCGTAGGAACGGATATCGGAGTCTTTCAGGTGTGCTCGTGCCCATGTTTCATTGCTCGAGCCGGTGACCACGCCCACCCGCTTGCCTTTAAGCGTGTCTTTGCCCTTGATGTCCGTGTTGCCGGCAGGTACGAAAATACGGAAATCCTCCACGCCGTATGGATCGCCGAAATCAACCTGTTGCTCGCGTTCAGGTGTAGGCGTGAGATCGTTCATGACGAGGTCATACTTGCCCGTCTTTAACCCCTCCACAAAGTTCTTGAACGAATCGGCGACGAATACTACATTCGGCACGCCAATGCGCTTGCCGACTTCCTTTGCAATCGCGACGTCATAGCCGACAGGAAGATTGCTTTCGTCAAGCATGCTCCACGGCGGACTGCTCTGAGTGTTGGCCACGCGCAGTGTGCCGCTCGCCTTCGCCTGCGCAAGCAGGTCTGCCGCTTGCACAGTAGCGGGAAAGCTGAACGCCGTGCAAAGTGCCACGAAACTCACTGCGGTGAGAGCGCGTCTCCATCCATTGATTGTTTTCATCTCGTACTCACTAATCCAGGTAAGTTGAACGGAAAAATACTAGGTACCAGCTATGCGGGTTCGTTTGAATGCGTCGAGACCGGCAAACAGGTCTTCAAGTAGCATCGCCGGATCCTCCAACCCGATCGAGAGGCGCACAACAGCCTGATCGGTCAGCGGGAATGTGCGCTCGGCCTGCAACGGGGCCGGATAGAAGGCAGCGAGGCTATGCACGCCTCCCCAACTCGCACCGATGGCGAAATGCTGGAGCGCATCGAAGAACGCGCTGAACGCGGCCGCTGGCGCGGGCTGGAGAATCAGGGAGAAGAGACACCCGCTGCTCAAAAAGTCCCGCTTCCAGATGGCGTGGCCGGTGTCGGACTGTAGCGCCGGGAACAGCACCTTGCTCACCTCCGGGTGGCGTTCGAGTTTCCTCGCAATCTGCAGCGTCGAGGCGCTCTGGGCGGCGAAGCGGAGCTTCAGGGTTGCCAGACCGCGCATCACGAGGAAGCAGTCGTCGGGACTAGTCTGCTGGCCGAGAATGCTCTGCGTCTCGCGCACGCTCGCGTAGTAATCCGCGTCGTTCATGCTGATGCAGCCCATCAGCAGATCAGAATGGCCGCCGAAAAATTTCGTCGCTGCTTCGATGCTGAAGTCCACACCGTGTTCGAGCGGCTTGAAAGCGAGCGGGCTTGCCCAGGTGTTGTCCATCATCGTCAATACGCCATGACGTTTCGCGACTTCGACGATCGCCGGGATGTCGGGCATCTCCATTGTCACCGTGCCCGGCGACTCCAGGCAGATCATGCGCGTGTTGGGCTTGATGTACTGACTAATCTCAGTCCCGATCGCAGGCGGATACATTTCGATCTCGACGTTGAAGTGCGCCAGCCACTTCTCCGCGAACGTCTTCAGCGCGCCGTAGCAGGCAGCAGACACGAGCAGGTGATCACCACCGCGCACGAAACCCATGACGGTCGTCATCAGCGCGGACTGACCGGAGGGCGTCACCACGCAATGCGCACCGCCTTCAAGTTCGGCGATGCGATGCTCCAGTTCGCGAGCCGTTGGCGTCCCGGTGATGCCATAGCTGTAGCCGTCCGGTTGCCGCTCCTTACGGCGCGTAAATTCGGCCAGAGAATCGAATACGACCGTGGATGCCCGCATGACGGCGGGCGAGAGGCTGCGGAACGGCTGCGGCGCTTTCTGGGTATGACTTGTCATCATGCTCTCGGTGATTGCGTGGTGGGGTATCGACGACTGCAGTTTACTTTCGCCCGGCTTTGCATCAACATCGGAAATAATTAGGTCAATAAGCGCAGGTTATGAGGATCCGGGATATTGAGGTGTTCAGGGCGGTCATGAACGCGGGAAGCACGAGCAAAGCGGCGGCCCTGCTCGGCATTTCGCAACCGGCTGTGAGCCAGGCCATCAGGCGTCTGGAGACCATGGCGGATTTCGGGCTGTTCGAGCGCGTACGCAGTCGGCTCGTTCCCACCCAGGAAGCCGTCGCGCTGATGCGGGAGGTAGACCAGTACTTCCGAGGTTTCGAGGTCATCGAGCATCGAATCCGTAGTTTGCGATCCTACGGATTGGGGCGGCTGGCGATCGCCTGTCAGCCGGCACTCGGCACAGGCTTTCTGCCTCGCGTCATCGCGGCGTTCGATGCTCCGTCCAGAAACGTGCAAATATCGCTGCAGGTGATGAGCTCGCGGGAAGTGCATGAGAAGGTCGCGGCGGGCCAGGTGGATTTCGGCCTGATGTCCGACGAGATGTCGATGGCTGGCCTGGAGCACTCGGTATTCGTGCGTATGCCGGCTGTAGCCGTGATGAACCGGCATCACCCTTTAGCCGCGCGCCCTTTCATCGCCGTCGCGGATCTGCCTGAATTTCCCTTCATCGCACTGAATCCCGAAGACAGCACGAGGCTGCGCCTGGAAACACAGCTCACAGCACGCGAGATCCGCCTCAAGCCGGTCGTAGAGACGCCGTATTCGCACACCGTATGCGCACTGGCGCTCGCGGGAGTGGGCATAGGCATCGCTCATCCGCTCGTGACGCTGGACTTCGAGGAGCGAGGTCTTGTCGTGAAGCCGATTGACGTCGAGGTCATGTTCACAGGAGTACTGGTGTTTCGCCCCGGCACCCCACTCACGGAAACTGCGAGGCAGTTCATGCGGCACATGAGAATGCAGCTTGAACGGGACCAGAAGGCGCTCAAACTTGCGCTAAGCGCAGCGGCGGCAGAGGAGGACGAAGCCGCCGGTCGCAAGCGCAGTCGCCGTCCGGCAGGGGGGCGTGTGCCCCAAAGCCGCTAGTGCTCTGCTTCTCGGACTATCGGCGGTCACTATGCACTGCTATCCAACGCAACCAGTCTTCACATTACACAAACGACAGCGTGCATCCATTGCGCACCGTCGACAGGTGTGCGTCGGACACGCGAACGATCTTTCAATCGGGGAAAACCTAGCGTCGCCAAAAGCCTCGAGGAGTCGCGGATGCGTCGGCGACCTGCCAGTGCAACGTGTGCCGAATAGTCCCTCGTGAGCGTGGATGAGGGCGAACGCGAACCGGCGGTCTCCAGTTACGTCCAACATCGGCGGCGTACGGCAAACGGCCGCTTTGGAACTCGGTGGTGACATTCGCAGGAGCTAACCGAGAGGCAGGAATGGGTCGCGTAGCGCCATTCGAACCGTACGGTTCGCAAACGCTTAGCCTCGATGCGGGCGCTGATGGCGCAGCATCGCGACGCGCTCGCACGCTGCAAGGAAACGATCACATTGGCGGAGAAGATGACCGCCGAGCACGAGGCGCGCTACCGGGCCGCGCTTGCGGCGCTGAACGATGAGGCGCTGGCTGCGCTCACGCAGCGGGCGGCGAACCGGCTCGCGTGTGTTTCCGGAAACCGGCTCGCGGGGGCGACGGCGGTCGTGGCACGTGAACAGCGGTAACGGCTCGACGCCGCGCTCACGTCATTCGAGTGGCTCGCCGTGCGGCGGCTCGTCAGGGCATGTTACGGACTGGTGGTAAGCGGGCTGGTCTTCCTGCCGATCTTCCAGGCCATCCACTTCTGCGTAGCGGTGGCGATGGCATCGGGCAAGACCAGTCCGCAGGTCAGGCCGTTGTGGACTTCGTCCGCAAAAGGGGGACCGTAGCAACTGTAGGGAAAAGCCCGGCCGGTCTACGTGCGGCGGGGCGAGCGACAGTTCACTGACGAAGGTTGGGCCGTAGTGCTCCACTCCACTGACGCGGAATTGGAGATCATGCTCGCGGGCTTGCTTCTCGCGCGCCAGAAGTTCGGGCCTGGCATCGACCCACTGGGCAGTGAAGATTTTCTGGAAAGGACGGTCATGCTGTCCGTCGAACACCGTCTGGACGTCCGGTTTCGGGACGCGGCACTGGAGGCGCGGTGGCTGAACCTGATGCCCCTGCAGGCGCAGCAGGAGGAACTGCTGCGCGCGGAGCAGAAAGCCCGGTCTGTACAACTGCAGCGCATGGTCAGTGAGCCGCAACAGCCGCAGCCGAAGCCCTAACCGGAGCAATTGCCCGACGGGCCTGAATCGTAGATCAGGCGCGCTGTGTATAGCGCGATCAGTTCCTTGTCCATTGAGCGAAACTGGTCTATAAAGGGAAGCAAAACCTGATCCGGTCAACGTGCGATACACGACCGAGTACGCGTTAGCGGCCCGTGGTATTGACGTGCGCATGCACGCGCCGTAACGCAACACACGAAAGCCTGCGCAAGCAGGCTTTCGGCTTTCCGGATTCCGGTTTTCTCGCTGGTGGACTACCCAGCAGAGCTGCCCGATGTTGTGACGGACAGCATCTTCCTGCCTCGTCGATATCCGGGTCTCATGTAGACGGAGGCTGACATGAGGTCACTCACTGTTCGACACAGGCACCGACTGCCTGGCGGCTGGAACCGCGGCCGGTCACGGGCGCTGATGATTCTGACTCGCGAGCCCGGTTTCGCCCCGATTGGACTTCATCCTGAACAGTCAGTCGGGGCGAAGCACGCTCTCCTCACGTGGGCGACGGGAGGTGCCCGATGAGCGGCCTCTTTACCGCCGTGGGCGGCACGATCGAGAACGGCATGTCGACGTTCGTGAACAGCGTCTCGTCGGCCCTTTCCAGCGCCATCGTGCCGGTGGTGACCACGGCCGTCACGATCTGGGTCATTGCGTACGGTTTTGCGGTGATACGCGGTGAGGCCCACGAGTCGGTGCCCGCGTTTGCATGGCGTGGACTGAAAGTCGCGGCGATACTGTCATTCGCATTGGGCGCGGGCCTGTACCAGGAACAGGTTGTAAAGGCCGTTGAGGGCGCAACGACTGGCCTGGCCGGGACGATCCAGACGGCTGCCGCCAATGCCGGCGCGGGCAACGCGGGCTGCGGGTCGGTTGGCGCGGGCAGCGTGACGGGCACAAATGCTTCGGCAATCTACCGGACGCTGGACTGTTACGACCGGCAGGTCGATCTGGTGGTGGACGCCTATGCCGAAAAGGCGACGCACGAAGGGATGAGCATCGCCGGTATCGTCGCGGGTATCTGTGACGTGGTCGACGGCTGGCTGGCGGGCCTGGGCGGCGCGATTTTCCTCGTTGTTCTCGCCGTTGAGGTTTTGATGGCGAGGATGCTGCTCGATCTGGTTCTGGCTCTCGGTCCCATATTCATTGCGTGCGCCGCATTCGGACCCACGGCGCGTTTCTTCGAGGCATGGACAGCGAAGATCGCAAACTACGCGCTACTCCAGGTGCTGGTGGCCGGCTTTCTGGGGCTTGCGCTGACGGCGTTTTCCGCCGATCTCGCGCCTTTCCAGGTCACCACTTCGGCGCCGGATGCGAATGCGGCGGCACTTCTCGCAGCGGTGCATGCCGCGCTCGATGCAGGTGCGCCGGCCGCCGCTGCGCTGGGCATGCTGGTTACCGGACTGTTGCTTGCGGCAATCGGATGGCAACTGCCTTCAGTCGCATCGGGGCTCGCCGGTGGAGCGACGATGTCGGGGTTTGGTGCCTTTGTCGCGGGCTATGCTTCCCGCAGCGCGGTGAAAGCGCTCAGAACGCTCGTCGGTGCGGGGCGAGGTCCGGGTCGGCCCGGCGGCCGTATCTACGATGGGAGTGGTACGCGACGGAAATCGTCACCGGCATCCGCGGGGCAGGTACCGGCTTACCAGCGCGCGGCCCGGGAACATCTCCGCAACCCGGTTGATTGAGACGTTCTGGCACAGACGGATTGCGTGACCGGGCGCCGGCCTTGTCGGCACCACATCCGCCAATGGGCAGATATTATCGGCCGCTGCGGAAATACAGCCAGACAAGACTGATGGGCGCGATGAAGATGGCGAAGCCCCAGCAGAACAGCATCGTGAAGAGTTTTGCCGCGCCGTAGAGGAGGGCGGGAAAGACGAGAACTGTATCGCCCACGATGTAACCGGCCACGCTTTCGTAGACGAAGCGCGAGTAGGGGTAGAGAAGCGTATCCACCGCGATGACCACCTGCAGGTGGACTGGCAGCGCTAGCAACCCTTTGCCGTGCGTCGAGACGAGGAGAAGAAACACGGGAAAGAAGAGTCCGAACAGGAACTGGCGGACGTAGTATCGCGGCGACAGGCCGCCGAATGATCTCGCAAGGACCGCATGCATGGTGCCTCCCTTGTTCCCGGTGCAATGGCTGGGCCCGTTGGGCGTTGACGGCATGTCCGGTTTCCGTCAGGGCCCGTTCGCAGGTTGCTGCGAAGATGCATGCCGCGCGCACCGGACGTTGCATGTCAGGGCGATTCTGCCCCGGGTCGCCAGGGCGAGACACTGCCAATTTCAGGAGGCCCGCCCGTTAATGAGTTGGGAATTTCGGTCGACGGCTGGGTTATCACGTCGCGACCGAAACGCACATCAACGGCCGGCCCTCACGGGCCGCATTCCCGTTGGATGGTTCAAGTCGCACAAGGAAATCGAAGTCGCGTTCCACAAGCCTTGCAAACTGTTCCTGCACGGCATCGAGCTTGAGGAGACACTGCACATGCCAGTTCAACCCGACCATGATCCAGTCCGACAGGCCGTTCCATTCGCTCAGGAGGATGGCGCCAGCGGTGCCGTTTTCTTCGGCGAATTTCTCGATCCGTTTCTCGATGATGCGGGCGTCATCCCGAAGCATCATGCCGGAGATATGCAGCGATACGGCATGCGCGGTCTGGTCGTGCGCCAGATACACGGTGGCGATGCCACCGAGGTGTTGCCTGATCCGTTCGATCTGCTCCGCCTCCAGATCGTCGTGCACGGGCAGCGAGCCCGAAAGGACGTAAGTTCCCTTGTCCATGGCAGCCCTCCTTGTATGCTTGAAGTCATGTCAGTCGTCGACGACCGGTTCCATTTCGGTTTCGGTGCCCGTTGCGCCGAGCTGGCCGAGAATGAAGGCCTGGCGGTTCAGCAGTGCGTCCAGTTGCAGATGGAGATCGGCGAGTTCGTCGAGCAGTTCAACGTGGGATGCAAGCCCGAACGCAATGAACGACGGCTCGCCGTAGCGTTGCCGTCTGAAGATCGCACCCGCCGCCGCCCATTTCTGCGAGAACCGTGCGAGCATGTCCTCGACCCCATCCCAGGTGGATCTGGCTCAGCACAATGCCTGGGTGACGCATGAAGGCGCGAAGTCAAAACGTGCGCGCCCCGTGCCGCTCAACGAGGACGCGATCGGTATTCTCGAACGTCGCCTGAAAACCGCAAAGCGCTTCGTGTTCACCCGCGCGGAAGGTTCTGCAAGACGTATCACGCAGGTCGATGCCCGGGACTTCGAGCGGGCTTGCCGGATCATCGGAATCAAGGACTTCCATTGGCACGATCTTCGCCATACCTGGGCCAGCTGGCACATTCAGCGCGGCACGCCGCTGATGGTGCTGAAAGAGCTTGGGGGATGGGAAACCATCGAGATGGTCCAGAAGTATGCCAATCTCGCCCCGAGTCACCTGGCCGAACATGCTGGCACGGTCAAGTTTTGGTCAATCTCCGGGGAGCAGAAAGAAAAAACGCCGCTTGAAGAAGCGGCGTAGTTCCTTGATTCATCAAAACAATTCTTGGTAGGCCGTACGGGATTCGAACCTGTGACCAACGGATTAAAAGTCCGCTGCTCTACCAGCTGAGCTAACGACCCAAAAGAGAAGCGAAATTATAGCGATAGCCCCATGGACTGTCAACCTATAGGGGGTCGTCGAGTTATCCGCACTTCAGATAGTGAAAAGCCCGGGGTATCACTACCCCGGGCTTCCCGGCGAGAGGCGCGCGTGGCCGTTGATTTGGAGACTGCGCAGCCACTGCGCGTTACATCAATTGCTCAACCCTGAACGGCTACTTGATCTGCGACAGCTTGCTCTGAGCCGATTGCGCGACGTCCGAGCCGCCGTACTGCGCGACGATCTGCTCCAGGGTCTTCTTGGCCGCAGCCTTCTGACCTTGCTCGAGCTGATTGTTCGCAATCGCGAGCAGCGCTTCCGGCGCACGCGGATGCTGCGGGTAGTTCTTCACCACACCTTGCCAGGTCGCCGTCGAACCCTTGTAGTCGCGCAGCGCATACAACGCGTTGCCGAGCCAATACTGCGCGGTCGGCTGATAGGGGCTGTTCGGATACTTGGAGATGAAGCTGCGGAACGCCGTCGCCGCATTCTTGAAGTCGCCGTTGCGGAACAACTGTGAAGCCGCATTGAACGAATCGGTTTCACCCGGCTGCACCTCGCCCTGGACGCCGTCCACCGTCTGTTGCTGCGGCTCGAATTTCTTCAGCCGCGTGTCCAGATCGGTGTAGTAGTCCTTCTGCTGTTTTTGCAGCGTGGCGAGCTGGTTGCCCATATCCTCGTTCTGCCCACGCAACGTCGCGACCTGCTGATTCAGCTGGTCGAGGCGGTTGGACTGATCGAGGATCGTGCGTTGTGCGGCCGACAGTTGGCTCGACAGGCTATCGGTCTTCGAACGCAGGTCGAGAATGGCCTGACGGGCCTGATCGTCGTCGAACATGCCCGCATGCGCGGGCACAGCCGTGAAGACCGTGCCCGCGACACAGGCCGCTGCGGCAAACCGCAGCCAGGAGAAACGATGCGTCATTCGGCTCATCACCCGTTACTTACTGTTGGTACACGAGGTCGGCGCGGCGGTTTTGTGCCCACGACGATTCGTCATGACCCGTAGCTTGCGGCTTTTCCTTGCCGAGGCTCACGGCTTCCATTTGCGAGTCCGTCACGCCCATCAGCGACAGCGAACGGCGCACAGCTTCAGCACGCTTCTGGCCGAGTGCCAGGTTGTACTCGCTGGTGCCGCGTTCGTCGGTGTTGCCCTGGATCAGGACGTGACGTTGCGGATGGCTCTTCAGGTATTGCGCGTGTTGTTGCAGCAGCGATTGATAGTCGTCCTTGACCGAATAGCTGTCGAAGTCGAAGTAAATGCTGCGCTTGGCGAGCGGGCTGTTCGGATCGTTCAGCGGATCGACGTTGACCTGAGCGACATCGGTCGGATTCGGTTGCGTCGAAACTGCACCACCCTTGTTAGCGTTTTCGTCGAGCTTGACGCCCGAGTGACATGCGGCCAGCGCACCGAGCATCAATACGGCAAATGCGAAACGAAGTTTGGACATCATTTTGTTACTCTCCTTGTGTTATTGCATCAACGTTACTGCATAAACGGGCCCCAGGATGGCTCGCGTACGCTGCCGCCCTGAACGGACAGGACCTGCCGAGTGCGACCGTCGGTCGATACTGCGGCCAACACGCCACGGCCGTTCACCTGTGTGGCGTAAAGAATGTACTGACCGTTCGCCGCGAAGCTCGGCGATTCGTCATGTGTGGTGTCCGTCAGGCCCGTGGCCGTATTGCCTTGCAGGTCCTGGATGTACAGCTTGAACCCGCCGCCGACGCGCGAGATGTAAGCGAGTTGCTTGCCGTCCGGGCTGATGCGCGGGCTGGTGTTGTAGCTGCCCGTGAAGGTCACGCGTTGCGCGGCGCCGGCGTTCTCGCCCTGGGCCGACATCTTGTAGATCTGCGGTTGGCCGCCACGGTCGCTGGTGAAATAGATCGACTGGCCGTCAGGAGAGAAGCACGGCTCAGTGTCGATCGAGCTGCTTTGCGTCAGGCGCCGCAGGCCGCTGCCGTCCGCGTTGACGGAGAAAATCTGCGTGTTGCCGGTGCGTGAGAGCGCGACGGCCAGCGTGCGTCCGTCCGGCGACCACGCCGGTGCGCTATTGTTACCCTTCTGGTCCGATACGACCACGCGACGGCCCGTAGGCAGATCGTGGATGTAGACGATCGGCTTCTTCTTTTCGAACGAAACGTAAGCGACCTTGGTGCCGTCAGGCGACCATGCCGGCGAGATGATCGGCTCGGGGCTCGACAGCGCAATGTGCGCGTCCTGGCCGTCCGAATCGGAAATCTGCAATTGATAACGGCCGCCGGTCTTGATGACGTACGAGAGGCGCGTGGCGAACACGCCGCGGCCGCCCATCAGCTTCGCGTAGATGTAGTCCGCGACCTTGTGCGCGCTCATGCGCAGCCCGCTTTCCGGACTGACCAGCACGAGGCCGCCGAGGCTTTCGCCCTTGACGGTGTCGTACAGTTTGAAACGCACTTCATACTGGCCGTTCGGCAGACGGTTGACGCTGCCCGACACGAACGCGTTGGCACCCTTGGCCTTCCAGCTGCCGAGGTCAACGGAATCGGTTTCTGCGACCGGCGTGCTGCCCGCGTCGATATTCGTGAATTTCCCGCTGCGTTGCAGATCCTGACGCACGATTGTGCTGACCTGTTGCGGCGAGTTCGCTTCATTGGCGAAATTCGCCGTTGCGATCGGAAACTGGGTGGACCCGACGCCCGTCACGAGGACGTTGAGTTGTGCGTTGGCGGCGCCGCCCACGGCGATCAGGCACGACGCTACAAGTGTCCGCAGGCCTAGCTTGGTCATCAAACTCATGCTGAATGGTTTCCCCAAAAACGGTTTTACTAACACTTCATGACAGCAGAGAGACCCGCGAATAGCTAATTCGTTCCCGGGCGCGCCCCGCTGGACGGGGCGCGGCGTCTGCTGTCAACTGACTGTCAAACTGTTGCAATCAACCTGCTGGGCGCAACGTAATCTTGAAGCTGGTCGGCGTTTTCCCGTCGATGTCCTGAGGCATCGGATTGGAACGCTGAACGGCCCGCAGTGCCGCGTCGTCCCACGCCGAGTTGCCGCTGCTGCGCGCGATCTGCGCGTCGAGCAGCGTGCCTGTCGGCGAGCAGCGTACGGAGATGACGGTCTCCAGACCTTCCGTTTCGCCACCCCACGAGATGTTCGGGCGGACCACACGACGCACCTTGTCCGCGTAACCCGGCGATGTCGCCGTGCCACCCGAACCGCTACCCGTGCCGCTCTTCGCAAGCCCATTGCCGCTCGAGCCTTCGCCGCCCGCCGACCCTTGCATCTGGGCAAGCCGCGCACGACGTTCCGCATCCAGCTTCTTGGTCTGCGCCGCCGCATCGGCCTGAGCCTTGGCCTTCGCCGCTTTCTGCGCGTCGGCCTTCTTCTGCGCGTCAGCTTCAGCCTGTTTTTGCTGATCCTGCTGCTGCTTTTGCTGGTCGGCCAATTGCTGCTGCCTCAGTTTCTCGGCCTGTTGTTGCTGCTGTTGTTGCAGCTGTTTCTGCTTGGCCGCCGCCGCTTTTTGCGCGGCGAGCTGCGCTGCCTGATCGGCCGCCAGTTGCTGCTGGCGCTTCGCCTCGGCTTCCTGCTGGGCTTGCAGCTTCTGCAGACGCTGCTGCTCTGCCAGTTGCGCGAGGCGGGCCGCTTCCTGTTGCTGGCGTTTCTTTTCCTGCAGCGCGATATCGGCCTGTTCGTCCGGCAGCGGCGGGGCAGGGGCGACAGGCACGGGCGGCGGAGGAGGCAGGCGCGGGATGGCCGTATCGGGCACCTCGGTCCACAGTTCGGCTTCCGCGCCGGCCGGCGTGCTGTTCTGCCACTGAATGCCGTGGTACAGAAAGAATCCGAGCAGCGCATGCATCACCAGCGCGAACGCAAAGGCTCGCCCGGTGCCGCGTTCACGCGGAGGCTGGAGCGGGTATTCGGAATGCTTGCGGATCATTGCGATTTGACGAGCAGTCCAACGCGCTTGACACCCTGAGCTTTCAGCTCGGACATCACATTCATCACGACCTCGTACTTCACGGTCTTGTCGGCGGCGATCACGACCGGCTGGTCAGGATGCGATTGCGCACGGTCGGCGATAAAGCCGCGCAGATCGGCCTTGCTCATGTCTTCCTGCTGCTGCGCGCCGGAATCGTCCTTGTATTTGACGCTCATATTGCCGTCCGCGCGAATGTTCACGATCACGGGCGGCGTTTGCTGCTGGGGTGCAGCGCCACCAACGGTCGGCAGATTGACGATCGACGGGGCGACGAGTGGCGCGGTCACCATGAAGATCACGAGCAGCACGAGCATCACGTCGATGTACGGCACGACGTTGATGTCGGCCATCGCGCGGCGCGAACGGCTGCCGCGCATGCTGGAAGAAGAGCCTGCCATCGTGGACTCCTTACTGTGCCTGACGCTGCAAAATGTTCGAGAACTCTTCGATGAAGGTCTCGAAGCGGATCGCCAGACGGTCGATGTCGTGCGCGTAGCGGTTGTAGGCGACCACGGCCGGAATCGCGGCGAACAGGCCGATTGCGGTGGCGGTCAGTGCTTCGGCAATGCCCGGCGCGACGTTCGCAAGCGTAGCCTGCTGCACGTTGGCGAGGCCGCGGAAGGCGTTCATGATCCCCCACACCGTGCCGAACAGGCCGATATACGGGCTGACCGAGCCAACCGACGCGAGAAACGCCAGATTTGCCTCGAGCACGTCCATTTCACGCTGGAACGCGGCGCGCATGGCACGGCGTGCGCCGTCGAGAATCGCGCCTGAATCGTTCAGGCGCTTTTCCTTACCCTTCAGGAATTCACGCATGCCGGACTCGAAAATCCGTTCCAGTGCGCCGATCGTGTGGCGATTGTTCGCAGCGCTCTGATAGAGCGCCTGCAGGTCGCCGCCCGACCAGAAATCGCGTTCGAAGCGTTCAGTTTGCGCGCGCGCCCGGCGGATCGCAAACCACTTGCGGAAGATGAAAGTCCACGACAAAAGGGACAGCAGAAGCAGCAGCGCCATGACGGCTTGCGCCAGCAGGCTCGCATTAAGTACGAGAGAAACGATCGACAGATCTTGTGTAGTGTTCATAAAGGTTCGTTTTAACGTCCCGGAAGGGGGCGTCCGGCTGCAAGGTCACTCGAAGCTTGCCGTGAGCAAAACGGAAGCATCGGCGATATTGCAAGCCGAACCATGCTTTGTGTTGCTTGATCGATATGAGTTCACTGGCCCCGTAACAACGGGGTTCAGTCGTTGTCCGTTGACATACCGCCGCCGTTCACACCCGGCCCGCGCCGCAGCGCGGCGAGAACCGGTGGAGGAATCGCGGCCGGCCGCAGCGCAACGCGGTCGACACAGCCGACCCGGATGGCGCCGGTGGCAAGCAGCGTACCGTCACGCCACGCTTCCTGCGCAAAATCGACGGATGCGCGGCCAAGACGCTCGATTCGGCTTACCACGCTGACGACATCGTCGAGCCTGGCCGGCGCCCGATAGTCGACTGCTGTGCTGCGGACGATGAAGATCGTATCCGTTTCGTCGGCGAGCCGATTCTGGTCGACGCCACACGCGCGCAGCCATTCAGTGCGCGCCCGCTCAAAAAACTTCAGGTAGTTCGCGTAAAACACGATGCCGCCGGCGTCGGTATCTTCGTAATACACGCGGATTGGCCACGTGAAGCCGATTTCCGTGCCGGGCTGGCTGGTCGACATATTCATGCCGCGCATTTTACCGGAACGCACACCACGAGGTCTGTTTCAAGATGTGTGCCCCGTCTGGCGGGCCTCAGCCGGATTTTCAGCCGCGATGAACCGACAAAGCGGAGAACGATTGGGCCACCGGCATCAGTTCGATCGTGTTGATGTTGACGTGAGCGGGACGGGTGGCGATCCAGTAGATCGAGTCGGCGATATCTTCGGGTGTGAGCGCTTGTACGTTCTCGTACATTTTGGCTGCTTTTTCGTCATTCCCGCGGAAACGCACGTTCGAGAACTCGGTGCCGCCGCACAGCCCCGGTTCGATGTCGGTCACGCGCAATGCCGTGCCGGCCAGATCGGCGCGCAGGTTCAGACTGAACTGGCGCACGAATGCCTTGGTGGCGCCATAGACGTTGCCGCCCGCATACGGCCAGTTGCCGGCCGCCGAACCCAGATTGAAAATGTGGCCGCGGTTGCGCTCCACCATGCCGGGCAGGAGTGCGTGCGTGACCTGCACGAGGCCCGTGCAGTTGGTCTCGATCATGGTGTTCCATTCGTCGAGGCTCGCCTTTTGCGCGGGCTCGATGCCGAGCGCAAGACCGGCGTTATTGACGAGCACGTCGAGCGCGGCGAAATCGGCGGGCAGCGAGGCCGGCACGGCTTCGACGGCGGCGCGGTCGCGCACGTCGAGCTCATACGGCAGAAGTGCGTCGCCAAGTTCGTCGGCGAGTGCCTGCAGGCGATCCTTGCGGCGCGCGGTGGCGACGACGCGATGGCCGCCCTTGACGAAAGCGCGGGCGATAGCGGCGCCGAATCCCGCGGACGCTCCGGTGACGAACACGATCATTGCAGTTCCCTGGTTGGTAAAAGAGAAAGGTCCCAAGCCTACTTCCAATGCGGCGCTGCGGCAAGGATGAACCAGCCGCACAAACGGCTGGGGCAGGGAGGCTGAGCGGGTTCCGGGCGCGTTTTCTTCAGATGTTTGGGCGCCGCTCCCGGCAGCACCATGGCCGGCTTCGCGAGCGTCCGCGGGCCCGCCAGCAAGCCGGTTGCCTATTCGATCCTCTTCCAATAAACTAACGCGCTCAACCCTGCGTGACTGGCGATAGAACCGGTTCAAGCAATCGGGCTCAAGGTGGAACAACCCACCGTGAAGCGCAGGGTGCCGTTTTGCCGTTCGCCTGGGCAGCCGTGATCCGCGCGCATTGATCTGCGCTGGCGGTGGCTGTCCTGCCTCGCGTGTGCGGCGACTCTCTATCCGCCACGTCAGGGCTGGCCCAGCCGCCAGCAGCGTTGCGTACCCTCTACGCAAGATTCGGCGCACGATCCGGTCAACCTGAACACACTCAACGGAATCCGTATGTTTGACAGAGCCCAAAGCACCATCGCCAACGTCGATCCTGAACTCTGGAAGGTCATCGAGCAGGAAAACCGCCGTCAGGAAGAGCATATCGAACTGATCGCGTCGGAAAACTACACGAGCCCGGCCGTGATGGCTGCGCAGGGCTCGCAACTCACCAACAAGTACGCCGAAGGGTATCCGGGCAAGCGCTACTACGGCGGCTGCGAATACGTCGACGTCGCCGAGCAGCTCGCGATCGACCGCGTCAAACAACTGTTCGGCGCCGAAGCCGCCAACGTGCAGCCGAACTCCGGCTCGCAGGCGAACCAGGGCGTGTTCTTCGCCATGCTCAAGCCGGGCGACACCATCATGGGCATGAGCCTCGCGCACGGTGGTCACCTGACGCACGGTTCGCCGGTCAACATGTCGGGCAAGTGGTTCAACGTGGTGAGCTACGGCCTGAACGAAGCCGAAGACATCGACTACGACGCCGCTGAAAAACTGGCTCAGGAACATAAGCCGAAGCTGATCGTGGCGGGCGCTTCCGCATTCGCGCTGCGTATCGATTTCGAACGCCTGTCGAAGATCGCCAAGTCGGTTGGCGCGTATTTCATGGTCGACATGGCGCACTATGCCGGCCTGATCGCCGCGGGCGTCTACCCGAACCCGGTGCCGCACGCCGACTTCGTCACCACCACCACGCACAAGAGCCTGCGCGGCCCGCGCGGCGGCGTGATCCTGATGAAGGCCGAGTTCGAAAAGCAGATCAACTCGGCAATTTTCCCGGGCATTCAAGGTGGTCCGCTGATGCACGTGATTGCCGGCAAGGCCGTTGCGTTCAAGGAAGCACTGTCGCCGGAGTTCAAGGTGTATCAGCAGCAAGTCGTCGAGAACGCGCGCGTGCTGGCGGAAACGCTGGTCAAGCGCGGTCTGCGCATCGTCTCGGGCCGCACCGAAAGCCACGTGATGCTGGTTGACCTGCGCGCGAAGAAGATCACCGGCAAGGCAGCGGAAGCTGCGCTCGGCGCGGCGCACATCACGGTCAACAAGAACGCGATTCCGAATGACCCGGAAAAGCCGTTCGTCACGAGCGGTGTGCGCCTCGGCTCGCCCGCCATGACCACGCGCGGCTTTGGCGTCAAGGAAGCGGAGCAGGTGGGTAACCTGATCGCCGACGTGCTGGACAACCCGGAAGACGCAGCCACGATTGAACGTGTGCGTGCGCAAGTCGCCGAGCTGACCCGGCGCTTCCCGGTCTACGGCTAAGCCGCCATGCATTGCCCCTTCTGCCGTCACGCCGATACGCAAGTTGTGGATTCCCGCGTATCCGAAGACGGTGCGACGATTCGCCGGCGCCGCCGCTGCCCGGCCTGCGACAAACGTTTCACGACGTATGAGCGGGTCGAGCTGGCGTTGCCGTCGGTCGTCAAGAAGGATGGCAGCCGCACGGAATTCGACCGCCGCAAGATCGTCGCAAGCATGCAACTGGCGCTGCGCAAGCGCCCGGTTGCGGCGGACGCGATCGACGCGGCAGTCGCCCGCATCGAGTATCAACTGCTCGGCAGCGGCGAGCGTGAGGTGCGCAGCGAGCGCCTCGGCGAACTCGTGATGAACGAGTTGCGTGCGCTCGATACCATTGCCTATGTTCGTTTCGCCTCTGTCTACCGGCGCTTCGAAGACGTCTCCGAATTCGAGGACGTGATCGAGGAATTTCGCCGTGCCTCTTCTCCTCCCAAGCCGCCCCGCAAGCGCTGATTGCTGTCGCGCCTGAAGTTGCGCCCCAGTTTCTGTTCTCCGCTGCGTAGGTTCGCGCTTCTGCATCTCCGCTCCCGTTATGGTTCGTTACGCGTGCATTTTTGCGCGGGATAGCGTCTGAGTGCCACCTGGCCATTCGGCCGATTGTCGACCCGTTTGCGAATCGCTAGATTGACTGTATTCTTTGAAACGATCAGGGATGCAGATGAATTGGGATGCAGTCTGTTTGAGGCCACGCCGCGGCTTTACGCTTGTCGAAACGCTGGCGGTTGTCGCGCTGCAGGCGGTCATCGCGGTGATGGCGACGCCATCGTTCGTTGCATGGCACGTGCGGGATCAGGTTGACGCACGCGCGAAAGCGCCTGCTTCGACGCTCGCCTATGCGCGCAGCGAAGCATTGCGCCGCGGTGCTCGCGTCACCGTATGCCGAATCGACGCGGCGCGGCATTGTCTTGCCGTAGGGCAAGCGTGCGGCAATGGCGTCACCGACTGGTCGTGCGGCTGGGCCGTCCTGGTCGAACGAGGTGGCACGGTCTCGCTATTGCGCGCGCATCCTTTGCTTGCAGCGGTCAGCATCACCGGGACGCAGACAAATCTCACGTTTGCGCCGCCGGCGGGGCAGTTGATCGGCACCTTTCGCAGCTTTGATATCGCGCCACGCGTGCCGTCGAAAGCGACTAAGGGGGACAAGTGGCGGCGTTGCATCCGCGTCGCGGCGGGAGGTCGTGCGCGGATTGTCGAGAGCGCGTGTGGAGCGGCGTCATGAGCCGACATCCTTCGAACCTATGGGCGCGTAACGTCCCGGCAAGGTGCCCACCAAGGCCCTCCACAAGGTGCTCGTCAAGGCGTTCAACAAGGCATGCGGGCAGTTCGCTGATCGAAGTGATGCTGGCCATTGCCCTGATGGCAGTGACGGCGCTCGGATTGATCGCCGGTCAATTGTGGACTGCGCGCGAGGCCCGCGCGACGGCGATGCGCGAGCACGCGGCGTGGATTGCCGATTCCGTTGCCGAAGCGATGCGCGAGCCCTCGGCAGGCGATTCGTCGGTCAGGCAATGGAGCGCGCGAGCAACCGCCCTGTTGCCGCGGGGCGAAGCGTCGGTAGGGGAAAGCGGCGGCGTGTTGCTCGCACGTGTCACATGGACGGCGCTGCGTGACACGCCACGCGCCAACGATGTCATCGACAAACCCGAGTCGTGTGGTGGTGCGGAGGTTCCAACAAGCGCCTCATGCGTCGCGCTGGCGTTCGCGAAATGAAGCGCCGTATAGACAGCACACGCGGTCATACGCTCGTCGAATTTGTGATCGCAATTGCGCTTGGGCTGGTGGTGACCGCAGGCGTGGTTTCGCTCTATACAACGCAGCGTAATGTGTTCGAGCGCGCGGGCGATGCGATGCGAATCCGCGAAGCCGGCCTGAGCGCGCTGACGCTGATGGGTCAGCAACTTCAAATGGCCGGCTTCGTGCCCGCGGACGTCGTGAGGTTCAATAGTCCGCCACCCTTATTCGGTTGTTCGGGAGGACGCCCGACCGGTGCGGACGACAACCTTGTCTGCGAGGCGCTGGCAAGCCGCTCCGACGGCATCGTGGTTCGTTATGTCGGGGACAACGTCTCGACGTGGGCGTCAACGACCGGCCAATCGACCGACTGCCTCGGCAAGGCTGTAGCGAGCAACAATGCGGCACTCAATGGGCAGGGTGTGTTGGTGGTCAACCGATACTTCGCCAGGATCAGCGGGTCGACGGGCGAGCCGGAACTTTACTGTGAAGGCAATGGCAAGGCGGGGTCCGCGCAGCCGTTGGTAGAAGGCGTCGAGCGCGTGCGACTCAAGTACTGGCCGGTCGGCGGGTTGGGCGCAATAGACGCGTCGGGGGTGACGGCCGCTCAATGGGCGAAGATCGTCGCCGTCGATCTCTGCGTGCTCGTCCGCGGCGCGCCGCAAGGACGGCGTGTGCGCTATGTCGATTGCGACGGCGCGAGCGTTCCTGGCGTCGACATGCGGGCGCGGCAGGCTTTCTCGAGGCGGGTGGCGATACGCAATCACGCGGCGGACGCCCTGTGACCGGAGGCCTTTGTAACCCAACGCTCCGCGTTTCATCGAAACGATTGACACGTCTTATCCGTACTGGTCGTCGATCGCGTGTTCGCCATCGCGGTATCGTCCTGCCGATCGTCCTGCTGATTTCCGCGATGATGTTGACCACCTCCGCGGCCTGGTTCGCAACATCGCGCGCAGCGCCAACAATGTGCGCGACTATTTGCAGGCATTTCATGCAGCGGATTCGGCGCTGACCTTGTGCGCCCGGAACGCTGTCGCCGCGACGGCTTTCGAGCCGCAGCCGGTGGCGCCGCTCTCATCCGGCGAGCCGACGCAATGGAAGCACGAAGCCGCCTTTGAGGCCGGTGCCGTCGTGCCGGTCGCGCAATGGCCCGGATCGTTGCGTGCGCCGCAATGTCTGATCGAAGCCTGGCGTCTGGGCACGCGCGCCGATGCCAGAGCGTATTTGTTGACTACGCGTGGCTTCGGTCGGACCAAAGAGTCGCAGGTGTGGTTGCAGATGGAGCTCGTGATCGCAGGCGGGCAGATCGAGCGCCATTGGCGTCGCGTCGCCGCACGCCCATTTTGACGGGAGGTTTATGACGAGGCCGCGCACATCCGCATTTACGCTGCTTGAATTGATGATCGCGCTGGCAATAGCCGCGGCGCTGGTCGTGTTTGCCGTGCCGTCATACCGGAGCCATGTCGCGCGAACACACAGGATTGACGCGGCATCCGCTCTTTATCGGGCAGCGCAATTCGTCGAGGGAGCGGCAGGCAATGGGACCGCAACACTGCCACCGGGTCTGGATCAGGCGCCGCAATTCGGCACGCCACTCTACCGGTTGCAAGTGCTGCCGGCGGACGACGCAAACGGTGGCTATTCGGTAGAGGCAACGCCGATCGAATTCGGCCCGATGCGCGACGATGCATGCGGCACCTTCACACTGGATGCGACAGGGGTGCGGGGCAACCGAAGCAGCGCAAACGCTACAGCGCCGCCAGGCAGCGAGTGCTGGAATACGAGCTAGGGAGCACTGGAATACACGCCAGGAAGCGCTACTGGGAACGAGCCGACCCGAGGATCAAAGCGCAACGGCAAACAAATAGCCTGTTTTTGCACCGCGTTTCAATACCCGCTATCAACAGGCTCTTTCTTGCCCCTGGTCGACTTGGCGGAATCATTCTTCATCTGCTTCCAGATTCGATACGCTTCCCACCCGGCCAGCGCAAGACTACCCCATTTGAGCGTGGGTTTTGCGCCCGCTACGATAGTCGCGCGCAGCGGCTTGGCCAACAGAATCGAAGCGATCGAACTGATGAGCGGGTACTGTTTGAGAAGCGCGCCAATGCTCCCTGCATTGAGGATGCCCGCCTTCGATCTGCTACCCATGCGCATGCCGCCGAAGCCCGGCAGAATGAATTTGAGCCAGCTGAAGTGCGTGACGGCTCGCCGCAATTCGATGGTTGCCTGGGCGAGTTCCATGCGCTCGACATCCGCGCGCACCAGCAGCAATTCCTTGCGCAGCGCTCGCAGATGCGGCGCGCTCAGATCTTTAGCCTGGTAGCGTTTGTTGCGAAATGCGTTATCGGAGTGGGATTGGCTCATGGCGTGTCGGCGGCAGTGGAAGTGGGGCGGTAAATCAGTGCTGCAAATCGCTCGAGGCGTTGGCGAAGTATCTGCAAAAAGGCGTACCGCGCTTGAGGCGCGCCCGTGAGCCCACTACGCCTGCCGTATCACGGTTTGCGAAACACCTCGCGGTCCTTTTCAAACTCGGCAAGGGTGGCTTCGAACACCATTGGGGCATTGCGCAAACCGCTGCGCGCTTTCAGTGCACAGGCTATCCCCGCAATGGCATAAACCACCGTGATGCCGGCAAGTGCCTGCAATCGGTAGGTGTCCCAGAACGCGATGGCGATCAGCGCCGTCAATGCGATCAAGGCCATTGTCGCGAGCATCATGGCGGCGAGGCCGAGGAACAGCACGCCAAGCAGACGATCTTTTTCTTCGGCGAGTTCGATACCGACCAGTTCAAGCCGCGTTTGCAGAATGGCAAACACGGATCCGATGATACGGCGCAACGGACTATGTTCGCCGTGCTGCGATTGTGTTTCGATCGTCATGGCTTTGGGCGTTGCGCGTGAAGGGCTAACTGGCGCGCAAAAACGAGCGCGCCAAGAGAAGCGGACCGGCCAGAAGTGCGCCGGTCAACTTGATTCGCTGGTGTGCCGGGCGCGATTGGCTCCGGCAGTGTCACCAGTATTATTTGCGGTTGATCAACAGCCCCAGCAGTACGCCGACGCCCGCGGCAATGCCGATGGATGCCCACGGATGCTCGTGCACGTAATCGTCGGTAGCGCGTGCGGCCTTCTTACCTTTCTCGACCACCACGACCTGTACGTCAGCCGCCTTTTCCTTAGCCTGCTTCAGGCGCGTAAGCGCCGTTTCACGCAGTTCCGAAGCGCGCTCGCCGGTGGCGCTCGCGGCCTGTTTCAGCAAATCTTCAGCGTCCGCGAGGACGGTTTTGATATCCGACATCAATCTCTCCTTGTTGACTTCCGACATTGACAGCTCCCTTCGTCTCACGCCACGCGTGAATCGTAACCAAAGAAACGGCTGCTGGCGAGCGCAGCGCTCAGTTCATGAAAACGAACGCACGAACCGTTCCCGGTTGAAGCAAAACCTTAAAACTTCACTTTGCAGCATCGCGTGGCAAAGTTTGCCAAAGATGGAGTTGATCTGTCCCGCAAAGTTTCCACTAAATCGGCGAAAATTACAAAAACGCATAAAGTTGTGACGCGATGTTGGTTCGTCGTGTACCGTCGCTCCCGTATGCTGTAGTTTTGCCAGGCGCGCTTTAGCATGGCGTCGCGGGCGAATGCTCGCGCGGAATGTCCGAATACAATCAAGGAGCTGCTTCATGAGTCTACGTCTTGGCGATACCGCACCGGATTTCGAACAGGAGTCGAGTGTTGGCCGCATCAAGTTCCACGAATGGCTGGGCGATAGTTGGGGCGTGCTGTTCTCGCACCCTGCTGATTTCACGCCGGTCTGCACGACCGAGCTGGGTTTGACGGCGAAACTGGCCGGCGAATTCGAGAAACGCAATGTGAAGACGATCGCGCTGTCAGTTGACAACGCCGAGTCGCACAAGGAATGGATCAGGGACATCAACGAGACGCAAGCCGCCAATGTCGGCTTCCCGATTCTCGCCGACGGCGATCGCAAGGTCTCCGAGCTGTACGACATGATCCACCCGAACGCCAATGAGACCCTCACGGTCAGGTCGCTGTTCGTGATCGATCCGAAGAAGAAGGTGCGTTTGATCATTACCTACCCGGCCAGCACCGGGCGCAATTTCGACGAAGTGCTGCGCGTGATCGACTCGCTGCAACTCACCGACCACCACTCGGTTGCCACGCCCGGCAACTGGAAGCAGGGCGATGACGTGGTGATCGTGCCGTCGTTGAAAGACGAAGAAATCATCAAGCAGAAATTTCCGAAGGGCTACAAGGCACTGCGCCCGTACCTGCGTATGACGCCGCAGCCGAACAAGTAAGCAAGTAGGCAGCGGATGCTTCACGAAGCGCGCCGTTAGCTTCAACGCGGTGGCGCAACGAAAAAAGGCCGGTTCAAATGAACCGGCCTTTTTGCCATCTACGTTTCGATTTTCTATTTCAGTGGCCAGGACGAAATGCCGCTATCAAACCAGTAAACCAATCGGCGGGTCAGAAAAACGCCTGAATCCCCGTTTGCGCGCGCCCGAGGATCAGCGCGTGAATGTCGTGCGTGCCTTCGTACGTGTTCACGACTTCCAGATTGACCAGATGCCGCGCGATGCCGAACTCGTCCGAGATGCCGTTGCCGCCGAGCATGTCACGCGCGAGCCGTGCAATGTCCAGTGCCTTGCCGCACGAATTGCGCTTCATGATCGATGTAATTTCGACGGCGGCTGTGCCTTCGTCTTTCATGCGGCCGAGACGCAACACGCCTTGCAGGCCAAGCGTGATCTCGGTTTGCATGTCGGCGAGCTTTTTCTGAATCAACTGGTTCGCGGCGAGCGGCCGGCCGAACTGCTTGCGATCCAGCACGTACTGACGCGCCGTGTGCCAGCATGCTTCAGCCGCGCCGAGCGCGCCCCAGGCAATCCCGTAGCGCGCCGAGTTCAGGCACGTGAAGGGACCGCGCAAGCCGCTGACTTCGGGGAAGCGGTTCTCTTCCGGCACGAACACGTCGTCGAGCACGATCTCGCCCGTGATCGACGCGCGCAAGCCCACCTTGCTATGGATCGTCGGCGCCGACAGCCCCTTCCATCCCTTCTCGAGAATGAAGCCGCGGATCGCGTCCTTGCCGTCCTCTTCGAGCTTTGCCCACACGACGAACACGTCCGCGATCGGCGAATTGGTGATCCACATCTTCGAGCCCGACAGCGAATAGCCGCCGTCGACTTTCTTGGCTCGCGTGATCATGCTGCCCGGATCGGAGCCGTGGTTCGGTTCGGTCAGGCCGAAGCAGCCGATCCATTCGCCAGTGACGAGCTTCGGCAGGTACTTCTGCTTTTGCGCTTCCGAGCCGAATTCGTAGATCGGCACCATCACGAGCGACGACTGCACCGACATCATCGACCGGTAGCCGGAATCGACGCGCTCCACTTCCCGCGCGATCAGACCGTACGCCACGTAGTTCAGACCGGGACCGCCGTATTGCTCAGGAATCGTCGGGCCGAGCAGGCCGAGCTCGCCCATCTCGCGGAAGATCTCGATGTCGGTCTTCTCGTGACGGAACGCTTCGAGCACGCGCGGTTGCAGCTTGTCCTGCGCGTAAGCGGCGGCGGCGTCGCGCACCATGCGTTCGTCTTCAGTGAGCTGCTGATCCAGCAGCAACGGGTCTTCCCAGTGAAACTGCGCGGCCTCTGCCATGACGTATCTCCTGATTCTCTACTTGGCTAAAACGGGTTTGAGCTTGAGGTAAAGCTTGACACGAGTTCCGCTATGCGAAACAATGTTTTGCAAACTTCGCCTGAGTGTATCACCCCATGATGCCCACATCTACACTTTCCGACCCGCTCGACGAACGCAAATTCGTCGTCGCCCTTGCACGTGGGCTGGACCTGCTGCGTGCGTTCAAGCCGGGCGAAACGATGCTTGGCAATCGCGATTTCGTCGAACGCACGGGTTTGCCGAAGGCAACCGTCAACCGTTTGGCCTACACGCTGACCGTGCTCGGCTATCTGCGGCTCGACGAAACCCTGGGTAAATATGCGCTCGACGCCGGCGTGCTGTCGCTAGGTTTCGCGCTGCTTTCGGGCACCGACACGCTCGAACTCGCGCGCCCGCACATGCGTACCTTCGCGCGCGAAGTGGGTGCGGCTGTGTCGCTCGGATGTCGTGACGGCCTCGACATGATTTATCTGGAGACGATCCGCAGCGAAACCGCGCTGACGCTCGGACTCGCCTCCGGTTCGAAACTGTCGATGCTGACGAGTTCGATGGGGCGCGCGTATCTGGCAGTGCAGCCGTTGGGCGTGCGCGCCGCGCTGCTGGCCGAGCTTAAGAAAGCCGCTGGCGAAGAGGGCGCTGCGTTGGTGGCAGATGCCGAAAAGGAAATCGAAACCTTCGCGCAGGAACGCTGCTGCTATTCGTTCCGCGCGTGGCATGACGACGTGAACGCGGTCGCGGTGCCGTTTCGCGAACCGCGCGAAGGCCGCTGGCTGGTGCTGAGTTGCAGCGGGCCGGCGTCGTCGATGGGAGAGGCGATGTTTCGGGAAACCGTGGCGCCGCGTCTGAAGGCGCTAGCACGCCGTTTGGGTGATACCGGTTGAAGCACATGCCAACCAGGCCAGATCCTGCTGGTCGAACTCAAGCTCAAACTAATTGAATCACGTCGCCCGATCGTGATAATGCGCGGTGAACAACGGCCCTTGCACGAAGCGCACGTCGTACTGCTGCAGCGCGAGGAACTGCGGCTCATCCACTACCCGATTGAAGATCAGCGGAATCCGCAGCCGGCTCGCATAGCCGACTAGCGGCTTCACCATCGCATCGCGCAACGCGATCGCCGCATCCATCTTGATGAAGTCGAGCCGCGCCGTTTCCGACACCGACAGAATCTGCCCCGCATTCGATAGATTCCCCGCCACCTTGAAGCCGTAGCGCTGATAACTCTTGGTCAGATAGCCCAGGAATGTCTTATGCGCGACCGCCGCCGCCGGCAACTCGATCACCACGCGCGACGGGTTCAGTCCAAACGACACCAGCACGCTCGAAAAATGCCGTCCGTGGTCGTACTTGACGCTCTTGAGCAGGCGCTCGTGCACGCGCAGAAACAGAAGCCCGTGACGCTGCGCGCCGAAGAAATTGATCGCGTGCAGCGCGCGCGACATGCGGTCGAGCGCGACCAGTTCCTGATCGTCGGCGATACGTTCGAAGGGATCGAAGACATCAAAGGGCGCGCCGTCGAGGCGTTGCGTGACCGCCTGAAACCCGAGCTCGTCGCCGAAACGATCCACGCCTTCGGCGCCCGACGACAACGACTGCGCCAACGCGTGCACGCTGATATCGAAGATCGGCTCATAGGCACTGGCGAGCTCGACGCCGTCGAACTGTGCCAGCGCGATGTCGCTATGCACGCCTGTTCCCATCACCAGATGTTCGCCAAGAAACGGGTGATCGGCGGCGCGGGCAATCAGGTTGGGGATGGTCGGCGGAATCATGTAGGCGAATGAATGGCGATAGGTGCGCGCTCGGCGCTCGGCAACGCGACTCGTTGCCGCATGCCCTGATGGTAGCAGTCCGCGCCGCGCGCACTTGAACAAAATGCTGATAACGATATCGGGCAAACGCTTGTCACCACAGGCTGCCGGGGTTTTTGTGGGTGGCTTTCAGGGTATACGTTAATTTCACTATACGTAATTAGTTTTACCATACGTAAATTGTGGCGCGGCTGCGAGGGCAGTTGCGTATGCGTTTCAACGGAGAAACTTGCATGGATACCCAAACCCGCACGCCGAATACCGCCAGTTCGCGGCTCGAGATCGAGCCGGGCTATCAGTCGGGATTCGCGAACGAATTCGCCACGGAGGCCTTGCCGGGCGCGCTACCTGAAGGTCGCAATTCGCCGCAGCGCGCAGCCTATGGCTTGTACGCCGAACAACTGTCGGGCACGGCATTCACTGCGCCGCGCGGGCATAACCGCCGTTCGTGGCTGTACCGGATTCGTCCGGCGGCGGTCCACAGGCCCTTCACGCAACTGCCGTCGGAGCGGCTCGTTGCGAACTTCGCCGAGGTGCCGCCGACGCCGCCGAACCAGCTGCGCTGGGACGCATTGCCGATGCCCACCGAGCCGACGGACTTCATCGACGGCTGGGTGACGATGGCGGGCAACGGTTCAGCTGAAGCAATGAACGGCTGCGCGATCCACCTGTACGCAGCGAACCGCTCGATGAAGGATCGCTTCTTCTACAACGCCGACGGTGAATTGCTGATCGTGCCGCAGGAAGGCCGCCTGCATATCGCTACAGAGATGGGGCGACTCGACGTCGAGCCGTTCGAAATCGCGGTGATTCCGCGTGGCGTGCGCTTCGCGGTGAGCCTGCCGGACGGCGCCGCGCGCGGCTATATCTGCGAGAACTTCGGCGCGTTGCTGCGTTTGCCGGATCTCGGCCCGATCGGCTCGAACGGCCTCGCCAATCCGCGCGATTTCCTCACGCCGCATGCCGCGTATGAAGACCGCGAAGGCGACTTCGAACTCGTCGCCAAGATGAACGGCAACTTGTGGCGCGCGGATATCGACCATTCGCCGCTCGACGTGATCGCGTGGCACGGCAATTACGCGCCGTACAAATACGATCTGCGTCGCTTCAACACGATCGGTTCGATCAGCTTCGACCATCCGGACCCGTCGATCTTTCTGGTGTTGCAAGCGCAAAGCGATACGCCGGGCGTCGACACGATCGACTTCGTGATTTTCCCGCCGCGCTGGCTCGCGGCCGAAGATACGTTCCGCCCGCCCTGGTTCCACCGCAACGTCGCGAGCGAATTCATGGGCCTCGTGCACGGTGTGTACGACGCGAAAGCCGAGGGCTTCGTGCCGGGCGGCGCGAGTCTGCACAACTGCATGTCGGGTCACGGCCCGGACGCGGACACCTTCGAGAAAGCGTCGCATGGCGATACGTCGACGCCGAAGAAAGTCGGCGACACGATGGCCTTTATGTTCGAAACGCGCACGCTGATCAAGCCGACCCGCTTCGCGCTCGAAACGGCACAACTGCAGGCGAATTACTACGAGTGCTGGCAAGGTCTCAAGAAACACTTCAACCCGGAGCAACGATGAACGCATTGAGCGATCTTCAGGCGACGCTCGATCCGTCGCGCAAGAGCTGGATCGAGTCGGCTAACGAGTCGACCCACGATTTTTCGATCCAGAACCTGCCTTTCGGCATTTTCAGCGACAAGGCCAACGCCACGCGCCGCGTGGGTGTGGCGATCGGCGACGAGATCGTCGATCTAAGCGTGCTCAAATCCGCAGGCTTGCTCAAGCTCCCGATCGCCTCGGCCGATCAATTCGTTGCAGTGAAAGATCAGGTATTCGAGCAGGACACTCTCAACGATTTCATCTCGCTCGGCCGCGACGCATGGCGCAGCGTGCGCATTCAGTTGAGCGATCTGTTGAAGCGCGACACGGCGACCTTGCGCGACAACGCCGATTTGCGTTCGAAAGCCTTGGTGCGTCAGGCCGATGCGCAACTGCATCTGCCGGTGCAGATTCCGGGCTATACCGATTTCTACTCGTCGAAGGAGCACGCGACGAACGTCGGTTCGATGTTTCGCGATCCGAAGAATGCGCTGTTGCCGAACTGGTCGGAGATGCCGATCGGCTACAACGGACGCGCATCGTCGGTGGTGGTGAGCGGGACGCCGGTGCGGCGTCCTAACGGCCAGTTGAAACTGCCGGATCAGGAGCGTCCCGTGTTCGGCGCATGCCGCAAGCTGGATATCGAACTGGAGATGGGTTTCGTGATCGGCAGCGGCAACGCATTGGGCGAGCCGATTGCCTGTGACGATGCGGAAGCGCACATCTTCGGCATGGTGTTGCTGAACGACTGGAGTGCGCGGGATATTCAGCAATGGGAATACGTGCCGCTTGGTCCGTTCAACTCCAAGGGGTTCGCGACCACCATCTCGCCGTGGATCGTGACGCTCGACGCGCTCGAACCGTTCCGCGTCGAGCAGCCGTCGCAGGAGCCGCAACCGTTGGCGTACTTGCGCCACAACGGCAAGCACGCATTCGACATCTCGCTGGAAGTAACGCTGCGCCCGCAAAGCGCCAAACAGGCAACCACGATCTCGCGGACCAACTACAAGCACATGTACTGGACGATGGCGCAGCAGCTTGCGCATCACACGGTATCGGGCTGCAATACGCGGGTTGGCGATCTAATGGGTTCGGGCACGATCAGCGGCCCGACTGCCGACTCATGCGGCAGCCTGCTTGAGTCCACATGGAACGGCAAGAATCCGTTGGAATTGAAGGAAGGCGGCACACGAGGGTTTATCGAAGACGGCGACGAACTGACGCTCGCCGGCTGGTGCCAGGGCAACGGGTACCGCGTCGGTTTCGGCACGTGCGTGGGGGAAATTCTGCCGGCACAGAAATAACGCGGACCGAACCCCTCGGCCGAGGGGAGGGATGGACCGTTCCGGCGAGCACGCAGTGCGAGGCGGGAAGTAAGACGCCCTTGTCACTCACGCCGAGTGTGTGAGGGCACAGATTCCAGATGCACCACTACCGCAACTGTGCGGGGGAGCCGCTTAAGAATTAGCGGTTTGAGCCGCTTTCTCTTGCTTACTTCTCTTTGCGGCCGGCAAAGAGAAGTGAGTGCCGCCCCGCACAGGGGCAACGCTGATAGACCACTAAGAAATCAAGGAAAGGCCAACACCGCCGCAACCGGTAACAAAACTCACGACCCAACAACCCGCACCGGCGCACGCCGCCTTTCCCACCACGCAGCACCAAGAAACGCAAACGCAGCAACCAGAAGCACCCCAACCATCGCATCATTCCCGGCCCCCTTCATCAAGGCACCGGCCACAAGCGGCCCACCAAAACTGGCCGCGCTCCAAGACGCCCCCACGAGTGAACTCGCCGACACCAGCGCGACGCCACGAAACCGCTCGCCACACGCAACCAGCGACAGCGTATAAATCGCCCCGGCCGCAGCGCCGAGCACATACAGCAAAGGCCAGCACAACCACGGCGAATTCATCGCCCAAGGCAGCAACGGCAGCAACACCACAACGATCACACCGCAGCCAACATGCACACGCTCGCGCCCAAGCCTGTCCGCGAGCCAGCCAATCGGAAACTGCATGGTCGTGTCACCGAGCAGCAGGGCCGACGCAAACAGCACAGCCACCTCGCTAGTAACGCCGTGCGCCATCGCGAAGAGCGGCAGCAATGACAGCGCGATCGTGTCGAACAACGCAAAAAAACCCGTACCGATGACGAGCGCCGGCATCTGCGGCAGCACATGGCGCCAGCTACCGTGCGCCGCGTGTTCATCTTCCGACGCTCGCGGCGTCTTGCGGATGCTGGCAAGCGCCGGCAAAGCCAGCAGGAAAAGCGCGCCGCAAATCAGAAAGCGCCAGTGCATGAAATCGGCGATCTGGCTCACCAGCACCGGACCCGACATCTGGAACAGCGTGAAATTGGTCGCATAGATGGCGATGACCCGCCCGCGGGTGGCATCATCGGCGAGCTGGTTGACCCATGCTTCGCTGATCGTGAAGAGCAGCATCAGCGCCGCGCCGCAGAGGACGCGCAACACCGCCCATAGCCACAGGTTCGCGGTGAGCTGCATCAGCGCGGTGGCGAGCCCAACCACCAGCACCGCGCCGACGATCACCTGGCGGCCACCGAAGCGCGCCGCGACCCAACCGGCCAACGGCACGACGATCAGGCCACCGCCCGCTTGCGCGGCGGTCAGCAAACCGACCACGTCGGTGCCATAGCCGGCTTGCGTTAGCGCAAGGGCGGTGAGGGGCAGCGTGGCGCCACTGCCGAGTCCGACGACAGCAACGCTCAGGATCAGCGCGAGGAAATCGCGTGTGAAGATGACTTTCATCGGCCGAGATGCTACTACGGCCTCGCGTCATTCGCACCTGTGTGCGGATTGGGTTACCCGGCCACCGCCATCCGTTGCGCGCGCCGGTCGATCGACACCGACCACAGCGTCAGCGCCAGCGCACCGATCGAAGTTGCCACGCCGACCCACGGCAGCGTAGTGAGCGGTGCGCCCGCGCCGATCGCCATGCCACCTAGCCACGCGCCCGTTGCATTGCCAAGGTTGAACGCACCTTGGTTCAGAGTCGATGCCAGATTCGGCGCATGACTCGCACGGTCGACGATCAGCATTTGCAGCGGCGGCACGATCGCGAAGGCCAGAATACCCCACACGAAGATCGTGATCATGGCCGGAATCTCGGCGTGCATCGTGCCGGTGAAAATGGTCAGGATCACGACGATCGCCAGCAGAAACGCGACCAGCGAGGGCATCAACCGCCAGTCCGCGAGCTTGCCGCCAAGCGTGCTGCCCACCGTCAGGCCGAGGCCGAACAGCAACAACACGAAGGTGACCGCGTGCGGCGTGAAACCGCTCACGTCTTCGAGAATCGGCGTGATGTAGGTGAAGGTGGAAAACAGACTGGCCGACGCGAGCACGCTGATGCCGAGCACCATCAGCACTTGCGGGTTCTTCAGCACGCTGAATTCGCGTACGAGGCTCGCCTTCTGCATCTCGATCTTCGCCGGCAGGCATACCGCGAGCGCGGCCGCAGCGAGAATGCCGATGCCGGTGACGGCCCAGAAGGTCGCGCGCCAGCCCACCGCCTGACCGAGCGCGGTGCCGAGCGGCACGCCGAGCACGTTGGCGAGCGTCAAGCCGGTGAACATCAGCGCAATGGCCTGCGCGCGGCGGTTCGGCGCAACCAGACCGGCCGCGACTACCGAACCGATGCCGAAGAACGCGCCATGGCAAAACGCCGTGACGATGCGCGCGGCCATCAGCACCGCGTAGCCCGGCGCGATCGCGCACAGCAGATTGCCGACGATGAAGACTCCGATCAGGCTCATCAACGCCTTCTTGCGCGGCATGTTGGCCACGGCGATTGCGACGATCGGCGCGCCGATGGTGACGCCGAGCGCGTAAGCGGACACCAGCATGCCGGCCGCCGGGATCGATACGGACAGATCGCGGGCGACATCGGGCAGCAGGCCCATGATCACGAATTCAGTGGTACCGATTCCAAAAGCGGCAATGGCAAGGGCGAGCAGGGGTAAAGGCATGATGACGGAGCGTGAATCGGCGCGACGGGAAGCGTCGTGCGGCAGGCGCGCATTTTTCGGGGCGAGAACGCATGCGCCATGCGAGGGGAAAACAGTAGGGGATTCTACCTAAGTCAAAACAGCCTTGCTGAGCGTCAAACGGGCTGTTGTTTTTTGCTGAATGCCATCTGGGCGCGCGCTTTGGCATGCCGCTTCGCCGTGCCGCTTCGTCGTGTGTTTCCAGCGGAATGGCGCCGTTTTATTGCTTGCTTTCGTCTGACCTGAAAGTGTTGCCGTGACGGCCGGCACCTTCGGCGAAACGTGCGGCGCCTGCCACGCCCTCGTCGAATACCGCCTGATAGCCGCCCGCGCCTTCGCGCTGCAGCGCCAGGGCGAGATCCTCCAGCGTGCTGTTTGCCAATGCGGAGTGGTGGTCCGCCAGCAGCGCCGCCTGCGGAAAGGCCGCCAGTTCGGCGGCCAGTTGTTCCGCCGCCGCGCGTGCCTCGCCCTTTTTCACGACGCGGTTGGCGAGACCGATGCTGAGCGCTTCCTGCGCCTCCACCGCGCGACCGGTCAGAATCAGGTCGAGCGCCCGCGACAGCCCGATCAGACGCGGCAAGCGGATCGTGCCGCCATCGATCAGCGGAATCCCGACGCGCCGGCAGAACACGCCGAGCACGGCGTCTTCTTCGACAACGCGCAGATCGCACATTGCGGCCAGTTCGAGGCCGCCCGCGACCGCATACCCGGCGATCGCGGCGATCACCGGCTTGCTGAAGTTCATGCGCGTCGGCCCCATCGGGCCGGGACCGCTGCCGTCGGCGTGCAGTTCATTGCGGCGGGTCCCGTCGGCGAGCGCGGTGAGATCCGCGCCGGCGCAGAAGGTGCCGCCCGCCCCGAACAACACGGCCGCGCGCCATGCCGGCTCGGCTTCAAAGCGCAGGAAGGCGGCGCTGAGCGCTTCCGCGGTAGGACGGTCGACGGCATTACGCCGCAGGGGCCGTTCGAGCACGATGGTGGCAACACCGGTATCCTCGTCGGCTTCGATGCGCACGTGTTCATTCAGATATTGCGGGATTATCATCGTTGTGTCCGTAAAGGTTCGCGTCCGGCCGCTGATGCCGGGTGCTCATGCAGTGTGCTCATGCACGCTGACTAATACCGTTGGTTGTCATGTTTCTTTCACAATCGGCTCGTAGCGTTAGCGCTCTTTTAACGCGCTGGCGTTTTTTAACTAGCTCATCGAGCCTGCCTTTGCCCTTATCAAATTCATCGCCCGCAGCCGCGCAGGCCTCTGCCGAGACGATCTGGACCGTGCCCTTGCACGACCATCCATGGTACGACCATGTGCGCCTGAGACGCGTCTTCGTGACTGACGGCACGCGCCATCAAGTGGTCATGGTCGACGCGCGCAAGTTGCTGGAGTGCGCGGATCGCGACAACACCGATTACGTGCTGAAGCCGGTTGCCGAATGGCATTCGGGCAAGGTGCGCGGCATCCGCGAGTTTCTCGATCCGGACAATCCGCGCATTCCGCCGATGCCCTACGTGACGATCTCGACGCGTCGTGCGCCGGGTCTGCTGGGCTGGACTGGTCTCGAGCGCGAAGGCGTCGTGGCGTTCCGCAACGGGCAGCATCGCGCGCGCTATCTGGCCGATGCGGGCGCGCGCTGGTTTCCGGTTGAAGTGCATGAGCGCGAGGCGGCCTTGCTGCGCGAGATCTGCGGCGCACCGGACGACGCGCGCACCGCGATTCGCCCGACCACGGTGGATGGCGGCGGCAGCAACGCCTAACTTCGCGCCTGCACGACATTGCACGACATTGCACGACATTGCACGACATTGCGCGGCGTGCCGGCCTGCCATGCCGCGACGTTATCGAGCGTGGTCTGCGCGATCTCGTTCATCGCCTCACGCGTGAAGAATGCCTGGTGCGCGGTGACGATCACGTTCGGGAACATCAGCAGACGGGCCAGCACATCGTCCTGCAAGGGCAGGTTCGAATGGTCCTCGAAAAAGAGGCCGCCTTCTTCCTCGTACACGTCGAGCCCGAGATGGCCGAGCTGGCCGTCCTTCAGCGCACCGATCAGCGCATTGGCTTCAACCAGGCCGCCGCGCCCGGTATTGATCAGCATCGCGCCACGCTTCATTTTCGCGAGCGCAGGGCCGTCGATCAGATGGTACGTGGCGGGCACCAACGGACAATGCAGGCTGACGATGTCGCTTTCGGCCAGCAGCGTGTCGAGTGGCACGTAGCGCGCGCCGAGCGCGAGCAGATCCTCAGCCGGTGTGCCGGGATCGTGGGCCAGTACCTGCATGCCGAAGCCCGCCATGATGCGGCCGAACACGCGGCCGATCATGCCGGTGCCGATCACGCCCGCAGTCTTGCCGTGCAGGTCGAAGCCGAGCAGCCCATGCAGCGAGAAATCGCCTTCACGGGTGCGCGCGGCAAGCGTCGGTTCAGCGCGAGAATCAGACCGGCCGCATGTTCGGCGACCGCGTGCGGCGAGTAAGCCGGCACGCGTGCAACCGTCATGCCGAGCCGCTCGGCCGTGGCCAGGTCGACGTGATTGAAACCCGCCGAGCGCAGCGCGATCATGTGTGTGCCGCCGACATGGAGGCGTTCCAGGACGGCGGCGTCGACGTTGTCGTTGACGAACGGGCAGACCACTTCATAGCCGTGCGCGAGGATCGCGGTTTCGACATCGAGATGCGATTCCTGGAAGTGCAGTTCATAGCGATGCGTGCCGTTAGCCTCGGCGAACGTGTCGTTGTCGTATTGGCGACTGCTGAACAGGATTATGCGCATGAATGGCTCCGAAGGGTGCGTACTGGTACGGCGAATGCGGGCTTACGGCGTGGCATGCGAGCAGTTCAGTATATCGGCCCTTTATGGTAATCATCGCGGCTTGGGTTCTGGTGCAAATAGGCTCGGCGAATCGGTTAAAGTATCCAGCCTAACAATCTGGTGGTCGGTGATGAGCAAGCGCAAAGGCCTGGAGGCGTTGTTTGATGGGCGGCATTTTGATCGGGAGGTCATCATTCTCTGCGTGCGCTGGTACCTTCGCTACAAGCTCAGCCTGCGCGATATCGTCGAGATGATGGCCGAGCGCGGTTTGTCGCTGGTGCACACCACGATCATGCGTTGGGTGAAGCGCTTCACGCCGGAGTTCGTCAAGCGTTGGAATCGTTTTGGCATACCCACAGGACCGTCATGGCGTGTTGACGAAACCTACCTGAAGGTTCGTGGCAAATGGGTTTATCTGTACCGTGCAGTAGATCGAGCCGGCCAGACGGTAGACTTCATGCTCAGAGCAAAGCGCGACGTGGCCGCGGCCAAAGCCTTTTTCAGCAAGGCAATCAAACATCAGGGCCAGCCGCCGGAGACGATCACGCTCGATGGGTATGCCGCCTCGCACCGCGCCGTGCGCGAGATGAAGGCCGATGGCCTGCTGCCTGAGGACACGAATATCCGGTCCTCGAAATACCTGAACAATCTGATCGAGCAGGACCATCGAAACATCAAGTCCAGAACGAACGTGATGCTCGGTTTCAAACGATTCAGGAATGCCGTGACCACGATTTCAGGCATCGAATTGATGCATCGCATTCGCGAGGGTCAGTTCAACTTCTCCATGCTCGGGCTTAAAGATACAGCTGCGCTCGCTGTCTGGAATGCTGTCCTGTTCAATCGATAAGGTATCCATATCTATTGGAAAAATCTCGGCCTGACCAGCCATTTGCACCAGAGCCCGTTTGCCGACGAGCCCGACTGATGCCGCGTTTGCCGCGTCTTTCACTTTGATCTCCGACAGCGTGACGTCGGGTTTCACATCGGCCTGTACCGCGACGCTTGTCGCTTGCGTGTCGTTCGCTGGTTGTGACACCTGCGCGTACGCATGGCCCGCAGTTGCTGCGCAAAATATGCCCTTGACTGTCACTGTGATCGCACGCTGCCTCGTGCCCGTTGTCCACACCATCTTCTGCTGCTCCGTTTTCTTGGCAGCCTGCTCGGCCGGCCCGTTTGTCAAAGAGCGACAGCCGTCCGGCCGCCGCCTCATTTGTCCCCGGTGAGCGTCGCACGCTTCAGTGGTGTGTCTCACTTCGTTGCATTGCGCACGAGTGTTTCGAGGATATCGGCCGAAAGTTGCACCAGCTTGAAAACAGCCAGGCTACGTTAGCAGGCGCGCGAGACGTCGTATGTTTCGTGCGGTGCGAGAGCAAGAGCCTCGATGCCTGCGAAATCCAACGCTTCGAGGCAATGTCGCATGTCAGTCAGAAACGCGGTACATGTGGGGTGAGCGGTGATCATTTTTTCTATCCATCGCTCTATGTCAGTCAGGCGTCCGTCCTTCGCAAGAACGGCCAGTTCCCGACGATCGCTCTCTGGAGGAACGGCAACGGCGAATGCGTGTTTGCGTTGTGAGCGAATAGGAGCGGAACCGCCGGAAGAATGCTCTACGATGTTCGACGGCAACGCATCCTCATCTGCCGCAGATGGAACGATGAGTTCGAAGGTAAACGAGGTGCCGCGATGCGGCGCACTTGACACGCGCAAGTCGCCGCCCATGGTGTTGACAATGCGCTGCGCAATAATAAGGCCAAGCCCCGTGCTACCGTTCACAGCCTGTATCTGGCGAAAAGCCGTAAAGAGTTTCGACTGCGCTTCGATGTCAATGCCGATGCCGGTATCAGCGACTTCAAAACTCATGTGCCATTGATCGTGCTGCAGGCGCGCGCTCACCGTCATTGTGACGAAGCCGTCGCGGGTGAACTTGGATGCATTCGAGAGCAGATTGAGCAGTACCTGCTGCAACCGGCGTCCGTCGATCGTCAGCTGACGGGGCAGCGACGTCAGTGCCCGATACTTGAACTGGTTGTTTAGCTGCGCGCAAAGTGCGACCGCGTATTCGGCAATGTCATCGAGAAGTGCAGGCAGGTTGGTTGCGACCGGGGCGATCTCCAGCGGCTGCAACTCAGTTTTCGCGTACCCGACCAGTTCGTCGATCAGGCCGAGTTGATAGTTCACGCTGCGCTCGATTGCCTGGATCGGTCTCACCTGCCTGGAATCCGCGAGCTCCCGCAACTGTCCGGCATAACCCGTGATCGTAGCAAGCGGCGCACGGAGGTCGTGACTAACATAACCCAAGGTTTCGATCAGTTGCTGATTTTTCTTCTCGGCGTAGAGCAATGCCTCGTTCAACTCCAATGTGCGCTGCGCAACCTGTTCGCGTAGGCGGTCGTGTTCGGTTCTTTGCCAGTCTGCGAGTTCGGTTCTTGCCGCGATTCGCTGCTTTCCGATGTGGTTTATCCACGCTGCAAGCACAATGAGGTTGGTGGCCAAACCAATGATTGCAACGACGGGGTCCGGATGAATGTCGGACTTCAACCAGACGAGCACTGTCGGCAAGGAGCCAAGCGTTTCGACCATGCGCAACGCAAAGCTGAACAGCGAAAAGATCATGACGAGCAGCATGATCCGCGCGGTGGGGGTCGCCTGACGCGCGAGGTGTGCAGCGATAATCACCGTGAAGACGCCGAACAGCGCATTGACATATACGCCGACTTGCGCGAACACGAACAGATTGCCGAATGCGGCGCCTATTGCTGCAACGCACTCCAGCAACGCAAAGCCGAACAGTACGTAGTGTGCGGGCAGGTTTGCCTTTTCGCTGCGCGAGATGCGCAAGATAAAGGCAATGAACAGCAGCACGGCAGTACATCCGAGCACCGTCACGCTTCTCGCGCTCCATTCAGTCGCGAGAGGCCACAGGTATTGCTTCGTATAGCCGCGATCCGCGGCTTCGAACAGCGCTGTCATCGCGCACAGCGCAGATAGTACAAGAAACGAGACACTGCGGGAAAAATAGGCGATGAGCAGCGCGCACCACGCCAGTGCGAGCGTTCCGCCAATCAATCCGCCGTCCCAGAGCGCTGCGCGTTTCTCCAGCGCGTCGTATGCCGCTGCGGAATACAGCTTTGGTTGCAGCGTGAGCGCGGTATCGCTGGCTACCCGGATGAGAAAAAGGCGTTGTTCGCCGGGAGCAAGCGTGAAATCGACCAACGGATACCGCGACGAAAACGACTGGGACGCGGGGCGGACGGGATCGATGCCGTCATGTGTCCAGTGGCCGCTATAACCGGTGTAAAAGTCCACTTTCTGGAGGCGTGCGTCCTGGAACACGAGCACGAGCGGGAGGGCTGCTGAACCGTGGTTGCTCACCGCCACGCGGAGCCACCACGCCGAGTGAGTGAAACCCGGTTTCAGCCGACTCTGCTGCATGGGACGAAAGCCTTGCGTGGCTCCCGCGGACAGCATGAGGATGTCGTCCAGGCTCAGCTTGCCCGAGGTGTCTTCGAATACCTGCGCCTGGTCCAGGGCGGGAATCCCTTGTGTCCGTGCCCCAGTGGTGTCGAGATCAACGGCAAAAGAATGGGTGGTCCACCAGCACAGAAACAAGAACAGTAAGCGGAGCCACCGGGTCGTAGTCATGACGTCATCACTCTGCCTCGAGGGCGGATTCCACAGTGTCAGCCAGATCCCTGCTGCGAAATTCCCCCCGATAGGTCGACGGGGGCATACCGAATCGTTCGCGAAACGCCGTGGCAAAGTTCGCGGCACTGGAAAAGCCAATTTCTTCAGCGATGCTGGCGATACTCAATGACGTGCTGCTCAACAGCCTCTGTGCAATCCGCAGGCGCTCGTCCCGGACATACTCGAATACGGTCTTGCCAAGGTTGTCCCGGAACGCACGCGACAGCCGTTTTTCATTGGTCCCCACCAGGCGCGCGAGCTGTTCGGCCGTTGGCGCGTCGCTCAGCTTCTGCGACAAATGCCGAATGGCCGCGCGAACAATGACGCCGTTGCCTGTGAAGTCCGAGGCGAATACTTCATCTTCGGTTTGCCGATTGCCGCGTGTCCGGGCGAGGTGAACGCGAATCCGTGCAAGTACCTCGTGCGGCTCGAAAGGCTTAAGCACGTAGTCCACGCCCCCGATTTCCAGACCGTTGATCCGATCGTGAAGGTCCCCAGCCACGGTGAGAAAGATAACCGGAATCGCAGAGGTGCGGGGGTCCGCGGCAAGCAGCCGGCAGGCAGCGAATCCATCCATCCGCGGCATCCGCACGTCCATCAGGATGAGGTCGGGTGAATTCGCCAGTGCTCGTTGATACGCCTGTGACCCGTCGAATCCGACGCTGATCCGGCATCCAGCGTTGCGCAATACGTCAATCAACAATCGCAGCTGATCAGGCTGATCGTCTACCACAAGAAGATGGGCATCCGTGAGGGTGGTGTTTCGGGGCGGCATCGTGTAGGCGAAAGGATCTGACGGGAAACGTTCCTGTTAACGGCGGCTGATTACGGAGCTTGGGGCTCGCGGGGATCGGTCGCCAGCATAAAGCCGTGAAGCGTACCAGATTGTTAATTCAATTTAAATCGAGCGGTTTTCACACGCATGGCAAAGAATTTTCCCTCCGTCAAAGCATTTCGTCCCTCCAGCAAAACGATTCCCGCAATAACGCTGCCAATAATCCCGCATGGCCTCAGTGTCGTGACTCCCTCGGCACAGCGTGACGGAGACCAGAAATGAATCCCCTTATTGACTATCAGACAAGTGAGAGCGGAACGTAATGAACAAGAACCGATTTAAGTTGGTTTGGAATCGCCGATTTGGCGCGCTGGTCGCGGCAGCCGAGACGCAGCGCGGCGTACAGGGTGAAGCAGGGCAAGCGGAAATGGGGCAGGTCGGTCGTCCCCTGAGGTCGAAAGTAGCACTCGCTGTGCTCACGGCGCTCACGCTCTCGGCTGGATATGCATATGCAGATAACCTGGCAGTTGGCGGTGAGATCGGCGGGACGACTGCAACGATTGGGGGAGCTACGGCTCCGTCCGCGAGTACAGGCGGGACCCTTCCCGCTGTAGCCGGTGACGCGAACAACACGAGTCAGAATACAGCGGTCGGGATCAATGTCGCCGCAAATGGCGGAGCCGCAACCGCGCTGGGTGATACGGTAACTGCAAGCGGCCAGAATGCCACGGCCGTTGGCGCTAATTCGGTCGCAAGCGGAAATAACGCCGTGGCATATGGCGGTGGCGCGAGTGCGGTCGGATCGGGCGCGACCGCCTTGGGCGCACAAGCATCGGTCACTGGAGCAAATTCAACCGCGCTAGGTAATCACGCTTCTGCAACTGGTAACGGTGCATTTGCAGCAGGGGTGGGCGCAGTCGCAAACGGTGGTGCATCCTATAACTCCGCAATTGCGATTGGAGCAAACGCTACTGCAACGTCGACTACGCCTGCCTCGCCGATCGCGATCGGCCCGGGCGCCCAAGCACTAAACGGCGAAGCCGTCGCCCTCGGAAATGGCGCTTTTGCGCAGGGTAACGGCTCCGTATCCATGGGCGTGAGCGCCAACGCAGCAGTAGCGGGTACGGTTGCACTGGGCGGTCTCGCACAGGCGACAGGCGCCAATTCAATTGCGATCGGTAACGCAGCCGCGGCTTCGACCGCTGATTCGACGGCGCTCGGTTCCGGCGCGGTCACGCGCGCGGCAACCAACGTGAGCAGCGTCACGCTGAACGGCGTCACCTTCGGTGGCTTCGCCGGCGCGACGCCGACCGGCGTGGTGAGTTTCGGCGCGGTCGGTCAGGAGCATCAGTTGCAAAATGTCGCCGCCGGGCAGATTAGCGCAACGAGTACGGACGCAGTGAACGGCTCGCAACTTTTCTCGATTGCTTCACAAGTCTCGGCTCTGTCGACCAAGGTGAGCACAGTGGCCGCGACAGTCGACACGATCTCGACAAGCGGCGCGAACGGCACGGTTGCAGACCCGACTGATACGGCGGTAGGTAAAAATACGGTCGTGTCAGTATCGAACGGAACCGCCGTGGGCAGCGGTTCGAACGTTTCGGGTCAAGACGGAACGGCAATCGGCACGAACGCGACAGTCACCGCCGCGCGTGCAACCGCCATTGGCACGAATTCCAAAGTCACGGGCACGGACTCGACCGCCATCGGCACCAGCAGCCAGGCCACCGCGAACAATTCGGTTGCCCTGGGTGCAAATTCAGTTGCAGACCGGGACAACACGGTTTCTGTTGGTGCGCCGGGCGCTGAGCGTCAGATTACCAACGTTGCAGACGGTACGGCTCCGACTGATGTCGTCAATGTGCGACAGTTGAATGGCGCAATCAACAGCGTTCGCGATGACATGCAGAAATATCGCCGTGACGCGAGCGCGGGTACAGCATCCGCAATCGCCATGGCGAACTTGCCGCAAGCGGTGTTGCCGGGTGAGAAGGTTGTAGCACTCGCGGCCGGCAACTACGGCGGGCAGTCCGCGATGGCTGTGGGTCTCTCGGTCGCGACGCAAAAGTGGATGGTCAAAGGCTCGGTCACGACGGGCGTTTCCGGCCACGGGTCCGTGGGTGCTGGCGCAGGCGTTGGCTACCGCTGGTAAGTAACCTGGGTGTGTCCCGCTGCTCGCACTTGTGCTGCAGCAGCGGGCAGACATGGAAGAAATAGAAGTGTCTGGCAAGACGGCCTGCCGAACCGATTCCCATTTCATTTGGATGAATCGGATTGCACTTTTTTAATACGTGTCGCTACATGAAGTTGACTTTAAAAAATAGAGAAAAAATTACAGATATCCTGAAAGAGATGTCAGGAAATCCTGACCTACTTTCGGAGTGGCCAATAGTTAATGGAATCTATTTGTTAGATCCCGCAATACCCGGATGTCGTCAGAAGCTTTTTGTAGACAAATTAAAATACCTATGAGAAAGCCCCCGCGGGCACTCATCTTTCTTTTTATTAAGTGTTCACGAAAATCTGATTTGAAAATCTGAGCCGAATCCGTCGAGCAGTTTTTTGACCTCGGCATCGATGGTTTCCTTGGTCCAGGTGACGAAGCCGCGCCAGTGATACTTGGCGTGCTTCCAGAGGATTTCGATGAGATTCAGTTCGGTAGCGCCAGGCGAAGCCTGGGATTGGAGGAAGTGTGTATTGCGGAAACCAGTCATTGGAATCCAGAGGGTTCGACTCCCTCCCGGTAAAGGCTAGCCACCAGCCGGAAGCGAGCCTTGCATGCGAGTGCGGTGACGCACTACTTGAAGCGTAGGCAGCAGGTACCGAAGCCATGTGATTGAGCCTCGAGATAATCAACTGTTGGTGTCTTCACTTTCCGAACACTGGGGACAGCACTGTGCGAGCCGTAATGGTGAGGCTCGCCAGACCGACCGGGGTCCGAGAGCAGGGCAAAGGTGCGAGGATGGATTCCCCAGGAACCTGGGAGGTCCTGTGTTCGACCGATCTTGTAGGGCCCTGAGGCACGGGGCGATATAAACCGGGCCACACCTTGCGGGGCTCTCCGCCGCAAGGAGCAAAACGAGGAGAGGAAGGATTGGAGCGAGCAAGCGAATCCATAAGCGACCTCGTATTCGGCACAGGAAGTCTTAGCGCCTTCATAGTACTGATGACGCCGGGGAACGCCGCTCGGGCGGACCCGGTCGAGGAAAGGGAGGCGTCGTTGTACAGAATCGTTCATGAGAAACACGGAGGAACATTGAAGCCTGAAAGCGTGTCAACGAAACAGGAACGAATAGCCGAGCTGGCGAGAAACAACCCGGCGATGACATTGACCACCTTGGCCCATCACATCGACTATGAATGGGTCAGGTATGCATACGACTGCACGCGCAAGGATGGCGCGGTGGGAGTCGACGGTCAGACCGGAGAAGATTACGCTGCCAATCTGGAGCAGAATCTGACCAGCCTGATCGACCGGCTCAAATCGGGCAGCTACCGTGCGCCGCCGGTTCGCCGTCATTACATCGACAAGGCAGATGGCAGCGGTCAACGCGGTCTTGGAATTCCTTCTTTTGAGGACAAGGTGGCACAGCGTGCCATCGTTCTGCTGATGGAGCCGGTCTATGAGATCGACTTTAGCGACAGTTCCTTCGGCTACCGCCGTGGACGCAGCGCGCACGACGCGCTGCAAGCGATCAGAAGCGGGATCACCAAGAATGGTGGGCGATGGGTGTTAGATGTGGATGTTCGGAAATTCTTCGACAGCATCTCGCACGCAAAACTGAGGGAGTTTTTAGCCCGACGGGTCACTGACGGGATAGTCAGAAGGCTGATCGATAAGTGGTTGAAGGCGGGTGTAATGGAAGGTGGACAGTTGTCCTTTTCCGAAACGGGCGCGCCTCAAGGCGGTGTTGCTTCCCCATTGTTATCCAATGTATTCCTGCACTATGTGCTCGACGAATGGTTCAGCAATGAGGTGCAGCCACGCTTGAGAGGGCCGAGCACGCTGGTGCGTTTCGCGGATGACTTTGTCATGCTATTTGCATATAAGGATGACGCGCAGCGAGTGCTGGAGGTGCTGGGTAAGCGGCTTGGGAAATACGGGCTGGAGCTTCACCCGGACAAGACCGCCATGGTCGATTTCCGCTACAGGCCGAAGTCTGCGAAGGAAGAGGACGATAAGGCGCTAGCGACGAGTTTTAACTTCCTCGGGTTCACGCATGTCTGGGTGAAATCGAGGAAGGGAGGGCCGATGCCAGGGCAACTGACGGCCAAGGATCGCTTGGCTCGCGCCCTGAAGGAGATCAACCAGCAGTGTCGCGCCATGCGGCACTGGCCGATCAGGGATCAGCATCAGAAGCTCGGCAGGATGCTCAAGGGGCATTACGCCTACTTTGGCATCAGCGGTAACGCCAAGCGCATCGGGAGGCTAAGATATTTCGCCGCCCACTGTTGGCGCAAGTGGCTATCGAGCAGATCGTCCAAAAGCACCATTCCATGGGCCGCATTCAAAGAGATACTCACGAGGTTTCCCTTGCCACCCGCTCGAATTGTGCACTGCTATACCCATAAATAAGTGAGCGAATCTGTGCAATGAAGAACCGGATGCCTTAATTGGGCTCGTCCGGATCTGTGAGGGATGGGGGCGGTAACGTCCCCGTCTACTCGGAGGCTGTAGGGCGGCAGATAGAACAGCACCATGCGATGTTCGAGAAACCATCGGTCGATTGTTTCCTGATCGATGTTGTGATGGATCGAGGCGTTGTCGAGCACCACTACGGTCGTCAGACCGGGCGTGCTTTTCCGCGCGATCTGCTCAAGGAATTGCACGACATCGGGGCGTTTGATCGTGGTCTTGCTGGTGTGATACGTCAGCAGGTTGGCGCCGAAATCCAGTGCACCAAGGACGGAGCGTTTGCAGTGCGGTTGCGGGAACACACGATGCGGTTCGCCGATGGGCGACCAGCCGCGCTGCACCGGGGGCGAAGCACTGAACCCCGATTGATCGAAGTAGAACAGCTGGCACGCACCGTCGAGTGCGGCCTGCTGTAGCTTCGCGAGGGTGGAGGCCTTCACGGCGAACTCCTCGGGGTTACGCTTTTTTTGAGCGAATAGCGACCACGCTTGTAGGAAAACCCCGCTCGTTTGAGCGCAGTCGACAAGGTATCCAGGCGGCAGGGAAACTGCACACCATGAGCTTCTTCAACGCGCTGCGCAATCTGTCTGAGCGTCATCAATTCGACGCTGGCCGCCTCGATGGCGGTGGCGATCATGGCTTCAGACAACGAACGGGGACGTCCGCCTTTATGACCGACCAGCAGCCCACATATGCCGGATTCCCGCCACGCGCGCGCCCAGTTGTAGACCGACTGCCCGCTCACGCTGAGCTGCGCAGCCACTTCAGTCAGTTTGATCTTGCGGCCGAGCATCATCACGCCCGCGGCCCGGATGCGCATGTCGCGATGCTGGTGGTTCAACGACATCTGTCGCAAGGTCTTTTCCTCGGCTTCGCTCAGCTCTACAACACACTTCATCTGGACTCCGGCGCAATGGGTTCGCCGAAGTTAACAAAATTCAAACGCGTTTACCAGCAACACTTACATGACTCAAATAAAGGGAGCTACCGCATTCCATGCGAATAGGTCGGCGGCCTTCGTCTCACATAGTGCTCAATGCGTTGCGAGAAAGAAAAAAACATTGCGTGTGGCGGACGCAAGATTAGTTGTCGTGCCACGAGCCGAGGAAGCGTTGCAAAAGGCTACGGAGGGGGAGTAACGATGAGTATCCCAGTCGGAACGGTTCTGTCGCGGTAAGGCGATTTGGGCAAACGATATCGATATGATAAGGATTGCTTACATTACCAGCGAGTAGAATTGCCGGGCGGCCGATGGCTTGAGTTTGCGTGCGTCTTTCATCTGCCCTTCGGCGATCATATGCATGAGTTCGATGCCACTCAACAAGATGCGGGCACAACGAAAATCATGGAATCCCAACATGGGCCGGGTACGGCGCTTGATCGCCCGATGGTCTTGTTCCACGATATTGTTCAGATACTTGGCCTGGCGGGCTCTGGTGCAAATGGCTGGTCAGGCCGAGATTTTTCCAATAGATATGGATACCTTATCGATTGAACAGGACAGCATTCCAGACAGCGAGCGCAGCTGTATCTTTAAGCCCGAGCATGGAGAAGTTGAACTGACCCTCGCGAATGCGATGCATCAATTCGATGCCTGAAATCGTGGTCACGGCATTCCTGAATCGTTTGAAACCGAGCATCACGTTCGTTCTGGACTTGATGTTTCGATGGTCCTGCTCGATCAGATTGTTCAGGTATTTCGAGGACCGGATATTCGTGTCCTCAGGCAGCAGGCCATCGGCCTTCATCTCGCGCACGGCGCGGTGCGAGGCGGCATACCCATCGAGCGTGATCGTCTCCGGCGGCTGGCCCTGATGTTTGATTGCCTTGCTGAAAAAGGCTTTGGCCGCGGCCACGTCGCGCTTCGCTCTGAGCATGAAGTCTACCGTCTGGCCGGCTCGATCTACTGCACGGTACAGATAAACCCATTTGCCACGAACCTTCAGGTAGGTTTCGTCAACACGCCATGACGGTCCTGTGGGTATGCCAAAACGATTCCAACGCTTGACGAACTCCGGCGTGAAGCGCTTCACCCAACGCATGATCGTGGTGTGCACCAGCGACAAACCGCGCTCGGCCATCATCTCGACGATATCGCGCAGGCTGAGCTTGTAGCGAAGGTACCAGCGCACGCAGAGAATGATGACCTCCCGATCAAAATGCCGCCCATCAAACAACGCCTCCAGGCCTTTGCGCTTGCTCATCACCGACCACCAGATTGTTAGGCTGGATACTTTAACCGATTCGCCGAGCCTATTTGCACCAGAACCAAAATTCTGTCTGCCGCGCGGACTCCTAGCCGCGAAGAGCGGGATGTACAAGGCGTATCCGTGGGCCAAGGTCGTAGGTCGTGAGAATTATTGGCTCTTCACCGAAGAGGCTGAACTTGACGAGGAAATGTGCAGCATCGTCTGTGAGCACGCGTTCGTGCCGAAGCGGCCTCCGTCAAACGTGGGGATCTTTGGCCACAATCAACACCGCATTGTCGCGAACGGCGTTGAACTGAAAAATCATCTGGTTCTTGCGGTTCCCACAGACAGGACGCCAACCCAGATCGATGCCGCCTGGCGTGATTTCCGCGCAATACTGCGGGAAGCGTTCATCGACACTGTTGGTTGCTATGCCAATGTGAGTAGCCCGGAATTTGATAACTCGCTATTCATGCGCAATTTTGATGAGCGTACCTTCCTGCTTAGTGAGACGAACCAGTATCAGAGCCGCCTGTACGGCCTGTGGATGTGGGACCTGACGCATCCTGATGAGAATGGCGACCGCCTTACGATTTCCAAGGCTTTGGATAAGTTGATGCCGGAGGCGGAGGAGCTGCTGAAGAGGTTCGTGCCCGGTGGTCAGCCCTACGACAGTTCTTCCCACAAGAATCAATACGACGATGCCGTAGGTCAGATTGCGCCGAAACCGAGGAAGAATGCACATCTAAAGGCCCGTGATCTTGACCACTATCTCACGTTGGGTGGAGCGATCCTTGGTCCAAGAAGGCCGACAGAGACCACTCTCGTACGGCAGTGATGTCCACCTGCAAACGCGATCTGGTGGTTCGCAGCAATGCTATTCGCCGGAACGGGACGTCATTGCCGCGAACACCGGTTCCGGCTACGCGGGTACCATCCCGTTCGCAATCAAATTCGAACTCCGGGAGCGCTTTACCTGAAGAGTTATAAGATCAAGCGGGCTCGGAAAATGCACAGGACTTTCGCTGCGATAAACCGTTGGTCTCGGTACTGCATTTGTCTCTGTTCGACCCGACGCAGACTTACGTGCCGGCGTTGGCACGACGACCGTTTCCAATGGTTTGGCGGTCATTCGTGTAGTCGGGCCGGACTAGCTCAGGACTCCGCGCAAATCAACAAATCACGCGATACGGCCCCTGGATCACCAGCACTTCCATGCTCTGACGGTATGGAGGCAGTCCCAATCGGTATTGGCGGAATAATGCGGGTTCGCATAACCTGAGGCCCGTTACCGAGACCGATATGAAACAAAAGCGACGCCGTCGCACACGCACGGAGACATCTTGAATAAGCCTCTCGACATCGCATCGCTCATTGATCGCGAGCCACTTCGGCTCTATCAGTGGGGCATCTTCCTTCTTTGCTTTACAACCGCAGTGTTCGACGGTTTCGACACGCAAGCCATCGCTTTTACGGGCCCGGCGATTGTCGCGACGTTCGGCTTGCGCCCGGGCGATCTTGCGCCCATCCTGATCGCCGGGACGCTCGGCATGACGATCGGCGCGATGACGTTGGGTCTGATCGGCGACAGGGTAGGCCGCCGTCCGGCGCTGCTCGTTGGCGTCGCGGTGTTCAGCGTTGCGTCGCTGCTGACGGCCTGCGCGAGTAGCACCGCGCAGATTCTGGCTTTGCGATTCATCGCCGGACTCGGCATGGGCGGCTGTACACCGGTTCTGCTCGCCCTTGCCGCGGAGTACGGCTCGGCGCGCCACCGAGGCGCGATTATGACGGGTGTTCTGCTGGGCCTGCCAGCGGGAGCGATGCTGGGTGGACTGCTGGCGGCGCGGATGATGCCGGTGATCGGATGGCAGGGCGTGTTCGTTGTCGGCGGAGGCGCGCCGCTGCTGCTCCTCGTCGTGTTGTATTTCGCGTTGCCGGAGTCTCTCCAATATCTGGTTAGTCGATCAGGCAACGACAGCGCGCAGCGTGTGCGCAACACGCTGCGTCGCATCATGACCGTCGCGTTGCCGGCCGACGCGATATTTCAGGTTCCAGGGACGGCCGCACGCGCCAGCGTTACCGCACTGTTCAGCAATGGCAATGCGCGTAACACAATTGCTATCTGGGCCGTATATCTGTGCAACTGGGTTGCGTGGTTCATGTTCCTTTCGTGGCTGCCCACCGTGCTGAAGGCTGCGGGCCTGCTCGCTTCGCAAGCGCCGATGGGTACGGTCATGGTGAATGCAGTGTTCATCGTTTGCGCCATTCCCCTCTCGATGCTTCTTCCCAAAGTGAACACCCGCCGTTTGCTGATGGTACTGCTAGGACTCGGCATTGCGATTTCCGCCGGGCTTGCTTATGCCGGAACTGCGTGGGGCCTGGTCTTTGCGCTTGCGGGGGCGGCAGGGCTTGGTATCGGCGGTCAGCAGATCGCGCTGAACTATCTGGTGGTGGGCGCCTATCCGACGACCCTGCGCGCAACGGCGACCGGGTGGGCGATCGGAATGGGCCGGGTTGGTGCGATCGCGGGTTCCGCTGTAGGCGGTACGGTCCTTACGCACGGAGGCCCGAGCGGATTTTATCTGGCGTTGGCCGTACCTCTTGCGGCAGCGATGCTTGCCGTCATCGCGATTCGCACGACGGCGCGCGTGGCCGAGAGCGATCTTGTCGTAGCGCATTGATCTACCGTTCACCGGACGTTGCTGCAAGCTTAAGCGCTGCGCAACGTTCTTCCCGGCACTCGTGTTCGCGTTTTCTGCAAGATCGATCAATCTGTCCAACAATCTATTCGATCCCCGGATCGCATTAGTTACCGAAGCAGTCCGAGGCAATAGCCTGCGCGACACCGGTGTGACACACGCACGTTTCTACTACGAGAAGTTCTCAACAAACAACGTTGCATGACAAGCATGACCAAGAACCATCGATTTCAGGACAAAGTTGTCGTCGTAACGGGTGCGGCCCAGGGGATCGGGCGCGGCGTCGCCCTCGCTGCTGCGGAAGAAGGTGCCGCAGTTGTGCTGTGCGACCGTTCGGAGCTGGTGCATGAGGCCGCCGCGGAAATCTACGCGCGAGGTGCACGGTGCCTACCTGTCATCGCGGACCTTGAAACCTACGCGGGTGCAAGCCTGTTGATGCAGGCGGCGCTTGAAACTTACGAGCGCATCGATGTTCTGGTGAACAACGTCGGCGGCACCATCTGGGCCAAGCCGTACGAGCACTACGAGGAAGCACAGATCGAGGCGGAAGTTCGACGCTCGCTCTTTCCGACGCTGTGGTGCTGCCGTGCCGTTTTACCAGCCATGATCGCGCAGCAGCGCGGTGCGATCGTCAATGTATCCTCTATCGCGACGCGCAGCATCTATCGTGCGCCGTATGCAGCATCCAAGGGCGGCGTCAATGCATTGACCGCGAGTCTCGCATTCGAGCATGCGCAGGATCGTATTCGCGTGAACGCCGTCGCTACCGGCGGCACAGAAGCGCCTCCGCGCAAAGTACCACGCAATGCCGAAAGGCAAAGCGACCAGGAGGCCGGGTGGTATCAAGGCATCGTCGACCAGACGATCGCGTCCAGCCTGATGCATCGGTACGGAACAATCGGCGAGCAGGTGAGTGCGATTCTGTTCTTGGCTTCAGATGAAGCTTCGTATATCACCGGTACGGTGCTGCCTGTCGGTGGCGGCGATCAGGGCTAACGCGAAGGCTCGCTCCAGCACGTCGCTGCGATATATCCTGCAGCATCGGAGCAGCGGACAGGCCGTAAGGAATGACCGTCAGTGTCTGTTGATGGCATGGTCCAACGAAGGGCCGCCGTCAGCGGTAATACGGACGTCAAAATGTCTGCGCAACGGCATAGATGAACGGCCGGAGTTGGCCGATCACGGTCCGATGCTGATTGGATACGGTGCTCGAAAGGGATCGACTCGCGTCGGACCGTAGTCGACCCTCAGCGGACGCTCAACTTTCTCGATAGCCGTCATTCGCGAAAGCCAGCCAGCGACCAATCCTCTAAGTTCGTAATCGCCGATAGATCGGTACAGCCACGGTCGACATGTGTGTCATCTGGCACCCGTGCGAGCGCTTTTCCATCATATGGTCCCGACCGCTCTTTCGGCGCGAAGTTCATCGGTAGCGTGGGTCTTTGCAGTTGTTCGAATCTGAAAACGTGGCTAGCGATCGCTCTTTGCCCCATATTTTTCTACCCGCTCGTCGGGGATGTTTCTGAAATTGATAGTTTCGCTCATCAAAGTACCGATCGATAGCTCTTTTCGCATCATCAAGCGACGGATAGTCGCTATTCTGAATGATCGCCCGAGACATTCCGCTGAAGACCGATTCAATTACGTTGAGGAATTGCGCGCCGGCTGGCAATGGAGCGGTTTCTACAACAACTCTGCCGCTTGTAGTAACAGAGGCGTTATGCTCTTTGATATTTTCGTTCAACCTTTTGGCGATGTGCCAAGATGCGGCGTCCCAGGAGAGATAAATCTTGCGCCGGTCAGAGTACTTGACGACCAGAACATTCATCATCCTGATCATTTCATCGGTGTTCTTGCTGTCACTGTAGAAGTGAGTAATCTGGTTACTAGAAAGTTCGAGCGCTGCGGTCACGATCAGGCTGCCGCGCGATTTTTGCCATTGAGGGACAACCGGTTGTTCGCCGGGAGAGGACAGTCTGCATCCGCTGTACATCTTTATAACGAAGGGGCCATATTCGTCGATGGAAAAGAAAGCTTCGTCGGATTTCAGATTGGCTAGGATTGAGCGAATGTGATCAAGTTTTTCTGAATAGTCGGGGTCAGCGGACGTCAGCACAATGCGCGCTTTGCGCCAGCGATACCCTGCAGCCCTTGTGATTGCCCTGATAACCTCGGGGCACGCGGCGTTACCGTTCTCGCCAAGAACCTTCCTAAGCAGATGCATGGTCCAAGTGGTACGGTTAATATCATAGTTACTCGGTGGCTCGTGGAGAACCCTGAAAATCATAGCCTTGAGCGTCTCGTTCTCACTTTTTCTGGGGGGAGATTTTCGAGAAAATAGCGCTTGGCTGCCACCTTCAGTAAAAGTCCGCTTGTACACGTTGTACGTGCTGCTGGATATTCCGAGAAAGCCACAAATTGTTCGCCCTGTTAGGCCGCGTCGCCACGCAATGATTGCAAGTGCTTTATTTCTATCTGAAAGCTTTCCCACGTAAAGTCGATTGAGAAGAACTTCTAAATCTGGGAGATCATCCGTTTGGTACTTCAACTCTTGTACGGCCACCTTCTTCTGAAGCACGGCAAGCATCCACCCGAACGCATCAAATCTCGGACGCACGTCTTGGAAAGCCTCAGTAATGGACCGTGGACGATACAACGAGATCAGATGGCGGAAGTGACGCGGACTACCCCGATAGCCTCGTTCGTACACCATCGCATAGAGACGATTCGCAGTGAGTGTTGGAAACCTCAGCAGCGTCTGTTGGATGAACGGCAGGTAGGCATCGATCTGCGACGGCCGTGGCGGAGCGCCGATCTTGGGTAGACCCGCTTGCGCGAGTACGCGCTGGACCGTGTCGCGGTGAATATGCAATTGCCGGGCGATGGTGCCAGGGCGCCATTTCTCAACGTGGTAGTGACGCAGGATCTGCGTTCTGAGTTCGGAGGAGAGGACCATGTGGGTACCCTCACTTGACGTGAACACCGTTCATTATCGTCGAGTTTGGTGCTCATCGCGAAGGACCGCTTTTGGCCGGACAGCGACTGCTGCCGACGATTCCGTTCGAATCGCACGAGAAGTAAGCGTTCAGGGCGTTTTCAATTCTGCGCGCTGCTTGACTGCAACATTCATCGCCTGAAAGTTTCGCTGCGTTTCCTCGATTACGTCTTTCGTCAGCCGCCCAACAAGCAATCCAGAGAAAGACTCCGTTTGCTCAAGGTGGGTGCCGCCGGTTACGGTCGTCAGGTGAATGCAGTGCGTACCGTCGAAGACGCCGCGAATCCAGACGCTGCCACGCCAGCAAAGGTCTTGTTCCGGACGAACGAGCAGGACCGTCGGCTTGAACACCATCGAATCCGATCCAGTGCCTAGCACAATGCGGATTGTTGCTCCTTCCCTGAAGTCGCCATCAACCCGAGTAATGAAGGGATTCCAATCGGGATACGCGGCGCTGTTCGAAATAACCTTCCAGACATCGGCAGCGGGCCGATCGATAAGAACGTCAGCATGGGCGCTACGATCGTCGTGCGCGACTAAAAGGACTGTAATTACGCCGACAACACTGATGACGATGCACTTCAGCAGCAAGCTCCGCAACCCCATATTCGCCCCATAATCCGTTGTAATTGCTCTGCCAATCTCATAGATTGTCGACGAGTTAGACATCCATGTCGACCGTCCGAAAGTGGCCGTTACAGGCTATCAGTGACGTCCTTCAGCAGTTCACCATCGAACCAGACGTCCTCATAGTCCGGCGCAAGCAATACACGCCATCCCGGCGGCAGTGCCAAGTAAGGGACGATGTTCGGACAGCGCTCGACCAAGTGGGCGACATGAAGCGGTTGATAGAAGTCCGCATCCGTTGAGTATTCGCCACCATAAATATACCAACCGCACGTACCGTTTTCCGGGGATAGCCGAACCGCGTGAAGCGGCACATTTTCAAGGGACGCAAGCGAAATTCCTACCTTTTGGCTCGCCTCGGGCGGCCTGTATTCTGCACCGAATCGCTCGCAAACGTTTCTTTGGTCATTGGACATGATCGCGTGGAATATGCTTAGCTCGTCGTGATTGTCGCCGATTCTGCGGGGTGTGTCGGATGTCTCAAATTGGCCGTTGCGTGCCGCACGCGGTTGATCACGGCTGCGTCCGGGACATGCTGTCGCGGATGGCGAATCGTTGCCACCAGTAGATCAGTTTTTCGCATCCTTCCATTAGTGAAACGGCTTCAGGAGCCTGCATGAAGCACGCGAAGATTGGAGCGGCGTACAGATCCGCAAGTGTCACGCCATCGCCGATCAGGAACCCCCGGTCATCGGACAGACGGTTCAACTCAGATAAACATACAGCGGCACGCGGCAGCGCGGCGGCGATCGTATGCTCATTTGCTAACCGGCCTTCGCGAGTTGAAACCACGCGTTCAACGTATATGTCCCAAACAAGCGTGCGATACGCATAGGCATCCAGTATTCCAACAATCTGGTTTACCTTGGCGCGAGTTTTCGGATCTGTCGGTTGCAGCTTGCACCCGGAGAAAGCGTCGTCGATGTAGCGAACGATAGCGCCTGTCTCGTAAACATGGAAATCGCCATGCTCGAAGGCCGGAATGCGACCGAACGGGTGACGCTTCAAGTGCTCCTGTGGAACGCCGGTTTCTGCGAATATATCTACCTCAACCAAACTGTATTTGATCTGCTTCTCCTCCAGAGCCAGGCGAGCGATCCGCACATACACACTCCATGCGGCGCCGTACAGTTTCACCACTTCGGTTGTCGTCACACGGTCGCTCCAGTCGCGCATGAGAGGGCGCGAAAACGATAGGTTACGTCAATGGACCGTGAGACCCGCAATTTTCGGCACTGCCATTCCTCATCGGCATGCTGCAACATTGTTGACGATCTTGGCCGCAGCGCCGAACGTCGCTTCCTGGCCGAACCCGGTCCCACAGCAAACTTCGGCGGGGCTGAAGACCGCCGGTCTCGATCGGCGGCATGCGACCCTGAACCGACCTTCGAGCTACTCCGAAGCGGACGCTCATGCGGTGAAAGTCGTAACCGCTCGATATCGCTACGTTATCCGGCCTATCAGATCGGCGTGGTCAAGCTGGCCGATCCACCAGTTCAATGCGTTCCCGGTCTTGTCTCTGCGCCAAGCGAGATAGCAATTTGAGTATTCGCGTACGATGCGGCGCACAACTAGCTTCCCTTTGCGCACCAGCCCTTCGGCCAACGGCTCGGGCAGCATGCCGACCGCGATACCTTCGCAGAGTGCTTCGAGTTTGGCTTCGCGAGTCGACACAAAGATGAGCGGCTGTCCCTCGTGGATAGCTACGGCTTGGGGATCCAGCTCACGGGACGTGTCGCTCATGACTACACCTCGATATCGCGCAATCGTCTCGCTCTCCAGTGGCTCAGGGATACCCGCAAGTGGATGATCCGGTGCCGTAACGAATACATGGTTGAGCGTTCCAATCGGGCGCGCGATGATGTTCGGATCGAGCGGCGGCTCCCCGACGGTTCCGACCGCCAAATCGACACGCCTCGAAATTAGAGCATCCCAGACTCCTCCAAGCACTTCAGTAGACAGACGCAGTTGAGTCGGTATTTTCAGATCATAAAATCCGTCCACGTATGACCACAAGAATTTGGCAGGCAGGATTTCGTCAAAGCACAATCGCAGTTCCGACTCCCAGCCGTCGCTAATGCCCTTCGCTGTAACTTCGAGACGCCGCGCCGCTCTCAGAAGTCGACGGCCCTCATCAACGACGGCGCGGCCGGCTTGCGTAAGTGTCGCCCGCCTGCCCCTACGGTCGAACAGTTCAACGTCTATGTCGCTTTCAACTTTCTGGACGAGGTACGTGATCGACGACGGAACTCTATGCAACAGTTCGGCCGCCTTGGCGAACGTGCCGGTCCGCTCGATGGTGTCCAATACTTCCAGGACTTCAAACGACAACTTGATTGCCATATGACGCTTTCAGGATTTTTATAGTGTTTTAGTCGACTTCGCCGCCAAGGACGACCAGCCTTGCAGCAGCCGCGCGACCATTTCGGTGGATTTTTTCGAGGTGCGTTCAGTGCCGTTAAAATGAACGCTCACGATGTTTTCCCACGCGAGGGAAGCGGGGCGGTGGGCTTCGAACCGGTCAAACGGCTATCGGAGCGATAGTCTAAGGTATGCGCTGCCCCCTGCACGGGTTTAAGCGCTACGATTTGGCCTCGATCCTCGCATGAACGCTTGTGGCCGACCTCTGCCTGACGCCGGTCGGCCGCACGCGACCCGGAGCGGTCGGTGGCCGTTCTCATCAGCGGCCGTTTGGTATCAGTCAGCAGCGAGTTGCCCAAGTGCTCCAGCCGACTATTTCGGCGGTTGACCAGACGCTAGTTCGGCTCGCTTTTTCAACGCGTCATTCATCGCATGCATGCTAAAAACCGTGTCCCTTAGGACGCTCTGAGTCAGGGTGCCAGCAAGAATGCCGGTGAATGTTTCACCCTGGATAAAGCGCGTTTTATTGCCCACGGGTTCGAGAATGAAGCGGTGCTCGCCGTCAAAAATACCTGGAAACCATACATACCCTTTCCATCGCAATTCTCGAACAGCCTGCACCGCCAGAATCTTTGGATGAAACACCATTGCGTCCGGCCCCGTCCCCTCAACAAACTCGATGACGTTGCCCTCGCGAAGCTGCCCGCGTAGTCGTGAAATCTCCGGATTCCACAACGGGTAATCGTCGGTCGCCGTGAGGACCGTCCACACCGTCTGAGGCGAACTGTCAATCAAGTTCTCTGTCTCAATCGATCCATTGTGGTGCAGCGCTAGTATTGCCAGGAAGCCAAGGAAAACCACTCCGGCGAAACCGTACATAACGCGCTTTGCTAAATTCAAGATGAATTCCTTGCGGTCGAAGAAATCGCATATTAACCGCTCTGGGGTGTTCAGCACCCCAATCAAATAATGGCATCAAGATTGTTGCGAATTCGCGCGGTTCCGTCGAACGTCTCAATCTGGCCGACCACAGCCCTACAACGAAGCCCGGCGATAGAAGGCTGGGGTGAGGCTCTCGTGCAAAAAGCTTAACTCGAGGCACGCCGTCCTTCAGCTTTCTCCAAGCGGCCGTTGGAGGCTACGCTTTCCACCCCTCATCCAGGCTGAACAGTAGCCTCATGATCACCCGCCGAGAAGCGGCTCACCTTCTTCGTCAGCGACGATAATGCGAACTTCAGACAGCAAAACGCCTGCAGCCAGCAGGAGTCCAGCCGCCACGCTGCCGTAGGGTGCGATAAAACGTTCGTAATTGTGTTTGCAGAACAAGACATGCGTGAAGGCACAGGAGTCTCTGCGGTCAGGAACCGGAATCTGGTCCATTCGCAAGCCGAAATTGTAAGAAGAATACGCCTGCACTCCGCACAAGTGAGCATTGAAATGTTCATTTGCCGCTCGGACCTCCGGTGCAGTCGCAGTACTTTTTTTACGGAGCAGGCGTCTGCCAGAGGGCGGAACGCCACCGAACATTCAGCCAGATATCCCTCGCGATTGTGCTGTCAATCGCCGACCGGGAGGCCTATAACATAGCTTTAGCACGGTCCTGGATAACGGACCTACCGTCCCTGTCGCCGGCGCATCTATTGCGCACCGTCCTGCATCGCCCGGTACCCACCCCCGCGCTATTTTTCTACTGGTGGCCTCAATGTAAAAACGGAGGCTATGGCGATGTACCTGGAGTGGAGGTGATATGCAATTCGTCATTGCGTTGCCGATAGTGGCCGCGGCATTCATGTATAGCACGCTTGCGAACGCCTACTCGCAAGAAGAGGTCAATGTCTTCGCGCCGACAGATAGCGAAGTCGCGGCCCAGAAACTGGTCGTCGGTCCCATGAACGCCAAGAATGCCGAAATCCGGGCGGACCACCATGCGGGTGGAGCAATGCCAAACCAGCACACCACCGGCCCTGAAGCCACGGGGTCAAAGCAGCCACCTGCGCCTGAGACTGCGAAGTAACGAGTACTACCCTCTAACGTCAAGCAACATCGACTCGTGCACCATCGTTCACGGCGAAATACAAATATGGTCGAGATACCTGTAGTAGATCGTCGGCATCAGGCACTGAGTTCGCCATGAGTGCGACAGCTATCTGCGAGCAAGCCTAAGCATTTTCGATTGCAAGCCCGTACATCAATGGAGAATTCTGATGCAACAGAAATTACGTGCTGCGGTTGTGCAATCGGGATCCGTCGTCTTCGATGCGGACAGAACCATCGACAAAGTCGCGACTTTCGCCGTCGACGCCGCACGACAAGACACTCAACTTATTGTATTTCCTGAAGCATTCGTCTCAGCCTATCCAAAGGGGCTTGATTTCGGCTCGACGATTGGTGGACGAACCGTTGCTGGGCGCGACGACTATCGCCGTTACTACGAAAGCGCGGTCGAGGTGCCGAGTCCCGGCACCCGCCGGTTGGGCGAGATTGCCGCCGACCATAAACAATACATCGTGATCGGCGTAATCGAGCGGGACCATGGCACGTTGTATTGCACTGCGTTGTTTTATGGTCCGGACGGTATCATGCTCGGCAAACATCGCAAGCTGATGCCAACCGCCGGCGAGAGGCTGATCTGGGGCTATGGCGATGGGTCGACGCTCCCGGTTTTCGACACGCCGTTCGGCAGACTTGGCGCAGTCATTTGCTGGGAAAACTACATGCCATTAATGCGTATGGCCATGTACGCCAAGGGTGTTCAGATTTACTGCGCCCCCACCGCTGACAGCCGGCCGACATGGGCTTCCTCCATGCAGCATGTTGCCTTGGAGGGGCGTTGCTTTGTGTTATCGGCCTGCCAGCACCTGCGCCGATCGGATTGCCCAACCGACTATGCCGCAATCCAGGGTAACGATCCGTCCACTGTGCTGATGAGCGGTGGAAGCTGCATCGTCGGCCCGCTTGGCGAGTTCATTGTCGGCCCCATCTTTGAGCAAGACGCATTGCTCGTGGCCGACCTCGACCTCAACGACCTCGCCCGGGCGAAATATGACTTTGACGTGGCGGGTCACTACTCGCGTCCGGATATCTTCCGTCTGCATGTCAACGAAGCGGTGATGCCTCCCGTCGTGTTCGAGAAAAACGGATTCGGCAGCGGCTCCTGAAGGTCAACGTGGGATTGAACGAATCCCTTTCCTCATTAGGAAGTGAGCAAGCTGAACGCGAATTTCCATTACTGCAGCGCCAAAATCATTAGATTTGTGGGAGCGGCCTAAATGGCCATCCAAGTCTCAGTTGCCGCACACATCGCTTCGAAATGAAGCTGGCTTGCGTGACGAATCGCTAGTCGCCGCCGCTTCGCCGACTGGCGACTTCTTGTTCATCAAGAGACGCTCGCCAAACGACCATGAACGACCGTTTGTGGCCGGCCCCTGCCTGTCGGCGACCGACAGCACGCGACCCAAAAGGGACAGCCGCCCTTCTCTGAAGCGGTCATTCGCGGAAAGGCGAGCTTCCGGTCCAGCCTGCTCCCAGGCTACCGATCCTTGGAGCGTCCCTCATGAACCCCCAATCTCTCGTAGACGATAGCGAAGCAGTCCCCCAGTTCCTGTTGAAGATGATCACGCATCGCGGCCGCGGTCGCGTCAAAGCGCTCGTACTCGTACGCGTCCCACGGTCCGGGGTCTGGAGGGTATTCCCAGTTGAGCGATAGGTCATGCCACGCAGTCATTTCCGCAAGCTTTCTGCGCGTCTCGTCAGCCAGCGGCAGCGAGTCCTCAATCGGACCCACCCCGTATGCGCTGCGAGTAGCGTCGTCTCCCACCCAAATACAACCACCGCCCCACTCGAACATGAGTCTGAGTCGATATTTTTCAGTCATCGCAAGCGTCCGTGTCCGTGCCAAGTACCGGGTCTGTGGAAGGTCGATTGTAACGATCTCGCCACCGCTGTCGATTGTCTCCCAGTGATCGTTCGCGACTAGTTGGTGATGTTGTCACGTATCGACGCTTCGTCTTTCGGTTCCCAGTAGCCACCGCTGCCGTGATACGTTTCCGCGTGCAACCAGAAAGCTTCATTGCAATGCAGGCAGCGAAAATGGTACTCGACGTAGTCGTCCCATGCGGCACCCGCCGCGAGTTTGTCGAATGAGACGGAGACGCAAGGGCTGTCGGGAATTACTTCTACAACTGTTCTATCCGCGACGTTCTCCGCTGCAATCTGTATCGCTTTACGTAGCTCGCGCGGATGCCTGATCGCATATCGAACGCATAGGTCCTCGCATCGAGCGCATGCCACAGAAGACTCCTCCTGGATTCGTACCCGTCATTGACTGGATGGCCAGGCTAATGTCGATATAGGCGACGAACCGAATTGTCGACGGTTCATACGTCGATGTCGAACGGCCGAACCTGGCCGTTAGGCAGCACTGGCCTGGACAAGACGCAGCCCCCATCCCGTCTTTAGCGTTCCGTCTTCGCGCTGCATGGGCGCGAACGCCGACAATAGTTCGCCCTTGAACTGTGCGCGCGTTGCTTCCGACATCCTGTCTGCATCGTAAGTGTCCAACATGTCCAACCATAACTGCTCAGGCGTAGGCGTCCAGTCAATTTCGATGTTTTCGAAGGCTACATTAACGAAACAATGCTGGAGTAGTTCGCTCCAACCGGTTTCGCTGCGTGTGCGCGCGTCACCGAGCGGTAGGTGCGTCAGGTTCGCCTTCGCAATTGGCTTGAATACGTCTAAAAAGACCTCCCCGACTTCCTCGGTCAGAAAGGCACGCCCGACGACAGCTGAGAAACTACCGCCTTCACGCAATACCCGACGAATTTCACGAATGACTTGCTCTATGTCGTCCATCAACATCAAAGCCATGTGCGACAGAACATAGTCGACCGAGTCGGTATCGAGCGACAACTCTTGCGCGCGCTCATTGATCAATCGAACGTCCGGCGGCAGCACCGCCCGAGCAGCGCTCAGCTCGCCCTCGCTCATGTCGAGGCCGATCAACTTCGTTCCTGCGTTGCGCCGATCGTTCAGAATTTGCAGCAGTGGCCCATCACCACATGCCAGATCGAGCTCGGTGCGCGACATACCATCATTCGGCACCCGTTTTGCCAGCGCATGATAGGAAGACGGGTATTCTGCATGCGTCGACCGCGCAGGAAGATTGCCAAAGGCCCGGCGCGTTGCTCCTGCCCGACGCCGGTGAAAATCTTGCAAATAGACTTCTGCTTGGGATGTCATTCTTGCGTTGCCCGATTGTTCAATTCTTGGTTGTGCGTTTGGACTCTGGATCGTTCAATCCACGGCGATTGTCAACGAGCTAGGCCACGATGTCGACTGTCTCTTCCTGGCCGGACCCGGGCCGCCGGCGATTGGCCCGAGTCGACCCACAGCGGCCCCTCGAGGTCTCGCAGCGTTAACGGCTGGTTTGGAGGACCAATCAGTCTTATAGGGATCCGCGATTGGATCGTTTTCGGCCCGCCGCGGGGCAAGCAAGAAACGGGTGGGCCTAAACCGCATCCGCCGTTTCTATGGCGAGTTCGCGTGCAAGCGCACCGAGCTCGCTACCCACATGGGTTTTCAGCGCGTCGACAAACCGCTTGATCTTGGCATCCACGAACTGACGGGACGAATATAGCGCATAGACATTGCGCGAATGGGTGTGATAGTCCGGCAGCACGCGCACGAGTGTTCCATTGCGCAGATATTCGATGGCGGAGAAACCCGCCAGCAAACCTATGCCTGCGCCCTCACGCAAAGCGACACTCATGGCCTCCATGTCGTTCACGCAATAGTGCGGTCCTAACGGCCGGAAAGTCAGATTGGCCGCCTGGCTTGCAAGTTGCCATTCGTCACGCGCGTAGTCGACCGTGGCCAGCAAAACACATGCGTGGTCGGCAAGGTCTTCCGGCCTTGTGGGCGCCGGATGCTGTTCGAGGTAGGCAGGCGAGGCGGCCAGCACGCAATGGCTGCTGCCGATCTTCTGACTAACGTAAGCCGAGTCGGGCAAGGTCCGTGCAATGACAACCGAGACATCCAGTTGATCTTCCAGCAGGTTCGGCATGCGCTGGGAGAGCAGCAGGTCGACCGAGACCTGTGGGTATTCCTTGCGATAGGCCAGGACCGTCCGCGTCACAAGTTGGCGCCCGAGGCCCGGCACGGAGTGGACCCTAAGCGTGCCACGCGGGTCGAGAAGGGCGTCGCGCGCCTCGGATTCTGCCTGTTCGACATCGGCGAGGATAGCCGCGCAGCGCTCATAAAAGCGCCGTCCCGCATCGGTCACGACAAGGCGCCGCGTGGAGCGCTGCAGCAACCGGGTGTCTAACGCCTCTTCGAGTGTGGAGACCGCGCGGGAGACATTGCCCACCGTCGAGTCAAGATGGTTGGCCACCGCCGTAAAGCTGCCCATCTCCACGACTTTCGCAAACACCGACATGTTGTAGAACTTGTCCATTCAGGCCATCCCGTTAGCTTTCCAATTGGCTCTGCGGCCGTGGCCGCCGGTCTGTGCGGCACATCTGGAGCGTCCCATCCGTCTCGGTCGGCGCTCCGGGTTGGCGGGCCACTCTCACGCGCCTCAATTTTGCATGATGAATCTGGCACCTTTTTGACGCAAGCCATCCCGGTCCGGCGATTTTGCTGCTGGAAACAAGAATGTTTCCCCCGCCCCCCTCTAAATCGACGCGCCTGCCCCTCCTAGACTCTGTTCCGTACCCGGCACTCGGCGCCGTCCGGCGAATCGAGAACCGCCTTTCAGGAAGTCTGGAACATCACTTGGAGGTCATTGTCATGAACGCATCGTACGACCCGCTCTATCTTTTCATCGACGGCGAGTGGCTCGAAGCTGACGGTCGCGACACCGTTTCTGTCATCAATCCCGCCACGCAACGTGAACTTGGCCGCGTGCCGCTTGCCACCGCGGCCGATCTGGACCATGCGCTCGAGGTGGCGCAGCGTGCCTTTGACGTCTGGCGCCATACCGTACCGGCCGAGCGTGCACGTATTCTCAAACGCGCTGCTGACCTCATGCGCGAGCGCGCCGCCCATATCGCGACGCTCATGACGTTGGAAGAAGGCAAGCCGCTTGCCGAGAGCAGCGATGAAGTGCTGCGGGCGGCCGACTACTTCGAATGGTTCGCCGAAGAAGCCCGCCGCATCGACGGTCGCGTCGTGCCGTCGAACCGTCCCGGCGTGCAGCAGCTCGTCAAGCGCCAGGCGATCGGCCCGGTCGCCGCTTTCACCCCGTGGAATTTTCCCGCCATTACCCCGGCTCGCAAGCTCTCGGCAGCGCTTGCGGCAGGCTGTAGCGTCGTCATCAAGCCCGGCGAGGAAAGTCCCGCCACGGCGCTTGCGCTGGCGCGCGCTCTCGATGATGCCGGTCTGCCCAAGGGCGTGTTGCAGGTCGTCTTCGGTGTGCCGGACGAGGTCTCGAAGCACCTGATCGCCTCGCCGATCATCCGCAAGGTGACGTTCACAGGCTCGGTTCCGATTGGACGCCTGCTCTCGGCTCGCGCAGCGGAAGGCGTCAAGCCCATCACGCTCGAACTCGGCGGCCACGGTCCCGTGCTCGTGTTCGACGACGCGGACGTGCGGAAGGCAGCCGTCGAAGGCGCCGCCAACCGGTTCCGCGGCACCGGTCAGGTTTGTATCTCTTCGACGCGCTTCCTGATCCAACGCGACGCCTATGATGAATTCGTCGAGCACTTCGTGGGCGCCACGCGCGCGATGAAGGTGGGCGATGGCATGCAGCCGGGCACGCAGGTCGGACCGCTCGCCAATCCGCGCCAACTCGCGAAGATGGAAGAACTGGTGGCCGACGCGGTCGCCCGAGGGGCGCGAGTGCTCGTGGGCGGCAAGCGCATCGAAGGCGACGGCTTCTTCTTCGAACCCACCGTGCTCGCCGACGTGCCGATGGATGCACGAGTCATGCACGAAGAGCCCTTCGGTCCTATCGCCGTGCTGATGCCGTTCGACACGCTCGCCGATGGCCTCGCAGAAGCGAACCGGCTCCCTTATGGTCTGTCAGCCTACGCATTCACGAGCAATGCGCGCACGGCGATCGATGTGGCGGATGGTCTCGAAGCCGGCATGATCGGTATCAATCAGTACCGCATTGTTTCGACGGAACTGCCGTTCGGCGGCATGAAGGAAAGCGGCCATGGCTCGGAAGGCGGTACCGAAGGTATCGGGTTCTATCTCACCAGCAAGTTCATCAGCCAGATCTGAAACGGAGGCGATCATGTCCCACGCAAATATCAGCAGCCCGCGGGAAGCCGCGCGCGCGTTCACACCGAAGCTCGCAGCATTCGTCGACGACACGCTGTATCCGCAGATATGGAGCGACCCGGCGCTCGCGCTACGCGACCGCAGTCTGATTACGGTGGCTGCGCTTATTGCGGGCGGCCATCTGGACGAGTTGCCTGCGCATCTGCGCCGTGCGCTCGCCAACGGCGTCACGCGCGACGAACTCTCTGCCGCTATTACGCATCTCGCGTTCTATGCCGGTTTTCCGGCCGCCATCTCGGCTTCAGCAGTCGCTCAAGCCACGCTCAACGAAACGAAGGGATCGCAAGCATGAAAGCCATCACATTCAACGATTTCGGCGAAGCCGACGTACTCAAGCTCACCGAAGTACCCGCACCCGAAGTGCGTCCGACGGATCTTCTGGTGCGCGTGCACGCGGCCGGCGTGAATCGCGCCGACCTCACGCACCGCCGCGGCGGTTATGACCGTCCCAACTTCGGCGATTCGACCATCATGGGCCTCGAAATCGCGGGAGAAGTGATCGAAACGGGGAGCGAGACGAGTGGATTCAAGGTGGGCGACCGCGTGATGGGCGTGGTAGGGGGCGGCGCGTATGCGGAGCTTGCGCGTATCGACTATCGCATGGCGATGCCCATTCCAGCTGCGCTCGACTACGCGCACGCCGCAGCCATTCCCGAAGTGTTTGTCACGGCTCACGAGGCCATGCTGCATCTCGGGCGCCTGACGCGCGGCGATTCGGTCCTGATTCACGCGGCGGCTGGCGGGGTCGGTTCGGCCGCCGTTCAGCTTGCTTATGCGACGGGGGCATCGATCTTCGCCACCGCCGAGGCGAGCAAGCTCGAGCGTGTCTCGCAGCTTGGCGCGGATGTGACCATCGACTATCACACGCAGGATTTTGCCGAAGTCGTTGCGAAGGTGACCAACGGACGCGGCGTCGATGTAGTGATCGATTTCGTCGGCGCACCGTATTTCGCCCGCAATATTGCCTCTCTCGCCAACGGCGGCCGCCTGGTCCAGGTCGGCATCCTCGGTGGCGGCGGCAATGTGGGCGTCGAGTTGGAGCAGATTCTTTATCGCCACCTGCAGATCATGGGGACGGTGATGAAATCGCGTCCGCAAGAGGAAAAGCACGCCATGGTGCGCCGTTTCCGCGAGCACTGGCTCGAACGGTTTGAAGGCGGGGCGAGTCTGGAGCCCGTTGTGGACAGCACCTTCGAGCTGGCGCGCGCAGCCGACGCACATCGGCGCATGGAATCGTCTGCCAATGTCGGAAAGATAATTTTGACGATGTAGACGGGCGACTTCGCATGATGTGCCGGGCGGTGCTGTGGATACAATATTGGCAGTCGCGAAACGCAAGGACGATCGATCTGCAACTTTCGTCACGACGTATTCGGTTGCGATTGCCAAACCACGGCGTCCGGGAGCTAACAACTGCCACCGCCTAGCAGGTTTGGCCGACACCACCGTTTGGCCAATCGACTTCCAAAGATGGATGATCGCGATCGGCTTACTTGCGGACGTTCGACGGTCTGATTACTCGCGAGCTCGAATGTCGCCTGCTGGCCGATACTGTTGAAAAAGTCGCTTCATGGCTTTTGCAATCAGCAAGCGGAAAAATCAACCTCTCAGATCGGCCCACAAGCCGCTCGCGAAGGTTCTGTTGCAATAGCGGAGGCTGGTATGCTGCGGGACCTTACGGAATGATGTGAACGACAATGAAAGCGCTGAGTCCGACGGTAGCCAAAGTGCTGAAGCGGTTGCACTATCCGCTCGAGATAATGTTGGTGTGCGTGCGTTGGTACGTGGCCTACCCGCTCAGCTTGCGCAATCTTGAGGAAATGATGGCCGAACGGGGGATCGCGGTCGATCATTCGACCGTGCACCGCTGGTCCATCAAGCTTCCGCCGGTGCTTGAAAAGGCGTTCCGTCGCTGCAAGCGCCCGGTCGGCAAGAGCTGGCGGATGGACGAAACCTATGTGAAGGTCCGTGGCACATGGAAGTATCTCTACCGCGCCGTCGACAAGGCCGGCAACACAGTTGACTTCCTGCTGCGAGCCAAGCGGGACAAGCAGGCGGCCCGACGGTACTTCGAGAAGGCCATCGATCAGAATGGCGCCCCTGAAACCGTAACCATCGACAGGAGCGGTGCCAATCTGGCCGGGCTACATGCCGTGAATACTGAGCGTGAGACGCCCATCAAGATCCGCCAGGCGGTTCTGGTGCAAATAGGCTCGGCGAATCGGTTAAACCGAAGTTCCCCCATCCACCCAAGCCACCAAGCGGGTGCAAGCCCCCGTGTTTCAAGGCATCCGCGCTTTCGAAGCCCTTCCTGTGGATTACAAAATGTAGTCACTAAAATTTCTTGAAATCTACGCAATATTACCTATATTTGTTCTATGGCAAGCAGGACTGGAACCGCTCACGTCGTCACCACAACGCGCACTTACAAGGGCACGGTGTACCGCACGCACCTGCTGCGACGTAGCTACCGCGAGGACGGCAAGGTCAAGAACGAGACGCTGGGCAACCTCTCGCATCTGCCCGAGCCGCTGATCGAGATCATTCGGCGCTCGCTGCAGGGCGAGACGTTCGTCCCGCTGGGCCAGGCGTTCGAAGTCACCGGCTCCCTCGCTCACGGCCATGTGCAGGCCGTTGAGTTGGCGATGCAGCGCCTGGACTTCGCGTCGCTGCTGGGCAGCAAGCCCTCACCTGAGCGCGAACGGGTGCTGGCGATGGTGGCCGCGCGCATCGTGGCGCCGCACACAAAGCTGGCCACCACGCGCTGGTGGCACACCACCACGCTGGCGACGGACTTCGGCGTGGCCGACGCGAACGAGGACGATCTGTACGCGGCGATGGACTGGCTGCTCGCGCGCCAGGACGCGATCCAGAAGAAGCTCGCCGCGCGGCATTTGAGCGCCGGCGGCCTGGTGCTGTACGACCTGAGTTCGAGCTACTTCGAGGGCACCACCTGCCCGCTGGCCCGGCTGGGCCACAACCGCGACGGCAAGAAGGGACTGCTGCAGGTCAATTACGGACTGCTCACCGATGCGCGGGGCTGCCCGGTGGCGGTGTCGGTGTATGAAGGCAACGTGGCCGACAGCAGCACCTTCCTGCCCGAGGTGCAGCGCCTGCGCGAGAGCTTCGGCGTCGGGCAGCTGGTGATGGTCGGCGATCGCGGCATGATCTCCAGCAAGGCCATCGACGAGCTGCGCGAGACGCAGGGCATCGACTGGATCACGGCCTTGAAGAGTGCATCGATCCGCGCACTGGTCGAGCAGGGCCAACTGCAGCTGGGGCTGTTCGATGAGCACAACCTCATGGAGATCGCCTCGCCGGAGTATCCCGGCGAGCGGCTGGTGGCGTGTCGCAATCCGCAGCTCGCGACGCTGCGAGCGCACAAGCGGCAGGACCTGCTCGCTGCTACCGAAAAGAACCTGCAGCAGATCAAGGAACGCGTGGAAGCGGGCAGACTCAAGGGCGCCGATGCGATTGGGCTGCGCGTGGGCAAGGTGGTCAACCAGTACAAGGTGGCCAAACACTTTGAACTGCAGATCAGCGACGGGAGCTTCTCGTTTACGCGCAAGCACGAGGCGATCGCCGCGGAGGCCGCGCTGGACGGCATCTACATCATCCGTACTTCGGTCGAGGCCACGCGCATGGAGGCGGCCGAGTGCGTGCGCAACTACAAGGCGCTGGCCAACGTCGAGCGGGCCTTCCGCAGCCTCAAGACGGTGGACCTGAAGGTGCGCCCAATCCACCATCGCACGGCTGCTCGGGTGCGCGCGCACATTCTGCTGTGCATGCTCGCCTACTACGTGGAATGGCACATGCTCGAAGCCTGGCGCGAACTGATGTTCGCCGACACCGACCTGGCGGCCAAGGCCACGCGCGACCCGGTGGCGCCGGCGCAGCGCTCGCAGCAGGCGCAGGAGAAGGTGGTGAGTCGCACCGTGGCGGATGGCTCGCCCGTCCACAGCTTCTCCACGCTGATGGCCGAGCTGGGCAGCATTGTGCGCAACACCTGCCGCACACCAGGAGCTGGCCCCGAGGCGCCGACGTTCGACATCATCACCACGCCCAATGTGACGCAGCGTCACGCACTCGATCTGATCAGACGGATCCACCCGTAGACAGAAACCGGATCTCCGAATTTATGCCGGTGCCTGTGGCACGGGGGCAAACTCGCCCGGCCAATACTGGAACTTCGGGTTAAAGTATCCAGCCTAACAATCTGGTGGTCGGTGATGAGCAAGCGCAAAGGCCTGGAGGCGTTGTTTGATGGGCGGCATTTTGATCGGGAGGTCATCATTCTCTGCGTGCGCTGGTACCTTCGCTACAAGCTCAGCCTGCGCGATATCGTCGAGATGATGGCCGAGCGCGGTTTGTCGCTGGTGCACACCACGATCATGCGTTGGGTGAAGCGCTTCACGCCGGAGTTCGTCAAGCGTTGGAATCGTTTTGGCATACCCACAGGGCCGTCATGGCGTGTTGACGAAACCTACCTGAAGGTTCGTGGCAAATGGGTTTATCTGTACCGTGCAGTAGATCGAGCCGGCCAGACGGTAGACTTCATGCTCAGAGCAAAGCGCGACGTGGCCGCGGCCAAAGCCTTTTTCAGCAAGGCAATCAAACATCAGGGCCAGCCGCCGGAGACGATCACGCTCGATGGGTATGCCGCCTCGCACCGCGCCGTGCGCGAGATGAAGGCCGATGGCCTGCTGCCTGAGGACACGAATATCCGGTCCTCGAAGTACCTGAACAATCTGATCGAGCAGGACCATCGAAACATCAAGTCCAGAACGAACGTGATGCTCGGTTTCAAACGATTCAGGAATGCCGTGACCACGATTTCAGGCATCGAATTGATGCATCGCATTCGCAAGGGTCAGTTCAACTTCTCCATGCTCGGGCTTAGAGATACAGCTGCGCTCGCTGTCTGGAATGCTGTCCTGTTCAATCGATAAGGTATCCATATCTATTGGAAAAATCTCGGCCTGACCAGCCATTTGCACCAGAGCCCAACGCGGCAACCGGCAAGAAGCTCGATAAGTCCAAGGTGAAGTGAACGTGCGTTGACAAAAACCTTGCGCAATCGCGCGGATCGGTGAATGATCGGACAAGCGGCCCCGCCAGTGCCATTGCTGGCGGGGCCGCTTGTTCCTTTGCGTTCTGACATTCACGTACTGATCATGCCGACTTCATCCGCCACTACCGAACCCGTTTCCTACGCTGTGCCCTGTCCGGTTGTCGAATCGCTCGACGCCATTCTTCCTGAAGAGCCGTTGCTGATGATGGGTGCCGGCCCCGTGCCGATTCCTGCGGCGGTGGCCAAGGCCAATACGGTGGTGATCAATCACCTGGGCAGCACGATGGTGAAGGTGATCGGCCAGGTGAAGACCATGGCGCGCTACGTATTTCAGACAAATTCGAAGTGGGTGCTGGGCGTAGCGGGACCGGGTTCCGCCGCGATGGAAATGGCGATCTCCAACCTCGCGTGGGAAGGCACGCGGGTGCTGAGCATCAAGAATGGTTTTTTCAGCGAGCGGATGGCGGAGATGGGTCGGCGCGTCGGCGCACACGTCGTCATGCTCGATGTAGAAGACGGCGCGGTGGCGAGCCTCGAAAAGGTTGCCGAGGCGATTCGCCGCGAGCGGCCGGAGATTGTCACGGTGGTGCAGGGCGAGACGTCCAACACCGTGTGGAACCATCATTTGAAGGACATTGCGGCGCTCGCGAAAGCAGCCGGTGCGCTGGTTATTGTCGACGCCGTGTGTACATTGAGCACGATGCCGCTGGAGATGGACGCGTGGGGGATCGACGCGGTGATTACGGGCGGGCAGAAGGGTTTGTCTTCGATCCCGGGTGTTTCGCTGATCGCGTTTTCGGATGAGGCATGGGCGCGGGTGAAAGGCCGGACGGCGCCGAACGCGCATTGGTGTCTCGACGCTTCGCTTGCGGAGAATTTCTGGCACAACGCGGGGTATCACTACACGGCGCCCGTGTCGGGTGTGCTGGCGTTGCACGAGGCTTTGCGGCTTGTGTGCGCTGAGACGCTTGAGAAGCGCTTCGCGCGGCATTTGAAGTGCTCGGTGGCGCTTCAGGCTGGGATTACGGCGCTGGGTTTGCAGCTTTATGCGCCGGCGCATTGCCGGTTGAACTCGGTGGTTGGGATCGTTGTGCCGGAACGCTTGAGTCCTGCCGATATTTGCGGCCATATTTCTCGGCAGCACCAGGTGGAAATATCGGGTTCGTTTGGTTTGCCAATCGTGCGGATTGGGCAGATGGGGGAGCAGTGCCGGGAGCACAACCTGTTCCGGACATTGCATGCGCTTGGGCGGACGATGGTGGATCTGGGGGTTAAGGTTGAGTTGCCGGCTGGGGTGGCGGCGCTTGAGCGTGGGTTGTCGGAAGGGAAGTAAAGGTTTTTGCCTGGTCGGCGCTTTTGGGTTGTTTGCTTGTGGTGTTGGCCTTTCCTTGTTTTCTTAGTGGTCTATTAGTGTCGCCCCTGTGCGGGGCAATGCTCTCAACTTAAGCCCCACTGCATCAGGCGAGTTTGTACGCGAGATGGAAGTGGGGCTTGGCTTTTCTGGGTGGCCTTGGATAGGAGCGTGAGGGCTGTATCCGGCATCGGGTCTGGTGGATCATTTCCAGCACACCGGCAAGGCCGTCCAGACAGCGCCGGATGCGCAGAAGGCACGCGCCGAGGATGGGCTTTAGTGCGCCCAGTGCGTACACCCGGTTAGGACGGCTGGCATGTCTGTCGTCGTGCGGCGCATCGAGATCGCTGAGCAATGTACACAGGTTGTCGGCGAGGATTTTTGCACCGAAGTCCTGCTGCAATGCCAGGTAATCGAGGCCTGTAACGGCTTCCAGCCTGAGACGGTGCTTGAGTCGTTTGAACGCCTCCTCGACCCGCCAGCGCTGGTGATAGAGCGCGCCGAACGATGCGGCCGGATAACGCTCGCCATCGAGCAGCGAGGTCATCAGCACACGCACGCGCCCGCCTGGCGTGACGTCGCGGATCAGCCGCACGGTCGTCGGCGTACGCGCCAGTTCATAGTCGCGGGCATCCAGTTCGCTGGGCGCCTCCAGTGTCACGACGCGCTCGGCTTTACCGCTGCGGGCAAAGACGGTGACGCACTTCCAGTTACGCGCATCCACGCGCATGCAGAACGGGATCTCGCGCTGCGCGAGCGCCGCCACCATCGCGTTGCCGATATAGCCGCGATCGAGCAGCAGCAGGTCGGTGCGCGGCTGCAGTACATCGAGGGCTTCGAACAGCATCTGCCGCTCGCCGCCGTCGGCGGGATGAAGTGCGGCGTGCAGGGTCAGTTCGGAGCCCGGCAGGAACAGCGCAAACGCGTAGTGATCGGCGCGCAGTTCATGGCCGCGACGCGTGCCTACACGCAGGCGACTACCGTCCGCTGCGACCAGTCTCAGCCCGTTCCAGCGCATCGAATCGATATGGGGTTGGGCCAGTGAAATCAGGCGGGTGCGGGCCAGTTCGAACAGTTCGGCAGACAGTCCCTGTCGCGCCTTGCTGAAGGCCTGTGCGCTGACAGCGCGGGTGCGTCCGCCGCTTCCCAGTGCGCCGAATAGCGCGTCAAGTTCGGTCTGCACGCTGGCGCACATGCCAGACATCATCAGCGCGGCCATGCGCGGCAAGGTCAGTCTGCGATTGCGGGTAAAGGCGGTGGGAGAACGACGCACGCGATCGGCGAGCGCCGGATCGAGCAGGAAATCGGAGAACTCAGCCAGAAACCGCGAGGACGCTGGTATTTGAGTTCATATCGTTGATTTATCAGTGAGTTATGCGATGAAGTTTACAGGGGCAATGCCTCGTTTACAAGCCCTTTAAGGCTTAAGTTGAGAGCATTGCCCCGCACAGGGGCGACGCTTATAGACCACTAACAAAACAAGGAGAGGCCAAAGATTCCAGATCAAGGAAAGGCCAACACCACAAAAACACAGACAAACAAAGCGCCGAGCAGGCAAAAAACCTCAGGTCGCCGCAGGCGCATTAGGCGCCCTCGAATTCCGCAAATACATCATCGTCGACAGCACGACAGCCAGTGCCGAAGCCACCGCTGCAAAAAGAAACACCTGCGCGTAGCCGAATTCTCCAGCGATATACCCGGCCAACGGCCCAGTAATCCCCAACGAGAGATCAAGAAACACAGAATAAGCCGACAACGCCGCCCCACGACTAGCAGGCGGCACCAGTCCAACCGCTTCAACACCGAGAGCCGGGAACACCAAAGCAAACCCAAACCCGGTCAACGCCGCCCCAGCGAGGGCAATATGCGGCTCAGGCGCGAGCCACAACATCAACAACCCGGCGCACTCAAACGAAAACGAAGCAATCGCAACGCGAAACCCACCATAGACCTTGATCGTATTGGCGAACAACAAACGCGCACCGATAAACAGCGTGCCGAAAACCGTCAACGACAAAGCCGCATTAGGCCAATGCCGAGCGGCATAAAACAGCGTGATGAACGTCGCAATCGATCCAAAGCCGGCCGAGCCCAGCGCCAACCCGATCCCATGTGGCAGCACCCGCGTCAACACGCTCCGGTACGACATCCGCTCGCCATGCACAACCGGCACCGGCGCAATAAGCCGCGCCAGATAAAAACCGAGCCCCGCCAGCAGAATCACCAGAATGCCCAACGCGGCGAACCCGACCGAGTGCGCAATCGCCACCCCGAGCGGCGCGCCAACCGCGAGCGCGCCATAAGTCGCGATGCCGTTCCACGAAATCACCCGGGCGTTGTTGCTGGTGCCCACGCGGCCGATGCCCCACAGAATCGCCCCGGTGCCGCACAGGCTTTCGCCGAACCCAAGCACAAGGCGGCTGCACACCAGCAGCCCCAGGCTCAACACCGGCCAGCGCCCGCACAACACGGCCGCCAGCAACAAGATCCCGCTCGCGCCGCAACCCAGCAAGCCGATGGAGACCGTCCGCTTCGGCCCCAGCGTATCCGCTGAGCGGCCGGCGAGCGGCCGCGAGGCGAGCGTCGCCAGGTACTGCACGCTGATCGCCGCGCCAGCCAGGATCGCGCTGTAACCCAGGTCGTCGTGGACGTAGCCCGGCAGCACCGCGAGCGGAATTCCGATCGTCAGATAGCAAAGAAACGTGAAAAAGACGACCGGAATGATCTGCATGGTCGTCGAAAATTCGCTGCGAGGTGTCGCTGAGTCGGTAGACATGGGGAAAACGAGACTTGAAAACGGCGGGAAGGCGTGATTTTCCCATGGAACCGATTCCCTTGCAGGAGTTGCTTAATAATTTCGGCGACTAAAAAAAGGTGCCGGAGTCATATAGTGGTTGGTTTTCACCCCGCGCGAGCGGTGTTTTCATGCGAAGCGAGCCTGGACGCTTCAATCGATATTGGCAATATATCAACAATATTTATAAAAATGCGGTAAAACGGCCATATCAACATAAGCCAACCGACCCTCAAACCCATCTCTATATCGTTTCGCGGATATGTCCCGCATGCGATCCCCGCTATGGGTTGTATTTATTGATGGTGATAGTTTTCGAACCATCATCGCAGCACGTCCCAACGGACACAGAACATTGAGAGTAACGAGACATGACTGAGCCGATTCGCTTCTACCATCGCAACGCGATCCGTGAGATCAAGGATGCGCCCGTCACCCGCACCGTCCTGCAGTATTTGCGCGAGGACGCGCATTGCACCGGCACCAAGGAAGGTTGCGCCGAAGGCGATTGCGGCGCGTGCACGGTCGTGATCGGCGAGCGCAACGAGGCGGGCGGCGTCGATTTCAAGGCGGTCAACGCCTGCATCCAGTTTGTGCCGACGTTGGACGGCAAGGCGCTCTACACCGTCGAGGACCTGCGTCAGCCGGACGGCTCGCTGCACCCGGTGCAGGAAGCAATGGTCGAGTGCCACGGTTCGCAGTGCGGTTTCTGCACGCCGGGTTTTGTGATGTCGATGTGGTCGCTCTATGAGAAGCACGGCCACGAACATAGCTGCGCGAACAAGACCGTGCCGTCGCGCGACGCGATCAGCAACGCGCTGACCGGCAATCTGTGCCGCTGCACAGGCTACCGTCCGATCGTCGACGCGGCTGTGCGCATGTTCGAAGCACCCGCGCCGAAAGCGCCGGTCAATGTCGAGGCGCTCTCGAAAACGCTTGCCACGATCGAGCGCAAGGACACCTTCCACTATCAGCACGCCGGCCAGCAGTTCGACGCGCCGCGCACCGTCGCCGCGCTCGCGAAAATCAAGGAAGCCGAACCGGCTACCCGCATCCTCGCCGGCAGCACGGACATCGGCTTGTGGGTGACCAAGCAGATGCGCGAACTCGGCAACATCGTCTACCTCGGTCAGATCGCCGAACTGCAAAAGCTCGAAACCAATGACGAGTGGATCGAGGTCGGCGCGGGCGTGACCGTCGAAAAGGCCTACGCGGAAATTGCGAAGCAATATCCGGAACTCACGGAAATGTGGCAACGCTTCGCGTCGCTGCCGATCCGCAATGCGGGCACGCTCGGCGGCAACATCGCCAACGGTTCGCCGATCGGCGATTCGATGCCTGGCCTGATCGCGCTCGGCGCCCATGTGATCGTGCGCGGCGGCGAGATCGAACGCGAAATGCCGCTTGAAGACCTGTACCTCGCTTATCAGAAGAAGGACATGGCGGAGCATGAGTTCGTGGTCGGACTCAAGGTGCCGACCCGCACCGGCGCGCGCAAGAACCTGCAGTTCCGCACCTACAAACTGTCGAAGCGTTTCGACTCGGACATCTCGGCCGTGTGCGCCGCGTTCTCCTTCATCGCCGACGGCAACGTGATCCGCGAGCCGCGCATTGCATTCGGCGGCATGGCCGCCACCTCGAAGCGCGCGACGCACGCTGAAGCCGTGTTGCGCCACGCCGAATGGCACGAAGCTACCGCGCAGGCCGCGATGCTCGCGCTCGGCAACGACTACGCGCCGCTGTCCGACATGCGCGCGACCAGCAACTATCGCCTCGAAGCGGCGAAGAACACGTTGTACCGCTTCTGGCTCGAAACGCGTCCGAACAATCCGCTGCCCAAGGGCGCACTGGATGTTCGCGCGGTTGCCGCCGCCTGCGCCCCGGCCGGCGCGAACGCCTGAACGCGGCAAGAATACGGAGAACACAAGAATGAATCAGCATGCCGAACCGTTCCTGAAAGACCTTCAGGATCTCGACGACTTTACCCAGGTCCACATCTCGCGTCCGCACGAGTCCGCGCATTTGCACGTCAGCGGCCGCGCCACTTACACCGACGACATCCCGACGCTCGCCGGCACGCTGCACGCCGCGCTCGGCCTGTCGCCGAAAGCGCACGCGAAGATCGTCTCGATGTCGCTCGACAAAGTGCGCGCCACGCCCGGCGTGGTCGCGATCTTCACCGCGGACGATATCCCCGGCGTGAACGACGTCGGCCCGATCATCCACGGCGACGATCCGATTCTCGCCGACGGTCTCGTGCAGTATGTCGGCCAGCCGATGTTCATCGTGGTCGCGACCTCGCATGAAATCGCGCGCCTCGCCGCGCGCCGCGCTGAAGTCGTCTACGAAGAGTTGCCCGCCATTCTCACCGCGCAACAGGCTCGCGCAGCAAATCAGCACGTCCTGCCGCCGATGAAGCTCGCGCGCGGCGAAGCGGGCACAAAGATCGCCCGTGCGGCGCGTCGCGAAGCTGGTGAGATGCTGCTTGGCGGCCAGGAACAGTTCTATCTGGAAGGCCAGATTTCGTACGCGGTGCCGAAGGACGACGACGGCATGCACGTCTATTGTTCGACGCAGCACCCGACCGAAATGCAGCACATGGTCGCGCACGCTTTGGGCGTGGCGTCGCACAAACGTGTTGATCGAATGCCGCCGCATGGGCGGCGGATTCGGCGGCAAGGAGTCGCAATCGGGTCTGTTCGCGTGCTGCGCGGCGCTCGCCGCATGGAAGCTGCTGTGCCCGGTGAAACTGCGTCCGGACCGCGACGACGACATGATGGTCACCGGCAAGCGTCACGATTTCCACTACACGTATGAAGTGGGCTACGACGACAAGGGCGTGATCGACGGCGTGAGCGTCGACATGACCTCGCGTTGCGGCTTCTCCGCCGACCTGTCCGGTCCGGTGATGACGCGTGCGCTGTGCCACTTCGACAACGCGTACTGGTTGTCCGACGTATCGATCGACGGCTTCTGCGGCAAGACCAACACGCAGTCGAACACCGCGTTCCGTGGCTTCGGCGGTCCGCAAGGCGCGTTCGCGATCGAGTACATCATGGACAACGTCGCGCGTTCGGTGGGCGAAGATTCGCTCGATGTGCGCCGTCGCAATCTGTATGGCAAGACCGAGCGCAACCAGACGCCGTATGGTCAGGTGGTCGAAGACAACGTGATTCACGAGCTGATCGACGAACTCGAGGCGACCAGCGAATATCGCGCGCGGCGCGCGGCGATCAACGAGTTCAATGCGAACAACGAGGTGCTGAAGAAGGGTCTCGCGCTCACGCCGGTCAAGTTCGGCATCGCGTTCAACGTGACCCACTTCAACCAGGCCGGCGCGCTGGTGCATATCTACACCGACGGTTCGGTGCTGGTGAACCACGGTGGCACCGAAATGGGCCAAGGGTTGAACACGAAGGTCGCCCAGGTCGTCGCGCATGAACTGGGGATCGGCTTTAACCGCATCCGCGTCACGGCAACGGACACAAGCAAGATCGCCAATACGTCTGCGACGGCCGCGTCGACCGGTTCGGACCTGAACGGCAAAGCGGCGCAGGATGCCGCGCGCCAGTTGCGCGAACGTCTGTCGGTCTTTGCTGCCGAGCGTTTCGGCGCAGGGCAGGTGGCCGCCTCGGAAGTGCGTTTCGTGCATGACCGCGTAGTGGTCGGCGAGATGATCGTGCCGTTCGAAGAAGTGATCGCGAAGGCCTACGTCGCGCGTGTCCAGCTCTGGTCGGACGGCTTCTACGCAACGCCGAAGCTCTACTGGGATCAATCGAAGCTGCAAGGCCGGCCGTTCTATTACTACTCGTACGGCGCGGCTGTGTCGGAAGTGGTGATCGATACGCTGACCGGCGAAATGCGCGTGCTGCGCGCGGACGCTTTGCATGACGTGGGCGCGTCACTGAACCCGGCGCTCGACGTCGGCCAGGTGGAAGGCGCGTTCATCCAGGGCATGGGCTGGCTCACGACCGAAGAACTGTGGTGGAACGCCGGCGGCAAGCTGATGACGCACGCGCCGTCCACCTACAAGATTCCGACGGTCAACGATACGCCGCCTGATTTCCGCGTGCGCCTGTTCAAGAATCGCAATGCGGAGGACAGCATCCATCGTTCGAAGGCGACCGGCGAGCCGCCGCTGCTGCTGCCGTTCTCGGTGTTCTTTGCCGTGCGCGATGCGGTCTCGGCAGTGGGCGACCATAAGGTCAATCCGCCGCTGAATGCGCCCGCGACCAGCGAGGAAATCCTCAAGGCAGTCGGCGCGGTGCGGGCAGCAACCGTGGCGGCGCGGCAGTAGGCGTTGCGATGAACGCGTGACGCTGGCGTAAGCGCGGCGCCACGCCGGAGATTGCGGAGGAACTGGCGGTCGCCGCTAGAACCTTCGGTGCAGCCGGCGGCCAACTGCCGCGAGCAGCCGTTAGAAACCGCCGGGCAGAGTAATCGTGCAAATATCGAAACCAACTGGATTGATCGCCATGAACGATTTTTCTTCCGTTCAGATCGGCCGGCGCGGCACCGTGGAAGCGGCGCGTCCGGCGCCCATGCACATCGTGCTGTTCGGCGCGGGACATGTCGGCCATGCGCTCGTCAGGCTGCTCGGCAGCTTGCCGTGCGTCGTCCAGTGGGTCGACGAGCGCGACGAACTGTTCCCCGACGAAACGCCGGCCAACGTGCAAGTCGAAGCAACCGATACGCCTGATGCAATCGTCGATACGGCGCCGCCCGGCGCGTATTTTCTGGTGATGACGCATAACCACGCACTCGATTTTTTCGCTCGCCGCGCGCATCATGCGGCGGCGCGATTTCACCTACTTCGGTATGATCGGGTCCAAGACAAAACGCGTGAAATTCGAGCGTCGTTTGCTGGATCGAGGCGTGGAGCTGGATCGGCTGGTGGAGATGACGTGCCCGATCGGCGTGGGCGGGATTGTCGATAAGGCGCCCGCGTCGATCGCAGTCGCGGTGTGTGCCGAGTTGCTGCAGATTCGTGGGCGCGAGGCGCGGGCGCAAGCGGTGACGCAGAAGCTCTGCGCGAGCGTGTGAGCGGGTGGGGCGCTTAGCGTACGAGGTTCAACGCGAGACCCACAACACAAGGCGCCCACCATAAAGCGCACACGCCCCCAAACACCAAACCACAACGTCAGTCCACCGCGGCTGACGTTTCCTTTTGCGGCGGCCGTTTCGCACGCCGCGCCTTCTGCGCGACCAGCGCGTCCGACACTTGCGACATCAACGTACGCAGCCAGCCGACATCGCTCGGCCGATCCGGCTGCGGATGCCACAACTGATAACACTTGATGCGGGGAAACGGAATCGGCACGTCGACCACCGCGAGCGGCAGGATGCTCGCGTAGTGCGTCGCGAACCGGCGCGTCGTCGTGAAAATCAGATCCGACTGCAGCAGCGTTTGTGGCACGAGGCCGAAATACGGCAGCGTGGCGACGATGCGCCGCTCGGCGCGAGCCCGTGCGAATCCGATGTCGACGGCGCCGCCGCCCGCGCCGCTATAAGGCGTCGGCGCGAGATGCGGCGCGGCGAGATACGCTTCGCGTGTGAGCGGCGCGCGTGCGAGCGGATGGTCGGCGCGCATCAGGCACACCACCGTATCTGAGAACAGGTCGCGGCGCTCGAAACGCGGATCCGGCTTCGGCCAGTTGCCGATCACCAGGTCGAGTTCGCCCGCATCGAGCGCTGCCGAATGGTCGAGCATCGGGCTCAGCGAATCGATCTCCAGACGCGCATGCGGCGCCGCCTCGCGAAACTGCGCGATCACGGTGGGCATGAAGAAGTCGTTCAGATAATCCGGCGCGGCCACGCGGAAGGTGCGGCGCGAGCGCCCCGGATCGAAGTCGCCGTGCGGCGTCGCCACGAAATCGACTTCGCGCAGCACGCGTTGCGTCGAGGCCAGCAACGATTCGCCGTATTCGGTCGGCACCATGCCCGACTTGCCGCGCACGAGGATCGGGTCGTTCAGCGTTTCGCGCAGTTTGCGCAGCGCGGTGCTGATGGCGGGCTGGGTCTGGTTCAGACGCAGCGCGGTTTGCGTGACGCTGCGCTCGACGATCAGCGTGCGCAGCACGCGCACGAGCCAGATATCGAGGGAGGCGGCGGAGTCGTCCATGGTTTAGGCGAGGCGGTGCAAGCAGGTCGGGCCCGGATGAAGCGTCGTACGGAGCCGCCCGCGAGCCGGATCGCGAGAGCGGGGCACAAAGGTTATAACCTTAGGCCCGTTTGCGGTGTGACGGCCATAGCGGGCGCGGTATGGCCGGCATCAGGACAGCCTTTTTGCCGCGATCACTCCGAAACGGGACACCTGTTTGCACCAATCTTACGATTTGCCTTCGTTCAGACGTCCGCCAGACCTGACGGCAAAGAACTGATCCGCTTCACTTCCTTCGAGTCGAGCCAGTTCGGCGTGCGAGCGCAATACAGCACCATGGGCAACGCGTCTTCGCCCCAGAACAATTGATTGTTCAGACGGAAGGTCGGCACGCCATAGACGCCCAGACCGATCGCATCCGTGGTGTTGCGCTGCAACTGCGCTTTCACGTCTTCGCTCTTGATGAGTTCCGGGCCATCCGGCACGCCGACGCGCTCGCATAGTTCGGCGAATGCCGCATCGCTCGACGGATCGCGGCCTTCGCGCCAGATGAACCGGAAAATATCGCGCACGAAGCCGATATCGCCCTTCACCGCGGTGGCGAGCAGGAGCGGTTTCATCGAGTCGAACGGATGGGTCGGCGGCATCTTGAACGGAATGCCAAGTTGGTCCGCGCGAAACAGCGCGTGGCGGTACATGAAGGTGCGTTTCGCGGGTACGCTGTAAGCGGGCCGCTGACCCCAGTGGTGATATAGCTCGTTAAGCACGACCGGCGTGAACGCGAAGTCGAAGCCCGGCCATTTGTCGTGTTGCTCGAGCAACAGGTAGGTGAACGGCGAGACAAAATCGTAAAGCCACAGCGGTTGCCTGGCGTCGATGCCAACGGTCATGAATGTCTCCCGGATTGCCTGGTCCGAACGATGTTGTCTGCCGGATCGTCGGAATTGTAATGATCTTACGCGGTGCAGGCGCTACTTGCACCGGTCAATATGGCTTCGGGTCCGCGGTGGCCGGCTCGGCGGACGTCGAACCCGGCTCGGGCCCGTCGTCCGATTCACCCGATTCGTCCGACTCACCCGCTTCGTCGCGCTGAGCGTCGCGGCTATGGGCGAGCCGCCGGCGAACAAAGCCGATATGCTCGCGCAGCACATAGAACTGATCTGCGTAGGCGAGCGGCATTTTCAGCCCGTTTACCGATTCTTCGATCGAATCGAGCCGCTCGATCAGCGAGGTGCGTTCGGCGGCGGAATGCTCGCTGAGCGCGCTTCGCTCGATTGCGATCAGCGCGCCGTACCAGCGGTAGATGCGCGATTTCACCCGCCACGCATACAGCGACGGCACCACGCGCAGGGCCGGAATCAGCAGCACGATCAGCGGCACCACGACCACCAGCAGCCGGTCTGCGAGACTCGCCAGCCAGAACGGCAGGATCCGGTAGAGGAAGCTCTTGCCGGACTTGTAGTAACGGGCGGCGTCGTCGCTGATCGGAAAATCGTGGGCGAGCGGCGCGGGGAATTCGCCGGCGCGTTGCATGACGTTCGCCTTGCCGTGGACCTCGCGCGCCGCTTCGATCAGCAGATCGGATAGCGCGGGGTGCAGCGAATCGCGCGCCACCAGTTCGGCGGTCGGCGCCACCATATGAATCGGCGCGGACGGCAGGTTCTTGCCGAGGTCGAACGCGCCCATCGGCATCTCGAGCTGCGTTAGATACGGAAAGCGGCGGGTGTAGGCATCGGCCTGCGTGAAGTCGTAGAACTGCACATTCGGCGTGCGATAGAGCTTGCCCATCACCGCCGGCTGCGCCGAATCGCCGGCCAGAAAAGCCGCGTCGACTTTGCCGGCGACGAGTGCCTGGGCGGCGGCGTCACCCGAGAGCGGCAGCAGTTTGGTCGGTCCGCCCGGCTCGATGCCGTTGGCCTTGAGCAGCGCGAGCGCCAGTTCGCGCGTGCCACTGCCCTCGGCGCCGACCGCGAGGCGCAAGCCCTTGAACTCGGAGAGCCGCGCGACCGTCGGCCCGTGATAGAAGATCGCCAGCGGCACATAGGCCACGCTGCCGAGCGACATCAGCCCCTCGCTTGCCGGGCCGGGCGCGACGCCGTCCTGCACGAAAGCAACGTCCACGTTCGACTTCGGGTCGGAGAGCCGCTTGAGATTCTGCAGCGAGCCTTCCGAGGGCAATACGTTCAGAGTGATACGGTTGCGCGCCAGAATCGCCTTGTACTTCTGCGCGGCATTCCAGAAGGTGCTGCCTTCAGGTCCGGCGCTGATCGTCAGCGTATTGGGCGGAGCGGGCTGGATCAGGCGCACGGCGACCCAGATTGCCGCGGCGGCGATCAGCAGGATCGGCCCGAACGAGACCGCCAGATCGCGCCAGGAGATCGCCACGAAACGGGCGACGAGACGGGGAGGGCGTTTGCGGCCGGTGGCTGGCTTCATCAGGTGACGTGACGGCTACGGTCGAAAGTGAACAGGGTGGTGGCGCTCTGCGGCGCGCGAACCGGGGCGAGGTGCTCGCGCCATGCCGGGCTGGCTGCCGCGAAAGACGCACGCGCCGCGCGGCAGCGCACGTCGCGCCGATGGTACCTGAGAATCGCCCGTCGACCCATCGTCCGGTTGGAGGGGACATCGTCAAAGCCGTAACAATTCGTGAACGACGCGTGAATAGCGCGTGAACGCTTCATGAACCGCCAGTGAACCACCCCTACGCCAAAATATGAATTGCGCATGAATAAAACACGATCTATACGCTCATGACAACCCGCAGACACCCCGAGGGACGACTAAACCCTTTGCGCTTCTGGCGTGGCTAGATTAAATTGTGCATCGCTGTCGCGAACAAGACGTTTGCGCGGCGTGACCCGGCACGACAGACAAGAACCGGGCGCGCCGGCGGACTTCGCGGCTTGCCGGCTCCCGTACCGCATGGCATGCGTGGCATCGCATGCGACTAACGGCGGCCGGCCTCTCTCGCCTCTCGCACACCGTGTTGCAGCCATAGTCGGCCGTCGCTGAGCCGCGCCTTGCCGCGTCTGAAGCATGGCTGCCCGTAGTCGTAACGAAGCCGCTTGTTATATGCGGTCCAATGTGTAGCTAAGGAGAAAAGAAACTATGAAATCGGTCGGTTTTCTGAAAACGCTGGGTTCGGTCGTGGCAATGGTGGTGGCGTGCAATGTGTACGCTCAGGCAAGCGATGCAACGGCGACCGGCACGACCGCAGCGCCGGCTGCCAACACCAAGGCCGTCAAGAAGGCCAATAGCCAGCTGGGTCGCAAGGTGCGCAGCGCGCTCGCCAAGGCGCAAGGTGTCGACGTCTCGAACATCGCCGTGCGTGCTCGCGGCGGCGCGGTGACCCTGACGGGCTCGGTGCCTGACCAAGGCCAGATCGACGCTGCCGGCGAAGCGGCCAAGGGCGTTGCCGGCGTGACGTCGGTGTCGAACAAGCTGACCGTGGTTCAACAGTAAGACGGCTGCGATGGGCCGGCCGCATTGAGCGGCCTGGCACGAGCGGCTTGCAGCAAGCGCGCAAGGCTGTATCCGAAGCGGCATGCGATTCGATATCGCAATGCCCCATTGTGATGCATGCCAGTGCGAGGGTTCCGGCGAATAGCCGGAGCCCTTTTTTTTGATTTATTTTTCCTGGTGGCGATTTTTGAAGCGGTGATGATGACTCAGACCCGTGCCTGGCCGAACGCCGGCACCGCAACGGCCCGTCTGTGCGCCGTGACACACAACTGACGCGTCGTGAAGCGTACTGTGATGCGAGGGGAACCGGAGCCTATGCCATGGACATCTCGCTTTTGCGCTATACCGATCTGCCGATCAGCGATCGGGCGGCTTTCGAACTGGTCTGCGCGCGGCACGGATTCGCGCCGGCGCATTTCGACATCAGCGCCCGCCCGGATCCGGACGATGCCGCGCACGAGCGCCTCGTCACAGTGCGGCGGGGCGGCTGGGCGCAGTCGTATCACGACCACCAGGGCCAGTGGGTCAGGCAGTTCGAGACCGATCTGACCTGCAGGTTTTTCAAATAACGCGGCTTGGGTGCGGTGGCGTTTTTTCCACCGCTCGGTCACCGCTTTACCGCCGCTTCATGCCAGCACGAGGCGCACGCCAACCAGCGTGAGCGTCGCGGCGAGTACGTTGCGCAGCAGGGCGTCCGGCGCGCGCGACGACAGATAACTGCCGACCGCGATGCCCGGCAACGACCCCACCAGCAGCGACAGCAGCATCGGCCAGTCGACCGAACCCAGTAGCCAATGACCCGCGCCCGCCAGCAGCGTGAGCGGCACCGCATGCGCGATATCGGAGCCGACGATGCGGGTGGTCGGCAGCAACGGATACAGCAGCAACAACACGGTCACGCCGATGGCGCCCGCGCCCACCGACGTCAGCGACACCAGCACGCCCAGCACTGCGCCGGTCAGCATGGTGAGCGCGAGCGTGCGGCTTTGCCTGGGCGCGCGCTGGTGGCGCGCGCCGAGCGCCGCGAGTTGCGGGCGGAAGACCAGCGCCACGGCGGTCACCAGCAGCGCGACGCCGAGCACGATCTGGATCAGCCGGCTCGTGCCCGGCGTGTCCATCCCATATCGATGCAGCAGGATCAAGGTGAGGGTCGCGGCCGGCACGCTGCCCGCTGCGAGACGCAAGGTGATCTGCCAGTCGACGGAGCCTTTCAGACCGTGCACCAGCGTGCCGGTCGCCTTGGTGGCGGCTGCGTACAGCAGATCGGTGCCGACCGCGGTGGCCGGATGCACGTTGAACAGCAGAACCAGGATCGGCGTCATCAGCGAGCCGCCGCCGACGCCCGTCAGTCCGACCAGAAAGCCGACAAACAGGCCGGAGACGGAGTACAGCAGATCGATGTGGGGAAGAGACATTGAGCAGACCGCTGACGGTCGGGTGGGTTGGATGGGTTCGGGGAGGCAAGGCCGGTGCGCACCTGCCTTCGAGCATGAGCGAACGTTGGCGACAGGCCCGCGGCGGCGCGGCGAAAACCGCTATTGTCGCAAAACTGCCGCGCTTGCGTACTAAGCGCGGCGCGGCGGCTTTGAGCGCCGCCCGCGCGGCGCCGCTAAACCTCGTTCAAAGCGCGCGGCGAATCTCGACGATACCGAACGCCGCCAGCGTGATTCCGACGACCCGGTCGATCGCCACGCGCAACTTGCTGCCGATCGCATGACGCGCGAGCGACACCACGGTCACGAGGAAACACCACCACGCGATCGAGCCGCAAAACACGCCACCGACCGTGGTCAATGCGATGCTCGACGAAAACGCCCCACGCGGCGCGAGCGTCGTGAACAGCGCGGCGAACATGATGACGGTTTGCGGGTTGGTCAGCGTAAGCAGCAACGAACTCGCGTACGCGCGCAGCGCGCCCGCGCGGCCCACCTGCGCGAGCTTGCCATTGGCGTCGCTGCTGCCATTGCCGTTCCCGTTCCCGTTCCCGTTAGCGTCGGCGGGCGCTTTCTGCAGCAAGGTACGCACGCCGAGATACAGCAGGAACAGACCGGCGAGCAGATGCAAGGGCCGGTCGTAGGCGAGCATGAACTGCGAAATGCCGACCAGGCCGAGTGCCGCGATCAGGCCATAAACCGCATCGCCGGTCGCAATGCCGAAGCCGATTGCGAGCCCCGCGCGCGGACCGCCCGTCAGCGTGCGGCGAATGCACAACATGCCCATCGGGCCGACCGGTGCGGCAATCGCGAGGCCGACACCGGCGGAGGTGACGAAGAGACTGGCGGTGGACATGGGAAATCCTTTATGGGTTGTTCTGTACGCGATCGGCGGTCGCGGGGCCGCACCGCGTTAATCTGCGCAGTTTGACACACGATCCGCATTCTCAACTTCGCATGCGATTGACGGCGCAAACCGGTGCGCTGGCCGTGGATACCCTGGAATGGACTCGGCCAGCGCCTTCCTCGGGCATAATTTTCTCACTTCAAACACCGTGGGCACGCCCGTTCATGTGGCAAATCGATCAGGTGACATTGCGCTTGTTCATCGCCGTCTGCGAGGAAGGCACGATCGCGCGTGCGGCCGAGCGCGAGTTCATCGCGCCTTCCGCGGTCAGCAAGCGGCTCGCGGATCTGGAAGCGCTGGTCGACGTCGCGCTGCTCTCGCGCAGCCAGCGCGGCGTGCGCGCGACCGCCGCCGGCGAGGCGTTGCTCAAGCACGCGCGGCTCATCATGCGCGGCCACGAACGGCTGCAGGCGGAACTCAGCGAATACGCGGCCGGCGCACGCGGCCATGTGCGGGTGCTGGCGAACGTGTCGTCGATGGTCGAGTTTCTGCCCGAGGCGCTGTCGGTGTTTCTGAAGGCCAATGCGCAGATTCGTGTCGACGTCGAAGAGCGCGTCAGCGCCGAGATCGTGCGCGGTCTCGAAGAGGGTGTGGCCGACCTCGGCATTTGCCGCGATGTGGTGCCGATGGGCAGTCTCGATGTATTGCAGTATCGCGCGGACCATCTCGCGCTGATCGTTCCGCGGGATCATCCGCTGGCCGGTGAGGCCGCCGTCGGCTTTGAGCAGACCCTGGCGTTCGACCATCTTGGGCTCGCATCGAACGCGTCGGTGAACGCGCTGATGCAGCGCATTGCGGTCGAAAAAGGCAGCGAGCTCAACTATCGAACCTATGTCTCGACCTTCGACGCCGCCTTTCGTTTTATCCAGGCGGGCCTTGCCGTGGCGATCCTGCCGAGCGAGGCGCTGCCAAAGCATGCAGCGGACGAATACGGCATCGTCGCCGTGCCGTTGCGCGAGGCGTGGGCAGAGCGGCGCTTCGTGATCTGCATGCGCGATCGTAAGGCGCTGACGCTGACGGCAGCGCATCTGCTCGACCACTTGCTGCGCTCGACCTGAGCGCCGGCTGCCCCTGAAAAGCCCTTAAGGGTTTCCCCTTTGCGACGGCGCACGCCCGTCCTGCTTGCCTTCGCCGCCATCGCGAGCGGCGATGGAGTGCGTCGTCAACGCAGACTTTGCCGTGCGCTCACTGGCGGGCACGCTGTCACCCAGCTGCTTCTCCCCCTGCTTTCCACGCACAGTTCAAGACCGGGATTCAAGACCATGAGCGACACCCAGGAACGCGTTGTCGTGACCGAAGTCGGCATGCGCGACGGCTTGCAAAGCATCGCGCGCACGATGCCCACCGAGTTCAAACGGCGCTGGATCGACACCGCTTATGCCGCCGGCGTGCGGCATATGGAAGTCGCGTCGTTCGTGCCGGCAAAGCTGCTGCCGCAAATGGCGGATGCCGACGAAGTGATCGCCCACGCGCTCACTTACGACGATCTGATCGTGACGGCGTTGGTGCCGAATCTGAGGGGCGCGCAACGTGCGCTCGAGTGCGGCGTGCATCGGATCGTCGCGCCGATTTCGGTGAGCACGGCGCATAGCTTCGCCAATGTTCGCAAGACGCCTGCCGAGATGATCGAGTCGTTTGCCGCGATGCGCGAGCTGATCGATGACGCGGCTGGTGAAAGCGCTAGTGCTGGCACGCGGCGCGTCGAATTGATCGCCGGATTGTCGACGGTGTTCGGTTGCACACTGCAAGGCGCGGTGCCTTATGCCGATATTGCCGCGATTGCGCGCGCCGCGTTGCAGGCGGGCGCCGATGTCATCGCGCTCGGCGACACCACCGGTGAAGCGACGCCGCGCCAGGTCGGCGAAATTATCGACCTGGTGCGAGAGGTCGCGGGCAACAAGCTGCGCTCGCTTCATTTCCACGACACGCGTGGCCTTGGTCTCGCGAATACGTTGATCGCGCTGCAGCACGGCATCCGTGAATTCGACGCCTCGCTGGCCGGCCTCGGCGGCTGTCCGCATGCGCCGGGGGCGACCGGCAACGTGAACACCGAAGACCTCGTATTCATGCTCGACAGCATGGGCTACGACACCGGCATCGACCTCGCCAGGCTCATCGCGTCGCGCGACGTGCTCGCTGAGGCGCTGCCCGGCGAACCGCTGTACGGCTATCTGGCGCGGGCCGGTTTGCCGAAGCAGTTCGGTGCCTCCGCTCAACATCAACGTCAACGTATTGACCCTTCCGAATCACAGGTGCTGCAATGACTTCATTTGCTTCTACGTCTGCCTCTTCGGCTTCCTCCGCACCTGCTGCTTCGGCGGAGCAAGCGGGTGCGTTGCCGCTCGCGGGGATTCGCGTAGTCGAGCTATCGCATATGGTGATGGGGCCGACATGCGGGATGATTCTTGGCGACCTCGGCGCCGAAGTCATCAAGGTCGAGCCACCGCGCGGCGACGGTACGCGCCGTTTGCTCGGCACCGGTGCAGGCTTTTTCCGCACCTTCAATCGCAACAAGAAGAGTGTCGCACTCGACCTCGATAGCGAAGCAGGACTGGCCGCGCTGCACAAGCTGGTCGATACCGCGGATGTATTCGTCGAGAACTTCAAGCCGGGCCGCATGGCGAGCCTGGGTCTCGATTACGCGTCGCTGCGCGAACGCAATCCCAGGCTGATCTACGTCTCGCACAAAGGCTTTCTGAACGGTCCGTACGAACACCGTCTCGCTCTGGACGAAGTCGTGCAGATGATGGCTGGCCTCGCTTACATGACCGGACCGGTGGGCCGTCCGTTGCGTGCGGGCAGTTCCGTCAACGACATCATGGGCGGCATGTTCGGCGCGATCGGCGTGCTTGCCGCGTTGCACGAACGGCATACGAGCGGACGCGGCAAGGAAGTGCAGAGCGCGCTGTTCGAAAACTGCGTGCTGCTTTCCGCGCAGCATATGCAGCAGTTCGCCGCGACCGGCGTGCCTGCTGCGCCGATGCCCGAGCGCATCAGCGCATGGGCCGTCTACGACGTATTCCGGCTTGCCAACGACGAACAGATGTTTATCGCCGCGACCGGCGACGGACAATGGCGCGCGCTGTGCGCGATTCTCGGCCGCGCCGACCTGCTGGCCGATCCGCGCCTCGCGACCAACAACGACCGCGTGCTGGCGCGCGAGTGGTTGCTGCAGACGCTTGGCGAAACCTTGAGCCGTTTCGAAGGCGCGGCGCTCGCGCCGCTGTTCGAACGCGACCACATTCCCTTCGCGTCGATCACGAAACCCGAGGACCTGTTCGACGATCCGCATCTGAACGAGAGCGGAGGCCTTGCGCGATTGACGCTCGACGACGGAAGCGAAACCGCGATGCCCTTGCTGCCGATTTCGATGGACGGTGCGCGTCTGCAACCGCGTCAGCCGATCGCAAAGATCGGTGAGCACACTACCGATGTGCTGCGCGGTCTGGGCTACGACGAAGCGCAGATCACGGCGTTGGGCGGCGATGTGGCGAGCGTGCCGCGAGAAGCTGCGTAAGCGTACTGACTCATGAGGCGTCACGCAAAGCTGTCAGGGCACAACGGACCCGTGAGGCATCCCGCGCGAACGCTTGGGCGTAGCGACCTTGCTTGTGGGTGTTCGACGCGTCGAGCGTAGTCAAACAATCTCATCCGGCGTCAGACCGGAATTCATGGAGACAGACGATGAAATCGTCGAATCAATCGATGTATGCGACAGCGGTGGGCGATGCCGGCGCGCTCGGTGGTTTGCCCTCAGGCGCAGGCGCGTCGGCGGGTGGCCGCGCTGAAGAGATCGCGCTGGATGGTGCGCGCATTTCCGCGCGCCTCGACCGTTTGCCTGCCACGCGTTCGATCTGGCAACTGGTGATGCTATTGAGCCTCGGCCTCTTCTTCGAACTGTACGACCTGATGTTTTCCGGCTACATCGCGCCGGGCCTCGTGCGCAGCGGCATCCTCACCGCGACGACGCATGGCTTGTTCGGCACCAGCGGCGTGGCGAGTTTCATCGCGGCGTTATTCGCAGGGCTGTTTATCGGCACGGCAGCATGCGGATTTCTCGCCGACCGTTTCGGGCGGCGTGCGATCTTCACATGGTCGCTGCTGTGGTACACGGCGGCCAACGTCATCATGGCGTTCCAGGACACGGCGCTTGGGCTCAATCTCTGGCGCTTCATCGCGGGGATCGGCATTGGCGTGGAGATCGTGACGATCGGAACGTACATCTCCGAGCTCGTGCCGAAGCATGTGCGCGGCCGCGCGTCGGCGTTTTCGCAGGCGGTCGGATTCTGCGCGGTGCCGATCGTTGCGTTTCTATCGTACTTGCTGGTGCCGCACCGTTACTTCGGTCTCGACGGCTGGCGTCTGGTCGTGCTGACCGGTGTAGTGGGTGCAATTGTGGTGTGGTGGATTCGTCTGCGTTTGCCGGAGAGCCCACGCTGGCTCGCGCAGAAAGGCCGTATCGAGGAAGCCGACGCGGTGATGACGCGACTCGAAGCGCGCGTCGAACGGGAATATGGACGCCCCTTGCCGGAGCCGGCCTTGCCCGAACCGGTGCGTGCGCGCGCGGCGTTTCGCGATCTGCTGGTGCCGCCGTATCGCAGACGCACGCTGATGCTGATCATTTTTCACGTGTTCCAGACGATGGGTTATTACGGCTTCGCGAACTGGATTCCGACGTTGCTGATCAAACAGGGCATAACGGTCACGACGAGTTTGATGTACGCGAGCATCATTGCAATTGCTGCGCCGCTTGGGCCGTTGCTGGGAATGCTGATTGCCGACCGCTTCGAGCGTAAGACGGTGATTATCTGCATGGCGGCGGTGAATGTGGTGTGCGGGTTACTGTTCAGCCAGGCGCGGGAGACGGTGTTGCTCGTGAGTTTGGGTGTGTGCCTTGTGCTGGCGGGCAACATCATTTCGTATAGCTACCACGCATATCAGGCCGAGCTGTTTCCGACGAGTATTCGGGCGAGGGCGGTGGGATTTGTTTATTCGTGGAGCCGGATTTCGGCGATGTTTTCCGCGTTTGTGATTGCGGGGTGTTTGAGCCGCTTTGGCGTGAACGGGGTGTTCGTGTTTATTTCGGGCGCGATGGTGATCGTCATGCTGGCGATCGGGACGCTTGGGCCGAAGACGCGGGATGTCGCGTTGGAGGATATTTCGAAGTAGTGGCTGGACGGGGGTGAGGCCCGCCTGGCGGGGCGGGTTTGCTCGTTTAGGGCTTTGTTAGTTTTTCTTCTGTGTCGTCGATCCGCTCGGCGCTACGCGGATCGGCGGCGCGCCAGAGGGTGAAGTGGCCGGTTTTGGTTTTTTGTCCTGCTTCGGTTTTTTCACTTCGCGGTTACTGCGCATTTGACCCTTGGCCATGATGGGCTCCCCAGTTGGCTTTTATCGCTCCGAAAGGGAGCAGTGCAGTAGTGTGCGCTGATTTTTGTGTTTATGGGGGGATTGTTGTTTGCCTGTGTGCTTGTGGTGTTGGCCTTTCCTTGCTTTGTTAGTGTTTTGTTAGTGGTTTATTAGCGTTGCCCCTGTGCGGGGCAACGCTAATAAACCACTAACAAAACAAGGAAAGGCCAACCCCGCAGGCTGCCAGACGCTAACGAACCACTAACAAATCAAGAAAAGCCCAAAGATTCCAGATCAAGAAAAGCCCAACACCATAAAAACACAGACAACCAAAGCGCCGCGCAGGCAAAACCCCAAAAACCTAACCTTACCGCCCCTTCCCCCTCCGCCAGGTCTCCGACGGCAACTCCCCAAACTGCCCGCGATACTCATTCGAGAAATTCCCGAAATGCCAAAACCCCCACCGCGTAGCGACCTCGGTAACCGACCCGGCACTTTGCAATTCACGTCGCACATGATCAAGCCGGACCGCACGCATATAAGCCGACGGATTCACCCCGAGGGAGTCCTCAAACGCATACTGCAACGTTCGCCGACTCGCGCGAAACCGCGCACATAACTCCGCCACTGACAGCGGACAATCCGGCGACTCTTCCACAACCTCGCGAACGCCACGCACGAGTTGCCAGTTCCGCGCGGTACGCGCTTCGACATTCCCGTGCGGGTCCGCATCCTGCCTGCTCTGAAATGCCTCGGCAAGACCGAATATCACCGATTTCTCGAACGACGCCGCCACCCCCACGTCATCGAGCAAAGTCGGCGTCGCAGCCACCGCGTCGAGTAACTGCTTGAGCACTTCGCGAAAGCCCTGCAACCTCACAGGATCGATGTTCAATACGCCAGGCTTCGCGCCCAGCAGCGGCGTAATTTCATCGAGTTGCGATCGCACCAGGTCATCGTCGATCGCGCCAGGCTCAATCTCCAGATTCACCACGACGTGCTTGTCGGGCGATAAGAACTCGAACCCGCCATCGCCGGAAAACACGTGCAGACCGTCACGATGGCTCGTCTGTCCGCACAGCAGTGCATGCCCTTCCAGTTGAAATGGAATGCCCACGGCCAGCTTTGATCGTGCCACCTGACCGCGTTGATAGACCGTGCGGTTCAGGCGTTCCACCAACACCCGCACGCCGCCCGCGGCGAACGAACTCACCGAGCCGTCGAAGGCGCCGCGCGAAATCTGGCAATAGCTCTGATTCCACGCGTCGAGCAACATCGCCTGCTCGTCAATGTTCCGGCAACAGTGAATCTCGACGGCGCTTGTCTGATTGACCGGCTGCATAGCTTCTCCCGATTCTGGTGGCGCTCCCCGAAAGCCTCGTGCCAATCAGTGTATGCGAAAAAAAAATCGCGCCGCACCCGTGGCTCAGGCCGTTCGCGCTCGCGCCGGCACGCTCGAAACTGTGCGTGTAATGCATTTGTCAGCAAGTCGGATTTTTACGGGATTTTTACTTTTTGCCAATTTTGGATAGTCGCCGTTTTTTTGCCGCCCCTACTTTGTGCACAACGTAGCGCAATGCAATGCATCAGACATGGAACGGGAGTCGCGCATGAGCAGATCGGCAGGCAGGCTGGAAGGCAAGACCGCAATCGTGTCAGGCGGTGCAACCGGCGCGGGCGGCGCGGCGTCGCTGCTATTCGCGCAGGAAGGCGCGCAGGTCGCCGTGGTCGATATCAATACCGACGCGGGCGAGGAAGTCGTGACGCGCATTCGCGCGGCAGGCGGCACGGCCGAACTGTTTGCCGCCGATGTGTCGAAGCGCGCACCGGTGGACGCCGCCGTGGCGAACATCATGGCGCGCTTTGGACGTATCGACGTGCTGTTCAACCACGCCGGCAGCATCGTCGTGAAGCCGTTCATCGATACCACCGACGAAGACTACGACTGGCTCATGAACGTCAACGTAAAAAGCATGTTCATGATGACGCGCGCGGTGCTGCCGCACATGCTCGCCGCGGGCGGTGGGTCGATCGTGTGCACGGCGTCGATTTCGTCGGTGGCGGCCACGCCGCTCGAAGTGCTGTACTGCACGACCAAAGGCGCGTGCGCCATGTTCGCGCGGTCGATTGCCGTCGAGTATCGCGACCGTGGCATTCGCTGCAATGCCGTGTGCCCCGGCTTCATCGATACGCCGCACGGGCGGCGCGAAATCAGCGCGCTCGCCAAGTATGGTTTTGATGCAAGCGAGGCGGCGCTGTCGGTGCAGCAGGGCCGTCTGTGCGCGCCGGAAGAAGTCGCGCGCGCCGCGCTCTTTCTCGCCAGCGACGACGCCAGTTTCGTCAACGGCGCGCACCTGTACGTGGATAACTGCTTTACGGCCGCGTGAGCCGGTCCTTCGTCGCGAGTTCACGCCCCACTATCGGCTTAGCCGATTCGTCATAACCCTGTTCAAAGGATCGCGTCATGGACATCAACACGGCCGTGCCGTCGGCGGAGTCCGCCGATAACGACGTCAAGCTGTTGCACAAGATGGGCTACGCGCAGGAACTGTCCCGGCGCATGGGGGCGTTCTCGAACTTCGCGGTGTCGTTCTCGCTGATCTGCATTCTATCGGGCGGCATCACGTCGTTCCAGATGGGCTTGTCGGCGGCGGGCGGGGCATCGATCGGACTCGGCTGGCCGCTCGGCTCGCTGTTCGCGCTGGTCGTGGCGGCGGCGATGGCGCAGATCGCCTCGTCGTATCCGACGGCCGGCGGTCTCTATCACTGGAGTTCGATTCTCGGCGGCAAAATGTGGGGCTGGCTCACCGCGTGGCTGAACCTGCTCGGTCTCGTGTTCGTCGTCGCCGCGATCAATTACGGCACCTATGATCCGTTCTTTCGCACACTGATCGCGCCGATGTTCGGTGTGAGTCCCGATTCGCTCGGCTGGTGGCAGCAGACGCTCTTTCTGAGCGCGATCACCGCGTCGCAAGCGTTCCTGAATCATCGTGGCATTCGCATTACCAGCAAGATTACGGATTTGTCGGGATACCTGATCTTTGTGGTGACGATCATGCTGGTGGTTTCGCTGCTGGTGTATTCGCCGGTCAAGATCGATCTGTCGCGGCTCTATACGTTCACCAACTTCACCGGTGTCGATGGCGGCGCGTGGCCCAAGCAGACGATCGCGATGGCGTTTCTGTCCGGTCTGTTGCTGACCGCTTATACGATCACGGGCTTCGACGCTTCCGCGCATACATCGGAAGAGACGCATCAGGCGGCGCGCAATGTGCCGCGCGGCATTGTCGGCTCCGTATTCTGGTCGACCACCTTCGGCTATGTGATGGTGTGCGCGTTCGTGCTGGTGATGCCGGACATTGGCGCAGGGGTGAAGCAGGGCACCGGATTCTTCGAAGCGATTCTCGCGCCGATTCCGGGACCGCTGCGCATCCTGATCGAGTTGCTGATGTTCTTCATCAACTACGTCTGCGGTCTCGCAGCGGTCACGTCGACCTCGCGCATGATGTTCGCGTTTGCCCGCGACGGCGGCTTGCCCGGCTCGAAGTGGCTGCGCAAAGTGAATGCGGCACACCGCACGCCGGGCGCCGCGATCTGGACCTCGGCGGTGCTGGCGATCGTGGTGACGTTGTACGGCGATGCCTTCACGGTGCTGAGCGCGGGTAGCGCGGTGTTCCTGTTCATTTCGTACGGCATGCCGATTGCGGCCGGGATTTTTGCCGAGGGTCGTACCTGGAAAGAGAAGGGCCCGTTCCAGTTAGGCATGCTGTCGAAGCCGTTCGCGGTGGCGGCGGTGTTTGGCGCACTCGTGCTCGCCTATGTCGGCATGCAGCCGCCGAATCAGAAAGTGGTGTATGTGATCGTTGGATTGCTCGCGGTGTTGCTGGCGATCTGGTACGGCGCGGGCGTGCGCAAGAGCTTTGCGGGGCCGCCGATTGGAAAGGTGTCGAAGGAGCGTGAGCAGGAGCTTAGCGGGATGGAGGGGCAGTTGGGGGAGGGGTGAGTCTCTGCGAATGTGCGGCTCGTTGCCGCCATTCCGTTCATGTCTGAATAAAATAACGTCAGCCGGCTCTGAAGCCGGCTGACGTTTTTACATCTGCCGCATGATGTGTCGGTCGTCGGTCAAATACCCGCATACCCCACCGGAACCGTCGAATTGCTCTTCGCAACTGACGCGTTGTTCGACACCACATACACCGGCGATTCGGTCAGGTTGAGCGTCAGCGTGCCATTGCTGTAATTCGCGCTCGACGCATTGCCCATCATGTCGACGACCTTCACGGTGCCGCTCGTGCCCGGTGCGTCCACCGTGAGGGTGTACGGCACGCTGTAGCTCGAGCTGAACCCGGCGCTTGCGCTCCACACATTGTTGTTGTGTGCCCACAAGGCGGTGATCACCGCGCCGTTGCCCACCTGCTGGAACGCATAGGCATAGACACCGGTCGGCGTGCCGTTCACCGGACCGAGCGTATGGGTGCCGTCGAGCGTATGCGTCATGGCGCTGATGGCCATCGCGACCGGTTTCGGGCTGATGTTCGATGCGCCGAATGCACCTTGTGCGTCGTTCAGATCGAAGAACGTGCCATAGCCGACTTCACCCGGATAGTCCGCGCCGTAGAACACGTAGGTCTGATCCGCGCCTTCGCCCAGCGTAATGATGTGCATGCGCGCGGCAACCGCCGCTTGTGCATACAGCACGTTCGCGGTCGGATAGTTCGGGCCGTACGAGGTGCCGAGGTCGTAGCTGATGCCGGCTTCCGTCGAGAACAGCTTCATGCCCGAACGGTAATCCTTGGCCATTTCCGCGCGCAGATCGCGCATCTGGCCGCGCAGGGAACCTTCGGCGGTCGACGGGTCGGCGTCGTAACGCTCCGGCGGGTGCGACGGCGAGGTGCCCGCGTCGTAGTAACCGTGCGTGGCGACAGCGTCGATGTACTGGCCGAAGCCGAGCGGCGCGAGACGCTTCAGGCGTGTCGTGGTCAGGCTCGGGAACGCATCGGTCGGGCCCATTACCACCGCGCTCGGATCAGTCGAGTGAATGCCTTGATAGACGGACTGATACAGCGCGATGAAGTTGGCGTCGGTGTCGCTCCAGAACTGGTTGGGCTCCCACGTCACCTGATAGTAGTTCGCCGACTGGGTCGGGAAATACGCCGCGCGAATCGCATTCGATTCCGTGCCCACGCGGCTCATGTAGCTCTGGTAATACGAAAGATTGGTCGGCACGCTCGTGTCGTCCTGGAACGCACCGGTGCTGCTCGCCCACGCGGGAATGCCGTCGAGACGGATCAGGCGCATCACGTTGCCGGTCTTGTAGAACGGATCGAGATTGCTGGCCGAAGGAATGAACGTGTTCGCTCCGTTCGGCTCCATCGTCGACATCTGGCGGTCGTCGATCGTCGACGAAATGCCGAGGGCGGCGAGCAGGGGGCCGTTGTCGTTCGCGCCTTGCATGCCGAAGCGATGCTGTTCCTGACGTGCGTAGGTGACCGCAGGTACGACGCCAGACAGGTTCGGCAACACACCGAAGGTGGCGATCCCAACCGGACGCGTGCCGGCTTGCGGCAACTGGCCGCCGTTCTGCGCGAGCGTGCCGGACGCCGCGAAATAGCCCGCGAGCGTCGAGGTGCAGTTGAGCGTGATGGTTTTCGAACCGCTCGGCACGGCGGTGCTGCCGCTCGCCGCAACGCGGCCGACGGTGTCCGTGACGGCCCAGTTCAACGTGTCGGCGTTCGGCACATTGGTGCTGAAGGCGAGCTGGAACGTGCTGCCTGCGGCGAAGATGCGTGTGCCGTCAGCGCTCGGCGTGTCGGCGGAAAGGGTGGCGCTGCCGGAGCCTGCCGAGATGGCCGGCGACGCGCAGCTCAGTGCCGCGACGACGTTGCCCGCGCCATTCACCGTGGCGGTGCCGCCGGTGCTGCTGTTGCCTGCCGCGGTCGAGGCAGACGAGCTGGATGGGCTGGCGGTGCCGTTGGCCTGGGTTGCCGCGCTGCTGGTGGAGCTGCCACCGCCGCCGCCGCAACCGGCTAGCGCCAAAGAAAGTGTCGAGAGTAGAAGGAGTTGCGATTTCATCAATCTCTACCAATGCATGAGCAGAACGTTCATTCACCTCTTCGCGCAACGCGCGTCGGGAGACGGAGTGAACAGAAATTAATGTCGTACGAATCCGTGCCGCTCGTCATGGCGGATTTGGCGGAATCGGACGACCAGGGAAGGTGCGACGAAAACAACCAATGTCTTGAGGAACAACGCAGTTCACATCACAGTGCTCGAGTTCATGGCGCTGCTCAATGAACTTTTTACTGTCCTGTAAGAAAGAGTGGCTTTTGATAAGGCGAATCGACCGCAACAATACGCATTAGTATGCTTAAAAGAAGTAACGAGTCGTTACATATGAACAATAGTGCAGTACTAATTGCTTTGATCGCATCAAAAAATACGGATGGCGAGACTCGTCTTTATCCGCCAGACAAAAGTGGGGTCGAAAAGATTTGAAACGGATAACCAACGATGAGAATTGGCGTAAACCGCGGTGCAATGGGCGATAGCGCTCATTCCATAGCCGAAGGAGCCTTGGAGATGGCGGAAAAGTGCTGGGCCTTCGGTGTAACGTTTCTTCGCGACCGTGACTTCGCGGCGGACCTGTCGCTGTTTTGTGAAAGACGAGACCGCGTTCTGAAAAAAGGGGCGCGTCAGATAATCAATGATGGGATGTCGTTTTTTTAGGGACCGGTACTTGCTGGTCGGCATGTCCATCCGCTGCGCAAAAAGGGCGGTTATCCAGAGAGATAAATCGTGAGAATTCTTCAGTTGGTTCACGCACCGCGACTATCCGGGGCGGAAGTACTGGTCAAGGGGCTCGCCATTCATCATCAGCGCGATGGCCATGAGGTCTGCATGGCGTCGCTGCTTCCACAGCAGGACGATTTCGTTGCAATTCGCGCGGAGCTCGAGGCCGCGGGCGTCACCTGTCTGTTCCCGACCATCCACCACGGCCGGGTGGGAAAACTGCTGCACCTGTATCGGGTGGTGCGTGAGTTCCGTCCCGACTTCATCGTGGCTCACGCCACGCTCGCCGCACTCTATGTGCGTCTTCTGCCCGTGCATACGCCGATTGCCTGGGTGATGCACTCCGGCGTGAACGACTTCGAGAACGGCGCGCTCAAGCAGGCCGAGCGCCTGCTGTCACGACGGGCGAGGGCGATCATCGGTGTGTCGCAGCAAAATATCGACGACTACCTGAGAGAGATCGGCAAACATCCGGCGATGGTCGTGATCCCGAACGGCGTGGATGCATCGCTGTTTGCGCAGGACAGCGGCGCATCGGTACCGGATATGGCCGTGCCTGCGAAGCAGATCGTTCAGCTAGGCCGCTATATAGAAGGCAAGAGCCAGTTGCACACGATCCGCGCGTTCGAGCGTGTGGTGCAGAGCGAGCCCGAGGCGCGCCTGCTGCTGTGTGGTGTCGTCGAAGAAGTCGCTTATCACGAGGCGGTCGTGTCGCTCGTTCATCAACTCGGGTTGGAAAGCCGCGTGACGGTATGCGGGCCGCGCTCGGATGTCGCCGCGATCCTGCGCGCCTCGCGTGTTTTCGCCATGCCTTCGCAGTTCGAAGCGCAGAGCATCGGTTTTCTGGAGGCGCTTGCCTCGGGCATTCCTGTCGTGGCGAGCCGGATTCCGTCGTTCGGCTTTGCCAGTGGATTTGCCGGCGTCAGTCTCGTGGATACAGCCGATCCTGAGGCCTACAGCCGCGCCTTGCTCCGTGCGCTCGACATGCCGCGCGCGAACCGGCAACTGGCGGGATACACGTTGCATGACACCGCGGATCGCTACATGACGATCGCGCGGCAGTTCGTCCGGACGCTGCAGGTGTCGGCCTGAACCGCGCCGGATCGAGAGGCTCGCGCTACTGCGCCAATCGGTCGATGCGCACCGTCTCCGAGAATAGTCCCGGCAATTCACCGAGATCCTGGGCTGCGCCCAGCGCAAAGCCGTCGCCTACCGGGTAGCGCGTCAGCGCCGGTGCGCCGCCGGTGAAATAGAAATCGCCGAGCGTCGCGTCGACTCTCCGGTAAAGCACGAGCGCCGCATTGCGCTTGTCGCGCACGAAAAGCGGAAAGACATCCGCCCACGACATGCCGCGCAACGTCGCTGCCTGGACCGGCGTACTCCGCGCGTCCGCCGTGTCGAGCGTGGCAACATCGATGACCGCGTCCTCAGTTGTCCCATCGAAATGTGGCGTCAGAAGAATCAGCGTATTGCTCGCTTTGCCGCGCACGGCCCCGACCGTCACCTTGACGAAATCGGGCAGGAAATTCGCCGGCAATTGTCTGCGTTCGCCGACGGTCATGCGTGCGCCGTCGTTGACGATTTGCGTGAGCGCGACCCGACCGTCCGCACCCTCCACCGCGACCAGTGACGCGCGTGATCCTGAAACCCGGACCGGCAGAAGATTGGCGCTTCGCTCCAGGGTTTTGGCCTGTGCCATGAGTATCGGCGCCGCGCCGGTTGAGCCCGTGGAAGACGCCAGCCAGAGGTCGAGCCCGCTATCGGTCCGTTTTTGTGCGATCAGCACGCCGGCACGTCCCGTTCCGCTGAAATCCGCCGCCACATATTGCTGCGTCAGATCGGGTCTGAACGCATTGCCGGTCTGGAGCCAGAGACGTGGGGCCTCCAAGCGATCGCCTGTACTGCGAAGCAACCAGAACGCCGTGCCGCCGTGGCGGGCGGTGATCACCATCACGTCCGCTTTGCCATCGCCATCGAAGTCGCCGAGCAGAAAGCGCGCGCTGTCGAAGCACAACGTGTCATCCGAGCAACTTGGCGCCGTGGCGACGGGATCGAACGGAACGGTGCTCGCGTACCAAAGCGCGGGCGGCGACGCTTTGACGAGCGACGCCGCATACACGTTGAATCCGGGCCCGCCGTGCTGTCGCTGCACATAGACAGCGGCCTGGTCGCCCGTGCCGGCAATGTCGCCAACCATCGCGGTAGCGAGCCGCAGATCGGTTGCCTGGGTGTGTTGCGTGGTCGCCCAACGGAAACGTGTGGTGAGGAGGGTGCAGCCGCGCATGGTGAGCTTGCCGTCGTTTTCGCCGAGACAGTGCCGCAGCGGCGTATAGACGAGGCCGAAGTCCCACGGTGTCCAGCGCTGCGCCATGTCCCATTGATCGCAGGTCTCGGAGATCAGATAGCCGTCGCGTTCGGCGATGCATTGTGAAGTCGCGACGCTGACGAGCGCGGCGTTGCGCGTGTTGCCGGGATACACGGTCAGCGGATCCCAGCGCCATTGCTGGGCCGTCGAGCCCGTGCACGCGGCAAGCGTCGGCGCCTGGCCGCTGCCCGCAGCGGTCAGGCAACGGGTCGCCGCCGCATTGAATAGCTGGATGGGATGCGACTGGAAATCCGCGACGTGGCGATCGCTACGATCGGCGAATGCATAGCGGCGCGCGACCCAATTGCCATTCCATTGAAACTCGCCGAATACGTGCGAATACTCGCTGCCGTCCACAGAGAAATAGCTGGCGACAATGTCGCGCTTGCGCTGAACTTCAGCCGCCGGCACGTTGCCGGGCCAGTCGCCGGTTGGATAGGTGATGTGGTATTCGATCGGCACGCTTTTGTTCAGCGTCAGGGCGACGTGGCGCGTGATGCGCGCGGCGTAGATATGGTCGGGGTGCTCGAGAAACGGCACCGTGTCCGGATTGAGTGTGTAGATCTCCGACGCCTCGGCGAGTATCGCCTTTAGCGTGGCCGATAGCGAGGTCCGGTCGTATTGCACACGCACGGAACCGTCGGCGTTCATCGGATAGGTGGAGAGCGTGGCGTGCTGCTCCCACAGGAGACCGAGCGGTTCGCGGCCGCCGCGCACGGCGCCGCCGGGCAGGCGGAGTTCGAGCAGACGGACCCGCGGCTTCGCTTTCAGCACCATCTCATGCACGAGCTTGCCGGCAATTGGAATATTCGTCTCGTTCCATTCGTTAGGCACGCCCGCCATACGCGCATAAGCGAGCCGTGAAGCCCGCTCGCGGGTCAGCACGTAAGCGAAATTCGCACCGTTGGCGCCGCCGATCAGATGCACGGTGGTGATGCACCAGCCGGCGTCGAGCCGTTCGCTGATGGCGGGGTCCACGAAAAGCAGATCGTCATCGAGGTGGGCGACGACGGTGACCAGCGTACCGGCCCCGCAATCCGCCGCGCGCGCCGGACCGGGAAAGAGAGCGAAGAAAAGAAACGCCAGGAAGGCAATGGATGAATCGCGAACGAGCCTGGTTGCCGATGATCGCATGTTGATTCGAGCCCTGATTGTTAGCTCGATCATACTGTATCGGCGTGGGCCGCCAAGTTGGCGAACTCACAGTGGGCACTACTTTTGCCAGCCGGCGATCGATCATGCCGGCATCGGCACCTTCAACACTCGCGCTACCGCCAGCACTAGCGGAAATAAGCCTTGGTGTTCTCGTGAACATCGGCACGCGCGAGCAGCTCCGCGGGCGCGAGCCAGAGATATTCGCTGTGCTGGTCAAGCCGGCCGACCGAGACGGTGCTGGTGAACTGCAGCGCATACGCCAGCACGATGTAGTGCGTCGACACGTCCGGCTCGGCGGCGAAATTGTCGGGGTAGTGGTGCTCGAAAACGCCCTCGAAGCGCCCAGTCGAGCGCACCAGTCTTGCTATGCCCAATTCGGCGTCGGCAATGCGTGTGAACGCGGCGTCGAGTGTTTCGTCCTTATGAATACGCCCGCCAGGAACGAACCAGGTGCCGCGCGCGGGGCGATTGCGCCGACAGCCGATCAACACGCGGCCCTCGGCGTCGCTGACGATCAGATCGATTGAGACCAGCGGCGTCAGACGCACTACGTCGAGGAAATCGATCTCGGTCAGCATGTCATCTCCAATGGGCCGTGCGGCAATTGAGCGAGGGGTGATCGTGGGGAAACCTGAAGCGAAGCTGAAGCCGCTGCTAGTAAGCCAGTAAGCTAGTAATCTTGACGATGCTCATCGGTCCTGGCGAGACGATTTGAGACACTCGCGAGCAGTAGTGCGACCAGAATCGCGCCGATCGTGGCGAAGAGAAATGCCCCGACTGCCGCAGCTAGCACTAGCATTGTCCATGCGAGGCCATTCATCTCCTGACTCCAGCGTGTTGTTAGGCATGCAGAGCAGCATCCGCCTGGATTCTACGTGCGCAAACAGCGACTGGCCCTGTCACAACACGCCGAAATATCGGCGCATCGCGACACCGAGCCGTGTTCATCCAGGCGCCGGCACGGCCACACCATGCAACATCCGCACCATGCTCGGCACAGCTACCGAGGAACGTAACCCTCCGGAGTCGTGACCGCGTCCTTGAACACGCCGGCGTTGGCGGAGACCACATAGATGGGCGATGGCGACAGCTTGAGGGTCGCAACGCCGTCGCGATAGGGCAAGCTCGATGCGTTGCCCATCATGTCGAACGCGGTCACTTCGCCCGACGTGCCGGGCGCGTCGACCCGCAGACGATAATCCGCGCTTTGGCTCGCGTTGAAGCCGGTTTTGGCGTTCCACGCGTCGTTGTCGTGTGTCCACAGCGCGGTCACGATCTTGCCGTCGCCGAGCCGGCGGAATGCATACGCGTAGACGCCTTTGGGCGTTCCCTTGAGCGGCCCGAGCGTCTCCGTTCCGTCGATGATCCGCGTCATCGCCGCCACCGCGAGCGCGGCGGGTTTGGGGCTGATATGCGTGGGGCCATAGGCGCCATTCGGATGATCGAGCTCGAAGAAGATCCCGTAGCCTGGTGCGGCGTCCGGCATGTCCGCGAGGTAGAACACATAGGTCATGTCGGCGCCCTCGCCGAGCAGGATGAGATGCGTGCGCGCCACGACCGCGGCTTGCGCATACAGCACGTTCGCGTCCGGGTAGTTTTTGCCGTAGGCCTGCCCGATGTCGTAGCTGATACCGGTTTCGGTCACGAACAGCGGTGCGCCGGGTTTCAGGTACTGATGCATCTCATGGCGCAGCGCTCGCATCGCGGCGGGCAGCGCGCCCTGCACGGTGCCGAGATTGCCCGGGTCGGCTACACGCTCGGGGGGATGCGATGGCGTCGTGCCGATGTCGTAATAACCGTGAATCGTCATACCGTCCATATAGCGGCCGATTCCGAGCGGACCGAGACGGCGCATCCAACTGACATTCGCCTGCACCGAAGCGTACGTCACACCCATCACCACGGCATGCGGGTCCGTCTGATGAATGCCCTCCCAGACGGCCTTATACATCGCGACAAAATTCGCGTCGGTATCGCGCCACGGCAGTCCACCATCGGCGTCCGGTTCCCATGTCACCTGATAGTAGTTGTCGCGTTGTGTGGGGAAGTAGGTCATTCGCGTGCGGTTGGATTCGGCGCCGACTTTTGCCATGTAGTCCTTCATTTGCGCGAGCGAGGTGGGCACGTAGCTGTGCGTCTCTTTGCCCGTTGGGCTGGCCCACTGAGGAATGCCGTCGAGCTGGATCAGGCGCATGATGTCGCCGCGCCGGAAGTAGGGGAGTAACTGCTTGCTCGCGGGATCGAACGTGCCCGCCTTTTTAGGCTCTTCCATGTACCAGTTGCGGTTGTCGTTTGCCCACGAAAGGCCGAGCGCCGTATAGACCGGCCGGTAGCCGTCGCCGTCGCAGCAATGCTGTCCTGGCGCAAGGTAGGCGGTGCCCTGTCCGCCGAATCGATGCAGGTCCTCGTAGGGAACGCGTACGGCGGGTAAGGCCGCGGAGGTGTCGGGCAGTACGCCAAAGGTGGCGATGCCCGCAGGACGTGTGCCGCGCGATTCGAGCTGGCCGTGTGCGCGTTCCAGCGAAGCCGAGACGGCGAAGTAGCCGGCAATGCTCGACGCGCAACTGAGGGTTGATAGCATGGCGCCCGCTGCAACGGGAAAGCGCCCGCTTGCGCGCACGGCATCCCAGCTGTCGCGGATTTGCCAGTTGAGCGTGTCGTTTTGTGCCGGTCGCGTGGTGAAGACGAGAGCGAACGGTTTGTCCGCTGCGAACAGGCGCGTGCCGTCGCTCGGCGTGTCCGCTTCCAGCAGATCGCCGTTTGCCGCTGCGCGCATCTGTGAAGAGGGCGCGGCGCAGCGCAGGCCCTGTCCGGGCGGCGCCTTTAATGCAGTGGGCACGGTGGGCGCCGATTCCGGCGCGGTGTCTGTGGTCGCAGCCGCAGCCGCAGCCGCCTTTGCCGCCGCGCTCGAATCAGCCGCCGTGAGTGCGACCGCGCAACGCTTCTCTACCCCTGGTGCCGGATCGCCGAACACACCGTTATTGCACTCGGCACTGTTCGAGAACGTTTTGACGACGTGTTGCTCGGGCGTGCCGTACAGCACGTCACGCGTACCGCTGAACCGGCAGGTGCCGTATTCCGCCGCGCACGGTGCCCACTTTCTTCCGTCGACGCTCAGTTTGGCATTGCTCGCGCTGTCCGACCCCGTTGAAGGCCCTGCCGCACGACACGATGAAGCCGCCATGCCCAGCAGGATAAATGCCGCCGCCGAGGCAGCAGCGTGTAGCGCCAACGCGTGGGCGGCAGGGGCTCTTTCGCGTGGTCGCAGCGCTTGATTTTCACGTACATTCGACATGTGTTCCCCGTGTCGTTCGACGGCTATGTTCCGACTATAGAACGTCGTCGAAGTGCTAGTTGACCAGGTCGGACCCGCCTCAGCCCACCTCGCATCGCGATCTGTTGCGGAAACCACATAGTCTATTTCCGCAATTCGATGGCGGAATCGTACCGGCTCTCATCCGACAGAATCCGCCATTGGCCCGTCTATTGCCGGACGGGCTAAAGCTCAATTATTGTTGTGTTTCACGTTTGAAACATTAATCGTCGTGCTTATATTCGCCAGGCCCTATAACAACGAATTAAATAATTTTTTCTCTTGAAAGTTGTTTATATTGGACACTGCTTTTCATGTCTCTGCCAACCGAAAATATCGTCAGAAGAAAGCCCCTGTGGCATCTGGTAAGAGTAATGACGGGTGCGGGCAAGGCGGCTGCGCTCATTCCGGCGACGTGATGGAAAGAAGTCACTTCAAATCTGCGGAATGGCGGGTGGATCAAATTACAACTCAAGCATTTCGAGTAGCGATTGTATGTTGGCTAACGCACAAATAATCGCATTAATTAGCATTAAGATTCGCGAAACGTAAATTCATTCATATGCAGAATCGGTATTTAATTCGATGAAAAATCAGTGATGGAAAAAATGTTCCGAAAATCACTGGCCAGCCATCATATTCAAGCGCCAACATGTCTGCACTTTCGGTCATGGCGGCTAAATGCTTGATTGCGGATGGCTATGATGCACTGCACTGAGCATGCCTCCGTGCCGGCGATCAAGGTTGAAAAGTAGCTCCGTTTATCCGTTTTTTGGTGAGAGGATGACTATGACCTGCGCGAGTCTCGAGTCAGCAATGCTGCGCTGGGTGCACGCACCGAGCAAGGGAATGCGTCGCATCGCAATACTGATGTTCAACGACTGCTCGTTGCAGGGCGCGGGCGTGGTTGCCGAAGTATTCCAGGCTGCAAACGAACTGGCGTCGTCCGGATCGGGCGGCTCGTTGTATGACGTTTCCTTCCTGTCGGCCGACGGCGGCATGGTGACCTCGTCATCCGCGCTGCGGGTGTGGACCGACGGACTCGATGCGCGGCATTACGGCGGCTTCGACGCGTTGTATGTCGCCGGTGGCAAAGGTGCGTTCGCCGCAGCCGGCGACGAGCGGCTGATTGCCTGGTTACGACGCATTCGCCGCAATACCGGCATGATCCGGCCGATCGCCGAAGGGCGCGTGCTGCTCGAGGCCGCCTATGTGCCGGACAGCAAGGACAGTGGCGATTTCCACGAGCCGCAGTCGATGCCGTCGCGCCAGGCCGAACAGAACGGCGATGCGGGCGACCGGCTCGAATCGATGCGAAGCGCGCTCGCCATGATCAAGCGCGATCTCGGCAGCGCGACCGCCCGCACGGTGGCCGAGCGACTGCTCGCCGATTCGTGCTCGAATCTCGCGCCGCTGCTTGGCGAAGACGGCGGCTTGAGCCCCGGTGACAAAGTGCGCGCGGCGGCCCGCTGGCTGCAAGAAAACTGCCAGCAGTCGATTTCGATTGCCGATGCGGCGCAGTTCGCCGCGATGAGCGAGCGCAACTTCCTGCGCCGCTTCAAGATGGAAATGGGTATCACGCCCTCGAGTTTTCTGTTGCATGAGCGCCTCGCGGTGACCTGCAGCCTGCTGACCGAGTCGGAATTGCCGGTAGACAAAATCGCCCGGCGCACCGGAATGGGTAACGGTGACCGGCTTGCCAAGGTCTTCCGCAAGCGGATGAGAATTTCCCCCACTGAGTTCCGGATTCAAAGCCGCCGCATGGTCGGAGGATAGGGATAAGGGATAACGCGCGCGCGGAGGGGCTGACCGCGCCTATCACGTAGTGTTTCAGCAAATCGTTCGTTGTCTAACAGAATTATAAGGAATGCGAATATGTTGATTAAGGGAGATGTGAGCGCTGCGTCGGTGAACCCGGACGGCGCACTTGCCGGGACCACCGGTGCGCGTTGCGCGCGCATCGTCCCGGTCATCCTTGCCGGTGGTTCGGGCACGCGGCTGTGGCCGGTGTCGCGCGAAAACTATCCGAAGCAACTGATCGACGTCGTCGGCTCCGACTCGCTGTTGCAGGCGACCGCGCGCCGGATGGACGGCTTTCCCGCCGGCTGGAATGTGGACGTGTCGCCGATCATCGTATGCGGCGAAGAACACCGGTTCGTGATTGCGGAGCAGCTTCTTGAAAACGGCGTGAACGCGCGTCTGGTTGTCGAGCCGGCACGGCGCGACACGGCGCCGGCGTTGACGCTTGCGGCGTCGCTCGCGTGCGCGGACGGCAACGACGCGATTCTGATCGTGATGCCCGCCGACCATTCGATCGCGGATGTGCCCGCGCTGCAAGGCGCGCTGGAACGTGCGGCGCGGTACGCGGAACAGGGTTCGATCGCTACGCTGGGCGTGCCGCCCACGCGCCCCGATACGGGCTTCGGCTATATCCGCATCGGCGCGCCGTTGACTGAGGGCGCGCATGCGATCGACGGCTTCGTCGAGAAACCGGCTGAGGAAATCGCCGCGCAGTACGTCGCGGCGGGCACGTATTGGTGGAACGCAGGGATCTTCGTCGTACGGGCACGTGTGTGGCTCGATACGCTGAAACGCCTGCAGCCCGAGATGCATGCGGCCTGCGAACGGGCATTCGCGGACGGCCGCAGCGAAGGCGCGTATTTCCGTCCGCTGGCAGACGCATTTCTGAGTTCGCCCGCGGACTCGATCGACTACGCGGTGATGGAGCGTCTGACTGATGAGAGCGATGTAAGTAACGCGAGCGACGTCAGCGCTGCGAACGAGGCACCCGCACCCCGCGGCACAGACCCGCGCGTATCCGGTGCGAATCCGTCCGGCGTGGTGGTCCGCCTCGATGCCGGCTGGTCGGATCTCGGTTCCTGGGACGCCGTCTGGGCCGCGATGGAGAAGGACGTCAACGGCAACGCCGGGCGCGGCCGCGTGACGTTCGAAGGCGCGGTGTCGAGCTATGCGCATTCCGAAGGCCGGCTGGTCGCCTGTGTCGGCACGACCAATGTGGTGGTCGTCGAAACGGCCGACGCCGTGCTGGTGGTCGACCGTTCACATGTGCAGGACGTCAAGGGCCTGGTGTCGCGCATCAAGGCGCAGCACGCCCCCGAGGCCGACGTGCATCGCAAGGTGCGCCGCCCCTGGGGTTTCTACGATTCCATCGACCATGGCGAACGCTTCCAGGTGAAGCGCATCGTCGTCACGCCGGGCGCGAAGCTGTCGCTGCAACTGCACCACCACCGGGCCGAGCACTGGGTCGTCGTGCGCGGTACGGCGCTCGTCACGCGCGGCGAAGAGCAGTTCCTGCTCAGCGAAAACGAATCGACCTACATTCCGCTCGGCACACGTCACCGGCTCGAGAACCCGGGGAAGGTGCCGCTCGAAATTATTGAAATCCAGTCCGGCACCTATCTCGGTGAAGACGACATTGTGAGGTTCAACGACAACTACGGCCGCTGCTCCTAACAGCGCGCCAGGGATGATTTGCGGAAAAGAACGAACAGCCAGAACGAGGAAAGCAAAATGCGCAAGTTTCAGGATTTACTCGCGCGAGTGTTCGATGTCGCGTTGGTGCTCGCGGGGGCGGCGGTTGCGTCGCAGATCCGTTTCGACTACCTCGCCCAATCCGGATTCTATTGGGCGCTCGTGATGTTTTCCGCTGCCTTCGCGCTGGCGATCTTTCCGGCGTTCGGTGTCTATGAATCCTGGCGCGGCCGTTCCAAGCTCTCGCTGGCCGGCCAGGTGTCGCTCGCGTGGCTGATGGTGCAGGGCTGTGCGCTGGTGCTGATGTATTCGCTGCATCGCAGCGACTTCGTGTCGCGACTCTGGTTCTCCTACTGGACCGCGATGACGGGCGGCCTGATGATCTCCTACCGCCTGATCACGCACGCGGTGCTGGCGCGTGCTCGCGGCGCCGGGATGAATTTGCATCAGGTCGCGATTGTCGGCAGCGGCACGCAGTGCGACGACATCATCCGCCGGATCGAGTCGGCGCCGACCACCGGTTTTCGGGCCATCGCCGTCTACAACACGCACCCGGACGTGTCGCCTGTCATCAGTTCGCGCGTACCGGTGTTCGACACAGTGGACGCGCTCGCGGGCTATATCCGCACCAACGACGTGCACGAACTCTGGCTGATGCTCTCGCTCACCGAGGAGCCGCTGATCTGTTCACTGATCGGCGAGTTCCGCTGCGACCTGGTGAATATCCGCTTCATGCCGGACGTGCGCAGCCTTGCGCTCTTTGAAGGTAGCGGCGTGATCGATCTGCTCGGCGTGCCGGCAATCAACCTGGTCGCCTCGCCGCTCTCGGCGAGTTCGATGCTGAAGAAGGAAATCTTCGACCGCCTGTTCGCCGCGACGGCGTTGATTGGTCTCGCGCCGATCCTGCTCGCCATTGCGATCGCGGTGAAGCTCTCGTCGCGCGGCCCGGTTCTCTTCAAGCAGAAGCGTAAAGGCGCGGACGGCCGCGTCTTCACGATCTACAAATTCCGCTCGATGCGACTGCATACCGAGGAGAAAGGCACGCTCAGGCAGGCGACGCGCAACGATGCGCGCGTCACGAAAGTCGGCGCATTTCTACGCCGCACGAGCCTCGACGAACTGCCGCAATTTTTCAACGTGCTGCGTGGCGACATGTCGGTCGTTGGACCGCGTCCCCATGCACTCGAGCACGACGACCTCTATCAGAAAGTGGTCGCCGGCTACATCAATCGCTATCGGATCAAGCCGGGCATTACCGGTTGGGCGCAGATCAACGGCTTTCGTGGCGAAACCGACCGCATCGAGAAGATGGAGCGTCGCGTCGAACATGACCTGTACTACCTGGGGCATTGGTCGTTCGCGCTCGATATGCGGATTATCGGCGCGACGATTGTCGCCGGACTGGTGCATCGAAACGCTTACTAAGTAGTTAACAAGCACGCCGGGCACGCCCTCCCCCGAGGACAGGTCCCTGGCACAAGGAGGAAACACCATGAGCTCGCTTGGTATACGCACGGGAAGTCTCGTGATTTTCACAGCTACTGTACTGCTTTCCGGATGCGGGGCCGTACCGGGTCAACGGATGATTACGCCAGCCGCGATTCAGGACACGGGTGGGGATTACAGCACGGAAGCGTCGCAGCAACAGCAGATACAGATCACCGATATCAACCTCGCGCTGCTGCGCAAGATGAACTCGGCGCAGACGTCCGCGGCACTGCCGCAGCAGACGGTCGCGCTGTTCGGCAAGCCGACGGCTTACAAGGTCGGTCCTGGCGACGTGCTGCAGATCGTCGTGTGGGATCACCCGGAACTCGCCGCCGCGCTTGGCCAGCCTGCGCAGAACGCGAAAACATCGGATGCCGCGCCCGGTTTTCTGATCGACGAAAACGGCGACGTGCAGTTCCCGTACGCGGGCAACGTGCATGTGGCGGGCAAAGACGTCGCATCGATCCAGCGGGAATTGCATAAGCGTCTGAGCAACGTGTATCAGAAGCCCGAGGTGACAGTGCGGGTGGCGTCGTTCCGGAACGCGCAGGTCTACGTGGATGGGGAAGTGCGGACACCTGGGGCTCAGTCGATCAACGACATCCCGATGTCGTTGACGAGCGCGATCAATCAGGGCGGCGGCTTCAGCGCCAACGCGGACCGCAGCCGCGTCGATCTGATCCGCAATGGCGTGACGTATCCGCTCAACGTGGACGATCTGATCAAGCGCGGCCGCAATCCTTCGGATATCTACCTGCAACCGGGCGACATCGTACGTGTGTCTTCGCGCGAAGACAGCGGCGTGTATGTGATGGGCGAAGTCAACAAGCCGGCGACCATCCTGCCGATGCGCAACGGAACGCTCACGCTTTCGCAGGCCATTTCCGATAGCGGCAGCTTCGATTCGAACACGTCCGCGCCCCGGCAGTTGTTCGTGATCCGCAATTCGACAAGCGATGCGCCGCAGGTCTACCACCTCGATGCGACCTCGCCGGTGTCCATGGTGCTTGCCAATCAGTTCGAGCTCGAGCCGAAGGACGTCGTGTACGTCGGTCAAGGCGGGCTGGTTCGCTTCAACCGTGTGTTGAACCTGCTGCTGCCGGCGATCAATGCGGCTGTGACGGGTGCCGTTCTTGCGAAATAACAAGCGCGATAACAAGCGTGATAACTACCGCGATAACAAGCGTGCAACGTGACCATGAACCGCCGGGCTTTGTTGGGTGAACAAAATGGCAATCAACTTCGAAAACCGCTACACCGACGTGTCCGCAGCCGACGAGCTGCATCTGTCGGACTATCTGCGCACGATCGTGAGGGGTTGGCGCACGATCGCGGTGGTGACCCTGATCGCGCTCGCGCTGGGGTGCGCGTACGCGTTTCTCGCTCCGCCGACGTATCGCGCAGATGTGCTGTTCCACGTCGAGGACAAAACGGCTAATGCCAATGCGAACGGCAAGGATTCCTTGCCGCCGCTCACCGGCATGTTCGACACCAAGCCCTCCACGGCGGCAGAGATCGAGTTGCTGAAGTCGCGTCTCGTCACGGAGGAAACGGTCAAGAAGCTGCACCTCGACATTTCGGCTGCGCCGCGCACCTTGCCGTTCATCGGCGGCATGATCGCGGGGTTGGTGAACGGGCAATGGGGCTTCAAGTTGCCGTCGTTCATCAATCTGTCGGGCTACGCATGGGGTAACGAGAGCATTGCGGTGTCGCGTTTCGACACGTCGCAGGAACTCTACGACACGAGCTTCACGCTGATTGCGGGCGAGGGTGGGTCGTACGTGCTGCGCGACAAGAACGGTATCGCGATTCTCTCCGGCCATGTCGGCGAGACCGTGGAAACCGACACGGCCGACGGTCCGATCGCGTTGCATGTGGATAAGCTGACCGGTGCGGCCGGCTCGCGTTTCGAGTTGCAGCGCGCCTCGACGCTGGGGACGGTGGAGCGCTTGCAAAAGGCCCTGGTGGTCGCCGAAACCACGTTGCAGTCCGGCGTGATTCGCACGAGTCTCGAAGGTGGCGACCCCGCGCTGACCGCGGCGATCGTCAACAGCATGGCGCGCGAATTCGTGCGTCAGGATGTGGAGAGCCGTTCAACCGAAGCGGAGCACATGCTGGCCTTCCTCGATCAGCAACTGCCCGGCTTGCGCAAGGAACTCGACGACGCCGAGCAACGCTATAACAAGTTCCGCAACCAGCACGGCACGGTCGATCTCGGTGAAGAAAGCCGCCTGCTGCTGCAACAGGTGGTCGACAACAAGACCAAGCTGCTCGATCTGCAGCAGCAACGCGCGGAGATGTCGCAGCGCTTCACGGCGAATCACCCGGCAGTGGCTGCGCTCGACGCGCAGATCGCCGCCTTGCAGAACGCGGCGGCCAGCATGAACCGCAGCGTTGCCGTGATGCCGGATACCGAGCAGACCGCATTGCGCCTGTTGCGCGACGTGCACGTCGACACGGAGCTCTATACCAATCTGTTGAATAGCGCGCAGCAACTGCGGGTGGCGAAAGCCGGCCAGGTGGGCAACGTGCGCGTGGTGGACTTCGCCGAAACGCCTGATGATCCGGTGCGTCCGAAGCGCGTGCTGGCGATCCTGATCGCGCTTGGCGGCGGCTTGGTGATCGGCATCATGCTGACCTTCTTCAAGCGCGCGATGTACGGCGGCGTGGAACGTCCGGACGAACTCGAAGCGGTGCTCGGCGTGCCGGTGTTCGCGATCGTGCCGCGCAGCCAGACGCAGTTGCGCTTGCAGGAAAACGTCATGCTGCGCCGTCGCGGGCTTCACGTGCTCGCGCAGCAGGCGCCGGAAGACATCGCGGTGGAAGGCGTGCGCAATCTGCGGACCTCGCTGCAGTTGTCGCTCGATCACGCCGAGAACAACGTCGTGATGATCACGGGTTCGCGTCCCGACACCGGCAAGTCGTTCCTGTCGGTGAATCTGGCGGCACTGGTGGCATCGGCGAACAAGCGGGTGCTGATTATCGACGGCGACATGCGGCGCGGCGATGTCCATTCGCATTTCGGCATCGGCCATCAGCCGGGGCTCTCGGACGTGCTGAGCGGCGGCGATCTCGCGTCGATGATCCAGCGCGACGTGCTGCCCGGACTCGACGTGCTCGCCAAGGGCACGCTGCCCTCGCATCCGTCCGAATTGCTGATGAGCAAGCGCTTCGAAACGATGCTCGACGAGTTGAAATCGCACTACGACATCGTGATCGTCGACACGCCGCCGGTGCTGGCCGTGACCGACTCGACGGTGATCGGCAAGTACGCGGGCACGACGCTGCTGGTGGTGCGCCACGGCCGCCATCCGCTGAACGAAATCGCCGAGACGGCCAAGCGCCTGTTCAACGGCGGCGTATCGCTCAGAGGCGTGTTGCTCACCGATGTGCCTCAGGAAGGGGCATTCCTCGGTTCCGGCTATCAAGGCGGTTATTACGGATACGACAGCATCGCCGGCTGAGGGATGAGGGATGAGGGCTGAGGATTGCGAGGCGGCGGCTCCGTCACGGGGCCGGTCGCCCGATCATGCCGGGGCACCGGCATCGAAAAGTTCAACGAGAGGAGAGCTTCATGAAACGCAAGGTCGCGCTGATCACCGGCATTACTGGACAGGACGGGTCGTATCTTGCCGAGTTGCTGCTCAGTAAGGATTACGACGTGCATGGCATCAAACGCCGGTCGTCCCTGTTCAACACAGACCGGATCGATCATCTCTATCGCGACCCGCACGATCCGGACCAGCGACTCTATCTGCATCACGCCGACCTGACCGACTCAACCAGCATCCTGCGCGTGATTCAGCGCGTGGAGCCCGACGAGATTTACAACCTCGCCGCGCAGAGCCACGTGGCGGTCTCCTTCGAGGAGCCGGAATACACGGCGAATGCGGATGGTCTCGGCGCCCTGCGGATTCTCGAAGCGATCCGGATTCTCGACCTTCAGGACAAGACCCGCTTTTATCAGGCGTCCACCTCGGAGCTGTACGGCCTCGTACAACAGGTGCCGCAGTCCGAGACCACGCCGTTCTATCCGCGCAGCCCGTATGCGGTCGCCAAGCTGTTTGCGTACTGGACCACGGTCAATTACCGCGAAGCTTATGGGCTCTATGCCTGCAACGGGATTCTGTTCAACCACGAATCGCCGGTGCGCGGCGAGACTTTCGTCACGCGCAAGATCACGCGCGCCGTGGCGCGTATCGCGGTGGGCATGCAGAAAACCTTGTATCTCGGCAATCTGTCGGCGTTGCGCGACTGGGGTCACGCGCGCGACTACGTGGAAATGCAATGGCGCATGCTGCAGCAGGAGCAGCCGGAGGACTACGTCATCGCCACCGGCGTGCAGTACAGCGTGCGTGAGTTCGTTCAGCATGCCGCCGCTGAGCTGGGTGTCACGGTGCGCTTCGAAGGCATCGGCGTGGATGAAGTCGGCATCGTTGAGAAGGTGGAAGGGCGCGAGATCAAGATGTCGCCCGGCGACGTGATCGTGCGGGTCGATCCGCGCTATTTCCGGCCTGCCGAAGTCGAGACGCTGCTGGGCGATCCGTCGAAGGCCCATGCGAAGCTCGGCTGGAAACCCACCACGTCGTTCGCCTCGCTCGTCAAGGAAATGGTGCGGGCCGACTATCAGATCGCGAGACGTGACGCGCTGGTCACGCTGGCCGGTTTCACGGCGCTGGAACATCACGAGTAACGACAATGAATAAGCAAGCACGCATCTTCGTCGCGGGCCACCGCGGCATGGTCGGCTCCTCGCTGGTCCGGCGGCTCAATGCCGAGGGTTACCGCAACGTCGTCATGCGTTCGAGGGCGGAGCTCGATCTCACGGATCAGGCTGCCGTGAACGCCTTCTTCGAGCATGAAAAGATCGAGGTGGTGTTGCTCGCGGCTGCGCGGGTGGGCGGCATTCTGGCCAATGCGTCGCAGCCGGGCGAGTTCATCTATGAAAACCTGACGATCGAAACCAATGTGATTCATGCCGCGTACCGCGCGCGGGTGGAACGGCTGGTGTTTTTCGGTTCGTCGTGCATTTATCCGAAGCAATGTCCGCAGCCGATTCGCGAGGAGTATCTGTTGACCTCGCCGCTCGAACCGACCAACGACGCTTACGCGATCGCCAAGATCGCGGGCCTCAAGCTGTGCGAGGCGTACAACCGTGAATACAACACACAGTACGTCTCGTTGATGCCGACCAACCTGTACGGCCCCAATGACAACTACGACCTGAACAGCAGCCATGTTTTACCGGCGCTGCTGAGGAAGGCGCACGAAGCGAAAGTGAACGGCTCCGCGACCCTGACGGTGTGGGGCTCGGGCACGCCGCGCCGCGAGTTTCTGCACGTCGACGATCTCGCCGCGGCGACGCTCTTCGTGCTCGAGCATAACGTGACAGAAGGCCTGTTCAACGTCGGAGTGGGTGAAGACCTGTCGATTCGCGAGCTGGCCGAATGCATCTGCAAGGTGGCGGGCTTCGAGGGTGAACTCGTGTTCGACGCGTCCAAACCCGACGGCACGCCGCGCAAGCTGCTCGACGTATCGCGGCTCGCACAAATGGGCTGGCACGCGACCATTGGCCTCGAAGAGGGCATCGCGTCCACGTATCGTGAATTCGTCGAATTGCACGCCGGCTCGACCGCCGCCGCCATGCAGGCTTAGGCGCGCACTGAAAGGCCGTTGAGCGCGGTTTCGGAATTGAGGGGACAGGTGGGCGTTTCGCGAGATTAGCGTGCAACGCCCGCAGGGACGATTATTCGAGGAGTGGCATAAAAATGACAGCGTCAGTCACGATCTTCCACAACGTCGTGTGGTCGCGCCACAAGGGTGTCGTGTTCTCCGCTTTGCATAACATTTCGTCATCCGGAGCGATTCGCTACTCGATGGTGCAGATCGCGGATACCGAGCACGACCGTGTCGGTTTTTCGGACGTCGATTATTCATACCATCGCTACCCGATGCAGAAGCTGTTCGACGGTTGCTACGAAGATGTGCCGACGATGAAGATGATCGCGCGGCTCACCTGGGAAGTGTTGCGGACCAAGTCGGATCTGATCGTTCTGCCGGGCTACCACCGTCCGGAATACTGGGCGATGCTGGCGGCGTGCATCGTGACCGGCAAGCGGCGCGCGGTGTTCTGCGATTCGACCGCGCGCGACCGGCCCAAGAAGCTGCTGACGTCGATTCCGAAGCGCGTGTTCTTCTCGCTCTGCGACGGCTATTTCGGTTTCGGCGAGCGCAGCCGCGAGTATCTGCTGTCACTCGGCGCGAAGCGCGACAAGATCTTCGTGCCGTGTCAGGCCGCGGCAATGCCTGGATCGTTTTCGCCGGAGCGCGCGCTGGTCGGGCGGGTTGCGGCACGCGCCGGCAATCCTCCAATTTTTCTCTACGTCGGCCGTCTTTCGGAAGAGAAGGGCATCGGCACGTTGATCGAAGCGTTCGCGGGTTTGCGGCGCCGTATTCCAGCGGCGAAGCTGCGCATTGTCGGCACGGGGCCGATGGCGGACATGCTGCATGCGAAGGTGGCCGACCTCGAACTGGGCGACGCGGTGATCTTCGCCGGCAGTTTGCAGGACGAGCCGCTCACCCGGGAATACTACGGTGCGACCTGCATGGTGCTGCCGAGCTACAGCGAGCCGTGGGGACTCGTTGTCAACGAGGCGCTCGCGCATGGCTGCCCGGCGGTGGTCAGCGAGAGTTGCGGTTGCGTGCCGGAACTGGTGATCGACGGCGTGAGCGGCTATGCCTTCACGGCGGGCGACGTCGCCGGCTTGCAGCGCACCATGCTCAAGGCGATAGAGGCGTTCGCCGACGCAGGCCGCACGGCGCGCCGGTGCATGGATGTGATTCGCCGATTCGATCCACCTTCTGCCGCCGCCAATATCGCTCGTGGCTGCGCGCTGATGCTGAGCGACTGACGCGCGGCGCGGCCCTGTCGCGCATGCGAAAAAGCTATAACTCGTTCTGGCAGCCACAATGAAGATCCTCATCTACGGCCTCAATTACGCGCCTGAACTGACGGGAGTGGGGAAGTACACGGCGGAAATGGCTGTGCTTCTGGCCAGCCGTGGCCATGAGGTTCGCGTCGTGTGCGCGCCGCCTTACTACCCGGAATGGCACGTTGCCGCGGACTATGTGTCCTGGCGGTATCAGCGCGAGATGCGCGACGGCGTGACGATCTGGCGCGCGCCGCTGTGGGTGCCCGCGCGCCCCAACGGCCTGAAGCGGATGCTGCATCTGACAAGCTTCGCGGTGAGCTCGTTGCCGCTGCTCGCCCGGCAGGTGCTATGGCGTCCCGATGCGGCGATGCTGATCGCACCGACCCTGATGTGCGCGCCCGCTACGCTGGCGCTCGCGCGTCTCGCGGGCGCGAGTGCGTGGGTGCATATCCAGGACTTCGAAGTCGACGCGGCGTTCGATCTGGGTCTTTTGAAAAGTTCGCGCGCAGCCCGCATGGCACGCTGGCTCGAAGGCATGCTGCTGAGGCGCTTCGATACGGTGTCGTCGATTACGCCGCAGATGAGTTCGCGTGTGGTGCAGAAGGGTGTCGAGCCTGCGCGGGTCGTGTGCCTGCCCAATTGGGTCGATGTGTCGAGCATCTTTCCGCTGACGCGTGCGAGCAGTTTCCGGGGTCTGCTGGGCATTCCGGTCGACCAGAAGGTGGTGCTGTACTCGGGCAACATGGGCGCGAAGCAGGGTATCGAAACGCTCGCCGATGCGGCTGCCTTGCTTGCCGCGCGTGCCGACGTCACCTTCGTTTTCTGCGGCAGCGGCGCCGCGAAAGAGGGTTTGCTCGAGCGCTGCGCGAGATTGAAGAACTGCGTTTTCATTCCGCTGCAACCGGCGGAACAGCTGAACGAACTGCTCAATCTCGCCGACATCCACGTTCTGCCGCAACGCGGCGACGCCGCCGATCTGGTGATGCCGTCGAAACTCACCGGCATGTTTGCCAGCGGGCGCGCCGTGGTGGCCATGGCGCGGAGCGGCACGGGTCTCTACGACGCCGTGTCGCCGCGCGGCGTGGTCGTGCCGCCGGATAACGTCAAGGCGCTGGCCGCGGCGATCACGATGCTGGCGAGCGATCCAGAACGGCGCGCGGCGCTTGGCCAGGCCGCGCGCGACTATGCGGAGTTCGCGCTTTCGCCGGAGTCGACGATGGGTACTTTCGAAGAGCGTCTCGTGACGCTGGTTCGCGAGTCACGTGGCAAGCGCGCGAAAGTGGAGACGCCGTATTTCGGCAGCCCGAGGCCGTCACCCGCTGCGGCCCGGCAGCACAAGCCGGCTACCACGGAGGAAGCCGCGCCGGATTGATCCGGCACGCGGCCATTTCATGAATGCAAACTCACCATGGGGACCGGTAGACAGCGTGCTTGCCCGGATCGTACGGATCGGCGTACGCGGCTTTCGCCGCGCCTTCTGGCATCAGGCTAGCGGCCGCATTCGGGGCGCCTGGCTGGCCCGCTACGCGTACCTTGCCGTTGGCAGCGGCAGGCGCCTTGTTGTTGCGCTGGCCTTTGCCCACTGCCGGTTGACCGCCTTGTCCTCCCAACACGGTCATGCGTTGTTCGTCGAGCAGCGCAGCCTGCTGGGCGTCGGCGGTATTGCCTTGCTGCGCGCCTGGTGTGCCGTATTCGCGTGGGGCGCCGAGCAACTGCGCTTCGCTGTTGCGATGCGCCGCGCCGGGGTTGGCGCGCGCTGCGGGAGCAGGCGTGCTGTAGCTGGTCGACGCCGTCGCGGCAAGGGCCGGCGCAGCGGGCGCAGGTGCTGCGTTCTGCGCGAGCGCCGGTGCGGCATACGCGGCGATGGCGAGAAACAGCGAGGTGGTGGTATGCCGGAACGAGATGATCATCGTGTGCCCCAGGGAGATGCGGTCTCAATAGAGCTATCGTGCGCCAACCTGCACGCGCGCAGCCGCCAAAACGCTTGCCCGGACGGCCATGAAGCCGGATTCAGTAAGGAGTCGAAACATAATGTAACCAGGATGCATGGGTATGTTGAATCCCGTTTGTGGTCCGGAGAAAACTGATGGGTAACGTTGCCGACGATCCGCAAATCGGGCGTGTGCCGCAAGCCGAAGGCGCTGGCGAGAAAGGCCGCGTCATCGATCTGAGTCTCGCTGGAAAGGGCAACTATCGCGCGAAGCGCGGTGCCCTGATCGAGATCATCTGGTTTGTTGTCGAGGCTTGCGTGATCAACAACAAGCTGCTCCCTCTCTCGTCGGTTCGGGTTGCGCTATTACGCCTGTTCGGCGCGAAGATCGGTACGGGTTGCCGGTTCGTGCATCCATTGCGAGTGAAGGCGCCGTGGAATCTGGAGGTGGGCAATCACTGCTGGTTCGGCGTCGACGTCTGGATCTACAACCAGGCGCCGATCCACATCGGATCGAATGTGTGCATTTCGCAGGGTACGTTCCTCTGCGCAGGGTCGCACGACATGAGTACCACGATGGATTTGCGCGTGGCGCCGATCGTCATCGAGGACGGTGTCTGGATCACGTCGAAATGCGTCGTGCAGATGGGTGTGACGGTCGGCCGGTCGGCCGTGGTGACGCCGTTGTCCGTCGTGCATCGTTCGCTCGACCCTGAAGGTGTGTACGGCGGCAATCCATGCCGTTTTATCCGGAACCGTTTCGATTCCGTGACCTGAAGCACAGATAGATAACCGCAGCGTATTTACGCTGAGGAGGCCAGTCGTTGACAAGCCGGAATGTCGGCGGCCGCAATGGGATTGTCGGTCGAACCCTTTGATCGACGCCCGCGGCAATGCCGGTGATGTCTTCGGTAACGACGCGTGCGTGGTTTGCTTGCCAGCCCCGGTTGGATGAGTAGCCGGATTGACGCACTCAGAACTGCATGAGGAAAATGGGGAGTAGGGATGTTTATCGATACTCGCACTGTTCAACCCAACACGGTTATTGAAACAACGGTCTGCATCATCGGCGGAGGTGTCGCCGGCATTACGCTTGCGCGGGAATTGTCGAGGGCCGGGGTCGACGCCTGCATGCTCGAAAGCGGGGGCTTCGGGCCGGATGACGAAACGCGCGATCTTTATCGCGGCGACAACGTAGGGCTTCCCTATACTTTCGCGGACGGCTCGCGCAGCCGCTATTTCGGCGGCAGCAGCAACTGCTGGGGTGGCTGGTGCCGTCCGCTCGATCCGTGGGACTTCGAGAAGCGCGACTGGATCCCGCATAGCGGCTGGCCGTTCGGACTCGACGAACTGGCGCCGTACTATGCGCGTACGCATGAGCTGCTGAAGCTCGGCCCGCAGAATTTCGACCCAGCCTACTGGGAGCGCGAGATCGGGCGCCACGACGTGCGCCGCATCCCGCTCGCAACCGGCGATATGCGCGATACCGTCGCGCAGTTCAGCCCGCCTGTGCGTTTCGGCAAGGCGTATCGCGACGAGCTCTCGCGTTCGTCGCGGGTGCGCGTGTTTCTGTATGCGAATGTCCAGAACATCGACGCCGACGCGCAAGGCACCTCCATTTCGCGGCTCCAGGTGTCGACCATCAGTGGACGCAAGATGACCGTGAGCGCGAGGATCTTCGTGCTGGCCACGGGCGGCATCGAGAACGCGCGCCTCCTGCTCGCCTCGAACGATGTGCACGCGGCGGGCCTGGGCAATGCCAACGATCTGGTGGGCCGCTACTTCATGGATCATCCGCGGATGATGTCGGGCAAAGTGCGTTTTCGCCCGGGCAACGCGCGCAACAAACTGTATGACATCAAGTATCACTATCAGAATGCCGCGGTGTCGGCGCATGGTACGAAGATATCCTCGCAGTTCGCGCCGAAGCAGGAACTGATGGGGCGCGAGAAGCTGCTGAATTCGCGCGTGTGGCTTTATTCGCGCTGGTATGGGGAAGGCACTGCGGGGTCCGAGGCGCTGATCCACTGCAAGGAAGCGCTGATGCAGAAGGACCAGCCGGGCCGCAGCCTGAAAACCGATATCGCGACGATGATCGCGCACCCGCTGCATACCGTGGGCTACGGCTTGACGCGGCTGCTGCAATGGCCGGCACTGATCACCGACGTGACCTTGCAGGCCATCGTCGAAGCCGTGCCCGATCCCGATAGCCGCGTTACGTTGTCGGCCGATAAGCGCGACCGGTTCGGCATGCCGCGCGTGAAGGTGGAGTGGCGCCTGGGCGAACAGGTGCAGCGCACCTTCGACAGAACGTTCGCGTTGCTTGCGCAGGAGTTGCGGATGGCCAACATCGCGGACGTGGAACTCGACGCGCCGCTCGAAGGCCGGCCGTGGCCGGCGAAGCTGGAGGGCACGTGGCACCACATGGGCACCACGCGTATGCACGATTCGCCACGCGAAGGCGTGGTCGATCGCGATTGCAAGGTGCATGGGATCAGCAATCTTTATGTGGCGGGGAGTTCGGTGTTTCCAACCGTCGGCGCCAACTTTCCGACCATCACGATCACCGCGCTTGCGCTACGTCTCGCGGGTCATCTGGTGCGGCGACTCGATGTCCCGGATATCGTCGGCAATACCCGGGGCGACGCCGCTAACAGTTCCCTGTTGTCGCTTCAGACGCAGCCGTCGCAAGTCGACACCCTGCCGATCGCAGCTTCGAGCTTGACGCCGTTGATGAAGGAGCAGTAGAGAACAACCGGTGACGGCGTACCGTCACCGGTTCGATTGCGTGGCTTCGCGCAGCGTAGCGAGTGTGTTGTCGCGTGTTTCGACGGTGTTGCCCCTGCTTTCCAGCAGAGCGGTCAATGCGCTGACCATGGTCTCGATCCGGAAGCGGGCTTCGAACGTGCGGGCCGCCTGAGCGCGCATGGTGGCGCGCGCGCTGTCGTCGAGTTCGAGCCAGCGCACGAGATTCTTTTCCGTGCCGTCGCCCGTGTCGGCGGCAACCATCCCCGCGCCATCCGCTTCGATCTCGCGCCATACGTTGACCTTGTCGGAGATCAGCGCCGGCAGTCCGCAGCCGAGCGCCTCAGCTACCGCCACGCCGAAGTTCTCCTGGTGCGAGGGCAGAACGAACACGTCGCTCGCATGGAACGCGCCCCACTTGAGATCGCCCTGCAGCATGCCCGGCAGGCTGATGCGATGCGCGATGCCCACGGCCTCGGCCTGGGCGCGCAGACTCGCCACCCAGCCGGTCTCGTCGGGACCCGCGATCACGAGATGCAGCGACTGATCGCGGCCGGCAACGCGCGCGAACGCGTCGATCAGCAGATCGCAACCTTTCTTCGCATGCACGCGGCCGAGAAACAGCACGATGCGTTTGCCATACAGACCGGGCACGGCTTGCAGGAACGCTTCGCGCAGGGAAGCGGCGTCGAGCGGCGGCACCGTCGTACCGAACGGCACGATCCGTTCTTGCGCCCGGTATAGCCAGAACGATTGACGCGCGCGCGTGCGCTCTTCTTCCGTCGTGAAGATGACGGCGCGCGCGTCGCGCAGCACGCGGTATTCGGCCCACGGCCAGTACAGCCACTTCTTCAGATGCTTGAGCGGGTAAGTCTCTTTGAACCACGGGTCGAGCATGCCGTGCACGTACACGTAGTAAGGCGCGTTGCTCCGGTGCAGCGCCTTCCATGCCGCGAAGCCGTGGTATTGCCACAAGCCGTGCACGATTACCGCGTCAAACCGGTTTGCGTTGGCGGCGAGCCACGGCGCGAGTTGCGCGCTGTAGCTGTAGCGGCTGTTGACGGGGCCGAACGCGTGGACCGGAAACGGGAACGCCGCGAGGTAAGCATCGCCCGGCGCGTCGCAGGTGGCCACTTCGATTTCGTGCCCGGCGTCCTGCATCGCCACGCCGCTGCGGCGAACGCCTTCAACCGGGCCGCCGGCGCGCGGATCGACGCTGGCAAGCAGATGGAGAATTTTCATCGGACGAATTTTGGTCGATTGGCGCTGCGCGTCGACGCGGTGCGCGACACGAGGGCGCCGAACTGGCCGGAGCCGGGTGCGGTGCTTGCGGCGCGCGACATGCCGAGGGTCTCCGCGAGATCGGCGCGACCCATGCCGGGACGGATTCTGCCCGGCAAGTCAGGCACGGCGGCCGGGCGCAAACGCGGCGGCGTGGGCGCGCGTTTGACACGCGCCGGCAGCGCGCGCTGCAATCGCGCGTGCGTGGCGATCATCAGGCCGAGGGCAATGCCGAATATCAACCCGGAGAAACGCGGCCCGAGCGGATTGCCGCCGATCGAGGTGGCCGGCAGCGCGGCAAACAGCATGATGGCGCGGCCTAGCACCGGAAGCATGGGCGCATCGGGAACCACCGAGCGCCAGTAGCGATACGAGAAGAAGCAGATCGCGAGAGCAGCCAGGGTCGCTAATGGCATGGCGACGCCGAACAGCAGTCCGCCCGCGAACAATTGATAAATCCAGAAGTTGTGACCCGCGGCCCATTCGTTGATCGCGTAGAAGTCTTTCTCGCTGATCTGGCCGGCGAGGTCCGGCAGGTAAGCGGGGGAATAGCGATAGTAGTGCCCGTAGCCTGCGCCGAACAACAGCGTTTCCGGCGACGCCGTTACCTGGTCATACTGATCGCGCATCTCGGCGAGCCGGGTGATCGTGGTCGGATCCTTGCCGGTGACGGTTTCTTCCGACGCGAATATGCGTTGCGTCCAGTGCTCGGCAACGGTCGGAAAGCTCAGTGCAGCGATGCCGGCCACACCGGCCAGCACCGCGCCGACGATCACGGTACGGGCGACCGCGCGCCACACTTGCTGGATCGATGGCGCGGACAGCGCCATGGCAACCAGAAACAGCAAGATGGTGCCGACCAGCAAACTGCGCGTAACGCTCAGCAATTCGACGATCACGCTGACGGCGAACACGGCGATGGTGAAAAAGGAAAAGCGCTTGGCAACGATGAATTCATGCAGCAGCACGCCTTGCAGCCCGAGCAACGTCACCGAAATGATGCGGTAGCGGACGTCGTCGAGATCGCCTCCCGTCGCCATGCCATAGATCAGGGTGAACACAAGACTGATCACGTTGGCGACGAACAGCGCTCTCTCGAACTGAGCAATTCTGTATTCGCTCCACGGGCGGCAAGCCACGAGATAGCCGAGCGCGAACAGCGCGAACGGCAGTAGCACGCGGAGATAATTGCCGGTGTCGTTATCCTGGACGAACTGGGCGACGACGCTGCCGAGCACACACAGCAGCACACTGAAGGTGACAATCGAGCGCAGGCGCGAGCGGTCGTGAAAGCGGGGCGCAATCAGCAGGAGGGCGAGCCCCGCGGCGACGGCCGGAACCACGAGCGCGGTCTGCGCGAAGTGGCCTACGTTGGCGTCGGTCGCCTTATAGTCGAGTGCAAGCGGTAACAGAAAAAACCATAGCCAGAGCGTCGCGTACTGGTGGCGCATTACTGATCCCTCCCCGTGCTGTCGATGCCGTCGGTGCATAGCGGACAGTCTCGCATCGGGTCATTGTGCGGGAATAATCCCGCCCGCAAATTCCCCACACCCGGTTTAGTCGCCCATGGCCTGGGTTCTGGCGACAGTGGCAAGGGCGGCCACTGCAAGACGCGCGCACACTTGCTTATGTTGTCGGCCAATGCCTTGATGTTGGCGCGCACGCACGCGTGCGGCCACCGAAGATGCAAAAAGGGACATGCGCCCAGGAATGGTGACAGGGGAGAACAATATGAAATTATTCGGCGGGGCGAAATCCGTAACAGCCGGCCGGGCCATCGAGCTGGATTTTGTGCGCGGCATTGCCATTATCATGGTGATGGGCTTTCACTTTCATGCCGTTCATACCGGCAACTTCCTGATCCAGATCATCGAATACCCCCTGAAGAGCTTCGGGCGTGAAGGCGTCAATCTGTTCTTTACGCTGAGCGGTTTTCTGGTTGGCGGGTTGCTGCTTAGACAGTACGCCGAAACAGGTAATGTCGACGCAAAGCGCTTTATCATCCGGCGGATTTTCCGTATCTGGCCCGCGTATTACGTGCTGATCGCGTTTCATGTGCTGGCCGGGCGCCATCCGTGGAATACGTTCCTGATCCAGAACCTGACCCACCTGCAGAACTATCTGGGCACCTCGATTACACAGACCTGGAGTCTCGCGGTCGAAGAACACTTTTATCTCGTCCTTCCGGCGCTGCTGTTGCTGTTCGCGCGCTGGCGTCTTGGCGCATGGACGATTGTCGGCGCGCTCACCGGCATCTGCGCCGTGGTATTCACCGCGCGCTGCTTCGCGGTGGCGAGCGGCAATCTGGAAGGGGCATTCGCGTACACGCAATACCGTATCGACAGTTTGCTGGTGGGCGTGATTCTGTCCGCGATCTACTGGATGAAACCGGGTGTCTATCATCAGATCGCGAAGCGCAAGTGGCTGCTGGTCGCCAGCATCGTGGTGCTGTGCGCGTGGCTCGCGTTTGCGACGCCACACCTCGCGCTCGACGAAAGCATCGGTTATACGATTCAGGCGCTTGGTTTCGCCGCGCTGATCGTGTTCGTGCTGGAGTATTCCGGATCGCTGCGTTCGACGTGGGTGTATCGCGGCATTGCCTGGATCGGCCTTTATTCGTACGGCATCTATCTGTGGCATTCGCTTGCGCTTGCCCCAGGTGACATGCTGATTCGCAAAGCGACCGCCATGGGTCTTGCGCCGAGCCTGATCTGGATTATGGCGATCACGGCGCAGTTCGCGTTCGCGATTGCGATCGGCTATGCGACCACGCGCGCCATTGAATATCCGTTCCTGCTGATGCGCAACGCGCTGTTCCCGGCAAAGCGCAACAGTTCGGTGCGCGAGGAAGTGCCTGTTGCGGGTGGCCAGTTGTCCTGACCTTCGGAGGAGATGGCCGGATCAGGCCATCTGTTGAAGCAGGGTTCGCTTGAATTGCCCGAGCGTATGCCGGGACAGCAGATCTTCGCCTCCCGCCGGCACGGCTTGCGGCGCGTGCGGCCAGGAGGTCATGGTCTCGGTGATCGCCCGGCCGATCGAAGCAGAGCTCAGGTCGCTCAGAATCGGCCCCAGTTCGCAGCGCCGGCTGAACCAGCCGATCAAGCCGTCTTCCGTTGCAATCACGGGCTTGCCGAAGCGGTAAGCCTGCACCAGCACACCGCTCATTCCATAGTGCCCCTTGTAGCCTAGCCAGACCGCGTCGCACGCGGAGAACAGATCGCGCTCGACGTCGTTCGCAATGAACGAGTCGAGGATCAGCGGCGCGGGCGTGAGGCTGCGCACATGATTGCGCATGAAATGGCGCGTGCCCGCGTCCTGCTCACCCGCGACGATCAGCGTAGGGGCATGCTCCAGGCGGGTCAGCGCGTGGACGAGTTCGTAGATGCCTTTGCGTTCGGTGATCGAGCCGTACACCAGCAGATAACGCTGCGTGGGGTCGAGCCCGAGCCGTTCGCGGGCCAGTACCGGGTTTTCCGCTTGCTCGTCGGGAAACGGGTCGGCGACGTAGGCGATGGCCGCACTGCTCTTCGAGGCGTTGCGCGCCGACCACTCAGGCAGCGTCGGGTCGATCGTCAGCAGCGTGCGCAAGCCGGGGCACTGGATCGCACGCTTGAACAGCAGCGCCTTGATCGCATTCACGATCGGCCGATCGGGCGACTTGATGCCGACCTTGTGATGATGGAAGGTCGATCGCATCGTGATGCCGATCCACGGGGTTCTGCGAAACGGCGTGCCGAGAAACGGCAATCCATAGAAGAAGTAATCGACATAGGGCACGACCACCAGCCTGATCGGTTGCGCATGGCTGACGATTCTATGCACGCGCTTGAAATAGCGATGAAAGCGCGAGTACTGGTTCGACTGGCGCAGCAGCCCGCGTGGCCGCTCCTCGGGGTCGACGAACGCGATCTGCAGATCCGCGCGGTTCGCGGCGACGATCTGCCTCGCGAGCCTATGGTCTTCGTTGGCGGATTCGGTTGCGAGGATGCAGGGATAGCCCGCTTCCGTGCAGGCCTGCATGGTCCACTCGACATAGCGCCAGCGATGGCCTGTGAGGTTGGGCTCCACAATCAGGACGTAGTCTTGTTCCATCGATTCAGTGGTCTTCAGTGGTCTTCAGTGATCTTTAGTGATCGGAAATACGTTATGGACAAGCACAGTCACGCTGGCTATCCACGCGTATTAACTGATCAACGTTAGCACCGGCGTAGTGAATGGACCGCTCTATTTGACCCGTTCTGTGGGTAAACGTACCAGCTTGCAATGGGTTCGGCTGAACTGGCCTAGCAGATGGCGGTTGTTGCCGATCCTCTCGCGGTAAGGTCGTGCATAGCATTCGATGAATAAGCTCGCCAGCTTGCTGGTGCGACCTAACTATTTATGCGCCGGCGGCCTATCGCAGCGATGCATTGAATCGCTGTGCGTGGCCGAGTCAACGGCGTTCCGATTCGACGGAGATACAGCTTGCGGGCGATCAGGCTTCCGGCGCTCTCGATAGCGGCCAGCTTCGGCGCGAGCGCGGCGACGTGGGTGCTGTTGCAGCAGTTCGCCGTGCGTGGACTCGTAGCAGTCAAGTTTCTTGCGATTGGCCGGATGCTCGGACCGGCGGCGATCGGCAGCGTGAGCGTGGCCTTGCTCGCGGTGGCGATTGCCGAGGCGCTATCCGATACGGGTCTCGCGCAAGCGGTCATTCAAGGCGAACATCCGCCGACGCGTTCGCAGCTCGGCGCGGTGTGGACCACGCTCACAGCGCGCGGCGTGCTCATCTCACTGCTGCTGGTCGGGCTCGCGCCGTTGCTGAGCAACCAGTTCCATCTGAATGGCTCGCTGGTGCTGATTCAGCTTGCCGCGCTGCTGCCGCTGTTGCGCGGGCTGGCCTCGCCCACTTACTACCTCGTGCAGCGCGAGCGGCGCTTCCAGCATATTGCCGGCGTCGAGATTGCGGCGGCATTTATCGATTGTTCGGTCGGGCTCACGCTCGCGTATTTCGGCGCCGGTGCGGCCTCGGTGCTGATCGGCCTCGTGGCCGGCGAAAGCCTGAAAAGCATCCTGACCTGGTCGACCATGAACCCGCGCCCGCCGATCCGCGCCGTCTGGTCGGGCATCGGTCAGTACGTGGGCTTCAGCCGCTGGATCTGGGCGAGCAGTGTAGTCAATCTGCTGCTCAACCAGTTCGACAAGGTCGTGGTCGGCAAACTGCTCGGCCCGGCACAACTCGGCGGCTATCAGATGTCCTCACGGCTCGCGCAGATGCTGCTCGCCGACGCCGCGATCGCCATGTCGCAATACCTGTTCCCCACCTTTGCCGCGCATCATCGACGGAATCCGCAGTCGGCGTCGCGGCTCATCAAGATTTACCTGCTCGCGATCGCGATCGGGCTGGCAGTCTTTGTCGAGGTATTGAGACTGATCGCCGAGCCGCTCTTCTCGCTGATTCTCGGCTCGGCCTGGTTGCCTGCGGTGCCGCTGTTCAGAATTCTGGTGATCAATATGGCGATCGGCGCGTTGATCGCCGTGCTGGTCGCTTATCTGCGCGCGGTGGGCGATGCGAGGGCGACCGTGCATGCGTCGCTGATTCAGGTGGTCGTGCTACTGGTCAGCGTGCCGCCGGCGGTTCATTGGTGGGGTGTGACGGGCATTGCCTGGTCCATGACCGTGGGCCTTGGCTGTGCCGCGGCGTGGATGCTGTTCAGGACGTTGACTGCAAGGACTCCATGATGCGTGTTTTACATCTGGTGCTGGCGCCGCGTTTGTCGGGCGCCGAAGTCCTCGCGAAGGATCTCGCTATCGAGCAGAGCGCTGACGGCATGGCGGTCTGTGTAGCCTCGCTGCTACCCGCGCATGTCGAATTCCTGCCCTTGCAGGATGAACTGCAGAAACACGGGGTGGAATGCTGGTTTCCGCCGCGGCGCAAGCGCATCGCCGGCAAATTGTGGAACCTGTTTCTCGCGGTGCGTCGGTTTCGCCCAGACGTGATTTTCGCGCACGCCACGATTCCGTCGTTTTATGCGCGTGCGTTGCCGGTGCGCGTGCCGGTTGTCTACGTCATGCATTCGGCGACCAACGACTTCGAGCGGCCACTGTTCCGGCGCGTCGAGCACATCCTGTCGGGGCGTGCCCGTGTGGTGATCGGCGTATCCCAGCAGGGCCTGACCGACTACGCGCAGGCTATCGGACCGCATCCTGCCATGACCGTGGTGCCCAACGGTGTCGACCTCCGGCGCTTCGCGTTCACCGACGGTGCCGGGCGCAACGGCGGTGCGCCTCAGCTCGTGCAGATCGGGCGCTATGCGCCGGTGAAAAATCAGCTTCAGACGGTGCGCGCCTTCGGCGAGGTGGTCGAGCAGGTGACAGATGCGCGCCTCGTGCTGCACGGCGTGGTCGAAGATCCGGATTACCAGCACGCGGTTATCCGCCTCGTGCGGGAGTTGGGGCTCGCGGACCGCGTCGTGGTGGCCGGGCCGCGCACGGATGTGGCGAGCGTGCTGTCGGAGTCGAATGTGTTCGTGATGCCCTCGCGCTCCGAGGGGCACAGCGTGGCGTTTCTCGAAGCGCTGGCCTCCGGTATCCCGATCGTCGCGAGCAGGATACCGTCGTTTGCGTTTGCGAACGGATTTCCCGGCGTGCAACTGGTCGATACGGACAATGTGCCGAGCTATGCGGATGCCGTGATCGCGGCGCTGGGGCAGGCGCGGGCGCAACGCTCGCTTGCCGGCCTGACGCTCAGGGATACGGCGGCCCGCTATCGGGCGATCGCGCATCAGGTGAGTAGTCGTCAACTGGCCGTGACCGCTCGTTAGGCTCGCTAGTTCGCTCTGGCCGTGGATGGCACGCCGCGGCACGCCGCGGCGTGCCATGCGCTCAATGATGATAGACAGGCGGGCTGTGCTCGTCGGATGTCGTCTCGGACGCCGGTGCCGGTGCCGGTGGCGACGCGTTCGCCAGTTCGGATTCGCGCGTCGCAAGCGAGACGAGATTCTGTGCTTCCTTGCTGCTCGAATCGAGCAGCAGCGCGTTGGCGGCATTGTGCCAGGTGCATCCCCATCGCGCGATATAGCCGCAGCCTCGCGCCAGGCTCAGCAGCGCGTCGCGCTCCTGCTCGCGTTCGGTAAGCGTGGTGCGCATGTTCAGCGCGTCGCGGTTATCCGGCTGTGCGGCAATCGCCGCCGCGAGCCGTGTCTTTGTCGCCGACAAATTGTTCTGCTGCAGATTGGCGCGGGCGGCTCTGAGCTGCCTTGAGACATCCACGCGAGGTTTGTCCGGCGGGCTGCCGGGGGTGTGCTTCTGGCCTGAGGATGCGACCGTCACGCGGCGCGAAGCCATAGGCGCGGCTGGCGGCGGGCCAGGCGGCGAGCGCACGGGCGCCGTGCCCGAAGCGGTTTCGACAGGCGCCGGCCGCTGTGCGGCGAAAACAGGCGCGGATCGGTGAGCGAGGGTAATGGGCACGGGCGGCTTGGCGTTCTGTGTCGTCACTTTGCCGGATACCGCGATCGGGGGGGTGATTTCCTCGTCGTCGGTGTGGAGGAAGCCCAGGTACACCGCGGATGTCACCACGACCAATGACGCGCCGATCACGAGCGGCCGGCGCAGTTTCTGGGTGACCGGCGCGGCGAGTTGCGGTTCATCGACGACATCGTAGGGATTGGCGAGGGGGTGCGTGAATGGCTTCCAGATCTTGCGCACCGGCAACTGTGGCTCAAACAGCGCTTCGCTGTCAGCCAGCGGGATGTTCAGGGGCGGTGGAGGCGCGGTGCGCGCGCCCAGTGAAGCGGGCGGGCGCGCATTGCATGAGGGACAGGGCGTAAAGCGACCGGCGAGCGGCGCACCGCAGTGCCCGCATTGGGGGGAATCGTGCTCATCGGGTGTGAAGTCGCTAAGCATTGCCATGTCGAAAACGGACGTCAGATGCCGGCGCCACAATCAAAAAACCAGGGCACGGCACTGGGGTCTGCAACCGGGTGCCGGGGTTACTGAGCGACAACATAGCCACGCGCTTGCATGCACGCACCATAGGCGGCCCAATACCGGGTCATAGGCGGCTCCGGCGCGGGCAGTGGCGGCAGCTTGACGTCAGACCCTGCGGTGGGCTGCGACGCGCCGTTTGCCGCTGTTTCCGAAGCACCGTTACCCGCGACGGCCGCCGAACCCGCCGATGCGGATGCCGCCGTGGTCGTTGCCGCTGATGCTGATGCCGCTGTCGCCGCCGCGGGTGCGCTCGCGGCCTTCATCGCCGTGGCGTTGTTCGCCGTGGTCACAGCGGTCCCGCTTGCGGCAGGCGCGGAGGCAGCAGCAGGCATGCTCGCGCCAAACGGCATGGCCGAAAAGCTGCTGGAAGGCAGGGGTGGCCGCGACGGTGCGCCGGTCGATGTCCCTTTGGTTACCGCGGGCTGGCGCGGCGGAAGCTGCGATTCGTGGGCGATGTTGACCTTGGTCTCTCTGTTCGCCGTGGCATAGCACATCGCAGTGTCGATGCTGCGCTGATAAGCGCTTTGACTTCGGATCGGATAGGTGAGCGGCTGCCATGCGAAGGCAGCACTGCTAAACACCCCTATCGTCAATGCAATATATGTTTTGAATTCCATCGCAGTCGCTCCCGCAGCGATGTTTCGCCGTTCGCAGGCAATGGCGCTTCGCAGTATGTTCTCGTGCTTGCTGATTTTGCCGCTGAACGGCGGTTCACTGCCGCGAAGGCTCCTCTCTTGAGCGTAACACCGCGCACTGTCTTCGGAATGCATCGGATAGCGCGTGAAACCGCCATCCTGCAGTCGAATCAAGACAGATCGAGCTAAACGCGCGCGAAACTGTGCATAAGGCCAGGGGAAATACCTGGATTTCTGCCTGTTCCTGAAAATTGCTGCTCACAGGCGGCTCAATGGTTCGTGACGAAACGCCAGAGCGCCGCGCACTCGGCGCCGGTGATCTGGTAGTGGGGCATGGACTTGCGCAGCACGACGCCTGCCGGATCGACGCCGTCCTTGAGTACGCGACAGAAGCTCGTCGGGTCATAGCGGCTGGGCGGACCCCCTCGACGGTTTATCGCATCGAGCAGAGTGGCGGAAGTCAAGGGCGGGGCGAAGGCGGCCGACGGGTCCGTTTGAGTGTGGCAGTTGACGCATCGCGTGGTCCAGGCCGGCAACGGACGATCGTCGTCGCGCAGATGCGCTGGGATCGCTTGCTGCCCGTTGAAGATCGAGCACCCCAGATCGGCGGGGTCGCACGGCTCGGCGGCATGGGCCAGATGCATCGCGACGAGCAGTGCGAGGCCGATCCATGCGCGTGCCGCCGAGCGTTGAGACGGCGATGCCATCACGGGATCTGCAGCGTGCGTGAAACGCTCGGCACGCCGTTCGCGTTCAGGGCGAAGAGCATGTAGTACCCCGCAATCACAACGCCAGGATCGGACGGAATGGTCACCATATATTCGCCGCCCGTGCCCACCGTGAAACTCACCGGTATGCGCCGCTGCTCGTTGTTGACGGAATGCGTCGCGGACGACAGGCGCATCAGCGCAAACGCTTTTATTCCACTGCTGGCGGTCACGGCGATCGAGGTGCCGAGTTGCGCCTGAGTCGGCGCCGAAGAAATGGTTGGACGTGTTGCCGCCGTGCCGTTCGCATTGAGCAGATAGGGTGGGGTCAGTATTTCGACGTTGGGATGGTTAGTCGAACAGCTGCCGCACAGTCCGCCACCGCCGCTCAGCACGCGCCCATCCGGCAACAGCAATGCAAAGCTGTGATAAACGCGCGGCACAGCCTGGGCCGCGAGCGGCGAGAAGGTTTGCTTTGTCGGGTCCCACAACTCCGGCGTCAGCACCGCTGTATCGTCCGAAAAAGGTTGCGCGAAGGTTTGCCCGCCCACCACCACGACTTGTCCGTTCGGCAGCACGACACTGTTGTTGAATGCACGCTGATAGCTCATCGGATGGATCGTCGTGGTGACCGCCGTGCCGCTGCTGATATCGATGAGCGTGGCATCCGACGTAGCGGGGGACGAATCGTAGCTTGGTGCCCCGCCCACCGCGAGAATCTTGCCGACGTCGTACATGACGGCATTGCCATTCATCGCATCGGTGTCGCTGCCGCGATTTCCGGCCTGGGTCACGCTGCCGCCGCCCGCCGTATCGAACCAGTGCATGGCCTGGCTGGGCCCCGCGTGGAAGACACGACCATTGGCCAGCGCGAACAACCATGCGTGATTGTCGGCGCGGAATATGCCACCCGCGTCATTCGTGAGGATGTAGTTGTCGAGTATCGCGCTATTCACTTGCCAACCCGAACCGGAGGTCCAGGTTTCACCGGTCTTGCCTCCCAGCGGCCCATTCCATGAGCCTCCCACCAGGAACACACTGCCGTTGCTCAACGTGACGCTGCCCTGGTAGGCGCGCGGAATATTCATCGGGTCGCCTGAGGTCCATGCGTGGGTTGAAGGCGAGTAAAGACTGGTCTTGTCGCTGCTTGATCCGCCGGTCACATACACGCGTCCATCCGGGAGATTGACAATGCCCGGGCAGAACATATCGTGCCCGGTATTGGTGACCACCGTCTGTTTGCTGGTTCCGGTTGCAGGATCGAAGATCGCCGTGTACGTCTTGCCCGGCGTGACCTCCCCAGGCGTGAAATTCAACTGGCTATCGGCCGACCAAACCAGGACGGTCCCGTCGGGCAGATTGGCTGCCGCCACCGGGATGAGTGGCAGCTTGGTCGGCGCGGTCCACTTCGATGGCAGCCCCGCTAGCGGCAGACCGTTGACCTGCCAGGTTTGCAAAGCGCTCCCGTTGCAGACCTGCTGGAGGATCTGCGGACCCGGCGTGGTCTGGCTCGCTGCTGCGAGACACATGCCGCTGTTCCCCGCGACGATCGCGTAGCCAGTGCCCTGCGGCTTCAGCGTGAAGCGTTGGTTTGTGCCGCTATTGCAGGTCCACTGGATGATGGGCGCACCGGCGCTCTTGCTTGCACCCGACACGTCCATGCACAGATTGCTGTTCTGATTGATGAACTTGTATTGGCTTCCCGAAGCTGACGGCAGCCAGTTCTGATTGGCGCCGCCGTTGCACGTCCAGGCCAGCACGGCCGCGCCCGGCGATAGCGATTGCGAATCGACGTCCACACACAAGCTCGATCCGCTCAGGCCGATCGATGACGAGGTTTGCGCTTCGGCGGGTCCGGACAGGGTGGCAAAGGTCGACGTAAATGCGATCAGGAACAGGGCTTTCATACACCTGTCGAGTGAGCGCGAGAAGATCCTTGCGGAAGGGATTGGTGCCATGGCTTTGGTCTCCTTTGGCATCGGACTACACGCGCCCCAGCGCATTGAGCACGTCGCAGATTTCGTCCGCACGCGGAAGGTCGGCACTGCGCCAGCGCAACATTGCATTCGCGTCGAAGCAGTAGATCTGTGTTGAATGATCGGCGATGTTCCCGAGGGGTAACGAACTGCCCGAGAGCGCCGTGCGTATCCGGTCGACGTCGCCCAATGTCGGCACGGCCGCATTCCAGGCCGGGCCGGCCTGAAAGCGCATGAGCCATTCGTGCAAGGCGGATGGCGAATCGGAAAGCGGATCGATCCCGATCGACAACAATTGAACCGGATGACGCGCGTGCATGTCTGCCATCCGTTCCTGAACCGCGCTGAATAGTGCGCCCTGCAGAGGGCATACCGAACTGCACCCGGTGTAGATGGTCTGCAGCGCGGTTACGTGCTGACTCAGCAAGTCGTTCAGCCGTTGCTTCCTGCCGGTCTGATCGATTAACCAGACATCGTCGAGTCGAATCGGTGGGTTGACGACCCCCATCCCTGCATGTTGCGCGAATAGGCGGGGCGACACCGTGGCTATCGTCGCCGATGCAATGCCACGCAGCAAAGCACGTCGAGTGAACGTTCGAATAGGTGTGTGTTCGGTAGAATGTGGGCGCGTGTTCATTCTAGTTTTGATCCGGCGCTGGCAGTGGTCTCTGTGTATGTCTGATAAACGGGGAGGCGCTTTGCTAACCACGCGCTTTCAAGAATGCTTCCGGTACGACAGTCAGTGGACAACGTGGGCGATCCCGGTATCGACAGCCTTCGCTCACTTAGGCATCCCCATTTTGGCGATACACGTGAGCGCAGCTTCCGGGCGTCCACTTAAAGAAGATAGCCGATGGCGGCGATAGCAGGTCTGCGAATTGCTGGCGTTTGTGCGCCCGGTCACACAGCTGACGTGTTGATGTGGCCAGCGTCGGCGGGCGAGGTGTTTTGAATGCTTCACTCGCGGTTTTCGCACGCCGGCTGATTCAGCGGACAAGACGTTCCGCCCGCTTTATTCGGGCGCGAATGCTTGCCTGAAGAATGTCTCGCACAACGCGGCAACCCGTTGCCGTGCCGCAGGATTCAACACTTCATGGTCCATGTTCGGGATGATCATCGTGCTCGCGTGCGCCAACTTGTTGAGCCGCTTTCCATCCCGGCCGAAGTGCATGCGCAGTTCGTCCAGGCCATGATCCAGCGGGCTGAATAAGAGCCGCACACGGACTCCTCGCGCGTCGAGATCCATCATTCTCCGCCGGGCGCGTGCACCCTTATTCACCGCATTGCGGTTCGCGTCACCGGTCCACGATGTGGCGGCACTCACGACCGTGTCAACGGCATAGCGAGAGAGCGTTCGCAACACAGGCCGCAGGCTGACTTCTCCGCGCATCACCTGGGACCATTTCTGTGCGCGAAACATCGCTCGAAAATGGGCGCGCGTCGAGCCCGCACCGATAGTCGCGGCATCGCACATCCTGAAGCCGACTGGAAAGTCGAATCCCTGAAGATTGACCAGCAATAGCGCCGCTACGGCAGGATTTTTTGTGGCTGCGTGAAGCCCCAGATAAGCGCCGGAACAGATGCCGAACACGGCGACACGCGGATGCCCTCGGTCGACCGCCCAATCGACTGCCAACGACGTATCGGCGGCGAGTTGGTCGTAGCTGAGCAGCGACGGATTTGCGACCGTTCCGGCGCCGCGGCTGTCGCCGATACCGTGCGCGTCGACGCGCAGGGATGCGATGCCCGCTTGTGCCAGTGAGCGGGCAAGCTCGACGTTAAAGCGGCCGTCGCCGACATGATGGGTTGCCGCGGTGTTGGCGATGACGACAAGCGGCGAGCGCACCGAGCGGTCTTCCGGTTCGCATAGCATGGCGAACAAACGTCCATCGGCGAGCTCGACCGGCGTCTCCACAATGCCGTGTAATCCGATCGCGCGCCGGGAAGGGGCTGAGGGCGCCGCCACGTCGAATGCAGCGGAAGGAAACGGTGCGGGTGATCGCGCCGCTTCGCGGACGAACCATGCCTCGACGGCGCTCAATGTCGCCTGGGGCAGTACGGCTAGCCACGAGGGCTGCATGGCCTCCGTGTATTCGGGAAACGGCAGGGAGTCGACCTGCGCGCCGAGCGTGCTGTAGAGGTTCGCCAGTTCGTAACTAGGTCCCTGATTGGCGGCGTGAACGATCAACAGCCTGCTTGCCGGCGCCGATGTCACCCGGCGCAGATCACGTTTCATGATGACGTCGATCGACGCCCGGCTGAAGCGATGCCCTAGCACGTCAAATGCGTCGGCGGGCGCTTCATCGCTGCGCACGTGGTCAGCCGTCTTGTCCAGCCACGTTCGCTGCAGAACATTCATTTCGCGCACGAACAGCCGCCCGACAACAACCGGCGCGATCATCACGACGGTATCGACTAGCGCCGCGCGCGCAGCCTGCGCGGCAACCATCGCGCCAAAGCGGAACCCGACAAGCGCGACGCGCTCGACGCCGGTGGTTCGCCGCAGGAAACCCGCGGCTTCGATGGCTTCGTCCACCCATTTGTTCGGCTCGACGAGCGCACCGGTGTCGACGGAGTCGCCGGTGCCGGCATAGTCGAATCTCAGTACCGCAAACCCCTGGTCTGCAAGACGGTCGGCGAGCGACCGCAGGGTTTGATGCAGCCACAAAGCCTCGTGCCCGAGCGGTCCGCAGAGCACGATGCCTAATTTCCCGTTTTCATCAGGTCGTGGCGCTGGTTCGTAAAGCCAACCGAAATGTCCGCCGAAATCGACTGGATGCATTTTGAAGTCCACTTTATTTGTCTCTCTATCCTTGCGGCAATTCATTGCATTTGCCGCGGGGGCTTTTCCAATGCCTTGGCCGTACGATGGTTTTTAGACTTGGAATTTGGCGCTATTACGCGATATCACGAAGGGATTGTCGGTGCGCTTGCGCACGTAGCCGGCCGAGGCCTGGGTGAAGACCCTTATCACGGGCTTCGGACGGATTTCAGGCCCAATGCGCCATTCTTCGACATTCGCTGTACTTCGGGCGATGCCCAGAATATTTTGTTTCTGGTTGAATTTTGGCGCTGCGGATTCGTCTGGGTGTTCCGCGCGTGGCGCCTTTCCCTGCAGCACGATCTGAAGAAGGAGAACGGACTTGCACGATCTCTTGAAGGTTACGCTTAAATCCGTGATGCCTCCCGCGCTGCTGCGCGCGCTTCGACCGAAACGGCGGCACGCCGACGTCTGGGGCGGTGCAAGATATGGTCTGCGTGGATTGCATCTGCCGGGCGGCAGACGTTTCATCTATCGTCCTTCGACGGCGGACCGCATGGTCTGCGAGCAGATTTTCTTTAGCCGGGACTATGCGACGGATCATCTGGCCCGCGCGAAAGAGATCGGTGATTTCTACGAGACCTGTCCCGATCCCATCATCGTCGACGCGGGCGCCAACATGGGCGCCGCTGCGGTCTGGTTCGCGCTCACTTACCCCAAAGCCAAGGTGCTGGCCGTTGAGCCGGACGCCGCGAACTACGGTTTGCTCACCCGTAACGCGGCTTCGTTTCCCTCCGTCGTGCCGCTGAATGCGGCTATTGCGGCACATAGCGGAACGCTTTATCTGAACGATCCGGGCGTGGGCGCCTGGGGCTATCGCACAGCGGAGCAGCCTGGTGAACGGTCCAACGCGGTTGAAGCAATGACGCTGGAACAGGTATTGGCTAAATCGAGCGGCACGCCGTTCATTCTCAAGATTGACATCGAGGGCGCCGAGTCGGATTTGTTTTCACGCCATGCCGCGGAACTGGACCAGTTTCCACTGGTTATTATCGAATTGCATGACTGGATGCTGCCGCGTGAATCAAGCAGCCTCAATTTCCTGAAGTGGCACGTCGAAATGAAACGGGACTTCGTTAATTACGGCGAAAACGTGTTTTCTATTTCCAATACGATAAATGCTGGAAGTACGCGGAGCTGAGTCGCGACCCGACTCCGAATCGGTTCATCGGCTCAGGATGGTTTCTATCTCCACAACGGCGGTTGCTGTTCCGGTTTTCTGAGCCATTTGGTTTCCTAGTGTCGAAGCCCGCTGCCTGGTCTCTGCGCGCTGCGCAAATCTGATCGCCTGTTTAAGCTTATCGACGTTCAGCTTGCGTGTCGATACTGCGTGGTCCGCTACGCCCAAACGGTTCAGTTGATGAGCCCAGAAGAACTGATCTCCCGCAAAAGGCAACACGACCGATGGCACCCCTGCGCGGCACGCCGAATGGGTTGTACCGCTACCACCGTGATGGATGACCAGCGACGTACGTGGGAATAGCCATTGATGCGGTGTTTCTTCGATGAGGAAGAAGTTGTCGGGCAGCGCCTTCTCAGGCGTGCCGGACCAGCCTGGATACAGGAGCACCCGGCGCCCTTCTGCTGCGTCCATGAAAACATCGAGCATGGCGTTCTGGTCGAACCCGACCATGCTGCCGAATCCCAGATAGATTGGCGGTTTGCCCGCGTCCAGAAATGCTTTAAGAGAGGCTGGCGGAGCCCAGGAATCCTCAGGAGTCAGCCATTGCCCGCATAGCCTCGTGTGCGCGGGCCAGTCTCGCGGTTCGGGTACCAGAGCGGGGGAGACGCCGTACAGCATCGGGTGCGACGTCCATACTTTCTGACGCGGCGGCAGTTTTAGCACGCTCTGTCTCGCCTGATTTGTCGCGTTGCGGAAAGCGTGCCAAAGCAGCCAGTTCACAGCCTGATGGCTGATCCGATTCAACACCCCAGGGATCCAGCGAGCAGGTAGGAACGGCGAGGCGAATGCATGTGTCGGGGAGATGGGTATCAGGCCGGCGCCGATCACGCGTATGCCAAGATGCTCACCGACCGATAAGCCCACGAAGGCGGCCAGGCCCGATACGATCAAGCCGTCGCAGCCTATGGCCGCTTGGGCGATCTGTTGCATCCAGCTGTGCGTCCTGGCGTTTGCGATTTGTGCCAAACCGGCCGCTGTAGCGTTGACGCCCTTGCCGCTGGATACCAGAGCGCCCAACTCGTCTCGGATGTTTCCGCTCAACGCTGCATGGGGAACGCTCAGGGCGCGGGCGCTCCCCAGTGTTGTCTGATCGGCGAGCAGCGTGACTTCATGTCCCGCATCCATCAGGGCGCGGCACAGTACAGCCAGAGGTCTCGTGTCACCTTCGGTGCCGTAGGTCACTGCCAGGAGTTTCATCCAGATCCCTTTTATTGTCAGCCCGGTGTGCGGGCGCTGCCTTGCAGGAAGACATCGATCGCCAAGGCGAACTCATGGCGTAGTTCAAGATCCGGCAGTGCTAACCAACGCATCAGCGCGCCCAGATAAAGATGATGGAATAGTGTGGCGAGATGCGCGGCGCTTAGGTCGGAGCGGATTTTTCCGACATGCTGGCTGTTTCGGATCATCAATGCGTACAGCGCTACAAGGCCATCGCCATTACCTTCGTTAGTTGTTATGGATGCCTGAATATCTAAAAAACAGAATTTCAAATATGGCAGCAACAATTCCCTGTGCGCTGTGCACCACTGGGCGGATAGATCCAGCAGGGGAGGGACTCCGTCCGCAAATTCCACGTCTGCGTTCATGCCAAGCGCAAAGTCTTGCAAATCTCGCGCAAGTTCCTGATGTATCCAGGATGCCAGCACGGCTTCCTTGGTTGGGAAGTGGTTGTATAGCGTTCCCCGCGCGATGTCGGCTACCTGCGCGATTTGTTCCATCGTCACCGACTCGAAGCCGTCGCGTTGAAATAAATCTCCGGCAAGACTCGCCACGCGTTCCAGCATGCTTTGACGTTTGCGCGCCCTAAGTCCAGTCATGTTGGTGGCGGTCATATGCTTCGAGAAATTTGAACATGGGTCAAAATTGTACTATGTTCAAATATCTCGTCAACCCCGATTCGCTTTGGATGCGACGAGATTGAAGGGGTGTAGAGGTATGCCCGGGTGCGAGTGGATTTCCTTGGGCGGGCGATCGTACGGAGAATTCGGGGATGGAATTGATGAGCAGCACGTCCGTAATTGAACGATGACGGAAAAGTCCGCATTCCAGATCGGTAAGATTGGCCCAATTGACCGCGCTGACCAGCTCAAGCGAGCATCGGCAGCACTGGCTGCGTCACAGCGCCGGTACCCACACGGCCGACGACGATATTGATCTACGGCTCGTGCGCGACAACTTAGGCCACGCGTCGATCGCCACAACGAACCTCTTTGTGTGGCTGTCGATCGCTAAGTTTTGCCAGGCGACGTCGTCAGAACCGGTTAGGTGTCGTGGCAGCCCGCGCAACCCTGTAGCACTGCGACGCAGCTTCTAAGTCATCGTTTTATGGAAAGTGCGCGCCACCGCGGTGTCCGGACGCAGGTCGCGAGTTCAAACTTTGAACTGGCCATGCCGCTTGGATAAGGCTTCCGCGGCGCGCCGCCCAGCCAACTCGGAACCCACGGTTCACTTAACTTCGAACTATCCGGAGCGCGCCCAAAACGATAACGGCCAACGGCCGATATCGGTGCATTAGTCCTGAGTGGCCATATCGGTAGCGTCGGCCTGTACCAGTGCACGCACGAGCAGGTACACGGCTGGCAAGTTGTCGTCGTCACGTCGCCAGTCGACGGGTTCGTCGAGATCCATCCCGGACAAACGACTGTCGCCAAACCGGATAAACGTCGCACGTACTGTCTCGTTGTGCCTCGCCAGGAAGCCCCGATTCTCAAAGACCAGTTCGTCGATTGTCAGCAGCGTGCGCCAGGTCGGCAATTGCGCGCCACTTGAGTAACGGCGACGACCATTGTCGAGGTGACGACCTGCGACCGTGGCAATGATCTGCTGGAGGTCAAGCGACGCGCTGCGGAGTGCGCGTTCAAGGGCGACAGGATTGATGTCGTGGACATCCCTATCAAGAGCAGAATCGTCAATCATATTGTTTTCTCCCTGAGGACTCGCGGCCACTCGCAGCATCAAAGTTGATGTTTCAACAACGCCTGGTTTCGCTGTGCCAGCAACTGACGGATCTGGGCAAGATAGTTATCACCGACCGTGCAGTCTTCAACAGGCCGGCTATGTTGATGAGGCGTTGGTGGACGTACGCCGAGATAGCGGCACACCGCGGACACGTACGGTTTGCCGTTGCCTCCCAGATGTCGCGCAGCAGCAGCCACGCGCACCTCTCCGACATGCTTGCACAACCACGCAAGCGTTTCGCGGTCAGCGTCGTTCAAGATGCGGATGAGCTGGTTCATGACCGATCCTGTATATATGAACAGTACTGTGAATTTATACAGTATTTGACCGGGATGCAAGTCAATTCGCAGTGGGTCCTAGAGCACGCACTTCGTGCCGAACGATGAAACCGGGCGTTATGTGAGCATTCCTGCCAACCGGTGCATCAAAGTGCTCAAAGGCATCATTGCGCTGCCAGCCAGGCCGGACTTTTGCGCTTCATGTGGCGCATGCCGAGAACGCTGAAGCGAAACGATAGTTTGGCCGGGACAAGATCGACGTCGGAACTCCCGTTATGCAGCACCGTGAATGCCTCAAACGGGTCGACCACGGATGTCCGCCATCGGACAGGGTTCGGCCACCAAGGGTCATTCGACTGCCTGGCTCGGCGCGTTGACAATCAAGAGTGAGCGCCTTCGCCAGACGGTAAAAAACCATCGTTTTTAGCGGGCGTCGCTCGTACAGCCTTGTACAGCGAAGGATGCGTCTCCGCTATAATCTCGAAAATTACAAAATCAAGACAACTTACCTCTTGCGGGGACTCAATGGTGCGCGGCGGGTGCAGGGGACTCAAAAAGATGTTGTTCGCTCGGCGGGCGTTGTCCGTGTCGTCTATCAGGCGAAAGGCGCTAATGCTTCTCAGTGGTCAGCAGCTTTTGATAGCAAACGCTGCGCCCCAGAAAGCTAGAAAAATACTGTGGTATTACGATTGGGCCACTATCGGCGACGCCATCATGGACCTGTCACAAAGGTTTCTGATCGACCCGCGCGTATCTATCGATCTATGCATGCCATACGGTCCGATAGAGCTTTTCGTCGGAGACGATCGGTTCCGTCGCGCGTTTCGCTCACTGGATGATTGCGACGCGCGATACGACATGGTTATAGTTCAAAGCTTGACGACGAAAACCATTTTCAAAAAGCTGCAATACCATCCGTTTACACCGTGGCTTGCGATCATGGCGCACGAGAGGGGCGAGCGTTTTTCGAGGATTCAGCTCGCCTATGAACAGATTGCGCGCGTTTTTAAATCACGCGAATCTGGCCCGATCGAACCCGCATTGACGATCCCGGACCAAGGGGCGGAGCGATCACAGCGATTTACCATTTCGGTCGCAGTGGGCGGCGGCGACAAGCGCCGCAGGTACGAGAACTGGGCGGAGGTTATCAGGCTGATTTTGTCGAGCTGGCCTAAAGAGGTTCAGAGTCCGAAATTCATCTTGATTGGTACAGGTGACACGGCGATCGACACTGAAAAAGCGGTTCGTGACAATCTGGATTGCGATCACGTCGAATCCCACATGAACCTGCCAAGCATTGCGGTAGCGGCCCAACTGATACAGCGGAGTTCGTTTTTTATCGGTGCGGACGGGGGATTGATGCATATTGCAGCCGCGCTAGGAAAGCCAGGCGTCGCGATCTTTTGTGAAATAAAGCCAGAGTGGCGGCTCCATTCGAAATCAAAGATGCGCCCAGTTTTCTCTGCGCAGGATATCAATAGCATTCCGGTCGCGAGAGTCGCCAGCGAGGTTGCTGACTACTGTCGCGAGCTGGCGCAGGCGGTGACGTAGGAAGCAGGCGTCGACCAACACACGCCTGCTGACGCGCCGACCCGGCGCCGGTTTCAACCCGCCAATCGCGAGCCTTTCCGGCGCCGGCCTGCAGGCTCACATCAGTCGCGCCCCTGAACCGTGATCGATACATACCGGTCCGGTTGCAGGCATGCGATCAGCGCACGGGCGTCGCCATCCGCACAGTGCGTTCGCGGCTCGCTCGATCCCACGCCCTTCGCGTGAATGAAGCTGCCGTCCAGTCCGCGAGCAACCAGATAGCTCCGCACGGTGTTGGCCCGGGCAAGCGACAGCGGTCCGTTGATGGATTCACGACCGAGCCTGTCGGTATGACCGACAACCGTGATTGCGCTGACCTGCGCATGCTTGCGGATGCGTTCGGCGATCTGGTCAAGCTGCGCCTTTGCGGCCGGCAGCATCGACTCGGGCGCCGACCTGTCGAACGGGAACAGCGCATCGGCTTGCACCGCGAAGTCCTCGATCGTGGCCGCTTCTGCCACGACGGGGCCCGCTTCTGCCGGCGTGCTGCTGCCAGCCTCCTGGCCGCAACTGAACAGCAGAACGCGAGGGTCGTTCCGATTGTCGTCAGCGGCGCGAACCCGGTCGATTCTGTCGATCGGCTGCACCGCCTTGTCGCCGCAGATGCGTTGCGCCACCTTCATGCAGGTCGACGCGCTCTCGAGCAGCCCGTGGCACTCGGCCCGGTATGTCCTGACGCCGTTGCTCGCGTCGGCCGAATAGGCGTTGAAGGTTGGACCACTTCCTGCCGTGCATCCGGTCACGGCAAGCACGGCAGTACAGAAAAGGCTTGCGAAAAAGAGTCGATTCATCAGGTGCTCCATAGACTGTATGTGGCGGAGAATGCGGGACGCGCGGCTGCGGCCCCGCTCTCACGACTTACCATTGCATTGCCGCGCCGACGCCGACCGTCGTGCCTCCCGGACTCATGCCCACGCCGGCTTTCATCTTGAGGTTCTCCGTCAGGCGCGCTGTGCCGCCGACCGCCACGGCCTGATAACCTCGAAAGCCCGCAGTGCCGATACCGAGCGACAGCGTTTTGTCCTTGTCAACTTCCGGAATCATCGTCAGCGCGGTTGCCGCCGCGATGCCCGAATACGCATTGCGCGCTGTCGAGTTGATGCCGTTCTGCAGGTCGTTCACGCGTGCATCGGTGTATGCGTTCGCCTGGGAAAGCGCGGCGTTCAACTGTCCGACGTTGACCGCGTCAGTAGGGTCCGTGCCGGCTGCGACGTTGATGACCTGCCGGTTCGATGAGGCGGAGCCGACTGCCACCACATTCGTGCGGCCGCCGTCGTTACTGTTCGCGCCAAGCGCCATCGAGCCGCTGCCCGACGACGTTGCCCCGGCTCCCACCGCGGTGGAACCGCTGCCTGAGGCCGTCGAGCCGTTACCCACCGCCGAGCTGTTATTGCCGGAAGCCACGGCCCCCTGGCCGCCCGCCGACGAATTCGTTCCGGAGGGCGTCGGCGGCGTCGGCGAGCCCGGCGAGGACGAGAAGCTGCCGCCGTTGTTGGTGGTCTGCTGGTTGATCAGCGTGGACAACCGGCTTGCCACCGCATCGAGCTGCGATACGTTCACGGCGTCAGTGCCGGCTTTGCCGGCGGCCAGGCCGGTGATCTGCCGATTGCCGATGTTGACCTCGCCCGCCGACGACTGCGGACTGCTCAACCCGTACGCGATGTAATTGCTCAACGCGCCGACCGTCGTAACCGATCCGGCGCCGAGCGCGACACTGTTCGCAGACGATGCGCTTGCGCCTGCGCCCAGTGCGAGCCCATCGATTGCGCTGCTGCTCGAACCCGAGCCGATCGCAATGGATCCGGCGTTGGCCGCACTTGCATTCGCACCTTGCGCGATCGACTGCGCACCGCTCGCGACGGCGCCGCTGCCCACCGCAATCGCATCCGCCTGCGCCGAATTCGCGGCCTGGCCAATCGCGACGCCACCCGGCGCCGTCGCGTCGACAATCGCCCCGTTGCCCATGCCAACGCCGTTGTCGCCGTTGACCACCGTCGTCGGCCCGACGGCGATTGATTCCGCGCCCACCGCCAGCGAATCCGCCGCCGTCGAGTTCGCATGAAAGTACATCTGGCCCGTCACCGCAAACGACGACAGCGCGCCGGCCAGTTGCCGGATCGTGACAGCGTCGTGCTGCTGCGTGCCGTCGGCGACGTTCGTCAGCTGGCGATAGGTGTTGCCACTCGCGCTGCCGAACGACACCGCGCCGAGCAACGTCTGGTCCGCCGTGTTGAACGGGATCGCGTGGGTGCCGTTGGCAATCGAGCCGACGCCTGAAAGCACTGCGCGGTCCGACACTGAACCGGCGCCGATCGCGACACCGCCCGCCACCGATGCGCTCGACAGAGCGCCCAGCGCCACCGTGTTGTCAGCGAGTGCGGAGGCGCCATTGCCGCCGGCGAAGCTGCTCGCGCCAGTCGCCGTTGCCGCTACGCCCGCGGCAAGCGCATTGAGGCCGGTCGCACCGTTGTTGGTGTAGTTGGCGCCCTGCGTGCCGCCGTCGTTGACGCTGTAGTAGTGCTTCTCGCTGGCCGTCACTGTGCTGGCCAGGCTATCGACTGCCTGATTGGTGGCGTATAGCTGGGAGCCGTTCACGGCATCGGTGCTGCTCGCGTTGACCTGGCCCGCCGCGACATTGGTCAGCGTGCGCTCGTGACCCAGGCTGCCAATGCTGACCGTGCTCGTGGGCGCGGTACCGGCATACGTGTAGGCCGTGCCGTTGATGGTGCCGCCCAGGGTCGCCACGGCGACGGCGGTCGTCGAACCGCTGCCGAGCGCCACGTCGTTCGCGTTGTTCGCCGTCGCGCCTTGGCCCAGCGCGGTGCTGTTCGCGCCGGTCGCCGTTGCCGCCACGCCCGCGGCCAGTGCATTGAGGCCGGTCGCGCCGTTGTCGTTGTAGTTGGCGCCTTGCGTGCCCCCATCGTTGACGCTGAAGTAATGCGTCCTGTCGGCGGCGACGGTCGTCGCGAGACCGTCGATCGCCTGGTTGGTCTGATATAGCTGGGAACCATTCACCGCATCCGTGCTGCTTGCGCTCAGACTGCCCGCCGCCACATTCTGGATCTGGCGCTCCGCGCCTGCCGCGCCGACGCTCACCACACTCGTCGGATTAATGCCGGCGAAGTTGTAGACCGTACCGTTGATCGTCGTGCTCGGGGTCGGTGTTGCGGTGCCGGTCTGCGAACCGGAGCCCAGCGCGACACTGTTCGCAGACGATGCGCTCGCACCCGCGCCCAGTGCTAGCCCATCGATTGCGCTGCTGCTCGAACCCGAGCCAATGGCAATGGATCCAGCGTTGGCCGCGCTTGCATTCGCACCCTGCGCGATCGACTGCGCACCGCTCGCGATGGCGCCGCTGCCCACCGCAATTGCATCCGCCTGCGCCGAATTCGCGGCCTGGCCAATCGCGACGCCACCCGGCGCCGTCGCGTCGACAATCGCCCCGTTGCCCATGCCCACGCCGTTGTCGCCGTTGACCACCGTCGTTGGCCCGACGGCGATCGACTCGGCGCCGACCGCCAGCGAGTCCGCTGCCGTCGAGTTCGCATGAAAGTACATCTGGCCGGTCACCGCAAACGACGACAGCGCGCCAGCCAGTTGCCGGATGGTGACCGCATCGTGCTGCTGCGTGCCGTCGGCGACGTTCGTCAGCTGGCGATAGGTGTTGCCACTCGCGCTGCCGAACGACACCGCGCCGAGCAACGTCTGGTCCGCCGTGTTGAACGGGATCGCGTGGGTGCCGTTGGCAATCGAGCCGACGCCTGAAAGCACTGCGCGGTCCGACACTGAACCGGCGCCGATCGCGACACCGCCCGCCACCGATGCGCTCGACAGAGCGCCCAGCGCCACCGTGTTGTCAGCGAGTGCGGAGGCGCCATTGCCGCCGGCGAAGCTGCTCGCGCCAGTCGCCGTTGCCGCTACGCCCGCGGCAAGCGCATTGAGGCCGGTCGCGCCGGTGTTGTTGTAGTTGGCGCCTTGCGTGCCGCCGTCGTTGACGCTGTAGTAGTGCGTCCTGTCGGCGGCGACGGTCGTCGCGAGACCGTCGATCGCCTGGTTGGTCTGATATAGCTGGGAACCATTCACCGCATCCGTGCTGCTTGCGCTCAGACTACCCGCCGCCACATTCTGGATCTGGCGCTCCGCGCCTGCCGCGCCCACGCTCACCACACTCGTCGGATTGGTGCCGGCAAAGTTGTAGACCGTACCGTTGATCGTTGTGCTCGCGGTCGGCGTTGCGGTGCCGGTCTGCGAACCGGAGCCCAGCGCGACGTCGCCCGCGTTGTTGGCGACCGCGTTCGGTCCGATCGCAACGCTGTCGGTGCCCACCGCCTGGCTGTCCGTTGCCGTCGAGTTCGCGTGGAAGTACTTGATCCCCGGCGCGGTGCCGCCGCCGGTGATGGCATTGACGAGATTCTGCACGGACGAATACGTGTTGCCGCCGTAGTTCAGGGTGGTGGTCAGCGCGCCGGTGGTGCTGTTATAAGTGGTGCCGCCGCCGAGGCTCGATGCGATGGTGTTGCCCAGGTTCGTCACTTTTGAACCCACTGCCGTGATCGCGGTATCCGCGGCGAACAGTTGCGAGCCGTTGACGGCATCGGTGCTCGTCCCGCTCACGCGGCCGGCCGCCACATTGGTGATCTGCCGCGGCGCGGTCGCCGTGCCGACGCTGACCACGCCGGCAGGTGTGCCGCCCGCGTAGGTGAATGCGGTCCCGTTGATGGTGTCGCCGGTTGTCGGCACGGCAGCGGAGGTTACCGACGCGCCCTGGCCCAGCGCTACGTTCGAGCCGGTTACCCCGCTGGCGATCGTCGCGCCCTGGCCGAGCACCGTCGAATTGGCCACGCCGTTGTCCGTCGCCTGATTGCCAACCACCAGCGAGTCCGCGCCCGTCGCCGATGCGCCGAAGCCGCCGGCCGCCGCGTTCGCACCGGAGGAAACCGGTTGTGTCGACGTCACCGAGTTATTGGAGACGAACGGGCCGACGGTGCCGGTCGTCAGGCTGTCGACTGCCTGGTTGGTCGCATACAGTTCGCTGCCGTTCACCGCATCCGTGCTGGTTGCGTTCACGCGGCCAGCGGCGAGGTTGGTCAGCGTGCGCTCATTGCCCGCTGAACCCACGCTCACCGTGCTGCCCGGTGTCGTGCCTTGCACCGCGTGCGTGACGCCGCCCACCGTGACGCTGGGCGTGTCGACTGCCGCGGTGGTGGTGCTGCCCGAGCCGAGCGCCACCGCGTTGGCATTGACGGCCGACGCGCCGGCGCCCAGCGCGATCGCGCCGGCCTGATTCGCCACTGCCGTGTCGCCGAATGCCAGCGCGCTCGCGCCAGTCGCGTTGCTCGCGTTACCCAGTGCGACGGCACCCTGGCCGTTCGCGGTGTTCCCATTGCCCTGCGCCACCGCGCCGTTGCCGGTCGCCGTGTTGTTGGCGCCGACCGCGGTCGCGCCATTGCCGTTCGCGCTATTGGGATCGCCGATCGCGACGGCGCCATTACCGCTGGCTGTCTGCGCCTGACCGAGCGCCACTGCACCCGTCCCGCTCAGCACCTGAGAGTTGTGTCCGCCGGCGAACGAACCCGTGCCGGCTGCGGCAGCGACGGTGTTGGTGTCGCCGATGGCGACGGTCGAAGCGGCGAGGGCTTGCGACGTAAAGCCAACTGCTGTCGAATTGCCATTGCCCGCAACCGCCTGGTTGCCCAACGCGATGGCGCTGCTTCCCGAGGTCGTCGCATTCGTACCCATGGCGATGGCATTCGTATTGGCTCCCGTCTGGGCCGAATCGCCTATAGCAATGGACGAGGAACCAGCCGAGTTGGCGCCGGCGCCAATCGCAACGCCGCGAATGCCCGACGCCGCGGCGCCCGACACTGCCGCTGGTGCGGATGAACCGCCTTCCGCGATGGAATCGGACGCACCCAACGCTATCGCGTTGGCGCCGCTGGCGTTGGAGCCGGCCATCATGCCGAGCGCGTTCACGCCGGTGGCGGCGGCCCCCGCTCCCAGCGCCACTGCATTCTGCGCCGAGGCAACCGCAACCGTGCCCGCAGCTAGCGAAGACGGGCCGGTGGACTTGACATCCGTGCCAACGGCAATTGCGCCCGCCGCCGTCGCGCCCGTGCCCGCGGTGGTACGCGCTCCCAGATACACGGCGTTGAGGCCGCTGGCGATGGACTGAAAGCCGACAGCGACGGCATGCGTCCCGGAGCCGTTGGCGATATAGCCCAACGCGACGGCCGCAGCCCCGCTCCCCACCGCCTGGAAGCCAAAGGCGGTGGCATAGTCTCCCGTCGAGGTCACGTCGGTGCCAATGGCAATGGACGAGGTCCCGGTCGAACCCGTGCCCGCGGCGGTGCGCGCGCCCAGATAAATGGTATTGGCACCGGTGGCACTTGCTCCCGAACCAACGGCTATACCGTTGGTTTGCGAACCTGTGGCTCCGCTGCCCAGTGCGACCGCGCCCGACGCGGCCGCGCTGGCGTTCGCACCCAGTGCAACGCCGTTGTCTCCCGTTGTTTTCGCCAAGGGGCCGACGGCAGTCGACAGATTGCCGCTCGAGACGACGTCAGCGCCAATACCGATGGCCGATGAGCCGCTGGAGGCGACATCCGTACCGATAGCAATCGCCGACTGCGCGGTCGCGCCGGTACCCGGAGCGGTGCGCGCGCCCATGTAGATGGCGTTGGTAGCAGAGGCAATGGCTTGAAAGCCAAAGGACAAGGCATTAAGTCCCGTACTGCTGGCGCCATAACCTACCGCCGTGGCTCCGCCGCCAGAGGCTGTGGATGTAAAACCCACACACGTCGTGCTGCCACTATAGAAGTTGTACGGTGCCGTGGCGCAGCTCACCTGCGCCTGCGCCTGCGTGCCCCATCCGCCCACGCCGATCAGCAGCAGCACGGTCAGAATCCGCGGACTGGAACCGTGCAGTGCCGAAGCACGATATTCACCTTGCTCACCGCTGCGCCCATCGCATACAGAGGCAGCCGCCCCCGACTTCCCCTTGCCGCGCGACGTGTCCAATTCCGAAGCAGCTACGAAGGCGCCCAGCGCCTTGTTCCAGATAGTCCGATACGCCTTGTTCATGTCGTTGCCTCAATATAAGTAATTGCCAATGTGAAGTTCAGAAACACAAGCGTGTGCATGCATCAAAATTATTCAGGATGCCTATTTATGATGCTTAAAGCGTCTCGCTGCGGCGCGCGTTGATTCAGCGTTGGAGCCGCGGCACGTTGCTTTCGCCCTCGGTGAGCGACGTTTTTTTAGCGCGAACGAAAACCCCTTCTGACGAAGGAATTCGCATGGCTAGAGAAACGACGAGGGTCGGTCAGATAAGCTGTTTTTCAGCGAGCTGAGCGCCGGGACGATGGATGGATTGCCGGTTATGAAGGTCCGAAAGGGCGCGGCATAGCGACGGCGATTGCGCGGCGGAGCGCCAATTGCCTGCCGGACTGATGTTCTTCTTTCGCCGAGCCAGCGCTCGACTCTTTTTCGCCAGGAATACTCATCGTTACCAGTCCCCTCTGTAGCGCGTCACGTACGTTTCGTCGGCACATAGCTGGCAAACAGTTCATGCCACGCGACAAGCGCCGTTTTTTCTTGCAACATCATGAGCACTATGTGAGACGACGGTCGATCTGTTCTGGATTGGACGCGGTGTTTCACATCCGCAAATCGTGTAACAAAAAGAAAGTTATGTGCTCGCGGGAACTTTCTCATAAGACTTTTCATTTGTCTACAGAAAGCCTGAGCCATATCGGGGCATTGCAATATTTAACAATTTGGGGGCAGGATTCTATTGAGAATTTGTCTTGAAACTGCCTCATATCCGCCCATCGCATTGTCATTCTGGTGCAATAAAGAATCTTTACAACGGCGCCGCACGCGATGCGCGTACCCGTAGGGGTCAACCGTCATGCCAGAATTTCTTACAATACGATTAACGAATCCGTGGCTTCCTTTGTCGTATTTCCCAATAAGTTCTTCTAGTCGTCCAATACCTTTTTGCTTCAACTTTGCGCAAAAAATGACAGCGAGAAATTTCCGATTTGTTTAGTATCGGCTGTTAGCGAAGCGTATATTTTTCCGCTAATTATGCAAAACGATTGCTTTACGAACGATCCGAAAACTTGACACGCTACGAATGACCGTATCGTGGAGGCGCGACGACATGAGTGCATTCAGTCGAAGGGATCTACTTAAGATTGCGGCAAGCGCCGCGGCGACTACGGCTATCCCCGCACTGTCAGCGTGCACGACGAATACCGTCGCCGCTGGGAATAGGGCGATGCGGCGGCGTCCGTCGGATCCGGACTGGCCGACGGAGAGCGACTGGGCCGCGCTCAATGATCGAGTTGGCGGCCGGTTGAGCCGATTGTCCACGCCGCTCTCTGCGTGTCGACAGACACCCGACAGCGCGGCTTGCCAAGCTGTGCTTCGCCAACTCGAGAACCCGTATTACCTCGGAGACGAACCGGCGCTGACTCAGACGTCGGGCTGGATCGACGCCTGGATGTCCACGCCGAGCGCCTATGCGGTCTCGGCCATCGATTCACGGGACGTTGCAGAGGCGGTCAATTTCGCTCGCGAGCGTGATCTGCGGTTGGTGATCAAAGGTGGAGGACATAGCTACCAGGGGACGTCCAATGCGCCTGACTCCCTGTTGATCTGGACGCGACGCATGCGTGGGATCGACATGCACGACGGATTCATCCCTCGGGGCGGCGAGGGCCGGCAATCGGCTCGACAGGCCGTCACGGTGGGCGCAGGTGCCATCTGGATGCATGTCTACGACGCCGTGACCACGCGCGGCGGTCGGTACGTCCAGGGGGGCGGCTGCGCGACGGTCGGCGTCGCCGGACTCTTGCTAGGCGGGGGCTTTGGAAGTTTCTCAAAGCGCTACGGGAACGCCGCTGGATCGCTCCTGCAGGCCGAAGTGGTGACGGCCGACGGCGTCGTCAGGGTCGTCAATGCTTACCGCGAACCGGACCTGTTCTGGGCGCTCAAAGGCGGCGGCGGTGGAAGCTTTGGTGCTGTCGCGAGCGTGACGCTCGAAACCCATCCATTGCCCGAGTACTTCGGCGCGGTCTTTGCGAACGTCAACGCGCATTCGCCGGAAGCGTTCAGGCAGCTGATCGCGAGAATCATTGCGTTCTACGCAGAGAGCCTGCTGAACGAACATTGGGGTGAAACGGTGTCGCTGCGCCCCGACGGGACCCTGCGAATCTCGATGCTGTTTCAGGGGCTGAGCCGCGATCAGGCTGCGGGCATATGGCAGCCATTCTTCGACTGGGTAACCAGTCCTGGCTCAGGATGTTCGGTGTCCTCCGAGCCGCAGATTCTGGCAGCTCCCGCACAGCGCTTTTGGGATCCCATCTTTGTCATGCAGCACCTGCCGGGCGCGATGATGGCCGACGACAGGCCCGGTGCTGCTGCCGGCGATGTATTCTGGTCTGCTAATCGAGGAGAGGCCGGACAGTTCCTCCATGGCTACGAATCCGCGTGGCTGCCAGCGTCGCTGCTGACGCAGCCTGCGCAAGCGCGACTCGCAGATGCGCTTTTCGAAGCCACCCGTCACTGGTCGGTCGGTTTGCACTTCAACAAAGGACTCGCCGGAGGATCGGCTGAGGCACGCCACAGGACAGCGGACACGGCGATGAACCCGGCTGTACTCGACGCCTTTGCGCTCGCGATTATCGCGGGTGAGGGCGCTCCTGCCTTCATCGGAATGCCTGGGCACGGCCCCGATCCTGAGCGCGCCCGGCAGACTTCGGTGAAGATCCGGCAAGCGGCGGACGTCTTACGACGCATGGTGCCGAATGCAGGTGCATACGTATCCGAAAGCAGTTTTTTTCAATCCGACTGGCAACATGCGTATTGGGGGAAGCATTACGACAGGCTAAGGTCGGTGAAGCAGCGATACGATCCCGATGACCTGTTCTTCGTTCATCAAGGCGTGAATTCGGAAGCCTGGAGCGCGGACGGCTTCACACGGCTGGCGACGTGAACGTGAGCGCAAGACTAATGCGCGAAGCGAAGATGCAGGTTCGATCGCATACAATGCGTATACCGTGCATCTGAAGTGAGTGAGACGACGTGACAGCATCTTCCCTGACAACCCCGGAAAAACTGGGGGAACTGGCCTATCAGACTTTGCGGCGAATGATCCTCGACAAGGCATTACGCAGCGGCGGCGCTGTCGTCGAAGGGCGGTTGGCCGAGGAGCTCAACATTTCCCGCACGCCCATGCGCGAAGCATTGCTGCGGCTTGAAGGCGAGGGGCTGTTGACGCGCGCGGGGGCCCGCTCCTATTCGGTGCGCTTCGTCAGCGCGCAGGAATATTTACAGGCGATGAAGGTGCGCGAGCTGCTTGAAGCGGAGGCCGTCGGCCTTGCCATCGGCAAGATCGACAAAAAGCAGATCCAGCAACTGATAAAGAAGATCAAGGCTTTGCGCAGTGGACAGCAGGAGCAGGAACACTGGCAGATCGACGATCAGGTTCACACGATGATGGCACATGCAAGCGGCAACGAAGTGCTTGCGCGGATGATCGAAGTGGTGCGCACGAACAGCCGGCTGTTCGAACTCACGACACCTTTCAATCGAATCGAGGAGGATCGTGCCGAGCACCTCGCGATCCTCGAAGCGTACGCTGCCGACGACGCAGATGCCGCACGCGCCGCCGTTCGCACGCACCTGCAGAACCTGCGCCGCTTCGTGCTTAACCGTCTTGAAGGCAGCAGTCCCTGAGCCGGATCTGCCGGATCAGGCTCGCACCAGCAGATCGGCGAGTGCGAGCGCGATCGTTTAGGTGGCAATGCGCCATGCGCCCCGCTAGCGACTTGCGGCCCCATCGAATCCATCAATGGCGCAGGATCTTGCCGACGAATTCGCGCGTGCGGACTTCCTGCGGAGCATCGAAAATCTGCTGCGGTGAGCCTGTCTCGATCACGTGGCCGCCGGCCATGAACACGACTTTCGACGACACCTCGCGCACGAAGCTCATCTCGTGCGACACGATAAACATGGTGATGCCCTCCAACGCCAGGGCGCGAATCGTATCGAGCACCTCGGTGACGAGTTCGGGGTCGAGCGCCGCGGTGACTTCATCAAGAAAGAGCACGTTTGGCTTCAACGCCAGCGCGCGGGCGATTGCCACACGCTGCTGCTGACCACCTGACAACTCGTCCGGATACGCTTTCAGCCTGTGCTCCAGGCCCACGCGCGTCAGCAGCCGGATGGCATCCTCTTCCACCTGCTTGCGCGGCCACCCCTTGATCCGGGTAGGCGTGATCATCACGTTGTCCAGCACGGTCATGTTCTGGAACAGGTTGTATTGTTGAAAGACGATCGCGATTTCCGAGCGCAACGACCGTACGGCCGCCTTGTCCGCATAGTTCACGAGATCGCCGTTCAGCCGCACGCTGCCGTGCTCCGGCGGCAACAGTCCCAGTAAAACGCGCAGCAACGTGCTTTTACCCGATCCGGACGGTCCGATCAGGCTGACGATTTCACCTTTCTCGACCGAGAGGTTGATACGTTCGAAGACCGTGTGCGGCCCATACGACGCCTTCAGATCAACGATTTCGAGTTGCGGCAAGTTTCTTCTCCAGGCGCTTACCCAAGCGCGACAACGGGTACGACATCACAAAATAAAGCACTAACACCGTGCCGTACACGAGCCACGAGGAAAAGCCCTTGTTGGTCAGCACCTTGCCCGCCGACGTTAGTTCCATCACCCCGATCTGCGAGGCAAGTGCCGTGTCCTTGATGAACATGACGAAGAACCCGAACGTGGGCGGCACTATCACGCGCCACGCCTGCGGCACGATGACGAAGCGCAGCGATTCGAAGTACGAAAAATTCAGCGTCTGCGCGGCTTCCCATTGATTCTTATGGACCGATTCGAGTCCGCTTCGAATGATCTCGCCGAGGAAGGCGGAAGCGATCAGACAGACGCTCAGCGACGCGACGGCAAACGTCGAGAGATTTGCTTTCGACGTTTGGCTCGCGAAGAACACAAGTATCAGTGTGACCAGAAACGGGATGCGGCGAAACAGGAAGCAATAGACAAAGGCAAGGGCGCGCAAAGGTGCCATCGTGCGGGAATGCGTGACACGGACAATCGCTATGACAAAGCCCGCCAGAAAGCCCGTAAAGCAGCCGGCCGCCGACAGCACGAAGGTTGCAGCAAGGCCTTCCACCAGCAGGAGCAGGTTGTAGAAAGAAAACAGTTGTGCGATTTCGGCCTGTGAGGAAGCGAACATCAAAACACCTTGATTTTGGCGCGACAGACATAACGCCCGATCATCGCCAGCGCGAAAGTCGCGATCAGCGTAACGGCGACGTACAGAACGCCGGCCACGCTGAACGCCTCGACCGAAAGGTAGGTTTGCGAACTGAGGTTATACGTGCGCCCTGTCAGTTCCTCGACGCCGAAGATCGACGCCATCGACGTGCCGAGCGTCATGACGATGAACTGGTTCGACAGCGGCGGGAACATCACCTTCAGCACGTGCGGCAAAATCACGTGCCGCACGATCTGTGGCGTGGAGAAGCCGAGCACCTCAGCGGCTTCGATCTCCATCAGCCGGACCGAATTGAAACCCGCGCGCTGGATCTCGCACAGATATGCACCCGCATTGAATGTCGCCCCGATCAGCACCGCCGTGAACGGCGAAAGGGTCACACCGATCTCAGGCAGTGCGAAGAACAGGAAAAAGATCTGCACGAGTTGCGGCGTGTTGGTCGCGAATATCACATAAGCCATCACCACCTTGCGCAAAAACGCCGGCCCATAGCGCAATACGGAAGCACAGACGAGGCCGATGATCATGCCGAACCCAAACGCGAGCACGGCGATCTGCAGGCTGAGCCATGCGCCGGCAAGCAGATAAGGCCACTGCTGGAGGATGGGCTCGAAATGTAGGGTCATCGAATCGTGGCTCCCGCCGGATGCGCAGTGCTCGTCCGTCACGGCGACGAGCGCTGTCGCCAGTTTCCCTTACTGCGCGGCTGCAACAGGCGTGGGCGAGGCGGTTGGATCGTGCAGCATGGCGCTGCCGAACCACTTCTTCCAGCTTGCGGCAACAAAGCCGTTCTTCTGCAACGTGCCGATTTCCTTGTTCAGACGCTGCGTCAGTGCCATATTGCCCTTTTGCACGCCGATGCAGTCGTAGTCCACTTCGATCGGCGCATCCACCACACGCCATTTCGTCGGATAGTTCTTCGTGTAGCTCAGCATGAAGTCGAGCACGTCGATCAATGCATCGGCGCGGCCCTGGGCAATCGCGCGAACCGCATCCGGATAGTTGTCGAGGATCAGAAGCTGCGCCTTGGGCAGTTTGTCATGGATCAGCTGGATAGGCGTCGTGCCGCGTACCTGAACGAGGCGTACCGCCGGATCGTTCAACTGGGTCCAGTCTGAATAGGACGTCGCCTGTGTCGTCAGGACACCTAGCACTTCGGTGTTGACCGGGTCGGTGAAATCAACCACCTTCAGGCGATCCGCGTTGCGCGTCATGCCGCCCATCACCGCGTCGATCTTGTCGGTCATCAGAAACGGTACGCGATCGTTCGAGCCAACCGGAACGATTTCAAGCTTCACGCCGAGTGAGTCGGCAATCTTCTTGGCAATGCTGACATCGAAGCCGTCGATGTTGTTTTTTCGCGTCGTAAATGCCGAGCGGCGGCAGGTTCGGGTTGATGCCGAACACGATCTTCTTCGACGCGATGATTTCGTCGAGCGTGCGGGCACTGGCGTCGAACGAGCCGAGCAACGCGCAGGCGGCAATACCCACGGCGAGCATGCGGGTGAGGAGGATCGAGGATTTCATGCGGCGACTCCGTAATAGGTTCGGGGGCGAGTGCTGACCGTTCTCGTGCACGGTTCGGACGCTTCCCGGACCGCCTTTATTTTGGCCATTTTGTGTATACGAAACGTATACGATAAGATAAAAACATCGATGAAATTAGTTGTCAAGGGAGCATGTCTCATGCTGGGTGAGAAGACCATGCGCATCGACAGGACAGGTGGCGCGGCTACTGTGAGATTTCTCTTCGACGGCCGGCCGGTGCGGGCTTGCCAAGGCGAAAGCGTGGCGGTTGCGCTGTTCGCCTCAGGTACGAAGACGCTACGGGCGAGTCCGCGCAATGATGCGCCGCGCGGCATGTTCTGTTTGATGGGGTCTTGTCAGGAGTGTCTCGTCATAGTCGATGGTCGCCGCGCGCTTGCATGCCGGACGACAGTCATTGAAGGAATGCGCGTCGACAAAGTACCGGAGATCGGCCTTGACGTCTGACTTCGATGTCCTCGTGCTCGGCGGCGGCCCGGCCGGCGTGAACGCGGCGCTGGCCGCGTCGGCGGCAGGTCTTAAGGTTGCGCTGTTCGATGAGAATCCGGCGGCCGGCGGGCAGGTCTATCGGGCACCGGTCAACGCCGCTGTTCCGCCGGGTGCGGACTGGCAAGCGGGCGACGCTCTACGGCACGAACTCGCCGAAAGTAAGGTCACCACCTACTTCAATCACGTGGTCTGGGCCGTCACCGCCGACTATCGCGTCGATGCCGCGGGTCCCGCTGGCCCCGTGCATTGCACCGGTCGCGCGCTGATCGTCGCAGCGGGAACCACGGAACGTGTCGTGCCCTTCGACGGGTGGACCACGCCCGGTGTCATTGGGCTCGCCGCCGCCACGATCCTCCTCAAATCGCAAGGCATCCTGCCGGGCCGCTCGACGCTAGTCGCAGGTTGCGGGCCGTTGCTGGCGGCCGTCGCGGCGAAGACGATAGCAAGCGGTGGCAAGGTCGAAGCAATCGCCGATATCGCGAGCCTTGGCGACTGGGCCCATGCGCTCCCCGCCACGGCGTCGCGCCCCGATCTGATGCGCGAGGGTTTCCACTGGTGGCGCGAGATTTGCCACGCAGGCGTGCCGATTCATTCGCGGCACACGATAGTCAAAGTCGAGCCCGCCGGCGATCGGCTGCACGCGACGCTAGCGCCGTGCGACGCAGCGGGGCGGCCCGTCTCAGGGGAGCGCATCGGCGTGGACGCCGACTGCATCGCGGTCGGTCATGGGCTGACCCCGTCAAGCGAAATCACGCGTCTCCTGCGCGCGGAGCACCGGTACTCGCGGCAGGCGGGCGGGTGGATCGCCATCACCGACGAGGACTGCCGAACCTCGCGTCCCCGGCTCTACGTGACGGGCGACGGCGCAGGTATCGCCGGTGCAGCCGCGGCGAGCCACCACGGCACGCTCGCCGGACTCGCCTGCGCCATCGAGCTTGGCGGCGCGGACATCGCGCGGCTGCGGTCACGCCTGTCGTCCACGCGTCGGGCGCACCTCAAGGCGGCGCGCTTCGGTCGCGCGATGGCGCAATTGATGGCGCTACGAGCCGGTCACACCGACAGCATTGGGCCGCAAACCATCGTCTGTCGATGCGAGGACGTGACGCGCGCCGAGATCGATGCCGCTTGCGACGCCGGCGCGCACGACGTGAACCAGCTCAAGGCCTGGACGCGCTGCGGCATGGGACCGTGCCAGGGCCGCACGTGCGGGGACGTGGCGGCGGAACTGCTTGCGGCACGCGCATGCGGCGGCTCGCGCGAACGCGCGGGCTGTTTTTCTGCCCGCACGCCGCTGCGGCCCGTAACGGTTGAAGCGCTGACTGGAGAATTCAGCTACGACGACATCCCGATCCCGAAGGCTGCGCCGTTATGAACCAGCCGACGACGATCGCATTCGATGTCGCCGTGCTTGGCGGCGGCGTGATGGGATGCACCACCGCACTCTTTCTGGCGCGAGCCGGCATGCGAGTGGCGGTGATCGAACGCGATGCGCTGTGCCGTGGCGCGTCGGGCGTCAACGCCGGCACGCTGACGCTGCATATGACGCGTGCCGCGCTCGTTCCCTATGCGATCCGCGGGTGGACAATGTGGATGAACACCGACACGTGGCTAAGCCACGGTGTGCTCGCCACGCCGGCGCCCGGCCTTGCGCTTGCCTTCACGGAATCCGAGAAAGTGCTGCTGCAGCAACGCGCGGCGGCGAGGCGCGAGTACGGCGCGCAGATCGATCTGCTCGACCGGGATGCCGCGCTCGCCGTCGAGCCAGGCCTGAATCCCGCGATGCTGCAAGCCGCGTACTGCGCAACCGACGGTTTCGCCAGTGCCTATCTCACGGGCCGCGCCTTCCATGCGGCGTTGCGTGAAGCGGGCGTCCATGTTTTCGAGCAGACACCGGTAACGCGCATCGAGCGCGTCGCGGGGATGTATCAGGTGTACGGCCCGGACGACGCGATCCGTATCGGTGCGACGCGTCTGGTGATGGCGGGCGGCGTGTGGCTGGAGCCCCTGCTCGCGATGCTCGGCATCCGCATCCCCGTCAAGACGCTCGTCAACCAGTTGATCGTCACTGAACGCATGCCGCCCGTGATGAAGTCGGTGCTGAGCATTGCGAACGGGCTGCTATCGATGAAGCAGTTCGCCAACGGCAGTGTCCTGATAGGCGGCGGCTGGCAAGGTATCGGCGATCGCGCGCGGGGTGGCGTGGAAACAGTGCCGGACAACCTGATCGGCAATCTCCGGCTCGCGCAGCATGTGATCCCCGCGCTCGCCAAGGCGCGCGTGGCTCGCATCTGGCTCGGCCTCGAAGCCGAAACCGCTGACGCCATGCCGATGATCGGCGCGCTCCCCGGTTCCCCCGATGCGTGGGTGATCGGTTGTGCGCACTCCGGTTACACCAGCGGTCCCTACATGGGCAAGCTGCTTGCCCAGAGCATCCTCGGCGAAGAACCCGAGTTGCCCCTCTTCGATCCAGCGCGGCTCGTCGTTCATGACGATGCGCCCGCCCAACTTCATCGGGAAAAGACAGAATGATCCCTACGCATGCCGACCCATTCAACGGCGTCTACGCCTCCACGCTCTGCCCCCTCGACGCGGATGGGCGACACGTGGACGAAGTGGCGCTCGAACGGCATATCGAAGCGGTGGCGAGCGTCGACGGCATTGCCGGGCTTCTGGTGAACGGCCATGCCGGCGAGAACTTCACGCTCCCGGCGGCGGACAAGCGGCGCGTCGTGGAAATTGCGCATGCGGTCTGCGGCGATCGCTCGATCATCGTCGCCGGCGTGAATGCTGAGGACAGCTATGAGGCGCAGGCCCACGCCAATGACGCAAGACAGGCCGGCGCCGATGCCATGCTGCTGTTTCCGCCGTTCTCATGGGCGCTGTCGACCGATCTCGATACCGTTGTGACGCACCACCGGATCGCCAACGCCGAGGCCCGCCTGCCCATGATGCTTTACCAGGCCGGCGTCGCCACGGGCGGCATGGCCTACACGCCGCAGATGCTTGCCGCGCTCGTCGGCTTGCCCGAGGTCGTAGCCATCAAGGAAGGCAGTTGGGAGACTGCCGCGTACGAAGCGAACCGCCGGCTCGTCAAATCGATCGCGCCGCATGTAGCCGTGATGGCTTCCGGCGACGAACACCTGTTCACCTGTTTTGCGATCGGTACCGAAGGCAGCCTCGTCAGCCTTGCGGCCGTCGTGCCTGAACTGGTCGTGGCGCTGTATCGCGCTGTCGAACACGGCGATCTCGGCCGCGCGCAGCAGCTTCATGAGCGCATCTATCCGCTTGCGAAGGCTATCTACGGAACCGCGCCCGGCTCGTATGCCAATGCGCGCCTGAAAGCCTGCCTGCACTTGCTGGGCCACTTTCCGCATCCCTCGATGCGCCCGCCGATCTCGCCGCTTTCCCATGCGGAGCTGACGCGTCTCGAAGACGCGCTCGCCATTGCAACCGACACTCAACGGAGTGATTCATGAGCCCGACCCCAACCCTCGTCAAAGGCGGCCGCATCATTACGGCCGTTGACGACTACGTCGCCGACATCCTCGTCGAAGGCGAGCGCATCGTCAGCATCGGACTGAATCTCGACGGTGGACCGGATGCACGCGTGATCGATGCGGCAGGGCTGCTCGTGTTTCCCGGAGGCGTCGATTGCCATACGCACATGGAGAACACCTTCGGGGCCTCGGTGACCTGCGACAACTTTGCGTCGGGCACGCGTTCAGCGGCCTTCGGCGGAACGACGACGATTATCGACTTCGCATTGCAAACCGCCGGCACGAGCCCTCTCGACGCGATCTCGCGGGCGCAATCGAAGGCGGCATCGGCCGCGAGCATCGACTACGGTTTTCACGTGATCGTGACGCAGGTGGATGAGCGCGTGCTTGGCGACATGCAATACGCGATTCGTCACGAAGGTGTCTCGAGCTTCAAGATGTTCATGGCCTATCCCGGCACGGTCATGTCGGACGACGCCGCTATTTTTCAGGCGATGCGGATGGTCGGCCAGCACGGCGGCATGATCGCGTTGCATGCCGAAAACGGCACGGTCATCGACCTGCTGATTCGCGAGGCGCTCGCGCAGGGCCATACCGCGCCGCGTTATCACGCGCTGACGCGCCCTGCGATCATGGAGGGCGAAGCGACACATCGCGGCATCAAGCTCGCCGAACTCGCCGAAGCACCGGTTTATTTCGTACATCTTTCGGCGAAAGAGGCATTGAAGCATGTGATCGAAGCGCGCGACCTGGGCATTCCGGTGTTCGCGGAGACCTGTCCGCACTATCTGTTCTTCGATGAATCGGCGTACGCCGACGACAGCTTCGAACTCGCGCGTTACGTGATGAGTCCGCCATTGCGCTCGAAAGAGGCGCAGAACGCGCTCTGGACCGCGCTCAAGACCGACGATCTGCAACTGATCTCGACCGATCACTGTCCGTATTGCATGAAGGAGGGTCACCGCGGCAATGTCAACCAGAAGCCGCTTGGACGCGATGATTTTTCGAAGATCCCGAATGGCGTGCCTGGTGTCGAAACACGTATGACGGTGGTCTACGACGGTGGCGTGCGAGGCGGCCGCATCACGCTCAATCGCTTCGTCGAGTTGATGTCGACTGCGCCAGCCAGGCTTTTCGGCCTGTTCCCGAAGAAGGGAACACTCGCGATCGGCAGCGACGCCGATATCGTCCTGTTCGATCCGAACGAGCAGCACATGATCAGCGCGGACTCGCAACACGGCGATTGCGACTTCACGCTGTTCGAAGGTCGCACGGTCACGGGCCGGGTGAAAAAAGTGCTGCTACGGGGGGAGTTGCTGATCGACAACGGCGACTGGGTCGGACGGACCGGTCAGGGACAGTTTGTCGCGCGCGGCGAACTGGGCGGTCACTGGTAGAACGCCATGCCAATCTATGAGTATGCCTGCGACGCATGCGGGACGTTCGATGCCATCCGCCCGGTTTCCATGCGTGATGAGCGAATGTCGTGCCCGGAGTGCGGGCTGTTATCGCCGCGCATCGTCAGCGGTTCGACGGTGCTGCTGGCGCAGCGCGCCGGGAAAATGCCGGCGGAAGAAGGGGCCTATGGCTTCAGGCATCAAGGTGGCTGCGGTTGCTGTCACTAGAAAGCTGACTTGAACGGCGACGGGAGTAACCGGTCGCCTTTCCCGAAAGCAGATGTCCGGAGCGCTTCACGATGCGGACATTGGCATCGATCGAGCTATCGAAGCCACGTTGGCCGCCGCAGATGATTTCGCCAGCTTTAAACAGGCAACGTCCTCTTCAGGCACGGTCGTCAGCAATTAGCCAACGACCGTGCGCTACGCTTTCAGACGACGGCGCTCATGCCGTCAGGCCTTTAGACCGAAGTTCCAGTATTGGCCGGGCGAGTTTGCCCCCGTGCCACAGGCACCGGCATAAATTCGGAGATCCGGTTTCTGTCTACGGGTGGATCTGTCTGATCAGATCGAGTGCGTGACGCTGCGTCACATTGGGCGTGGTGATGATGTCGAACGTCGGCGCCTCGGGGCCAGCTCCTGGTGTGCGGCAGGTGTTGCGCACAATGCTGCCCAGCTCGGCCATCAGCGTGGAGAAGCTGTGGACGGGCGAGCCATCCGCCACGGTGCGACTCACCACCTTCTCCTGCGCCTGCTGCGAGCGCTGCGCCGGCGCCACCGGGTCGCGCGTGGCCTTGGCCGCCAGGTCGGTGTCGGCGAACATCAGTTCGCGCCAGGCTTCGAGCATGTGCCATTCCACGTAGTAGGCGAGCATGCACAGCAGAATGTGCGCGCGCACCCGAGCAGCCGTGCGATGGTGGATTGGGCGCACCTTCAGGTCCACCGTCTTGAGGCTGCGGAAGGCCCGCTCGACGTTGGCCAGCGCCTTGTAGTTGCGCACGCACTCGGCCGCCTCCATGCGCGTGGCCTCGACCGAAGTACGGATGATGTAGATGCCGTCCAGCGCGGCCTCCGCGGCGATCGCCTCGTGCTTGCGCGTAAACGAGAAGCTCCCGTCGCTGATCTGCAGTTCAAAGTGTTTGGCCACCTTGTACTGGTTGACCACCTTGCCCACGCGCAGCCCAATCGCATCGGCGCCCTTGAGTCTGCCCGCTTCCACGCGTTCCTTGATCTGCTGCAGGTTCTTTTCGGTAGCAGCGAGCAGGTCCTGCCGCTTGTGCGCTCGCAGCGTCGCGAGCTGCGGATTGCGACACGCCACCAGCCGCTCGCCGGGATACTCCGGCGAGGCGATCTCCATGAGGTTGTGCTCATCGAACAGCCCCAGCTGCAGTTGGCCCTGCTCGACCAGTGCGCGGATCGATGCACTCTTCAAGGCCGTGATCCAGTCGATGCCCTGCGTCTCGCGCAGCTCGTCGATGGCCTTGCTGGAGATCATGCCGCGATCGCCGACCATCACCAGCTGCCCGACGCCGAAGCTCTCGCGCAGGCGCTGCACCTCGGGCAGGAAGGTGCTGCTGTCGGCCACGTTGCCTTCATACACCGACACCGCCACCGGGCAGCCCCGCGCATCGGTGAGCAGTCCGTAATTGACCTGCAGCAGTCCCTTCTTGCCGTCGCGGTTGTGGCCCAGCCGGGCCAGCGGGCAGGTGGTGCCCTCGAAGTAGCTCGAACTCAGGTCGTACAGCACCAGGCCGCCGGCGCTCAAATGCCGCGCGGCGAGCTTCTTCTGGATCGCGTCCTGGCGCGCGAGCAGCCAGTCCATCGCCGCGTACAGATCGTCCTCGTTCGCGTCGGCCACGCCGAAGTCCGTCGCCAGCGTGGTGGTGTGCCACCAGCGCGTGGTGGCCAGCTTTGTGTGCGGCGCCACGATGCGCGCGGCCACCATCGCCAGCACCCGTTCGCGCTCAGGTGAGGGCTTGCTGCCCAGCAGCGACGCGAAGTCCAGGCGCTGCATCGCCAACTCAACGGCCTGCACATGGCCGTGAGCGAGGGAGCCGGTGACTTCGAACGCCTGGCCCAGCGGGACGAACGTCTCGCCCTGCAGCGAGCGCCGAATGATCTCGATCAGCGGCTCGGGCAGATGCGAGAGGTTGCCCAGCGTCTCGTTCTTGACCTTGCCGTCCTCGCGGTAGCTACGTCGCAGCAGGTGCGTGCGGTACACCGTGCCCTTGTAAGTGCGCGTTGTGGTGACGACGTGAGCGGTTCCAGTCCTGCTTGCCATAGAACAAATATAGGTAATATTGCGTAGATTTCAAGAAATTTTAGTGACTACCTTTTGTAATCCACAGGAAGGGCTTCGAAAGCGCGGATGCCTTGAAACACGGGGGCTTGCACCCGCTTGGTGGCTTGGGTGGATGGGGGAACTTCGGTTTAGAACGTCTGCCGGATACCGTGTTGCGACAGAAACAGGAGCGTAGCGGTGACTTGCGAGCGTTCCGCCGACGAACGCACCCTCAGTCGTCCGCCAATTGGCGAGACACTTTGCGTACTTCGCGTCGCCTGCCGTGTTCGGCAATTTTCCGGGGATCCCCCCGTGGGTAGGTTTGCCGTGAACAAACCAGTCTGTTATTTCGTCTCACTCCCGGTCGTTGCGCTACTGTTGACAAGCTTCAGCGCGAGCGCTGCCACAGCGCAAGGAGCGGCCGCGCCTCCTGCAACAGATGAAGTAAAAGTGCTGGTGGACAACGACAAGGTGGTCGTCACGGAAGAGAAACTCAGGCGAGGCGCCGAAAGCGCAAGCAAAGCACGCCCTTACCGTGTCGTGCGCGCACTGGAGGGCGGGGCAAGCCGACCGTCGCAGCTGGGAGGTCGCATAACACAGGAACCGCTGGTCACGGAGAGCTATAGGATGGCGGTCGCCGGTCGTGTCGTGTTTTTTCGAATTCCGCGAGCGTGACTTGAGGGTGTGATCTGTTCCGGGATTTACCCTAGTGTTGCCGTCGGCTATCAAGATTTGCAGGCAGATTTCGCCAGAAAAAAGACTAAGTATCGTACTCCACGCACCACAATGCAGAACGGAAATTTCCATTCTAAGTAATTGTTTTTTATGTGAAAAGCGCGCCGACTCGGCGTCCGGATGTAGGTTGCGAGCTCAAACTTAAGTGAACAAAGTTCAAAGTTAAGTGAATCTTGTGGGGAAGCACCCAGAACGAGCATTGATACGCAAGAACGAAATTCGTGTGAATCCTTGCCAGACGGCCCGCCAGCGGTTGCTGATGCTCAGATGAAAATGGCAAAACGAACGAACAACCGGCACTTCACGCAAAAAAACCGAGCAGGCCTGAAGCGAGCAGCCAACCGACATCGCTGCTGGTTTGCACCCGCGTCAATCGGTACGTCAAAGGTGGAGCAACAAGGAAATGGTTGTGGAGATAGATGCCGTCAGCGAGCCAACTTTGCTCGGTGTTCTTCGATGACGTCGTCGGCGATCAAGCGGATCTTATCGCGCACGCGGGTGTTTGCCGGAAAAAACGGCGCTGCCGTGCCGCTGTAGCGTCTCGAATACAAGGTTGGCAAGGTCGCTCCCCGAGAGGCTCCCGAGTCGTCCCGCATATCTACAAATCGCGTCGAACGCCTCTTCAAACTCGTCGCTTTTCTCCACTGCTGTTCGAACGAGCGCTTCCGCCTGCGCCTTGCCGATGGAAAGCGCACCAGATTGAGAGGCACTCTGTACCTCATCCAGCGCAAATAGATAGAAAAGGTTCTCAAGAGCTTGCACACTGGCTCCCGCAGGGCTGATGTCACCGCCAAAAAGCCTTGCCGCAACTTTCGCCGCGAGAGCGGGCAGCTTTTCGATTCTATCGCCTTCCAGGACGTAGGGCAGATCAATCCCTAAAGAAGCCGCCGCTTCGTAATACGCTACGTCGGGCTCTCGCTCTCCTGCCTCGTAATTAACTTGCGTTCGGCGATGGACGCCTACCCTTTCTGCGAACGCCTCCTGCGAAAGCTTGAGACGCATTCTTTCTTCGCGAAGCCTCGCGCCCGACTCCTTACGCAGTTTCGCCCATATCGATTCTCGGGTGCCCTTGGACGAGCTCTGATCCGCGCTGCTTGACATGTGTATGAATCGTATCCTATATTTGTGCTCGTAACGAGCACATTGCCGGGCCGGTAATTCAATCGAACGATTCTACCGCCGCTCGTCATGAGCCCGTCGAGGAAAGACTATCCCGCGTGTACTTAGTGTCAGTTCGGAAGGCGGCTACAGACCGCCATTGTAAGTCAGGAGTGCATACGGTAATCGGTGGTCGCGTGGCGTGCCGCTTTGGCAGATCGGATCAAAATGGGGCAGTGCGGGTTGAGGGGAGGGAGTTAAGTGGTCGCGAGCGCAACAGCTGCCAGCTCGACGGTGTTGCACAGACCGGAACCCGAAATTCGTCTGCAACGCTCCCCGAAGACGCAGATAGATGAGGATTCTCCGTGAGTAACGACGCCTGGATAACGACTCAAGAAGCTGTTGCGCTTCTTGGTGTCAACAAGAGCACGATTAAGCGCCGCATTGACGCGCGCCTATATGTCGCACACACGATTCCGGGAAATGGTGGGGCGCAATATCGAATTCGGCTCGATAGCCTTCCTCCTGACGTCCAAGCGCAATACTACGCTGCACGCTTTAGGCTTGACGGCGGCCATTCGCCTGACAGTGAGAGGCGTGAGCCGGGTGAGACAGACAATGAGTTGTGGCGGCGATTCGAGGATGCTTCCGACAAGCTCAAGACTCGTGCTGAGCGTAATCTTGTCGCGGTGCTGTCGTGGTTTGATGCAGTTCAGGCGGGCGTGAGTCGGATGACCGCTTATGCGGAAATTCAGCGTGATCATGGGATCGGCCGTATGGCGTTAAATCGCTGGCTGAAATCGGTTCAGGGGCATCCACGCGAACACTGGCTTGCCCTGCTGTGTCCAGACTATCGAATCGACAACGCGAAGAAGGCTGAATGGACACCGGGCGCATGGGAGTTCTACCTGTCGGCAGCGATGACGCCGGGCGCAAAAGTTCGCTCGGCGTGGGCGCGAACTCGGGATAAAGGCGATCCGCTGGGCTGGTCGATTCCGTCCTACGACACGGCAAAACGCGATTTCCTTCGTTTGCGGGAAGACGTCCGCACTTTGCTTAAGAGCGGCGGGACCGCACTGAAAGCCCTGTCGCCCACACAGCGCCGCGACTACACGTCGCTTAGCCTGCACGAATTGTGGTGTCTCGACGGCAGAAAAATTGACCTGATGGTCCGTGATGACGACGGTAGTCTCGGCGTGAAGGGGCGCGTGCTGCGTCCATACGTCCTCGGCATCCAGGAAGTTCGCACACGCGTCATTCTCGGCTATGCGATCTCTGCGTCGCTCGATGCCGATGTCGTTCGACAAGCGTTTCTCAGCGCGATGACACGAACGAATCGGGTAATCCCACGCGGCGTTTTAATGGACAACGGCATGGAAAACGCGGCGAAAGAGATTTCCGGTGGTGCGCCGTGGCGTCGTCGTGGCAAGGTCAAAGAGGACGAGATTATTGGTCTGTTCCCGATGCTCGGTGTGCAGATTACATGGGCGATGACGGCGCATGGCCAGTCGAAACCGATCGAACGCGCCTCCGGCACAATCAAGGAGCGGACTGAGCCGCGTCCGGAGTTCCAGGGCGCATATTGCGGCCACAAGCCTGAAGCTCGGCCCGAAGAATGGGATGCGAAGGAGGCTGTCCCGCTGTCGATGTTCCGCAAGGTGCTTGCCGAAGAGGTGAACGCGTATCATCGCGCGCCGCACCGGGGACAGGGGATGGAAAAGCGCAGTCCCATGCAGGTTTATGGCGATCTGAACCGCGAGGGGAACATCGCGGCGCGGCGGCTCTCCGGTCTGGATGATCGGCGCTTTGCGTCACTACTGCGCTAGATCCTGAAGCTTGATGACCTGCCGCTCTTGTCGTGGCCGAATGTGCGGCAGATAAACGTGCCGTCGCGCCGGCTGGCATAGAAGGCGGCAGAAATGAAAAACGAACCCGCGGGGAAGCACTTGAAAATGGTGGGGTGCGATATGGACCATAGACGTGAGCAGGTAATCGGTGACTCTGTTCCCGACGAGGCATCCGGACAACTCGACGATGAACTGGACCGGCAGTGTGACCGGGAATGGGACATGTGCCAGGCTGTAGCGGCACTCAAGGCGATTTCGGGACTCTGTAGTACCAGCAGCAGGGCGGCGCAGGATGAGACGCTGGACTGGGTCGGGCGCCACGACATGGCGGCACTTCTTGCCTTGATATCGGACCGGCTTGAGCGTTCGATGTCCCCTGCGCGCTAGGCCGTTGTCGTTGTGCGTGGATGAAACGTACCCTAGCCAGCCGATCCACCTCGTGCCCGACCGGGCAGCCAGCTCTACGATTGGGCATCCAGGATAGGCTGGAAACAGCGCTTTCGCCCAAGATGGATAGGTGTATACCCGAATTTCATGCCGTTTTCCGGCCGTCTTCCGATGCTGCGAAGCCTTCTGCCAGCTTTTTCCGCGCCAGATTGCCCAGTTTTTCTGCGTACCGACAGAATCTCGACATCAATGTCCACATCCCTTCTTGAATTTGTCACCACCCGTCCATATAATTAGCACTCGCTGCACGAGAGTGCTAACAATATTGCCAGTTGGCTCAGTCAGCTGGGTTTTCTCAGCGTTCTTCAGTCTCAATCAAGAGAGGAGTATGTATGAACCTTCGTCCTTTGCATGATCGCGTGATCGTCAAACGTCTGGATCAAGAAACCAAGACTGCGTCGGGCATCGTGATCCCCGAAGCCGCAGCGGAAAAGCCGGATCAAGGCGAAATCCTGGCAGTCGGCCCGGGCAAGCGTGACGACAAGGGTGCACAAATCGCACTCGACGTGAAGGTTGGTGACCGCGTCCTGTTCGGCAAGTACGCAGGCCAGACCGTTAAGGTCGACGGCAACGAACTGCTCGTGATGCGCGAAGAAGACATCATGGCCGTGGTGCAGAAGTAAGCGCTGGTCGCTACTTTTCCAGGTCATATCCCAGAGAATTAAAGGAGTTAGAAGATGGCAGCTAAAGACGTCGTATTCGGTGATTCCGCCCGTGCCAAGATGGTAGAAGGCGTGAACATCCTCGCGAACGCTGTGAAGGTCACGCTGGGCCCGAAGGGTCGCAACGTTGTCCTGGAACGCAGCTTCGGCGGCCCGACGGTCACGAAGGATGGTGTTTCGGTCGCGAAAGAGATCGAACTGAAAGACAAGCTCCAGAACATGGGCGCGCAAATGGTCAAGGAAGTTGCTTCCAAGACCAGCGACAACGCAGGTGACGGCACCACGACCGCAACGGTTCTGGCTCAGTCGATCGTCCGCGAAGGCATGAAGTACGTTGCATCGGGCATGAACCCGATGGACCTGAAGCGCGGTATCGACAAGGCTGTGACGGCCGCGATCGAAGAACTGCGCAAGATCAGCAAGCCGTGCACGACCAACAAGGAAATCGCTCAAGTTGGCGCGATTTCGGCAAACAGCGATTCGTCGATCGGCGACCGTATCGCTGAAGCGATGGACAAGGTCGGCAAGGAAGGCGTGATCACGGTTGAAGACGGCAAGTCGCTGCAAGACGAGCTGGACGTGGTTGAAGGTATGCAATTCGACCGCGGCTACCTGTCGCCGTACTTCATCAACAACCCGGACAAGCAAGTTGCTGTGCTCGAAAACCCGTTCGTGCTGCTGCACGACAAGAAGGTTTCGAACATTCGTGACCTCCTCCCGGTCCTGGAACAAGTCGCCAAGGCTGGCCGTCCGCTGCTGATCATCGCAGAAGACGTCGAAGGCGAAGCGCTGGCTACGCTGGTTGTGAACAACATCCGCGGCATCCTGAAGACGGTTGCTGTCAAGGCTCCGGGCTTCGGCGATCGTCGTAAGGCCATGCTGGAAGACATCGCGATCCTGACCGGCGGTCAAGTTATCGCTGAAGAAACCGGCCTGACGCTCGAAAAGGCAACGCTGGTCGAACTGGGTCAAGCGAAGCGTATCGAAGTGGGCAAGGAAAACACGACGATCATCGACGGCGCTGGCGAAGCAGCAACGATCGAAGCGCGCGTGAAGCAAGTGCGCACGCAGATCGAAGAAGCAACGTCGGACTACGACCGTGAAAAGCTGCAAGAACGCGTTGCCAAGCTGGCAGGCGGCGTTGCAGTGATCAAGGTTGGCGCTGCGACCGAAGTCGAAATGAAGGAAAAGAAGGCACGTGTCGAAGACGCACTGCACGCAACGCGCGCAGCTGTGGAAGAAGGCATCGTGGCTGGCGGCGGCGTCGCTCTGATCCGTGCACGTACGGCAATCGCTGGTCTGAAGGGCGCTAACGCCGATCAGGACGCAGGTATCAAGATCGTGCTGCGCGCGATGGAAGAGCCGCTGCGCCAGATCGTCACGAACGGCGGCGAAGAAGCCAGCGTCGTGGTGGCAGCTGTTGCAGCTGGCACGGGCAACTACGGCTACAACGCAGCAACCGGCGAGTACGTCGACCTGGTTGACGCAGGTGTCGTGGACCCGACGAAGGTGACGCGCACGGCGCTGCAAAACGCAGCTTCGGTTGCGGGTCTCCTGTTGACCACCGACGCAGCTGTTTGCGAACTGCCGAAGGAAGATGCTCCCATGGGCGGCGGTATGCCCGGCGGCATGGGCGGCATGGGCATGGACATGTAATTTCGATTGGGCCTCTCTTGTTAGAGGCTCAGTTCGAAACACATGGGAAAGTGCGCTGCGAGGCGTGCTTTCCAAAAGAAAAAACCCGCAGAAATGCGGGTTTTTTTATGGGCGCTGTTTGGCCGAAGCACAAGCCAAAGCGGAAGCGCTTGCTGGGCGCCTACCGCTTATACAGCAGACGCTTTGCCTCGAATACTCAATGCCGCGCCTCACCCGGCGCCGCGTCCTTGCCGGCTGCGGGCGGCGTGTCGTCATCGCTGCTGCGGGCCCAGAAGAAACGGTCCGGCATATACACACCCATTCCCGGGCGGAATGCGTTGCGCACCGCCTGATACAAATACTCTTGCGCCTCGCGCACCGCTTCCGCGGGTTCCTGGCCGTTGGCCAGCAAGGCAGCAATCGCGGAACCGAGCGTATCCGTAATGCCCATGATCCGATGGCTGCCGCGGTCCCACATATCCTGGCGCAACTGGCCGTCTTCGCTGAACAGCGTATTGACCAGCCGGTGCGTGCCGGTTTCCGTCGACAAAATGTACTCGCAGCCTTGCGACAGCAGATGCGAGATCGCTGCGTCGAGGCTCGGCGCTTCGGCGTCGCCATCTGGCTGGGCGAGGGCGAGCAGCGTGGCCGAATCGGCGACCAGCAAAGTGGTTTGTGGCGCCAGCAGGTCGGCGATCGCTTCGCGCAGTTCGTCGGCGGCGAGCACGTGTTCGTCGTCGAGCGTGAAATCGGGGGCGAGGATCAGCGGGATGTCGTCGTAATCGGCGACCACCTCGGCAATCGCGCTCACCACTTCCGCGCGTGTGCACGCGCCGACCTTGAACGCGGCGATCGGCATGTCTTCGAGCAGCATCCGGGCCTGAGTCGCGACCACTTCAGGGTCGAGCCCGGTGACTTCGTCGCAGCTTGCCGAGTCGCGCACGGTATAGCCGGTGAGCACGGAGACGCCATGGCAACCCATGCTGGCAAGGGTCATCAGGTCGGCCTGCAGGCCGGAGCCGCCGGTGGGATCGGAAAGGCCGAAGGTGAGGACGATCGGAGGCGTATCGCTGGGCATGAAAATTTGCAAAAAGGAGCTGTATTTAGGCGCAGACGGTGCGCAATCGGCTCAATTATGCGGCCTAAACTGTTGTGAAGGCGTTTTTTCGCATTCTTCGGCAAACCAACGCGGCCTGCATCGCCAAAGGCCGCCGCGCGCAAGGATTGCGCGTTTCTGATTGCTAGGCATTGGGGCGGCAACACGGTACCATCATGGCTCCCGCTTCCACGGACTCTACTTCGCGACACAAGAATGGAATATCAAAGCTGGATGTGCCTGATTTGCGGCTGGATTTACGACGAAGAAGCCGGTTTGCCGGACGAAGGCATTGCGCCGGGCACCCGCTGGGAGCACGTTCCCATCAACTGGACCTGCCCGGAATGCGGAGCGCGCAAGGAAGACTTCGAGATGGTCCAGATCTGAGGTCCAACGCGTCGACGCGGAACGTCCCCGGTTGCGCCGTGTCGCAACGGTAGTCTGCCATTGTCCTGTCACCAGCTCGCGCATTAGCCGATCAGTCTCTCGCGCGGCGCTGAGTGGCGGCCCGTCAGCTTCCTGTCGCCTGCCCATGACTCTTCGATCCGCTGCACCCGATCCCTTCGATGCATTGCCGAATCCACGCGGCGGCGCTGTCCGTTCGGCGGAACTGGCGCTGGCCGAGGCGCTGCTAGCGTTCGAACAACACAGCGAGAGCACGTCGGCGCTGCTGCGTGCGTCGCACGCGTTGCGCGAAGCCGGCTGGCTGAGCGCGCAGCGCTTCGCGGACGCGCTGGTGCGGCTTTCGCCTTTGGCCGACGAGGGTGACTCGACTCACCCGACTCACCAGGTTAGCCCGGCTGACACGAACAGTGCGCGACCCGCGTTCGGCGCGGCGCTGCGCGATTTCCGCGCGGCGCTCGAACGCCACAATCTGCACGAGCTGTCCTGCTCGCCCAGTCTGTTCAACCACTATCGCGTGCTTTGCACTCATCTGTCGGAGCACACGCCCGGTTCGACCGTCGCTTTCGAAGACCTCGCGCTGAGCGGGCGCCCGGTGCCGCCGGTGTCGCTGCACGCCCAGTCCGCGGATCAACTCGCCCATTTGCGGGCGCGCTATGAGCGCGCGCTGCTGCCCGTGTTGCGGTCGCAGCCCGACAACAGCGGCGCCGCGTTGGCGTTCACGAACGCGGCGCTCGACGAACTGGACACCGTCCTGGCCGAACTCGCCGGCCCGGACCCCTACGATTTCTGGCGCCTCGCCAAAGCCTGCGCCAAGGCGCTGCGCGTTAGCGGCCGTGCGACCGGAGGAGCCGACGCGCGCCGCTTTTATGCGCGCTGCAACCTTACACTGGCCGATCACGCGCACGGCATCGAGCGCGCGCCGCGTTCCCTGGTGCGCGCAACTCTGGCGCTGCTCTGGCGCGATTACGCGTTGTTCGGCGCTGCGGCGGAAGATGCCGACCAGGTCGAGGTGCTGCACGACTATGGCTTGACGGTCGATTGGCACGTCGCGGGCACCCAGGCATCCGAAATGCTTTGGGAGGCCGACGCCGTCCAGGCGCAGACGATCAGCGTGACCCGTACGGCGCTGACACGTGAGTTGGGCGTGTTGACCGTCAACTCGCATGCTTATGAAGATTTCCTGCAGACGGCGGATGCCTCGATTTCGGCGCTGACCGAGCATGCCCGCGCGGCCGATCAGCCCGAGAAAGCCGATCCGAGCGAAGCGCTGCAGGCGGGTGACGCCGCTTACCGGCTCGGCGCCGCCGCGTCCGCGCTGGGCCTCGGCCACGTGGCGCTGGTGGCCGATGCGCTCGGGCTTGCCTGGCGCCGCCGCGCGCACGCCGGTGTATCGACGCCGGCGGTGCGCTCCCATGTCGTCGTCGGTGCGCCGGCGGCGAGCACGCTCGAGCAGGCTGCCGAAGCGTTGCGCGCCATGTTGCATAAAGTCGCTGCGGGCGTCGCACCGGCAGGCAGCAGCGCCGCACTGGCCGCATTGACGCGCGCGATCGAGCAGGGCGGCGCCTGAACGGCTGCGCAATCAGCATCAGCAGCATGTTCTGCGCGCCGGCAGGCATCCTCAGCCAGCCGCGGCGAGGACCAAGGTCGACCGCGGAGGCACGCGATATGCGTGTCGAAAACACCGCTAACCGCGCCATGGACAAGGCCTGCGTGCGTGATAGAGTGCAACTTGATTCGCCGTCGATGGCTCGCGGCGCATTTCATCGCGCACGTCGCGGTTCCGCGCTCAAAGCCCGCCATCCTGCATCGTCTTTGCTAAAATCCGAACTATGTCCAAGAGTACCGATCGCATCAATCTGACCAACCAGTTCCTGATCGCCATGCCGAGCATGGCGGATCCCACGTTTTCAGGAACGGTGGTCTACCTTTGCGATCACAGTGAGCGCGGTGCGCTCGGCCTCGTGATCAACCGGCCGACCGACATCGATCTGGAAGCGCTCTTCAGTCGCATCGATCTCAAACTCGAGATCGAACCCCTTCTTCATGTGCCCGTGTATTTTGGCGGCCCGGTGCAAACCGAGCGCGGCTTCGTGCTGCACGATCCGAAAGACGGCAATGCGTATACGTCGTCCATGTCGGTGCCGGGCGGGCTCGAGATGACCACCTCGAAAGATGTGCTCGAAGCCGTCGCGAGCGGCACCGGTCCGGAGCGCTTCCTGCTTACGCTCGGCCACGCCGGCTGGGGTGCGGGTCAGCTCGAAGAAGAGATTTCGAAGAACGGCTGGCTCACGGTCGAAGCCGACCCGAAAATCGTTTTCGACGTGCCCGCCGAAGAGCGCCTGGAAGCCGCGCTTGCGCTGCTCGGAATTTCGCTGTCGATGCTGTCGGGCGAAGCAGGTCACGCATGAACCTGCCGGCCGGACGTGAGGCGACGCTGCTTGCGTTCGACTATGGTGAAAAGCGGATCGGCGTGGCGGTGGGCAATTCGCTCACCCGCAGCGCACGGGCGCTCGTGATCGTGCAGAACCGCAGCCGCGAATATCGTTTCGAGGCGATCGGCAAGCTGATCTCCGAGTGGAAGCCGGACGCGCTGGTGGTCGGGTTGCCCATGCACCCGGACGGCACGCCGCACGAAATGACCCAACTCGCGAAGCGCTTCGGCAATCAGCTGAACGGCCGCTTCAATCTACCGGTAACGTGGATCGACGAGCGCTATTCGTCGGTCGAGGCGAAGGCGGAAATCCGCGCCGGCAACGGCCGCGCCGACATGCTTGACGCCGAAGCCGCCAGCATCATCCTCCAGCAATATCTAGACGGACTTTCCGACGATCATGAGTTCCATTGACGCCGAAGCGCTCTACAGCGCTTTGCTCGAACAGATTCGTGTCGCCTATGGTGACAAGCTCGGCGCCGCGCAGGACAGCGCAGAAGGTGCCGTGCTGGCCGGTATCTACAGCGGCGGCGCGTGGCTCGCCGAACGTCTCGCGCGCGACCTGCATTTGCCGAGCTTCGGCGTGGTGAACGTTGCGCTGCATCGCGACGACTACGCGAAAAAAGGCCTGCACTCGCAGGCGAGCCCGACCTCGCTGCCGTTTTCCGTGGACAAGCGCCGCATTGTGCTGGTGGACGATGTGCTCTACACCGGCCGCACGATTCGCGCGGCGTTGAACGAGTTGTACGACTACGGCCGGCCGGCGTCGGTCGAACTGGCGGTGCTGGCCGATCGCGGCGGACGCGAGCTGCCGGTGGCGGCGCGCTTCGTCGGCGGCGTGGTGCAAGTGCCCGCCGAGGCGACGCTCGTGCTGAGCCGCGAAGAGGGCGGTGACGGCGATGTCGGCGGCCATCAGCGTTTCACCTTTCACACCGAAGCCCGCGTCGATTGAACGCGGCTTTGCGCATCGAGCCGCATTAAGCCGTATTTAGCAATAAGCAGGTACATCATGAACACCGCCACCCAAACCTCCCAGGCTTCAGCCGACAGCGCCACCGAGCGTTTCCGTTACGGCTTCCTGAAGGGCAATCCGCAGCTCACGAAAAACGGCGAGCTCAAGCATCTGTTGTCGATCGAAGGCTTGCCGAAGGCGATCGTCAATCAGATTCTCGATACCGCCGACCAGTTCGTCAGCGTGACCGATCGCGAAGTGAAGAAGGTGCCGCTGTTGCGCGGCAAGTCGGTGTTCAATCTGTTCTTCGAGAACTCGACGCGCACTCGCACCACCTTCGAGATCGCCGCCACGCGTTTGTCGGCAGACGTGCTGAATCTGAACATCAATGCTTCGTCGACGAGCAAGGGTGAGTCGCTGCTCGACACGATCAACAACCTCTCGGCGATGCACGCCGATATGTTTGTCGTGCGTCATGCATCGAGCGGCGCGCCGTACCTGATCGCCCAGCACTGTGCGCCGCACGTGCACGTGATCAATGCCGGCGACGGCCGTCACGCACACCCGACCCAGGGTCTGCTCGACATGTACACGATCCGCCACTACAAGAAGGATTTCACGAATCTGCGCGTGGCGATCGTCGGCGACATTCTGCATTCGCGCGTCGCGCGTTCGGACATTCACGCGCTGACCACGCTCGGCGTGCCGGAAGTGCGCGCGATCGGACCGCGTACGCTGCTGCCGGGCGGTCTGGAGCAGATGGGCGTGCGCGTTTTCCACAACCTCGACGAAGGTCTGAAAGACGTCGACGTGATCATCATGCTGCGTTTGCAAAATGAGCGGATGAGCGGCCCGTTGCTGCCTTCGGCGCAGGAGTATTTCAAGAGCTGGGGTTTGACGCCGGAGCGCCTCGCGCTCGCCAAACCCGATGCGATCGTGATGCACCCGGGTCCGATGAACCGCGGCGTCGAAATCGATTCGCAGGTGGCCGACGGTCCGCAATCGGTGATTCTGAACCAGGTCACGTTCGGTATCGCGGTGCGTATGGCGGTGATGGGAATCGTCGCGGGCAATCACGATTGATCTCCCCACGGCGCGCACCAACACACGCGACACGTCACGCAGAACTTAGCTGAACGCTTGGCTAAAAATTAAGGCAGCGCATGAAGATTTATATTCAAGGTGGCACGCTGATCGATCCGGCAGCGGGCACCGAACAGCAGCAGGACATTTTTATCGCAGACGGCAAGATCGTCGCCATTGGCAATGCGCCTGCTGATTTCCACGCAGAGAAGACGATCGACGCCAAAGGCTTGTCGATCGCACCGGGCCTTGTCGACCTGTCCGCGCGTTTGCGCGAACCCGGCTACGAACACAAGGCGACGCTCGAATCCGAAATGGCCGCGGCGCTTGCCGGTGGCGTGACGAGTCTCGTGTGTCCGCCGGACACCGATCCGACGCTCGATGAACCGGGCCTCGTCGAGATGCTCAAGTTCCGTGCGCGCAATCTGGATCAGGCGCATGTGTATCCGCTTGGCGCGTTGACCGTCGGCCTGAAAGGGCAGGTCATCACCGAGATGGTCGAGCTGACCGAGGCGGGCTGTATCGGCTTTTCGCAGGCCGACGTGCCGGTGGTCGACACGCAGGTATTGATGCGTGCGTTGCAGTACGCGAAGACCTACGGCTACACCGTGTGGTTGCGTCCGGTCGACGCATATCTCGGCAAGGGAGGCGTGGCCGCGAGCGGCGCGCTGGCGTCCCGCCTTGGGCTGTCGGGCGTGCCGGTCTCGGCTGAGACGATCGCGCTGCACACGATTTTCGAACTCGTCCGCGTGACCGGCGCACGGGTGCATCTGTCGCATGTGTCGTCGGCGGCGGGCATTGAGTTGATGCGCGCGGCCAAGGCCGAAGGTTTGCCCGTGTCGTGCGACGTCACTGTGAATCATGTGCATCTGATCGACCTTGACATCGGCTACTTCGACGCGCAATTCCGGCTCGATCCGCCGTTGCGCCAGCAGCGCGATCGCGAAGCGATACGCGCGGGTCTCGTCGACGGCACGATCGACGCGATCTGCTCCGACCACACGCCCGTCGACGACGACGAAAAGCTTCTGCCGTTCGGTGAAGCCACGCCGGGCGCGACGGGGCTCGAGTTGTTCCTGTCGCTAACAGTCAAATGGGCCGACGAAACGCGCACGCCGTTGGCCAAGGCGCTGAACCGCATCACCACGGCGCCGGCCGATGTGCTGAAGCTCGAGGCGGCAGGCCGCATCGCCGTGGGCGCCGTCGCCGATCTCTGCGTGTTCGACCGCCACGCGTATTGGCGCGTCGAGCCGCGTGCATTGAAGAGCCAGGGGCACAACACGCCGTTCCTCGGCTACGAACTGCCTGCGCGCGTGCGGGCGACCATCGTGTCCGGTCACGTTGCGTTCGAACAGCGCTAATATTCGCGGCACTGCCCAGTTACGGAAAGCTCTGACAATGAAGCTCGCGTTACGCAAGGCCCGTCTCGTCGCCCATCTGCTGCACGGCATGTGGATCGTTGCGACGCGCTTTTCCAAGGCAGGTGCGGATGGGCGGCAGACGCTCAACCGCGAATGGTCACTGAAAATGCTGCGTCTATGCGGCATGCGGCTCGTCGTGCATAACGACAGCGCACGGCTCGACCGCGGCGCGCTCGTGGTCGCCAATCACATCTCGTGGATCGACATCTACGTGATCAATGCGTGGCGGCCCACGCCGTTCGTTTCGAAGGCCGAGATCCGGCAGTGGCCGGTGGTCGGCTGGCTGGCGCAGCAACTGGGCACGGTGTTCATCCAGCGCGAGAAGCGCAGCGATGCGAAGCGGATCATGCACGAACTGTCCGACCGCCTGGGCGCGGGCGAACTGATGTGCGTGTTTCCCGAAGGGACGACGTCAAACGGCCTGACGCTGCTGCCGTTTCACGCGAATATGTTCCAGGCCGCCGTGTCGGCCTCGGTGCCGGTGCAGCCGTTGTGCATCATGTATGAAGACGCGCAGGGCCGGCAATCCACCGCGCCTGCGTATATCGACGATCTGACGCTGGCTGATTCGCTGAATATGTTGTTGAGCGGCGGGCCGTTGACCGCGCACGTGTATGTCGGCGGGCCGCTCGCGCCGGGCGCGGATCGACGCACGCTGGCGGCGGAGGCGGAAGGGGTGATTACTGCGGCGTTGCGGGAGATGCAGAGTGGCTTGACGAGGTCCGGTGCTGCGATTGCGGCGTCGATTTCATCACTCAGTGCCGCTGACGCTGCCGATACCTCGCCGGCGCTGATCGAACCTGCTGATCAGTCAGGCCGGTCGGCTTAGTTACCGCCGCCTGGCTCGCGGCAGGCCTCGCAGTCGACCTGGGTCAGCGTGCGCTCCGCGGGATCTTGTGCAAGGCGCACGACGGAAAGTTTTTCGCCCCATACGCAGCCGGAATCCAGACCGATCAGGTTGTTGCGCAAGGTCAAACCGAGTGCAGCCCAATGGCCGAACACCACGGTGATATCGGCGGTTTTGCGCGACGGCACGTCGAACCACGGCATGCTGCCCGGCGGGGCTGAATTCAGGCCGCCGCTGCTGCTGAAATCCATCGCGCCTTCGGCATTGCAGAAGCGGATGCGCGTCAATGCGCTGCACGTCAGACGCAGACGCTCGATCCCCTTGATGCCTGGCTTCCAGCGATTCGGCTCGTTGCCATAGAGCCCCGCAAGCGTTTCCTTCCAGTCCGGCGCGCGCAGCGCCCGATGCAATTCGTCGGCGAGTTCCATCGTCAGGGTGGCGTCCCATTGCGGCAGCACGCCCGCATGCACCATCAGCATGCCGTTGTCGAAATGCGCGAGCGGACGGTGGCGGACCCATTCGAGCAGATCGGCGGCATCTGGCGCGGCGAGAATGTCGTCGATCGTGTCGCCTTTCTTCGATTTGCGAATTCCCGCCGACACCGACAGCAAATGCAGGTCGTGATTGCCCAGCACCGGCACCGCGCGGTCTCCCAACGCAATGATGTCGCGCAGCGTGGCGAGCGATTCGGACCCGCGATTGATCAGGTCGCCCGCGAACCATAGCGGTGTGTCTTCGGGCGGGGCGGCCTTGGCCAGCAACTGCTGGAACGACGTGCGGCAGCCTTGCAGGTCGCCGAAAGCGAGAGGTAGCGGGTGCGGCGACGCGACGGCAGTAGAGGTGGCGATGGAAGCGGTGGAGGATGTCATCGGGAAGTCGGTGCAGTTCGATACACGCGGTTACGAACAAGGCGTGCCGTGTTGGGCGGTGCAGCAAGTTAGCGTGACATAATAACCCCTTGAAGCATGGATATCGCGGCATGCGCCTCCAGGAGCCGCCAGCAACCGGCACGGCCGGGATGTTGTCCGGTGTACTGTTGCCGGCACGCGCGATATTGCACCACAACAGGATGACCCTCGTGAACGGAGAAAGCATGTCGTCTTCTCATGCGCAGCAACCTATCCGCACGCTCGTCACTGGGGCGAGTGGCTTCACTGGCCGCTATCTGGTCGACAATCTGCTCGGCCGTGGCCATACCGTGATCGAAACGGTGGGCGGGCGCGACGAGCCTGAAACGCCGACGCGCCTCAGGCTCGACATTACGTCGCCCGATGCGTGCCGGCGCGTGATCGAAACGGTGCGGCCCGACTACGTCGTGCATCTGGCGGCGATCAGCTTCGTGGGACATAACGATCCGCTCGACTTTTACCGCGTCAACGTGATCGGCACGCTGAATCTGCTGGAAGCCTGTGCGGCTGTTGGCCATACGCCCCGCAAGCTGCTGATCGCAAGCAGCGCGAATGTTTACGGCAACGTGACGAGCGACGCCATCGACGAAACCTTCCCGGTCACGCCGGTGAACCACTATGCCGCCAGCAAGGCGGCGATGGAAACAATGGTGCGGACCTGGTTCGACCGGCTGCCAATTTTGATCGTACGGCCGTTCAACTACACCGGCCGTGGGCAGACATCGAACTTTCTTGTGCCGAAGATCGTCGAGCATTTCGCGCGGCGCGCGCCAGCTATTGAGCTCGGTAATATCGACGTGGCGCGTGATTTTTCGGACGTCCGGTATGTGGCGAGCGCTTATGAGGCTTTGCTTGAGTCGGAGGCCGCTGCGTCGGAGACGGTCAATGTCTGTACCGGCACGCCTTATACACTGCGAGAGATTCTCTCGGCGGCGAGCGATTTGACCGGGCATGAGATCGAGATTCAGGTCAATCCCGCTTTCGTGCGACAAACCGACGTGAAGGTGCTGGCCGGGTCGCCGGCCAAGCTGCGCTCGCTGGTGCCGGAGGTCGAGGCGATTTCGTTTATGGATACGTTGCGGTGGATGTTGGCGGCTTAGGGGAATTTGTGACGCTTTGTGTCCAACTGTCCTGTTCCCACCATTCAGCAGACCGGTGTGATCAGGCTTTTTCAGGTTGTTCGGGTACGGATTTTGACCGGCTCGGCTCTATAATCGGGGCTTAATAAAATCGGCGTTTCAGCGTCTGTCCACGAGGGGCAGGGGTTGCCGCGGACGTCGACACACAGTGAACACGACAACGCGAGGTGAGCGGACCAGCAGGCCGAGTTGGTCCGCCACTACCATCTAGAAGGAAATTTCATGATCCTGGTAACGGGCGGTGCCGGATTTATCGGTGCCAATTTCGTGCTCGACTTGCTGGATACATCGGACGAAGCGGTGTTGAACGTAGACAAGCTGACCTACGCCGGCAATCTGGGTACGCTCAAGTCACAACAGGCCAATCCTCGACATGTGTTCGTGCGAGCCGATATCTGCGATCGCGCCGTGCTCGACGCGCTCTTCGCCGAGCACAAGCCGCGTGCCGTGCTGCACTTTGCCGCTGAAAGCCACGTGGACCGTTCGATCCACGGCCCGGCAGATTTTGTGCAGACCAACGTGGTCGGCACTTTTACGCTGCTCGAAGCCACCCGTCAGTACTGGAATACGCTCGGCGAAGCCGACAAGGCCGCGTTCCGTTTCCTGCACGTCTCAACCGACGAAGTGTTCGGCTCGCTGTCCGCTACCGATCCGCAATTCTCCGAAACCACGCCGTACGCGCCGAATAGCCCCTATTCGGCCACCAAGGCGGGTTCCGACCATCTAGTGCGTGCTTACCATCACACGTATGGCCTGCCGGTGCTCACCACGAACTGCTCGAACAACTACGGCCCGTACCAGTTCCCCGAGAAGCTGATTCCACTGATGATCGCCAATGCGCTCGGCGGCAAGGCGCTGCCGGTTTACGGCGACGGTCAGAACGTGCGCGACTGGTTGTATGTCGGCGACCATTGCAGCGCGATCCGCGAAGTGCTCGCGCGCGGCACGCCGGGCGAGACGTACAACATCGGCGGCTGGAACGAAAAGAAGAACCTCGACGTTGTGCATACGCTGTGCGACTTGCTCGATCAATTGCGTCCGAAGGCGAGTGCTTCGTACCGCGACCAGATCACCTACGTGAAGGATCGTCCGGGCCACGATCGTCGTTATGCGATCGACGCGCGCAAGCTTGAACGCGAACTCGGCTGGACGCCCGCGGAAACCTTCGAGACCGGACTCGCGAAAACGGTTCGTTGGTATCTCGAGCATCAGACGTGGGTCGACGAAGTGGCTTCCGGTGAATATAGGAAGTGGGTCGAGACGAATTACTCCCAACGTTCATAAGGGATTCGAGATGGCGCGCAAAGGCATTATTCTCGCTGGCGGTTCCGGCACTCGCCTGTACCCGATTACGCAGGTTGTATCGAAGCAACTCCTGCCGGTGTACGACAAACCGATGATCTACTATCCGCTGTCAACGCTGATGATCGCCGGCATTCGCGATGTGCTGATTATCTCGACCCCCGAGGACACGCCGCGTTTCACGGCGATGCTCGGCGACGGCAGCCAGTGGGGAATGAATTTCCAGTACGCAGTACAGCCGTCGCCGGACGGGCTCGCACAGGCCTTCGTGATCGGTCGCGACTTCATTGGCAACGAGACATCGGCGTTGATTCTCGGTGACAACATTTTCTATGGCCATGATCTCGCGAGCCAACTCAGCCACGCGAACCAGCGCACTGATGGCGCGACCGTATTCGCATATCACGTGCAGGATCCCGAACGATACGGCGTGGTCGAGTTCGACAAGGATTTTCGCGCGCTGTCGATCGAAGAAAAGCCGCTCACACCGCGTTCGAATTACGCGGTCACTGGTCTTTACTTCTACGACCGAGACGTCTGCAACATTGCCGCCGACATCAAGCCCTCCGCGCGTGGCGAGCTTGAAATCACCGACGTCAATTCGACGTACCTGAAGACCGGCAATCTGAGCGTCGAGCTAATGGGGCGCGGCTACGCATGGCTCGATACTGGCACGCACGATTCACTGATCGATGCGGCGACTTTTATCGCGACCTTGCAGAAACGCCAAGGCCTCGTGGTTGCGTGCCCTGAGGAGGTGGCGTTTCGTCAGCGCTGGATCGACGCGGAACAGGTCGAACGGCTCGCCAGGCCTCTCGCGAAGAACGCCTACGGCAAATATCTGCTCAAGCTCGTTTCGGATCCTCTCGCATGAAACTCAACGTCATTCCGACCTCGCTCCCGGAAGTGAAAATCGTCGAACCTAAGGTGTTTGCGGATGCTCGCGGGTTTTTCTTCGAAAGCTTCAACGCGAAAGAATTCGCGGAAGCGCTCGGCGTCAATGCCGAGTTTGTGCAGGACAACCACTCGTTGTCCGCGAAGAACGTCGTACGCGGCTTGCACTATCAGCTCGTGCGGCCGCAGGGCAAGCTCGTGCGCGTCGTGTCGGGCGAAGTGTTCGACGTCGCGGTCGATATCCGCAAGGGTTCGCCGACGTTCGGTCAATGGGCGGGCGAGCGGCTGAGCGCGGAAAACAAGCGGCAGATGTGGATTCCGGCCGGCTTCGCGCACGGCTTCGCTGTGTTGTCGGAGCAGGCCGAGTTTCTGTACAAGACGACCGATTACTGGTTTGCCGAACATGAGCGTTGCATGCTGTGGAACGATTCGCGGATCGGCATCGAATGGCCGCTCGAGGGCGAGCCGCTGTTGGCCGCGAAAGACGCGGCCGCGCCGCACCTGGCCGATGCCGAATTGCCGGATTGAAGGGGCGAATCATGAACGAGCAGCGCGTCGTGTTGTTGACCGGCATTAACGGTCAGGTCGGTTTCGAATTGCAACGCAGTTTGCAGGGGCTGGGCAAAATCGTTGCGCTCGATCGCAGCCGGCTGGATCTGCGCGATCCGCAGCAAATTCGCGACGTTGTACGCGCGACTAAACCGGCGGTGATCGTCAATCCGGCTGCGTATACCGCGGTTGACGCGGCGGAAACCGACGTCGTGGGTGCTACGCAGCTCAACGTTGACGCGCCGCGCGTATTCGCAGAGGAAGCAAAGCGCATAGGCGCCGCGCTCGTCCACTACTCCACTGATTACGTGTTCGACGGCACGAAGCACGGCGCGTACGTCGAGGGCGATCAGACCGGTCCACAAAACGTGTATGGCCGGACCAAGCTCGCGGGCGAGGCGGCGATTGCCGACACCGGCTGCGATCATTTGATCCTGCGCACAAGCTGGGTGTATGGCATGCGTGGCAAGAACTTCCTGCTGACAATGCTGCGCCTCGGCGCGGAGCGCGACGAACTGAGTGTCGTCGCCGATCAGCATGGCGCCCCGACGTGGGCGAACACGATCGCGTCCTTGACGTCGAATGTGCTCGCGGAATCCATCGCGGGCGGTGCAAACGAGGTTCGTGACTGGTGGCGCAGGCATTCGGGCGTCTATCATCTGACCGCGTCCGGTGCGACCTCGTGGCACGGTTTCGCTGAGGCGATCTTCGAAATGGCGGGCGACGGCAAGTGTCCACTGGTCAAGCCGATTCCCGCAGCTTCTTATCCGACGCCCGCCGCGCGGCCAGCCAATTCGGCGCTGTCGAACGACAGGTTGGCTGCCGCGTTCGGGCTTCGCGCGCCGGACTGGCGTGACGCCCTGCGCTTGTGCCTCGAAGGCCGTTGATCAGCGCCAGGGTCATTCCCGTTTCGCTGAGCAAGGAGAACTACGATGTCAAAGCGTGAGCGCATCCGAATGCTGTCAGTGGAGGCGTTGTCCAGCAAGCGGCAACGACTCGACTTTCAGACCTTCGAGTACGAACGTGACGACGGCAGCAGGCAGGTACTGAGCCGCGAGATCTACCATGTCGGCGACGGCGCGACCGCGCTGCTGTATGACCTTGCGCGGCGCACAGTGATCCTCGTGAATCAGTTCAGATTACCCGCATATCTGCGCGGTGAGAGCGGCTGGGTGCTGGAGACGCCCGCCGGTTTTCTCGACGGCTCGGCGCCAGAAGTGCGCGCGCGCGACGAGGTTGCCGAGGAAGCCGGCTATCGCGTCGGCGAGATGCGCAAGGTGTTCGAAGCGCTGATGATTCCGGGCTGCGTGACGCATGTCGTGCATGGTTTCGTCGCACCCTACACCGCGGCCGACCGGATCGACGCGGGTGGCGGACTTATCGACGAAGGCGAGGATATCGCGGTCGTCGAACTGACGATCGACCGTGCGCTCGGCATGATCGTCAGCGGCGAGATCACCGATGCGAAGACGATCATGCTGCTCCAGCACGCGGCGCTTCATTTGTTCCACTAGGCGTGAAGCACACGCCGCGCGTCAGCGGAGTTCAGGGACGATGAACTGGTGGTAGTCGAACGACGTCGGCAGATTCGAAAAATACTCGGGAGACACGCCGCATGAGCCGAAAAATTTCGCACTCCAGCCGGCGTCCGGTTTGCGCGCGAAATGCAGGCGTTTTTGCGGCGAGCAGTGCATGTCTTCGTTGTCGAGGTTCGACAGCAATTGCCATTCAACGCTGACCATATTGCCGTCCACCTTGCAGATCTTCCCCTGCAGCAACAGCTTCGTCGCGGGCTTCGCACAGACGTCCGGACGGTCTTCCGCAGGCGAAAACGCATACGCGACCCGGCTGCCCGGTTCGACATACGTGAGCGGCGAGCTCAGGAAACCGTGGCCAATTTCGTCGACTGCCGGCACGCCGAGCAAGTCGGCGAAACGGTTCAGCACGCGGCGCTTGTTGAGCTTCGTCGCAAGACCGAGCGATTGCGCGACTTGCAACGGATCGTCGCGCACCAGCACGGCGGGCAGGCTATCAGCGTCATCCGCGAGAACGGCTTCCGTGGCGGCCGAGTGATTGCCGGTGTTCAGCAGTAACAGGTCTGGCTGATAGTGCATCAGCAGATCGGCGATTTCACGGTCGTGCGAGCGGATCGCCTGCATCAACGGCGTGTCGCCGGCCGCGTCCTGCACATTCTGTTTCCCACCTTTCGTGATCAGTAGGCGCACCAGCGGCGGATAGTGCGCGGCAACGGCCTTCGTGAAGTCGTCGTTGTAGTCGTATTGCGCGAATCCCGACAGCGATACGAATAGCAGCGCAGTGGCTACGAATCTGATGCGATGGCTCATGCCCGCGCCTCCATGAATGAACCGATGACCCGTTTGCCGACGCTTATGCACGGCTTCTCGACGAGCCGGTAGGTGGTCTCTGCGAGCGCCAACACAATCGCCAACAACAGCACGAACTGCAACGCATAGCCGGTGCGAGTCAGCTTGAGAAAATAGGGAATCCGTTCGTAGTAGCGGAAGTAGAGATCGTTGTAGACGAGGATCAACAGAACGTGGCCGAGGTAGATCGAATACGAACGCGCACCGATGTATTCGAGCACGCCGGTCAGGCCGGGAATGTTCAGGATCCAGCCGCGTTCGAGCGATGCGAAGGTCACGAGTGCCACCGACACCAGCGCATAGCCGCAAAACGCCGCGCTCGAGGAAAAGAACTGGTTTGACGAGCCGCCGCCGATATCGGTGTTTAGTACACCCGGCAGCAGGGCGAGCAGCGCGCAAAACGCAACGCCGACCAGCGTCTTGAGCACCGCGCGCACGCGCGGATTGCGCAGCGTGTCGATCAGCGCGGACGGGCGGTCCGCGCTTGCATCTGCGATGGTCTGGAATCGCCACAGCGGCAAATGCCGGTATTGATCGACCAGCAGCGCGATGATCACGCCATACAGCAGTTCGTCGAAACGCGTATGCGACAGATCGGCGATACTGACTGCAGTCATCGGCCGTGCGACGAACAGCACCAGACAAACGCCGATCGCCAACGCCGCTAACCGATAAGACGTGCGGCCGCATAGCACGAGAAGCAACGGTGCGATCAGGTAGAAATGCTCTTCGATCGACAGGCTATAGTAGTGCGACATGTTGGTCGGAATGCCGCTGTACACCATCGCGTAGTTGTAAATGCCTCCCGCGAACGCGATGCCTTCGCGAAAGATATCGGCGGGCCGCGCGAAAATCGCAATGCTGCCCGTCGCCTTCATCACGACCGCGACGATCCAGTAAAGAAAAATATAGAAGAACGCGGACGGCGCGATCCGGAAAACCCGCCGCAGATAGAACGCGATGATCTGCTGCTTGCTGCGTTCGAGACGCTCGACGGGCGACGCGCCGAGCGCGTCTGGCAGTGTCGCGAGGAACGAGCGCGAAACGACGAATCCGGAGATCACGAAAAACAGATCCACGCCGGTGAACGGCGAGTACAGATACGGGCTGAACAGTTGCTTGAACGGCGCATGAACGATGATCGTGAGCAGCACCGCGACTGCACGCAACCGCTCGATTTCGAGGTTTTTATGACTCATGTGATTTACCGCCAGGCGGGACTGTTGCAGCGAGGCGCTCCGTTCTCCTTCTGTGCGCAACCCGTGTCGTTGCAGCTCGCGCGTACCGCCGTTACGACGCCGGCGGATTGCGCCGGCGCAGCTTGTTCCACATAAAATGCGCGCCTCGGCGCAGGTCGCCGTTCGCGAGCCGACCGACCAGTGTCGCCATCATGCCCCAGGCCAGCGCGAACGGACGCGGCCACCGGATGATCGGCGCGACCCAGAAGCGAAACAGCAACCGCTTGCCGAAGCGTGCCGAGAAGCGCCGGTACGTCTCGCGCAGGTCGCCCTGCCGTGCGAGCCGTTGCCGAACCAGATTAAACGGGTGATATGACTTGAGCATCCGCGTTTCGAACTGCTCAATCGCATGCGCGCTGAGGCCCGCGGCACGGTAGGAATCCAGGATGCGTCCAAGCCGTTCGACGAACACCTCGGAAAAATCGTAGCCGCCCGAGTTGGCGCGCTTGCACGCGAGAATATAGCGCTTCAGGTACGCGTTCCGGCCGACCTGCAGCGCCGCGTTGACGACCAGGTGCACCTGTACCAGATTGCTGCCGCAGAACTGGCGCGCGTCGATATCCTGCTGGACACGCCGATTGATCACGCACGACGAGATGAACGTGATGTACGGCCCGATAGCGGCGAGGAAATCGCCGACCTGATCGTACTGTTCGACGCGGGCGTCGCCGCCCGGATGCTCCGCGATAGGGTCCACTTCATAGCCGAACGGACGCAGGCAGACCACGCCGTACTCCGCCTTCTGCAAATGATCGATCAGATACAACAGCGTGCCGGCGACGTAAATGTCGTCGTCGCCCATGATCTGCACGTAGTGGCCGCGCGCTTCGTTGAAGCACTGTGCGATGTTCGCGTCGGAACCGATATCAATCTTGTTTCGGATATAGCGGATCGACAGGCCTTGCGCGATTGCGTTCTCGACGACGTCGGGCGTCGCGTCGGTCGAATGATTGTCGGATACGATCACTTCGAGCACGCCGCGTTCGAGCGAACGCGACTCTTCGACGAGACTCCGCAAATTCAGCTCGAGATAATTCGCCCGCGTGAAAGTCGGAATGGCGATGGTCAGCAGAGGTGAAGCTTCAACGGTCACGAATCATGTCTCCAGGTCCGGTTGCACCGGTACCAAATGAAGAAGGCAGTGGGTAAGTTCAGGAATAGATTGACCGCTGCGAGGACGGTCACGAGTCCCGCCGACGAATAATGCGCCGCCGCCCACACGATGAGCGGTAGTGTGAAGAGGGTGGTAGTCGCGAGTGTGGACATGAACGGCTCGCGGCGGAAGCTGCGCAGATGCGCGGCGAGTCCACCGATCAACTGGTTGCTGAACACGAACACGAGCAGGCCGGCTAGTTGCCAGAACGGCAGCACTCGGTGCGCGTATTTCGCGTCAACGAACAGCAGGTCCATCGCGAGCACGCCGAACGCCATCACGACGAAAATAGCCGAAGACGTTGTGAAGTCGCGCTTGAACATGCGATCAAGAGTAGGCCAGTCGCGCATCGCGGCGGCCCGCGCCATCAACGGCACGCGGCGCGTGATCCACGATTGCGCGACGAGTCCGAGCGTGTTGACGATCGCGAACGACAGGCCAAGCTGACCGGCGATCACCGCGCCTTGCGTATGGAACAGGATCGGAATGTTGATCTGCGTGAGCAGATAGCCGCACAGCAGGCCAATGCCGAGCCGCCATTGCAGCGGCCAGACCTCATGCCGCCAGTCGAAACCGTGTCCCGCGCTGTTTGATGCGATCTGCAGCAGTCCGCGCCGGTAGCGGACCAGCCACACCAGCGGGATCAGCAGCGTCGCCGCAGGTACCATCACCGTCGCCCACAGGCCCGCGCCGCCGGCCAGTGTCGCCCAGCACGCAATCGATCCGCAGACCGCGAGCGACAGCCGCAACGCGTACACGCGGCTAATCTGCCCAGCGCCTTCGAGAATCGATAGAAACGGTGTGATGAGCAGACCGGCTGCGGTCAGTCCGCACAGCACGAGCCACGGTGCGACCCAGTGAATGGTCGTCGAATATTTGGAGCCGAAGAACAGTATGCCGCCAGGCACGATCATGACTGCAAAGACCAGTGCGGTCAGCGCGTACCAGCGCAATGCGCTTTGTACGAGCGCGTGGAAGTAGGGCGTGCCGTCGCCTTCGACACTGCCGTCGGGCTTCCAATGCAGTCCGGTGAACGCGTGCGCCGATACCTGCACGAGTACCATCGACAGGCCGAGGTCAAACAGCGTATAGAGCGCGGCGACGCTGATGAAACTGTAGTACCAGCCCTGCGTTTCTGGCGACAGGAAATGCACCGCGAGGATCGTGGTCAGCAAGCCGGCACCGGCTTGCCAGAGCCGCAGCGACAGGACGAGGGCAAGATCGCGCGAAATGGACGGCAGGCGCAGTGACACGCTGCTCACCGGCGCCGCGCTCGCTGTTCGACGTCGGTCGTGAAGCACATATCGGTCTTTCGCCTAGAAGATCTTCGAAGCGAGCTCATAATCGCTGGGCCGGCCGACATCGAGCCAATGTTCGAAGATCGGGAAGCACGAAACCGGGAGCGACGACTTGATCAGGTTGTGAGCGACATCCGTCATGTTGTAGTGGCCCGACGCCGGAAGCGTGTCGAACACGCGCTTCGACAGGAAGTAGATGCCACTATTTACGAGGAAGCTAAAGCTAGGCTTTTCTTCGATATGCGTAACAAGCGAATCGGTTGCGCTGATTACGCCGAACGGAACCTGGAAGCTGTACTGCGTTGCAGCAATGGTCATGGCCGAATTGCTGCGCAGGTGAAATGCAAGGAACATTCCGATGTCAAGATTTGTCAGAATGTCGCCGTTGAAAACGAGCGTGTTCTCGTCGTGAAACGGCACGAGCGAGAGCGCGCCCCCCGTGCCGAGCGGAGTCGTCTCGTGCACGTACTGAATCTCAACGCCGAATTTTTCACCATTGCCAAAGTGTTCGGTAATTTTTTCAGGCAAATAGTGCGTCGAGATGAAAATTCGGCTTGCACCGTGGCTGATGAGTTTTTCGATGCTGATCTCGAGCATCGGTCGGCCATTCACGCGCAGCATAGGTTTCGGCATGTCCTCGGTCAGCGGACGCAGACGCGTGCCGAAGCCGCCTGCCATCACGACCGCCGTAAAACTGCGGTCGATGTAATTCGGCGCATGATTAACCGCATGGTGATCGATGATCGATACCGGCATGCCTTTTGCGTCGACCAGCACCAGTTGACGTAGCGAGTACTTATGAAATAGCGATTCGCGTTCTTCGGCGTTGGCCGTCACTTTCGCCGTAATGGGAGCAGGGCGCGCGCTGCGTGCTTTGATCTTTTGAATCTCGAGAGTCAGGTCGTCAAGCTTGTGACCTTCGAGAAAGGCGCGGCGGACATCGCCATCAGTGATGATGTTGACGAATTGGCCCTTCTCATCGTAGAGCAACGCGCACGCAACCGGGCCGCTCTCCTGGATGCACGCGATAACGTCTGATATCTTCGAATCAAGCGTTACTTTCAAATGAGCGAGTTCGTCGAGAGCCGTCATATTAGTACACAGCAAAGATAAGCAAATTGAACTTTGAAACACATGGCTTGAGCAGCAAATTGCAGACCAGTCATCGGCGGTAGGGGGGCTTACAGGAGGCAGTCAGGCGCAGGTGGCCGCTACGAAGCGTGGAGTAACGCATCGCGACAATATAACCGACGCACGCGCTGTTATGACCTCCTTCGCAAACCACTAATTCCTCCATGATATCACGTACGTTTGGCGCCGCTAGGCGCTCAAGCCCTGAAAATTGGCGGCAGATCATGGAAAGGTTTGAGCAACGCGGCCTTGTGATCCCATGTCATTAGCGTTTGAACGATCCGTTCGGTCGTTGCCGCCTGTTCGTAAGGGTTGGCGGCCGCCGCTGCCCGAGCACGAAATTCCGGTGTGAGCGCTTCTGAGATTGCTGCCTTAATCGCCTCCGTTTCGGCAGCGCACGTGAGTACGCTTTCGCTGCGTATTCTGCCCTGCTGACGACTGCCGATATCGATTGTAGGGATACCGAAGCTCGGCACCTCGATGATCCCGCTTGACGAATTGCCAACTACTGCGTCGGCCGCTCGTGCTGCGGATAGATACAGCGTCGCGCCGAGCGACATCGAAAAGCGAAAACGTCCAGCGTGCTTCTGCGAATGTTCGGCCAGCAGTCGGTTGAGTCCCGCGCCCCCCGGATCCGCGTTTGCACCGGTGAACACGATTAGGCGATCGGGAAAAGCCTCCAGCGCTTCAAGCAGCGCCTTCAACTGAATTTCAGGCGCCTGCCGATCAAGTGTCGCCGGATGAAATGTCACCAGGAAGTAAGGCTGGCCTGCGGCGATGTCCAGCCGGCGTTCGACTTCGGTGTGATCCAGCAGCGGCAACGTGCGGATGTTTTCTACACCGAGTGCGCCGACGTTGTGAACTCGAGCAGGTTCTTCGCCGAGTTGGATGACGCGTTGCCGATAAGCTTCCGTGCTAGTGAAATGCAGGTGGCTCATCTTGGTGATCGCGTGCCGGAATGCATCATCCATCGCGCCGAGCGTCAATTCGCCACCGTGGATATGCACGATCGGAATCTTGCAAACTGTAGCTGCCACGGCCACTGCGATGGCCTCAAAGCGGTCGCCCCAGTATCACGAGCATGTCGGGAGCCAAGCGCTTCAGCGCCTCGCCGTAACGCATCACGCCGAGGCCAATCGATGTGCAGATGCTCTCGTCGGTGCCGCTGTCGAGCAGCACTTCAACGCGCTCGTCGATTGGCAGTCCGTCGGCGGCTATTTCCCGCCACGTCGCTCCGGACGATTCCGCGAGGTGCGTTCCGGTCACGAATGTGTTCAGTACCGCACCCGGCGTCGACGCTACCGCTTTCATCAGCGGTCTGAGCAGGCCATATTCAGCGCGCGTGCCTGTAAAAAAGCAGATCGTTCTGCTCATACTTCCTCCAATTTCAGGTCGGCTGTGATTACCAGAAGCGTGCGTTGGATGTCCATACGCCGTATCCACCATGCACCGGATCGAACAGGGCCGGGTGACTCTGCTTCGCATACGCTTGATCCCGTGCGTTCGAATAGACCAGCTTGTAATCTACGCCATCTGAAATGTACAGATAGTTCGGCTCATTGACGGGGTGCGGCTGCATTGTCGCTAGGCGAGGCATGTAGGCGGGAAACAACCCCGGAATGTCCCCGGTGATGACAGTCGGCGTCACCTGCCCAGTCGCCGAAATTTCCTGGGCGGGCAATTGGCCTGGTTCGACCTGCACCTTTGTCGGGAACACGCCGTGCTCCAACCGGTAAGCTGCCAAGGCTTTCGCCATCTGATACATTTCATCGACACGCGGATCCGTTTCGACGAACTCCCGGGCAAGATCGACGTAGAAGTAATTGTGCAAACTTGCCTGCCAATTCTCGCCTTGCAGGTACGACCACACCACGGAGAGCGTGCGCTTGGTGTTCAGTGCCAGCACGCCGTCCCGGATCGTGACGATTACATGTGGTTTCCTGAAGTCATAGTCGCCGATATTGAAGCGTTGCCGTACATAGGTATTTGTCAGAAGAGGAACGTTCGGGGGCAGGCTGAAATACTCGCTCACCGATATCCCGAAGCGGCTACGTTCACCGAACACGGCGATCAGGTTGCCGGTGTATTCGTAGTTCAGCACAGTGCGATCGCGATACCGGCTGTCCGTCGACATGTCGTTGAACACGAAAGTGCGCGCGTCGCGGACCTCATTGCGGTGCATCGCAAGATAGTACATTCCTGCGCTTTGTCTGATCCAGTCGTGCCAAAGCCCAACGCCGCTCACGAAACCTGCGCAGATCGACGCGCCGAGGATATAACCCAGTACGAGGTCCCTTCCGTAAGATCGCAGGATCGGCACATACGCAAAGCCGCGATCGAGCACGTTCAGAAGTGCAAGCAGGATGAGGTCGAGACCTGCCACCGCCGGCATGATGTTGCGTGCGTCGTAGAAGCTCATCAGGTCTGGTGTCTTGGCGACGATGATGTACGGATAGACGGCTGCGGCGAAGATGAGCAGACCAAGAACAAGCTGAATGATCGCGACGCGCATCGATGTCCGTGTCGCGCCTCGCGGCAGCAAACGCAACAGCAGAAAGCAGATTACTGCTGCGATGACGAGCGCCACAGGTGCCACGGTACGCGCTGCCGTCGCGAAGAAGTCGCGCAGCACAGGCCGGATGAGCGTGAACGAGTCTGTGATCGCCGAGAAGATGAACCGGTGATCGACGTCGTTGTAGGTCCCGTATAGCGGCGAAGGGATCGTCGTGAACTTCTTGACCGCGAGGAATATCAACGGAAGCGCGAGAAACGAAATATGCCTCAACGCGAACGCCTTCAGCGGCGGGATCGACTTGGCGATGATCGCGCCCACCTCGGGACGCAGACCGGCAAGCTTCCATGTCGGCCTCGTGTACACCGTAACGTTCTGGCTCAATTCATCAAGCGCGAGCAACGCTATCAGCAGAGCGTAGAGAACGAGCAGCGAGTTCAGGTAAAACGAGAAGAAGAGGAACAACAGACTTGCCAGGCGCAGCTTAAACGATCGCGGACCGGCAATCAGCAACGCGCAGCCAATCCAGAACGCCGCGATATAAACGTTGTACATCGCGACGCTGGTCAGGAAGCGCACGGGTACTACGTGTGTCGCGCAGTAGATCAGGAACAACTGCACGGCTTCGCGTGACGAAATGTAGTCTCGCCGCCGCAAGACGAATGCAATTGCGGCCCCGGTGATAACCCACGAGATCAGCGCGACCGCACGCAACGTCAATGAAGGCGCAGCGAGATGATTGATCGCGTTCGTTAGATAGCCAGCCCACCAGACGCCGAGTTCTCTGCCAATCCGGATGCTGTTCGTTGAATCCTGGAAGAGCCAGACCCAGTCGTCCCAAAAATAGCCGGGATTGCAAGCGATGAGCGCAGTTCCCCCGAAAATCGCCAGCAAGAAAATGGGTAAGTGTCTCGCCCAGAGATTTAACTTCTTCATCCAACAGTTTTCCGTCTAGTTATTGGAGTGTGCTTTGGTTCAATGATGGGCGTCCTGTCACCAGGCGCACCAACCACCGTCTACGATAATATTTTGCCCGGTCACGTACGCCGAAAGGTCGCTGGCGAGGAACAGCGCTGCGCCCTTGAAGTCCTCTTCAATCGCCATCCGGCCAAGTGGCGTGCGCTCGACGTAGCGTTTCGTGAATTCTTCCGGCTGGTTGCGCCAGACGCCGCCGGGGCTGATTGTGTTGACGCGCACGTGCGGTGCAAGTGTGGTCGACAGCCAGTTGGTGAGCTGGATCAGCGCACCCTTGCTCGCACCATAGGCTGCGGGATTGCCCATCGACGTACCGTCGTAGAGTCTCCAATCCGGACCGACGATACCGTAGAGGGACGCGATATTGATAACCGATCCTTTGCCGGAGCGCTTGAGGTGCGGCAATGCGGCTTGGACCAGTTCAAACACGGATGTCACATTGACTTCGAACGCCGCGCGCCAAGCCGGCGTTTTCTGCTGTTCGAACGGCACCGCCCAACCTTCCAGTTGAGACGTGCCGACGAAGGCGGCGCAGTTCACTAGCACGTCGAACCCGCCGCACAATTGCGCGACCTGGTCGGGCAGCGCGCGCACAGCGGTTTCGTCGGCGAGTTCGAGTTGGAACGTTTCGACGCGCGCCGATGTTCGTGAGCGGATCGCTTGCGCAGCTTCTTCGAGTTGCGGTCCCTGACGGTCGACCAGTACGACAGTGGCGTGCGCTTCCGCTAGCGCTTCGGCCATCGCAGCACCTAGATGCCCGGCGCCGCCGGTGATGACCGCGGTCTTGCCGGCGAGCGACATGAGTTCTTCGATTCGACGCATGATGGATGGGTAAAAAGTAGGTTTAGAGTTGAATCCACGTGCTGCCGGTAGCGGCCTTTTCGGCCGCGCCGATGAAGCGGACCACGTCGACGCCTTCGTCGAGCGTGCACAGCGTGGACGTATCGTCGCGAACGAAAGCTTCGAGTTGGGCGATGTACGTGACATCCCGCTCGGCTTCGACACGCGTGAGCTCGCCGTTGACCGTCAGCGATCCGTTCACCAGATCGAGGATCGCCGTCAGGTCAGGGCCATTCAGGTTGATCGAGCGCTGCGGCATCCGGTCGAGGTAGTTGATTCCAATCGACACCGCGGGGCAGCACTGGTTGACCGACAACGTCGAAAACACGTCATCACTCCGGATATCGAGGTCGCTGAAATGGCCACCGAGCGCGGCAACACGGCGAGCGGGCCCGCATAGCCACAGAGCGAGATCGATCTCGTGCGAGAGATCGCGCAACACGCCGCCGCCCAATTCGACACTCGCCGAATACGATTGCCGGTAGTCGGTGCCCGGGCGCCATTGCGACAGATGCTGGCCGGCCCGAAAGGACGCCGAGTAGAGCGCCGGTACGTGTTCGAGACGCGCGCGCAGCGCCTGGATGAGTGGATGAAACCGCAAGTTATAGGCGACATACGCTCGCATATTGCCCAGCTCTGGCGTTTCTTCCGGAAAGCTGTAGACGGGTTTTTCGATCAGCACTCCACCATCGAAACCGGTGCGTGCCAGTTCGCTAATGGTGTCCGCATGCCGCGCCGTAGGATTCGCGACGACGACGCGGTCCGGTGCGAAAGTTAAGATCGCGTCAGCCACGTTTTCGAAGCGTGGGAATGGGCAATCCGCGTTGGCAGACACGCAGGCGACTTGCATGCCGAGCGACGCCGCGATCCGGCTATGGCGCGCGCCGATCGAACCATATCCGACTATGAGAATACGCATAGACTTCCTTGCAAACCTGTTGTTGCGCGGCATGTCAAGCACGCTTGCCGCTTCGATTACACACCTGGACGTCGCGAAAGCAGATGCCTTAGATCAGATCGTCCTGCGCATAGTCGCGCGTGGCCGGTTTGCCGACTACCTCATCCCATCGTGCTGGCGATAGGCCACTGCCAGGGCGCCGCACTGCGAGATTCTCAGTCGAAAGAGTCTCGCCTCGCGAAATCGGACGCGCTGCGACGATACTTTTGCGCGCGATCAGCCGGTTAGGAATTTCCGATGCGGTGGGCTGTTTTCGTCCATTGCCTAGTGCAAGGCTCACGCGCCGGATCGATGTGACCATGGCTGTCAGTTCGGCCGGTTCGAGGCTCGCTTTGTGGTCTGGGCCTGTCATCGTGCGATCGAGCGTGAAATGCTTTTCAATCACTTGGGCGCCGAGCGCAGTGGCCGCAATCGGAATGTCTATGCCTTGGGTGTGATCGGAGTAACCGATCGTGGCACCCGGAAAAGCAGCGCGCATCGTGTTCATCGCGAGCAGGTTGACCTCCTCCACAGGGGCCGGATATTCGGTCGTGCAGTGCAGCAGCGTGATCTTTTCGATCGGCGTGCCGACGCCGTGCAACGCCATGACAGCATCTTCGATTTCGCCGAGCGTCGCCATGCCAGACGAGAGGATGACTGGCCGGCCGATCTTTCCGATTTCACGCAGGAATGGCACGTTGGTCAGATCGCCCGAAGACACCTTGAATGTGCTCATGCCGAGGTCGGCAAGCATGCGCGCCGCTTCGACGTCGAACGGCGTCGACATAAATTCGATGTTTTTCTTCGTGCAGTATTTCGCCAGTTCGGCGAAAGCTTCCTGAGGCAACTCGAGGCGCTTCAGCATCTCGAATTGCGACTCGGCGTTGCCTGTGGTGGCTTTCTGATATTCAGCCTTCGGCGCGGCGCGCGTGACGAGCGACTCGGCGCGAAATGTCTGGAACTTTACGTAATCGGCGCCTGCCGCCGCCGCTGCGTCGATCAACTGATAGGCCAGATCGAGCGAGCCGTTGTGGTTGACGCCGGCTTCAGCTATCACCGTGCAATGCTTGTTCATCGAGATTTGTCTCCGAAGTAGAAGGTGCCGTCCATCACCGGCTTGCGTACGCGGGAACCCATCGCGATCAGGCAGTTCGCGCCGATTGTGATGCCCTCGCGACAGATCGTTCCGCTGCCGATCAGCGTGCCATCGCGCACCACGACCTGGCCGTTCAGCACTGCGGCGGTTGCAACGTGGCAGTGATCGCCGACGACGGCGTCATGTTCGATAAGCGCACGTGTGTTGATGATTGTATTAACGCCGACGCTCGCGTCGGGGCCGACCTGCGCGTAATGCATGACGATCGAACCAGCGCCGAGGCGTGCACTGCGAGCTACCCGTGCGAGCGGCGAGACGATTGACGGCAGCGCGAAACCGGCTTCGCTGAGCCGCGTGAAGATTCGCTGCCGGATCGACGGCGACTTGATCTGACCGACGGTCACAAGCGCGTTTGGGCAAAGCCGCAACAAATCTGCGAGATTGTCGTCGTACCCGACGACTGGGTAGCCGAGCACGTCGCGAGCTGTGCTGCCGGGCGCCTCGACGATGCCCGCGATTCGCCAGTTGCCTTCTGCTTCAATCACGTCGATGACGGCCTTGCAGTGGCCGCCGCCGCCGAATAGCAGGATGCCCATGCTCAGGCCGGTTGGCGCAGCACGCCGCTTGGGATGTTGATCAGGCGGCCGGCAATATCCTGTGTGACCGTCAGCGCGTCGCGCGGCGCCGACGAGAACATCGGCAGCGTATGGAGCGGTTCCCAGATGGGCCGTGTCATCACGCCAGCTTCGTTGGTGATTTCAAGGCACTCGTCGCGCTGTGCGCGATCGTTCAGCAGGATCGCGCACAGCCAGTAGTTTGACGACGTGCCAGGACGTTCGGTCACGAACGGAATGCCGACCTTCGCGAACGCTTCGCTGTAACGTTGAGCGAGATCGCGCTTGAATGCGACGAACGCTTCGAGCTGTTCGAGCTGTGCGCAGCCGAGCGCAGCGTTCAGGTTGGGCAGGCGGAAATTGAATCCGATTGCATCGTGCTCGAAACGCCAGCGATGTGGGACCTTGGCTGTGGTCGTCAGATGCTTCGCTCGTTTCGCCAGTTCCGGGTCATTAGTCATGATCGCGCCACCTCCGCCGGTGGTGACGATCTTGTTGCCGTTGAAGCTGAGCGTGCCGAGCAGGCCATACGTGCCGCAATGCCGTGATCCGATCCGGCTGCCCAACGCTTCCGCTGCGTCTTCGATGACAGGAATGCGCCACGCGGTGCATACCTCGACGATCTGTTCGATGCGGGCAGGCAGGCCGAACGAGTGCATCGGTACGCAGGCAGCGACTCGGCGACCGGTGGCGCGATGGATGCAGCCTGCATCTGTCAGCTCGCACGCGTCGTGGAGGAACGCTTCGAGCGCGGTAGGCGAGAGGCCGTACGAGTCCGCGTCCACATCGACGAAGGCGGGCATCGCGCCGGCGTGTGCGATCGAATTCGCGGTCGCAACAAAGCTGAGCGACTGCGTAATCACCAGATCGTCCCGGTTGACGCCGGCGAGCAGCAACGACATATGCAGTGCGGTGGTACCGTTGGTCGTCGCAATGACATGCGATGCGCCGGTGATGTCCCGCAGCATTGATTCGAACTGGTCGACATAGGCGCCGACGGACGATACGAACGTCGATTCGATCGTCGCCTGCACATAGGCGCTTTCGTTGCCGTTGAAGATGGGGGCATGCAGTGGCAGAAACCCGTCGGGGCTGTACACGTCCCGAACGGTCTGCACGATGGAGGAGGCTCGGCTCATGGTTCGATAGAGTTGATCAGACGTTGTAACGATCGGCCTTGTAGCTAGCCAGGTTGGCCGGGTCCGTGAACCACTCGACCGTTTTGGCAAGGCCCTTGCGGAAGCCGTCCACGCCGCCGAATTCCGGCGCCCAGCCGGTCAGCTCGCGCAGGCGGCTGTTGTCCGCAAGCAGTCGTTCGACTTCGCTCTTTTCCGGACGCAGACGCTGCTCGTCGGTTTCGATCGTCACTTCGGCACCCATCGTCTCAGCGATCATCCGGACAGTATCGCCGATGCTAACTTCGAAGCCGCTTCCGGCGTTGAGCACCTGGCCGAGCGCCTGATCGCTATTCATCACGGCTTCGAACGCACGGACCGTGTCGGTCACGAAGTTGAAGTCGCGCGTCGGATGCAGCGAACCCAGTTTCAGATTGCGTTGCCCGTTCGCGATCTGCGTGATGATGCTCGGAATCACTGCGCGCGCCGACTGGCGCGGTCCGTACGTGTTGAATGGGCGGAGTACGGCGACCGGTGTTTCGAACGACATGTAGAACGACAGCGCGATCTGATCGGCACCGATTTTCGAGGCCGAATACGGCGATTGACCTTGCAGCGGATGGGTTTCGGCGATCGGAACAGTGCGCGCCGTGCCGTAGACTTCGCTCGTGGACGTATGGACCACGCGCGCTCCGAGGTCGCGCGCCGCCTGAACGATGTTCAGCGTGCCTTTGACGTTCGTGTCGACGTAGGTGTCAGGCGAATGGTACGAGTACGGAATCGCGATCAGCGCGGCGAGATGCAGCACGGTATCGCAGCCTTCTACGGCTTTGCGCACGCCGTGCGGGTCGCGGATATCGCCGGCAAATACGTCGAGCGACGACTTGATGTCCGCCGGGGCGCGGTCGAGCCAGCCCCACGAATTGAATGAGTTATACAGAACGAAGGCGCGGACGTCGTATCCGGCCCTCACCAGGTATTCCGTCAGGTGCGAACCAATAAAGCCATCGGCACCGGTGACGAGGATTCGTTTCTTGGCAGACATCGTGTTCCTTTTCTAATGTGTTGCGGCGAGTGTTACTTTACATTGCCGATCGAGGCGGGCGAAGCGGGGACAGACGCTCGTTTCAACGTTCCGGCGTTTTTGAAGCTGAAGCTAACGCGGGCTGCATCATGCCGTTTCTATAAAAGTTCATGACCCAGCGGCGTGCGGGCATTTCCAGGAATCGGTAGGCGAGCCACGAGACCGCGAGCAGGATCGCAAGGAATGCTGCTGATTTCCAGATCATCTCGGGTACTTGCGCACTGAGATCGCCTCTGGATTTGACCATGAAAAATGGGAACAGATTCCCATGCAGCAAGTACAGCGAGTAGCTGATCTCACCGATGAACATTAATGGTGCGGTGCATGCAAGTTTGCCCAACCATTTCCTGCTTCGGCATATGGCATAGATTGCGGCAGGAACGGCAATCGCGTACCCGCTGTAAAGGCGATATCCGCCAAAAAGACGTGGTGCGTCGTAGAGGCTGCCGTCGAGCAGTGACGCTCCGATGTACAGGATGCCAATCACACCCGCTAGCCGCGCCACTAGACGTGCCGGTCCCGATTCGGCGTGGCCACCCCGCGAGAGCCAGATTTCCGCAATTCCGACGCCGGCGAGGAACTCGAAAACACGGCCGTACGGCGAGTAGTAGACGAGCCAATGAGTCGGATCGACACCTTGCGCTGTACCCCAGATCCGCGAAATACCGTTCACCACTTCGTCGGTGGATGCCATCCGGATAAAAACGGTCCGGCAAGCCATCGCTGCCAGTGCCAGCAAAATTCCGCGCCACAACGAATGACGCTTGAAGCCGCCGTAAAGCGCGAGCGGAATGAACAGCAGGTAGAGGAAAAATTCGACGCTGATTGACCAGGAATTATTGGCGAATTCTTGTGAAATCGACAAATTGAATCCGTTGAACGTCGAATAGAACCATGACTGCATCCCCGCCAGATAGACAGGAAACGACGCGGAGTAGACGTTGGCTGCCAGTTGTCTGCCTTGGTATGCCGCATACGTCAGATTGGCCAGGTAGTTGAGCAGAATCACCGGCAAATACAGCGGATAGAGACGCGCGAAGCGAGCGAACAGAAACGCGATGACGCCGCGCTCGCGCTCGCCGGCAAGCCGATCAGAGTAGTTGTAATGTATGACGAACCCGCTCAGCACGAAAAAGGTCGTCATGCCGAGCACGCCAAATTTTGCGAGGGCGGGCTCGACGCTCGTTGCTCTGAGCGGCAGCATCAGGAGACCCATATGATGCACAACGACCAGTAACGCTGCGACACCGCGCAAACTGGTCAGAGCATCGATTGAAGGGCGGTTGCGTACATTGGACATCAATCAGACTAGGCCGGTGATATGGGAAGTGAGGAACAACTTGACATGCGTGGCGCGGCGGATTTGCTGAGCAGCAAGGGCCGGCGAAGTACAACTCCTGTTCAGCAGCGTTCAATGGTGATGCACCGTGCAAGGTGAACCACTGTTATCCCCGCGATCGGCGACGCTCGGGCGCCATGCCCGAGCGTCGATCCGAACAACATGTCGAGCGACATTGGAACACCGTGCGTCCGAATAAGACGGACGCCGGCATCGTACGGTTAATCGTCGTTGTCGAACATCGTCATGTTGCGTTCCAACTCTTCACGCGGCAGCAGCGGGTCCATATCTTCCATCGGACGCGATGCGATCGTGCCGTCCGGCTTGCGGTACGAATTGGCGCGGAAGCGTTGCTGTTCCTGCGAGACCAGCATTTCCACGATCCACGGGTCCTTGTCGGCGAACACGGTCTTGATCGCGTCCGGCAACTGGTCGTTGGTTTCGATCAGCATGTACTTCAGGCCGAAGGCTTCCGCCAGCTTCCTGAAGTCGGGGTTGCCCACGCCGGACAGCTTGTCGGTACCGATTTCGCGGCCGTCGAAGAAGCGACGTTGCGTGTTGCGCATACTCTGATAGCCGTCGTTGTTGCTGATGAACAGCTTCGCGTTCAGGCGGTTCTGCGCGAGGAACATCAGTTCCTGGATGTTGAACAGCACGCTGCCGTCGCCCGTCACCAGCACGCCGCGGCGCTTCTGGTCGTCTGCGATGCACGCGCCGACGAGCGCGGGAAGATCCCAACCCATCGCGCCCATGCACGCGCTCGTGAACGCGACCTGGCCGTCCTTCACGCGATGGTTCTGATACGCGATGATGCAGCCGTCGAGCGAATTGCCGCTGACGACCACGTCCGTATTGTCGAGTTGACGCGACAGTTCGTCATACGCCGCGTAGATGTCGACGTGAGACTTTTGCAGATGCTCCGGCGCCGGCATCGGCGGGTATTCGCGCTTCCACATTGCGCAGGCGTCGAGCCAGCGCTGCGTCGGCTGGTAGGTGTGCGCTTCGACGCGTTTCAGCAGACCTTCGATGAATTCCTTCACGTCCGCGAGGACCGGGTATTCGATCGTGATGTTCTTCTTTTTCAGGTCGCCGGCGTCGATGTTGACGAGCACCTTCTTGGCCTTCGGCGCGAACTTGTCGCTGAAGCCGATGGCCGAGATCGACAGGCTCGTGCCGAGCGCGAGCACTAGGTCGGAGTTCTGCAGCGCGAAGTTCGCGCGGCGCTGTCCGCCCGGGCCGATGCGGCCCTGGAACAACGGGTTATCTTCCGCGAGGATGTCCATGCCGCTGATCGTCGATAGTGCCGGGATCTGCAGCTTCGCGACGAGTTCGCGGAATGCCTTGCGCGCGTGACCGAGCACGATGCCGTTGCCACCGATGATGACCGGGCGCTTCGAGGCCAGCAGCAACTCGGCGATCTGGCCGAGAGCGGCCGGGTCGAGTTCCGGCGTGGCTTTTCCTTCCGGAACGAACGAGCGCTGCTGATCCGGTTCGATCATCGCCGACTGGATGTCGAGCGGCAGATTCAGCCAGACCGGGCCCGGGCGTCCGGCACGCGTCAGGTACAGGCACTTTTCCAGTTCGTAGCGTAGGTCTTCGGGCTTGGTCACCGTCACGCAGTGCTTCGTAACCGGCTCGGCCATCGGCGTGATGTTGATTTCCTGCGGACCGACCTGACGCTGGTAGCTGTAGTCGGCCATGATGCCGGTGCGCACCTGGCCGGAAATCACCAGCACCGGGATCGAATCGACGAACGCGCCCGCGACGCCGCTCAGCGCGTTGGTGCTGCCCGGACCGGTGGTGACGAGGCAAACGCCGAGGTTTTCCGTGGTGCGTGCATAGCCTTCCGCGGCGATCGCGCATGCCTGTTCGTGATAGTTGCACCAGTAGCGCAGATCTTTCGACCGGTTCAACGCATCCGTCAGGTACATGATGCCGCCGCCCGACACCATGAACACGTCCTTGACTCCAGCCTCTGCGACTCGCTGGAACACATAATCCGAGACACTGATTGCCATTCTTTTTTGCCTAAAAATGTAATTACAAAGCTTCGAGGTTGACGAAGCCTTCTCTACGATCTATTGACGGACGGCGTCTGGACGCCGTCGTTTCACCGCTCATCACACTACCTTGCTGCCTCGCGCGCGATGCCAGTCCATCGTGCGCCGGATCGCTTCTTCAAGCGGAATCGAGACCTGCAAATCCAGTTCGGCCGCGGCGCGCTGCAGCGACGGCACATACGCCGACGGCTTCGCGCCCGGCACCGGCGTGCCTTTGATCACCACCGTGTCCGGCCGGCCGGCGACCTTCGCGACCGTGCGCGCCAGCTCGCCGATCGATACGATCTCATTGCCGCCGACGTTGTACGGCACGCCCGAGCGGCCGCGCGTCAGCACACGAATCAACCACACGACCAGGTCCGCCGCGTACAGGTACGAGCGCTGCGGCGTGCCGTCGCCGCCGACCACGATTTCGCGGCCCGCAAGCGCGTCGCGAATGAAGTTGCCGATCGCGTAGTTGCTGTCGAGCGCGAGGTACGGGCCGACGAACGCGAAGCAGCGGGCGATCAGCGCGCGGTAGCCGTGCTGCTGCGCGGCTACCGACGTTATTATTTCCATCATGCGCTTCGACTGACCGTAGACGATCCGCTCGGACGCATAGTCGGCGACGCCGGCCGGCCCTTCGACACAGAGGTTGTCGACGACCGAATCCATCGGCGAATAGACCGCGCCAGAGGTCGTGATCAGCACAGCCTCCGTACGATGCGCAACGGCCATGTCGAGCAGGCGGCGCGTGCCGTCGATCGCCGCATTCAGGTGGCGCTGCGCCCAGTCGCCGGACTGTTCGAGGTTCGTCTCCGACGCCGCATGCAGAATGTGGCTGCACGCGTCAGTGGGCGCTTCGAAATCGGTCAGGCTGCCGGCGATGAAGTTCAGTCCCGCGCGACCGCGCAGATGCGGTGCGCGTTGTTCGAGGAATTTCTCCGGTGATCGGCTCAGCACCGTGACGCGCAGGTTCAGCGCGTGCTTCTCATTTGCCCACAGCAGGCTCTCGAGCAGCCAGATGCCGAAGAAGCCAGTGCCGCCCGTGATGAACAGATGGGCATCGCGCAACTGCGCCAGATCGTCTTCCAGTTGGGCGGCGACATGTTCCAGATCGCGTTGGAACAGTGTGTGGCCGCTCGGAATCGTGTGCTCCATAAAACTCTCAGTCAAAGTTGATGCGTTCGCGCTCGACCACCATCGGCCGCTTCACTGTGTGGGTGACCAGCAGGCCAACGTATTCGCCGAGCAGCCCCATCAGCAGGAACAACATGCCCATGAAGAAGAACAAGCCGATCGCGAGCGGCGCGATACCCATCTGGAATTCGCTCCACGCCAGCAGCTTGCGCACGAAGTAGTAGATGCCGGTCAGGAAGCTGAGGCCGCTCATCGCAATGCCGATCATCGTCGCAAGACGCAGCGGCGCTTTCGAGTGGTTGACAATGCCGAGCAGCGCACTGTCGAGATAGACGAGGAACGTCCCCTTCGAAATGCCGCGCTTGCGCACCGGCTTGTCGAACGGCACTTCGGCGCGTGCGTAGCCGATTTCGCAGATCAGGCCGCGGAAATACGGATACGGGTCTTCGATCTTGCGCAGAATGTCCATTACTGCCTTGTCGTACAGACCGAAGCCGGTGAAGTTCTGCACCTGTTCGACTTCCGAAATGCGCGTGATCAGCGCGTAGTAGGCCTTGCGCATCAGCGGCATCAGGCCGCGCTCTTCGTGCTTACGGCGCACGCCGATCGCCACCTTGAAACCTTCTTCCCACTTGCGGATGAAATCGAGGATCAGTTCAGGCGGATCTTCGAGGTCCGACGCCATGCCGATCACGGCGTCGCCTTGCGCGAGCAGCAGCGCGTGATACGGCGAGCGGATGTGGCCAAAGTTGCGGACGTTGACGATCGCCTTCAGACGCTTGTCTTGTGCGGCGATTTCCCGGATGACTTCAACGGTGCCGTCGGTCGACGCATTGTCGATCAGCAGGATTTCGTAGTCGAGATGTGGCACCTGCGCCATCACAGCAGTAATGCGCTGATGGAGTTCGGCGATGTTGTCGCGCTCGTTGAAGCAGCCGGCAACGATACTAATTAGTTTCTTGTCGCTCATCCGCGCTGTACTTTCTTGAAAGTGAACCGGTCGTGACCCGCGTAGGAAATGGCCACGCTGACGCCCATGAGCATGCCCTGAGCAAGCCAGAACGGAATGCCGAGGACGTTCACGAGCAACCATAATCCGGCGATGCCAATGAGTGCGCTGCTGCCGTACACGACATAGCAGCGCAGATATTCGCGCAGCCACGGGGCGCGCGAGTTGAACACGAAGAGCTTGTACGTAATGAACGACTCGGTGATGCAGATCACGTTGGCGATCACACCAATCACAACGATGTGCAGATGCGGCCGCAACGCATAGTACAAACCGACGGTCGCGAAGTAGCCGAAGGCGGTGTTGAGGCCGCCCACGAGCAGGTAGCGCAACATCTTCTTGCGCGATTCCCGGTCGCCGGTGAATACCGCTTTCAGCTTGTTCAGCATGTTAGCTTGCTGCCTTTCACAGAGTCGTTCCGTTCATTTTGCCCGGCCGCTTAGAAATTCACGCCGAGGAAGGTTTCGATCTTCTCGGCGATGTAGTCGAGCTGCGGCTGCTTCAGACCGGGGAATGTGCCGACCCAGAACGTGTCGTTCATGATCACGTCGGTATTGGTCAGTTCGCCGCTCACGCGGTAATTGCGGCCGATCATGTACGGCTGGCGCGTCAGATTGCCCGCGAACAGAAGGCGTGTACCGATCTTGTTCTGGTCGAGATAGGTCAGCAGATCGACGCGGCGCAGGCCTGCTTCCGGCTTCAGCGTGATGGGAAAACCGAACCACGACGGGTCCGAATTCGGTGTCGCTTCCGGCAGGATCAGGAATTCGGCGCAACTGCTCAGACGGTCTTTCAGGTACGCGAAGTTACGGCGGCGCGCTTCGACGAACTCGGCCGCGCGGTCGAGCTGCGCGAGGCCACAGGCGGCCTGCATGTCGGTGATCTTCAGGTTGTAACCGAGGTGCGAGTACGTGTACTTGTGGTCGTAGCCTTCCGGCAGGTTGCCGAGCTTCCAGCAGAAGCGCTTGCCGCAGGTGTTGTCCTTACCAGGCGGGCAATAGCAGTCGCGGCCCCAGTCGCGGAACGATTCGGCGATCAGACGCAGGTCCGGATCGTTCGTGAACACCGCGCCGCCTTCGCCCATCGTGATGTGGTGGGCCGGGTAGAAGCTTAGCGTGCCGATATCGCCGAACGTGCCGACCATCTTGCCGTTGTAAGTCGAACCGAGCGCGTCGCAGCAGTCTTCGATCAGCCACAGGTTGTGCTTTTTGCACAGCGCGACGATCACGTCGAGGTTGTAAGGATTGCCCAGTGTATGGGCCAGCATGATCGCCTTGGTCTTCGGGCTGATCGCAGCTTCGATCTTCGACGCGTCGATATTGTACGTGCCCAGTTCGACGTCGACGAACACCGGCACCGCGCCGAATTGCAGGATCGGGTTCACGGTCGTCGGGAAGCCAGCGGCGACGCCGATGACTTCGTCACCCGGCTTGATCGCGCGGTCGCCGAGCTTCGGCGAAGTCAGCGTCGAGAACGCAACTAGATTCGCCGACGAACCCGAGTTGACCGTGATCAGGTGCTGCACACCGATGAACTTCGCGAGACGTTGCTCGAACTGTTCGTTAAAGCGTCCCGTGGTGAGCCAGCCGTCTAGCGATGCGTCGACCATCAGCTCCAGTTCGCGCGCGCCGATGACCTTGCCTGACGGCGGAATCACCGTGACGCCGGCTTCGAAGTCGGGTGCGCGCGTGGCGAGTTCGCCGAACTGGCCGACCAACTGAATAATTTGCTCTCTGAGCTGCTCTTTACTGGGATTCATTTGACTTGGTAGGCATTGATTTGTGAAAGGGACAGCGCGCGCATATCGGCATTTCGCAGGAAAGCCTGATGCCACTCGACGATGTGGTCGATCGCTTCGGAAAGCGTCCAGCGCGGCGACCAGCCGAGCAGGTTCTTTGCCTTCGAGCAATCGAGTTTCAGATAGGTCGCCTCGTGAGGCTGCGGTGCGGCATCGCGCTGCCAGGCGGCACCGTCGCCCCAGCGGGACACCAGATGTTCGACGATCCATTGCACGGGTTGCGTGTCAGAATCGTTCGGGCCGAAATTCCAGCCGCCGGTGAACTTTGTGCCCTCCGTATGGAGTTTTTCGGCCAATAGCAGATAACCACTTAACGGTTCGAGGACGTGCTGCCATGGCCGGATCGCATGAGGATTGCGGATCTGCACGGGCACACAGGCGCTGACTGCACGCATCATGTCGGGAATCAGGCGGTCGCCCGCCCAGTCGCCGCCACCGATCACATTGCCGGCGCGACCGCTGGCGAGAGCGACACGGTGTTCAGCGAACGCATGCGGATTGAAATACGAATTCCGGTACGCGTCGGTGACCAGTTCAGCGCAGCCCTTGCTGTTGCTGTACGGATCGAAGCCGCCCATCGGCTCGGTTTCCCGATAGCCCCACACCCACTCGCGATTTTCATAACACTTGTCACTCGTGACGTTCACGACTGCACGTACCGATGACGTGCGACGCACCGCCTCGAGCAGAAGTACCGTGCCCATCACGTTGGTGGAGTAGGTTTCAACTGGTTCTTTGTATGACAGACGCACAAGCGGCTGGGCCGCCATGTGAATCACGATCTCTGGCTGGTTTTCATCGAAGACGCGCACCAGATGATCGAGATCGCGGATGTCGCCGATAATCGACCTCATGCCTTCGCCGACGCGCGCGGTGTCAAACAGGCTCGGCTTGGTCGGCGCAGCAAGTGCATAACCGGTCACCTCGGCTCCGAGTTGTTGCAGCCACAAGCAAAGCCAGCCACCCTTGAAGCCCGTGTGGCCGGTTACGAGAACGCGTTTGCCTCGCCAGAATTGCTCGTTCATGCCCACACTTTCCACGGTGCCTGGTTCGAGTTCCAAAGATCTTCAAGGTGATTCTTGTCGCGCAAGGTATCCATGGGTTGCCAGAAACCGCTATGGAACCATGCCTGCATCTGTCCTTCGCGCGCAAGCCGCTCCATGGGGCCGCGTTCCCAGATCGTGTCGTCGCCGTCGATGTATTCGATCACCTTGGGTGACAGCACGAAGAAACCACCGTTGATCCACGCGCCGTCGCCGTGCGGCTTTTCCTGAAAGCTGCGAATGAGGTTTTCCTGCACATCTAGCGCGCCGAAACGGCCGGGAGGCTGTGTTGCGGTCAGCGTGGCGAGCTTGCCGCCTGCACGGTGGAATTCAATCAACTTTGTGATGTCGACGTTGCCGACACCATCGCCATAGGTAAAGCAGAAATCTTCGCCGCCGAGGTACTGCGCGACGCGCTTCAGGCGGCCACCGGTCTGGGTTTGCTCGCCGGTATCGATTAGCGTGACGCGCCACGACTCCGCGTTGTTCTGGTGAACTTCCATTGTGTTGTCGGACATGTTGAACGTGACGTCGGACATGTGCAGGAAGTAGTTCGCGAAGTATTCCTTGATAACGTAACCCTTATACCCGCAGCACACGATGAAGTCGTTGACGCCATGGGCGGAATACGTCTTCATGATGTGCCAGAGGATGGGGCGGCCGCCGATTTCGATCATCGGCTTTGGCTTCAGATAGGTTTCCTCGGAAATTCGGGTGCCCAAGCCACCAGCGAGCAACACTGCTTTCATTTAAATTGCGTCCTCTTTACCGGATCGGGGGTCGGTGTTGTGCCAGATCTGTGAAATTTGATAGTCTGGCGCCGCTGCGAGGTCCGAACGCAAGACCAGATGAAGCTTCGCCGGGGCATTCAGCGAACCCGCAGGATCGACAGATTGGCCGTCTGTCGTTTATTAAGCGCCCGCCTAGCAGCCATCAGTACGACAGGCAGGCCGGAATGACCGACGCTGACACGTGTCTCACAAGGGCTCGGGCAGCGGGTCCATGCTGTGATTGATATTCAGCCAATGCAAGAGTGGCTCTTTTAAAAAACGTCAATTTGCTCGATCCGTACATAGAATGATTGTCCGTCTGCCTTTTGCGTCATTCTTTCAGTCCCTTGACGCTTCATTCATAATAAGCGACAGGTTTGTAGGACTTTAGGATGCTGGCAGTAGGGTAGACCGGCAAAACCAGCACTGTAAAACGAAGATTATACACAGTGACTTTTCTTTCCAGTCAACCCCGTCCGAGCGCGATGGCGCACGCATTGAAGCGCTTTCGGCGCTTGATCGGTTCGGGTGCGTCCAAGTGGTAGGCCAGCCTGTGCAAGCATCGGGCCAGGAATGCCGGTCCGGGAAGGAAGGACGGTCGGATCGGCGCGCCGGAATATCGGGCGAGAATCGCTTGCCTGGAAGAACAAATTTGCGCACACTTGCGAGCCGTTGCGATCAGTTCCCGGTTTTATCAAAAGAACGTCGGAAAGGCGCGATCCGTTACTCTTCTATATGAATGTTACAACTGTGCAGCAGCGCAACACTGACGGATTATCTGTATCGATTGTAGTCTATTGGCCTGATGCGGAGTTGCTGGCACGGACGCTTGCCAGTTTAGCCACGGCTACCAGCGAGTTGCGTCGCGAACGCCCGGATCTGGCGATCGAAGTCTGCCTTGTCGACAATGGTGGGGGCGAAAGCGCGCCAATCAGCATGGACCTGTTGAAGGGGCAGGGCGTCTGCTGCAGCGTCCTCAGCGGCCATGGCAATGTCGGCTATGGGCGTGGACATAATCTTGCCATTGGGCACGCCGCAAGCGGCTACCATTTGGTGCTGAATCCCGATATCGACCTCGATCCGACGTCGCTTGTTGAGGCGCTGACGTTCTTCGAGCAACATCCGGAAGTCGGTTTATTGACGCCGCGCATCGGAGATGAGAACGGCGGGCTACAGTACCTGTGTCGCCGCTATCCAACGCTATTTGATCTTTTCGTGCGCGGGTTCCTGCCGTACGGCGTGCAACGGCATTTCCGGCGGCGTCTGGCGCGCTACGAAATGCGCGATGTGATCAATGAGCGCGACGTGGTCTGGGATCCGCCCATCGTAAGCGGCTGTTTCATGTTGTTCCGCACGGATCTGCTGAAGCGCCTCGCTGGTTTCGATCCGCGATACTTCCTCTACTTCGAGGACTACGATCTCAGCCTGCGTGCGCATGACATCACGCGTGTTGCGTACGTGCCCGGTGTGCGTGTGCTGCACCATGGCGGAGGCGCGTCGCGCAAGGGTTGGGCGCATATCAAGATGTTTGCCGCTTCCGCCTTCAAGTTCTTCAACCGATTCGGCTGGAAATGGCTGTGAGCAGAATTCTTGTCACTGGCGCAAATGGTTTCGTCGGCCGGGTTGTTTGCCGGGAATTGCTTCGCAATGGGCACGCTGTCACCGGGCTCGTCAGGAGCGCTGACAGTTGCGTCGACGGCGTGCAGGAATGGGTGCATGACAGCAAAGACTTCTCGGGGCTCGGCGCTGATTGGCCGCAAGGACTTTCGGTCGACTGTGTGGTGCATACGGCGGCGCGCGTCCATGTGACGCACGACGAAGCGTTGGACCCGCTTGCCGAGTTTCGTGCCACAAATGTGGACGGCTCACAACGTGTAGCCGAAGCGGCGTACCGGCACGGCGCGCACCGGATGGTTTTTGTCAGCAGCATCAAGGCCGTTGCGGAAACAGATGCCGGTCAGCCTTTGCGCGAGGATGATCCGACGTCCCCGCAAGATGCCTACGGCCGCTCAAAACTTGAGGCGGAACAGGCGCTGGCGAGCTTTGGCGCGCGTACGGGTCTGGATATCGTCACTGTCCGGCCTCCGCTCGTGTACGGGCCGGAAGTGCGCGCCAACTTCCTCAGCCTGATGACGGCGATCGCGCGGGGTGTTCCCCTGCCGCTTGGTTCGATCGGCGCGCTTCGCAGCATAGTGTATGTCGGGAACCTCGCGCAGGCGCTCGCGCAATGCGCAACGGATCCGCGTGCCGCGCCAGGCTGTTTTCATGTCGCTGACCGCGACGCCCCCACGGTCGCCGGGCTGGCGCGGTCCATCGGTCGGCACCTGCACAAGCCGGCCCGCCTCGTACCCATGCCGACCAGTTGGCTGCGTGCAGCGGGCCGGCTGACGGGGCGCACCGAATCTGTCGACCGGCTGGTCAGCGATTTGCGCGTCGACACGTCGCGCATTCAGACTGTACTCGGCTGGCAGCCACCCTATTCGACCGACGAAGGGTTGGCTGCGACAGCTGAGTGGTATCGGTCAACGCATTGAGGCGTATGGATGTTGATACAACACAACGTGATACAACACAACGCGGTTTTGCCGTGGTTCTTCGAGCCGCTCGTCGGAGCTGGAGCGGCGGTCGCCTGTGCGGGCATCCTTTGGTTTCTCCTTGTAACGGGGATTGCGTGGTGGCTCGCCACGGATATTCCTAACGACCGCTCGCTGCATACCCGACCGACGCCGCGCATTGGCGGGTGGGGCATCGTCCCAGTGGTTGCGATCGCCATTGCCCTTTTCGCACCGTCGTTGTGGTTGATTGCCGCTGGGATGCTGTTGGTGGCGGCCGTCTCGCAGGTCGACGATCGTCGGGGCCTGCCTGCCCGCGTGCGGTTTGCTGCGCACCTGGTTGTCGTGATCGCGGTCGTCACCGTCTATCCGGCCCATGTCCCGGTATTGCTGCTCGCGATCATCGCGTTTCTGATGGTGTGGCTGATCAATTTGTATAACTTCATGGACGGTGCCGACGGTCTCGCTGGCGGCATGACGCTACTAGGCTTTGCGGGCTACGCCGTTGGCGCTTCGATTAGCGTGCACCCTTCGCCGGAACTGGCCTTGGCCGCCACTGCGGTGGCGGGGGCAGCCGCCGGTTTCCTGATTTTTAACTTTCATCCTGCCAGGATCTTCCTGGGCGACGCTGGCTCGATTCCGATGGGGTTTCTGGCCGGCGCGTTCGGTTACTGGGGATGGCGCGAAGACGTGTGGCCGATCTGGTTTCCCGCGCTGGTCTTTTCGCCATTCATTGGCGATGCTTCGGTGACACTGCTACGGCGCATGCGTCGTGGAGAGAAAATCTGGCAAGCACACCGCGATCATTACTATCAGCGCATGGTGCGATATGGCTTGGGACACTCGAAGACCGCTTGTGTCTGGTACGTGGTCATGCTGAGTGGCATAATCCTTGCTAATCTGTCTCTAGGATGGCCATCAAGGCTTCAATGGTGTAGCGTTGGCGTTTGGGTAGGCGTGCTAGCGTTGATCGGGATCGGCGTCGATTCGAGATGGCGTCGTTTTAACTCCGCAACTTTCGAATAACCTGAGGTGCGACGCGGATGTTTCGGCACAAAGCTTCATGGCTATCTTTTAGCGCCTTCCTGTTTGACCTGTGCGCGGTCGCCGGAACCTGGCTTGCCGCGTATTTGATCCGCTTCAACGGCTCCGTCCCGGCCGAATTCTGGACCGGCGCCGTCAGAACGCTCGTCTGGACCCTTCCGGTCTACGCGCTGATGTTCCGTGTGTTTGGGCTTTACCGTGGTATGTGGGTGTTCGCCAGCTTGCCAGACCTCATGCGCATCGCGAAGGCGGTGCTGGCCGGCGCCTTCGCAATGATGATGGTGGCGGCGATGGTTCAGCCGCATCCAAGCGTTCCGCGCTCAGTGCTGCTCGTGTCCCCCTTACTCCTGTTCCTCATCATGGGTGGTTCGCGCGCGCTATATCGCGCATCAAAAGAGTTTTATCTTTACGGCGGCTTGATCGGCCAGGGGAAGCCGGTCGTTGTGCTCGGCGCCGGCAACTCCGGTGCAAACCTTGCTCGCGAACTGTCGCGTTCGAGCGAATGGCGGCTGGTCGGCTTGCTGGACGACGATCCCGCCAAGCAAGGCCGCGAGATATACGGACACAAGGTATTGGGCCCAATCAGCGATCTACAGCGTTGGGCAACGGACATGAAGGTCGAGCACGCGATCATTGCGATTCCGTCGGCATCGGTGGAGGCGCAACGGCGAGTTGCGACGATGTGCGTGCGTGCTGGGGTGCGAGCTATGGTGTTGCCGGCGTTAACCGCTCTGACGCAGGGCCAGGCGTTTCTGTCGCGCGTGCGTCAGATCGACCTGGAGGACCTTCTGGGCCGTCAACCGGTGAAGATCGACATGCCGCACGTCGAAGCGCTATTGCGCGGTCGTGTTGTGATGGTGACGGGCGCCGGCGGCTCGATTGGTTCGGAGCTATGTCGCCAGATTCTGCGCTTCGAACCGGCTCAGCTTGTAGCATTCGATCTTTCTGAATATGCGATGTATCGCCTGACGGAAGAATTGCACGAGCGATTTCCGAAGCTGTCGGTCATTCCCGTGATCGGCGATGCCAAAGATTCGCTGCTGCTCGATCAGGTGTTGTCTCGCTACACGCCGCACATCTTGTTTCATGCTGCTGCCTACAAGCACGTGCCGTTGATGGAAGAGCTCAACGCGTGGCAGGCCGTGCGCAACAACGTATTGGGCACGTATCGGGTGGCACGGGCAGCGATTCGTCACGACGTAAAGCATTTCGTGCTGATCTCGACAGACAAGGCCGTGAATCCAACTAACGTAATGGGTGCAAGCAAGCGTCTCGCTGAGATGGCGTGTCAGGCGTTGCAGCAGACCAGCACGCGCACGCAGTTCGAAACGGTGCGTTTCGGAAACGTGCTGGGCAGCGCGGGAAGCGTCATTCCAAAGTTTCAACAGCAGATCGCGAAAGGCGGCCCGGTGACGGTCACGCACCCGGAGATCACGCGTTTCTTCATGACGATTCCTGAGGCTTCGCAGCTTGTGCTGCAAGCGTCTAGCATGGGGCAGGGCGGCGAGATTTTCATTCTCGATATGGGCGAGCCCGTAAAAATCGTCGATCTGGCCAGAGACTTGATCCGGCTTTACGGATTCAGCGAAGAGCATATCCGAATTGTATTTACCGGCTTGCGACCGGGCGAGAAGTTGTACGAAGAACTGCTGGCCGACGACGAAGCGACCACGCGAACGCCACATCCCAAGCTGCGCATCGCGCAGGCACGCGAGGTGCCCGATAATCTGCTGGACGAACTGCTTCCCTGGTTGATGCAGCATCGTGTGCCAAGCGATCAGGAGGTTCGACGTGACTTGCGGCGCTGGGTGCCGGAGTATCAGCCGGCTACTGCCCCTGCGCTACAGAGCGTGACTGGGGTTCCTCGCGCGGTGTAACGAGTTGCGAGTCTCAGGGAAGCATGTGCAAAATGCGCTCTTGGTGAACCACCCCTCTTTAAGTTGGACAGCTGCGGGCATCGTTTTTCGAAAGATCTATTGACGGTCCGTTCGCAGATAACTTGAGTCCGTTATTTAATTCGTTTGTCGAATCACGCGCGCGTTTAGTTCGCCGGGAGACTGGATGCTTACAGCGATCTGCGTGCGCCGCGTAAACGACAGCAGCAATCCACCACCTACAACGATGAATATGCCGACGATGCTCAAGCCGTCCGGGAAATGACCAAATATGATCCATCCCAGCAGTGCGGCCCATACCAACTGCACGTACATAAATGGTGTTAGCGTGGAAACCGGCGCGTATCGGAATGCGCGGATGACGCAGAAATGACCGAGACCTGCGTACACGCCTAGCGACAAAATCGCAAGGGTCTGCGTCCACGTTGGCGTCGCTCCTTGCCGGAACCAAGGGAGCGCGACACTAAGGCAAACGGTTCCCACTAACGCAGTGTAAAAAAGCATTGTCACGCTGTCCTCGGTCTGACTCAGCTTTCTCGTTAGTATCTGATAGAAACTGAATGAGACGGCGGATGCCAATACGAGCAATACTCCCTCTATTGGTAAGTGGCTGCTCGGGCGTGAGATGAGAATCGCGCCTAATGCTCCTACCGAGATTGCGCACCAGCCAACACGCCCCACTCGTTCGCCCAGCCAAGGGCCGGCCAATATTGTGGCAATCAAGGGCGACATGAACGCCAGACCGGCCGTCTCTGCCATCGGCAAGATGTGCAGAGCTACAAGGCCGAAAATGCTTGTTGCAAGCAAAAGCAGTCCGCGACATATCTGTGTGGGCAGACTCTTGGTAGCAAGCACGGAGCGGCCGCGGGATGGCACAAAGAAGAGCACCATCAGTGCCAAGTGCACTGTGTACCGTGCCCACACGAGCAGCGGGACGGAAATGGTCAGCGAAAGCTTTTTCGCGGTCGCGTCCATCGAGACAAGTAAAAATTGGGAAATCAACAGCAACGCGATACCGCGCAGTGAGTTCGAAGGAGTGCGTGACATCTTTCAGTGAATATTTTGGGCATGATGGAAGGTCGTCTCGATAGTTGGTTCACACGTACGACAGCGAAACCACTTGTCGATAGAAATGCATCATTGCCTGCCTGGTGGATATTTCTAGGAAATGGCGTCGATGACCACGGAGAGATGATTGGCGATGGCAGGCGTCAGCCGGTTTCCGATATGCCGACCCTTTTGCTTTGGGGCGGTGTGGACGTAAGAAACAGGTTTCCCACTCCAATAAATGGCCTTTCGATAAGGCGATAGGATGCCTCCGCCACCAAGAAAGAAATCGCCACATAAGCAGTGAACTGAATGCCATATCCCATTCTTGTCAATTTAAGAAATTCTGGAATATTTTCGTAATAACGGAAAAATAGATCGTTGTAAATCTGAACGACAACCCAGTGAGCGAGGTACACAGCGTAGGAGCGTGATCCAATGTATTCCAGCAACGAGCGAAGCAATGGAATTTCAAATATCCATCCTCGATTTAGTGAGGCAAGCAGAACGAGTGCCACGGATACCAGCTCATAAGACAGAAGTGCAGCCGACGAGGTGTCGAAGTTTGACGAGGCAGTGCCGTCGAGTAGAGCGGTATTCGTTACGCCTGGCAAGAGCGCTAGCAATGCGCAAGCGCTGAATGCGATTGTGGTCTTTAGCGTGGTTTGAAGTCGATTGGAGGCAAGCGTCGCCTGCAGTCTTGTTCGTAACACTGCGCTCACGCTTTGCATATGTTCTAAGTTACTTATATGTGCTTTTGGAGGGCGCTCAAAAATTACCGAGATAAGCACGCCGTAGAAAAGTGCGTCGAAACGGGTATGTGAAACGTTGATGATATTCCCGGAAGTCAACGGTCTAAATACAGCGAGAACAATGGCAATACCTGCAAGTAAGGCTGCAATTCGCTGCTGTCGCCGCGCACACAAAACAAGCAGGATCGGAGTGAACAGATAGAAATGCTCTTCTACAGCCAATGACCAATACGGGGCAAGATTATCGGTTACTGCGCCCGCTGCTAGGGCGTAGTTATAAATCCCTCCATATATGGAGACGATTTCTCGAAATATGTTCGCGGGGTAAGCAAAGGAAGAATTACTGCCGTCTCGATGTAGCAAACCTGAGACCAGAATGGCAATCATCATATAAAACGAGGCCGATGGCAGAATTCGGAATACACGGCGGAGATAAAAGGTGACAACCTGATTCCGGCTTTGGGAGATTCGCGTTGTCAGGTCCAGACCGCCAAAGTCCGGTATCGAACGCATGAATGAACGGGAGACGACAAAGCCCGAAATGACAAAAAAAAGGTCGACCCCGGTGAACGTCGAATATAGGTAAGGTGTAAACAATCTGTTGAACGGCGCATGGGCATACACTACCAAGAGCACGGCCACTGCGCGAAGACGTTCTATTTCTAAATTTTTCGAACTCATGCAGCATTCCATGCGCCTACTGGCGTCTCGAAAAAAGCCTTAGAGAGGGTGTTAGGCACTTTTTGCCGGACCTGGTATCCTGGCAGGATGAAAAAACGCAGGCCATACCCGACGGATGTATTGGATGAAGAGTGGTACTTCGCCGCTCCGTACCTGAGCTTGATGAACAAGGACGCACCGCAGCACCGCTATGAACTGCGCGAGATGTTCAACGCGCTGCGCTGGATCGTACGCGCGGGTGCTCCGTGGCGTCTGTTGCCAAATGATTTTCCGCCGTGGGAGCTTGTTTACCAGCAGACGCAACGCTGGATTCAGGCGGGTTGCTTCGAGGCCATGGTGAACGAGCTGCGTTCGATCATCCGGGTCGCGCAGGGCCGACAGGGCCAGCCCAGCGCGGTCATCCTCGATGGGCGCACGCTGCAGTCGACCTGCGAAAGTGGACCTCGCGCCGGTTACGACGGCTACAAACGCAAACGCGGTAGCAAGGTCCACATGGCGGTTGATACTTTGGGGCAATTGCTTGCTGTGCATGTTACGCCGGCCAACGAACAGGAGCGCGCGCAGGTCGGAGAACTGGCACGTCAGGTTCAGCAGGCCACGGGCCAGACGGTCAAGGTGGCGTTCGCCGATCAGGGATATGCCGGCGAAGAGCCTGCGCAGGCGGCACTCGACGAAGGAATCGAGCTTCAGGTAATCAAGCTGTCGGAGGCGAAAAAGGGCTTCGTGCTGTTGCCGCGCCGCTGGGTGGTCGAGCGCAGCTTCGGCTGGCTTAACCGCTTCCGCCGACTGGCCAGAGACTACGAGCGATTGCCCGAAACCTTGGCTGCTTTGCACTTCGTCGTATTCGCCGTGCTTATGCTTGTCCACTTCGCAACCCTTAACAAAAGTACCTAACACCCTCTAACTGAACAGCATTATGCGCTTCAGCGCCTTTTTGCTACTGCTTCCCCTTCCTCACCACCATCCACCGCGGCGACTTAAACCGCACGATGCTCACGTAAAGCCACACATAAGTCGCGGCGAACACCACCACAAAACAAAACAGATGCAGCGTATGCCGCCAGAACAACGTCGCCGGCACGACTGCAATCAGACATAGCAGCCACAGATACGGCGAAGTTAACGAATTCCGTCGCGTCAACTCCCGCGCCGTCCTAGCTCCCACCGCCCACCGCATCAACCGCTTATAAACCAGCATATGCAGATGTACGCCATCGGGAATCCCAGGCGACATCCCGCGAATAAACTTCTTCCGGTAGATCGAAAAGCACGTCTCAAAGATCGGATACATGAACAACAGCACCGGATACCACGCCGACACTTCGCGGTTGCGCATCACCAGCATGATCGACAGTTCGGCGAGCATGAAGCCGATGAAATACGCGCCACCATCGCCGAGAAAAATCAGCCCCGCCGGAAAATTCCAGATGAAGAAGCCAAGCACCGCGCCCATCATCATGAACGACGCCGACAGCACGATCGGATCGGACACCTGGAACGCCACGTAGGCGAGCGACGCGAACATCATGAACGCGACCATCGACGCGAGGCCATTGAAGCCGTCGATGATATTGATCGCGTTGGCGAGCGCCGCCACGGCCAGCACAGTGACCGCGCAGGAGATCACCGCGTACGAGAGCAGAAAATCGAGCGGCGGCACGCTGATGCGCGTGACGGCGATATCCAGCAGGAAGTAGGCGAGGGCGGCAGCCGCCATCGTACAGACGAGCCGCGCGAGCGGCGGCACGCGCTTGGTCAGATCCTCGACCAGGCCCGAGACGAACGCCGGCATGCCGCACGCGATGAGCCCCAGAATGCCACCCGACACGGCGGGATATGCATGATGCAACTGCACGGCAGACACGATCAGCCCGATCAGAATCCCGGCGCCGCCGATACGCGGCACGGGACGCACATGGAATTTCTGCACGCCGGCCAGATCGGTATCGGTCGAGAATTTTTCATGCAAATGCGCATAGCGCACGATCAACAGCGTGATCAGCAGTGAAACGAGAAAGCCGAGCGCAAAACTAAGCATGAAAGTGGGCCTGAGCGAAGACGCCGAATTATACAAACGAAACGCATACCGTCCTGAAAAGCAGTGTTTGCACCACGTGCGCGGAAAATCCCAGATAGTGAAGCTTTAACCGGCCGCAAACCCAAGCCTGTCATGGATTTCACCTATTTAACGAGGTCTGCGGAAGGCCGTTAACCTGGTTGCGGCGAAGTGTAAGTTGCAGGCGAAAAAGATGATCGCCGACGCAGCGCGGGGTTCGCCGCCGATCCATCAGACGTTCCGGAGACCCAATGCTTAACAACATCACCATTCGTGGCGGCCTGACGCTAGTGATCAGCGTGTTCGTTGCGTTCCTGCTGACCGTAATCGGCGTCGGCTACGGTGCGCTGAAGCTCGCGAATAGCAGCCTCGATGAAACGCAGCACAGTGCCGTGGCACTGTCTCATCTGAAGGCAAGCTCCGAGAAGCTGCTGCAGGTGCAACTCGCGCTCGGCTCCTATCAGACGCTCTTCAGCGTCGGCAAGCAAACGGACGACCTGTTGCCGGCCGCGCATAAGGTGCTGGTCGAATCGCACAAAGACTTCGGCAGCTACATGGCCGGCCCGTTCGCGAGCGAGGATGAGAAGAAATTCGCGCAGGCCGTCGAGCAGGCACGCAATGCGCTCGTCGATAAGGCCATTGAACCTGAGTTCAAGGCGCTGACCGACTTCGACTTCAATACCTTCCGCAACATCCAGGGCGAAACGGCGAACGCCCTTTACGCAGCCTATTCGAAATCCATCGGTGCGCTCGAGCGATTGCAGATGGACAGTCAGCGCAAGCAAGCCGAGACGGCGGCGCAGCGCTTCCAGGTGGCGACGTTGCTGTTTGCCGCGATCGGCGCAATTTCCATCGTGATCGGCGTGATGGCGCGAGTCGGTCTATCGGCGGCGGTGATCAAGCCGGTCAATGCAACGATCAAACACTTCGAGCGCATTGCTGCGGGCGATCTGACGATCGCAATCAAAAGCAAATCGCGCAACGAGATGGGCCAGTTATTGAGCGCATTGACGAAGATGCGAGACGGACTCGTCGAGACGGTGGCGAAGGTCCGCGGTAGTACCACGGCGATCACGCAAGGCGCAAACGAGATCGCCTCGGGCAACGCCGATCTGTCGTCGCGCACCGAGCAGCAGGCTGCGGCACTTCAGCAGACAGCGGCAAGCATGGAGCAGCTTTCGGCGACGGTGAAGCAGAACGCCGACAACGCGAAGCAGGCGAACCGATTGGCGCAGGGGGCGTTGGACACGGTGACGCGTGGCGGCGCTGTGGTGTCGCGCGTCACCGAGACGATGGACGGAATCACTGAATCGTCGCGCAAGGTGGCCGAGATCATCGGCATGATCGAGGGGATCGCGTTTCAGACCAACATTCTCGCGTTAAACGCAGCAGTGGAGGCGGCGCGGGCGGGCGAGCAGGGGCGTGGCTTCGCGGTGGTGGCCTCCGAGGTGCGCAGCCTCGCGCAGCGCTCCGGCGCGGCAGCGAAGGAAATCAAGGAACTGATCGGCGAATCGGCCGCGAAGGTGGAGCAGGGTGCATCGCTCGTGTCCGACGCACAGAAGACAATTCACGAAGCCATGGACGCGGTTCAACGCGTCACGGGCGTCATGAATGAAATCGAGGCGTCGGCGCTCGAACAGAGCGACGGGATCGAGCAGGTCAACAAGGCAGTCTCACAGATCGACGAAGTCACGCAGCACAATGCGGCTCTCGTAGAAGAGGCCGCTGCGGCGGCCAAATCGCTGGAAGAGCAAGCGACGGTGCTGCGCGATGCGGTCGCGGTGTTCCGGCTCGAGATGCATCAATGAAGGCGGACAGTGAGGCAGCCTCGATTGATTTCCGCAACTGCAGAGGTGCATCACTGTCGTGCAACATCTCAGATTATAAGGCTACCTAATCAATCAGGACGCTGCCGTTCTCCGGTGCACCAGTGCAGTTGAATGACCTGCTTTCACAGTCTTGCCCCGGTCACTATCGTTCGCCGGTTGCTCGTCGCTGGGCGTTTATTCGATAGAAACCCAGTAAGACATTTTTATAGCTCACCTATTTATATTATTAATATAAAAGTGAAAATTACCGCTAAATAGTCATACGTTACACGTTGTTACGGTTCAAATCTCGTTAAAAACGTTTCATCTGTGTAACATTGCGGCTCCTACAGGTCAGATCAAACGATCGTTCTGTCCAGGCGGTACGCATGTTGTGTAGTTGCGCCCGGTTTAGCGGGGTGCATAGGCCGTCCTGCCTTCTTTCATCCTGATTCAGTCGCTAAAGGTTTCCCATGAGGACGCCTGGGCGAGCTTTTGCCTGAATCAGGGCCGACACAAGCTCAGATGACAAGCAAATGAAACTTCGATCCTTACTAAACCATTCAATCTATTTAGTTCTCCCAATTTTTGCCGCGTGCGGTGGTGGAAGCGGCGGAGGGAGTGACCCCACTAGCGTTGCCGCCAACGCCGTTGATCCCGTGTCCGTCGTGAATGTCCTCAAGCACCCCGCGTCTGTCAGTGGCACCGCGATTCCGCCGTCCACGTCGATCAACGATTCGTCGGGCGCAGTCTGGTCGGTGAAGAGTGGCGTGGCCTATCGCGCGGGTGTGAAGGCGGGCTTTACGATGAACGTCACGTTGCTGCTCTGGTATGCCGGCAAGATGTATCAGGAAAACGTCGACAATCAATGGTGGGTCTGGCAGAACAGCAACTGGGTCGCATCGGCTGATCCGCGTCCTGCTTCCAGCTCGGGTTCTGGTTCCAGCCCCGCGTCGAGCACGCCCGCGACACCCACGCCTCCGGCGACGTCTGCGGCCATCCCGTTCTTCGGCGTGAACGAGCACTACAACTACGGCGGCATCTACACGTCGGTCCCGCTGGCCACCCAGGCTGCTGCCTTGGTCGACCTCGGAATGCCGGGGAATCGGCAGGATATTCACAGCTACGATCAGATCGATACCGTGGCGAATACGGTCATTCCTGGCATGGGCTCGAACGTCACGATCATGCCCATGATCGATGCCTATCCGTGGGATGACCCATCGCTGAACGGACAAACGCCGACCGAGGCGAGCGCTTACGCATACGCCTACTCGATGGCGGCTTACGCAGCGACCAAGTTTAAGGGCGTACCGGCAGTCGAATTCGGCAACGAATACGATCTCGATAGCCACAACCAACCGGTGGCCAACGACGGCGCCAACGTCTCCGACTATGACAACAACTATTGGCCGATCTGGCGCGGGGCGCTGCGCGGTTACTATGATGGATGGCGTTCGGTCGATACGGCAGGCACGACGAAGATCATCAACACCGCGTCATCGGGTTTCCTGCACCTGGGTTGGTACAAAGGTATGCTGACCGGCACCCAGCCTGATGGTTCGACCGGACATCCTGTGGTGAAGACCGACATCATTCAGTTGCACTGGTACTCTGACGGTGGTGATCCGGAGAATACGTGGGGTGTGACGGGCACGAACTACAACGTTCTCAAGTCCCTGCACGACGCGTACAACCTCCCGATCATGTTCACTGAAATCGGCATCAACACCGATTTCACCACGGCGCAGGCGCAGACGTACATCAACAAGACGATTCCTGAACTCGTCGCGGCGAAAGCCACGTACAACGTGATCGGCCTCAACTGGTACGAACTGTACGACGACCCTACCGGACAGTACGGGATCATGACGAGCAGCGCAGCCAAGAAGCCCATTTACACCACGCTGAAAACGGCAATCGCGGCGACGAAGTAAGCAGGTCAATGACCCGGTTGTGCGCGGCGCGCGCAACCGGCTCTGATGATCCGGCAGGTCACGCTCACGGTTCCGATTTGGGATGCACTGAGTGCGCGTGGCTTGTGCGCTTCTTTTGAGCTGTTTCGCGTACGCATAGCGGCCGATCTCCAATCCGAGGCACAGTGTCTCGGATTGGAGATCGGCCGAATTTTTACGCTTTACAAAGACTTTACCGTTCGGAGAAACGCCGTACGAAGCTGTAAAAAATTCTCGGATGAATTTTGAGCAGGAACATCACGAACGACAATTTCGGACGGCTATCCGCAACCATGCGATAGAGGTGTTGCAGGTGCAACCTCTCGGAAACCGTTTGCAGGATCGGGCTGGCCAGTCGATACGTGGGGGCTCTCATTGCCACCTGGAAAGCGACCGTTCTAAAGCCATAGATGTATTTCAACCTGAAAAGACGCCGTTCCCTGTTCTTGATCGGCAGTGATGCCGTGGTCTTCTCCACGAGGTCCATGATGGTGAAGAGGTCGACAATCTTTGGATTGAACCGGGTCGAGATGCCACTATCGCGAAGCACGTAGAAATACAAGCAGTCCGGTATCAGGCGCACAGTCTTCGATCTGCCCAAGGTCTGGACCGACACGCAGATGTCTTCGTAAATGAGTCCGCTCGGATGGTGGACGCCGACAAAGATCGAACGCCGCACAAGCTTGTTCCAACAGTAGGCCTGGAGCTTCAGATCCATGATTCCTTCAACAGCCTCGACCCCGCTGATCACCTTGTCGTCGCTTTCAATCTGATAATTCACCGTGCCATCGGAATTGACGTTAGTGGCCGCAAAGATCACAACGTCAGCGTCATGCTCCAGCGCCTCTTCAATGACTCTCTCTATCAAATTTGGATGAACGTAGTCATCGCTGTCGACGCATAGCACATAGTCGCCGCTTGCTTCCATGGCAGCAATTCGGCGCGTTTCGGCAAGCCCCTGATTGCGTTCGTTCGTCACCAGCTTCCATGCCACTTTGTTCTGCGAACTCAGCACGCGATCCGTGATTTCGCCGGACCGGTCCGGGCTGCAGTCGTCGACGGCGATGATCTCAAAGTCCGTACAGGTCTGCGACAAAAGCGACTGAAGGCAAGCTTCAACGTAAGGCTCGACGTTGTAGATTGGCAGCAGAACGCTTACTTTTGGCATTGACATAGATGGCGCCCGGAGATTGAGGTGTCGGACTGCGATTGCTGTAACGTGAGTTGCGCGATGCTTGCGCACTGGCACGCACATTTTTTCAGTGGACCACCGTAGCGACTCGGTGTTTGCCGGTCGGTGCGATATGTCACATTTCCGCGTTCGCTCTGAACACCTGAATCCACCGCGAGAATCGAACGTCTCGTGGAACTCCCCGGAATCCCCTTGCCGTCTGCCATGACGGCAATGCGGTGTTAATTGTCTGCACTTTCCACGCATGGTTGCCTGATCGGACCGCCGAGCGTGTGTCCCTGCACTGTGTGTTTCCGAACGTACTAGATCCTCGCCGCACCGCAATATGCAGGCGTACAGGGGGCGTGCCGAAATATTCGCGTGGTCCGCGTCAGACGAGTCGACGTCGATTTTGAAGAGTCACCCATCCTATGAAACCAGTGGATAGACGTAGCGGCGAGACAATTTTGTCCGTGGTAATTCCAGCCTTCAACGTCGAGCACTACATCGGCGTAGCACTCAAATCGGTCCTCACTCAACCCAGATCAGAAGAGATCGAGTTGATTGTGGTCGACGATGGGTCGACGGATGGCACGCTGAATGAAATCCTTCAGGTCAAGGAAGGCGCGGGCGGACACAAGATCACAGTGATTCATCAGGAGAACCAGGGCGTCAGCGCCGCTCGCAATGCAGGCATCGCACGTGCGAAATCCCGCTATATCGGTTTTCTCGATTCCGACGACGAATTCGCGGCGAATTTCTCGGACGTCATCATGCCGTTGCTCGATGCAGACATGGCGGACATCATTGAATTCAATGTCGGTATAGTGGATTCGACAGGACGCATCGTCAGCGAGCTGCGAATGGTGGACGATGCCACCTTGGGCCTACGCACCAACAGTACGGCCATGCTGTTGGAGTTCGCACGCATTTGCCAGGTGCATTCCGGCGCGCGTGTCTATCGCCGTGAGTTGTGGGACGGTATCGAGTTTCCTGTCGGCCGTGTGTATGAAGACTGCTTTGCCATTCCGCTGGTGTATAAGCGCGCTCGGACGCTGTACGGCATTCGTGATCAGCTCTACTACTATCGCCGGCGTGCTGGGAGCATTACGCAGACAACAACGCTATGGTCAGTCCAATGCGTTGCTCACTTTGCGGCGGACGCGCTTGAGAAGAGCGAGAGGGAAGATGAAAGAGTTTATTGGCTCGCGCTCTTCAATAAATTTTTCGCTAACCAGTGCTTTTTGACTTCCCGTGTCGACGCGTCCGTGCTTCCCGAAGCAATGACGCTTGTCGAGGCGACGGCAGCGAAGTATCGAACCTTCGCCAAAAAGCACCGGGAGCAGTTGCCTGCGTTGCGCTTTCGCACACAGATATCGGTCAACCGTCGCGTGTTTCAGGTGAAGGGGTTGATCAAGCGCACGCTGGGCCTGGAACTGCGGCCTCCCGTAGCAGCCCCGCGCCGTGTCGATTCTCGTGGATTGGACAACCATCCTTGAGCCGGCAACCGACAAGTGACTTTTCGAGGCGCACGAGGCATGCAACTCTATCCACTTCATACATCTTTCACAGCCGGCGAGCATCTTGACCTGGCGGTGCAGCCGCGCTGCAGGTTCTCGATCGCGATCTATCAGCAGCAGAATGAAGAATCGTTGATCAGCGTAGGCGGGGTGATTGCGACCGGCACGCGGGATGTGACGGCGACGCTGATCGACGGTAAGTATGTGTTTGAGTCGTCGCGCGAGCGCAAGCCGGTTCGATTCGACAGCGATTGGAACTGGTCGACGATTACCGTGAAGCCGGAGACGGAAGAACTGGAAAGCGGTGCTTATGCAGCGATTGCTTACGAGGTCGGGCCGAACGGTGAACCGCTGACGGACCTGGGGCGCCGTTGCGCGGCACGTTTGCCGGTCTACGCCGGGCCGCCGGACAGCGACAGCATGGCGCTCATTGTCATCCGGCCGCGTTCACCGGCCGCATCCATCGCATACGTGGTGCCGATCGCCACCTATCATGCCTACAACTCGATTGGCGGTGGCTGCTTTTACGGCGATCCCATTTATCGCACACACCCGGCGCTGAAGGTGAGCCTTCTCCGGCCGGGCGGCGGGCTCGGTATTCAGATCGGCCATGCCGAAGATCCGTATGACAGGCGCTCCCCCCGGCAGCATTTCACGCACTGGGACGCGAAGTTTATCCGCTGGCTACGCGATCGTCACTTCGCATGCGACTTCTACACCGACGTGGACCTGCATCGTGGGACAGACCTCGATCTGACCCAATACCGTTGCATGCTGAGCGTCGGTCACCACGAGTACTGGAGTCAGCAGATGCGCGACCACGTCGCGCGCTTCATTGCCGGCGGGGGCAATCTGGCGGTGTTCAGCGGGAATACCTGCTACCGGCCGATCGATTTCGGTGCGAACGAGGATCCGCAGACCATCAAGGAAATGAATCGACTCGGCGACTCCTGGCCGGACTTCAATGAAAGCGATCTGATCGGCTTAAGTTACGGCTATGGTGGGGGAACGTACGGTGTCTGGGGCCGGTTCAGACGAAAATGGGTGAAAACCGGGCGCGAACCGATCGGCTTCACCGTACAACGTGCAGACCATTGGGCATTCGCCGGCACCCACCTCAAAGACGGGCAGACCTTCGGCGCGGAAGATCATCTGGTCGGCTATGAAGCCGACGGCGTGCCGCCGGATTCGAACGGGTTCACGACGCTTGCCAATACGGCGAGCCTCGTAGGCTGGGAAGTCGGCGGCGCCGGTGCGATGGGTACGTTTAAGGCGGATCTGGGTGGCGGCTCGAATCAAGGGATGGTGTTCAATTGCGGCACGACAGATTGGCCGCGGATTCTAGGCGATAGCGGCGCGAGCAGTCACGCCATTGTTTCGCAGATTACCGACAACGTGATTCGGAAATTCTCAGTTGTTGCCGACTCTGATGCATCACGGGAAAACCTGGCACGGGATGATCCATTCGCGTCGTCCGGACGTGACGAAAATCGCGTGCCAATCGACGCTGGGAACGCATGATGGGCGGACTCTGGGTACTGACCTTTTTCATCGGAATACTGAGCGATGTCATGTCAGGGGCGATCCGCTATTACACGTCGCTGGCAGGGGCGCCGCAGGCCATCTATTTGCCTAAGCTGATGATGGCGGCATGCATTGTGCTGATCGTTTCGTATAGACCGAAGGTGAGCCACCTGCTGGTCTTGCTGTACCTCGCCATGCAGGCATGCGTATCGCTTTTCAATGGCGTCGGTCCAAGCGCAGTGGCTTTCTGGGCGTGGACCGTCTTACCGATGTTCTTCGCCATATTGGCGCCGCCCGAAGCGATCGAAATCCTGGGGCGGCCACGCGCCCGGATTGCGCTCGTGGCGGTCGCCGTGGTGTGCATGTTAGGCGTGCTGGTGAATTATGCCGGCTACTTCACCCCGCTGCCGTGGGTCGGGGCAAGCACGGTGATTGATGGGACGGCGGTACACGTCACGAGCTCGAACTTTGTTGGGGAAACGCCGCGTTTGCCGGGGTTCGGACGTGACAGCGCTGCTACAGGGTTAATGATCGGTTTGCTGTCGATATGGTTGCTGCCCAGATTCCGCTCGCTCACGTTCGCGTCGATGATGCTCGCGGTAGCGGCACTCTCTATCTGGGCAACGACCAACAAGACAGCGCTGGTTGCGCTTGCAATCGTCCTGGGCATAGAGCGGTTCGGGAAACTGGACACGATCAGGAGAGCCGCCATCTGGGCAGCGGCTTCTGTGCTTCTGTTGCCGCTCGCTTCGTTTGCGATAACGGCGGCGATCAATCACTCGGTGATCGGCGGCGGCACGCTTTCTTCGTTTCAGGATCGATTCGAGAATACGTGGCCGCTCCTGCTGCAGGGCCTGATTCGGGAAAACATGATCTGGTTCGGAATCGGTCCGGGCGGGTTTGGCGCGGCGACTACCTACTACCACGGAAACTTTGGTTTCAACGTGGGTTATGCGGACAACGGTGCGTTGTATGTCATCGCGAACTTTGGCGTACTCGGTGTGATTATCTTCGGGACGCTGTTGTCGAGACTGTTTTTCGTTGGTGAGTCAAAAGATAGATTTGCATGGACCATGTTGTTGTTTCTGCTGATTAGCGGCATTACCACGGACATCTTCGAATCGCTTGGCTGCCTGCTGTTCTTTGGCGCCGCGGCGAAGTCTCTATGGCTAGACGCGGAAGGGCAGCGCTTTCGGTTGAATCCCGGTCCTGTGATGTCCGTGAGAGAACGAAAGTCGATGCTGTGATGCGGCAATTCAGGAAGCTGCGGAAGATCTGACACTAACGGTGCGCGGTGTACTAACTGTACCGGCTTGGGGGCAGTAGATGAAGGCTCAGCAAAACTGGGGATTCGGTCGGCTTATTGCCGTCGCAGGGTGCGTGGGCGTGGTCCTTGCACTGGCGGGGGTGTTCGTCATTCGCGCCTTTGCCATGCCGACAACGCCGATGGTCGTTCTGAACGGATCGACGCAATCCGACGAAGTGCCCTACGTCGCGCTACCTTCGTTTGCCGAGGCGCGAGCTGATACTGGCGTGGCAATTCACGACATCCAGGATGCGCAATTGCTGGATGCGGTGAGAGACGTGGGTTTCTCCTTTGTTCGCACGGATCTTTTCTGGGAAGACGTTCAGAAGAATGACGGCTGGCATTTCGGGGACTTCGACACGCTGGTATCCAATCTCGCGCAGAGAAAGTTGGGAGCGCTTTTTATCCTCGGTTACAAGCATTTTTTGTACAGCCCGGATCAGCCACCAACCACCCCATCTCAGCTTGGAGCGTTCTACACCTATGTGTATCAGTCCGTGCATCGATACAGCCGGGACAACGTCAGGTACGAGGTGTGGAACGAAGAGAATCACCCGACGTACTGGCTCGCCAAACCGTCTCCATCGAAATATCGGAACCTGTTGGTGACCGCAGTGAAGGCAGCCCGGGCAGCCGATCCGAATGTGACGATTGCTTCGGGAGGCGTCCAGGAAATGGACCTCGGCTTCATCCGATCGGTTGGCGATATTTCCAGTGCGACCGAACGTGGCCCGGACGCGATCAGTGTGCACGCATACCGCCAGGAATATCCGGAGTCGGTATTTGCGGACTACCGATCGTTGCGTGAGGACTTGTCCACGTATAAGCATGCGCCGGCAATCTGGACGACGGAATGGTCTTACCCGAGTTACGGTTACCGCTATGTAAGCACGACACCCAATGGGCATTCACCGGTGGCGCTGGCACTTCAGGCCAAGTACACGGTACGGCGATTTCTGGTCGACTGGATAGCGGGCGTTGGGCTCACAGCCTATTACGACATGCGCGACGACGGTAAAGATCCGACGAATCCGGAACACAACTTCGGTCTGCTGGACGTGAACAATCACAAGCTGCCGGCTTATAACGCATCGAAGTATCTGTTTTCGTTTACGGCAAACACAAATAGTGCGAAGTACTACATCGACGAGAAGCAGAAATATGTTGTCCTGAAGTTGAGTATGAAATCGGGTGAGCTCAGATATGTGATCTGGTCTTACGGCGACGGAAATACACTGGACTTGGACGCTTCGCATATTGCGGGGCATGCGAGGATCACTGACATGTCTGGCAGGGATCTGATCGCGAACGGCGTACTTGCAGTTCCTGAAGCGCGTGGCCCGGTGTTCGTCAGCGTTTCGCCTGTAGCCGCGAAGGCGGCGTAGAGCGAACGTGTTTCAGCAGATTCAATTGAGCATGTTCGATAGCTGGAAGCTTGTGTACTTACGGGTTCCCCTTCGTCCTTTATCGCGGGAAATGAAATGAGTTCATTCATCGGACAATCGGCGGTCGGCATTATTCCGGCCCAAAACGACGGGCTTACCGGTCTTTGGCGAAATATTGCCCGGCACAAGTTGCTGTTCGCAGTGATCTTCGGCACGTGTTGCTTTATGGGCGGACTGTACATCCTGCTCGCGACGCCGCAATACCGGGCCGACGCACTGCTGCGAGTACAGATCAAACCTGGTGCGTCAGTCAGCGCGCTATCCGACGTATCGGGAACGACGTCGGCGGACCAATCCGCCGACGACGAAACCGATGTTCTCACTTCGCGAACCATAGTCGACGAAGCGATTGCAAAGACCGGGGCTGATATTACCGTGCAGACGGAAAGCCACTTTCCGTTGATCGGCCGCTACCTCGCATCCCGCCATGCGGCCGACACCGTATTGTCGCGGCCGTTCCTGGGGCTGAGTGGATATGCCTGGGGCGGTGAACAACTGAAACCCGGAATCTTCGAGGTGCCAGGCGCCGCACTGGGCGACAAGTTCCGCGTGGTGACGGGCGAAGCGGGCAGTTGGACGTTATATGACAAAGACAGCCATCAGCTTGCGCAGGGCCGAGTTGGCGAGGCCGTGGCATTCCAGGTGGCGACCGACGAGGGGAGCGCGCCGGGGCAGTTGAAGATCGATGTGTTGCGCGCTCGGCCGGGCGTGGAGTTCACGCTGTCCAAGGTGTCCATGCAAACGGCTTACGAGAATATCAGCACGCAATTGAAAACCTCTGTTTCCAGTCAGAATTCATCGGTGCGAGATTCGTCGATGTTGAGGTTGAGTTATCAATCCAACTCGCCTCTGACCGCTCAACTGATGGTCAACACCATCGTGCAGGCGTTCGTCAATCGCAATGTCGACGATCGCGCAAACCAGGCACGCCTGAAGCTGGAAACCCTGCGAGCACGCTTGCCGCAATTGAAGGAAGAGATGCATCGTGCGGAAGACAGCTTTAGCGATTTCCGTACGCAGCATCAGGCGATCGACATGGAGCAGCAAGGGTCAGCGCTCATTTCGAACATGAACGCGCTTGCCGAAAAACAACGGGCCTTGCGACTCGAGTTCGACGACAAGCGGCAGACATTCGGTCCGGATAGCCCGGTATATAGGGGCTTGGTCCAACAATTGGATCAGGTGAAGCAGGATATTCAGCAGAACACCGAAGCGACGAAGAATCTGCCGGCCACACAGCGCGAGTATGTGAGGCTATCCACGGATGCCACGATCAACAAGCAGCTTTACACCGGGGTGCTGGCCAATGTTCAGCAACTCGAAGTGGCCGCGGCGAGTACCGCGTCCGGTGTAAGCGTGATGGACTGGGCCATCGCGTCGGAGAAGCCCTCGTGGCCGCGTAAGACAATCATTCTGCTTGGTTCGATTCTCGGCGGATTGTTTGCCAGCACGCTTGCAGTCCATCTCGTGTCGCTCAATCGAAAGGAACTTCGTACGCCGCAAGAAATTAACACCATTTCGGATCTGCCGCGCCTCGCTGTGGTTGCGCGATCCAAGGCGCAGCTTCGCGGTGGCGTCGACTCGCGAGGTCGTCTGGACGAACCGGTGAAGTTGCTGGCGGTGAGCAGTCCCGGGGATCCGAGCGTTGAAGCATTACGCGCATTGCCGAGCAGCGTGAGAACGTTGCTCTCGGGAACCGGGAGCGGGCTGAAGAACAAGGTGATTCTGTTCACGGGTCCGACGCAGGGTGTCGGGAAGAGCTTTGTTTCGTCCAATTTCGCCTATCTGCTTTCGCAGACCGAGGCATCGGTCCTGCTGATCGATGGCGACATGCGGCAGGGGAAATTGAGTCGTCTCCGGGCGGATCAGGATAGGCCGGGGCTCGCGGAGGTACTCAAGGGAACGGCGGAACTCGATGATGCGATTGTGCGATCCGAGGGACCAGGCTGTCGATCCTGGGTGCGGGTGAAGCTTATCCGTCGAACCCCGCAGAGCTACTCAGCAGTCCCGCGTTCCGGGACATGCTGAACAAGCTGCGTGATCGCTTCGACTACGTGGTGATCGATTCGCCTCCGGTTCTTCCTGTGAGCGATGCCGTGTCGATCGCGGCTCAAGGTTGCGATCTGGTTCTGCTCGTGTCGCGTGCCGACTACACCGGGTCACGTCAGGTCGAAGAAGCCCTGCAGCGGCTGGCGAACGTCGGTGCCAATGTGGGGGGGCATATTTTTAACGGATTTCTTCCCTCACGATATGGCGAACGTGACGACTACACGCTGCACGGCGCCCGACGTTATTAAGCGCATCCCGCATGCAAACGCCGGCGCCTGACACTGGAGAAGTCTCCGGTATCAGGCCCGGACATCAACCCTTCACTCTCCGCTACACGATGGATATTTTTTCTTCCTGATGCGCGTGCGGCTTTGCCCTGTGTAGTTCAGACGACAGCAAGGAAAGTAATGTCATTACGTGAAAAGGCGATTTCGGGGGCAAAGTGGTCTGCAGCATCCATGATCTCGATCGTCAGCGTCCAGTTCTTGCAGGTCGCTATATTGGCGCATCTGCTGAGGCCGGGCGAACTGGGCCTGGCGAGTATGGTTTCCTTGGTGACGACGCTTGCCGACATGTTTCTCGACATGGGTCTGAGCACGGCGATCGTACAGCGCAAGAACGTGGCTCCGAATGAGCTTTCATCGCTTTACTGGCTCAATGTCCTGTTCGGTGCGGGTCTCGGCGGACTCCTGCTGGCGGGAAGCGGAGTGGCAGCATGGTTCTTCTCGGAGCCGGAGCTGAAGACGCTAGTGGGCCTCGCTGCATTGATGTTCTTCGTCTCACCGCATGGCTTGCTATACCAATCGCTGATGGCGCGTGAACTGATGTTCGACATGCTGTCGAAGATCGAGGTGGCATCCAGCATGGTGCTATTCATCACGACGCTTGTCGCCGCACTGCGAGGTTATGGCGCCTATTCCCCGGTTATCGGTGCGTTGACGGCGGCCGTGTGCCGCGTGGTGTTGCTCAATCTGAACGGGCGCAAACTGCACAGGCCCGGATTGCGGTTCAGGTTCTCGGAGACGAGGTCGTATCTCAGCTTCGGTGTCTTCCAGGCAATGGACTCGATGGTGAACTATCTGAACGTCAATTTTGGCGGCATCGTCGCGGGTCGGGTGCTGGGTGCGGCGACACTTGGCGGCTATAACCTGGCGCTCAACTGTGCCGTCAATTTTCCGGCGAGACTCAATCCATTCTTTACGCGCGTACTCTTTCCCGTCTTCTCGATCATTCAGGATGACATCGCAAAGCTTCGTCAAAATTACTACAAACTGACGGGGTTTATCGCGATGTTCAACTTTCCTCTGGTGTTCGGACTGATGGTCGTCGCGCCGGATTTTGTCTTGTGCATGTTTGGCGAAAAATGGCTCTGGGCCACGCCGGTATTGAGAGTGCTTTGTCTGGTAGGGGCCTTCCGCTGCCTCGGAAACCCGGTCGCATCGTTGATGATGGCAACCGCAAACATCAGAATAAGTTTCCTGTTCAACCTGACAAAGACGGCCGCGATGTTGCCCGCCATCATCGTCGGCGCCTATCTGGGCGGCGCGCTGGGCGTGGCGATTTCGCTTCTCACGGTCGAAGCGATTATGCTTCTGCCGATGTATCAATTCATGCTGAAGCGCGTGCTCGGTCCAAGCTTTGGAGAGTTTTTCAACGCGTGTTTCGTGCCGTTGAGAATGACGATGCCGATGGTGGCAAGCGTTCTGGTCGTTTCGGAATTACTGGACGCTTCCTCGATGGGACATGTCCTGAAGCTGGTCACCGAGGTTACGCTCGGTGCAGTGATTTTCGGTGCCACGTTTCTGCTTGACCGCTCGTTACTTTGTGCCGAGATCAGAGGCATTGTGCTCAAGATGGTCCGCAAGGCGGCGTTGCGACACGGTCTGCAGTAGGATGCGCTGGGCTTGAGCGTCAAACACTTCGCGAGAGAACCGCAGTCGAAAAGAATCGGTCAGCCCCGTGAGTGGATAGGTCGGCGCGGAGAATATTCTTTCGACAAAAGCGTCCTGATCGTGAGCAGGAAATAGCAGCGCAGCCGGCAAGTACGATCCGAGTGCCGATACCTGCGACGCCACGATCGGGCGGCCTGCCAGAATGGCCTCGATCATGACGAGCGGCACGCCTTCATAGGCCGAAGGCAACACAATAACATCGCTTGCCACGATATAAGGCAGTACGTCGGACCGCGCGCCGATGATCCTGACGCAACGGGAAAGGATCTCACTGTTTTGCACCATTTGCCGCAATGTCTCGGCGTCCGGGCCGTCACCCACGATGAGCACAAGCGTATTCGCAAACGCCTCCGGGTGTCGTTCGATGGCAGCGAGCAGGAAATCTTGCCGCTTATGCTGTAAGTGAATCCGGCCAATGTGTGCGCAAATGAACTTTCCGGATTGGGGCAAGGCAAGTACGCTGCGTGCCGCGTCGCGGGTGAGGGTAGTCTGGCTAAATCTGTCGTCGACATAGTTTTCGAGAATCGCGGCAGGCGTTCCCGGCGCCAGCTTCAAAAGCTTTCCGCGCAGATGATCATTCAGCGTGATGTACTGGTGCGGTAGATGGTACAGCGCACGTTTAACCAGCGATTTGATTCGTTCTGTTGCGGGAACGCCCGCTTCCGTATCGTCATCAACCAGAGGGATGTAGCTGACGGCCGTCGTTCGCGTCAGTCGTGCGGCGAACAAACCGGCGACGGCAGACACGATGGTTCCCTGAGCGATGACGAGTTTCGACAGATGAAGCGTGCGCAATAGAGCGGCCGTGCGCCACGTCGCCGACAGGAGAGCAAGCGGGTTGCGGTGAATCGACTCGGAAGTGAATGTCAATGAGATGACCGCGACCTGACGATGCCGTCTGGCGATATCGTTAGCAAAGGCCGACATGAGTTTATTCTCGGCCGGCACGAGAATAGCGAGGCTGACAATCCCCGGGCACTTTACGAGTGCGAGAATGAGTCGCTTGAGCATTTCCTCGTGGCCACCGTTGACGCTCGAATCGCAATAGATGCCCAACCTCACTGATATTCTCCTTGGAACGAAGTATGGCCTGCGGGCATGCCGATCATCCTGATCCGAATCGCCGGCGGAGGGTTGCGAGGCGATGTGAGCGAAGTCACACCCTGCGCCGGGATCGATCGATAACCTGAGTGAGCATCCTGGCGCTTGAGTCCCAGAGGTACTTGGCAGCGTGCGCACGACCTCGCTCTATGAGAGTCGTCCGGAGTTCAGGTGAGCGAAGTAGCGTCCGTAACTGGTCTGCAATATCGTCTGACGAGTAGGGGTCGCAATAGAGCGCGGCATCTCCACAGGTTTCCGGTAGTGCCGCCAAGCGACCCACGATAACCGGGCAGCCGCTTCGCATCGCTTCGAGCGGTGGAATGCCGAACCCTTCATAGATCGATGGATAGAGAAAGCAGTGTGCGTGCTGATATAGCGCCTTCAGCTTCTCGTCGCTGATATAGCCGACAGCCTTGATGTTGGGCGCGACGCCTTGAACGTCTTCGACATCGCCGAACACGCTCGCGTTTTTCATGCCGACAATGACCAGATCGATCTCAGGATCGCCAAGTTGGCGGAAGGCCTCCAGAATGCGGCCAAAGTTCTTCGTGGGATTCATGCTGCTGACCGCCAGCACGAAACGCCTCGAGGTCAAATCGTGTTCATGCAGCACGCTGGTATCGGGCACGATTGCATCGAGATGATCCGCGCCGAGCGGAACGACGCTGATTCGTGCTGCCGGCACGCCGCAGTGGTGAGCAAGACGCAGCCTCGAGAAATTCGAATTGGTGACCACGCAACTTGAAGTCCGTGCAAGGATCCAGAACATTAGCCTGTACCACGTCCGGAAACGCCAGGAGAAATGGGCAGGTGTATCGAACACCGCTGCGTCGTGCATATAAATAACCTGGTTGAAGCGGAAGATCGAAGCCGAGTTGCTGAGATTGACAATACGGTGACGGCCGGCGAACAAGGGGAGAACGAGCTGCTCCCAGAACACGCCTTTTCCAAATCCGATCTTGACGGTAGTCGTATTGCCCACTGAGAGAAGATCCTGTTGCGGCGGAACGACGACGGTTACCTTGCCGTTGTCGGGCAAATGCCCAAGCGCAACGATCAATTCACGTGCAACGCGTTGTACGCCGGTCGTCTTCTGTGTGGCGAAGCGACCGTTGTAGATGAATGTGGGTGCAGCCGGGTACATATTCTTCACACCGTTGTCTCCGGAAGTCAGATTTGGCGATTGACTTCGTAAGGAAGCGCGATGTCAGTGATCAAGGGCTCTTTGCTGGTATTCCGCTCGTCGGCAAGACCGTAAAGCTGTCTCCACTCCCGAAAAATCGCGTCCATGGAAAAACGCTCCATCGCGCGCTTTCTCGCGGCCGCACCCATTTGCTGCCGAAGCGTCAAGTTGTCACGGAGAAGAGCAAGATAGATCGCCATTTCCTCGGCGTTTGTCGCCACAAAACCGGTTACGCCGTGAATAACGACATCCCGATTGCCGACTACGTTAGTGACGACCGCAGGAATGCCCGCGACTTGCGCCTCGATCAGCGCCAGAGGCATGCCCTCCCAGCGGGACGTCTGAACGTAGACGTCGAGTTCGGACATCAATTCCAATGCGCGCGCACGGGTGACCCAACCGCTGCACGTCACCGCGTCGCCCTGGTAACACGCCGGCACGTCCTCTGTGTTCCCGCCTATCCAGACAAAGCTGACAGCGGGATTCTGAAGTTCATGCGCGAGTTGAATGAACACCTCGTGATTCTTCTGGTACGACGCCCGGCCTGTCATGCCGACAACGATCTTGCCGTCGGTGCGTTGGTACCGTGCGGGGATTTCACTGACGTCGACCCCGTTCTCGATCAGAATGGCGGCGCGCGCGTGAACTCGGCCCTTGATTTCATGAAGTTCGCTACGTGAGCATGCGACGATCGTTCCACCGATATAGTTGGCCAATCGCTCAAGGCTCAGATAGGCGAACTGCTTCGTGGGCGATACATCGCGCCGTAGAAAAGCGGGGCCGTGCGGCGAATAGAGTACTTTGGCGTGAGGAGACGCAATCTTGGCGGCAGCGCGCCCAAGCGCGCCGGCTTTCGACGAGTGGAGGTGGATAACTTCGGGATTGCGGTCGCGCAGGTTTTGAACCAGTGCGCGCAGGCTCGACCAGTCTTTCTTAAAAACTGATCTCTCTGCACATCGCGACATAAGTCATTTTCACCTTCGGATGGAACAGGCGCGCGAAATCATGAGGCGTTTCACGCCGCAATGAATAAATGACGGAAACATTGGCCCCGGCCTCCGCAGCGCGATTGGAAAGCTCGACTAGCATCGACAGAACCCCCCCTCCGAAGGCTTCCGTGATATGAACGATGTCTTTCATATGTCTGTTCCCGTTGACGAGATTCTGGTAGGCAAGATGGGACTGTTCGATAAGGTGGAAGCACCCAGCGCCCTTTGATCTTGTCTTTACGGGGTCAATGGCACCGTGTGATAGCGCACATTGAAAAAATATAACTATGTAGGCCTACGAAACGATTGGGAAAGTATTCTCAATATGGTACGAATGAATTAGGTTCTATCCGCAAAAAGAATGCGAATTAAAGCGGCAAGGTGGCGGAATAAAACTGAATTGACGGTCTTTTACGATTTGAATTCGGCCGGACTCGCGGAATGTCAGATCGACATATAAAGGCCGGGAGGTTCGCTAATTGCGGAGATTGAGCGGATTGCCTGGAGGCAGCACGACATGGAACGCACGCAGTGCGAGGTTCTGGGTGATCGACAGCGGCTGAGTCCCTGCCAGGCGACTCGTTCCGCCGTCGACATTTACTTCATTCAGGCGAATCCGTGCGGATTCGTCGACTGCCACCGCCAGTGATCCGCGCACATCCGCTCGATCCCAAACTGGGCGCGCCAGCCAATCACTTCCAGAGCCGCGGCGGGATCCGCAAAACACGAAGCCACGTCACCCGGGCGACGCGCTACGATTTCGTACGGCACCGGTCGGCCCGCGGCTTTCTCGAACGCCTTGACGACGTCGATAACGCTATACCCCTGGCCTGTGCCGAGATTCACGACAAAGCTGGCATCGCGCGTAACCAGCGCATCCAGCGCGGCCAGATGCCCGCGCGCCAGGTCCACAACGTGGATATAGTCCCGCACTCCGGTGCCGTCCGGCGTTTCATAGTCACCACCGAATACTCGCAGCTTTTCCAGCTTACCGACGGCAACCTGTGCCACATACGGCATCAGGTTATTCGGAATGCCAGCCGGGTCCTCGCCAATCAACCCGCTCTCATGCGCGCCAACCGGATTGAAATATCGCAGCGTCGCGATCCGCCATGACGCATCCGCCACTTCCAGATCACGCAAAACCTGCTCGGCGATCAGCTTCGATTGCCCATAAGGATTGGTGGCCGACAGTGGGAACGATTCATCGATCGGCGAGCTCTTCGGCACGCCATACACCGTCGCCGAAGAGCTGAACACGAACTGCTTCACATTGCGTTCGCGCATCACGCCGAGCAGCGCCAGCAAACTGCCGACGTTATTGCTGTAGTACTCGATTGGCTTGGCGACCGATTCGCCCACGGCTTTCAGCGCGGCGAAGTGAATCGCGCCGGTGATCGGGTGTGCGTCGAAAATACGGTTGAGCGCAGCTTCATCGCGCGCGTCGGCTTCGTAGAAAGTCACGGGCTTGCCGGTGATTTGCTCCACGCGCCGCAGCGATTCGCGGTTGCTGTTCACGAGATTGTCGATTACCACGACGTCGTAACCGCCGTTCAGCAGTTCGACACACGTGTGCGAGCCGATAAATCCTGCACCGCCCGTTACCAGAATCGTACCCTTCGTGGTCATGCTGTTGCTCCGTTAAAGTAAAACGCCCGTCATTTTCTGCACCAGGTCCTTATAGGTTTCGACGACAACGCGTTCGTCGAACTCTTGCGCGACTTTCTGTCGGCCGCGTTCAGCCATTGCACGGCGCTCGGCGCCGCTCATGTCGAGCATGTGCGCCAGCTTCGCCGCGAGACTCTCTGCATTGCGCACTTCGCACAGCAGTCCGTTAACACCATCCGCCACCACTTCGCGGCAGCCGGGCACGTCCGTTGTCACGATCGGCCGGCCCATCGCCGATGCTTCCATCAGCGTGCGAGGCACGCCTTCGCGATAAGACGGCAGTACGACGCAGTCCGCCTCGGCAATGAAGGGCCGCACGTCGTGCGCCTCGCCAAGATACTCGATGATGCCTTCCTGCTCCCACGCGGCCACCTCTTCGCGGGTGATCGCGCTAGGGTTGTCGACACCGACCGGCCCGAGCAGCTGGAACCGCGCCTGGGGATAACGTTCGCGCAAGCGTCGCGCGGCTTCGACATATTCGGCAACGCCCTTGTCCCACAGGAGCCGCCCGATCAGCACGAATTTGAACGCTGCCCGCTCCGGCAGCGGGGTGAAGGCGAACTGTTCGAGATCGACCCCTTCGCCATGCAGGAGACGCGCACGCTCAGGATGCACCAACAAATTCTGCTCCACAAACGCGGCCTGATCGTCCCGATTCAGAAACCAGATTTCGCGCGGGAAACGGAAGGCGAAACGGTACAGTTTTTTTGCGACCTGTGCAGCGCGGCTCTGCTGGATGAACACGTAACCGAGCCCGGTGGTCACCGCCACCGACTGCACGCCCGCCAGTTTCGCGGCGACCGAGCCGTAAATGTTCGGCTTGATCGTGTAATGGAACACCACGTGCGGGCGGATGCTGCGATACAAACGATACAACGACAAAAGCGTGCGCAGGTCGTCGCGCGGATTGGTGCCTTTCGATGCCACCGGCAATTCGATGCAACGGCACCCCATTGCGGTGAGCAGTTCGAACGTGCGGTCGCGCGGCGCGAGCACCGTCACGTCGACGCCGCGTCCCACCAGCATGCGAATCAGCCCTTGCCGATACGTATAGATTGCCCAGGCGGTGTTACAGACGAGTGTAATACGCAGTGCGGGCGTCGACTTCAGGGCAGGCTTCATGCGGGAACGGGCTCGACGGTGAATGAGAGGGTGGATGACGGAGCAACGAAATCAATGGCTCGCACGCGGCGCCAGCAAGCTGCGTTTGACCCGTTGCAAGGCGCGGTAGGGCGTCACCAGGTGCAGCAGATTCTTGGCGAGCCCCAGCCAGTCGTACAGATTGGCGGCGTTGAAGTAGCGTAGTTGCAGCCGCAACGTGGAGTTCACCTGGCGGCGCCGTTTGGTCGCGCTAATACCGCCTTCGTTCAACTCGTAATAGAGCCCGAGTTCCGGCAGATTCGCGCAGTCGTAGCGTGCCATCAGGCGTACGAACAGATCCAGGTCTTCGGCGGAAGGATACGCCGCACGATAGTTGCCGACCGCGCGGACGGCCTCGATACGCAGCATCATGGAAGGATGCGCGAGGCATGAACGGAAGAAGCGCAGGCGCCGGATCGCATCCGGCTCGGCGGGCGGCGTCAGCATGAAAAGCGGTTTCCCTTCACGCGTGACGACCTGCGTCCACATGCCGAGCCCGGCCACTTGAGGATGCGATTCCATGAACGCGCGTTGTTTGGCCAGGCGCTGCGGCACGCTGCGGTCGCCCGCGTCGATGCGCGCTGCGTAGCGAAAGCCGCGCTGCGCCAGGGCGTCGACGCCGGTTTGCAGCGCGCGCTCGATGCCGCCGTTCTGCGGCATGCGCAGCACGTCGATCTTCATGTTCGGGATCGCCGGCGCGACGATTGGCGGCGTGCTGCCGTCGTCGACGATTAGCACGTGGATCGGCGCGTTTTCGCTGAACGAGGCCAGCGTGAGATCGACGTCAGCCTGGCCGTTGTACGCCGGCATCAGGACGGCGACATCATCGAGGGAAAGCGCTGTGGCGGATGAGTTCGTCATGGGCGCAATTTGAAACGAATGTAATAAAGATTAACTGACGCGGCGGCGAGATAACCAGCCGCCAGGCCCACCAGCGCACCGTAAGCGCCAAGCCGCGGGATCGCCAGTAAATTGACGATGAACGCCACAGCCAGTGCCAGCAGCCACTTTGAGAGCAACACGAACTTGGCCTGATATTTCAGCACGATCAGGTTGCCGATCGCTTCGATGCCGGCGGGCACGGAAAGCCACACGGCCCAGCGGAAAATCTCGATCGCGCCTTCAAAATCCGGCCCGAACACGTGGCGGATGATGAAGCCGGCCAGCAGGTCCAGCACGATCGCGCCGCTCACCATCAGCGCGGCGGTCATGGCGGTGAGCCGCCACACGTTGCGTCGAAGCTGCGCGGCGTCCTGCACACGGTAGACGAAGGCGGGCGCGATCGTCTGCGCGAGCATGAGCGCGAGCGTGATCCAGTTTTCGTTCAACTGCTGAGCGGCGGAATAACGGCCGAGGTCGGCGAAGGAAATCGCCCGTTCGAGCATCAGCCTGTCCAGTTTCAGGAACAAATACATACAGATCAGGCCGAGCCAGAACACCGTGCCCGCGGTGGCGAAGTGCCTGAAGAGCGAGCGGTCGAGGTGCCAGCCGAGCTTGCCGCCATGCCGCCGAGTGAAATAGACCAGCAGAACCGCGCCGATCACCGCCGATTCGGCCGCCCACAGCCAACCAAAGCGCGCGGGTGTTGCCATGGCACGCACCAGCAGATAGACGAAGCCGGCTTTCAGTACCGCGGTGCTCATGCTGGTGAGCAACTGCGGCTTGCTGTACGTCATGCTTTGCAGCCACGCGTTGATCACGCCGACGAACGGCTCGCGAAACAGCATGGTCACCGCGAGGCCGGCGAGCATCACGCCCACCAATGGATCGAAAAAGTGCAGCGCGATGCCGAGCCACGTGAGCAGCAGCGCCGCGACGGACACCGAGAAGCGCAGCGCGAAGGCGCTGCCGAGCACCGTGCCCAGCTGGATTGGCGGCCGGCTGACGATGGTGGGAACCAGAATTTCCGCGCCGCACACCCAGGTGATCGGCGAAAGCACCAGCAGCAGCGTATTCGCATACTGCCATTTGCCGAAGGTATCCGGCCCGAAGTAGCGCGCCAGCATGCCGCTGATCGCGATTGCCACACCGATCTGCGTGAGCCGCTCCAGCCCGAGCCAGACGATATTGGTGAAGGCGCGCGTGACGTCGGGATTGGCGAAGCGTTTTAGCGTCAGCATCCCGTGGCCGCTCGCCGATGCAATGGCGCTTGTTGTGCGGTTTGCGTCGATTGTGTCATTTGTATGGGCGGCACCCGCGACATGAGAAGCGTAATGCGCGCGACTGCCCACCCGGCCGTTTGTAACGGCAACGTTGCAAATGGAGGGCGTCTAAGCATTAGAATGGCGTTTATAAGGTGGGTCCGAAAAGCGCAATTATAAGTTGGAACAGGATCGCTTCCGGCAAGGGCGCTTCGCGATGTCATATCCGTCGGTGAATAACGAATTTGATGCGTAATTTACCGATTCCTCAGCGATGCGTCGGTCAAAATTTTCCATTGCACGCAAGTGAGCCAACATGATCTCCAAATCTATTTTCAAGGCGTATGACATTCGCGGCGTAATCGGCAAGACGCTCGACGCGGATGCAGCGCGTTCGATCGGCCTCGCCTTCGGCAGCGAAGTGCGGGCGCAGGGCGGCGACGCCGTGGTGGTCGCGCGTGACGGACGCCTCTCGGGTCCCGAGCTGATCCAGGCGCTGTCGGACGGCCTGCGTGCGGCCGGCGTCGACGTGGTCAACGTCGGCATGGTGCCGACGCCGGTCGGCTACTTCGCGGCCAGCGTGCCGTTGCAGCTCGACGGTGGCGAACGCCGCGTCGATTCGTGCATCGTCGTGACGGGCAGCCACAATCCGCCCGACTACAACGGCTTCAAGATGGTCCTGCGCGGCGCGGCCATTTATGGCGAACAGATCCTCGCGCTGCATCAGCGCATCGTTGACGAAAACTTCTCCGAAGGTAGCGGCACGTACACTGAGTACGATATCGCCGACGCCTATCTGGACCGCATCGCCGGCGACGTCAAGCTCGCACGCCCGATCAAGATCGTGGTCGACACCGGCAACGGCGTGGCAGGTGGCCTGGCTCCAATGCTCTTCAAGAAGCTCGGCTGCGAACTGGTCGAACTGTTCACCGAGATCGACGGCAACTTCCCGAATCATCACCCGGACCCGGCTCACCCCGAGAATCTGCAGGACGTGATCCGCGCGCTGAAGGAAACCGACGCTGAAATCGGTTTCGCGTTCGATGGCGATGGCGACCGGCTCGGCGTGGTCACCAAAGACGGCCAGATCATCTATCCGGACCGCCAGCTGATGCTGTTCGCCGAAGAAGTCTTGTCGCGCAACAAGGGCGCGCAGATCATTTACGACGTGAAGTGCACGCGCAATCTGGGCAAGTGGATCAAGGAGAAGGGCGGCGAACCGCTGATGTGGAAGACCGGCCACTCGTTGGTCAAGGCGAAGCTGCGCGAAACCGGCGCGCCGCTGGCGGGCGAAATGAGCGGCCACGTGTTCTTCAAGGACCGCTGGTACGGTTTCGACGACGGTTTGTACACGGGCGCGCGTCTGCTGGAAATCCTCACGCGCGTGGCCGATCCGAGCGCGCTGCTGAATTCGCTGCCGAACTCGAATTCCACGCCGGAACTGCAATTGAAGCTCGAAGAAGGCGAAAATTTCGAACTGATCGCGCGTTTGCAGCAAAACGCCACCTTCACCGGTGCGGATGACGTCGTGAAGATCGACGGCCTGCGTGTCGAGTATCCGGACGGTTTCGGCCTCGCGCGCTCGTCGAATACCACGCCGGTGGTGGTGATGCGTTTCGAGGCCGATAGCGACGCGGCACTCAAGCGCATCCAGGAAGACTTCCGCCGCGTGATCATGGCGGAGAAGCCGGACGCGAAGCTGCCGTTCTAAATGCTCCAGTGGCGGCGCGGTTCTTCGTGAACCGCGGCTGCCGTCGAACGCGGCGCGGGTTTCACTTACCGCGCCGCGTTTTTTCATGCCATTTACCCGTGTCGCGCTAGAATTGCGGTCCTTTCAATGCATATTCGGGCCGGATAGCCGGTTTTCCCACACTTGAGCGTGCAAAAGATACTGATCGTGAGGGTGTCGTCATTGGGCGACGTCGTTCACAACATGCCGGTGATCGCCGATATCCGACGCCGCCATCCCGATGCCCAGATCGACTGGCTCGTCGAAGAGAGCTTCGTGGGGCTCGTGGAGCTCGTCAGCGGCGTGCGACGGGCGATTCCCGTGTCGCTGCGGCGTTGGCGCAAGCGCATCCTGTCGGTCGACAACTGGCGCGAGATTGGTGCGTTTCGCCGCGCGCTCGCCGCCGAGAACTACGATCTCGTGATCGACTGCCAGGGGCTCATCAAGACCGCGTGGGTCGCGAGCATGGCGCGCGGACCGCTGGTCGGCCTCGCAAACCGTACCGACGGCGCGGGCTTCGAATGGCCCGTGCGCTTCTTCTACGGTAAACGGGTGCCGATCGAGCCGCGCACCCATGTGGTCGAGCGTACGCGCCAACTGGTGGCTGCGGCGCTGAACGACCCGCAGCCGCAACCCACCGACGAGATCGACTTCGGCATCGACACCGGCCGCGCGGCGCTGGCTCTGTCGGAGGCGAATCTGAACCTGCCGGTGCCTTACGTGGTGTTCGTACACGCCACCTCGCGCGCCGACAAGCAGTGGCCCGATGCCGCGTGGATCGACCTCGGTCAGTCTCTGGTGCGGCGCGGCGCGTCGATCGTGCTGCCGTGGGGCAGCGAGGAAGAACGCGTCACCAGCGAACGTCTGGCGAAGGAGTTCGGTGCCGCGGCCATCGTGCCACCCAAGCTGTCGTTGCCGGCGGTGGTTGGCCTGATCGAAGGGGCCGCCGCGACAGTCGGCGTTGACACAGGTCTGGTTCACATTGCAGCCGCGCTGAAGCGGCCAACGGTCGAGTTGTACAATTTCGCCACCGCGTGGCGGACCGGCGGCTACTGGTCGCCGAACGTCGTCAATCGCGGCACGGCCGGCAAGCCGCCCACGCTGCAAGAAGTCAAATCCGCACTGGCCGGTTTCGGCCTGCTCTAATGCTGTAGCGCTGTAATGCGGTGTGCTTCGCCTTACGCTCCATCCGTTTTCAAGGGCGACCATGAACGAAACCCAGATCATCGAAGTAGCGAATGCCGACTGGCACGGACGCAATCTGTCCGTGCCGCGCGAGATGCTGCTGGCCGGCGTCGAACGCGGCAAAGTGCTGTATTTCCCGAACCTGCGCTTTGCGATCGAAGGCGGCGAACAGGCGCTGCTCGATCCCGCCCTGGCCGATCCGAGCCGCAAGAACATCAGTCTTGAGCCGAACGGCGGCGCCTTGCACGGCGTGGCTGGCGATGCGGTCACGCAATCGGCGGTACGCGCGTTGATCGCGCGCTATCAGGCCAATGCCCGCACGCTGGTAGATGGGCTGTTCCCCGAATACAACAGCAAGCTGCGCGTTGCGCCGACCAGCCTGCGGCTGCATCAGGTGGAAGGGCGCGAGACATCCTGGCGTAAGGACGATAGCCGGTTGCACGTCGATGCCTTTCCGTCGCGGCCGAATTACGGCGAGCGCATTTTGCGCGTGTTCACCAACGTCAATCCGCTTGGGGCGCCGCGCGTATGGCGCGTTGGCGAGCCGTTCGAGGATATGGCCAAACGCTTCCTGCCGCGCATCAAACCGCAGATGCCGGGCTCGGCGTGGGCTGCTGAACCTGCTGCACGTCACCAAATCGCCGCGCAGCGAATACGACCATCTGATGCTGAATCTGCATGACGGCATGAAGGCCGATCTCGAGTATCAGAAGTCGAGCCCGCAGGAGACCATGCCGTTTCCGCCGGGTAGCGTGTGGGTGTGTTTCTCCGACCAGACGTCGCACGCGGTGATGTCCGGCCAGTTCATGCTGGAGCAGACCTTCTTCCTGCCGGTTAAGGCGATGGCGCAGCCGGAATGCGCGCCGCTCGGCATTCTCGAGCGCCTGAAGGGCAGGGCGCTGGTTTGAGCGCCGCTGTCTGGTTCGATCGCGCGGTGAAAATCGCGCTTGCATCCGGATTCGCACTCGGGCGTGCGGAGTCCCGATGCTGAGGGCAATTTATAACACGCTCTGGTGGATCATCGCGCCGCTTGCCGTGCTGCGTTTGCTGATCCGTTCGCGCAAGGAGCGCGGCTATCGCGAGCATATCGCCGAGCGTTTCGGTTACTCGCGTGGCCGGTTGCCGGAAGACAATGCGCCGCTGATCTGGGTGCATGCGGTGTCGGTAGGCGAGACGCGTGCCGCGCAACCGTTGATCGACGCGCTGATGAAGGCGCGCCCCGACGCACGCATTCTTTTGACGCATATGACGCCGAGCGGCCGAGCCACCGGTGAGCAGATTTTCGGCGACCGTGTGTTGCGCAGCTATCTGCCGTACGACATGCCGCACGCGGTGCGGCGGTTTTTACGGGCTTGGCGGCCGTCGCTCGGTCTGGTGATGGAAACCGAAGTGTGGCCGACGCTGATCGACGAATGCCGTCGCGCGGATGTGCCGCTCGTGCTGACGAATGCGCGGATGTCGGCACGCTCGCATAAGCGCGCGGCCAAGTTTGGACATGCCACGAAAGACGTGTTCGGCGGCTTTGCACGCGTGCTGGCGCAGAGTCCGGCGGATGCCGAGCGGCTTACCGCACTCGGTGCGCGTAACGTCGCCGTGCTCGGCAACCTGAAGTTCGATATGAATACGCCGCCGGAATTGGCGGCGCGCGGTCACGCATGGCGTGCGGCGATCGGCACGCGGCCTGTGTGGGTCGCGGCCAGTACACGCGAAGGCGAAGAGGAACTGGTGTTGCAGGCGTTCGCAGCGCTGGGCGTCGACGATGCTTTGCTGATTCTGGTGCCGCGTCATCCGCAACGGTTTAACGAAGTGGCGGCGCTGGTGGAGAAGGGCGGTTTGCGGCTTGAGCGGCGTTCGACGTGGGCGCCGGGCGCGGCGGTGGCATCGGCTGCCTCGACGACTAGCGGCGGTGTGCCTGCTTTGCCTGCTGATGTGAACGTGCTGCTCGGCGATTCGATGGGCGAGCTGGGCGCTTACTATGCTGCTTCGGATCTGGCGTTTATCGGCGGGAGTTTGCTGCCGCTGGGCGGGCAGAATCTGATCGAAGCCTGTGCGGTTGGCGTGCCGGTGCTGATTGGGCCGCACGTGTTCAACTTTACTCAAGCCACGGCGGATGCCGTCGCGGCGGGTGCGGCGGTGCAGGTGCAGGATCCGGCTGATCTGGCGCGGGCATTGCGCGAACTCTTCGGCGATAAGGCGGCGCGGCTCGCAATGGGCGGCGCGGCCTCGGCGTTTGCCGCGCGGCATCGCGGGGCGACGGCACGGACTGTTGATGTGTTGATGGCGTTGTTGCCGGAATAGGGATTCGAGCGTTGCCAAGGCGGGCCGCGCCCTATCGCTTCGCGTGCCGATAAATCGTATATTCTGCCAACACCGGGCTCAAGCGTTGACGGCCCTGTGATCCAAACTGCCTCTTTCCAACCTGCCATGACGCTTTTCACCGACCTCGGCTTTCAATGGGATCGCGCCGCGATCCGACAAGACTTGCCGACTCATTCGATCAAACGGGTGTGCTTTCGCTTTCATCGGATGCTGCCGGAATTCGTGTGGGATGCGAGCGTACTCGAAGGTAATCCGTTTACCTTTCCCGAGGTAAAGACGCTGCTCGACGGTGTAACGGTGGGTGGACGCAAGATTTCTGATCAGGAGCAGGTCCTTAATCTCGCGGAGAGTTCGAAACATCTGCTTGCTATCGTGCAGAACGGTCGGTTTGCGCTCGATAAAACGACGTTTTGCGACCTGCATCGCCTTGTCGCGCGTAATGAGGCGCTCGAGTGGGGCGTATTCCGTGGGGAAGGCGAGGAGACGCGATACACGCCCGACGTAGCGTTGGGTGAGGCTGGGCGGCATACCCCGTTGCCGACCTTGCCCGGAGCGCCTGAACTCAACCGGGTTTTTGCCGCGGGCACACGCGCACTGACCGATCAGGTTTCGAATGCATTTGAACGGGGTTGCGCTTTCTTCCTGTTCGGCGCGTTGCAGCAGTTCTTCTTCGACGGCAACAAGCGCACGTCGCGCTTCATGATGAATGGTGTGCTGATGTCGAACGGTATCGACGCGATCAGCGTGCCGGCGCAGCGCGCGGGCGATTTCAACGAAAAGATGGTCCGCTTCTATCTATCGAAAGATGGAACCGAAATGATGGCATTCCTGCTTGAATGCCATCCGGGCGAGTAAGGCGTTAAGCCTTCAACAACCCCTTCTTTTCGATAAACTTCACCACTACTTCCAATCCGTCGAGCGCCTTCAGATTACACATCACGAAGGGCCGCTCGCCGCGCATCTTCTTCGCGTCTGATGCCATCACCTCCAGATTCGCACCCACCATCGGTGCGAGATCGGTCTTGTTGATTACCAGCAGATCCGACTTCGTAATCCCCGGTCCGCCTTTGCGCGGAATCTTCTCGCCGCCGGCTACGTCGATCACGTAGATCGTCAGGTCCGACAATTCCGGACTGAAAGTCGCTGCCAGGTTGTCGCCGCCTGACTCGATGAACACGATGTCAGCATCGGGAAAACGCGTCAGCATGCGGTCGACGGCTTCGAGATTGATCGACGCGTCTTCACGAATCGCCGTATGCGGGCAGCCACCCGTTTCGACGCCCATGATTCGCTCGGCCGGCAGCGCGCCCGCCACGGTCAGCAAACGCTGGTCTTCTTTCGTATAGATGTCATTGGTGATCGCGACGAGGTCGTACTGCTCGCGCATCGCCTTGCAGAGCATTTCGAGCAACGTGGTCTTGCCCGATCCAACCGGGCCGCCGACGCCCACACGCAGCGGCGGCAGTTTCTTCGTGCGGAGGTGTTGAGGTGCGTTCATGATGGATCTTTTTATGAGCGAAAGAGCCGCGAGTACTGCGACTCGTGACGCGCCGACAGAATGCCCAATTGCGGCGCGAAGGTGTTGATGTCGTCGGGTGAGGTGGCTAATGCTCGCGTGACAGCCGCGTCGATCGGCTCGCGTAACGCGACAATGATTCGCTGGCCTGCGAGTTGGCCGAGCGGTACGGCCTTCAATGCGGCGGCGGCCTGGTTTTCCACCCAGCTGAATGCGTAGGCCGCGAGCGCGGCGTCGGGCGCTGCATCGTGGGCGTACGCGGCGAAGGCGAAAGCCGTGGGCTGGGCCAAAGGCTTGAGCGATGCCAATGTGATGCTCCGTTCGGCGTCGCCCCATTCCAGTGAGACGCACAACTGTCGTAGCGACCAGCCCATCTGCTCCGTCTCACGCCTTAATTCTGCGGACTCGCGGCTTGCCAGGAATTCGCTGTTCGCTTCTTTCAAGCCGTCTGCGTCGTGTGCGCGCCAGCGTTCCATCTGATGCGCGAGAAACGGCAGTTCGCCGCGTGCGAGCACATCGGTTAAGCCACTCGCGATCCAATCGCGGGCGGAATCGGCGTCGGTGATGAGGTGCGCTTCGATTGCGGCTTCGAGACCTTGCGAGTAGCTGAATGCGCCGATCGGCAGTGCCGGCGACGCAAGATGTAGCAGCGCCGTGAGTTCAGCGATGCGCATGGTGGTGGTGATGGCCGTGACCGCACGATTCGTCGTGGACGTGATCGTCGTTGGGATGATCGTGGCCATGGTCATGCGAGTGACCCTGCGCATGCTCATGCCCATGATGCTCGCCGAACACCTGCTGCGCTAACGCATAGTCTTCCGCAAACGTCTCATCGTGGCCATGCTTGTGACCGCCGCCGTACGCGCCGGATTCCGGCTGGAACGGCATCGACACCTGATCCACGCTTGCGCCGATGCGCTTGAGCATATCGGCCAGTACCGGATCGTATTCAAGCTTCAGATAATCCGCGCCGACCTCGACCGGCGTATGACGATTGCCGAGGTGATATGCGGCGCGCGTCAACGTCAATGCATCTTTCGCGCGGACAACCAGCACTGCTTCGGGCGCGGCGACGATGCGTACCAGACCGCCATCGTCGGCGACCAGAACATCGCTGTCGCGTAGCACCGTGCCGCGCGGCAGCAGCAGCGCGACCTCTTCGCCGTTATCGAGCGTGGCCGCGAGACGGCTCTTGCGGCGGTCGTCGAAAGCGAGCGTCAGGGTGGGCGCGCGCTTCACCAGCACAGGTGCCAGCTTCAGATGCGGCGCAATCAGTTTGTCGAGTGTGCGCATGCTTTAGAACAGGAAGTAGCGTTGCGCCATCGGCAGCACGGTTGCGGGTTCGCACGTTAGCAACTGACCGTCCGCGATCACCTGATACGTCTCCGGATCGACGCTGATTGCCGGACGCCACGCGTTGTGAATCATGTCGGCCTTCGTGATGTTGCGGCAGTTCTTGACGGCGACGATCCGCTTGTTCAGACCATAGCGTTCGCCGACACCTGCATCGGCGGCCATCTGCGATACGAAGGTTAGCGACGTGCGCCCCAGCGCACCGCCGCGCGTCGCGAACATCTCGCGATAGTGGACCGGTTGCGGCGTCGGAATCGACGCGTTCGGGTCGCCCATCTGCGCCATCGCGATCATGCCGCCCTTCAGGATCAGCGACGGTTTGATACCGAAAAACGCCGGCTCCCAGAACACCAGATCGGCCCACTTGCCTGGCTCGATCGAACCGACTTCATGCGAGATACCGTGCGTGATGGCCGGGTTGATCGTGTACTTGGCAACGTAACGCTTCGCGCGAAAGTTGTCGTGCCGAGCGTTGTCCTCAGGCAGCGCGCCGCGTTGCACTTTCATCTTGTGCGCGGTTTGCCACGTGCGGATGATGACCTCGCCCACACGGCCCATCGCCTGCGAATCCGACGATAGCATCGACAACGCGCCGAGATCGTGCAGGATATCCTCGGCAGCAATGGTCTCGCGACGAATGCGTGACTCGGCGAACGCGATATCTTCCGCAATCGACGGGTCCAGGTGATGGCACACCATCAGCATGTCGAGGTGTTCTTCAAGCGTGTTGATGGTGTAAGGGCGCGTCGGATTCGTCGAGGAGGGCAGCACGTTCGCTTCACCGCATACCTTGATGATGTCCGGAGCGTGACCGCCGCCCGCGCCTTCCGTGTGGTACGTGTGGATGGTGCGGCCCTTGAACGCGGCCACGGTCGCTTCCACAAAACCCGCTTCGTTCAGCGTATCCGTGTGGATCGCGACCTGCGTGTCGGTGTCGTCGGCGACGGAAAGACAGTTGTCGATTGCGGCGGGTGTGGTGCCCCAGTCCTCGTGCAGCTTCAAACCGATCGCACCCGCGGCGATCTGTTCCAGCGCCGGTTGCGGCCGGCTCACGTTGCCTTTGCCGAGAAAGCCGAGATTCATCGGATAACCATCGGCGGCTTGCAGCATGCGTTCGAGATGCCACGGACCTGGCGTGCAGGTCGTCGCGTTCGTGCCGGTTGCGGGACCCGTGCCGCCGCCGAGCATCGTCGTCACGCCGCTCGCGAGTGCTTCTTCAATCTGCTGCGGGCTGATGAAATGAATGTGCGTATCGATGCCGCCTGCCGTCACGATCAGGCCTTCGCCCGCGATCACTTCGGTAGATGCGCCGATCGCGATCGTCACGTTCGGCTGGATGTCGGGATTGCCCGCCTTGCCGATTGCGGCGATACGGCCGTTCTTGATGCCGATGTCGGCCTTGACGATGCCCCAGTGATCGAGAATCACCGCATTCGTCACGACTGTATCGACCACGTCGGCATGCACGCGTTGCGACTGGCCCATGCCGTCGCGAATCACTTTGCCGCCGCCGAATTTCACTTCTTCGCCGTAGGTCGTGAAATCGCGTTCGACTTCGATCAGCAGCTCGGTGTCGGCGAGGCGAACGCGGTCGCCGGTCGTGGGGCCGAACATTTCCGCGTATGCGCGGCGGCCAATGCGTAAGGTCATGGTGTGGGTCCGGAAATGAGCGGGGTGGTCAGGGCAGGCGCGCGCGAGTGGCGCATCAGAGCTTGCCCATCACCTTGCCGTTGAAGCCGCAGACGACGCGATCACCCGCCAGTTCGACCAGTTCGACGGTTCGTTCCTGGCCGGGCTCGAAGCGCACGGCGGTACCTGCCGCGATGTTCAGGCGAAAGCCGTGTGCCGTTTCGCGATCGAACGAAAGGGCCTCATTCACTTCGTAGAAGTGATAGTGCGAGCCGATCTGCACCGGCCGGTCGCCGGTATTCGACACGACCACCGTGACGGTGGCGCGGCCCGCGTTGAGTTCGTGTTCGCCGTCGTCGATGAGGAGTTCGCCGGGAATCATGGGGCTGCCTTGCGTGATTAAGGAATCGGATGATGCACGGTGACGAGCTTGGTGCCGTCGGGGAACGTGGCTTCGACCTGGATGTCGGGGATCATTTCCGGCACGCCTTCCATCACGTCGGCGCGCGTCAGAAGCGTGGTGCCGTAGTGCATGACTTCGGCGACGGTCTTGCCGTCGCGGGCCGCTTCCATCAGCGCGGCGGAGATGAAGGCGATCGCTTCCGGGTAATTCAGTTTGAGGCCGCGAGCGCGGCGCCGTTCGGCGAGCAGCGCGGCGATGAAAATCAGCAGCTTGTCCTTCTCGCGAGGTGTCAGCTTCATCGAATATCTACATAGGGTTGCGCCGGTCCCGGGTTGGGCCGGCTGCGACAGTGACAGGCTTTGCGCGTCATGGCCGCGATCGCGCGTTGCGCACGGGATGCGTCCATGACAAGTGCAATGCCATTAAAGCCAGCCACGGTATCAAGTTCAGCTAACGACGCGCTTACAAATTGGCTGGCAGCGCAGCGCCGAACCATTTCTTCGACATCGCATTGAGCGTGCCATCCTGCTTGGCCGTTGCGATTGCAGCATTGACCTTCTGTTGCAGGCGGGGTTCGTTCTTGTTCATACCGACGAAGCACGGCGAATTCTGGATAACGAACTTCGGTTCCGGACGACGCGGCGGATTCTTGGCGAGGATGGCGGCGGCGACGATGTTACCGGCAGCGATCAACTGCACCTGCCCCGAGAGGAACGCGGCGATAGTCGCGTTGTTATCTTCGAAGCGCTTGATGGTCGCGTTCGGCGCCATTTGCGTGAGACTGATTTCCTCGAGCGCGCCGCGGGTGGCGCCGACTGTCTTGCCGGTGAGATCGGCGGGGCCGGTGACCTTGATGTCGGCGGGACCGAACACGCCCTGGTAGTACGGTGCATAGGCCGTCGAAAAATCGATGACCTTATCGCGCTCAGGCGTTTTGCCGAGCGAAGAAATCACCAGATCGACCTTACCTGTTTGCAGATACGGAATGCGGTTTGCGCTATTGACCGGCACGAGTTCGAGCTTCACGTTCATCGACTTCGCGAGCATGGCGGCGGTATCGATGTCATAGCCTTGCGGCTTCATATCCGCGCCGACCGAGCCGAATGGCGGATAGTCTTCCGGCACGGCGACTTTCAGCACACCGGCCTTGGCGATGTTATCGAGCGTATCCGCGTGAGCGGCGGGCGCGTGGATGGCGAGGACGGGCGAGAGCAACAGTGCGGCGAGCCAGGCGCGACGCGCGGGGCGAAGTGTCGATCGGGTCATGTTAGGTGAGCGGTGGTGGCGAGAAGCGGTCGGCTGCCGTCAGGACGCGGCAGCATCGTGGGAGATTCGATGCAAAGTGTGTGCCATGGCAGTGCAATATGGCTTGGCGAGGCAAAAGACACGATGACGCACCGACGTGGGGCAGTCGGGCGCGCCAGATTGGTGCTCGCGGCGTCTTGCGAAGGTGAAAGGCCAGCTGCGCTGTCAGGTGCGTATGCTGCGCGAATCAGGTCGACCAGATGCGAAGCGGCACAGCCTCAACCCCGTGCACAACAGGCCTCAACTGAAGCCAGCACTGAGTCAAAGCACGCTGCAGCATCTCCATTGACCGCGAAACCGCCCGCACGAGCAAAACCCCTTCAGTGACACAGGAAGCCGCCGCCCGCAACGAATCATCAAACGGCAGCTGGGCAGTGAGCGCTTCGGCGAGTGCATCATTGCAGGCCGCCCCGACAGCCCACAGCGTTCCATAAGCGGGGAACCCGGCAAGCCCTTGCGCCGCATCCCGCAACGGATCCTCCGCGGCAAGACTCGCACGTTCGAGCCACAGCGCCTCGCCGTTCGCGCCAACGATTCGCGATACGGCTCGTAACTGCCCCTTTGACCATCGCTCACCAGCCGCTTGCCGCCCAAGCTGAGTTGCATCCCAACCAATCGCAGTAGCGCCTTCGCCAAGCGTTAGCGAAAAATCCAGCATCGCGTTGGCGTGATCGAAAACGATGTTGTTCTGCGGCAGCCAGTCGAGCCTGGCCTGAGGGCCGACGCGCACCGCAATATTCTGTCGTGCCGCACGGCTATTGGATTTGTACCACTTCGTTGCGCCAGGCGTGGTGATGACGGCATGGGCGTTGTCGCCGACGTCCACGTCGATATCGAGTTGATCGCCGCCCGCAATCCCACCCGGCGGATGCACGATCACTGCATGGCAGATCGCATGGCCTTCCGGATAGAGCGGTCGTTGTACGCGCAACGGACCATCATGCAGCCGATGCTTGAGCGTGGTTCGTTCGCCGTCTTTGACGAAACCGAGTTCGAGGCGTGCGCGCCATTGCGAGTGCGCGATGGGTTGCGCAGTGGCGAGTGCGGCGTGGTTTTCGTGAAGCGACATGCGAGCGGACTTGCGAATGAATGAACGGCTGGGCGCGGTATCGGGCACAGTAACAGACGTGGCAACAGACGCGTCAATGCGCGGTGTGCCTGCACGCGTCAGGCAACGACGAGCCGCGTTGCCACAGGATGCGGCGAGAATAGCACGCCGCGCTGTTTGCGCCGTTTGCGCCGGTCAGACGGCGATCAGTGCGCGCACGCCATCCGTATCCATGTTCGCCCCTTCGCCACCCGCGACGATTTCACCGCGGCTCATGACCCAATAGCGATCGGCGATTTCTTTGGCGAAGTCGTAGTACTGTTCGACGAGCAGCACGGTCATGCCCATTTCTTCGACCAACTGACGCAGCGTTCGGCCGATGTCCTGAATGATCGACGGCTGGATGCCTTCGGTGGGTTCATCGAGGATGAGCAATTGCGGATCGCTCATTAGCGCCCGGCCGATCGCGAGTTGCTGTTGCTGGCCGCCGGAGAGGTCACCGCCGCGGCGGCTACGCATGTCCTTCAGGACTGGGAACAGTTCGTAGATGCGGTCCGGGATTTTCTTCGGGGCTTTCTTGCTGGCCGCGCCTACCAGGAGGTTTTCTTCGACGGTCAATCGCGGGAAGATGTCACGGCCTTGCGGGACGTAGGCCAGACCTTTTTCCACACGCGAGTAGGTCGGCAGCCTGGTGATCGGTGTGCCGCGCCAGGCGATTGAACCGCTTTTGGTCTGGACGACGCCCATCAGGCATCGAAGCAAGGTGGTTTTGCCGACGCCGTTGCGACCCAGCAGCACGGTGAGTTTGCCGTCGGGCACCGTGAGTTTCACGTCGCGGAGAATGTGGCTGCCGCCGTAGTACTGGTTCAGGTTTTCCACTTCTAACATGTCGGTCGATCCTTGAATTCTGGTGGTTTTTGCGGTCGTGGTTTGATTGTGGCCGTTACCGCCCGAGATAAGACTCGATCACCGTCTCATCTCTCTTCACCTCATCAAGCGTGCCGTGGGCGAGCACTCGCCCTTCGGCCATCACCGTCACCTTCCCTTTTTCACCCGAAAGAGCCGCCACAAATTCCATATCATGCTCGACAACCATCATCGAACACGTCCCACGCAAATGATTCAGCAACTGGGCTAACTGCATCGTCTCGTCATCTGTCATGCCTGCCGCGGGTTCATCGAGCAACAACAGCGCCGGCTGCTGCATCAGCAACATCCCAATCTCGAGCCGCTGTTTTTGCCCGTGCGACAGCTCGCCAGCGAGCCGCCGAGCCTCGCTCTCCAACCCAATCAAAGCCAACGTCTCTTCAATCCGCGCTTGCGCAGCACGATCCAATCGCGCACGCAAAGAAGCCCACCATCCCTTGTCGGCCTTCATAGCCAACTCAAGGTTCTCCCACACAGGATGCTGTTCAAAAACAGTAGGCTTCTGAAACTTGCGCCCGATCCCGGCGCGCGCAATAGAAGGCTCATTCATCCGGGTCAAATCGATCGACTGCCCCAGAAAAACTTTGCCCGAATCCGGCTCCGTCTTTCCGGTAATGACATCCATCATCGTCGTCTTGCCCGCGCCATTCGGCCCGATGATGCAACGCAACTCACCCGCGTCGATCGATAAAGTCAGCGCATTTAATGCGCGAAACCCGTCGAAACTCACGGTCACGTCGTCAAGGTACAGAATCGTCCCGTGCGAAATATCGATCTCGCCCGGCACAACCGCGTGCCCCATACTCGCGACACCGCTTAACAACCGTTCAGCAGGCTCTTCAGGTAAGGCAAGGTCAGGGACCATCGGGTTTTCGTTCATGAACGGTTCCTCTTGCGCGTCACCATTTCGATCAGCCCCATGACGCCGTTCGGCAACAACAGCGGGACCAGCACGAAAATCAGGCCAAGAAAGAACAGCCAGTATTCAGGGAAGTTCGCCGTAAAAAAGCTCTTCGCGCCATTCACCGCGAACGCGCCGATGATCGGTCCGATCAACGTGCCGCGTCCACCCACCGCAACCCAGATAGCCATCTCGATCGAGTTGCCCGGCGACATCTCGCCCGGGTTGATGATGCCGACCTGCGGCACATACAACGCGCCGGCAATCCCGCACAAAATAGCGGATACGGTCCACACGAACAGCTTGTAGGCGAGCGGGCTGTAGCCGAGGAACATCAAACGCGTTTCGCCGTCACGTACCGCAGTGACCACGCGGCCGAGCTTCGACGTGACGATTGCCCGGGCGCCGATGAAGGCCAGAATCAATACCGCGAACGTGATCAGCAGGAGGGCAGTGCGCGTGCCCGGATGCGTTATGGGAAAGCCGCCGATACGCTTGAAGTCGGTAAAACCGTTATTGCCGCCGAACCCCGTTTCGTTGCGGTAAAACAGCAGCATCGCGGCAAACGTCATCGCCTGCGTGATGATCGACAGGTACACGCCCTTCACCCGCGAACGGAACGTGAAGAAGCCGAATACCCACGCGACCACCGCAGGCACCAACACCACCAGCAGCAGCGCGTAGCCGAGATGCTGCGTGCCTTGCCAGTACCACGGCAGTTGGTGCCAGTCGAGAAACACCATGAAGTCGGGCAGGTCGCTGCCGTATTTGCCTTCGTGACCGATCGAACGCATGAGGTACATGCCGATCGCGTAACCGCCCAATGCAAAGAACAACGCGTGTCCCAGGCTCAGAATGCCGCAGTAGCCCCACACGAGATCGAGTGCCAGTGCGGCGATCGCGTAGCACATGAACTTGCCGGTGATCGTCATCGCATACGCGGACAGATGCAGCGGGCTCGTTTCCGGGACCACCAGAGTCGCGAATGGCACACCGAGACCGAACACGATGATCAGTGCGATCAGCGCGAGCCACGCGCGGCGTGACAGCAGCGCGGGACGTGGCGGCAAGCCGAGCGCGAAGCCGGACTGTGCTTCACGTCCGACAGCGGCGCCACCGCTCGCCGTGCCGACATGCGCCGATGAGGTAGCCGATGTCATCTCATGCCTCCGCGCTACGGCCCTTGAGGGCGAACATGCCCTGCGGACGCTTCTGGATGAACAACACGATCAGCACGAGCACGGCGATCTTGGCGAGCACCGCGCCCCAGAACGGCTCGATCGCCTTGCTGACCAACCCGAGTCCGAAGCCGCCGATCACCGTGCCGGCGAGTTGCCCGACGCCGCCGAGCACCACGGCCATGAACGAATCGATGATGTAGCTCTGGCCGAGGTCCGGTCCCACATTGCCGATCTGCGATAGCGCACAGCCACCCAGGCCGGCAATGCCCGCGCCAAACGCGAATGCATACGAATCGACGCGCGCGGTTTTCACGCCGACGCACGCGGCCATCCGCCGGTTTTGCGTAACGGCGCGCACGAACAAACCTAGACGCGTTTTAGTTAGGACAGCCCAGGCAATTCCGACGACGATCAGCGAAAACGCGAGGATCGCCAACCGGTTGTACGGCAGGATCAGATTCGGCAGAACGGTCACGCCGCCGCTCATCCATGCGGGGTTGATCACCTGAACGTTCTGCGCACCGAACACCATACGTGTTGCCTGAATCAGGATCAGGCTGACGCCAAAGGTGGTCAGCAAGGTTTCGAGCGGACGGCCGTACAAATGCTTCAACACCAGCCGTTCGAGCACGATGCCGACCAGTCCGGCCGCAGCGAATGACGCGGGCACGGCAAGCAGCGGATACCAGTCGAACGCACCCGGCGCAAAGCGCTGGAACAGGTTCTGCACGACGTAGGTTGCGTAGGCGCCGATCATCAGGAATTCGCCGTGCGCCATGTTGATCACGCCGATCAGCCCGTACGTGATCGCGAGGCCCAATGCGGCGAGCAGCAAGACGCTGCCGAGCGACAGGCCCGCGAACAGCGTGCCCGCAATCTGGCTGCGGCGCTGGATCGAATCGAGTTCGTCGATGCCGTTTTGCGCGGCGGCGCGCACCCGGTCGTCGGCTTCGTTGAAGGTGCCGTCCGGCTTCTTCGCGACGAGCGGACGCAGTAGTTCGTTCATGTCGAGATCGTGGCGCGCCGCGACCAGTTGCACGGCTTCCAGGCGCTTGGCCGGGTCGGCGTCGTGCAGCGCGGTCATCGCCCACAGCGTGTCGAGGCGCTTTTTCAGCGCCGGGTTGGTTTCCTTTGCGCGCGCCGCATCGACGAGCGGTTTGATCGACGGATCGGGGTTTTGCAGCAGCGAGGTGATGGCGGCGTCGCGTGTGGCGGCGTCGGGCGAATCGAGTTGCAGGCCTGAGAGTGCGCCCGCCACTTTCGAGCGCAGCAGGTTGTTCAGCGTGACCGGTTGCGCGTCGCTGGCGGCGACTGTTTTGCCGGTGACGGCATCGCGCGCCGTGTCGCCGTCTTGCAGCAGCACTGCGCCGGAATCGGTGGCGAGCGCGCTGTCCTCGGACAGGGCTTTGAGCACCGCGAGCGATTCTTTGTCGTGGTTGGCAATCAGTTTGTCGATTGCCGCGGATTTCGCATCGAAGTCGTCACCGGCGAGCGGCGCGACATCGGCCTGGGTGAGCGCAAAGGCGGTAAGCGGCGCACTAACGATAAGCGCGAGCGCGAGGCCGCCGATGCTGCGTCGTGCGAATTTCGGAAATGAAAACGCCATGATGGCCTTTGAAGAAAAACCGGCGAGGCGGCGCGGCATCGCGGTGCTGCACCGGTGCCACGCCGTTGTCTTGCGTCTTGCAGCGTCCGTGTCGGGCAGAGCAGCGGTTCGGCCCCGGCTCTGCCCAGGTTCAGACTCAGGCAACGCGCGAGCGCTTCAGGAATGCGGGAATCGAACTGACCACATCCGGCTTGCTCGAATTACCGGCGATGTACGGGCTCCACGGCTGCGCGCGAACCGCGGTCTTGGTACGCCACACCACGTTGAACTGGCCGTCGGCGCGCACTTCGCCGATCATCACCGGCTTGTGCAGATGGTGATTGCCGTCCATTTCGAGCGTGAAGCCCGACGGTGCGGCAAACGTCTGGCCGACCATCGCCACGCGTACCTTGTCCACGTCCGTGCTCCTCGCTTTTTCGACCGCCTGCTTCCACATATGGATGCCGACGAAAGTTGCTTCCATCGGGTCATTGGTCACGCGCTTGGTGCCGCCCGGCAGGTTGTTGTCCTTGACCCATGCAGCCCATTGCTTCTTGAACTTCTCGTTGGCCGGGTTGCGCAGCGACATGAAGTAGTTCCATGCCGCGAGATTGCCGACCAGCGGTTTCGTATCGATGCCGCGCAGCTCTTCTTCGCCGACCGAGAATGCGACCACCGGCACGTCGGACGCCTTCAACCCCTGGTTGCCGAGTTCCTTGTAGAACGGCACGTTCGAGTCGCCGTTGACGGTCGAGATCACCGCGGTCTTGCCGCCCTGCGAGAAGGTCTTGATGTTCGCGACGATGGTCTGATAGTCGCTGTGGCCGAACGGCGTGTAGACTTCCTGGATATCGGCTTCCTGCACGCCTTTCGACTTGAGGAACGCGCGCAGGATCTTGTTGGTCGTGCGGGGGTAGACGTAGTCGGTACCCAGCAGGAAGAAGCGCTTGGCGCCGCCGCCTTCCGCGCTCATCAGGTATTCGGTTGCCGGAATCGCTTGCTGATTCGGCGCGGCGCCCGTGTAGAACACGTTGCGCGACATTTCTTCGCCTTCGTACTGCACCGGATAGAACAGCAGGCCGTTCAGTTCTTCGAAAACCGGCAGCACCGACTTGCGCGACACCGAGGTCCAGCAACCGAACACGACGGCGCACTTTTCCTGGGTGATCAGCTGGCGGGCTTTTTCGGCGAACAGCGGCCAGTTCGACGCCGGGTCCACGACCACCGGCTGCAGTTGGCGACCCATGACGCCGCCGTTCTTGTTGATGTCCGCGATGGTCATCAGCGCGGTGTCTTTGAGCGATGTCTCCGAGATCGCCATCGTGCCTGACAAGGAATGTAGAACGCCTACTTTAATCGGGCCGCTGCCCGATTGCGCCTGAGCAAACGGAACCTGACCTGCAAGCGCGAGCGCGCTCGACATGGAGCCGAACTTCAACAGACTACGACGTTTCATGTATTTCCCCTTGCCATGAATGGTGAATGTTTATGGGCGTCGATTTCAGCCAGCAGGGCTTATCCCGCATGACTTGCCGCTTGTGTACTGCAAGGCACATGCCATGCGGCACTTTCGACTTGAAGTCCGCGAGTTGCGTGCTACTGCGTGCTGCGGCGCGGTGGTGCGTCGCGGCAGTTATGCGTAATGCGGCGCGAAAATGGTGCAGGAGCCGGGTGTGCGCCTCGTTCAGGTGCGTGCCGCGCCGCAACGAAGCGTGTCGATCGGCCATGGGGCGTCGGCGGTGCATGACCGCCGCGCCTTTGTGCATGCGCCGCGCTGTGCCTACACTGGAAGACCACCCACGCAAGGAGACACGACATGAATGAGCGCGCCAGCGTCAACACACCCGATATGTCCGCGTTCTGGATGCCTTTCACCGCGAACCGTCAGTTCAAGAGCGCGCCGCGGCTGCTGTCGAGCGCGAAGGGGATGTACTACACGTCACACGACGGCCGGCGCATTCTCGACGGCACCGCCGGGCTGTGGTGCGTGAACGCGGGGCATTGCCGCGACGAGATCGTGGCCGCCGTGCAGGCGCAGGCGGCCGAAATGGACTTCGCGCCGACGTTTCAGATGGGCCACCCGAAGGCTTTCGAAGCCGCAACAAAAATCGCGCGGCACACGCCGGGCGATCTGAAGCACATCTTCTTTGTGAACTCGGGTTCTGAGGCGGTGGATACCGCGCTGAAGATTGCTCTGGCTTACCACCGTTCGCGTGGCGAAGGGCAGCGCGCGAGGTTTATCGGACGCGAGCGTGGTTATCACGGCGTGGGCTTCGGCGGGATTTCGGTGGGCGGTATTGCGCCGAACCGCAAGGCGTTTTCGGGCGGACTGTTGCCTGCCGTCGATCATTTGCCGCATACGCTGAACATCAAGGAGGCGGCGTTTTCGAAAGGGCAGCCCGCGTGGGGCGCGCATCTCGCTGACGAACTGGAGCGGCTCGTTACGCTGCACGACGCGTCGACGATTGCCGCGGTGATCGTGGAGCCGGTGGCAGGGTCGACCGGCGTGCTGATTCCGCCGCAAGGCTACTTACAGCGGTTGCGGGAGATTTGCGACAAGCACGGCATCCTGCTGATTTTCGATGAAGTGATTACTGGCTGGGGGCGGTTGGGTGCGCCGTTCGCCGCGCAATATTTTGGGGTGACGCCGGATCTGTTGACGATGGCCAAGGGTACTAACAATGCGGCCGCGCCGATGGGCGCTGTCGCTGCAAGCGCGAAGATTCACGATTCGATTGTGAACGGGGCGCCGGGTGGGATCGAGCTGTTTCATGGCTATACGTATTCAGGGCATCCGATTGCTGCCGCTGCGGCGTGCGCGACGATCGATCTGTATGAGCGTGAACGGCTCTTCGAGCGGGCCGCACGGATGGCGCCGATCTTCGAGCGCGAGATTCACAAGCTGCGCGACGAGCGGCATGTCATTGATGTGCGCAATCTCGGGCTGGTGGGTGGGGTGGAACTGGCGTCGCGTGCCGGGGCGCCTGGGGCGCGTGCTTATGATGTGTTTGTGCGGTGCTTTGAGAAGGGGGTATTGACGCGTTATACCGGGGATATTTTGGCGTTCTCGCCGCCGTTAATTGTGGAAGAGGCGCAGATTGAGGAGATATTTGGGACGGTGGCTGAGGTGCTGAGGGAGACGGATTAGCCCAAAGGTTGGATTGCGAGATGAAGAGCGCGTTATGCGCTTCCCGTGCCATTGGCCCTCTCATTAACAACCTGGCAATTTGAAAGCGACGAACGGCCCCGTGTTGGGTACCACCTTCTTCACGGAGGCCTTCGTCAGTGCGTCTCGCAAAATTTTCGCCCTGAATACAGCGGGTAGAAGCGTGCGAGGCTCCCTGATTTTCTCCCCGAAAGTGTTCACGACACACGACGTAAGATGCGCTGCCATCCTACGCATAGGGTAATTTCATCACACTGCTCCGGGGAAATACGGTCGGAGCATGTTGCCTGCAGGATGATCAGGAAACCGTAGGAAATTTCCTTGATGGCAACGGGAAGGGGCTCAAAGCGTGGCGTCAGGGTTGTCACAAGCTGTCTTAAGTTGCGCAGCGCAACACATGGCACGACGTAAGACGATGGATGCCAGCACACAGCGGTGAGTAGCAGGTAGCCCAAAGGTGCAACGAATGAAACGTTGCGCGGGCAGAGGGTCAATCGGGGAACAAAACGATGAGGTGAATCGGTGCTACTACTGCACCGCCGCCGCATTCGGCATAGCCCGCCGCCCAAGCTTCCCAGCAGCGCCTTTGGCGGCGACACCCGGATGCGGCACCGTCGGCACTTGTGGCAGCGCGGTCAACGACCCATCGTCGACGGGTGAAAGAAGCGCGCTCATCTGCAGCACGTCCTGATCGGTAAGATTCGCCGTGGAAGCCTTCAGCTTCAGACTATTGATCAGCGTGTCATAATGCGCCTTCGCCAGATCGCGACGTGCTGAAAACAGCTGATCTTGCGCATTGAGCACGTCGATATTGATTCGTACACCGACCTGATACCCGAGCAGATTCGATTCGAGCGAAGTGTTCGCCGATCGCTCGGCGGTCTGCAACGCGTGCACTTGCGCCAGCCCGCTCACCACGCCGAGAAACGCTTGTCGTGCCGACAGCGCGGCATTGCGCCGGGCCGTATCGAGATCGGCGGCGGCTTGGTCTTCGAGTGCGCGCGTCTGACGCACACGGCTTTGCGTCGCGCCGCCTGCAAAGATCGGAATGGTGACCTGCACGCCGATCGTGCTATTCGTGTATGACGACCCCAGATTGCCCAGTTCAGCAGCAAGCGCCGGTGTCCCAGGCGCGGGCGTGTTCGCGCCGCTGCCAAAGCCACCACCGAAATTGCCGCCGAAGTTACCCGCACCGGCCGCACCGAGACTGCTACGCGAACGACTTGCAACCAGGTCGACGGTCGGCAGATGGCCGGCCTTGGCTTTCGACGTCTCGCGTTGTGCATTAGCCAGCGAGATCTGCTTCAGCACGACCTGATGGTTGGCATCGCTCGCGGTATCGACCCACTGGTTGATGTCGGCGGGCACGGGCGGCGGCAGCGGGGCGCCGGCGGCCAGTCCATCCACATGCTCGACCGGATGCCCAACGATCTGCTGCAATGCCGCCAGCTTCACCGCGAGATCGTTCTGCGCGGCAATTTCCTGCGAGATCGCCTGATCGTATTTAGCCTGGGCTTCGTTGGTATCGGTGATCGTCGTGTTGCCGACTTCGAAAGAATGCCTGGCCGATTCGAGCTGCTGCGCGATCGACGCTTTCTGCGAGCGCACAATCGCGAGGTTGTCCTGGGATGCGAGCGCGTCGAAGTAAGCCTGACCCAGCCGCACGATCAGATCCTGCCGCGCAGCCCCAAACGACGCCTGCGCCGAATCCACCGCGAGCTTGCCCTGCGCATAGCCGTACCAGGTATCGACGTGAATCAGCGGCTGCGTGAGCGAAATCACATAGCCGTTGCTATTGCCGTAGGAGGCCGGAAAGCCGCCGCCGAAATCGGTGCTCTGGCGGTTCGCGGTGAGCGACGCGGAGACTTGCGGCAGCAGTTTGGCGCGGGCGAGCGGCAACTCTTCGCTATTGGCGGCAAACGCCGCGCGCGCGCTTTGCAGCTGCGCGTCGTTCGAGAGTGCTTCGTCGTAAAGCTGGGAGAGGCCGACGGCGTGCGCCGGGATCGGGAGAAACGCGAGAGCCGCGCAATGAAGCGCCAGAGCGGCCGCGAGGACCGGCACCCGCTGGCGGATCATCGCGACCGTGCGATCAATAGGTCGGAACGGACGGATCGACCTGACGCGACCACGCGTCGATCCCGCCTTGCAGATTGAAGACGTTGGTATGGCCGCGCGATTCGAGGAACATCGCGACCTGGGCGCTGCGCGCGCCGTGATGGCACACGCAGACGATTTGCGCGTCGTCGTCCAGCTCTTCGCTGCGCGCGGGAATCTCACGCATCGGAATCAATACGGCGCCGGCGATCGACGCCGTCTGGATTTCCCACGGTTCGCGCACGTCGAGCAGCACGGGGGCGGGACGCGATTGATCGGCGAGCCATTCGGCGAGCGCGGGAGCGGTCAGATTTTGCATCAACAGGACATCCAGTTCAGAGGACGGCGGCGCGCCGGCCGTCCATAAAACGCGCGAATTAAAACTTGAAACGCGGCGGCTGCACGGCGTTGGTCAGCGGCTCGACATAGGTTTCGAACACGTCGGCGATACGGTATTGCTTCTCGTCGATACGCGTGATGATCTGCGCCTTCATGACCGGCGCGACGCCGACGAACGCCGCCAGACGGCCGCCGATTTTGAGGTGTTCGAGGATTTCCTGCGGCAGCACCGGCAGGCCGCCCGAGACGCAGATCACGTCGTACGGCGCCGCGCCGGCCCAGCCGCGCGAGGCGTCGCCAGTGGCGACTTCGGCGTTCAGCACGCCGTTGGCGATCAGGTTGTTCTTCGCCAGTTCCGCGAGTTCCGGTTCGATGTCGACCGTCAGCACGTGCTGCGCGCGGTGCGCGAGCAGGGCGGCCATGTAACCCGAGCCGGCGCCGATTTCGAGCACGCTTTCGTGTTTCTTCACCGCCAGTTCCTGCAGCACACGCGCTTCGACGCGCGGCGCCAGCATGTGCTGGCCGGCCGGCAGCGGCACTTCGAAGTCGACGAAGGCCAGATCGCGATAGACGGTGGGGACGAAGTTTTCACGCTTGACGATCGAGAGCAGATTCAGCACGTCCTGGTCGAGCACTTCCCAGGGGCGGATCTGCTGTTCGATCATGTTGAAACGCGCTTGCTCGATGTTCATGGTGGATTCGGCAGTGTGGTTTGGCGAGTTTGCGATTCTTTGCCGCTGACCGGCAGCCTCGGGGTTCAACTCCGGGGGACAACCCGGTATGCAGGCCACGGCAGGGTAACTGTGGGATTGTACCAAATGGCGGCGCGAATCCACGCCGTCGTGGGCAGTGCGCCGTCCGGCCGCTACCCTGGGACGGCGCGTCCGACCCCGTGTTAATCCCTAGCGATCCGTCCTTGCGATTCCGGCTTTCATCGCTCAAAAATGTAATCGATTACATTTTTGAGCGAATTCACGTGTCCAAGTCGTTGCCCAAAGCGGCGCCCGCGGCGGCGCCGCTGTCGTCGCCAGCGGCGAGAAAGCGCCCGCCGCCTGAGGCTCAGCCGTCGCGTCCGGTCGAGGGGCTTTCGATTGCCCAGGTGGCGGAGCAGGCGGGGGTCTCGGTGGCGACCGTGTCGCGCGTGCTGAACGGCCACGAAAACGTGCGGCCCGCCACGCGCGACAAGGTCTTGGCGGCGGTCGACGCCAGCGGCTATCGCGTCAACGAACTCGCGCGCAATCTGCGCACCGCCGAAAGCCGGCTGCTGCTAACGATGGTGCCCGATGTCGGCAACCCCTTCTACGCGGAGATCGTGCGCGGGATCGACAGCGTCGCGCGCCAGCACGGCTACTTCATGCTGCTATGCGACACGGGCGCCGATCCAGGACGCGAGCGCAGCTATTTCGATCTGCTGCGCCGCCGCCGCGCGGACGGCGCGATCTGCCTCGATCCCGCCACCATCCAGCAGGCGCTCGGTGAGGCATCGAGCGAGTTGCCGTGGGTCGCGTGCTGCGAGTTCGATCCGACGACGGGCGTGCCCTACGTCGGCATCGACAACTATCGGGCGGCGGGCGACGCAGTGCGACATCTGCTTGCGCGCGGCCATCGGCGTATCGGGCTGATCAATTCGGATGTTGACTATCTGTACGCGCGGCAGCGCCAGCAGGGCTATCTGGATGCGTTAATCGAAGCGGGCATCACGCCGGACGACCATTGGCGCATGAATCTAAATAGTCTCGACTACGAGGCGGGCGCATCGGCCGCGGCCTTGCTGATGCAGCAGCCTAACGCGCCGAGCGCGATCTTCGCCGTCTCCGACACGCTGGCGATCGGCGTGATCCACGGTTTGCGCAACGTCGGCAAGCGCGTGCCGGACGATGTGGCAGTGGTCGGCTTCGACGACATCTCGCTTGCTGCGCAGATCGATCCGCCGCTGACCACCATCGCACAGCCGATGCGCGAGCTCGGCGAAACCGCCGCGCGCCTGCTGCTGCAACGGCTGGCGAATCCATTGGCGAACGTGCCGGGCGTGTTGCTGCCGCATCGCCTCGTGATTCGCAGGAGCGCGTGAGCCATGAGCCTCGCCGTTCGCTTCGACGATATTCGCAAAGACTTCGGGCCGGTGCGCGTGCTCCATGGCGTGAGCTTCGAGCTGGCGCCTGGGCGCATCTACGGTTTACTCGGCGAGAACGGCGCAGGCAAGTCGACGCTCATGAAAATCCTCGCCGGCTACGAAACGGCGACCTCGGGCACCGTGCTGCTCGACGGTCACGCGCGGCAGTTCATCGGGTCGCGCGATGCGGAAGCGGCGGGCATCGTGCTGATTCACCAGGAGTTCAATCTCGCCGAGCATCTGACGATCGCGCAGAACATGTATCTCGGCCACGAAAAAAAGCGCGGCTGGTTCGTCGAGGACACCGCCATGCGCGCTGAAGCCGCGCGCTATCTCGCGCAGGTCGGTCTCGAGAAAGCGCCGGATACGAAAGTACGCGAGTTGATCGTCGCTGAAAAGCAGATGGTGGAGATCGCCAAAGCGCTGTCGCGCCGCGCGCGTCTGCTCATCATGGACGAACCGACCGCCACGCTCACGCCGTCCGAAACCGAACGCCTCTTCACGCTGATGCTGAAGTTGAAAGCCGACGGCGTGACCATCGTCTACATCTCGCACAAGCTGGATGAAGTCGAGCGCATTACCGACGAAGTGATCGTGATGCGCGACGGCCGCTTTGTGGCGCGCGGCGAAACCGCGGGGCTCGCGCGCCAGCAGATGGCGAATCTGATGGTTGGGCGCGACGTGTCCGATATGTTCCCCGACAAAATCACCGTGCCTGCCGACGCACCGATTGCTTTGAAAGTAGAAGGCCTGGCCGTGCCGGACTGGGTCGAAGATTTGAGCTTCGACGTGCGCGCTGGCGAAGTACTGGGCTTTGCAGGCCTCGTCGGTGCAGGTCGCACGGAAGCGTTCGAAGCGATCATCGGATTGCGCAAACGCACGGCGGGCCGCATCGAAATCGCCGGCCGTAGCGCCGATCTGAAAAGCCCACGCGACGCCATGCGCCACGGCCTCACGTATCTGAGCGAAGACCGCAAAGGCAAGGGCCTGCATGTGAATCTAAGCCTGCAGGACAACGTCACGCTGATGACGCTCGAACGCTACGCGCATCCCTTGCTCGATATGAAGGCGGGGCGCGCGGCGTTGACGAAAGCGGTGAGCGACTTCGGCATTCGCACGGGCGATCTGTCGAGCCGCGCGCGCATGCTCTCCGGCGGCAATCAGCAGAAGCTCGCGCTCGCCAAATTCCTGCAGCCCGATCCGAACGTGATCGTGCTCGACGAGCCGACGCGTGGCGTCGATGTCGGCGCAAAACGCGATATCTATTTCCTGATTCATCGTCTGGCCGCGCAGGGCCGCGCGGTGATCGTCATTTCATCCGAACTGATCGAGCTGATTGGTTTGTGCCATCGCGTTGCCGTGATGCGCGCGGGACGCCTGCAAACCACGCTCACGCTTGAGCACTTGACCGAAGAGGAGTTGATCGCCCATGCGACCGGCACCCACTGAAGCCGTCCAATCCGGCCGCGCGTTGCGCTTCGCGCATCGTCTGTATGCGCTCGGGCCGCTGGTAGGACTGATCGCGCTGTGCGTCGTCGGCACGCTGCTCAACCGCGATTTCGCGACGCTCGACAACCTGATGAACGTGCTCACGCGCACGTCGTTCATCGGCATCATCGCGGTCGGCATGACCTTCGTGATCATTTCGGGGGGCATCGACCTGTCGGTCGGGTCAATGGCGGCGCTGATCGCGGGCAGCATGATCTGGTTGATGAACGGATTGGCCGCCGGTGTGGGCGGCCATACGCTTGCGCCCTTGCTGATCGTGACGCTCGGCATTGTGTTGGCGTTGGTGCTCGGCGGGTTGTTCGGCTGCGCGCACGGCCTGCTCATTACCAAGGGACGTATCGAGCCGTTCATCGTGACGTTGGGGACGTTGGGCATTTTTCGCGCGGTGCTGACGTGGCTCGCGGATGGCGGCGCGCTGACGTTGGATAACTCGTTGTCCGATCTATACGGACCCGCTTACTACGCGAGTCTCTTCGGCGTGCCGGTCCCGATCTGGGTGTTCCTGGTGGTTGCCGCGGGCGGCGCGTTGATCCTCAATCGCACCGCGTTCGGCCGTCACGTGCAGGCGATTGGTTCGAACGAACAGGTCGCTCGCTATGCGGCGATTCGCGTCGATACCGTGAAGATCGTTACGTACGTATTGCTCGGAATCTGCGTCGGCGTTGCGACGGTGCTGTATGTGCCGCGGCTCGGTTCGGCCACGCCGACCACCGGCTTGTTGTGGGAGCTGGAAGCGATTGCATCTGTGGTGGTGGGCGGCACCGCGCTGAAGGGGGGCGAAGGGCGCGTGGTCGGCACGGTGATCGGCGCGATCCTGCTTTCGGTGATCGCCAACATTCTGAATCTGACCAGCATCATCAGCGTGTATCTGAACGCGGCGGTGCAGGGCGTCGTGATTATCTTCGTCGCGTTTGTACAGCGCGGACGACGGTAAGGCGTAAGTGTTGAGCGTTGAGCTTCAAGGGATACAACGGCGAGTTCGAGAATCGGGGCGCATGAACGCCTCACAATTGGAGACACAACCATGAAGCAGGTCATTCGAGCGATCGGCGCCGGCATGCTGGCGTTGGGGATACTGGGCACGGCAGGCGTCGCGCGTGCCGATGAAAAAGTCACGCTGGGCGTCGCGATTCCGACGGCGGATCACGGCTTTACGGGTGGCATCGTCTGGTGGGCAAACAAGGCGAAGGCCGATCTTGAGAAAACCCATCCCGATCTGAAGGTGATCGTGAAGACCGCGGCCGGCGCGCCCGAACAGGCGAACCAGTTGCAGGATCTGGTGACGGTGAACAAGATCAATGCGCTGGTGATTTTCCCGTTCGAATCGGCTTCGCTGACGCAGCCGGTTGCTCAGGTGAAGAAGAAGGGCGTGTACGTGACGGTGGTGGATCGCGGTCTGACCGACACCAGTGCGCAGGATGCCTACGTTGCGGGCGACAACACCGCGTTCGGCAAGATTCCTGCCGAGTATCTGGCGAAAGCGCTCGACGGCAAGGGCGACATCGTCGCGCTGCGAGGCATTCCGACCACGCTCGACAACGAACGCTGGACCGCGTTTACGGGCGTGCTGAAGGCCTATCCGAACATCAAGATCCTCGACGGCAAGTACGCGAACTGGAATCGCGACGATGCCTTCAAGGTGATGCAGGACTACCTCACGCGCTTCAAGCATATCGACGCCGTCTGGGCCGCCGACGACGACATGGCCGTTGGCGTGCTTAAAGCGATCGAGCAGGCCAAGCGTACCGACATCAAGATCGTGTTCGGCGGCGCGGGTTCCAAGGGCATGGTGAAGAACGTGATGGATGGCGCGCCGATGATCAAGGCCGACGTGTCGTACTCGCCGAAATTCATCTACGACGCGATCAAGCTCACCGCCGAAGCGCGCCTGAAGGGCGACAAACTGCCGCCGACCACGATCATTCCGTCGGTGCTGATCACGAAGGAAAACGCGCAGCAGTTCTATTTTCCTGACTCGCCGTTCTGATGTTCCGATGCTTGGGCATCCGGCGCGCGCTTGCCGTGTTTCTGTCGCAGAGGCATGACAGGTGCGCCATAGTTCGAGGAACCGTACGATGAAAACCATCAAAGGGCCGGCGATTTTTCTCGCCCAGTTCATGGGCGACGAGGTGCCGTTCGACAACTTCGCACATCTTGCGGGCTGGGCGGCGAGTCTTGGCTTCAAGGGCATCCAGGTGCCGTGCGATACGCGCCTGATCGATCTCGAACAGGCGGCGGCGAGCCAGAGCTATTGCGACGAGTTGCGTGAGATCGCGGAAGATGCGGGCGTCACGATCACCGAACTGTCGACGCATCTGCAAGGGCAACTCGTTGCCGTGCACCCGGCCTATGACACCTTGTTCGACGGCTTTGCCGCGCAGCATGTGCGCGGCAATCCTGCCGCGCGCACGCAGTGGGCGGTCGATCAGATGAAGCTGGCGGCAAAAGCGTCGCAACGTTTGGGGCTGAATACCCACGTGTCGTTTTCCGGGGCGCTGGCGTGGCCTTATCTTTATCCGTGGCCGCAGCGTCCGGCAGGTTTGATCGAGACGGCCTTCGACGAACTCGCGCGCCGCTGGACGCCGATTCTCGATGCATTCGACGAAGCAGGTGTGGACGTGTGCTACGAACTGCATCCGGGCGAGGATCTGCACGACGGCGTGACCTTCGAGCGTTTTCTGGACGCGGTGAAACAGCATCCGCGCGCGAACATCCTCTACGACCCAAGCCATTTCGTGTTGCAGCAACTGGATTACCTCGCGTTCATCGACATCTATCACGCGCGCATCAAGGCGTTCCATGTGAAGGACGCGGAGTTTCGTCCGAACGGCAAGCAAGGTGTGTACGGCGGCTATAGCGGCTGGGTCGAACGCGCGGGACGCTTCCGCTCGCTTGGCGACGGGCAGATCGATTTCGGCGCGATCTTCTCGAAGATGGCGCAATACGATTTTCCGGGCTGGGCGGTGCTGGAGTGGGAGTGCGCGTTGAAGCATCCACAGGACGGCGCGCGTGAAGGCGCGGAGTTTATTCGCCGCCACATTATTCGTGTGGCAGAACATGCATTCGACGATTTCGCGGGCAGTGGCGTGGATGCCGCGCAGTTGAAACGCGTGCTTGGCATTTGACGGTGATTTTCAGGTGAGTTGAAGCAGATCGCAAAGGAGTAGTGGCTATGCCACAAAAAAAAAGACTCAGGCTCGGCATGGTCGGCGGCGGGCAAGGCGCGTTTATTGGCGCGGTGCATCGGATCACGGCGCGGCTCGACGACCGGTTCGAACTGGTGGCCGGTGCGTTGTCGTCCGATCCGCAGCGCGCGCAAGCGAGCGCGGCCGAGTCCGGTATCGCGCGCAGCTATGCGGATTGGGGTGAGATGGCGCGTGCCGAAGCCGCTCGCGACGACGGTATCGACGCAGTTGCGATCGTCACGCCGAATCATCTGCATGCGCCGGTGGCGACGGCTTTTCTCGAAGCGGGCATCCATGTGATCTGCGACAAGCCGCTGGCGATTTCGTTGGCGGAAGGCGAGGCGCTAGCGAAGCTCGCGCGCGAGAAGAACAAGCTGTTCGCGCTGACGCATACGTATTCCGGTTATCCGCTGGTGCGGCATGCACGTGAGCTTGTCGAGAATGGTGAACTCGGCGAAATACGCGTGGTGCAAGTCGAATACGCGCAGGACTGGCTGGCTGAACCGATCGAAACGAACGGCACGAACAAGCAGGCCGGCTGGCGTACGGATCCGTCGTTAGCGGGTCCTGCCGGCTGTCTCGGCGACATCGGCACGCACGCGTATCATCTCGCGGCCTTCATCACCGGGATGACGCCGTCGTCGCTGTTGGCGGAATTGCATACCTTCGTGCCGGGTCGTCGTATTGACGACCACGTGCAGGCGATGCTGCGCTATCCGAACGGCGCGCGCGGCATGCTCTGGGCGAGCCAAGTCGCGAGCGGCGCGGAAAATGCGCTGCGTCTGCGGGTGTATGGGACGAAGGCTGGTTTGAGTTTCGATCAGGAGAATCCGAACGAATTGTGGTTCACGCCGCTGGGTGGTTCGGCCGAGCGCCTGACGCGAGGACGGGTGCAAAGCGCGCTCGCGGCACACGCGACGCGCGTGCCGGCGGGGCATCCTGAGGGTTATCTGGAAGCGTTCGCGCAGTTGTACAAGGATGCGGCGTTGCAGATCGAAGCGTTGAATGCGGGGCAACCGTTGCCCGCCGAAAGCCTGCTGTTGACGACGGTGGATGATGGCGTGGCGGGCCTGCGTTTTATCGATGCGGTGTTGGCGAGCAGCGCGGCGGACGGTCAGTGGCGCGAGATCGCGAATGGCTGAGCGTGGCGGCTGAGCCGCCAGCCTTGGGTTCAGTACGGCTCGCCGCTGCTGACGCTAAAAGCCCTTCTTTGCCGTTGCACGTCCCTCAGCCGCCCTTGCTCTTCCTGATCTGCTCTTCAAAAGCAATATCGAGCTTGCTCGCCTTGCGCGGCTTCGGCGGTCCGAAACCGTCGACGAATTTGACGAAGTCGTCGAGCGTTAGCGGATCGGAGACTTTCTTGTCCGTGCCGCTCGATTTGTCGACCAGATAAAACAGCCCGCCGGACAGGCTGATCGCCGCGAACTGCGGATTGCCGCTGCGGGTTTTCAGCCGCTCGACGGCGTGGATGGCTCGGGTGGTACGCATGATGGGGGACTGCTGGTCGGGGGAAAGAGTTCTACTGTAGCAACTTCGCGCAGGGCGCGCGAAATTGCTTTATTGCGCGGCCCCGCACCTTAACCCCAGCACCTTAACCCTTGCTTCTGAGTCTGCGCCGCAGCCACTCCGCCCAATCCTCCAGCACCGTATAAACCACCGGCACCACCACCAGCGTCAGAATCGACGACGTAATCACCCCGCCGATCACCGTCTGCCCGAGCGGCCCGCGTTGCTCCCCGCCTTCGCCGAGCGCCGCTGCCAGAGGCAGCATGCCGAAGATCATCGCCAGCGTCGTCATCAGAATCGGCCGCAGACGCACGCGCGCCGCTTCGAGCAGCGCTTCACGCCGCTCCATCATGCGACCCTTGCCGGACGCGTCGAGCAAAGTGCCGCGCCGTGCCTGATTCGCGAAGTCGATCAACAGAATCGCGTTCTTCGTCACAAGGCCCATCAACATCACGAAGCCGATGATCGAAAACATGTTCAGCGTACTGCCGAACAGCAGCAGCGCGAGCAGCACGCCGATCAACGTGAGCGGCAGCGACGCCATGATCGCGAGCGGCTGCGCGAAGCTCGCGAACTGCGACGCGAGAATCATGTAGATGAAAATCACGGCGAGCGCCAACGCCTCCACCGCATACACGAACGATTCGTTCATGCTCTTGGTCGAGCCTTCGAATCGATAGTGATAGCCCGCCGGCAAATGCATCGCGTCGAGCGCCTTCGCGACGTCCGCGGCCACTTCGCCGGGCGAGCGGCCATTCACGTTCGCCGACAGCATCACCTCGCGTTGCAGGTCGCGCCGGTTCAGCACATCGGGCCCGGTCGTCTTGACGATATCCGCGATCTGCCGCAGCGGCACCAGCACTGGCGCACCGTTCGCGTCGGTGCGGTTGGTCGCGATCATCAGCCTGGCGAGATCATCGACGTCCTGGCGCTGCGCGCGCGGCAAGCGCACGCTGACGTCGTAGTCCTGGTCATCGGGCGCGCGCCAGGTGCTGATGGCGTCGCCGGAGAGCAGCGGCCGCAACGCGGTGCCGATATCGGCCACGCCCACGCCGAGGTCGGACGCCAGTTCGCGCTTCACATTGATCGCGACGATCGGTTTATCCGCTTTGAGACTCGAATCGAGATCGACGAGCCCTGGGATCTTTACCATCCGTGCCTGAGCCGCATCCGAAAGCCGGCGCAGTTCGTCAATGTTGTCGCCCTGCAAGCTCAACTGGATCGCCTTCGTACTGCCGGCGCCGTCGGGCACGCCGATTTCAGTAATCGACACCCCCGCCACCGAGGCGAGCCGCGCGCGAAACACCTGATTCAATTCGACCATGCCGCGCGTGCGGTCGCGCCGGTCCTTCAGGCGCACGGTAATCAGCGCGGTATTTTTGCCTTGTGTGTTGCCCGAGTTGAGCGTCGCGTAACTGAAGCGCACTTCGGGGTAGGTGGCGAGAATCGCCTGCACTTGCTTCACCTTTTCCGAGGTGGCCTCGAGCGAAGTGCCCACCGGTGTGTTCAAGCCGATCTGCGTTTCGGAGAAGTCCGCATTCGGCACGAACTCGGTGCCGACAAACGGCACCAGAAACAGGCTGCCGAAGAACGTCGCAGCAGCCACGACGAGCGTGATCGCGCGATGCTTCAGCGACCAGCCGAGCAGGCGCTGATAAAACGCGGTGAGCTGGTCGATCTGCCTGTCGAACAGATGCAGTGAACGTTCGATCAAGCGTCCGTAGCGATAGCCTTTGCGGCCCGTGTCCGTGTCGTGCAGATCGGGGTCCGGCCAGATCGAGGACAGCATCGGATCGAGCGTGAACGACACGAACATCGAGATCAGCACGGCAGCGGCCACCGTGATGCCGAACTGATGGAAGAAGCGGCCGATGATGCCGCCCATGAAGCCCACCGGCAGAAACACCGCAACGATCGAGAAGGTGGTCGCCAGCACGGCGAGCGCGATTTCCTTGGTGCCGTCGAGCGCGGCGGTTCGATGGTCCGCGCCGAGCTGCACGTGCCGCACGATGTTTTCGCGCACCACGATCGCGTCGTCGATCAGCAAGCCGACGCATAAAGACAGCGCCATCAGCGTGATCACGTTGATCGTGAAGCCGCACGCGTACATCACCGCGAAGGTGCCGATCAGCGCGATCGGCAGCGTGAGGCCGGTGATCACCGTGCTGCGCCACGAGCCGAGGAACAGGAACACGATCAGCACCGTCAGCAGCGCGCCTTCGAGCAGGGTGCGCTTCACTTCGTTGACGCTTTGTTCGATGTTGATCGAGGAATCGTCGGTAATACTGAGTTGCACGCCGGGTGGCAGTTGCGGCTGCAAGCGCGTGACTTCGTCACGCACGCCGTGGGCGACATCCACGGTGTTTTCGCCCTGCGCCTTGATGATCGACAGGAACAGCGCGCGCTGGCCGTTGAGCAAGGCCATGCTGTCGGGTTCCCGCTGGCCGTCCACCACGTCAGCGACCTGATCGAGTGTGACGGGCTGTGTCGCTGATGAAGCAGTAGGAATCGCCGACTGCGCGCCGCGACGCGCGACGATGATGCGTTTGAAGTCGTCCGGTTTCTCGAAACGGCCTTTGACCTGCACGGTCTGCTCGACATTACTCGACGTGAGCGGCCCAGCCGGAATCTCCTGATTCTCGTTCTGCACCGCACGAATCACCTGATCGACGCCGATCGAAAGCGCCTGCAGCTTCTGCGGATTCACGTCGATCTGCACCTGCCGTTTCACGCCGCCCACCAGCGAGACTGAGCCGACGCCGCGCACCGTTTCGAGCCGTTTGCGCACGATCTGATCGGCGACCGTGGTGAGATCGCGCGTGGACAGCGACGCGCCCGGCGCGTTCGAGATGGCCACCGTGATGATCGGCATATCCGCCGGGTCATAGCGCAGCACGCGCGGGTCCTTCACGCCGTCGCGCAGATCGGGGCGGATCAGCGCGATCTTGTCGCGCACGTCCTGGGCGGCCTGCACCGCATCCACCGAAAGATCGAATTGCACGATCACGACCGATTGCGCGTCGTACGAACGCGAGGTGATTTCGTCGATGCCGCTGATCGTGTTGACCGCTTCTTCGATCTTGCGCGTGACGTCCGACTCGACCGATTCCGGCGACGCCCCCGGATACGCGGTCTGCACGACCACGACCGGGAACGCGATGTCCGGGAACTGATCGACCTTGAGCCGCTGATAAGAAAACAGACCGATGACGAGCAGCGCCATCATCATCATCGTGGCGAGCACCGGGTTGCCGATGCTGATGCGGGTGAACCACATAGGCGAGGGCTCCGGTCAGCGTGCGCTGCTTGCGCCCGGCACGCTGGCCGCTTGCGAAGCCGCCTGCCCGGGTTGGGCGGGCTGCACCACATGCACGGTGCTGCCGATCCGCAATGAGCCGAGATTGTTCTTCACGATCTGCTGGCCGAGCGCGAGCGGGCCGCCGGCGATTTCGGTCCATGTATCGCCGTCGGCGTCGCCGGTCGCGCCGGTTTGCACCGCTTGCTCGACCAGCTTGCCGTTGACGAGCGCATAGACGCTGTGGCGCGTGCCGTCCGTGCGGATGGCGGTGGCAGGGACGACCAGCACGTCTTGCCGGCTGCCGACCGAGATCGTGCCGGTGCCGAACATGCTGACCCGCAGCGTGCCCGACGGATTGGCAACCTGCACATACACCATGATCGAACGCGAGCCGGCTTGCGCGGCCGGATTGATGCGCGTGATCGCACCCTGGACGGGCGCGTCGATCCCGTCGAACGCGATCTGGATCGGCTGGTCGATGCGAACGCGGCCGATCTCGCCGACCGGCACCGGCGCTTCCAGTTCGAGCGTGCGCAGATCGACTACGTCGAACAGCTTGCTATCGACGGCCACTTTCTCGCCCGGTTCAACCGAGCGCGAGGCGATCTGTCCGTCGAGCGGCGAGCGCACGACGGTATCGTCCAGAGACAGATTCGACGACGCCAGCGCGGCCTTCGCCGCGTCAAGATTCGCGCGGGCGATTTGATACTGGCTTTGCGCGGTGTCGAAGGCGTTTTTTGAAATGAAGCCTTTTTCGACCAGCACGCGGTTGTTGTCGAGTGTTTGCTTCGCGATGTCGAGCTGGCCGGCCATGGCTGCCATCTGGCCGCGCGTCTGCTCGGCGCGGGCCACATAGTCGCGGGCATCGATCTTCGCGAGAATCTGGCCGGTCTTGACCGAATCGCCTTCGCGCACCATGACGTTGAGCGCCGAGCCGGCCACTTTCGATTTGACCGCGGCTTGCGTGACGGCGCGCAGCGAGCCGGTCAGCGGCAGCGTTTCAGAGAGGGTGCGGCGGCTGACGGTGGTGAGGTCGTCGGGCGCGAATTCGACGACGGAAGCGGGGGTCTCGACGCCGGCGGCAGCGGCGCCGCTACGCTTCCTGATGGCGTGGCCCACCGCGATGGCGAGGATCACAACGGCTACAACGGCAGCGACGAAAATGCGTTTTCTGGCTTTTAGCATGCGCGGTCTGACGGACTTCACGGGCTGGCGAGAGGCGGCGGCCTTGTGGTGTCAAGGCGCCGCGCATCTCGCACGGAATCGGCAAAATTAGCCTGAACCCGCAGTTCACTGAAAGCTGGCCGTCAGCATGGTACACGCAGCTTGCATGCTCACTGACTCAAATAAACGAACTTGCCGTTCCTGATGATGCCCATCACGCTCGCGCGCTGATCCAGGCCGACGTGGTCCTTCGGGCTCGTATTGACCACACCATTCGGCACGACCAGTTCATGCGCGTGTTCCAGTTCGTCACGCAAGGCAACGCGGAACGCCAGCGTGCCTGGCTGCGCCGTCTTCAACGCGCGTGCCACCGCGTCCTGCAAACGCGGATACACGCCTGCCGCGTCGCCCGCGAACTGCGTGACGCTGCCCGGGCCGTACTTCGCTTCGTATTCATTGGTGAACGCGAGCGCCGCCTTCTTCGCCGGATGATCGGCCGGCAGCGTGCGCGCCACCACGACTGGCTGGGTCGGGAACAGCGTGCCTTCCACGTCCTTGCCGCCCAGCTTGATGAACTCGGGCGTGGCGATGCCGTGCGTCTGATAGATCGGGCCTTTGAAGCCGCGTTCGACCAGCGTGCGTTGCGGCAGCACGGTCGGCGTGCCGGCGCCGGCGATCAGGATCGCATCCGGTTTGGCCGCCATCAGCTTGAGGATCTGGCCCGTGACGCTGGCGTCGGTGCGGTTGTAGCGCTCCGTCGCGACCAACTGGATATGCCGCAAGGCCGCGAACTTGCTGAATTCGTTGAGCCAGCTCTCGCCGTAACCGTCCGCGAAACCGATGAAGCCCACCGTCTTCACGTTGTGGTTCGACATATAGCGCGTCATCACGTCGGCCATCGCGCTGTCGGTCTGCGCCATCTTGTAGGCCCACACCTTCTTGCCTTCCTGCGGCTCCACCACGCTCGCCGAGCCGATCAGCGTGATCATCGGCGTCTGGCTTTCCGCGACCGGATCGAGCGCGGCCATGGCGGCCGGCGTGATATTCGGGCCGACGATCACGTCGACATGGTCTTCGCTGATCAGCTTGCGGATGTTGCGCACCGCGTTGCCCGGATCGGAGGCGTCGTCGAGGAAGATGTAGTCGGCTTTCTGGCCGGCGATCGTGGCCGGCCACATCAGCATCGCGTTCTTGCTCGTAATGCCGATCACGGCGGCGGGGCCGGTGCTCGACAGGTCGATGCCGACCTTGATGTCGGCCTGTGCTGCGGTGGCGAGCAGGAGCGCGCCAAAACCAAGGGCGGCGGCCAGGCCGCGAAGTTTATTTTTATGCGACGTCATCAAGGGTCTCCGTAGCGGGAAGCGTAGTCAGTTCAAAGTTCGTAGGTTTCGTGTTCGCCTTTGAGCGCCTGTTCGATCAGCTTGCGGTTCATGCTCGGCGACAGCAGTTCGACGAGCGTATACACATAGCTGCGCAGATACGCGCCCTGCTTAAGCGCGACCCGTGTCACGTTGCTGCCGAACAGATGGCCGACCGGCATCGCGCGCAAATGGCGGTCGCGCTCGGCGTTGAACGCGATATCCGCCATGATGCCGACGCCCAGTCCCAGTTCCACGTAGGTTTTGATCACGTCGGCGTCGATCGCCTCCAGCACGATATCCGGATGCAAGCCGCGCAGGCGGAACGCCTCATTGATCTTGGTGCGGCCGGCGAACGCGTTGTCGTACGTAATCAGCGGATATTGGGTCAGATCGTCCAACGACAAAAGTTTGCGGTCGAGCAGCGGATGATCCGGCTGCACCACGGCGACGTGGTGCCACTGGAAGCACGGCAGCGAGACCAGTTCCTTATAGTTAGCGATCGCTTCGGTGGCGATGGCGAGGTCGGCCTGGTCGTGAATCACCATCTCGGCCACCTGGGTGGGGCTGCCTTGCAAGATGGAAAGGTGAACTTTCGGGAACCGCTTCTTGAATTCGGCGATGGCGGCCGGAAGTGAGTAGCGGGCCTGGGTGTGGGTGGCGGCGATCACCAGATTGCCCTGATCCTGGGCTGCGTAATCTTTACCGACCCGCTTGAGGCTCTCCACTTCCTGCAGAATTCGCTCAACCGACTGAAGAATGATGCGCCCCGGCTCGGTCAGCGAGCGCACCCGCTTGCCGTGCCGCGTGAAGATTTCGACGCCCAGCTCGTCTTCCAGCTCGATGATCGCCTTGGAGACGCCCGGCTGGCTTGTAAACAGGGCTTTGGCCGCTTCGGTCAGGTTGAAATTCTGCCGCACAGCCTCGCGGACGAAGCGGAATTGATGCAGGTTCATATATAACCTCTCCGCATATCAAAAGAATTTTTTAGTCGTTTGAAATATAAGGCGAGTTTATTACGATCTGTCCATCTTTTTCAATATGGATATCTGTATTTGTCATAAGCAAATGAGAGATGGGTCTAAACCCTGACTCGGCTGGACTGACAAATAGAGATATCTAGGGCGCGGCGGAACCGGACTGCCGTGTGTCACGCAAAAAATTGGGGTCCCCGAATGTACCAATACGATCAGTACGACCAGACCATCGTCGATGAGCGGGTCGCGCAATACGCCGATCAGGTTCGCCGCCGCTTGTCGGGCGAATTGAGCGAAGAGGAGTTCCGTCCGCTGCGTCTGCAGAACGGCCTGTACATGCAGCGTCACGCGTACATGCACCGCATCGCGATTCCGTACGGCAATCTGCGCAGCGACCAGATGCGCGTGCTGGCCCAGATCGCGCGCGAGCACGACCGCGGCTACGGCCACTTTTCGACGCGCTCGAACATCCAGTACAACTGGATCAAGCTCGAAGAAACGCCGGAAATCCTGCGCAAGCTCGCGGCCGTGCAAATGCACGGCATCCAGACCTCGGGCAACTGTATCCGCAACATCACGGCCGACCAGTTCGCGGGCGTAGCACCGGACGAAGTAGTCGATCCGCGCCCTTGGGCAGAAATCCTGCGTCAATGGTCGACGTTCCACCCGGAATTCGCATGGCTGCCGCGTAAGTTCAAGATCGCCGTGTCGGGTTCGAAGGAAGACCGCGCTGCCGTGCAGATCCACGACATGGGCGTGTATCTGAAGAAGAACGGGCAGGGCGAACTGGTGGCCGACATTCTGGCCGGCGGCGGCATGGGCCGTACGCCGATCATCGGCGCGATCATCCGTCAAGATCTGCCGTGGCAACACCTGCTGACGTACTGCGAAGCCGTGCTGCGCGTGTACAACCGCTACGGCCGCCGCGACAACATCTACAAGGCGCGCATCAAGATTCTCGTGAAGGCGTTGAGCCCGGAGAAATTCTCGGCGCAAGTCGAAGAAGAATGGCAACACTTGAAGGACGGTCCGTCGACGCTCACGCAAGCCGAAGTGGATCGTGTGTCGCAATACTTCCAGCCGCCGGTGTATGAAAAGCTGGCCGACACGGATACGTCGTTCGAAAAGCATTTGCTGGAAAACCGTGCGTTTGCACGCTGGGTCGAACGTAACGTGCGTCCGCACAAGGTAGAGGGATATTCGTCCGTCACGTTGTCGCTGAAGCCGACCACGATTGCCCCGGGCGATGCCACCGACGCGCAGATGGAAGCGGTCGCCGATTGGGCCGACGAATACTCGCTCGGCGAAATCCGCGTGTCGCACGAACAGAACCTGATTCTCGCGAACGTGAAGAAGCGCGACCTGTTCGCGCTGTGGGAAAAGGCCAAGGCGCAAGGTTTCGCGACGCCGAACATCGGCTTGCTGACCGACATCATCGCGTGCCCGGGCGGCGATTTCTGCTCGCTCGCGAATGCGAAGTCGATTCCGATCGCGCTGGCGATTCAGGAACGTTTCAGCGATCTCGACTACGTGTATGACCTGGGCGACGTGTCGCTGAACATCTCGGGTTGTATCAACGCTTGCGGTCACCACCACGTCGGCAACATCGGCATTCTGGGCGTCGATAAGGACGGCTCGGAGTGGTATCAGGTGACGCTCGGCGGCGAGCAGGGCACGGGCGCCACGGGCGCGCATCTCGGCCGCGTGATCGGCCCGTCGTTCTCGGCGGAAGAAATGCCGGACGTGATCAGCAAGGTGATCGATACGTTCGTGGAAAACCGTCACGAAGGCGAACGCTTCGTGGAAACGTACAACCGCATCGGCATGACCCCGTTCAAGGAACGTGTGTACGCTTCGCGTCAACCGGCTCACGCGTAATCGCGAAAAGGATACTGAACAGATGGCTTCTATCATCAAGAACCGCGCGATCGTCAACGATGACTGGACGGTGGTGCGCGCCGCTGAAGACGGCACGTTGCCCGCAGTCGCTGCCTTGCCGGCCGGCAAAGTGCTGGTGCCGCTCGCGCTGTGGCAGGCTGAACGCGATGCGCTGATCGCTTCGCGCAACGCCGCTGAAATCGGCGTGTGGCTCGCGCCGGATAGCGAACCGGCGGATATTGTCGGCGACTTCGACACGGTCGCGCTGATCGGCGTGGACTTCCCGGTGTTCCGCGACGGCCGCGGCTACAGCATTGGCCGCCTGTTGCGAGAGCGTTATGGCTACAAGGGCGAACTGCGCGCGATCGGCGACGTGCTGCGCGACCAGTTGTCGTTCATGTTCCGCTGCGGTTTCGACGCTTACGCGTTGCGTTCGGACAAAGACTTCGACGACGCGCTCAAGGCATTCGACGAATTCAGCTTCAACTATCAGGGCGCGGTGAACTCGTCGCCGCTGTTCCGCCGCCGCGAAGCGGGCGAACTGACAAAGGTCCCGGCATGAGCGGCGCACAATCGCTTACGCCGGAACTCGCCGCGAAGGTCGAGCGCCTTGATGCGCTGCTCGACTCGATCGCCGCGCGTCACGCGAACGTGAAGCTCGCCAGCAGCCTCGCAGCGGAAGACATGCTGCTCACGCACGCGATTTTGTCGCGTGGCGTGAAGATCGGCATCTTCTCGCTGAACACGGGCCGTCTGCATGCGGAAACGCTCGGCATGATCGATCGCGTGAAAGAGCGCTACGGTTACGATATCGAGCAGTTTCATCCGCAAGCTGCCGCGGTTGAGGAATATGTCGGCTCGCATGGTCTGAACGCATTCTATGAAAGCGTCGATCTGCGCAAGCGCTGCTGTGAAATCCGCAAGGTTGAACCGTTGAACCGCGCACTGTCGGATGTCAGCGCGTGGGTGACGGGCCAGCGTCGCGAACAGTCGGTGACGCGTGCCGAACTGCACGAGGAAGAACACGATGCGGCGCGTAACATCGCCAAGTTCAATCCGCTGACGGACTGGACCGAAGCTGAAGTGTGGGACTACCTGAAAGCGTTGGACGTGCCGGTCAATCCGCTGCATGCGCGCGGTTATCCGAGTATCGGCTGCGAACCTTGTACCCGCGCGATCCGTCCCGGTGAAGACAGCCGGGCAGGGCGCTGGTGGTGGGAGTCGCGCGATACGAAGGAATGTGGCCTGCATATCACGACGATTACGCCGATCCCCTTCAACAGCAGCGAGAACGCTTCGGCTTAAAGCGCTTTGACATCAAGCATTAGGGCGATTCGGGCCTTGGTTTCTGATCTGAACGCCGCACATACCGATTTGAATACTTCCGCGAAGCAGGCAACCGCTTGCGACGCGAATCAACGAAGGACCCAAACATGAGCACCACGCTCGAATCCACTGTGAATGCACCGCTTGCCAACACCGCGAACCGGATGGATCACCTCGATTGGCTCGAAGCCGAATCGATTCATATCCTGCGCGAACTGGTCGCCGAATGCAGCAAGCCTGCGCTGCTGTTCTCGGGCGGCAAGGATTCGGTGGTGGTGCTGCACCTCGCGCTGAAGGCCTTCGGCATTGGCGCGAATCGCAAGACCGTGCTGCCGTTCCCGCTCGTCCATATCGACACCGGCCACAACTACGACGAAGTGATCGACTTCCGCGATCGCCGCGCGAAAGAGATTGGCGCCGAACTGGTGGTGGGCCACGTCGAAGATTCGATCAAGCGCGGCACGGTGCGTCTGCGCCGCGAACTGGATTCGCGCAACGCCGCGCAAGCCGTGACGCTGCTCGAAACGATCGCGGAACATGAGTACACCGCACTGATTGGCGGCGCGCGCCGTGACGAAGAAAAGGCCCGTGCAAAAGAACGGATCTTCTCGTTCCGCGACGAATTCGGCCAATGGGATCCCAAGGCGCAGCGCCCGGAACTGTGGAGCCTGTACAACGCGCGTCTGCACAACGGCGAACACCTGCGCGTGTTCCCGATCTCGAACTGGACCGAACTCGACGTGTGGCAATACATCGCTCGCGAACAGCTTGAACTGCCGTCGATCTATTACGCGCATCAGCGCGAGATCGTGCGCCGCAACGGCCTGCTCGTACCGGTCACGCCGCTCACGCCGATGCACGAAGGCGAAACCAGCGAAACCGCGCTGGTGCGTTTCCGCACCGTCGGCGATATCAGCTGCACGTGCCCGGTGGAAAGCGATGCCGACGATCTCGAGAAGATCATCGCCGAAACGGCCGTAACCGAAATCACGGAACGGGGCGCCACGCGGATGGACGATCAGGTCTCCGAAGCCGCGATGGAACAGCGTAAGAAACAAGGTTATTTCTAAGCACACCGGGACAATGCAATCATGAGTATTCGTCAACCAGAAGACCTCGGCGTGCTGCGATTTATCACTGCGGGCAGCGTCGACGACGGCAAGAGCACGTTGATCGGCCGCCTGCTGTACGACAGCAAGGCGGTTTTGAGCGACCAGCTCTCGGCACTGTCGCGCGCAAAGAATAAGCGTACCGTGGGCGACGAAATCGATCTGTCGCTGCTGACCGACGGCCTCGAAGCCGAACGCGAGCAGGGCATCACGATCGACGTTGCTTACCGCTATTTCGCTACGGCCAAGCGCAAGTTCATCATCGCCGACACGCCGGGCCACGAGCAGTACACGCGCAACATGGTGACGGGTGCATCGACGGCGCACGCAGCGATCATTCTGGTCGATGCAACGCGCGTGACCTTCGTAGACGGCGTCGCTCAACTGCTGCCGCAAACCAAGCGTCATAGCGCGATCGTGAAGCTGCTCGGGCTGCAGCACGCGATTGTCGCGATCAACAAGATGGACCTCGTCGACTATAGCGAAACGCGCTTCAACGAGATTCGCGATGCGTATGTCGAGCTCGCGCGTCAACTGGGTCTGAACGACGTGCGCTTCGTGCCGGTGTCGGCGCTGAAGGGCGACAACATCGTGACGGCTAGCGAAAGCATGCCGTGGTACGCAGGCGAGCCGCTGCTCGATTTGCTCGAAGCCTTGCCGGTCGATATTCCGACGGGTCAGGCGCTGCGTTTTCCGGTGCAATGGGTGGCGCGTCAGGACGGCAGCCAGGCTGACGACTTCCGCGGCTACATGGGCCGTGTCGAGGCGGGTGAGGTGAAGGTCGGCGATACCATCGTCGTGTTGCCGGCAAACCGCGAAGCGACGGTTGCCGAGATCATCGCGCCGGTAACGGGCGGTACCGCGGCGGTGGACCGTGCGTTTGCCGGTCAAACCGTGACGATCCGTCTGGCCGAAGACGTCGACGTGTCGCGTGGCGATACCTTCGTGCTGCGTGAAGCGGCACCGGAGCCGGCGAAGAAGCTGGAAGCCGATCTGTGCTGGTTCGACGACACGCCGCTGTCGACGCAACGCAAGTATCTGTTGAAGCAGACCACCAACACGGTGTTCGCGCGGATCGGTTCGATCAAGGAAGTGCTCGATGTGCATACGCTGTCGCAGGCAACCGATCGCAAGGAGCTGGCGATGAACGATATCGGCCGCGTGGCGCTGACCTTGCAAAAGCCGTTGGTGTGCGACGTGTACGACTCGCATCAGGGCACGGGCGCATTCGTGCTGATCGATGAAGCGACGCATCACACGGTTGCAGCCGGGATGATCCGGGCGTTTTCGGCGTAAGCGAGCGAAGCGTAGTTGTGTACCGCGGGCACCCTAACGAACAGGTTAAAGGACATGGGTAAGGTTTATCTGATCGGAGCAGGGCCAGGTGCCGCGGACCTCATCACGGTACGTGGGGCGCGGCTGCTGGGTACGGCTGATGTCGTGTTGCACGATGCGCTTGTCGAGCCTGCGATGTTGGACTATGCGCCTTCACGTGCGCGGCGGATTGCTGTGGGCAAGCGGTGCGGGCAGCTTTCCACTGCGCAGCAGTTCATCAACAAGCAGATCGTCGATGCGGCTTTGGAGCATGACGTGGTGGTGCGTCTGAAGGGTGGCGATCCGATGTTGTTTGGGCGTGCCGATGAGGAGATGCGTGCGCTTGAGGCTGCGGGCATCGAGTATGAGGTGGTGCCCGGGATTACGGCTGCGCTGGCTAGTGCGGCTTCCCTGAAGCGATCGTTGACGCTTCGCGGTGTGTCTCGTAGTGTTGCGTTGGCTACGCATAGCCGGGCGGCTGATACTGAGGCGATTCGCGAGCAGGTGAATGCTGATTCGCTCGTGTTTTACATGGGGCGGGATAGTGGGCCTGAGATCGCTCAACAGTTGATTGAGGCTGGGCGGGATAGCGCGACTCCCGTTGCGATTGTCGAAGCCTGTAGTACGCCTCGTGAGCGGATGCTCACTCTCACGCTTTCTGAACTTGCCTGCGGTGAGGCTCAGCAGTGGCTTGATGTTTCGCAGCCTAGTCTTCTGATGATCGGGGAGGCCTTTGCTGCTCGGCAGCAGGTTGTCCGCTCCGCGGATGGGCTTTTAGTCGCGGCTTAGGTTTGGTTTTTGCCTTTGGCAGTCGTTTTTGGTTGTTTGCCTCCGGTGTTGGCCTTTCCTTGATTTCTTATTGGTTTATTAGCGTCGCCCCTGTGCGGGGCGGCACACCTACTTTTCTTTGCCTGCCGCAAAGAAAAGTAGGCAAAAGAAAGCGGCTCACACCGCCAGCCCATAAGCGGGTCCCCCGCGCAGCCACGGTAGTGGTGCATCTGGAATCTGTGCCCTCGCACATTCAGCCCTGGTGACAAGGCACTCATACTTCCGGCGGCGCTGCGCGCGCCGACGCGGTACTTCATCAAACCGTGCGTTGTTGCTGACGCTTGGCGTGCCTTCTTCGAACCGCGTGTTGTCGCCGATGCTTTGAGGAAATCCGGCAAACTGCCAGATATCGTCAGGCTCATTGTGACTTCATTTGATCCAACGGCTGATTCCGGCGTCAGGGGGCACTAGCTGCCGCTAGTGGTCTGCGTCAAACGGATTGCATCTTATTCAGCTTCTTCCTGGCACGCGTGACTTTCGCCAGGATATCGGAAGCCTTTGCCGTCCAGATGAACGGTTTCGGATCACGGTTGTGCTTCTCGACGTACTGTTCGATGGTGCTCACCAGGTCGGGCACCGAGGAAAATGCAGAGCGCCGTAGTTGGTTTTCCGATAGACCGCAGGCAAAGAAAAGTGCCGCCCCGCACAGGGGCGACGCTAATAGACCACTAAGAAAACAAGGAAAGGCCAACACAGCAAGCACACAGAAAATAAGCGCCGCGCAGGCTAAGAAGAGAAGAAGAGGCCAACACCGCAGGCACACAACCAATGCCGCCGCCAAAGGCAAAAAAACAAATCAACCCTGCCGAAGGCAATACTCAACAACAGCGTCCAACACACCTTCATCCTCACCAACCGCAACAGCACACTTAATCTCAACAGAAGGATACAACCCACGACACCGCTCGACGAGCGCAGGCAAATCCTTCCTGATATGCCCACCTTGCCCAAAAAAAACAGGCACAACCGTCACAACAGAACACCCGTCGGAGACCAGAGAATCCACAGCAGTAGGCAAATCCGGCTCCATCAACTCAAGAAAAGCCAGCAAAACCGGCCCAGCGCCAGCATCAGAACCACGGGCAACCCGCAACTTCTCAGCAAGCCTCTCAAACGGCTCGCGCCAGCGCACATCCCTCGCGCCATGCCCAAACAACACCATCCCATGCGTAGCCATGACACAGGCTCCTAATGGCGATCAACCCACTTCAACCCGACCAGCCCAAGCACCAGATAAACGAGCCCAGGCGTAGCCGCAGTCAACGGCGCAGGCCACGTATTCAACGTGCCGATATGCGAGAACAGCGTGTTGAACAGCTGGAAACTCATCCCCAGCATAATCCCGCCAAAAACCTTCACACCGACCACGCCGGCGCGCGTATGCAGATACGCAAACGGCAACGACAGCACCAGCATCACGAACACCGCAAACGGATACAGCAGCTTGCGCCACAGCGCAATTTCATACCGCTGCGTGTCCTGATGATTCTCGGTCAAATGCTGGATGTAGCGGAGCAGGTTGAACATCGACATCCGGTCGGGCGACACCAACAACACCGACAGAATCTGCGGCGTCAATTCCGACCGCAGCGAATACTCGGGCACCGTCACCTGCTTCGCGCGATACACCGGATTCAACGCATCGGCCGGTGTGCCGGGAGGAGGGGGCACGTCGATCAATTGCGTGTCCGTCACATCAGTCAACTGCCAGTGACCCGGCGGCTGATACGTGCCGCTCTTCGCAATCCGCACGTTGGACAAACGGAACTTCGAATCGAATTCGTAAATCCGCACGTTGCTGATCGTTGCGTCCGGCTTCAATTCGCCGACATTCACGAAGCGCGTTACCTGTTCGCCGTCCGCGCGCGCGGTGAGCGTGTCCTTCACCCACACGCCCGATTCGAAGTTGCTCGATACCGACGACCCCAGCGCTTCAAGCCGCACGCGTTCCGACAACTGATCCGTGTACGGACCGACCACTTCGCCGATGATATAAGTCAGGAACACCAGCGGAATGCCGATCTTCATGAGCGAGCGCAGCGCCTGATTGGTGGCGAGGCCGGACACGCGAAAAATCGTGTACTCGGAGTTCGCCGCCATCTGCGCGAACACATAGATCGCGCTGATCAACGCGGCAACCGGAATGATTTCGTAGAAGCGCGACGGCGTTTGCAGCGCGACGCGCAGCACCGCGTACTGGAGCTTGTAGTTACCGTGGCCGACGGAGTTCAGCTCGTTGATCAGGTCGAAGAAGAAGAACAGACCCGAGAACGCGAACAGAATAAAGATGAACGTGAGATAGATCTGACGCGCGAAGTATTTTTCATAGATGCGCATCGCTCAGGCCCCCTGCGAACGGCTGAACATCGCCCGCGTGAACAGCGGCCGGTTGCGCACGCGTAGCCAGAAGATGAACACGACGATCGCTGCCACGATAATGTGCAGGCCAACCAGTCCAATTGCGAACGATATCCTGCCTTGCTCGATCCACGCCTGGACCACGTTCAACAGATTCGAATAGGTTAGATAGATCAGGACGGCCATCACCAGATTGATCGTGCGGCTGCGCCGCGGGTTTTGATGCGCAAGCGGAATCGCCAGCAGCATGAGGTTAATCGCAATCAGTGGCAGGCCCGCGCGCCACGCGAATTCGGCGAGGTTGTCGTTGGTCGGGTTGCGCAGGAGCGTGGACGTGGACAAGCCGGTAGTAGTCGGCGTATTGACGACCGGCTGGCTCTGGATCTTCACGCCGTAGCGCTCGAACTCCATGATGCGGAAATCGGGGTGCCCCGGTTCGCCGTCATAGCGGCGGCCGTTTTCCAGCACGACGAAGCGGTCACCGTTCTTGTGTGTTTCGGTGTGGCCGGTTTTCGACACCACAACATTGAGCTTGCCGTTTTCCGTGCTGGTCACAAACACGTTCTCGACGCGTGCCTGGTCGGGCGACATCTTCTCGATGAAAAACACCCGGTGGCTGGCCGCCGATTCGCGGAACTGGCCCGGTGCCAGCAGCGAGACTTCGTCGCGTTGCTGGAAGCGCGCGCGCAGCAGCTTGCTCTGCTGGTTCGACCACGGCCAGCCGACGAACACGAAGAACATGATGAGAATGATGATCGGCGTGGCGAAAATACCGATCGGCTTGATGAAGCGGGTCAGACTGACACCCGAGGCGAGCCAGACGACCATTTCGGAGTCTTTGTACCAGCGGGTCAGGACGAACAGAATCGACACGAACAGGGTCGCGACGAGCATGATGGCCAGGTAGCCGATCACGGTCAGGCCGATCAGGACCAGCACGTCGCGCGGATCGATCTCGCCCGAGGCGGCGAGGCCGACGATGCGGATCATCATCGTCGTCAGCACGAGCGTGAGGAGAACCATGAACACGGCACCAGCCGTATACGCGAGTTCGCGCTGGAGGGAGCGTTCGAAGATCATTATTGATGATGAGAGGGGGCGCTCTCAGTGACGCGCGGGTTGTTTCCCTTCACGCCTCCGGTGCAGCCGCCGCGGGAAAAATAGCGGATAATTGCGGCTTTCATCCTAAGCCCAGATTTTATCCGAGGACAAGCGCGATGGACTTTAGCATAAAAGCCTGTGATTGGACCAAAGGCTCGTCAAACGGTTTCCTGACCGGGAAATCCGATTGCATCGTAATCGGCGTGTTCGAGTCGCAAACACTCTCGGGCGCGGCCCTTGAGATCGACGCGGCCACCAAGGGCCTCCTGACCCGCATCATCAAGGCCGGCGACATGGACGGCAAGGCCGGCACCACGCTGTTCCTGCACGAAGTCTCAGGCATCGGCGCTTCGCGCGTGCTGCTGGTCGGACTCGGCAAGCAGGATGCTTTCAGCCAGAAAGCCTACGGCGAAGCCGTGCGGGCCGCCTGGCGCGCATTGCTCGGCACCAAGATCGTCCAGGTGACGTTCACGCTCGCCCAACTGCCGATCCTCGAACGCTCGACCGATTGGGGCGTGCGCGCCGCGATCCTCGCGCTGCGCGAGCTGACCTACAAGTTCACGCAGATGAAGAGCAAGCCGGACAACGCGGCGCGCGCCTTGAAGCGCATCGTGTTCAGCGTCAATACCGGCGACGAGAAGGCCACCAAGCTCGCGGCCAAGCAGGGCGCGGCGCTCGCCAACGGCATGGATCTGACGCGCGACCTCGGCAACCTGCCGAGCAACGTCTGCACGCCGACCTACCTTGCCAACACCGCGAAGAAGCTCGCCAAAGACTGGAAGCTGAAGGTCGAGGTGCTCGGCGAGAAACAGTGCGAGGCGCTCAAGATGGGCTCGTTCCTGTCGGTCACGGCGGGCTCGGTCGAACCGGCCCAGTTCATCGTGCTGCAGTACCACGGCGGCGCCGCGAAAGCCGCGCCGGTGGTGCTGGTCGGTAAGGGCGTCACGTTCGACACCGGCGGCATTTCGCTCAAGCCGGGCGAGGGCATGGACGAGATGAAGTACGACATGTGCGGCGCCGGTTCGGTGCTGGGCACGTTGCGCGCCGTCGCCGAAATGGGCCTGAAAATCAACGTGGTCGGCATTATCCCGGCTGTGGAGAACATGCCGTCGGCCACGGCCACCAAGCCGGGCGACATCGTCACCAGCATGAAGGGCCTGACGATCGAAGTGCTGAACACGGACGCCGAAGGCCGGCTGATCCTGTGCGACGCGCTGACCTATGCCGAGCGTTTCAAGCCGGCAGCGGTGATCGACATCGCCACGCTCACGGGCGCCTGCATCATCGCGCTGGGTCATCACAACAGCGGTCTGTTCTCGAAAGACGACGCGCTGGCGGGCGAGTTGCTGGATGCGTCGCGTGAAGCGTCCGATCCGGCCTGGCGCATGCCGCTCGACGACGAGTATCAGGATCAGCTCAAGTCGAACTTCGCGGATCTCGCGAACATCGGCGGCCGTCCGGCAGGCAGCGTGACGGCGGCGTGCTTCCTGTCGCGCTTCACCGAAGCGTATCCGTGGGCGCACCTGGACATCGCCGGCACCGCATGGAAGAGCGGCCAGGCGAAGGGCGCGACCGGCCGCCCGGTGCCCTTGCTCGCGCAGTTCCTGATCGATAGGGCCGCGGACGGTCGCGCTCCACAATGACGCATTGCAGTAAGGTTGCAGGTGTCGCGGCAGACGCAAAACGGAGCCGCCGATGACGAGAATCGATTTTCACTCGAACGTCGGCGATTCGTTGCTGTATGCGTGCCGCCTGATCCGCAAGGCGTATCAGGCGGGCCAGCCCACCATCGTGCTGGCCGAGCCCGAGCGCCTGCGGGCGTTCGACGAACTGTTGTGGACGTTCTCGCCGCTCGACTTCGTGCCGCACTGCATGGCGGGTTCGCCGCTTGCTGCGCAAACGCCGATCGTGCTGGCGTCCAACCTCGATGATGTGCCGCACCATCAGGTGCTGCTCAATCTTGGCGCCACGGTGCCGGCGCAATTCGCGCGCTTCGAAAGATTGCTGGAAGTGGTCGGTAACGCACACGAGGAACTCGCGGCGGGCCGTGAACGCTATCGTTTCTATCGCGATCGCGGCTATGCTTTGAACAACTACAAGCAAGGCAGCTAGGTCTCATTTTGCCCGCGTCGCGTGGTGTTTTGTCGTACGGATTCGACGCGCGCGCGGCCTGCTTCAGCTTGGACCCAAACACGGAGAGTGCGCGTGTCCGACCCTAACGATAACTCGATCCCGGTTCTGCACGAGGTTCTCGTGCAGGGCAATCCCGCTCAGGCGCGTCATGCGACGGGTGGCGAAACGGCGCCCGCTACGCAGCCGGTGCCTGATCCCGAGGCCGCGCGAGAACCGGTTTTCGCGCCGCAAACCAGGCACGAGCCAGCGCCTGCGCCAGAATCCGCGCCCGCGCAAAAGGAGCCGACGCTTGCGCCGGAGCCCGCGCATGCGTCAGAGCAGGCACATCCGGAAGAACCCGCTCATCCGAAAAAACGATCGAGGGCGCACCACGCTGGTGATCACCACCGGCACGGCCATCAGCCTGCCGTGGCGCCGTCAGCGGGCGTGTTCGATCGCGCTGAACCGCATGCGCCGATCGAGGCGGGCGCGATCGTGCCGCCGGATATCGATCGCGAGGCCCATGCGCGGCCGCAGCCGACTCTCGATGCGGATGTCATCGCCGAACGTCTGCGTGGACGGTTCGCGGGTTTTCTGACGGGCGAGGGGCGTGGCATCATCGAAGCACGTTGCCGCGAAGCGTTGCAGGATCACACTTCGTGGCTCGTCAACCAGATCACGCGCGAAGTGGCGCTGGCGCTGGAGACCGAATTGACCGGCTGGGTAAGGGAAGCGGTTGATCAGGAGATGGCGCGGCGCTCGGGCAGCGCCTGAGCACAGCAGAAAGCAGGGGGTGCACCTTTATCCGGGTGCGCTTGCCGCTTTCAGCCAGCCGCGTTCATTCGAGTTTCTTTCCGGCCTCAATCATTTGAGCGTCATTACCCAGCTCGCCAGCATAGCCGCCTGATCGGGCGTGAGTTGCGTATTCGCGGGCATCGGCACCTTCCCCCACACGCCGGTGCTGCCATCCAGAATCTTGTGTTTCAGATAGGTGGCGGCATCGTCGCGGCCGGCATATTTCGCGGCGACGTCATGCAGCGCCGGTCCCATGAATGGACGCGACACCGCGTGGCAGCTCATGCAGTTCTGCTGCTGGGCAAGCGCGAGGCCGACGGGGGCCTCCGCTTGCGCGGCCGAACTGCTGGCGCTAAACGAAGCGCTCAGCACGCCGACGGCCGCAAGCGCTGCATACGACATTGATTTCATTATGGTCTCCGTCGGTGCAGGTGCCCGACTCGTGGTGCACGCATTATAAAAGGAAAGGGGCGCACGGTTTTCCGTGCGCCCCTTTGCGTTTTTGCGTAGCTAATTTTTGTAGCTTCTGCAGCGTATGTCACGTCGAGCAGTGCTTCCGATTCGCCCGGAAGAACCGCGGCGAATCAGCGCCTGCTCAGCGCGTGTTCAATGCGCGCTTAGCCCGTCACCGCGCCCTTGTTGGCCGGCAGCGCGAGCGCGGAGTACTTCGCCAGCACGCCACGCGTGTAGCGCGGCTTCGGTGCTTGCCATGCGGCGCGGCGGCGTTCGATCTCGGCGTCGTCGACGTTCAGTTGCAGCAACAGCTTGTGCGCGTCGATCGTGATCGAGTCGCCTTCCTGCACGAACGCGATCGTGCCGCCCACGAACGCTTCCGGCGCGACGTGACCGACCACCATGCCCCACGTGCCGCCCGAGAAGCGGCCGTCGGTGATCAGGCCGACGGTTTCGCCGAGACCCTTGCCGATGATCGCGGACGTAGGCGCGAGCATTTCCGGCATGCCGGGGCCGCCCTTCGGACCGAGGTAGCGCAACACCACCACGTCGCCGGCGACGATCTTGTCGGCCAGAATGGCTTCCAGCGCGCTTTGCTCGTCGTCGAACACGCGGGCCGGGCCGGTGATGACCGGATTCTTCAGGCCGGTGATCTTGGCGACCGCGCCGTCAACCGCCAGGTTGCCCTTCAGGATCGCGAGGTGGCCTTCCTTGTACAGCGCCTGTTCGATCGGGAAGATCACCTGTTGGTCGGCGCGCGGCTTGCTCGGCACGTCCTTCAGTTCTTCGGCGATCGTCTTGCCGGTGATCGTCATGCAATCGCCGTGCAGCAGGCCTGCGTCGAGCAGAATCTTCATGACTTGCGGAATGCCGCCCGCCTTGTGCAGATCGGTCGCGACGAACTGGCCCGACGGCTTCAGGTTGCAGATCACCGGCACTTTCTTGCGCATGCGCTCGAAGTCTTCGATGGTCCATTCCACTTCGGCCGCATGCGCGATCGCCAGGAAGTGCAGCACTGCGTTGGTCGAGCCGCCGGTCGCCATCAGAACGGCCACGGCGTTTTCGATCGCCTTCTTCGTGACGATGTCGCGCGGCTTCAGATCCTTCTTGACCGCTTCGACCAGCACGCGTGCCGATTCGGCTGCCGAGTCGACCTTTTCCTGATCGGGGTTCGCCATCGTCGACGAATACAGCAGCGACATGCCCAGAGCTTCGAACGACGAGCTCATCGTGTTGGCGGTGTACATGCCGCCGCACGAGCCCGTGGACGGGCATGCGTTCTTCTCGACCCCTTCAAAATCTTCCTGCGACATCCGGCCGGCCGTGAATTCGCCCACGGCTTCGAACGACGACACGATGGTCAGATCGGTGCCCTTCCAGTTGCCCGGACGGATCGTGCCGCCGTACACGTAGATGCTCGGCACGTTGGTGCGCAGCATGCCGATCATGCCGCCCGGCATGTTCTTGTCGCAGCCGCCGATCACGACCACGCCGTCCATCCACTGGCCCTGCACGCACGTCTCGATACAGTCGGAGATGACTTCGCGCGACACGAGCGAGTACTTCATGCCCTCGGTGCCCATCGACATGCCGTCCGAGATCGTCGGCGTACCGAAGATCTGCGGATTCGCATCGGCGCCCTTGACCGCGGCGACCGCCGCGTCAGCCAGACGCTGCAGGCCGGCGTTGCACGGCGTGATGGTCGAGTGGCCGTTGGCGATGCCGATCATCGGCTTGTCGAAGTCAGCCTTTTCGTAGCCGAGTGCGTAGTACATCGAGCGGTTCGGTGAGCGCGCCACGCCTTGCGTGATGTTCTTCGAACGACGGTTGTATGCCATGGGGAACTCCAATCTGTTTTGTTTTGATCTGTGCTGCGTGTTCGGGGCTCGGGTGTTGCCGCAGGGGCCGCGCCTACGCTGCCAATGCGTTGCCGGCGGGTTCGGCCGGCGCGTCAGTTCAGTGTAGTTCCGACGCGTCGCGCAAGGATGCAGTTTTGCGAAGCGCGTGTCCAATATATTATTCAGGCTCGATTAGGTCGTAAAATGTATTAATCATGTTGCCTGCCATTCCTGACCTGCGCCAGTTGCGCTATTTCGTGACCGTCGCCGAAGAAAAACACTTCGGGCGCGCGGCCGCGCGCCTTTCCATGACGCAGCCGCCGTTGTCGCAAGCGATTCGGGCGCTGGAGGAAACACTTGGCGTCGAGTTGTTCGCGCGCACCAAGCGCTCGGTCGAACTCACGCCGGTGGGCGCCGATCTGTTGCCGGAGGTTCAGCGCCTGCTGGCGGGCGCCGAGGGCCTACGGCCGCTGGCGCAAAGCCTCGCGCGAGGCGAGGCGGGGGTGCTCTCGCTGGCCTTCGTCTCGACAGCCGATTACGGACTTTTGCCGCTGTTGCTGCGCGATTTTGGCGCAAGCCACCCGCGGGTGCGTCTCGAACTGACCGAAGCCACCAGCGACGTGCAGGTCGACGAACTGGTGGCCGGGCGCATCGATGCGGGTCTCGTGATCGCGCCGCTGCCGTCGCGCCATGCCACCCAGCTCTCGTGGCTGCCGATCGCCCGCGAGCCGCTGGTGATCGCGATGTCGACGGAAATGGCGGCGCGCGTGAGCAGCGCCGCGGGGTCGAATGCTAACCCGCATGCCGAGTGGCTGGACATGCCGATCAGCCTGCGCGACGTCGCCGACGAACCGCTCGTGATCTTCCCAAGACGTTTGGCGCCAGGCTTTTATGACATCATTATGGATTGCTACGGCGTCGCAGGCCTTGCGCCCCGGGTCGGCCAGGAGGCGATTCAGATGCAGACGATCGTGAGTCTCGTGTCGGCCGGCATGGGCGTCGCACTGGTGCCGCAATCGTTGCGTAACCTTCGCCGCACCGGCGTCGTGTACCGGCCGCTCTCCGAATCGGTGCCGGCGATCGAGACGGGGCTGGTCTGGCGCACGGCGGAGGTGAGCCCGGTGTTGGCCGGCTTCATCGAGATCGTGCGAGCGCATGCGGCCACCGTCGCGGCGTAATACGTTGCACGGCATGTCGAGTCTTGACACCGCCGCGAACGCATTGCAAATCGAACCGTCCAATGCATGCGCCGCATGGTGTGCAAACCGCCGGCTGCTACATGATGAAAACCGACTAGAAATCCGCTTCTGAACCTGAACTGCCCATAACAACACGATGCTCATTCACCCGAATTTCGACCCCGTTGCCATTCATCTGGGGCCGCTCGCAGTGCGCTGGTATGGACTGATGTACCTCGTTGCGTTTATCGCGGCGATCGTCGTCGGCCGGCTGCGGCTGCGTTTGCCGTACGTCGCCGCGCAAGGCTGGACCGTTAAAGATATCGACGACATGCTGTTTTACGGCGTGCTCGGAACGATTCTCGGCGGCCGGCTCGGCTATGTGCTGTTCTATAAGGCGAGTTTTTACTTCGCGCATCCGCTCGACATATTCAAGGTGTGGGAAGGCGGCATGTCGTTTCACGGCGGCTTCCTCGGCGTGACGCTGGCAATGGTGCTGTTCGCGTTCCAGCGCAAACGCTCGTGGCTGCAAGTCACCGATTTCGTTGCGCCAATGGTGCCAACCGGGCTCGCGGCCGGGCGTCTCGGCAACTTCATCAATGGCGAGTTGTGGGGCCGTGTGACCGATCCGTCGGCGCCGTGGGCGATGCTGTTTCCAGGTGCAGCGCCGGACGACGCCACCTGGCTTGCTGCACATCCGCAACTGGCCGCGCAATGGCATCTGAACGAAGTGTTCGCGCAATATCACATGCTGCCGCGTCATCCGTCGGAGTTGTATGAAATTGCGCTGGAAGGCGTGGCGCTGTTTTTCGTGCTGATCTTCTTCTCGCGCAAACCCAAGCCGATGGGCGCGATTTCCGCGGTGTTCCTGATCGGCTACGGCCTCGCGCGTTTCACGGTGGAATTCGCACGTGAGCCGGACGACTTCCTTGGGTTGCTCGCAATGGGCCTCTCAATGGGCCAATGGCTCTCGCTGCCAATGATTCTCGCGGGCATCGGCATGCTGGTGTGGTCCTATCGCCGTGCGCGGCGTCAATCGTCGCACGCGGTCGGCGCGAACTGAGCGCTACGTTTTATCGTAGTGGTCAGCCAATGAAAAAAGCCACGGCATGCCGTGGCTTTTTCCTTTACAGCGGTACTTCACGCCTGCCGTACTTCAGGCTAGCGGTAATTCAAGCATTAGCCACGTTACTTCATCTGCACCGAGCCCGACACGTTGACCGTCACGGTCGACGTACCGCCTTCGATCGGCACCGGCGCGGATGCCTTGGCATCGGCGCCCATGGCGCGCGCGCTCATCATCATCATCGGACGCGGCATGACACCGTTGTGCCCGACGTTGACTTCACGAATCGAATAGCTGTTATAGCCGAACGCCTGCGCCGACGAAGCGGCCTGCTCGCGGAACGACTTGATGGCTTCGCCGGTGAGCTTCTGCTCCGCGGCGCGCTGCGCTTCAGGCGATAACGAGAACTGCACGTTGCCGACCTGCATGATCGATGCCATCTGGCCCGCGAGTTTCGACGCCGCGGCGAAGTCGTGCGATTCGAGCACGACTTCCGTACGGCCGCGCCATGCGGAAATGCGGCCGTCACGATCCGTAGACGGGAAGATCGAGAAGGAACCGGTGCGCGCCGTGACGCCGCTCACGCTCTTGGCTTTTTGCAGCGCCGCATCGGCGCGCTGATTCAGCGTGGCGGTGAGCGCGGACGGATCGCTCGCTTCCTGCTCGTAGAACAGCGTGATGTCGACGACGTCTTGCGGCACTTCAGCGCTGGCCTGTGCATTCAGCGACAGCACGCCCGCCGGCTGATAATGCGCCGCGTCTTGTGCGCGGGCCATGGCCGGCGTCAGCGCGAGCGCGGCAGGGGCGACGCATACGAGAGCGAGAGCGAGTGCACGTGCGGTGTTTTTCGTCATTCTTGGACTCCTTGCTAGAACAGGTTGTGCACGATTGGAGCGAACGTTATGCAATGGCACAACGTTTGCGAGTCCGTTAGGCGCTTGTAACCTGGGCTTGGTTCCCTAATTTGACGTTTGCTCAACGTTTGCCTTCATCCGCGCGCGGATTTGAGCATAACTCAAGCAACAACGCTCCACATGTCCGTAGGCAACGTCAAACAAGACGTTTGGTGATGAAGCGCCATTCGGCTTCGGTCACCGGCGTGATCGACAGGCGATTGCCTTTGACGAGCACGCGCATGTCCTTCAATTCTTCATGCTCGCGCAGCGCGGCGAGCGGAATCAACGGAATCTTCTTCTTGAACACCACGTCGACGAGTAGCCAGCGCGGCGTTTCCTGCGTCGATTTCGCGTCGTAGTAGGGGCTTTTCTTGTCGAACTGGGTCGGGTCCGGATAGGCGGTGGACGATACCTCCGCGAGCCCGGCGATGCCCGGCGCGGGGCAACTCGAGTGATAGAACAGCACGCCGTCGCCGACCTGCATCATGTCGCGCATGAAATTGCGTGCCTGATAGTTGCGCACGCCAGTCCACGGCAACGTGTGTTGCGGTGCCTGGGCGAGATGGTCGATGCTTGCTTCGTCCGGTTCGGACTTCATTAGCCAGTAGCGCATGAATCGAAGAGAACGTTAAAGGTTTGAGAATACAGAAGAAAAATCGAGGCCCAAAGAAAAACGGCACCGAACCGAAGTCCGATGCCGTCTTGAAGAAGGTCCCCGCCTTAGCCGCTAGGCCGGCATCCTGAACCGGGGGTTCAGAATTGGTCGCAGTTAGCAGCACTTCGGGTACATCAGACAGAGTGACGCGCACACCCGTGCTACAAATTTCCACAACCGTGCACATGGCATTGGTTCAAGGAATATATGACCTTGGCGAACCAGGCAGGGAGGTCAAACCGATTGAACTCAATCGTTTGCATGAGTCTTGGCTCATGCATTACGCTTGAATTCGCAGCCGATCTCAGGACCGGCCACTTGAGATTGTTCGAGACAGCTGGGTACTTACTGCGTGCTGTACTGCTGAATCACAGTGCCCAGTTGTTCGTTCATTTGGTGCATTGTACGCCGGATTTCTTCTGCGGGAAATGCTTCTCCGTGTCGCACGCTCGTTTGCAGCTTAAGCAGTTCCGATGCCAGCGACAGCGCAGCCATGACGGCAATGCGATCCGTGCCGCGCACGTTGCTGCTATTGCGGATCTTCGACATCTCGGCGTCGACACGTGCCACCGCTTCAAGCAGCGCGCCTTCAGTTTCCGGCGAGCAGGCGAGGCGATAGGGCACGCCGAGAATCGATACTTCGATCTGCTTGGTGGTCATGCATTTTCTCCATGGCGGGTGACGTCGCTCTCCGCTTCGACCTCATGCGGGGCGGCCTCGAGCAGATCGAGCTGATTGTCCGGCTCGTTGTGCGCGCGGGCCCGCGGCAACTTTTCGAGGATCGCATTCAGGCGTACCTGTGCGTCGTCGATCTTGGCCGACAGCGCGTCGCGTTCCGCTTGAAGTGCATCGCGCTCCTCGCGCATCAAGTCGAGCTCGGTGCGCGTGGCCTCTGCTTCCGCACGCGTTTGGGCGAGCAGATTTTCGAGCGCGAGCCGCGCTTCATTGTGGCGTTGGCTGATCGCAATCAGCTTGCCGATATTCTGTGAAAGTGATTCGAGTTCGGTGAGCATCTGCTGCGTCCTCTAAAGACATTGCATTTTAGCGCGGAATGTCGCAGGTTCCGACAATTGTCTCGTTTCGAGACGTAACAACATCGCAATGTGCAGGCTTTTATCGACCATATGATGAAAAGCAAGCCGCGCATCGGACAATAACCTGCACTTAACAGAACAGATTGCGCACGGATTAACCATTCTTGACGGACCCGAATGCCGCTCCTAAACTGCACGCACTCTGGTGCCCGCGCGCACTTTTCCACAGTGCGTGCAGTTAAACGGGAAGCAGGGCGCGCCTCGCCTGAACGCGCGAACCTGCGCTGCCCCCGCAACGGTAAGCGACCGCATTCGTCATGCAGGTCGATCCCGATCGCGTGTTTGAAGCTGAACACGCGAGTGTGCCACTGCGCGTCACGCGTGGGAAGGCGGGATCGATGTGTCGTCAGCCCGGATACCGGCCAGAGGGAGAGGCTCGTCCGCACGCAAACGTAAAACAGCGCGGGTGCCTCGTTACGCGTCGGCCCGCGGGGAAGCGGGCCGCGCATGCTATCCACAGGAATGTCATCCCATGCTGTCCCCCATCGCGCGCGCGGCGTTGGTCGCGCAGATTCCGCTCGACCAGATCGATCACGTCGAAGTGGAAAACGGCAACGTGTCCGCGTTATACGGCTGCGGTGCAATTGGCGGCGTGGTACAGGTCTTCACGAAAGACGGCGGCGACCATCCGTCGCGCTTCAATTTTTCAGTGGGCTGCGGCAGCGATCACACGCAGACGCAGCAGAGCCTCGACTCGGATACGTTCGCGGCGCCCGACCGGCACATGGATTCGGGCTTTGTCGGTTATACGGGGCGCTTCGCACGCAACCAGATTCAGGCCAACGTTCGGCGCGATCAGTATTCCGATTTCGGCGGGGCGAACAGTTACTATCTTGGCTACGGCTTCGACATCACCGGGCACTGGAAGGCGACTGCAAGCTATTCGGATTCGTTCCGCGCGCCGAGCTTCGACGATCACGAAGGCGTGGTACGTCGCCGCGCAGATCCAGAACCTGTTGAACAAGGACTATGAAACGGTCTACTCGTATAACTCGCCGCGGCGCGGTGTGTATGTCACGGTTGGTTGCAGCAGCAGTGACGAACGTCCCTGCATGAGAACGCGTCGATGAACCGCGGCTCGAGTCCGATGCCCACGACCATGATGCGTGTGATGAGCGCGAAGCGCGCGGCCGCGATCTGGCTCGCGCTCGCGGGAATCGCACTGGCTGTGCTGATGGCGTCGCTTGCGCTCGGCAGCGTGTCGCTCGCACCCGGCCGCGTGATGGCGGCGCTGCTGCCGTCGCACGCGGCGCATGTTGAGTCCGCCGATCTTGCGGGTGAGATCGTGCGCAGGCTGCGGTTGCCGCGTGCGCTGGCCGGCTTCGCGTGCGGCGCGTTGCTTGCGCTCGCCGGTGCGTTGCTGCAAGTGCTGTTGCGCAACCCGTTGGCCGAACCCTACGTATTAGGTGTGTCGGGCGGCGCGGCGACGTTCGCGCTGGTCGCGATGATCGCCGGTTGCGCGTGGTGGATCGTCGACGCCAGCGCGTTCGCCGGCGCCTTCGTGTCGATCCTGCTGGTGCTCGGCCTCGCACGCCGCGAGTTGTGGCGCGGCGAGCCGCAGGATACGTCGCCGCGTTTGCTGTTGACCGGCGCGGTGATCGCGGCCGGTTGGGGCGCTGTCATTACGTTGCTGCTCAACCTCGCGCCGGACAACCGGCTGCGCGGCATGCTGTTCTGGCTAACCGGCGATCTGAACGGCGGCACGATGCCATGGGCGGCGCTCGCGGCGCTCGTCGTTGTACTCGTGGCGATCGTGCCCACTGCGCCGCGTCTGAACGTGCTGCTGCGAGGCGACGCCGCTGCGCAGGCGCTTGGCGTCGCCGTGATGCCGCTGCGCTTGCGCGTGTATCTTGTGGCGTCACTCGCCGCTGCTGCTGCGGTGACGACGGCAGGCACGGTCGGTTTTGTCGGCCTCGTGGTGCCGCATATGTTGCGGCTCGCGTTCGGCAACGATCAACGCATGCTGCTGCCGGCCGCGGCGCTCGGCGGTGGTGTCGCGGTGATGGGCGCGGACCTGATCGCACGGACCGTGATTGCGCCGGCGCAATTGCCGGTCGGCGTGATCACGTCGATCGTCGGCGTGCCGGTGTTTCTGTGGATGCTGTTGCGCAGGCGCCGATGATGAACGCACACAACGCACCGCATGCGGCGCTCAGCGCGCAACGCCTGACCTTGCGCGCGGGCACGCGTACCTTGCTCGACGCATTTACGCATACGTTCTACGCAGGCGAGATCTGGTGTATCGCCGGACCGAACGGCGCAGGCAAGACGACCTTGTTATCGACGCTCGCTGGTCTGGCGCAACCGTCGGCGGGCCATGTCGAACTCGACGGCGTGCGTCTTGCCGACTGGCAGCCATTGCCGCTTGCACAGCGTCGCGCGCTGATGCCGCAAAGCGCAGCGGACGCTTTCAGCGCGAGCGTGCTCGACATTGTGATGCTGAACCGCTTTCCGCATCTGACCGGCTGGGGGTGGGAGGGCGAGGCCGATCGTGCTGCCGCGCATGCCGCGCTGGACGGTTTGGGCCTCGCCGTATTTGCTGCGCGCGACGTGCTATCGCTCTCGGGCGGCGAACGTCAACGCGTGGCGCTGGCGGCGGTACTGTGCCAGGAGGCGCCGTTGTTGCTGCTCGACGAACCGCTCTCGCATCTGGACCTGCACCACCAGATCGACTGCCTGGAGGCGCTGACTGCCTGGACGCACGAGCCTCGGCGTACAGTGATGTTTTCGTGCCACGATTTGAACCTCGCGCGCCGCTTCGCGACGCATGCGCTGCTGCTCGACGGCAACGGCGGCGCATATGCCGGACCGGTGCACGATGTGCTGACGCCCACGCTGACGAGTCGCGCGTTCGGCTACCCGTTGATTCTGATTCGCGACGGCGAGCATGAGGCGTTGATTCCCGCGCCGCGCTCGCGTCACGAATCGCCTGCGGCCGATGACACACCGGCAGGCTAGGCGCTTCATCAAACACCCTCTCTTTTAGAAACGTCTATGACTTCTTTGCCAGGTTTGCCGGGATTGACCGAAGTCGAACCGCTCGATCAAACGCTGCGTGCCGAACTGCAACACATCATCGATACCAAGACCAAGCCGCCCGGCAGTCTTGGGCGGCTCGAGACGCTCGCGCGCCAGATGGGGTTGATCCAGCGTACGACGCACCCCACGGTCGAACGTCCGACGATGATCGTGTTCGCCGGCGACCACGGTATTGCCGATGAAGGCGTGAGTCCTTATCCGCAAGCCGTGACCGCGCAAATGGTCGCGAACTTTCTCGCGGGCGGCGCGGCGATCAATGCCTTGAGCCGCGTCTCCGGTGTCGAACTCGAAGTGGTCAACTCGGGCATTGCGACGCCCCTTCCGTCCACTGAAGGCCTCATCGATATTCCGGTTGCGGCCGGCACGCGCAACTTCGCGCACGAACCCGCGATGACGCACGAACAGGCGCTTGCCGCGATGCAAGCGGGCGCGGCTCGCGTGCGACATCACGCGGCGCTCGGCACCAATGTGATCGGCTTCGGTGAAATGGGCATTGCGAATACGTCGTCGGCCGCGTGCCTGATGAGCCGCCTGTGCGGTGTGCCGATCGACGAATGCGTCGGGCGGGGTACGGGTCTCGACAATGCCGGGCTCGCGAAAAAGCGCAACGTACTGGCCTCGGCACTTGCGCATCACGCTGTTTCTAACAACCCGCTCAACGTGCTCGCCGCCTTCGGCGGCTTCGAAATCGCCATGATGACGGGCGCCTATCTCGCCGCGGCCCAGGCGCGTATGACGATCCTCGTCGACGGGTTCATCGCGACGTCGGCATTGCTGGTGGCTGACGCGTTCGCACCGAACGTGCGCGGGTATTGCGTGTTCGCGCATGCGTCGAACGAGGCCGGGCATCGGCGCATGCTCGATCATTTCGGCGCGCTGCCGTTGCTCGCGCTCGATATGCGTCTCGGCGAGGGCACGGGCGCGGTACTCGCGGTGCCGCTGCTGCGCGCGGCGGTGGCGTTCGTCAACGAAATGGCGAGCTTCGAATCGGCCGGTGTGGCGAATCGCGATGCTTGATCTCCTATACGAAGCGCGGTCATTCAGAAGCGCGCACCCGGCTCGTTCATGAACCCGCTCGCGGAGCTGCGCTATTTCTTCACGGCGCTTGGCTATTTCACGCGCGTGCCGGTGCCGCGTTGGGTCGGCTATGAGCCGCACTATCTGAATGCGGCAGCGCGTTATTTTCCGCTAGTCGGTTTGTTGATCGGCGGACTGAGCGCGCTGGTTTATTTCGCGGCGTTGTATGTCTTTCCAGCGGGTGTAGCGGTTCTGCTGTCAATGGCGGCGTCGCTCCTGGTCACCGGCGCATTTCACGAAGACGGACTTGCCGATTGCGTCGATGCGTTCGGTGGCGCCTATACGCGCGAGGACGTGTTGCGCATCATGCATGATTCGCGCATCGGTGCTTTCGGCGCCATCGCGCTCGTGATCGCGCTAGCACTGAAGTGGCAAACGCTCGCCGCATTGCCGCCGATGGGCGCCGCAAGTCTGATGATTGCAGCGCATGCCGCGAGCCGCGTATTCGCAATCAGCTATCTGGCGACGCTCGATTATGCGCGCGCCGAAGGCAAAGCCAAACCCGTTGCGCAACGTTTGAGCGGTTCCGCGTTGCTCTGCTCAGCGGTGTTCGGTTTGCCGTTGCTGCTCTGGCCGAATGGTCCCGGTTTGCCGGATTGGCGCTTCGCAGGCGCGGCCTTCGCCGTGCTCACCGCGCTGCGGTTTGTGATGGGCCGTTACTTCGTTCGACGTATTGGTGGCTACACCGGCGATTGCCTGGGCTTCGCACAACAGATTCTTGAATTGAGCATCTATCTGCTGGGGCTTGCATGGATATCGTACTGATCCGTCATCCCGCCGTCGCGCTCGATGCGGGCGTGTGCTACGGCCAGAGCGACGTCGCGCTTGTCGAGGATGCGGAAGTATCCTCGACCGCGCTTGCATTGAAACTCGCCACGTTGCAGGTGCCGGCGCCGCGCGTGTTCATATCGAGTCCGTTGATGCGCTGCTCGGCGCTCGCCGCTGCGATGGCGAACGATTTCGGCTGCGCGCTCGGTTATGACGATCGTCTGAAGGAGATGAACTTCGGAGATTGGGAGCAGCAGCGCTGGGACGCGATCGATCGTGAGTTGCTCGACGACTGGGCGGCCAACTTCGACCACGCGCGAGCGCATGGCGGTGAAAGCGTCGCGCAGTTCGTCGCACGGGTGCGGGCGTGGTTCGACGCGTTCGCGCAGACGCGTGAGTTGTCGCCGGCTTATGTGGTCACGCATGCCGGGGTCATGCGGGCGATCGCGTCGCTGGTGCTGGACGTGCCGTTGGAACGCTGTCTGCGCTGGTCGTTGGACATGACCGGGATTGTCTGGCTGCGCAGGGAGGGGGAGGCGCAGCAGTGGTCGTTGGTGAGGTGGAATGCGTGAGAGGGGCCGGGTTTGGCGCTTGCCGTCTCCCCTGAATTGCGTTAGTCCCAGTTTTATTCGTGACACTTTTTCAGAAGATATATCGCGAAAATGGAAATCGTGACAAATTTTGCCATGAATAGTGTCGCGATTAGCGCGTTTTATGTCACAATTTCAAGGGAAAGTGTCGCGATTAAGATTTATCGCGACACATGGACCTTGGGGTGGCGCGCATGAACAGCAATGGCATCAAGCAAGAATTGGATCTGATCGAGCAGCTTATTGCTGCAAGCGCCGAGGGGCGGAGCATACGCGCGCTGGCATCGGCACTTGCCACGCGTTGCCATCCCATGCAGCGCCGTACGCTGCAACGTCGCCTCGACGTATTGCTCGAAGCGGGCCGGATCATCTCGGAAGGCGCGGGTCGCGCAGTGGCCTACAAGCAGGTTGCCGCTTCCAGCGCGGCTGTTTTACCCGCACAGGCTATCGTTGGTGCAAGCACCTCGGGTGAGGCCTACGTACCCGTATCGAGTGCGGGTCTCGAGGTGCGTACGGAAGTGAACAGGCCGCTGCACGAGCGCCGGCCGGTCGGCTATAACCGCGCGTTTCTCGAACGCTATCGTCCGAATCAGGACATGTATTTATCGCAAGCGCAGCGTGTGCGTCTGCATGAGTGGGGGCGCACGTCGGCGGATATACGGCCGGCCGGTACCTACGCGCGCGACATCATGAGCCGGCTTCTGATCGATTTGTCGTGGGCGTCGTCGCGGCTCGAGGGCAATACGTACACGCGGCTCGATACAGTACGGCTGATCGAGCAAGGGCACATTGCCGAAGGCAAGGACGCCCAGGAAACGCAGATGATCCTGAATCACAAGGCCGCGATCGAAATGATCGTCGAGAGCGCGGACGAAGTGGGCTTCAACCGGTTCACCGTACTGAACCTTCATGCGATTCTTTCCGACAACCTGATGTCCGACCCGTTCTCCAGCGGCCGTTTGCGCTCGCGCGAAGTGGAGATCAGCGGCACGGTATTTTTTCCGCTCGCCGTGCCGCAGCAGATCGCGGAGTGCTTCGAGGCGGTGCTGAACAAGGCCGCCCAGATCGACGATCCCTTCGAGCAGGCCTTCTTCGGCATGGTGCACCTGCCGTATTTGCAGCCGTTCGAAGACGTCAACAAGCGGGTCTCGCGTTTGACCGCGAATATCCCGCTGATCCGGCAGAATCTGTGTCCGCTGTCGTTCATCGACGTTCCCGAAAAAGCCTATGTAGACGGCACGCTCGGCGTGTACGAAACCAATCGCGTCGAGTTGTTGCGCGATGTTTTTATCTGGGCGTACGAGCGCTCGTGTCAGCGTTATCTGGCGATTCGGCAATCGATCGGCGAGCCGGACGCGTTCCGTCTCAAGTATCGCAACGCGTTGATACAGGTGGTGCAGGAAGTGATTCGCGCCGGCCTTGTCGGCACGCGCGGCGAGGTCGAAACGTTTGCGCAGGATCGGGTGGACGCGGCCGATGTATCTTCGTTTGTCGATGCGATCCAGTCCGATCTCGATCAACTGTATCTGGGCAATGTCGCGCGCTATCGGTTGCGGCTTTCCGAATTCGAGCACTGGCCGTTCAAGCGGGCAGATGCCGTCTCACGCTAACGCGGCACTTCCCGCTTCACAACCTTCGCAGCGGCGTCACTGCGCGCCGCTTTTCCTTCGCGAGCGCGCGAGATCCAGGTCTTCGCACATCTGCTTCGCCCCTTGCGCAATACGCGGCGCCGGCCGGTTGATCAGATCGCCGTCGATCGCAAATAGATTGTTGTTCGCCACCGCCTTCAGGCTCGGCCACGCACGCCATGTATCGAGTTGCGGCAGGGGCGTATCCGGATGCGTCGCGCCAGGTGCGGCGGTGAAGATCGCTTCCGGATTCGCGGCGAGCACCGCTTCGGTGGAGACGGTCGGCACCAGCGGTTCGAGTTTCGCAAACACATTGCGTCCGCCGCATAACGCAATTACGTCGCTGACCATATGGTCGCCGTTGAGCGTCATCAACGGTTGATCCCACACCTGATAGAACACACTGACAGTCGGCCGGCTCGTGTATTGCGCGCGCAATCGTGCGATGTCCTGACGGTATGCCACCGCCGCTGCGTCGGCGCTCGGCGAAGTGCCGAGCAATTGCCCGAGCTTCGTCAGCGACACGGCAATGTCGTCGAGATGATGCGGCTCGCTGAAGAATAACGGCACATGCATTTCGCGCAGGCGATCGAGTTGCCGCTGCGCATTGCCATGCCGCCAGACGACGATCAGATCGGGCTTCAATGCGACGATCCGTTCGAGGTCGAGCGCCTTGTTGTCGCCAACGCGCGGCAGTTCCTTCGCTTCTGGCGGATAGTCGCTGTAGGACACGGCGCCGACCAGTTTCGCGCCACCGCCCGCGGCATACAGCAGTTCGGTGGCATGCGGCGCAAGACTGATGACGCGCTGTGCGGGCGCGGGCAGAGTGACGGTTGCGCCGGTGTCGTCGGTGACGGTAATGGAGGCGTGCGCGTGCAGTACGCTCGCGCACAATGCCGCGACGATGGTGAAGCGCGAGAGTCGAATCATCGAACAGCCTCGCGCAAACTCTCTTCGAAGCGCGTCCATTCGGCGTCGCTCGCAGGCAGCCCGAAGCGCACGCTGCCCGATGCCGCGAACAGCCGCGTCCACACGCCGCGTTGCGCTAACGCTTCATGCAGCGCGGCGGCGCGCGCGTCGTCGGTCCACGCAAAGAGCGGCGTGCTGTGTGTGGCGAGACCGTGTGCCTGCAACAGACTCACCAGACGGGCGCTTTCGGCATCGAGCCGCGTACGCATCTGCTGTTGCCACGCTTCGTCTGCGAATGCGGCGTTGACCGCATGTCGGGCCGGGGCCGCTGACAGTCCACGCCCCGAGCTTGCGACGCAATGCTTCGAGCAAAACCGGCGCAGCGAGTACGAAACCTGCGCGCACACCGGCGAGCCCAAAGAATTTTCCCGGCGAACGCAACACGATCAGCCCATCGAGATGGTGCTTGCCGCGAGCGAGGCCGAAGGCATCGCATCGGCGAAAGCCTCGTCGATCAACAGCGTGCCACCGGCGCGCGACGAGTTGCGCATGCCAGTGCAGCAGTTTTGTCGGTGCTCAGATACTCCGCAGTCGGATTGTTAGGATTCACGACGACCACATGAATGAGCGCGTCGGGCAAGGTGTCCCACGACGTATCCAGTGGCGCGACTTCATGTCCTGTCCGCTCGAACGCAGGCGCATATTCGCTATACGTGAGCGGCGCGATGCCGACCTGGGCACGGGGCAGCAGCGAGGGTAGCGCGCGAATCGCTGCCTGGCTTCCTGCTACGGGCAGCACATACGCAGCGCCGGGCGCGCCATAGTAACGCGCGGCACAGGCGGCAAAACCGTCACCCTCGTCGGGCAGGCGGCGCCAGGCATCGGTGGGAACCGGCGGCACCGGATAGCCGTGTGGATTGATACCCGTCGAAAGATCGAGCCATTGCGCGTACGGAATGCCGTAACGGTTCTGCCGCTTCGTGCAGATTGCCGCCGTGGACCACGTCGTGGAGCGTGATGCCGGTATCACGCGTGGCGACCCGCCATTCGATCAACCATGAAACGGCACACTCAGCAAGGCCAGCACAATCAGTACCGCCAGCCAGAGGATGACCGTCCGTTCAACCAGCATCAAACGCCGCGTGACATGGGTGGCCTTCGCGGGTGGCCGAAACCGGAGCGTCGGGCCTGTGTTCCAGCGCGCCGTGATACATCGCGGGGCCGCGATCAGCACGTTTCAGACTGCCCGCGCCCGACGCCATGACCGGCCCGGCGTTCGGACTGTCCCAACGCGGCGCCTGTTCGCGCCAGCAACGCAGCGCCCGTGCGTGTTGTGTCGCCGAGCACGGCATAGCTTGCCGCGGTGAGGCGCGGCGGAATCCAGTTGAGCACATCGTCAAGGCCGAGCGGCGGCCCAGCCGAAGCGCAAATAGCGTGGCGTGCGGTAGCCCCACATGGCATCGAGCGTGTTGGCCAGACCGGAACCCTAGCGCGCCTGGACCGCCCGCGATGGCGAACCAGAATAGCGCGCCGAAGAT